>WBUL01000004.1 GCA_008933735.1 Anaerolineae bacterium | reverse complement strand
TTAATATCTGGATGATTTGCGTTTCGCTGAACTTGCTCTTTTTCATCTGGAGTTTTCCTTACTTGCTAGCCTTACTTTACTGGAAAACTCTACTTTTGCTTGGCTCAACTTTCGGGGGGCTTACACATCATAGCTCTCTTTCTCGTATTCAGCGTGAAGGTAATGCTATTAAAGCAGACGGCTAATTTAACTTACTCAGATGACCAATGGCTTCATGCAGGATTGCCCGTGTTTTCTCGGCATCTTTGCTCTGTGGGCGGACAAAAGTATAATAACGAAGCTGACGCACTGCCTCGCCCCAGATTTCCAGATGGGTACACAGAATGCCAATATCGCGGTTCAGTTCTGGATTACGGGGATTCAGTGTTTGTTGCAGCCGCAGCACAGACAGAAGATGCGGTAAATCCTGTTGAACGATGTAAATGTGACGTAAGTTATTAAGAACACGCATCAGGATGATTGGTGGTGGAAGGGGAGCCAGGAGGCTGGGCGAAAGAACCGCTCCCTCTGAGAGATAACTCCGGGCAAGCTGTATACATTCTTCTTTTTCCAACAGCAGGCCATCATGAAATGGATCAAGGTAAACAGGGCCGCTGCTGCTTTCGCACCCTACAATAAAGTGGCCGGGAAGCCCTATGCCATAGGCAGGCAGTTTGAGTCGTTTTGCGACCGAAATAAAGACGATGGAAAGGGTGATCGGAATCCCGGTACGCTGTTCCAGAACTTCGTTTAAAAAGCTGTTTTGTGGGGTGTAATAGTTATCGCTGTTTCCATGAAACCCCAGATCGTCAAACAAGTATTCGCTGATGCGTCTTAACCTGTCGTGGGTAGAATCAGTGTCTCGAACACGCTGGTCAATTGTATGGGAATAATCATCCAGGATTTCCAGGTTTTTTTCGACATCCAGCGTTGGGTACGCGATTTCTTTGGCAATCATCAACGTGGCAAAATCCAGTCGGATAGGGATTTCGTGAACTGCTTCAGCAAACACTTCTCTTATCCTTATGGCATTTCTCATTACTCTTATTGTATTCATAACTATACCTTGTACCACTTTTCTCAATGCTTGTTGAGGAAAGCACAATTTTAGCTATACTCTCTAGGATTCATGCAGCGAAAGCAGATTTTTCACTCACCATGATTAAACGTGCAGTTCAGCTATTACTGGAACGGGTGCGCCAGCCAGAAGCGCTTCTCCCTCCCTGGAACTGGCCTTTTGGAATGGGTATGGTCGTCATGTATCTGGTGGTGCTGTTGGCGGCGCTGCTGTTCACGGCCAGCCTGGCGGATGCGCCGATGGATGAGGCTTTTGAACCCGATATTTTTGCCCGCGCCAATCTGATTGGCTGTTTGCTCGTGGGCGTGCTGATCTATCAATATATCACCACTGCCTTTTACAAAGCCCAGGAAAACAAACAAATACATCAGAACTTACGTCCGGTCGAAGTGCTGCACCTGACCCCTTCGGAGAATACACCACTTGCATTTGTCGCTCTCATCGCTTTTACAATCGTAATTGTCACGGATGTGATTGGTTTCATCGTGGGGGTGCCCTCTGACAGCCTGCCACGCCCTTTGTTGGGATTAAAAGAGGGCTCCAGTGAATTTCTGGTGGGGGTGCTGGTGGTTGTGGCCGCACGGCCAATTGTAGAAGAGATCATTTTCCGGGGTATTCTTTACCCTGCGCTGCGGAAACAGTTTCAGCCGTTTTTATCCATAGGTCTGTCTGCGCTGGCATTTGTCGTGTTGCATATCCTGCTGGACAGTGACCTTTGGTGGGGTGGTATCTATCCCCTGGTGTTGGGCATAACGGCGGGAATTGCACGCGCTTCAACCAAATCCACCCAGTCAGCAATAATAGCCCATGTCATGTTTGGCCTCTTTATGATGTTACGTGCCATTATCCTTTAGGAGCAAACCATGTACGAAACGATCCTTGTTGAAAAATTAGCCAGCCGGGTCGGTTTGATTCGTTTGAACAGACCGCAGGCGATGAACGCACTTAATGCAACCTTAATGCGCGAATTGATGAACGCCCTCAAAGAACATGACGCTGAGCCGGACATCGGCTGCCACGTGATTACCGGCAGCGAAAAGGCCTTTGCGGCGGGAGCGGACATTAAAGAAATGGCGACGGCAACTCCGGTCTCGATGCTGGTAGGCGACCCGATTTCTGTATGGGATGAGCTGAAAAAAATCCGCAAACCTGTTCTTGCGGCGGTCGCGGGGGTGTGTCTGGGTGGCGGCTGTGAATTAGCGATGGCTTGCGACATGATCATCGCAGCGGAAAATGCGAAATTTGGGCAGCCAGAAATCAATCTGGGGGTGATTCCCGGCGCGGGCGGTACGCAGCGTTTAACCCGTATCGTCGGCAAGGCGATTGCGATGGAAATGGTCCTGAATAATCGCTGGCTGACCGCACCAGAGGCCGCCCAGTTTGGGTTGGTAAATCACGTCTACAGTGTAGAAACGTATCTTGATGAAGCGCTTAAATTGGCCGCAGAAATTGCCAGCCGCGCACCGATTGCGATTCGCATTGCGAAGGACTGCGTGAACAAAACTTATGAGATGACCCTGAATGAAGGGCTGGAATACGAACGGCGCAGCTTCCACTTTCTGTTCAGCACCGACGACCAGACCGAAGGCATGGATGCCTTTGTGAATAAACGCCCAGCACAGTGGAAGGGTCAATAGATGCTGTTGGCGAATTTTCGCTATTCCACGCAGATTGCCCCCCGATTTGACGATCTTGACGCAGTCGGGCACGTCAATGAGGCCCGTTACATTACGTACCTGGAGCAGGCACGCATCGGTTATGCACGGGATGTGCTGGGCATTGGTTTGCAGCCGCGTGATGTAGGGATGATCGTTGTTAAGACAGCCATTGACTACCTTATGCCCCTGCACCTGAAAGATGTGGTTAACATTCATGTGCGCTGTTCGCGTTTGGGGCGTAAGAGCTTTGACCTGGCTTATGTGATGACAATGGCTGCCAACGAGCGGCTGGTGAGCATGGCAACGATGACTATGGTGGCTTATAATTATGAGCAGGAGCGTTCAATGCTCCTTTCAGAGGAATGGCAGCGCCTCATTCTGGACTACGAAATCCTGAAACCAGATCAACCATGATTCATCTGCTTGTGACGGCCCATATTGGCGGTGACCTGGCCTATCTGCCATCCTTATTCGCGGTGCTGGCACAGAGTCGCCGTTCTTTAAATACCCGCCCTTTTTTGATCGATACCGGACTGGCATGGTCGGCGGAATCCTGGGTGTGTGCGGCAACCGGAAATCGCGCCCCGTATATCGTGTTGGATGCAATGGCCTATCATGTTGCGTTTGCTGACGGGTTAGACGCGCCGAAACGTGACGCCCTGCAAATGCAGATGATGACCCGGTTGGTAATTGAGCAGGCCCAAATTACCGAGAATGAGCAGGTCTTAAAGCTCAAACGAGATGCCAGTTTGCCAACGCCTGTTTTTCAAGACCAGGTTTTAATCCTTAATCTCCCACCTAAAGGGATCATACAGCACCTGATTGTTTCCCTGGAAGCTCATCAGATCGTTCATAACTATTCGATTGAAGTACCCTCGAATACGCTCCCTGACCCAACCATCGCCGCGACCGTTGAATTTGTGGTCAGGGAGGCGCGGTACTACATCAAAAAACAGGAGGAACGAGGGTAAATTTGTTCCTCCTGTAACGGGCAGTTTTGAAGTAATGTCTACTGATAACGTAGAATGTTGGATACTGTTTCCCGTGCAGCGGCAATGGAGGGCCACGCGCTGGCAATTGCGGCAAGGACGATGATGCCGATCAAACCCTGGACGGCAACCAGGATCGGATACTCAAAGGTAAAAAAGTCTTCGAGTTCGAGCGCGGAGTTAATCCCTGTCCCAACGAGGTAGCTGAGCGGAAGTCCGATGATCCAGGCAATAACCGCCACGAGAATGCCTTCCACAAGAAACTGTATCACAATGGTTGATGACCCTGCACCCAGCGAACGCATCACCCCGATTTCCTTCTGACGCTCTAAAACTGCCATCGACAGCGTTGCCAGCAGACCAATCGCACCTACCAGTGCCATCACCACCGAGGTTAAATTGAACACCATCCCAAAGCTGGCAATAAACTGCGAGATGTCTTCTTCGTTCTGCGGCTGGTTGGCATAGACGGCCTGAATCCCATTGGCCGCCGCCGCCGTTTTGATTGCCTCGATAACATCTTCAACTTCGTCAGCATCAGGGTCGCCGACAAGATCAATGTTAAAGGTGCCGGGGGTTGGATTGCCTTCCGCATCCGTATAACCAGCGATGCGTGCCAGGTCAGACCATTCGAAAAAGATCGCATCAAACGGCCAGCGATCCACACCAATCACCTCATACTCATATGACTGTCCTCCGACGGTGATGATGACGGTATCACCCGCTTGTTTACCTGTGGCTTCAGCCACCGATTTGTTCAGGATAACGCCCTTTCGGGTTGGATCATCCTGCCAACCGGTACCGCTGGTCAGACGGAAGTTGATCATACCAGCGGTGGGGTCAATGCCAAAGGCCTGTACCTGATTGCCGGCGCTGAAGGAGTTTTCAGGGGCAGTATAGCCGTCCAATCCAACAGACACTCCGTAACCAGGTGAAATACTGGCGATGCCATCAACGTTTTGCATCAGAATTTCCTGCACCTGCTGCGGGTCTTCGGCTTCCTGGGTGGTCATCTGAATTTCGGTATTGAAGGTGTCAAAGATGGTTTCGATAGCTTCATCGAGTGAGGCAAAAAGTGCCGTGACCCCCATAAACGCCCCCACCGCCAGTGTCAGGGTCAGCGTGGTAAGGGCGAGGCGGCCTCGTTTCTGGACGATATTGCTCAGTGCCTGGCGGATGTTGACCGGCAGCGGCAGCGCCCCAATGAAGCGGGACAGGCGTGTGCTGCCCCAGTTAGAGGCAATCCCCAGGTCGGTCATGGCATCGAGAATAGAGACACGGGTGCCGTTAAAGACCGGAATCAGCGACGCCAGCACTGGAATCAGCAGACCCAGGAGGATGCCTGTCACCACTCCCACAGCCGACACGTGGAATCCCTCAATGTAGGTGCCGGACAGCGGAGCGATGGATTGTGCCATGTAAGAAGCCGCCGGAATCGCGATAAGCACACCGAAGATGGTCCCGATCACCCCATAGGCAAGCGCCAGTCCGGCATAAATCAGGAAGTTATCCAACCGGGATGCTCCCATTGATTTCATCACACCGATCTGGCGCTTTTGCTCAACTACAATGGTGTTGATGACGTTGACCACCAGAAACGCCGAGACAATCATCGCCAGAATCCCCAGGAGATTCAGAATGCCGGTGATAGTGGACGTGCCTTCCACAAGCGCGTTTTGTTCGGGGTCATCGATGAAGCTGAAAACAGTAATATATGGAGTTTGCGAAGCAATTGCCCCGATGAATTGGTTCAGTCCGGCACGGGCCGACTCAACATCGGCGTAGCGTGCTGAGAAGGAACTCAGTCCAGGGAATCCAACGATGGATTGGGCATCTTCGTAACTGGCGTAGATATTGGTTTCTGGACGTGTTGCCGGGGTTGTCACATCAGTGGAATGCGGCGTGATCGTCTGATAGGGCTGAAAGACGATGCCGACGATTTCCCATTCGGTATCTTCCGACCCTCGAAAAGCGATTTTGTCCCCGACTGTAATGTCATGCTCGTTGGCAAAACGCTGCTCAACCGCGATTTCGTTCTGCCCGTTTTCCGGAAACCGCCCTTCCACTACACGAGAAACTGGCTCAAGCCGTACTTCCTCAAATGGCTGGCTGAAGGCGATGACCGACCCAGGCTCAAAATCGCCGTCGCCGACCTTATGCCAGTCAATGGGGTAAATTGCCTGCCCTTCAACATGCTGCACACCGGGCAGCGCATTCAGAAGGTCAATGAAGGTTTGATTCTCATCTAATGAAAGCTGCCCGCCGCTTGAGACAACGTAAGCATGGGTCATGGCAATTTCGTCTTTATCGAGGTCTTCATTCAACTGGGAAATCAACAGATCCCCCATGCCCACCAGTGTCGTGACACCAAACACCCCGATCATGATGCTGAGGACAACCAGTGCCGTTCGGCCTTTGCGCGAAAGTACGTCCCTCAAGATTTTCCGAAGATGGGTTCTGGACATCGGAGTTGCTCCTTAATGTATTTGCCGTGACCATATATAACCTAGAGTTTCGTCAAATGGTAGTAGAAAAGACGAAACTCCAGGGCTAAGGCGTAGATCAGGATGCAGGTTTGGTGAAAATGACAGCATACAGCCTTCACTCACCCCTGAGCCGATACAAGAAGATGAGGGAACATATTCATTGTGTCTGGCTTAGCGTCGACTCAGGCTGATTTCCTTTATGCGCCACACATTTGTTGGCTGGACGATGTCTCGGCTAATTTTGTGACCTGTTTGAGCATCTGAATAATCCGGCGGGCAGCCCGTAGGGAGTGCCTGTTACGCACGATGACGCGGAGTTACCACCGCCGATCAGGTGGTGGTAAAGAGATTTACCGTGCGTTACCTCCAGCAGCGATTTTGAGGAAGAATACTGTTCCATTTGATGTGCCCCCTCAGCCACTGACACAGTTCGGACAGGATAGAAATATACGTTGTCGCTCCATAAGCCCTATCTCCGGGCAGGATGCAAGCAATTCATCGATTCTGTGATAATATTCTGAGCCCAAATGACTATTTTGAGTTCTACATTCTAAGGAAAGAAAAACTAATCATGTCTTTTCCTACACCCCCGCTTGATCTGGTATTAGGCAATCTGCAAAGCGCTTACCAAGCACGAGGTTGGCCCTGCCAGGTTATGGCGAACCCAATCATCCGACAATTGCCCTGGAGTACCCTCTTCTTTGTAACCCTGGGGACAGGCCGTATCGTTGTCAAAATAGTGCACTTCCCCGACCAGACAACGGCTGAAATCTCTTGGCAAGCGGAGGAGCTGCTGCAACGGGGTCAACGTGAGTATGAAACCATGGTCAAGTTGGAACAGCATTTTGAAGGCATGACTGACTTTCACACCATCCACCCCATTTTGTACCTCAAAGAAATCAATGCGATTGTGATGGAACATATAGATGCTGTGCCAGTCCATCATTTTTATCCCCAGCCCGACCGTTTGTGGCGTATGGATTCAAACGCATTGCAGACCTTTTATCAGGCAGGCGCATGGCTCGCTCATTTCCACCGTTTGCCGTTGCAGCTTTTTGACCCTCATCGCCAACACCATCCCCAGGAATCATTGGCAACACTGTTGACCCATCAGCAGCACCTGGAAGGACATGGTGTACATCTAACCGCTATACCTTATTGGGAAAAAGCCCTTGAGCGCTTGAGCCAGATTACCGAAACACCTTATTGCTGGGTACATGGAGATTTTCATATGCGGAATATATTACGGCAGAGTGACGGTCGGCTGATTGGGTTTGATACCGCACTGGAACTCATCGAAAGCCCAGCCTATGACCTGGGCAAGTTCCTTGCTGATCTACAAACCCGTAAAGAACGTCTGGTTACGGGCTTACCCGGTTTAGCGCAGATAGCCCACCTGCGGCAGGCATTTTTGGAAGGGTATGGGCCATTGAGTGTTTCCAGTGATCTGCTGGCTTTATATGAAGGGCGCTTTATGCTGCAAAAATGGAAAGAAAGCCTGGAAGCCCTGCCCGACGCGCTGAAATTTGCTCTAGGTAAGCAGATTAACCGTGTTATGCGTCAGAACTTCAGGGAGTGGGCTGCCAAAATTACACAAAATATTAGCTGACAATCCCAGTAAGCTGCTCATAAAGACGGGTCGTGTTTTCGGCTTGCTGTGGCAGGCCGAAGAGGCTGTTCACATATTCAAATGCCGCTTTACCCATCTGTTGGCACCGTTCTGGAGATTGATGTAACTGATAGATCGCCTGGGACAATGCGCCAGGATTCTGCGGCGGAATCAATATTCCCGTTGCCCCATCCTGAATCACTTCGGGCACACCCCCCACGTGGGTTGCCACAACGGGCAAGCCTGCCGCGCCCGCCTCAATTAATACCGTTGGCAGGGCTTCGCTGTCAGAGGGCAAAATAAATAGGTCTGCTGCGTTTAACAAATCGGGAATATCCAGGCGCTGCCCTAAAAACTGTACTCGCTGCTCTAAACCCTGTGCCTGGGCCTTGAGTTGATCTGGATAGGGAGCTTTGCCATCTCCCACCAGCAATAATAAGGCATCGTCAGGGAGGTCTTTAACAGCAGCAATCGCTACTTCCTGTCCCTTACCAGGGCGCATAACCCCTACCATCAGAATAATAAAGCGATCCTGAGGGAGGCCCAAACGCTGCCTTAAGTCTCTTTTATCTCCTTGTGGAGCGAATCTAGCCAGATCTATGCCGTTATAAATCGTCTCGAAACGGCTGAGGGGTATCCCCAAAGACTGAGCATAATGGTCACGGGCTGCATTCGAGACACTGATAATTTTATCCACACCACGCTTGACTGCCTCGCCTTCTAAACGACTGCGCCAGCGCCGTCGCCAATTGTACGCATCATCACCGATTAAGTGGCGCGTGATGACAATCGGCTTACGGACAAAAGGGCGTGTAGCCACCGCGAATAATGTCGCATCCTGTAATTGGGCGTGAATCAAATCCACCTGTTGGGTCTGAATCAAACGAATCAAGCGACGCAGGGCAGCAGGATCAAGCAAGCGGCTGGCTTCTATATCAAATTTAGGGACATCCCCCAACTGCCCGCCCAGCGGACTTTCACGGCGCGTGGTGATGGTGGCAACTAAGGGTTTGACCCGCTGACGGTCTAAATGTGGCAAAAGCGCTACGGTAATGCGCTCTGCCCCACCCATACGGAAGCTGTCAATGAGAAATAAGACGGTTAGTGGTTTGGAAGCCAAGTCGATACACCAGTTTAACAACCTAGTTACGATCCGAATATTATAATAGGTGATAGCTGAGATTACATCTGCCCATTCGCTACAGGCAGGTTTCGGTATTATCACGCATTTTCTAATTCGTAGAGGATCAGCGTACTTGCCACAATGGCAGCGGTTTCAGCTCGCAGAATGCGTGCACCGAGCGTAATTGGGGAAGCATGGTGAGCCAGCGCGATTTCCTGCTCCGAAAAGCCGCCTTCTGGCCCGATCAGGACAGCCGCCGATAGGATATTGGGTCGAAGGATGTCGCGGAGTCCTGTATCCTGCTCGTTTTCGTAGGGGATAAGGGCGATCTGGTAGTGGGAGAGTTCAGAAACAGCGTGCCCAAATTCAAGGGGGTCGCGCAGTTCAGGAATTTTCCCTCGCCGCGACTGTTCCGCCGCTTCCGTAAGAATACGCTCCCAACGTTCCCTTTTGCTCTCTTTAACATCACTGACAACAGTACGTTCGGTGATCATTGGCACAAAACAGGTGACTCCAATTTCCGTACATTTTTGCAGGACAAGTTCAAAATTATGTCTCTTGAGGATTGCCTGGTACAGTGTCAGGTGTACTCGTGGTTCACCCTGCGCGGCCTGTTTTTCGATAATTTGTCCGGTCACATATTTGCGCTCGATTTCGATGATCTCCGTTGTATATTCCCATCCCCGATTATCCAGTACAACAATATGTGCACCAGCTCTCATTCTAAGAACATTGCGAATCTGGTGAGCAGCAGGTTCTGGTAGGGTGACTGCATTGCCCTGGATAGCATCCGGTGAGACAAAAAAACGATACATCATCAAGACTTATCTATGCAAAAAACCAGTTCGTTAGAAAATTCGATTTCGGTCACACGCCAGGGCTTGCCTCGGATGAGATTGTACAGCACGTTCCGATGCCCTTCCTTTAAATCGTGGCGTCCACTCAGACTCCGTACCGGCAGCGACACAACCACAAATTTCACTTTGAGGTTTTCTAACAGTGGCAGGCTGATTCCCCGCTGGCGGCGCTCAAAACGGTGGAGTTCTTTCAGCAGCAGGGCAATCCTGCCGGTTTCTTCCGGTGGCTGAACCAGAATATCCTGGATTTTTGCCCGGCTGTCACCCCCCTGCAAGGCGAAAAAATGATTCAAGAAATCAACACGCGGCTGGTGAATATCATACGCATAAAAAGTAACCTGACTGTCAATCCAGGGCATTGTCAATGGATTCAAACCACACGCCACGTCCAATATTATTTCCGGGACCCCGGTCACTGAAAAAATGCGCGGGTAAAACGTTTCGATGATTTCCAGCCGTTCTCGCGTGGTGTCGTGAGATTCCATGATGGCCGCACAGACAGTTTTTATCCTGGCTTTAGCGCCCGATTGAAAGGCCATCTCTAAATCGGCTTTTGCCTGTGTATAATCCGGGTCGCCTAGATACGGCGCAACCACCTCATGTAATTTTTTCCGCGCCGCCTTGACTCCGTCCTTCACCTTTTTGTGTCTGGCGAGTTCCACCAGCAGCACATCACGGATTGTATCTTCACAGATGTCCAGGTCACGATACTTCTTCGAGGTTCTGATTTCCTGGATCAGGGTTTCGATTTCACGGTCTGTTAGCATTTCTTTACCCGGAATACCAGCTCTGTTGCAAATTCAAAGCGCTGTACCTGCCAATCTGTCTCAGAAATAAGCTCCATAAAACGGGACTCGTAGTTTGCGACCATTCCTTTATTTTTCCCACCCAGGCTGCGAACCGGAAAAGATACCAGCAGGTAATTCGCCTGTAGCGCGTTCAGTAAATTGAAGCTAACGGTCTTATCGACCTGTTCAAGACAGGGCAGCGTTTTGAGCACCAGCGCGAGCTGCACTTTTTCGGGTGGTCTGAACTGCCCGATGTCCTGCGCCTGAACATGACCCTGCATCCCGAAAACTGGCAGGCAGGCATGGAGAAAATCAGCCATATCCCGATAGATATCATAGGCGTAATATTCGGCATCCGGCGTCAGCGGCATCCAGGGAATCGCCAGTGGATTCAGCCCGCACGCCATGTCGATCATACTCGTGATGGGCGCGATGTCCGCCAAGACCCCTTGATAAAAGGTTTCTAAAATCGGCAGCCGTTCTTTGGTTGATGTATGATTTTGCATGATTTTCTGACAGATATGACGGCGTCCATCGTCGTTCTCTACCTCAATGAGGGCCTTGAGCCATTTTGTATACGGCATCGAGCCGCCTAAATACGCCCCACCAACCTGATGCAGCTTATTTTTCACCGCCTTCTCCGCTGCTTTGGGATTCGGATGCCTGGGAAATTCCTGTTCCACCACACGGCGCACAAAGGCCGGACAAATAGTTCTATATTTAGGGCTTTGGAGCACCTCATCTACGAGATTTTCAACTGTCATGGCACAGCAGTTCCATCAGTCGGGTCATAAAACGCAGGTTGTGAATCGTGGTAAGGCGCGGCAGCAGCAGATCGTTAATGGCGTATAGATGATGCAGATAACCGAGTGAATAATGCTGGCACGTCCAGCAGTCGCAAAATTCGGAAATAGGCAGACGGGTTTTGATGTGTTTGTCGTCTTTAATATAGAGGTAGGAAAACCAATCCTCACGGGAAAAATTCGGGGACGCCTCATTGAATACATACAGCCGCCCGTTACGGGCATCACGGGTAGACATCGCACTGTCAAAGATTGGATAGCCCAGCCGTACACAGGCCGCGATATTCACCGGATGACCGACTCCCAGCGCGTGCAGTGGAAATCCCAGAGGCACCAGTTCACGGATGTAGGCAAAAATATCCGTCAGCAGACGACCTTCTCCGTCAAGCGGCCAGCCGCCATAGCCATAGCCATCAAAACCAATATCTAACAGACTTTCCGCGCACTGCCGCCGCAGTTCATAATGGTCGCCGCCTTGAATCACGGCAAACAGCAGTGGTCGATTTTCGCCAGAGAATTTTTTCTCTTTCAGCAGGCGTTCGTATTCGTTGCGGGAACGCTTCGCCCATTGGATTGTGCGTTCGACCGATTTTTTTTGCTCCTCAAAAGGGTCATCCACATGGGTACAATCATCCAGACAAATGAGAATATCCGAACCGTAGCTCATCTGAAGCTGGATGCTTTTTTCTGGCGTGAGGTTAAATTTACGATCTTCAATCTGAAAGCCCGCGCCTTTGTCGTTGATGCTGCCATATTTGCTGTTCTGGCGGATCAGAGAATAAATCTGAAAACCGCCTGAATCGGTGATGATGGGGCGCGACCATGCTGTCATCTCATGCAGACCACCGAGCGCTTTGATTGTGGTTGACCCCGGATGCTGCATCAGGTGGTAGGTGTTCATGACCAGGGCCTGTACACCACACCGCTCTAAATCGCCACTGTCCAGGGCACGCACCACCCCTTTGGTTGCGTCGGGTAGATACACAGGCAGATCAATTGTCCCGTGTGGTAGCTTAAGACTCTTCATCATCGTCCAGCACTTTTTTTGCATCGACCCCGGCAATCACCACCACATATTCGCCGCGCAGATCGGCCTTGCTCGCGTATTCAATCAGCTCGGAAATCTTGCCGTGCTGGAGGGTTTCAAACATTTTGGTCAGATCGTTAGCCAGCGCTGCCTGCCTGTCCCCGTAGACCACCAGTGCATCTTCCAGAAATTTCCCGATGCGGTAGGGACTTTCGTAAAAAATCAACGTATGGGGTGACTCTCGATCCACTTCCAAAAAGCGGCGGCGCGGGCCAGATTTACGCGGGGGGAAGCCGCGAAAAGTAAATGAATGCGTGGGTAAACCGGACAGCACCACCGCCATGACCAGCGCTGTTGCCCCTGGAATCATGGTCATTTGCAATCCGGCGTCGATCACCTGCCGCACCAGCGAAAAACCGGGGTCAGAAATGCCCGGTGTACCTGCATTCGTAACCAATGCAACCGATTTACCTTCCTGCAACAGCGCGAGAATTCGCTGTCCGGCCTGTTTTTCATTGTGTTCGTAAAAAGAAATCTGTGGTTTTTTGATGTCAAAATGTTTGAGCAGAAGCCCTGTTTTACGGGTGTCTTCGCTGGCGACGTAATCCACCAGTCGCAGGGTTTCCAGGGCTCGCAGGCTGATGTCGCCTAAATTTCCAATCGGTGTCGCAACCAGATACAGCATCAAAGCTCACTCGTTTAAACGGTGCCATTATACCAGAGCTTGGATTGAGCGGGTTTTTCAAGTGCGGTACAATGGAAGCCCAAACCCGATTTGATGTAAAGTTAGGAATACCGATGGCTCAACAACCTCAGGATGCTTTTGGGGCCTTAGACACCCTGAATTACGGGAAAAGTCTAACGGCGAAATATTATCGTCTCAGTCGATTGGACGAAAGCGGCGTCGCTGATACCTCACGGCTGCCCTTCTCGATCAAGGTGGTGCTTGAATCGCTGCTCCGCAGTGTGGACGGTTTTTTTGTCAGCCAGGAAGATGTCATCAATCTGGCAAAGTGGAACGCCGCTTCTCCCGCCCGCACCGAAATTCCTTTTAAGCCTGCCCGTGTCATTCTGCAAGACTTCACCGGGGTTCCGGCCGTCGTTGACCTGGCAGCGCTGCGGGATGCGATGGCGCGAATGGGCGGAGACCCCAAAATGATCAACCCGGCGATTCCGGTTGATCTGGTCATCGATCACTCGGTACAGGTGGACAGCTTTGCCTCACCGGATGCGCTCCGCATAAACGCTGATTTTGAGTTTCGTCGCAACCGCGAACGCTACGAGTTTCTGGCGTGGGGGCAAAAAGCCTTTGAAAACTTCCGTGTTGTCCCACCTGCGACTGGAATTGTGCACCAGGTGAACCTGGAGTATCTGGCACAGGGGGTTTTCCTCAAGGACGGCGTTGCCTATCCCGATACACTGGTTGGAACAGACTCCCACACCACAATGATCAATGGTCTGGGTGTGGTTGGCTGGGGGGTCGGCGGGATTGAAGCCGAAGCCGTCATGCTTGGGCAGCCGTACTATATGGTAACGCCGGAAGTCATTGGCTTTAAGCTGCATGGCAGACTACCCGAAGGAACAACCGCCACAGATCTGACCCTGATGGTGGTGCAAATGCTGCGTAAAAAAGGCGTGGTCGATAAATTTGTTGAATTCTACGGCGATGGCCTTAGCAGCATGAGCCTGCCTGACCGTGCCACGATTGCGAACATGGCCCCTGAATACGGCGCGACGATGGGTTTCTTCCCGATAGATCAGGAAACACTCAACTTCATGCGCCGCACTGCCCGTCCGGAGACGCTGGTGCAGTTGGTCGAAGCTTACGCCAAGGCACAGGGCATTTTCCGCACCGATGGAATGCCTGAGCCGGTATTTACTGACACCTTGGAGCTTGATCTCAGTATGGTGGTTCCCAGTGTTGCCGGCCCCAAACGCCCTCAGGATCGTGTTGCGCTGAAGGACGTGAAAAACGAATTTAAACAAAGCCTGAGTGCCCCCGTAGGGCCAAAGGGTTTTGGTCTGAAAGAAGAGCAAATTCAAAAAAACGCCCTCGTTGACGGTGGTGGTGAAGTGACACATGGGGCAGTCGTGATTGCGGCTATTACGAGCTGTACCAATACGTCTAACCCATCGGTAATGCTGGGTGCTGGCCTGGTTGCCAAAAAAGCGGTCGAGAAAGGACTGAAAGTTCCGTCCTACGTCAAAACGAGCCTTGCCCCTGGTTCGCGCGTCGTGACCGAATATCTTGATAAAGCCGGATTGACCGAGTATCTGAATCAGCTTGGCTTCCATACGGTGGGTTATGGCTGCACAACCTGCATTGGTAACAGCGGCCCCCTGCCGGACAATGTCATCAAAGCGATCCAGACCGGTGATCTGGTTGCAGCCGGTGTACTGAGTGGCAACCGTAACTTTGAAGGACGCATCAATCCATTTGTCCGGGCGAACTACCTTGCCTCGCCGCCGCTGGTGGTTGCTTACGCTCTGGCTGGAACGGTTGACCGTGATCTGCTCACCGAACCCATTGGTACAGGAAAAGATGGACAGCCCGTTTATTTGAAAGACATCTGGCCGACGAATGCGGAAATTGCGGAAGCGGTCAAGAATTCCATTACCCCGGAAATGTTTGCAAAGCGCTACGGCAACGTATTCGATGGCAACGAAACCTGGAACGCGATTACAGGAGTCGAAGGCGATCTTTACCGATGGGATGAGATATCCACCTATGTACAGGAACCGCCTTTCTTCGTCGATCTCTCGCCTGCTCCCAATCCAATTACAAATATTACCGGAGCCCGCGTGCTGGCAAAACTCGGCGACAGCATTACAACAGATCACATTTCGCCAGCCGGCTCTATTGCCACCAACAGCCCCGCTGGAAAATATCTGATGGAACGGGGAGTTGAACCGCGTGACTTTAACTCCTACGGGGCGCGGCGCGGCAATGACCGTATCATGACGCGCGGTACCTTTGCCAATATCCGCCTCAAAAATCAACTGGTCGGCGGCAAGGAAGGCGGGGTCACCCGCTACCTGCCGACCAATGAGGAAATGCCGATTTACGACGCTGCCATGAAATACATCGCCAGCGGCACCCCATTGGTGATCCTGGCAGGCGCAGAATATGGCACAGGCAGTTCGCGTGACTGGGCGGCAAAAGGCACCTACTTGCTGGGTGTGAAAGCCGTGATCGCGGTCAGCTTTGAGCGTATTCACCGCAATAACCTGCTTGGGATGGGCGTGCTGCCATTGACCTTCCTTGAAGGCCAGACACACGAATCGCTCGGCCTGACCGGAGAGGAAGTCTACGACATCGAAGGCTTAAACGATGACCTCCACGTGATGCAGCAGGTCACAGTCAAAGCGACCAGTGCTGATGGCAGTATCAAAACCTTCCAGGCAACGGTGCGGCTGCATACCCCTGTGGAAATTGAATATTATCGTAATGGGGGTATTCTTCAGACGGTACTGCGCCGCCTGATACAGGAAATTCAGCCTGCCTAAGAGAGTTGCGAACAAGGGGCAAAAGTCCCTTGTTCGTTTTACCCGAAGCGTCCAGCAATATAATCTTCAGTGCGGGAGTCGGCAGGGCGATTGAAGATATTGTCGGTGCGGTCAAATTCAACCAGTTCACCTGCACGATCTTCTCGAACCATCATAAAGGCCGTATAGTCCGAGGCGCGGGCAGCCTGCTGCATGTTATGGGTCACGATGACAATGGTGTAATCCTTGGCCAACTCGCGCATAAGCTCTTCAATACGCAGCGTGGCAATCGGGTCAAGCGCCGAGCAGGGTTCGTCCATCAGGATAATTTCGGGCTCTACCGCCAGCGCACGGGCAATACATAACCGCTGCTGCTGCCCACCGGAAAGCGCCAAACCGGATTTTTTGAGGTCGTTTTTGACCTCATCCCACAGGGCGGCACTTATCAGACTGCGTTCCACGATCTCCTGAAGCTGGTCACGATTGCGGACACCCAGCAGGCGCGGGCCATACGCCACATTTTCAAAAATCGTTTTTGGAAAAGGGTTCGGCTTCTGGAATACCATCCCAATGCGACGCCGCACCTCGACCGGATCCACGTGCGAATCATAGAGATTCTGATTGCGGAACAGGACTTCGCCCTCAACCCGTGCGCTGCCGATGAGATCATTCATACGATTCAGTGCCCGAAGCACGGTGCTTTTGCCACATCCGGATGGACCAATCAGCGCCGTAATTTTGCGCTGTGCAACCTGCATGTTGACATCGCGCACGGCCAAGAAACTGCCGTAATAAATGTGCAGGTGCTTTAATTCAATTGCGACCGGGTTTTTTCCGTTTTTGGGGGTCATGACTCACCACCTTCTGCTGAAGCGATTACGCAAAATTATTGCGGTTGCATTAAACGAGAGCAGGATTATCAGCAGCACAATAATCGCGGCAGCAGCGATGCTGCGGAACTCATCCTGGGGTTGGGATGTCCATGAATAAATCTGAATAGGAATGGCTGTAAAGCGCGAGAACGGGCCTTCCGGATCAACAGTAATACGAGTAATTGAGCCGACTACAACCAGGGGAGCAGTTTCGCCAAACGCACGGGAAATCGCCAGAATCGTCCCGGTGAGAATACCCGGCAGAGCATTTGGCAAAATCACAGTGCGGATCATCTGCAATTTGGTCGCCCCCATGCCATAGGCGGCTTCCTTGAGTGATGGGGACACGGCTTTGATGGCTTCCTGAGCGCTGATGATAATGATGGGCAGGATGAGCAGTGCCATCGTCAGCCCTGCTGACAGAATGGTGCGCCCACTCACCGTTGCTTCGTTCTCAACCAGCCCGAAAATTTTCCCGCTGGTGATCTCATCCAGGAAGCGTACAAACACCGCCAGACCGAGAATACCGTAAATAATGGAAGGCACCCCAGCCAGATTAGAGATGTTCAACTGGATAATGCGATTGAGCCAGTTATCAGCGGCATATTCTTCCAGATAAATCGCTGCCCCAATGCCAATCGGGAATGCAAAGGCGACAGTCACCAGCATCATCCACAGCGACCCGAAAACAGCGGTTCTCAAACCGGAGAGCTCCGGACGGCTGTGCATGGGGGTGGTGAGGAAGTCAAGGTTTACCCACACCTTCCAGGAAACTTCCGCGTTGGGGTGTTTTTCGTCAATGATCTTATCAATCTCGTCACGGTTGAGCAGGGCCTCGTTCAGGGTCCAACTTTCTGTGACAACAGGCTGGACAACCTCATCAATGACCGCACGTTGCAGCCCGTCTCTGGAAAGGCCGTTCTGGAGAATGGACACGATTTGTTCCAATTCAAGGTCTTTAAAAGGCAGATCAGCCAGTTCCTCAGGATATAAACCGGATTCCAGAACATTTTCCAGTGACTGCTGGTTCAGGGCTGCCCATTCTTTCTGGTCAGCGCCCACCACGTCTTTCAGAATCAGCACACGCATCCGGTTTGCGGTTACATGCTCACTCAGGATCGCCGCGAGCTCTTCTTCAGAAAGTTCCTCCAACGGGCGGTCTGCCAGCGTTGCCGGATCAACGGTGTTTTCAACGGCGATCAAGGTCACAGCCTGACGGATGATGTTGTAAAACAGAAGCAGCAGAGCCAGCATCCCGATCATGATAGTGAACAGGAAAATAATGTTCCACGCTTTTGCCTTCATCTGGCGTCTTCGCAGGCGGCGTTTGAAAGATTGTTCGTCCTGCCACTGAGGATTCATCGTAGCCATTATTCGTAAGCCTCACGGAAACGATTCACAATATAGCGGCTGATCATGTTCAGAATAAGCGTGATGAAAAACAGAGTCAGACCAATTGCGAAAATGCTGTTATAGTCGAGGGTATTGTAAGACAGATCCCCGGTGCTGATGCGGGCGATATATCCGGTCATCGTTTCAGCGGCTTTGGTCGGGTTAATAGTGAAATTGGGGCCGTTACCGGAGGCAATTGCCACAATCATCGTTTCGCCGACTGCGCGGGAAATCGCCAGGATGAGCGCCGCAACAATGCCAGAGGTTGCCGCGGGGATAACGACCCGTGTGGTCATCTCAAATCGGGTTGACCCCAGCCCATAGGCGGCCTCTCGCAGGGTGCGGGGAACCGCACTCAGCGCGTCTTCACTCAGCGAAGCGACCAGCGGAATAATCATAATCCCCATTACAATGCCTGCGGACAGCATGTTGTACACCCCAATGGTGTTTTTCCCAAGCAGGCCTTGCAGCAGCGGGGTGACAAAGGTCAGGGCAAAGTATCCATAGACAACTGTTGGGATACCCGCCAGCACTTCCAAAACAGGTTTTAAAATATTACGGGCGCGGGGGGTAGCATATTCACTCAGATAGATTGCTGCTCCCAGACCCAGGGGCAGCGCAATAAAAACTGCAACAAAGGAAGTCACCAGGGTTGCCGTAAGCAAAGGCCAGATGCCGATTTCAAGAATATTTGGCTGCCACCTGGTTCCTGTGAGAAAGTCGATCACATTCAGGCGTTTTAAGCCGTCAATACTGGAATACTCGGTTGTGAACAGCAGAATGGATTCCTCGCCGAGCACAAATACAATGCCCAGCGTGGTAAAAATGGAGACAAAACCACATAAAAACAGGAAAATTCGTACCACAATTTCACCTGGACGTGCTTTTCGCCGTAAGTCCAGGGGTTCGCTTTCTGAGGGCGCAGTGTAGAGTATATTGATGGTCTGCTGTTGTTCCATATCTCTCCCTTCCGGCAAAATGAGGAGAGGGGAAAGAACACACCCTCTCCTCAGAGTAAACTTAAGGCGAGTACGAGACTATTCGGCCATGCCCATCGCCACAAGCCAGTTCAATCTGGCTTCGTTCAAGGCTTCTTCGCTGACCGGGAAGTATCCTACACTTAGCACTTCATTGTTAACATTGGTCAAATAGAAGTTGATAAAAGCTGCCACCTGTGGTTTTTCCATCATGATGGTCGCATCAGAGTAGATGAAGAGCGGACGTGCCAGCGGATACTCACCGGACTCGGCGGTTTCTTCGTTAGGTTCGATGCCATCGATGGGGATAACACGAATGACATCCGCATTTTCTTCATAGTAGGCAAAACCAAAGTACCCTATTGCGTTAGGATCACCCTGCACACCTTCGACCAGCACATTGTCGTTTTCACTGAACTGTGTACCTTGAACACCCAGGATGGCTTGCTCAGCCGCAATGGCAATTTCATTGTCTTCGGTGGCTTCATCATTCACCACACCCTGCGCTTCAGCAAATGGCCTCATCACTTCTTCAACGAAGTAGTCGTAGGTGCCGCTGTCGGTACCGGGGCTGAAGAGCGCAATCGGATTGGCGGGCCAATCGGGATTCACCTGATTCCATGTGGTGTATTCACCGCCAAAGATGCGGCCAAGTTGGTCAATTGTTAGACCATCCACGAAGTCGTTTTCAGCGCTGACCACGATTCCCAGGGCGTCAATTCCGACATAAAACTCAACGGGTTCACGACCGTTTTCCCGGCAGGCTTCCACTTCGCTGTCACGGATAGCACGGCTTGCGTTAGAAATATCGGTTTCGGCGTTGACGCAGAAGCGTTCGAAGCCCGCGCCCGTGCCGATGCTGTCCACAGTGATAGTGCCAGTGTAACCCTCTTCTTCAAAGAGTTCCGCCATACGAGCAGTCAGGGGAAAAACAGTGGAGCTGCCCGCTGTAATAATGTCCCCGGTCACTGACAGGGGATCAACTTCCGGCAGTTCAACGGTTTCCATAGGTTCTTCGGTAGCTTCCTGCGCCATCGCCACCGGAACAACAAGGGCTAAAACCAGCAGCAAGGCAAACAGTTTTACCCAAGTACGATTTGTGTTCTGCATCCTAATTTCCCTTTTTACTATGCAATGCATAGGAACTTTAGCGGAGGCAGATAAAACTGCCCCTAAGTTAAGTTTAATCTTTTGTAATTCAGGAGTTAAATTATTTTAAACGGGGATGTCTTCTGCGAGAGGAAGCGTAAAAAAGAAGGTCGTGCCATCACCTGCTTCGCTTGCCGCCCAGATGCGTCCACCATGTGAGAGGATAATGTGCCGGGCGATAGCAAGTCCCAAGCCCGTACCATCACTGCGGGCCCTATCTGCCTGATAAAACCGCTCGAAGATACGCGGCAAATGTTCTTGAGAGATGCTGGGGCCGTTGTTCCAGATGGAAATGACCATTTCCTCGTGATTGTCGTTCACCTGGGCATTGATTTTAATGGAGCCACCCACAGGGGCAAACTTGATCGCATTATGAACGATATTCTTGATTACGCGCTGCGCCTGCTGGAAGTCGGCCAGAACCAGACAGTCTTCCGGCACCCCAACCGAGATGGTTTGCTGTTTGTCTTCGCTCAGCGAGAGCAGGGGATCAATACTGGCCTGAATGATTGGCAGAAGCGGGGTCGGCATCAGCTTAACGGGCATCTGGCCTGACTCGATGAGGGAGAGGTCACGCATTTCCTGAACAAGCTGCGCCAAATGGTCAATCTGCCGCTTAATGTTCTTGACCATTTTGCGGTTTTTGGATTTTTTTATCGCCGTCTCGTCGCCCAGCAAGGTATCGGCGATCAGGCTGATGGCTGTAATCGGAGTACGGAGCTCATGGGAAATATTCGCTACCATTTCCCGCCTTGCTCGCATCAGGCGAATAAACTCGGTCTCATCGCGCATGGTCAGCACCTGCACGGGTTTTTCAAGCTCCAGCAAGGTGGTTACCCGTGCTCGCAGCATCCGCCCCTTGAAGTCAAGAAGCTGTTCAATGTCACCATCTTCCGGACTGTAAATTTCCGTCAGGAGCATGTTCAAATCATCATTCTGAGTGACCGAGGTCACGGGCTTATTTAACAGACCATACCCAAGCAGCTTCTCAGCAGCGGGGTTCGCAAAGAGAATCCGGTGCTCTCCCTCCGGCTGGCAAACGAGGATCGCATCTTTGGAAATGCTGATCAGTTGGTCGCGCAGATGAGAGGCCTGGTCAAGTTTATCTTGCAGGGCTTTTTTGTCATCGGTGAGCTGGGAGATACGCTTGTTCAGGAAGTACACTTCGGTTCGTGCGTAGAACAGGCCGCTCACTATTCCGATGATGAGCAGCACCAGCCCACCCAGTACATAATCCATTCCTAGCCCTCAAATCGATAACCAACCCCACGTACAGTCACGATACGTCGTGGTTGAGATGGATCATCTTCGATTTTTTCCCGCAGCCAGCGCACATGCACATCGACGGTTTTGGTTTCGCCGCTGTATTCATATCCCCAGACACGTTCTAACAGCAGGTCACGCGACAGCACCGCACCTTTATTCCGCATCAGCATGGCTAACAGATCAAATTCCTTATGGGTCAGGCGCAGTTCTTCGCTGGCGCGGGTGGCCTTTCGCCCGATTAAATCCAGCTTCAAATCATCCGATTCTAGCTGGTCAGTCACAGCGTGGGATGAAGGCGCACGGCGCAGCACTGCCCGGACACGAGCCAGAAATTCACCCAGGCTAAACGGCTTCACAATATAATCGTCCGCCCCGATTTCCAGGCCTACAATTCGGTCAACTTCACTGTCACGGGCAGTTAACATCACAATCGGCACATCTGACTCGTTACGTAAAATACGACAAATGGACAGCCCATCCAGATTGGGGAGCATGATGTCCAGAACCACCAGATCCGGCGCGTGTTCACGGGCAAGTTCCAGCGCCTCGGCGCCATCACCCGTTTGTACAACGGCATAGCCTTCTTTTTCCAGGTTATACACCAGCGTTTTCCGCATGGTGGAGTCATCTTCGACCAGGAGAACCTTTTTGCTCATGTTGTCCTCTGCGATTTAAACCGCATTCCTTAAAACTATCGTAATCTATGACACTCACAAGATGCAAACCTTGCTTTAAAGTTCAGGGGATGTCAAATAGCAGCGCAGCAGGGTTAAAATGGCGGTAATCCCATCTCGCCAGGAGACCTTTTTTCCTTCTTCCGGCGTTCTTGGATGATAACCAATCGGGATTTCCACAATTTTATGTTTTTTTTGCAACACCCTTGCCGTTATTTCCGGATCAATTTCAAAACGATTGGCTTTTAAGCGGATATTTTTAATGACTTCGGCGCGGAAAACCTTGTAGGCAGTGTGCATATCGGTCAGGTGAGCCCCAAAAAGGATATTCGCCAGGGTGGTGGTAATGTGGTTGCCAAGGCGGGTATAACGCGAGATTTTTTCGTTTTTTTTCAGGAAGCGCGATCCATACACCACCGCCGTTTCCCCGTTCAGGATAGGCGCAAGCAGTGAAGAATATTCCTTGGGATCAAGCTCCAGGTCAGCGTCCTGGATGATGAGAATATCACCTGTGGCGAGTTCAAAGCCACAGCGCACTGCCACCCCTTTTCCCAGGTTGATCAGGGAATGGTGGGCAAGCATCTGGTCTTGGTACTGTTCGATTTCGCGCCCGATGATTTCCTTGCTGCTGTCCGTCGAACCATCGTTGACCACGATAATTTCCTTTTCAATCCCTTCCAACTGCACCTCCCGAACCCGGCGCAGAACCTCGGCAATGGTGCTTTCTTCGTTATAAATCGGAATAATGATCGATAGTTTCATTCAAACATCGCATAGACTCGCGTCGGGAATTGTAATCAATAGGGAGCGCAATTAAAAGCGGTTGTTATGGGGGAAGCGAGACAGCATGTGCGCTGCTGCCTCGCTCATAATGACGATTCAGAAGCCTTCCATCGCTTCAAGAACCGTATTGTAAACGCGGAAAAACTTATCGAAGCCGATGATTTCAAAGACACGGCGCACCCGGTCATTCAGACCGACCAGGCGTAAATCGCCGCCACGTTCACGGTTAGCGCTCATGACATCCGCCAGGATACGCAGTCCTGCGCTGTTCATATAAGCGACCCCGGACATCTCTAAAATCATGTTGTGTTTGCCCTCTGCCACAGCCCGGTGCAGGATGTCATCCAATTCGACAGCACCACTGCTGTCCACACGACCTGACAGGACAAAAACAGCGACACCATCTTCGTTGCGTTCGATAATCTCCACGAGCCGCTCCTTTAGCGCTGTACCAGACGCTGGTCAACTTCTTCTTCGCTAAGGATACGCCCGTCACGCACCTCTACGACACGCGGAATTTGACCGGCTAAATCTTTGTCATGTGTCACCATGACAATCGTTTTTCCATTGGCGACCAGCTCTTCAAAAAGGGCGAACATAATACCGGCTGAAATTGTATCCAGGTTACCTGTCGGTTCATCACCCACAATCAGGGGCGGATCATTCGCCAGCGCACGGGCAATGGCGGCACGCTGCTGCTGCCCACCGGAAATCTGACTGGGGTATTTGTGCGCCACATCGGGTAAGTCCACCAGTTCCAGAAGCTGCATCGCTCGTTCTTTGCGTTCACCTTTATAGGTGCCAACGTAGTTCATCGGCATCATCACGTTTTCCAGCACGGTCAGGGTCGGCAGCAGTTGGAAAAACTGGAAGACCACCCCCACATTTTTACCTCGCCACTTGGCGACCTGGTTCTCGCCCATTGAGGTCAAACGCTGACCAGCAACATAAACTTCCCCTTCCGTCGGGCGGTCAATTCCCGTGATCATGTTAATCAGGGTACTTTTTCCGCTACCAGACGGGCCGACAATCGCTACGAATTCGCCTGCATTGACGTTAAAGCTCACACCTTTGAGAACTTCCAGGGGGCCAGCTTTGGTCTTATAGATTTTTCGCACGTTTTCGAGCGAAATTAAGGCTTTGCCGTTGTTTTTGTTATTTCCATTAGCCATGGCTTGCTTCCCTCCTTAGCCCTCTTTGGTAGCATGTGCCAGGCGCAGCGCCTGAAGTTCCTGAGTCCGACGGCGAGCAGCCGCTTCGAGTGTAGTGCGGCCTATCGTGCCATCGCTCAATTCGAAAATCTTCGGTACGCCATGCACCAGCTCGCGGTCATGCGTTACGATGATGACCGTTGATCCCTGGTCTGCCATTTCCTTAAAGGCGTTGAAGACATTGTGAGCGCTCATTCGGTCAAGGTTGCCGGTGGGTTCATCACCCACCACCAGTTTGGGGTTGTTCGCCAGCGCACGCGCCAGCGCGACACGCTGCTGCTGACCACCGGATAACATATCCGGCGTTTTGTAGGCCTGGTCTTTAATGCCAAAGCGGTCAAGAATATCCAGCGCGCGTTGTTTCCGCTCACCCGATTTCCATACGTTGGCAAAGTCCATCGGGGCCATCACATTTTCCAGCACGGTTAAGGTCGGCAGCAATTGGAAAAACTGGAAGACAATGCCAATATTCTTGGCACGCCATTTGGTCAGTTTGCGCTGCGGAGCCTGGGTGATGTTCACGCCATCTACCGTAATATCACCGCTGGTAGGTGCATCAATCGCGGTGAGCATATTCAGGAAAGTGGTTTTGCCACTTCCGGATGGGCCGATCAGGGCGATGAAATCGCCTTTTTGAATTTCCAGGTCAACACCACGAAGAATATTCAAGGGCCCTGCCGGGGTGGTATAAGTTTTCACCAGATTTCTCACGCGGATAAAAGGTTCACTCATGAGCCTCCTCCTCTGCTCTTTCGTTCATGTTTGTCCACTGTTTATACGTGCTTCAGATCGTTCAGGTTGCATTTTGACTATAGAGGATTTTTTTTTGAAAGTCTCTCTCCCGAAAGGGGGAGATTTTGTTCAAATTGAAGTAGATCCTGCCAGGTTTCCCGGCGGCGGATGACACGCCAGTGACCATTTTCGATCAGAATCTCCGGCGGACGGGTTCGCATGTTGTAATTGGATGCCATCACCATCCCATAGGCCCCGGCCATCATGACCACCAACCGGGCGCCGGGTTGCAGCGGCGGCAAAACGGCGCTGCGACTCAGCATATCTGCCGATTCGCAGACCGGCCCCACGACCATTGCTTCAGTGGCCTGCTCATCGGATTGGTACACGGAATACACCGGATGCACAGCTTCATAGAGGGCAGGTCGGATCAGTTCCGTCATGCTTCCATCGGTAATGATGAATCGCCGTCCCTCCTGAATCTTGATGTACAGGGTAGAAATCACCAGCGCACCCGCGTTAGCCACAATAAACCGCCCTGGTTCAAGTTTGACATTCCAGCCGTGCAGCAGCGGCACCAGCGCGTTAGCGAATTCCTGTGGCACGGGATAGTGGTCTTGCTCAGTATAAGGTACAGGAAAACCCCCCCCAATATTGATGGTACGAATATCGGAATAAGGCTCAGCCAGTGCCTGGGCGCGTTTGACTGCCTCAACGGTCGCCTGGACATCTGCTAACTGGCTGCCAATATGAACATGAATCCCTTGTATATGGACATGAAAATAATCTGCCCGATTTGCCAGGATACGCTTGATGGTTTCTGCGCTCATCCCAAACTTTGTGCCACCATGTCCAGTTGCAATGTGATGATGAGTCTGTGCCTGTACATCTGGGTTCAGCCGCAAAGCAGCCACAGCGGTTTTTCCCATTTCACCTGCAATCTGGTTCAAGGAAGCCAGTTCCCCGCCGCTTTCGACATTAAACCAGCCCACTCCTACTTCCAATGCGTAGCGGATTTCGTCGGCGGTTTTACCGACTCCAGCATAGACGATGTTTTCCGCTGGAACCCCTGCTTGCAGCGCCCGGTAAATTTCGCCCGCGCTGACTGCATCCATACCGATTTTTTGCTCGTGCAGCAGGCGAATCAGGCTGAGGTTTGCATTAGCCTTCAGGCTGTAATGAATCGCTGGATTCAGAGCGGCGAAAGCCTTCTGAATTTGATGAACGTTGGCGCGGATTCGCGCCGCGCTGTACACATAAAATGGTGTCCCAACCGCATCAGCGATGGAATCCAGCGAAATGCCATCACAGCACAGAACACCATTCAGGTAAGTAAAATGTTCATTCAGCACGGGGCGTTACTCCTAACCCAGGGGCATCGGGCAGAGTCAGTGTGCCGTGTTCATCAACCGTCATTCCCATAAACGGGTCATGGATCAGCAGTTGGTTGCCATCCAGATCCAGATAATCTGCCAGTGGTGCCAGGTGCGACATGGCGGTAATTGCGACCGACGTTTCGACCATACAGCCGAGCATGATTTTCATGCCCAGTTCTCGTGCCTGATGGATCATCTGACGCGCCGGAAACAAACCACCGCATTTCGCCAGTTTGATGTTAATCCCATCTGCCAGACCCGCCAGCGGCGAAATGCTGTCCACGCCTTGCACGGATTCATCGGCAATGAGAGGCGGTCTGTCTTCCGGGAGTTCAGTTGAAATTTTGCGCCACCCGTCCATGTCATAGCGGCCAACAGGCTGCTCGACAAACAGCACCCCCAGGTCAATAAGCTGGGGAATAATCGTTAAGGCTTGATCGGCTGTCCAGGCATTATTCGCGTCCACACACAGGGTACCGTCCATTTCCGCAGCCGCTGTTTTGACCATCCATAGGTCTTTTTCCAGGCTACCGCTGCCTAATTTGAGTTTAATCAGGGGGTAGCCTTGTTTTTCCCGCAGCATCTGGCGGTAGGTGTCATCATCATCTGACATGGGGATGGTGTAAGACATTCGTGGGCAGTTTGCCGGATTCAGCCCCCACAGGCGGTAAAGCGGATGCCCCTGCTGTTTGCCCCACAGATCATGCAGCGCCAGGTCTACTGCTGCCCGTGCGGCACTGGATTCGCCGGGAGGAAGCCGCAAATCTTCTATCGAAAAATGGTCAACCGCTTTTTGCACTTCCCTGCTTTGCACATAGCTGATGATGCGCTGTGGGGTTTCGCCGTAATACGGCACAACCGCGCCTTCCCCCACCCCTTCATCAATGGAGACGAGAACATTTTCGCGGGTTGTGCTTGCCCCATAAGAAATCTTGAAAGGTACTCTCAATTGCAGTGTAACGGAATGAGCGGAAATTTTCATGGTGGTTCGTTTCAAGTGATTTTGCAGAGTAGAATATACTGCGCGGAAGGGACGAAAACCATGCTCAGTTTTTATACACTCGAACGGAAGATTCGTGCTCTGATGAACGCCGCTTCGGTTCCCGGCGCGGCACTGGCAATCGTGCAGAATCGGCAGGTGATATATGCCCAGGGATTCGGGGTGAACAGCGTAGAAACCAACCAGCCCGTGACACCGGACACCCTGTTTCGCATCGGCTCAATCACCAAGCCAATGACCGTAACCGCCGTGATGCAGTTGGTTGAGGCAGGCAAGCTGGATCTGGATGTCCCTGTGCAAAACTATCTCCCAGCACTCCGCTTCAGCGAGATGAAATACGGTGATGGAATCACTTTGCGCCGCCTGTTAAGCCACACCGCAGGATTCCAGACCCATCATGTTCCGCATGGGTCAAGGCATCCTGATGGATTAGCCGCTTATATCCGGGATGAATTCCCTACTCATGAATTTATTGCTCCCCCCGGCACGTTATATTCATACAGTAACCCTGGTTTTCGGATTGCGGGACGCATCCTGGAACTGATTTATGAGAAAAATTACACTGATATTATGCGGCAGCAAGTCTTAGAACCTGCTGATATGCAGCGCAGTACCTTTGACATTGCAGTGGCAATGACCTATCCCCTCGCGCAGTCCCATGATATTGATGAAATTGGCAGACTCACCGTGCAGCGACCCTTTGCGGACAACACCGGAGGCTATCCGTCCGGGTCGCTGATCTCAACGGTACTGGATGTGGCGAATTTTGCCATTGCACACTTGAACGGTGGAAAATTCGGGCAGAATACGATCCTATCAAAAGATTCTGTGGCCCATATGCAAACCTTTACTGCGGACGCATATACCCCTACCCAAAAAGGTTATGGCCTGGGCTGGATGCTGGAAACGGTCAATGGGCGGCGCTGGGTCGGGCATGATGGGTCAATCAGCACATTTGGGGGAAAACTGGTCATGCTGCCCGATCAGCAGATTGCGGTCGTGCTGCTGTTCAACCGTGCAGCGGGGTTCTGGCCTCACGCCCTGAATATCTGCCATCACATCATCGATGGGTTACTGGGCAATTCCGAACCTGTTTCTGTGACTCCTGTTCAGCCCGATACCGCGCAGTGGAAACACTTCGAAGGTACCTACCTGGGGTATGAACGCGGTTTAGCCCGGATTTACGTGGAAAACAACCAATTAGTGCTGGATTGGCAGGGTATGATCGTACCTCTGCTGGCCTACGCAGATAACCGCTATTTCTGGCAGGCTGGGGCTGTTGGTTTCATCTCGGAAACGGATGGCACAACAGAATACCTGATGTTGAATGGTGCTCCCTGCCGCCGCGTTGATTTTGATACTACATTTCGCCCCGATAAGACGCTGTGGAAAGACTATGTAGGGCGATACACCGGGGCGGAACAGGTGACTATCCGGGTGGTGGATGAGCAGCTCACCATTACGCATGAGGAATACGAACCGAATCGGGTCTGCATTGCCCTGGACAATCACCGCTTTGCCGCCCAATTGGGGTTGGTTGAATTTCTGGGCGACGGAAAACTGCGCTTGAACTATACCTATCTCTTGCAAAAAGAATGATGGAGGCGCCTACAATTCAACTCCCACCATCCGGTCAAGGCGGCTGAGCAGCGATCCGCGCGGACTGCCCTGTCCTAACAGAAGATCGGAAACGATAATCCGGTTTTGCCCGCTGGTGACATCATGAATAATATAGGGTTTGCCCTCAATGTGGCCAAGATAAAGCATTACATGGGTGGGAATGACGAGAATATCCCCCGGTTGGCCATGCTCCACAATCAGCCGTGTACGTTCTGCATCAGACATATCTGAAGAAAACGCTACACGCAGTTTGCCAGCCTGCCCCTGCTGATCGCCGTTGCGCGGCAGAATGATCCCTATGGTCGCATATACATCCTTGATGAACCGGGAACAGTCGCGCCCGAAAATCCCCAACCGCGAATCCCCCCATGCATAGGCTTCTCCGGTCAGGGAGAATGCCTGGGTAAAAATATTGGCGAGTGTGCAGGGTAAATCTCCTGTGTGGAAGTGTTCTGGATGAATAGAACCACACACCAACTGTAATTGGCCGTCTTTCTCCCTTACAGGAATGCTCACCTGCTGTGATTCTGCCAGGGGCAGCCGGGTTCCCATCTGGGGAGTGACTCCGCCGCCTTTTTCCAGAGCAACCAACCCCCGGTTAGCAATGGTGCGGACAAAAGGGAACGATTCTGCGTAATGCTGCACCTGTTCACGCGGCGCTGTGGCAATGTCCGACGCGGCAACCCAGCCCCAGTAATGCGGTACCAGACAAAAAGACCACTTCTGATCCCGACTGCTGAGCAGAACTGCGACCGGCCATCCGACATCAATCGATGTTTCCTGGGCTAAATCAAAGGCGAAATCGTAAGGTTCGGCCATAATGAGGTCAGATGACGGAAATGCCCGTACATGGGTGCGTCGGACAGCCAGCCCGAACTGTACCGGAATGTGTTTTTCAAGTTCGGGCAGGGCATTGTGGTGCAGGGTCTCAAAGTAGGATGCCGCCAGCAGTTGAGAACTGCCGCCGTAGCGTGTTTTTTGGGCATGGTCGAAGTACTTTTCGATTTGTTCAACCACCTGCTCTGCGGGCAGATGATCCGGCAGTGTGGAGATTTCAGGTAAATTCAAAATTTCATACACATGTCGGTTAAAGGCCGCGATAGTGTCTGCGGTATGAAAAACATGATCCGACACGCGGTTGAGCCAGAACGCTGCTGTGAGCATCTCATAAGTAACGTTTGGGGGTAAGGGATGTGATAAGTTCACCTTTGCTTATCTTTCATCAGATTTTTCTAAATTGTGTAGAAGCGATGAAGGTTTTTCGTTATGTCTAACGAATGGCTCTAAAATTGGTGTTGAAACGCTTGACATTGAGTATAATAGCGCCTGTGGACAACCCTGTCCAAAAGTGATTTCAATAGTGAGGATTTTCTACTATGAGGAATATTACCCGTGTTGTTTTACTTGTCTTGCTGGCATCGATGCTGGTCGGCGCTTTCGGCATTTCCGGGGCGCAGGAAGCGAAGGTGCTGTATGTAGCGAATATCGGGCAGGATGATATTCCGCATCTTGACCCCGGTCTGGCCGAAGACGTAGCGAGTATCCAGATTCTTGAAGCAACCTACGTTGGTTTGACCACCCTGAATGAAGTAACGGTCACGGTTGAACCCGGCATCGCCACCGAGTGGTCAGTATCGGACGATGGTCTGGTGTATACCTTCTCGCTGATGCAGAATGTCCCATGGGTGGTTTACAATACGGACAGCGGCGCGGTAGAAGAAGTCAAAGACGCCGATGGTAATGTTCGCTACGTAACCGCCAACGATTTTGTGTATGGCATCAAGCGCACCCTTGACCCGAACACCGCTGGCCCCTATGCCTACGTGCTGGCTCCCTGGATTGTAGGCGGCGCCGAATATAATGGTGGCTCTGGTTCAGCCGATGATGTCGCGGTGGCGGCTCTGGATGACTACACCCTCCAAATTACCGCCCCCAAAGCTACGCCGTTCCTGGCGAACATCTACGGTATGTGGATGGCGCTGGCGCAGCCCCAGTGGGTGATTGACGAAATGGGTGATGCATGGGCTGACGAAGGCACCTTCCAGAGTTACGGCCCATATGCGTTGAAAGAATGGGCGCATGACGAAAGCCTGACCCTGATTAAGAATCCCTTCTGGCCTGGCACCGACTACGTTGGTCAGGCGAAGATTGATGAAATCGTCTTCCTGCTGCTGGAACAGTCCGCAAAACTGGCGGAATATGAAGCTGGCAATCTTGACTTCATGGATGACCTGCCTACCGCTGACCTGGATCGTATTCGCGTTGAATATCCGAACGAATTTACCGTTTCCCCCAGCTCCTGCTCCTATGGTTACGGCTTTAACACCGAAAAAGAACCGGTGAACGATGCCCGTGTGCGCCGTGCGCTGTCGATGGCGATTGACCGTCAGGCGATCACCGACAACATCCTGAAGGCCGGGCAAATTCCGGCTGGCTTCTACATGCTGCCGAACCTCACCGCCGCACCAAGCCAGGAAGATTATCCTGATCTGGCGATCAAATACGATCCCGAAGCCGCCAAAGCCGAATTGCAGGCGTATCTGGATGAAAAAGGCATTTCGGTAGACGAACTGCCGCCGATCACTTACATGACCAACGAAACTGATCTGCACAAGAGCATCATCGAAGCCATCCAGAACATGTGGCGCGAAACACTGGGTGTTGAAGTCCAGATCACCTTCCAGGAATTCGGTGTGTTCCTGGACACCCGCAAGAACGATGCCCCGCAGATCTTCCGCTACGGCTGGTGCTATGACTACCCCGATGCTCACAACTTCTCTGGCGAACTGTTCCGTTCGGACTCCACTCAGAATGATCCCAACTGGGTGAATCCTGAGTACGATGCGCTGGTTGATCAGGCATTGACTGAAAATGACCCGGATGTCCGCCGTGAACTGTATGCCCAGGCAGAATATCTACTGGTCAACCAGGATGCCGCGATGGCACCGATTTACTACTACGTCGAAACCCAGTTGACCAAACCGAACGTGGAACGCACCCTCTCGGTCATTGGGCGCGAACGCTTCGAGAAGTGGGATATTAAGTAGACGCCAAATAACTACAGCCAGACGATGGATAAAGATCCACTGTTTGGTCTGCGTTGAGAACAAGGGGCTTAGCCGCCCCTTGTTCTCACTTTTGCCTGGGAGGTTGTGATGTATCAATTTTTCGTGCGGCGTATATTGTGGATGGGACTGGTGATGGTGATGGTTTCTATCATCACTTTTTTACTCATGCACCAGGTGCCAGGTGGGCCATTTGATCGAGAAAAAGCACTGCCGGAACGAATCCAGAAGAACCTGGAAAAAAAATATCACCTGGATGATCCCCTGTTAAAACAGTATCTGGATTATATGTATTATGCTTTTATCCCCCGTGTTACCACCGGGGAGTGGAAGCCTCTGCCTGAAAATGACCACTTAATCAATCTCAAATTGCCAATAGGGGATAATGCTTATATTCGCTGGATGAACTTTGGCCCTTCAATTAAATCTGCCAGTCGAACCGTCAACGACATTTTCCGTGATAACTTCCCGGTTTCAGCCAAATTGGGGGGAGCCGCAGTCGCCATTGCCTGCCTCATTGGAATGCCCCTGGGAACGTTGGCGGCAATAAGAAAAAACACCATTTTTGACTATTTGGGAATGGGAATTGCGGTGCTGGGGGTATCCCTGCCGATTGTCACTCTGGGACCCCTGCTGCGTTATATCGTGGGCGTTGAGCTTGGTCTGCTCCCCCCAACAGGATGGGGAACCCTTGAACAGATGATTATGCCATCCTTCACTCTGGGGTTTGCTTCATCCGCCTTAATCGCACGGCTGACCCGCGCCAGTTTACTCCAAGTCTTAGACGAAGATTACATTCGTACTGCTCGCGCCAAGGGGCTTCGGGAGCAGCTTGTAATCACCCGGCACGCGATGAAAAACGCTATGATCCCTGTGGTAACGGTGCTTGGCCCGCTGATTGCGGCGCTTATCACCGGAACTTTCGTGACAGAAATCGTCTTTGGCATTCCTGGAATGGGGAAATATTTCGTGACCAGCATTGGCGGTCGGGATTATCCAGTGATTATGGGAACGATCCTGATTTACGCCTTTTTCCTGGTCTTTGCTAATTTTATAGTAGACATTGTTTACGCCTGGCTCGATCCGCGCATCCGGTTGAGCTAACCGTGAGGGAATAAGATGACAACATCAGAACAAGCACAAAAACCAACTTTAGTCGGCGTGCCAGAACTTGCCCAGGACATGCATCATACCAACAAACTCTGGGTTGATGCGTGGAAACGCCTGATTCGCAATCGCGCGGCGGTAGTTGGATTAGTCATTGTTATTCTCAGTGTGCTGATTGCGATTTTTGCACCTTATATCGCGCCCAATGACTATCGGGAACAGGTATTGACCAACAACAATTCCGCCCCTCGCTGGGTGATCGATCTGTTTCCCAATATGAAAGCCAAAGATGAAGAAGGCGGATGGGTGACGGTCAGCGAGGATTACATCTTGGGGGCGGATAACCTGGGGCGTGATCTGCTAAGCCGGATTATTTATGGGTCACGGGTTTCACTATCTGTTGCATTTGTTGGCCCAATGGTAAGTCTTGCAGTGGGTCTCATTCTGGGGCTGGTTTCCGGTTATGCAGGGGGGCGGGTAGATAATCTGATCATGCGTCTGGTAGACATTATGTATGCCTTCCCGACCATCCTGCTGGTCATCCTGTTAATGGCTTATTTCCGTGCCACCTTTAATGCCAGTGACCAGGGAACGTTTGCCTATCGGTTGAACCAGATCGACTCGCGCTTTGGTGGAATGCTGTTCATTTTTATCGGCATTGGGTTGACTTCCTGGATGAATACGGCACGTCTGGCACGAGGACAGGTCTTATCAATTCGCCAGCGCGAGTACATCGAAGCGGCGACCTCGGTCGGAGCCAGTGACTTTACGATTATTTTTCGTCACATCCTACCGAATATTCTTGGCCCAATTGTGGTGGCTGAAACGCTGACCATCCCAACCTATATTTCGTTTGAGGCTTTCCTGAGTTTTATCGGCTTGGGGGTTAATCCTCCCACGCCAAGCTGGGGATCAATGATTGCAGACGGGGCGGGCGCTATCAGCAGTTATCCTCACCAGGCGATTTTCCCTTCTATGGCGCTTTTTCTGATTATGTTTGCCTTTAACTTTCTGGGGGATGGATTGCGAGACGCCCTTGACCCCCATATGAGCCGCACCTGATATTCTGGGCGGCGGGCAGGCCGCCCTTTTTATTCGAGAGGGATGCTTTCTTTATCCAGAATGACATCCACACTTTCCAGTTCGTGAGTTCCTCTTTTGGTGATGTAATGCCCTCTCAGGTCATCCAGAACCGTCTTGTTGTACAGCGTTACTCCCAGAATATAACCCGCTCTACCGATCATATGGGCAGCAACAGGCGCCGTCAGGTAAACAAACACGATAATCGCCAGCGCCCGTGTGGTGATGGTCAGATCATTAAACCGCACCGCCACCGCCAGCATGATAAATCCGACGCCCATCGTAGCGGCCTTGGTCGAGGCCGACATTCGCAGGTACAGGTCAGGCATCCGCAGTACACCAATCGCTGCAACTAACGTGAATAGGACGCCAACCGCCATTAACGCAAGCGTAATCCCGTCGCGTAGAGTCAGGTCAATTTCCATTAATCAAATACCTCCTGCACACGCTTTTCAAAACCTTCCTTGATGCTGCGGCGGAAGTCATCCGCATCGCCCATATACATGGTATGGACATACAGTGTCTTTTTGTCATCGGATACATCCAGCGAAAGCGTTCCTGGGGTGAGCGTAATAAGATTCGCCAGCAACGTGATTTCCTGGCTTGATTTCACCGACAGCGGGATAGCTACGATGGCGGGTTTCACCTTCAGGTTAGGGGTTAACACTTCTATCGCTACCCGAATATTTGCGATCACCAGTTCTTTAAGAAAATACAGCACAAAGTTGATGACGCGGAAAACTTTCAGGAAGTAAGTGCTGTTTCCCAGCAATCCACGCCACAGCCACAGCATCCCGTAGCCAAGAATAAACCCGAACGCAAAATTCTCTTCGCTGATTTCTCCGGTCAAACTGATCCATGCTAGTGCCAGCAGCAGGTTTAAGAGTAAGACATTCATCAGGTCACTCTCCTCCCAGGACAGTTGTTACATACAGCGTGGGATTCATCAACTGTTCGGCGGCTTCCTGCGCCAGTTGGTAGACAGGATCGACGGCGATACCCAGTACCAGGGTTAACCCGGCTAACACTGCCAGCGGGAACAGCATTTGCAGCCAATCTGCTTCCCTGAAGTTAATCTGGCCGGGCGTGACTTTTGGCTTTTTGAGGAAGGCTTCTGACCAGATTTTAATCATTGAATACAGAGTAAATACGCTGACAAACAGCGATATTGCAACAATAAGATAGTCTTCCGCTTCCAGGCCAGCCCGCACAAGCGCGAACTTTGCCCAGAAGCCCGAAAGCGGCGGAATCCCGGCAAGCGCCATCGCCGGAACAAAAAACAGGATAGATAGTGTCGGTGATGCCTTGTACAGACCGCCAAGTTTCTTCAGGTCATAGGTGCCGCTAAGTCGATTGACTACTCCGCTAACCAGAAACAGCGCCGATTTCGCAATGATGACATGCACCATAAAGAAAATCGAGGCGGCCAGTGAAGCTGCCGTAAAGATTCCGAGACCCATGAGCAGATAACCAATCTGACTCACGATATGGAACGAAAGCAAGCGGCGCATTTCTAGCTGAGATACCGCACCAAACACGCCAACGACCATCGTAAAGCCAGACGCGATTAAAATCAGGGTATGCGTGTAATTGGTGTCGTGCACAAAAATCAAGGTAAAAAAACGAATGAGTGCATAGACCCCGACCTTCGTGAGCAGCCCAGAAAAAATCGTGGTCACGGCAACCGGCGGGGTATGGTATGAAGCAGGCAGCCAGAAAAATAACGGAAAAATGGCCGCTTTAATCCCAAACGCTACCAGAAACATCATTGCCAGCACCGTGACCAGTCCCGGTTGCTTCACATCACCCACCACCAGATGCAAATCGGCCATGTTCAGGGTTCCCGTAACGCTGTACAGGATACCCGTGGCCATCAGAAAAATAGCTGATGACACGAGATTCAACGTTACGTACTTAATCGCCCCTTCCAGTTGAGCGCGTTCGCCACCCAGCGCCAGCAGGACAAACGATGCAATCAGCATGACCTCAAACCAGACGTACAGATTAAATACATCTCCTGTGAGGAATGCCCCGCAAACTCCCATGAGTAAGATATTCAAGAGGGGGTAGTACCCAAAACGTTCGCGGGTTTCGTCCATGCCAACCACGGAATACAGTGCAGTCATCAGGCCCATCAGACCAGTGATCGTCACCATGATGGAGCTGAGCATATCCGCCGCAAAGGTAATGCCAAAAGGCGCTTCCCAACTGCCTAACTGAGCCGTCTGGATTCCGTTTTCATGCACATCAGAAAGCAGCGCGATTCCTATTATCAACAGTATCAGCATTCCCGCGACAGTCAGACGTTCCTGGAAATGCACCCGTCCCCAGAAAAAAAGACAGAGAATAGCCGTGATGAACGGCACAAGAATCGGTAAGATAAGCAGGATATTCATGGCTGAGTTTCATCCGTTGATTTCATTTCATCCAGGTCATCGGTACCCACTATCCGGTACGCACTTTTAATCAGCACGGCGGCGAATACCTGTACGCCAAATCCAATCACAATTGCGGTGAGAATGAGAGCCTGTGGGAGAGGATCAGCAAATGTGCCTGAAAGTACCTCTTCGTGTTTGCCGATCAGAGGCGGTTCGCCGCGTGTCAGCCGCCCAACGGTGAAAATCAATAAATTTGCGGCGTGCCCCAGCACGCCCAGCCCGATTATCAACTTCACCAGGCTGCGCCGCATCATCAGATAAATCCCAACCGCAAATAGTATCCCAATGACAAAGGCGAGAACCGTTTCCATGCTTACTCCCCCTCGGCCAGATTAAAAATAATCGTTAGTGTCACACCGATCACCACCAGATACACACCAGTGTCAAACATGACCGGGGTGCCAACCTTGCCGATCACCGGAAAAACGGTGTCCAGCCACTGGCTTGTCATGAACGGATCGCCCAGAATCATAGAAATCATCCCGCTGGTGACCGCAATCCCCAGCCCAACTGCGATGATATAACGCGGTTCGATGGGTAAAGCGGCGCGTGCTTTCTCGACTCCGGAAGAAATCGCATACAGAGCATAGGCCGTTGATGCCACCAGACCCCCAATAAATCCGCCGCCGGGTTCGTTATGCCCACGAATCAGGACAAACACCGAGAATAAGAGCATCAGCGGCAGCAGGTAGCGGGTTGCAGTGGAAAGGATCAGGGAAGGCATGTTTTATTCCTCTTTCCTGGATGACGGGCGCAGTTTGAGCAGCGCAAAAATGCCAATCGCTGCTACACCCAGCACTGTAATTTCGCCCATCGTGTCAAAACCGCGAAAGTCCACGAGAATAACATTCACGACATTATGACCTTTGGCTAGCACATAGCTGTTTTCGGCAAAATAGGGGCTCAGCCGGGATTGAAGGGGTTCGGAGGTGATGATCAGGATCAGCGTCGTCACAAGGCCCCCAAACATGACCGCGATAATGCCGTCGCGGGCGCGGGAACGCGGCGTGGAAAAGTCTTTGAATTTTGGCAGGCGGTACAGCACCAGTACCAAGACCACCACACTCAGCGTTTCGATTGAAAACTGCGTCATGGCGAGGTCTGGCGCACCGTAAAATACGTAAAGAAGCGCCACACTGTAGCCTACCACACCCAACGCGGCGACAGCCATCAGGCGTGAACTGGTCATCGTGATGGTGATTGCTGCCGCAATCATAAGACCTGCCAGCAGATATTCGTGGAGAAGAACATCATCAACGTTCAACTGGATGCTGTCAAAATCAATCTGTGTCGTCATGGTGAGAATGAGCAGACTGGACAGGGTGAAGATAATCGTCATCAGGTAGTAGCGCAAATGGCCATTCTGGAAGAACCGCTCTGTCAGGCTGGCGAAGTCCAGGATGCCCTCAAAGCCAATGTCGTACAACCTGTCCGGGCCAAGTTTTTCGCCCACATTCAGCGGCTTCACGATGGGCAGAATTTGTCTGAGGTAAGCATAAAGCAGCCCGCCTGCCACGAGTGTTACCACGCTCAAAACCAATGTGGTGTTCAATCCGTGCCAGAGCCCAAGCTTGACTTCATAGGGCTTGCCATAAACCGCAGCGACGGTTTGTGCGAAAAAGTCTTTTAATAACAGGTTAGAAGCTACCCCGAACGCGAGGGTAAAGCCTCCTAAAACCACCGGCCCTATCCACATCGCAAGCGGCGCCTCATGGGGGTGCTTCGGAGTATGAGCGGCCTGCCCGGTGAACGGTTTGAGAGTCACCATGGCTGCGGCTGCGACATTAAATATGTTGGCGAGCAGCGCCGCTGCTGTCAATACCAGCGGCAGTAAATCATGAGCCTCCTGAGTAGCCTCGTAAATAATCTCTTTGCCGATGAATCCTAACAATGGCGGCAGTCCGGCCATCGACAGGGCCGCCAGTCCCGCCCCCACCGCAGTGAAGGGCATGGATTTAGCCAGGTCGCCCAACTGGGCAATATCCCGTGTGCCGGTCTCATGGTCAATGGAGCCTGCAACCATAAAAAGGGCCCCTTTGTAGAGCGAGTGCACCAGCAGAAAGATCATCGCGCCTTTGACGGCTAATCCCGTCCCAATCCCCAGCAGAAAAACGAGAATCCCCAGTGCACTGATCGTGGTATATGCCAGGATTTTTTTCAGGTCGGTGTGCTGCCATGCGATAAACCCGGCAATGAGCATGGTAAGTCCGCCGACACCTGTTACGATGGCGTGCCATTCGTCGGTTCCTCCCAACGATGGATGCAGGCGAGCCAGCAGATAAACACCCGCTTTCACCATCGTGGCAGAATGCAGGTATGCGCTGACCGGAGTCGGCGCTTCCATCGCGTAGGGCAGCCAGAAATGAAATGGGAACTGTGCAGACTTTGCAAAACACCCGACCAGGATCAAAAGCAGCGCAGGCAGGTATAATCCACCTTCCTGAATAACATCTTTTCGGCTGGCAAGTTCGGAAATCGTCCAGGTATCTGCTTCAATCCCCACTAGAATCAACCCTGCCAGCAGGGCCAACCCACCCGCCCCTGTCACAATCAGGGCTTTTTTGGCGGCCTCGCGGGAGCTTTCGTAATCGTGTTTGAAGGCGATCAGCAGATACGAACTGATGCTGGTCAGCTCCCAGAAAATAAACAGAGTGATCAGGTTATCCGCCAGAGCTACCCCCAGCATCGAGGCCATGAACATCAGGAGATAGGCATAAAAGCGTCCCAATTGAGGGTGGTCAGCCAGATAGGCGCTGCCGTATAACACAATCAACGCCCCGATTCCGCTGACCAGCAGAACAAACAGCAAACTCAATCCGTCCAGCATAAACGCCAGCTCAACATCCAGGCTTGGCACCCAGGTGTAGGCAAAGGCGATTTTTTCCCCATCTGAAATTTGTTCCATGTGACTGGCAAAATAACCAAACAACGCCAGAGGGAGCAGCACCAGAAGCCATCCTGACCAGCGCCGCACACTCTGGTGGATTAACGGGGCAACCAGCGCCGCCCCAAATCCTGAGACAACCGCATACAGCATGAGCACAACCTCATATTCGAGCAGGCAATTTTGCTAAAAAATCCCTGCTAATACAATTTACGTGACCTTGATCTTGGTCAATTCGACGTATTGTTTTGTGCAAAATGTCAGACTTTAAGGGAATGTAACAGAACAAACAGAGGTTCTTCCATAAGAACCCCATTAGATCGCTTATAAGGACAGGGCGCGATTGACCTCAATGACACCCTGTCCTCGTGTTTGCAGGCAAAATAGGTTAGATGCTCGGCCCGATGCGGTGGATCGCAAAGCTGTTATCATCTTTGAGGACTTCGGACTTGGTCAAACGACCGTTGGCGACGGCAATCACCTCGTCAAAAAGGCGTTTTCCTGCCTCCTGCATGGTAATGTCCCCGCGCAGTACATCGCTGACATCCACATCTACTGTATCTTTCATCAGACGATAGGATTCAGCGTTGCCTGTGATTTTAATAGTAGGCATAATCGGATGTGAGGATGTGTGCCCACCCCCGGTGCAGAAGACCTGTATCTGGGCCCCTGCCGCTGCCATGCTGCTAATGGACTCGGCACCATGACCAGGGCCATACATTACATACAAACCAGGTTTCTCGCTGGTTGGGGGCTGCGCGATTTCAAGGTAATCAATGATCGGCGAATTCCCAGCTTTTTTGCACGCCCCCATCGATTTTTCCTCAATGGTGGTCAGGCCGCCGATGATATTATCCCCTGTAGGCTGCGAACCGCGAATATCCTCGCCGCTGGCTAAGGCACGTTGTTCCATATGCTGCACGCCCGCCAGAATGCGTTCTGCGACATCTTCATTGACGGCACGTTCGGTAAGCCAATTTTCGCAGCCCATCCATTCAGTGCATTCCGCCAGAATCGTCCGTCCTCCTTCGGCGATAATCATATCGGAGCAGACACCGGTTGCCGGGTTACTGGCAAGGCCAGAGGTTGTATCTGACGTGCCGCATTCGGTTGCAAACAGGAGTTTGGAAAGCGGGACTGTCTCACGTCGGTAGTCACTGACCTGGCGCGAAAAATCGGCAGCATAACGCATAGCTTTTTCCAGCGCAGAAATAAAACCGCCGTCGCTGCGAATATTGACCGTTGCAATCAGTTTCCCCGTCGGGCTGATGTCCTGGGCGATGTCGTCAGCGGTACAGCCTTCCTCACGGAAGTGATCCACCACGATGACCGCCGCAACATTAGGATTTGCCCCGGTGCCGGAGAGGAAGCGACGGGTGATCCGCAGGTCAGGCGCAACCTGACAGCGCCCGTTTGGGTGGGTGATAGAAACAGCATTGTAAATCATGTTCGCCACATGATCGCACAATCGGTTGGCATAGACAGTTCCAGAAAGCAGCAAAACATGATTCCGCACACCCACTGCCCCGTCGGGCCGGATATATCCCATAAATTCAGTCATTTTTTTCTCCTCCTATGCGCTTACGCCTTTTGAATCCGCGAACTTATCTCCGCGGCCACGATTGCTTTCCACATTGTGGATGTGCACATGGTCGCCCGCTTTAATGTCCTGAGTGGCATTTCCGATGCTCAGCCCATATTTCATCACAATGCTGCCCTTGGGAATATCACGAAGGGCGATTTTATGCCCAAAGGGGATGTCAGCTTTGGCCTTCACAACGATGCTGGTCAAAGCACCATTCGTGCCAACGTCATCCCCAACTTTAATGGGTTCGAGAACGGCTGTCCCCACATTGTCTTTTTCGTCAATGACGAAAACTTTTTTCATCTGGAAATTCCTTTCAAATCAAAAAAATGACGATCACACCTGCGGTAATCAGCAGAATGATTCCGAGCTGAATAGTTTTGCGTAATTCAGGGGCGCTGCTCGTAACCACCATGCCGCCTTTGACAACCATATTACTGATCGTTGCCAGCATCACTGCCTGGGCTGCCAACACTGTTCCAATATTCCGACCATTCGCCAGATCCGACATGGAAAGCGTAATGGCATTGACATCGACCGAACCGCCAATAGCGCTGGAAAGAAAGACACCTGCATCCCCCAGGTTAAGTTGGGCGGCGCGTGCAACCACGAGAATCACCGCGAACAGCGCCCCAAATTCCAGAGCAGGTCTGAGCCGAAAGGGGTTGTTATACTGGAATTCTTCGCTGGTATGCTCACGCTGCGAATAATACAGCCATGTTGCATAAGCCGCCCCAACCGCCATATTGAGGGACAAGGGCAGCCAGAGTTCGTTCAGCAAATGGTTGCTTATTACAGCCACAATCACCGTGACACGGGCATACATGACCGTCCATGTCAGCATGATTGCCAGCCCCAACGATTTTGCCAGTTCGGGATTTTCCTTGCTGCGCTGGGCAAATGACATGGTGCTGGCGGTGCTGGAAACCACCCCGCCCAAAAGCCCTGTCAGAACGACCCCACGGCTTGTCCCCAGGAATTTATTCAGGATATACCCCAGAAAACTGATCCCGGAAATAAACACGACCATCAGCCAGATTTGCCGGGGATTCAGAACATCAAGGGGTTTCTCGCCAAGCCCTTCATCCGGCAGGACGGGCAGAATGATCACCGTGATGACCGCAAAAACCAGCGTCGAACGAACATCTTCTGGCGTCAGATTGCGGACAAACCGCTGAACTTCGCCTTTAACAGAAAGCAGAACCGTCGTTGTCACGGCCAGCGCACCCGCCAGGGTGATTTCATCCCAGTAACAGAGGGCCCCGACAATCAGGATGAGAATCGATGCGACTTCGGTGGTCATACCTGTGCGGTGTTTGCTGGTCATAATGTATGCCGCAATAATCAGGGCACACATGGAAACCATCACCGCCGCAAATACCAACGCCGAGTTCAACTCGTCCGCCGCGAGCGCTGCGGCACACCCGGTCAGCCCCATCAGCGCAAAGGTGCGTGCACCTGCTGGCCGCTGCTCTGGCTCGGATTTCTCCTCAAATTCACGCTGGACACCGGGTAATGCCCCCAGTACCAGCGCCACACCAAAGCGGTAAAAAAGTTCTGCTAATTCCATCGATCAGTTAAACGTGGGCAAATATTGGGCAAATTCCTGAAGCAAATCTTCCAGAATAGACCGGGCCGTATCAATGTCCGTGACCATCGGGTCGAGCAGGAGGGCTTGCAGGGCCAACTGTCGATCACCCTGCACAATCGAATCGACCACCATTTCCGAACGCAGCAGTTCACGACGGCAAAGTTCGGCGATGCCCTCTGGCAGGGGTGGAAAAGCCAAACCCTGAATATCAAAACCGGACACGATTCCTGGTACCTCAATAATCATATCGCCAGGAAGATTAGGAATATTGCCACGATTCGGGATGTTTAGCTGCTGGTGATAGTAGTTGGTGTTGTAAACAAGGCCGGAAATGAGCTCAGGAATACCTTCATCCAGCATATTATGCCGCCAAACATCACGAAGCTCATTCACCTCCTTTCGCCCTTCGACGATATCCTTGGCTAACTGCTTGCGACTGGCGCGGCGGCGGCGGTTGCCGTCCCAGCTTTGCAGTTTTAAGTCGTACTTTTCCCAGGGTTTGGTGATAGGATCCGTCACGAAGGTCAGATATTCACACATATGGCTGTCCCCGGCGGTAGGCATCATACCGTAAATTTCAAAAACCTCGCGGGTGAGGGGTTCAAAATCCCTGCGATAGTGGTTGAACCAGGTGTCTCGCAGCAAGGGATACAGATCTTCGCCCGTTTTTTTGTCCCGAATATCGTACACCCACGAAAAATGATTGATCCCTGCCGCTTTGATGTCAAGATGTTCGAGCGCAGCCCGCGCGACCGGAATAAAATTCGGCATGTTGTCCGCGTCTGTATGAACATGGAAATGTTCAGGCACGGGAATATTGAAATGCTCCGACAGCACCGCCCCCGCCATCGCATATCCCCACAGCAGTTGATGGCACAGCCCCAGCACCTTGATTTTGCTGTATTTGTGAACTGCCCGTGTTAATCGGATCAGGGGATTGGTCAGGTTAAAATACCACGCATCCGGACAAAGTTCCTCCATATCGCGGGCAATGTCCAGCAGAAGGGGCAGGTTACGGGCCGTATGGGAAAACGCGCCAGGGCCGCCATTTTCCGCATAAGGCTGGCGAACCCCGTGTTTTAGCGGAATCCGCCAATCCATTTCCCAGACCTCCTCACGGGGGCCAACCTGCACCGACACGATCACAATATCCGCCCCGTGCAGCACGTCACGGCGGTTGGTGGTGGCAGAAATTTTGACATCTGATTCCCAGGCCACATTCATGAGGTTGGCAAGCCTGGCTATGGTTTCCAGACCGGGTTCGTCAATGTCCACCAGCGCCAGTTCAGCACCGCGCAGCCGTTCCGACTGCATCATTGTGGAAAGCGCCCCCAGCCCGAAAATTGCGCTGCCAGCGCCTAGGATTACTATTTTAGGCGGCTTACCGCCTTTCATGGTAGCAAATGACATAGGTTCTCACTTACTCATCATAAGGCGTCTGATCCCAGAAGCTCTGGAATTTGCCTAACCCATCGACAGTATAAGGATGCTGGAATGCCGTCTGGTAAACATCGAATCCGGCGGTCACAATATCCGCAGCGGAAACCGCCGCGTCCACAATCTGGCGACCATTCCGCACCGCCGCCACCAGGATTTCCGTCCCATAGTCGTAGTTATCCCGGATGGCGACACATTCTTCAATAAATTGACGGATTTCTTCGCCATTAGCCTCCTTCCAGCCGATAAACGGCGACACGTAAAAAGCCCCCATTCGCATGGCCTGAAGCGCCTGTACAGCCGAAAAACAAAGGGTCAAATTGCAGCGGATCCCTTTTTCCGTAAGCTCACGGCACGCCCGGAAACCCGCCTCTGTGCATGGCATTTTGATGACAAAGTTCTCGCTTAAGTCCGCCAGCCGCAGCCCTTCCTCCACAATCGCCTGAAAATCGGCGTGTCTGTGAGGGTTGGTCTGCACAGACACGGTTTTATCCATCCCTGCCTGCATAACCAGCTTGCCAACTTCCTGCACCACTTTCAGGAAGGGTTTGCCAGAAACCTGAACATGACGGGGATTGGTAGTCACCCCGTCAATATCCCAGTTTTCCAGTGCATAGCTGATTTCATCTACCTTTGCACTGTCGATAAAAAATTTCATACCTATCCTAACCTTTCATCCCGGTTGTAGCGATGCCGCTGGTGATATAACGCTGCAAAAAGGCGAACACCAGCGTAATCGGCAGCAGTGTTAGCACCGTCATCGCCAGAATGTAATGCCATTGAATATCCAGCGCCCCCTGGAAAGCGTTCAGCCCGACCTGCAAAGTAAACAGTTCGTTCTGGTTTAACACAATCAGCGGCCAGAGAAAGTCATTCCAGCGCCACATGACAGAAAAAATCGCCAGTACTGCCAGCGCCGGACGCGCTAATGGCAAAATGATCTGCCAGTAGATTCGCCATTCCGTTGCACCGTCGATTCGAGCCGAATCCAGCAGTTCATCGGGAATGGTCAGCATGTACTGCCGCAGCAAAAAAACGCCCGTAGGGGTTGCTGCTCCGGGGATAATAACACCCCAGAAGCTGTTGACCCAGCCCACTTCCGAAATAACCAGAAACGCCGGAATCAGAATCACCGAAATGGGCACCATGAGGGTGCTGATGATGATAATGAATACAATGTCCCGCCCTGCAAAACGGTATTTGCTGAGGGCAAAGGCCGCCATGCTGTTGATAATCAGCGTAACAAGAGTCGCGGCTGTGGTTACGATGATTGAATTTCGCAAGTAGCGCCAGAAAGGAAATGCCTTGACCCCACCTCGGAAGTTATCCAGGCTGAATTTGACCTCACGAACAGGTTCAAAAATAACGCTGAGTCCTGCCGCTGTGCCATAGGCAAACACAGAAATCGTGCCCGCTTCTGGGTTATCCGGGTCAATCATGGTATATTCTGCGCCCTTTGGAGAACCAATTTGCGCTAAGCGGCGTGTTTCGCCTGTTTCCAGAGCTATCGGGAGCATGTCGTCCGGAAGCAGGGTCGGAATAGAGGTATTGATGCTGCGATAAAAATTGACCACCAGATAGCGGTCTGGCAGAACATGATGCAGCAAGATCGTCCGGAGAAGTTCCTGATCCTCCAACATGGCTGTACCGTATTCAGCGAAAAAGGCGGCAAAGGCCTCGTTAGTTGGCATGAGGAACGTATATTTAGTATCCCCTTCAACAGCCACGACCTCGCTCAAATTCACTGATTCGAGCAGTTCCGCGCCAATCGACAGCTCCGGCTGAGCGCGAATTACGTCCAGCAAATTACCGTCCTCAATACTTACAGAGGCGATGCCTTCCGGGACTCTTCCTGAACCTGTTCCCAGACTATTCAACGCTTCTTGCTGCGCGGGTGTAAGTAATACTGTATCAATCCCCTGCACAACGCCATTGGTTGCTTGAATATTGCTCAGCGTAATTTTTGCCCCGTTGATGGTCGCATCACGAAAAGTCAGGTCATACAGATTGAGCGGCTCATCATAGCCATCCACTTTGACCGTAACCTGCTGGTAAGGCAAAAAGGTCGGATTCGGCTCAAATAGCAGTGAACGTGGTTTGAATGAGGACATGACCAGCCACAACACCGGCCCAAACATCACAACAGTGCCAATAATAAGATAGGCATAGGTGGCAATGTCTGTCACATGCAGGCGTCCATGACCACGACGGCGGGTCAAAAAGCCGCGCACCCCTTCAGGTTGAACTGTTGGTACACCTCCAAACGCTTCCATGTTTACCCTCCTAGACGGTATCGTTGCGGCGTGCCAGCCACAACTGTCCGAGCGTTAAGAGCAGCAGCACCGAGGCCAACAACAGCGAGGCGGCTGAAGCCAACCCGTACTGCGCCGGGGTAATCCCGAACCCGTTGCGGTAAATATACTGCACGATGTAAAAGGTTGCGGTACCGGGGCCACCACCTGTCAGCACAAAGACCTGGTCAAAGACCTGCACGGCGCGGATCAATGCCAGCACCAGCACCACAGTCATGGTCGGGACAAGCAGGGGCAGTGTTACATATCGGAACTTGGAAACGGCATTTGCCCCATCCATCTCTGCCGCCTCATAAAGTGAAGCCGGAATCGACTGCAAGCCCGCTAGTAAAATCAGGGTATAAAAACCCATCTGCGCCCAATCCGACACCACAATCACCCAGAATCGCGCCCAGTTGCGGTCAATTAAAAAGTTAACCCGGTCAAAGCCAAGCTGTACTAAAAAGTAATTGATGATGCCACTTTCGGCATCCAGCATCCATTTCCAGATGAGCGCAACCACAACAGGCGAAAGCAGCACAGGATAAAAAAAGACACTGCGGAAGAAGCCACGAAACAGGATTTTCCCATTCAGCGAAATCGCTGTGAACAATGCCAGGATAACCATCGAGGCGACCTGGATGCTAACAAAGAAAACAGTATTCCGCACACCGTTCCAGAAAAAATCCTCCCGGCAGGTGTTGGGATCGGTGAAGTTCTCACAGTCCATCAATCGCTCAAGATTCTGTGTCCCGACCCAGTCACGGTTTTCCACGCGGATAGACTGCCCACTGGTGAATCCAATATAAAAATTTAACACCATCGGCAGAAGAACAAATATCCCAAAAACAAGCATATTCGGCAGAATAAAAAAGTAAGCCATCCGGGTTGTTCCCAGGGCACGCTGGATGGGCGAAAGGATAAGATCCATGATACTCAACAGGCCCAGGATGAGGAGATAGGCCATATGATATACCGTCAAAAACGGCAGAATGACCATATATCTGAAGCGGTTAAACCCCTTAAGTTTCTGAAGAGGATGCAGCAGATAATCGAGTTCATACAGAAACGTATCCCGCGCCATCGTCAGGATGTTGGATGGAGGTGCTTTGGCTTCTGTACTCATCTAAAAAACCCCTTTAAAAAAAACAGGCTGTAGGCACAGCCTGTTTTAGAATTAACTACTGTATAAACTACTGCTGCAACGCAGCAAAGGCTTCATCCACAGCTTCCTGGATACGCGCAATAGCTTCGTCCAGGGTGAGTTCACCCGCGAGCACCTGCCCTATGCGGTCACGCGCATTGATATTAAAAGCATCGATCAACGGGCTGTACTGCAAGCGGTAGGCTTCTTCTGCCAGCTTTCCAATTTCTGTGGTAAACACATCCAGCGCCGCCACAGCTTTCGGGTCAGGCGGATTGGCAGGATCGTTCCCCGTCCATTCAACACCGGACTCGACCAGGGCCAGGTGACTCGGCAGGAAGAGCGTGCGGGCAAACCATTCAGTCATCTGTTCCGGCTGCGCCAGCCAGTCCATCAGTTTGCCGACTTCTTCGGGATGGTCTGTGCCAGCTAATGCGACCATACCCGCACCACCAGGCATTCCGGTACTGCCGCCGGGTCCCGTCGGATTTGGCACGGCTGCCCAATCAAAGGTATCGCCGATGTCGTTAACCAGGCCGTTTATCAGCCAGCTTCCCGCCATATACATGACCAGTTCCCCGTTGACGAAATAATCACGGGCGGCTACATACTGGTCACCCGAACCCACCCACACATCGGGTGGGGTGATGCCGCGTTCATGCCAGTCAATGAGCATGTTAACCGCTGCCCGGAAACCTTCGTTGTCAATGGTCATGCTGCCATCTTCATTGAAGAAAACCGCACCCATCGAAATCATCGGGCCAGCCAGCCGATGGGCGGAACGGTCAATTGCGACCGCATAGGGGACGCCCGTCACGCTTTGCACTTCTTCTGCCGCTGCAACCCATTCTTCCCAGGTCGCGCCTTCGCCCAGAGGTTCAACGCCAGCCTGTTCAAACAGGGTCACGTTGATATAGGGTGCCGAAACCGTGAATTGATTCAGCAGTCCGTAAATCCCGGTGTCATCTGGTCCTTTCCGCATCGAAGCCTGGGCAAAGGGTGAGAAGCTGTTTTCCCAATATGCCGGGTCAGCCACATAAGGAGTAATATCCAGATAGTAGTCACGGAAGCGCGGAATCTGGGTGATGCGAGCAATATCAGGAGCGTCACCGCCTTCGACGGCAGTCTGCAAAATGTTGTGGATGTCCGCAAATGCAACTTCATCCAGCACAACCGACACACCGGGATTGGCTTCCTGGTAACGATCCAGCATATCGCGCATGATCTGGCCTTCAATCCCGTCGTTGTACCAGAGGATACGGAGTTCAACATCCTGGGCACGCGCTGGCCCCATTGCGGACAGCGCCAGAACCAGAAGCAAAGTAACAACAATCAACGTGCGAATTTTCATGGTAAAGACTCTCCTTAATAGTTTCAGATTAGAGATCTAAATATGCGTTTTTCTGTAGATTCCTCCTTACAAGTACAAAATGGGCAAATCAAGCTGGCGGGCAAGCGTTTCTAAGACAGAAACATGATTCCCATAGGCCAGCGCGACGTGATGCTCCAAACCTTCTCTTATCAGAATATCTAGCACGTCCTTTGCCGGGCGGTCAAATCGAATTACACCTGAAGTCCCGGAAAAACTGGGTGGCGCGGTGATAATTTCCCCTGAACCTATCACCAGGCGAAAATCACCAGCCGTTTCGCTCAAACGCGCTAAGGTCACACGCCCTGGTTTCAGTGTGAATTCCATCAGTAGCGGCAGCTTGCGGTTGGAGTGAATCGTCCCGCGCACAGGACGCGCGGGATCCGCCATCGACAATGGCGCCTGCCCGCAGTGCCATAAAACCGCTGTATTTTCTCCCAGGTCAAAATCCACAATGTCGCTGTTAAAGGCGGGTTCTCCGCTCACCCACTGCAAAATCAGATGGGTGATTGTGCCGTTGACATCGGCTTCGCAGCCACAGGGAATCTGATCCTGATTCATAAGCGACATCGCGCCGCAGGCCGCACAGCCCATTTCGGTGAAAAATTCCGGCCAGCAGCGCACCGCAAATCCGCTCAGTTTGTCTTTTGCGGCTAACTCCCGTAGTGTGACGAAGGTTGCTAAGGTACCATGGGTTGCTGTTTGGTCAAGTTCAGAATAATTTTCAAGCTGGGCTTCGAGTTTATGAGCAACTTCCACAAACGAACCGGGGGAACTGCGGTGCTGCTCGACCTGATCAATAAAAGTCATTAAATCATACTGGACAACCGTCACACCCAGGCGATTTTTCAGCAGGTCATAGTTCGGGATGCATGTTTCAAAACCAGTGGGATTTTCGCCAAGCCGTCCGATCTGTGTTCCCTGAAGTTTCTTACCGGCAGAGGCTGCCAGCGCCACTGTCTTGATTTTTTCTATCGCTTCATCGCTTTCAGGCAGGGCATAAATGTAATCATAAAGATAGCCTTTGCGAGTTAAAGCGTGCGCTGCCAGATTCAGCCCACACAATGAATTCAAACGGAGTCTGGCGCCAGTGCGCTCTTCTGGAACTGCCCACATCAGCAAGGGGCAGTCAACCCATTCGGCGAGGCACATCATCATGGTGCTGTCGGCAAAACTGGCATGAAAAACGAGGAGCAGGTCAGGGGATTCGGCGCTTATGCCGGCGGCAGCAGCCTGAGCATCTTCCAGGCTCATCACTAACCCATCGGTCTCAATGAGTTCAAAGCCTGCTTCTGCCAGACGTGCCCGCGCCCGGTTGGTCATATTCTGAGCAAATTCAACATCGAAAGTCGGTCGCGCAATGGGAACAAAACCGATTGTCATTTTGCTCATCAGGAAACCCTTTAGTTAAGCGCTTAACTAAAACGGCACAAAAATCATCGCCTATCTGATTGTTTCAAAAAGCAGCCCAATTTCGGGCTGCACATATTTTTAGTAATAATAATTCAAATTATTTTTGAATAAGAATTTGAGGAGATTATAACGCGCCGATGCTGCCTGTCAAGAAATTCCAAAAAAACGGGGACATTTTAAGGCAGCTTGCACAAAACGACCTGCCGTCCGAGAGAATCAATGTCGGCGGACAGCACGTGCTGGCTTTTCAGTGGGCGCTTTTCTCCGGGTGGCAAAATAAAAACGAGATTTTTATAAGGCAGGGAATAACTGCCGCTGACCCGCATATCCAGCGTAATATCATGCTCCCCGCCCAAAACGGTCATGTGGATCTCGGTAAATGCTGCATTGACGCTGATTCCGTCATCTTCAATTAAGGTCAAATGACCCTGTCCTGTACGGGGGAAAAGCAGCACTTCACGGTAATCGTCCGGCTGTTCCCCTACATGGCGCATAACTTTGCCCAACGGAATCATACCGCCGGAAGGAACAAACAACGGGATTCGGTCCAGCGGGGCATCTACCGTAATCGTATTTCCGCCCTGGTACCACTTTCCAGTATGAAAGTCGCACCATTCCCCGCCTCCTGGCAGATAGACATCCCGCGTGCGTGCCCCTGCTTCCAACACAGACGCTACCAGCAAATGGTCGCCGAGCATAAAATCGAACGATTCGGTCCAGCAGTGCGGGTCATCGGGGAAAGCGTAAACCATCGGGCGAATCACGGGGATGCCTTGCCGCACCGCTTCAAAAATAAGGGTGTAAAGATACGGGATCAGGCGGTAGCGGAACTGCATAATTTCGCGCACCAACGGCAGCATTTCCGGGTACATCCAGGGCTCATTCACACTGCGATCCTCATTCCAGGAGTGAATCGTAAAACGCGGGTGGAAAATGCCGTTTTGCAGCCAGCGAACGAATAATTCCGGTGAGGGTTTGGGCCCGGCGAACCCCCCCACATCATGCCCGGTGTTAAAAAATCCCGATAGACTCATGCCTAATCCCATAGGGATGTTATAACGCAGGGTCTCCCAACTGGTGTGGTTATCGCCTGACCAGCTCTGAGCGTAACGCTGAATACCCGGACATCCCGCTCGTGAGAGAACAAACGGTCGCACGTCGGGTGCATGAGACTTCTGAATTTCATAGGCAGCTTTGACCATTAAGAGGGTAAGGATGGGGCGGCTTACCCCCATCGGCATCTCTTTCCCGAAGCCATTGCAGCGAGCCGCATCATCCCAGATTTGAAATTCGTTGTTATCATTCCAGATGCCGTCGATTCCGTATTCCAGCAGTTGCTGCTTTAACTGCTGCTGCCACCATTCATAAGCTGCTGGATTAGTAAAATCAACATATCCCCCTAGCCCGCTTTCAAACGCACCGCCGCTCCAGAAGCGCCCGATCTCTGGTTCATCCGCCTCGGCAGCCTGGATGAACCCTTTTCTTTTTTTAAGTTCATTGTAAAGCGGATGCGATTGCAGAAAATAAGGCTTTACATTCGCGGTCAGATGAATGCCCGCCTGATGAAATTTTTCTGACATTTGCTGCGGGTTAGGGAATTTATCCCTGTTCCAGGTGAAGACATAGCGAGTCCCGCGCTCATCTGTTGTGTAGCCGGACGACATGTGAAACATATCACAGGGAATATCATGCTGATCGCAAAGGGTAATAAAGTTTTCAAGCTGCTGCTGGGCATCCGCTGCTTCAGTATAACTCATCGTCGAAGCCAGGTAACCCAGCGACCAGCGCGGCGGCAGATGCGTTTGTCCTGTCAACCGGATGAATTTCTGTACCACCTCAGGAATAGATGGGCCATAAATCAGGTAATAGTCAATATCTCCATCTTCCGCCTGATAGTACCGATAGTATCCATGGAAAGCATCAATTTCACTGCCCATGTCAAAGGTGACAGTGGAAAAATTGTCGTAAAACAAGCCATAAGCAATTTCGAGTCCGGGAATATACGTGATGTAAAACGGGTAATGTTTATAAAGGGGGTCGCTGGCTGCTGCGTTATAGGCCATCGCATCCACATTGACCATTCGCATTCGCCGCCCATTTTTGACCAGCGCACCTGAACGCTCCCCAAATCCATAATAATATTCATCAACCCGCTGCTGCATATAATGAAATACTGCCCGCCCAGCTTTATCATAAGGGTAGGAACGAGTCAGCAGATCAGCCGCAAATTCGCGCCCATCAGCCGTCTGCCAGCTAAGCGCCATGTTTTCGAGAGTGGCGACCAGTCTTAGACTTTTTGTGGCGAGTTCAAGGCTGTTTTCTTCTGATCTTAGCTGGTATTCGGGCAGGGAAAAGGGAGATAAATCCTCACGCTGCCGGCCTTCTCGCGGCACATCCCCTTCTTTGCCAGCGACCATCCAGGTACGGTCAAGACGTGGTGTGCCGTCCGGCCAGTGCTGTACCCGAATCAGGTCGTGTTCCAGGGCCTGAATCACGAAATTTTCCTGGTTCTGTCCGGTTAGCTGGACAAAAGGCGTGGTTTGAGACAGACGATAATGAGCAGGAATTGTGATACGCATAGCGATTCTTTCAAAAGTCGGCTACCAGTGTAACCAATTTTTGAAAGATTGAGAAAGTTGGACGGGCAGCAACCCGTCCAGTCTTTACAAAATGTCAGATTCGTCCTCAGAGTCTTTGTCGCGTTTTTCAATCTGGATTTTGATACGTTTTTTGCCACCTTTGGGTTTTTCGCCAAAATCAGTGTCAAAATCAGTATCAAAATCCTCATTCACACCGATGTCAATGTTGGTCAATGCCCGCCGCAGTGCGTATTTGGTCACATTGATGATTTGATCCTGCAAATCGCGCCCCAGCGAACGAAAATCATCTCCCATGGTGCCGAAATTGCCACGATAACCCCGAAGCTGCCCTTCCAGATACGCACTTAACTGCTGCACTGCAAGCTGTACCTGAGCAACCGTTTCTTTTTCACTGCTGTCCGGTTCAATTTCCAACACCAGGGTATCGGTCACAAAATAGTCATCCGGCAGCAGTTGGGCGGCCCTGGCCTGCAAACTCCGATAGTTCTTGACCATCATGTTGCCTGTGCCTTCGTAGGTACCGGTCATTAAGGCGCGGTCTACTGATTTTGACAGCGCACGAATTGCCAGTACCAATTTATTGAGTTCGTTAAAGGTCTGCTCGTCCATATTGTTCTCCTTGCTGACGTTCTTTCAGATAGGTACCACTGGTAATCAACCAGTCCCCAACTTTGTCTAATACTTTGTCCACCAATGATTTTTGCGGTGGTTGTTCGGTATACAACTGGCGCAGAACTTCAATATGCCGGATCCATTCCTGACGCTGTTGTTCCCTGAACTCAAATTCTCTTTCAAAATCATGACCAAACATACTTGTCTTCTCCCCTATAAATCTCGTTCCAGCATTTCCAGTGTATCCGGGCTCAGCAGGTTGCGTAGATTTTGCTTGGCATGGTACAGGCGGGACTTCACCGTACCAATACTACATACCATGGCATCCGCAATTTCGGCATAAGACAGGCCCCCTTCCGAATACATGATGAGCGCTTCTCGCTGAAGTTCAGGTAGTTTGTCCATCGCTTCTTGTACTTCCAGGTGCAGCAGCAGCCAGTGTGCGACCTCTTCCGGTTGAGATTCATAATGATTGCCGCTGCTGGTATACGAGACCCATAGATGAACAGGTTCATCATCGAGTGAAACGGTAGGGCGACTGCGCCGCAGCTCATCGAAACAGCGATTCCGTGCAATACGGAATAAATAGGCACGGATTTGCTCAATCGGGTTGATGCGGTGCAGGTTAAAATACAGTGAAATAAACACATCCTGCACAATATCATCGACCAGATCGCTGATTCCGATAAGCCGCCGGACAAACCGTTTAATCTGCCCTTCAAAATGAAGCTGCAAGGTCTCAAAGGCATCGACATCGCCCTTTTGAGCTGCTTTTGCCACTTCAATGAGTTGGGCATCTAACACTGTTTGTCCTCCTTTACGCTTCTAAATACGCAAAGGAACGGTGGTTTGTTCAAAAGCGGGAAAGCTTACGAGTTACAGGTTGGCGCATACTGAGTGGACAAATTCCGCCGCCAGTTGAAGGACTGTCTGGCGTTCGTCATCCTGGGTCAGTATATGACCGCTCTTTTTGAGGTAATGCTTTTCAACATGCTGACTTCCGACCCGATTGGCAATCAGTTCACAGTTGTCATGAGAAACAACGTCGTCTTTTTCGGAATAAATCAGCAGCAGTGGCACGTTTACTGCGGGCAGTTTGGTATAGGTGGTCTGTACCAGCTTATAGAGCTGATTGATGGCTGCCACTGACCACAGTTCATAGCGCACCTGGCCGATGATCGGTTCACCGCGCTGGGCCTGTTCTGCCTTGATTTTTTCGTTTAATTCGAGCGGGGTCGGGTAGAAATTATATGGCTTAAAAAAACGAACCCAGTTCGCGTGTGGCATGAGGCGGCTATCAAACTGAACTGGAGAAGCCATTACACCAATTGCGGTAACCTCCATCTGAGACGCCAGCAGCAGGGCAAGGGTACCGCCCATCGACAGACCAAACACAAAAATATGCTCACACTGCTGGCGCAGCAGGTGATACCCATCTAACACACTGGCGTAATAATCCTCCCACCGCAGGTGAGAAATAAGGCGCGGATCAATACCATGTCCGGCAAGACGGGGACAGTAGACCGTATAGCCCTGGGCCGCGAGATGCTGCCCCATCCAGCGCATTTGGGTCGGTGCGGCCATGAATCCGTGCAGACAAAGACATCCGGTCTCGCTGCCACGATAAAAAATCGGTTCTGCGCCTGCCAGAAGCTGCATCTACTGCCTGCTGAAATAAGGGGCGATTTCTTCACCAATGCCCGGTGCATTCACGAGGAGGCTCAGTAAATCTTGCATAAATGTCCCGATAATCAGGGGTTTGTTCAGATAATTGTGAAAGCCAACTTGAAACAAACGCTCGCGGTCATAAATCCGGGCAAAAGCGGTCAGGGCAATGATTGGAATGTGTGCTGTCATTGGGTCTTCTTTTAGCTTTTTCGCCAGCAGCCATCCATCAAATTGCGGCATAGAGAGATCAGAAATAATGAGCCTGGGGCGAAGATACCGTGCGATTTTTAGAGCTTCTATTCCATCCGTTGTGGTATGCGCTCGCGCTCCATAAAGATTAAGAACATATTGGACAATATACAGGCTATCCTCATCGTCGTCAACAACCAGGACATCCCAATGGTGAAGCGCGTCAAGTGGTATATCTGGCATCATGATTCCCCGGCAGCATTCTAACCAAAAGTTTACCACATATAAACGAAATTCACACAAAACTTCTTGCGCTTCTTTGTGGACGAAGGCGAGGTGTCCACCTCGCCTTCTGCTAAGGCAGTTTGTTTGTGCACAGCCTGGAACACATCAATGAAGGCTTTGACCTTTCGGGTTCGCAGGAACGACGCGCTACGAGGCAACGGCCTCAGCACGCCGCATGAGCTCCTGATACCGCTCAATGACTTCATCCATGGTTGCCTCCCAGGTTTGCGTTTCTGCGAAGCTTCGCGCCAAAACGCTCATCCGAGCACGGTTACCCGGTTCGCTGACAATAGCCTGAACCCCTTCCACCAATCCGTTCACATCCCCTACCGGATAGGCATAACCCGTTTCTCCCCGTTTGATCACATCTTTGGCACCGCCCACCAGAGTCGTTACAACTGGCAGACCCGACGCCATCGCTTCGACGATGACCAGGCCAAAGGTTTCCATTGCGGAGGGAAAGGTAAAAATATCGGCGCTGGCAAATGCCTGAGAAAGTTCCAATCCCTTGAGGTAACCCATGAACTTGGTGTTGGTGCCCGCGAAGTGCTGTTCCAATGCTGCACGGGCCGGCCCATCCCCCACAATTGCCAACCGCGTGCCAGGAACCCTTTCCAGAATCGGCTTCAGCGTATCGATTTGTTTTTCATAGGACAGCCGCCCGACGTACAGCAGCAAATGGTCTTCCGGGTATCCGTTAGACAGACGCTCGCGCATTTCCTGGCTGAAATAGCGGGGATGGAATTTTTCTGCATCCACACCACGCCGCCACAGACCAACATTCTGGAAGTTCCGCGCAATGAGCTGTTCCTGCTGAAGCCGAGACGGCGCAAGGGCGTAGTCACAATAATTGAAATTGGTTCGGGTGTATGACCAGAGCAGCGGATTAACAAATCCAAATCCATAATGATTGGCAACTTCGGCTACATCCAGATGGAAGGACGCCAGGGTTGGCTTTCCGAGCCACTTTGCCATGATGAGGCCGCTTGCCCCTACCAGCAGCGGGTGCAGCAGATGAACCACATCCGGCTTAAAATCACGTACTGCCCAGTAGGTTTTGATGCTGGGGAGGCAGAGATTCAATTCTGGGTAAAGGGGATTTTTCACACCTGGTACAGTCACCACCGGATGCCCTCGGTAATCGGTGATTTTGGGCCCATGGAGTTCCGGCGCAACCACCATAAAATCTATCCCCCGCTTGTGTAAATGGTCAAGCAGGAGGCATACCACGGTTACAATACCATCAATTTTAGGAAGGAACGTTTCGGTAAAAAGTGCTATACGCATAGGGCTTCTGAGTCGTGATTACACTGCTTATCTTGAAACACCCGTATCATGATTTGGTTACGGAGCCGCCCTCAAAGTTCTGGGCGGCTCATTTTAATAGTCGTCTTCCGGTCTGTCCGGTGCAGGAGGGACAGGCGGTGGTGCATAGAGTGGCGGTGCAGACGGAGGGCTGCTCGGCGGCGTATAAGGGGGCGCATACATGGGCTGTTCGTAATCCGTATACCCTGGTGCGGACGGCGGAGGCGGTGGTGCATAGGAGGGGGCCTGGGGTGGTTGATAAACCGGCGGCTGTGAAGGAGTCGGCGGATATGGCTGCTGGGGCGGCTGATAAACCGGCGGCTGTGAAGGGGTTGGTTGATAAACCGGTGGCTGCGACGGTGACGGTTGATAAGCTGGTAGCTGTGAGGGCGACGGCGCGGCAGGCACATAAGAGGGCTGCTGAGGTGTATAGCCCTGGAATTGATATTCCGGCGAAACCACCTGCCCCTGCCACGCTTCAAGGAACTCGGTCCGCCCGTTCAGACCCACCATGTAATACGGTTTCCAACCGATACCAAACAGGTCAATGTGAATATCCCGTTTGGTCGCTGAAATCCGCTTTTGTGTATTGGAGATGGCAATCCGCGACCATTTGTCGTTAATCTTAGCGATTTCCTGTTCAAAGCGCATTTGCAGCTCATTCATGCTCTGTTGAAGCTGCATCATGACTTCCTGCTTTTCTTCGACGCTTTCTTTCGCCTGAGTCTGGTAACGCCGCACCCGTGCCACGCGGGACAGCGTATAGGTCGTTTGTCCCCGCAGCAGACTCAGCGCCGCTTCACCGATTGTTGCCATCGATTCCTGCCGCAAATCCTGTAGGGCGGATTGATCGGCATCCAGATTGCGTTCCGCGCGAAGATACTGCTCTTCCAATCGATCAAATTCTCGCCCGTAGCGAGCGGTTACCTGGTCAATTTCCGCATCACGTTGTTCCTTCGCAGCGGAATTGACCATCGCCTGAAAGTCATTCGGCGGCATCCCTGGTGCGCCATATACTTGCAGTGTCTCGTTTGCGGGTACCGAGATGATGGCTGTCTGGTACAAATAATCCACAACCTCTTTTTCCAGTGATGTCAGACGCTTTTTGTCCGTCAGCCCTGGCGAAAGCTCACCGTAGACAATCTGTTCATACGGCTTATCCAGCTTTTTGCGGTCAACAGGTAGCCCGACATGTTCATCCCAGTGAATCAGACCGGATCGTTCCACACCAAAAACATGGTAAGCATATGTCCGGATCGTGTTCAGGGACAGTTTGCGATCCATGTATCGCACCTGACACTGCACGAGGAGGAAAGGTCGATATGCGATAAGCGCTCGCTGGCTGATATAAGCCTGCTGCTGATAGGTACGTTCCCAGTTAGAAATCGCCTGCTGCAAATTGATATTGTTAGGCAGGAAAAATTGCATAATATCTGAGGTCACGGAGGGTGGATTCATGCTGAATCCCGGCGGCAGGCCTGATTCTTGCTGCTGGGGCAGCACCGAACCCGTTGCGGCAGGGGGCGTTCCGGCGTAGCTTGGTTGATATTGCGACGGGCTGCTGTATCCCCCTGGTAAGGGCGGCGTACTGTAACCCTGTGGCTGATAGCTGTTAGGGTCAAAGGCTGGCTGCCCATAATTGGGCGGGGTAGGCGGTGCCGTGTTAAACCCCGGCAAACTCGGCGGCTGCGGTGGCATCGAGGGCACCCCGGCGTCTCGGATGCCTGATGGGGTGTCGCGCACATCAGCAGTACCAAACCCTGGCAGACTTGGTGGCTGTGGCGGCAAACCAGGTGCCGCTAAGCGCTGCTGCGGATAGGGCGGTTGTGTCTGGTACGGCTGGGGTATCTGACTACCAGGATAGGCATACTGCTTCTGTGGAGCCATTAACATGCTGACTTCATTACGAGTCAGCGGCCCTGCCAGATAACACATCGCCCAGCGTGTGTGCATCAGGATCGGCCCGCCGCTGTCATGGATATTGTTCAAGACAAATACGCGCGGGTTGATCGTCGATAGTAATTTGTCCATCCGGGGAAGATCAATTGGATTGCTGGCGGAAGAAGCCGTTGCCAATCCGTCCAACACTTTTTTCTTATCATTCTCCGTCTGGAGCTTGCCGATGAACCATGTTCCGGCATTAGACAGCCCCTTGTAATCCAGGTCGCCGGGATTCTGAGTCGCTAACACCATTCCAATGCCAAAGGCACGTGCCTGTTTCAGCAGACGCAGCAGAGGCTCTTTGGTCGGTGGATTTTTGGGGTAGGGTGGGAAATGCCCAAATATCTCGTCGAAATAGACCAGCGCCCGGAGGCTGCTGGTTCCCCCCAGGGTACGCATCCACGCCAGCACGCTTTCCAGCAGCAGGGTAATGATGAAAGCACGCTGTACATCATTTAGATGTGCGATATAGAAAATACTGACTCGCGGTTTGCCTTCCTGTGTGTACAGCAGGTTGCGAACATCCAACGGTTCACCTTGCAGCCAGGTTTTGAAGCTGGGAGACGCAATGATATTGTTCAACTCGATAGCGAGCTTGAAACGTTCTTTTTCAGGAAAAAATGAGTTGACATCAAACACACCCAGTTTGTTAAACGGCGGGTGCTGCACCTGTACAATGACATCGTCCAGTTTCAGCGGCAAGCCCTGCATCCAGGCCTGTTCGATAATGTTAGAAAGCAAAATGTGTTCACGGTCACGAGTTGAAACTTTCATGCCCGTCAGCGCCAGCAGCGCCGTGACAATGCCGCTGATGCGTTCGCGGTGCTGTTCTTCTCGTCCCGCCCAGCCCTCGATTGGCGGCTGCATGGCGTCTACTATACTTATCGGCAGCCCTGAGTCGGAACCTGGTGTAAAAATGCTGAATGCCGCGTTATTTTTAAGCTCCTGAATGCGCTGCGGGCCAATGCCCCAACTGCCTAACCCATCCTGCCACAACTTTGCCACATCTTTGGCATATTCCTGCGGGGTGAGTCCCGCACGCTGGGCATCATCCGGGTTAATCCAGGGTAAAAATTCTTCCGGGGAGAGATTCGGGAACGTCAGGAGCAAATTGGTGATGTCGCCTTTGGGGTCAATGACAATAGCAGGAATTCTGTCCATTACCGCTTCTTCCAGAAGGGTGATACACAGTCCTGTTTTTCCACTGCCCGTCATACCGACTACAACCGCATGAGTCACCAGATCACGCGAGTCGTAATAAACAACATCATCAATAAGGCGTCCCGTGTCCGGGTCATATCTCCGCCCCATGTAGAACGTTGTAGGTGCTTCAATAAAAAAGGTCATAGGATGACTTGCTCGCTAAACTCAGTATGTGCCGTAAATATAGCACACATATTCTATCTTAACACTTCAAATCTTCAGGTTTTGGGATTCGGCCTTCGTTAAATCGTGCCTGCCACTCAGTCAGAAACGCGGCAGCAATCCCTGGATTGTTGATAACCAGCATATTTTCGTTGTTGTCATCGCGGGCACTGTTGCTGAAATTAAACGAACCCATGACCACAATCTGCTCATCAATGATGAACACTTTATGGTGCAAAATATCCGGGTTGCCATCCTGGCGGACGTTCGCGCCCGCGCAGGCGAGCTTTGGCATTTGCCCTTGTAGGCTGCCTGTGGTTTCAAAAACACCTTCCACCACAACTCCATTTTGCAAACGTTCAATGAGTGCCCCACCGACAGCATCCAGGGTAAAGCTGAAGGCCATTACCCGGACAGACTTCTGGGCACTGCCAATCAACTGCACCAATCGATTCTCAATGACAATCCCATCTTCAGGAGCAAAGTAGGTTTCAATCTGGGTTCCCTGAATGCTTAACGAGGGATTCGGCGGCTTACGGGAATCGCTGCGACGGGTGAAGACCTGATCAGTGAACATTTCATCAAATTCTGACTGGTAATTCTGGGCCATCTCCGGGGAGCGAATCATCATGAAATGATTGTTGTTGTTGTAAATGTCATTCCGGGTCAGGTTCATTGAGCCCGTCCAGAGCTCTTTGCCATCAATAATCAAAAATTTATTGTGCATCAGCGCCCCGCGTGCATCATTGTGAACTTCTGCGCCCGCAGCAATCACCTCTTCGATAGTAGATTCGGGGTCTTCAAAAGCATGTTCGTCATCCACGACCAGCCGTACCTTGACACCACGCTGCAATGCCCGCACCAGCGCTGCCGTCGTATCTGGCGCATTGAGTTCAAACAGGGCGCCGTCAATCGTATTCTGGGCGCTGTCAATCGACTGAATCAGGGCACGTTCCACGGCTGCCCCATGATGAGCACTGTCCTCATCTGAATTGATGACCTGAGTGAAATAGAGGCTGTACCAGTCCTGTTCCGTGGGCGGTTGTGCAGGGGCAATGGTGGCAGGGGCATTGGCTTCTTCCTGGTTTTCTTCTTCGCCCAGACCAAAGACATACACCACAACCGCCAGAAGGAGAATCAACAGGGTATAGATGATCTGGCGGGTCGAGGACGCTCTTTGCTTAGCCCGCGAGCTTCGTCTTTTTGTCAAAGTGTCCCTTCCTTATCTATCGGTGAGAGCTTTTGAATGAGTTGATGGACGACACTTTTTCGATCCAACGCTTCTACACCCAGCACCAAATAACGCAGCATATTCTCGCTGTCAATTGGCGGTGCCTGTTCCTCGAAAAGCGTCTGGGTGAGTTCATGTACCTGGGCAATGGTCTTCTTTGTCCATTCCGGGCCTTTTTTCGCGCTGAAAACGGTCAGCCAGTTCACACGGGTCAACAGTTTAGGCAGCGCAGCAAGGTACGTTTCATAAGCGCCTTCAGGGTCAGGTAACTGTGCCATTTTTTTGCCGATGCTGTCAGCCAGTGCCAGTCCCCAATCAATTAACGGCTGCGCTTCATCATCCGTCAGACCATCCCGAACCGCGCTGTTACTCAGGATCGCGTCGCGCAGCTTCTGTCCCCAGATATTGTCCATCGTGACCTTACTCCTAATGCAGACCTATGTTAGCGCAACGTAAGCAGAATTAAAAATATACAGGGATTTTCTCATCACTTGGGTTAAAATACTGCCGTAAAAGTGAGAAATAGCCTCCCAAACGGAGTAGAAGATTATGATAAAAGAAGTTCTTTCGGATGCCGAATCGCGTATGAAATCCACCCTGCATATCCTGGAAGAAGATTTGCGCGGCATGAGAACAGGGCGTGCCTCCACCGGCCTGGTCGAAAAGCTCCATATTGACTACTATGGGACAGAAACCCCGCTCTACCAGCTTGCGACCCTCAGCGCCGATGTGCAAACCATTTTTATCCGCCCTTTTGACCGAAATACCCTGAACATTATAGAAAAAGCCATCCTGCAATCTGACCTCGGATTGAATCCGAGTAACGACGGAACAACCATCCGCCTGCATCTGCCACCTCTGACCGAAGAACGCCGCCGTGACCTGGTTAAGCAGATGCACAAAAAGCTGGAAGAAAGCAAGGTTTCTATTCGCAATATTCGGCGCAGTGCTATTGATGACATTCGTGAAATTGAAAAAGAAAAGATGGCGAGCGAGGATGAGTGCAAACAAGGTCAGGAGGATGCTCAAAAACTAACTGATAAGTATATCCACGAGATTGACGACCTCGGCAAACGCAAAGAAAAAGAAATCCTGGAATTTTAGATGGACGACCTTGCTTTAAATCTGCCGGAACGGATCCCTTACCATCTGGCGATTATCATGGATGGGAATGGGCGCTGGGCAAAACAACACGGCAAACCCCGTCATTTTGGTCACCAGGCGGGCACGGAAAATCTTCGGCGTATTTTGCGTGCGTGCAGCGAGTTTGGGATCAAAATTCTGACCATTTACGCCTTTTCGACGGAAAATTGGAGACGCCCACCTGCCGAAGTTTCGTTTTTGATGCGAATCCTGGAAACGGTGATAGACCGGGAATTGGACGACCTGCACGCGAATGGGGTGCAGCTTCGGCACATTGGGCATCTTGAAGGACTACAAGACCACATTCAGCGTAAAATTCGGCAGGCGGTTGAAAGAACACGCAACAATGACCGTTTGATCCTGAATGTGGCGTTTAACTACGGCGGGCGCGACGAGATTGTTGAGGCTGTGCGGCGGATTATAAGGGATGGCGTGTCGGTTGAGCAGGTGGATGAAACGCTGATGGAATATTATCTTTCGACAGCGGGGCAGCCCCACCCGGATTTGGTGGTCCGTACCAGTGGTGAAGTGCGCGTAAGCAACTTTCTCGTCTGGCAGGCGGCCTACGCAGAGTATTACATAACACCAGTATTCTGGCCCGATTTTGACCGGGTGGAACTGCATAAAGCGCTGCACGCCTTTGCTGCGCGTGAGCGCCGCTTTGGGATGGTGGAGCCGCCAGAAGTGTAATCAGACTTTCGCCGCTTTCAAGATAGACTCTGCGCGTTTTAGCCACGTATAGTTTAAAACTTCCTGCGCCGCCTTCTGGCCTAACTGCTGGCGCAGATCAGGGCTTTCTCGCAGGGTTTTTAATGCTTCTCGCAGTGCCCCCACATCCGAGGGCGGCACAAGGTAAGCAGATTCTCCGTGCTGTACCACCTCCCGCGTGCTGGGCAGATCGCTGGCGAGGATTGCACGCCCTGCCATCATATATTCGAATAATTTCATAGGAGAGGTCTCATTCGAGAAAAATTCATTCTGAGGCGAGGTGATTAAACACACATCTGCCGCAGCAAGGTATTTAGGGACTTCTATCGGCGGGACGGTACCCACTGCAAAAAAATCTTCTGGCGGCATCCCCATCTGCTGCCACCGCTGGCGAAGCTGTTCTACGTGGTTATCCGGGCCGCCCACCAGCAAAAACACGATATTTTTCACCTGTGCCGCCGCCTCAATGAATACCTCCAACCCTTTAGACATACCCATCGTATGCAGCCGTCCTGCATAACAAGCCACAAATGCTTCTGAAGGGATACCCAGTTCCTGCCGGATCTCCGGGGAGAACAGGGGGAAGTTTTCCGGTCTGATCCCATCATGCGCCACAATAATGCTCGAAATGCCGGTCTGTTTTAGCTGCTCTGCCATAGTTCCGGTCAGTGAAACAACCAGTCCCACACGGCGCAGAGTCCAATCTTGTATCCGTTTAAGACGCCGGGAACGCGCTTTGCTGTGCACCTCGTAGATTAGCTTGCGGCGCGGCACCCATAACGTTAGGGGCGCGACCAGAAAAACATCCCGGCTGAAGAGAAGGCTGTATTTTTGAAATGGCAGCCATACCAGCAGAGCCAGCAAGAAGGTAAAGGTCTGGAGCAGAAACGCGAGTTTGGATTCCGGGAAAAATGCGATAAAGTCCAGGCAGGGCAGGGTAATCATTTTGAAATTTTCCTGCACGCCGTAATACTGCCACAGGTTTGTTTCCATCGTGCTAAAGCGGCGTGGCACAACCAGCTTGACTTCCTCATCCGCCAGCGCAAATGCCTCACACATCTGGGCAATCTGGTAACCATGCGCTTTCTCGGTCGGCATTCGCACGTTTGCCACGTACAACATCATCGGCTGAACTGCTGCTCCAGCGTGGCTATTGTTTCTTCTACCATCCGTGACCAGGCGAATTTCTGCACGTCCAATAGTGGATTCTGCCGGAGGCGCTGTGGGGTATCACCTTCAAATGCTCTGAGAATGGTGGCACGCAGGGCCTCGACCTCCGGGTAGGGTGCAAGAAATCCGTTGTACCCATCCTGTACAATTTCGGGGTTGCCACATTTGTCACTGGCAATGACTGGTGTTCCAGTATTCAGCGATTCCAGAATGACATGCGACAGCCCTTCATAGCCGGAATACAGCAGGGTGTAATCTGCCACCTGGTAATATTTCACCAGTTCAGAATGCGAAATTTTACCGAGAAATCGCACCCGTTCGGAAAGTTCTAACTCAGCCACCTGCCGTTGGAGAAAGTTAAACATCGGCCCATCCCCCGCCACAACCAGCATCACATCAGACAGACTCGCTATCGCTCTGAGGGTCACATCGACGCCTTTCCAGGCAGTCAGCCGAGCAGGGGTGAGCAGCAGAGGGGTGTCAGGCAAATTGAGGGATTGCCGACTGACCGGATCAGGAAGCAGTTCATTCGGCTCAACAGCGTTGTAAATCGTCTTAACTCGTTCAGCAGGCACACCCCAACCTATTACCATCTGCCGCAGGTAGTGGCTTGGCACAATCACATAGTCTGCGCGGCGGGCCTCATTGGAGCGTGACCGCTTCACAAAATTCACGCGCGGGCCATAACGGGCGGTCTGAAAATGGTCGATGTCTTCTGTAGGAGGAACCCATCCCCGATTGACTGCCCGCTCCCATGCACGGTCTCCCACCACCTTTAATACGGTGGGCTGCTTGATATACGGCAGCGGAATCCCCAGGCTGTTGATAAAAACCACGTCTGCATGAGGCAGCTTTTCTTTGACGGCGCGGTAATATCGCCAGTTTCTTTCCACAATCGTGGTACGTGGAATCCGTGTTACCGGATAGGGGTAAATATCCGGCTGCCCTTCGCCAAAGGTGATCACCTCAACAGTATGTCCACGCGCCTGAAGTTCCGGCAAAAAGCGATACAAGTACGTTGCAGGGCCCCCCGGCTCTGGATGAAAAATCCCTGTGGGAACGAGAATGTGCATCGGGTCTACGAGAGTACGGTTTCCAGCGGCAGGGTAAAAACGAATACGGACCCGCCGCCGGGATTGTCCTCAATCCAGATTTGCCCACCGTGTGCTTCCACTGTGAGCTTGCAAAAGGTCAGCCCCAACCCAGTACCACGCCGCCGTCCACGCCGCCCTTCCATCATCTGGTAGCGGTCAAACAGACGGGTTTTGTATTCTTCCGGCACACCCGGCCCGGTATCCTGGACTTCAACCCGCAGGAAGTGGGTGTCCAGCACCTGCGCCGCAATTGTTACCATGCCATTGCTTGGCGTAAATTTGATGGCATTATCCACCAGGTTGTACATCACACGCTCGATTTTATCGCCATCAATTTCTGGCGCGGGCAGTTTGCCTGAAATCGTATTTTTAAGCTGGACTTCCATTTCATCTGCAAGCGGCTGCATTTCTTTAATGACGGACTCCGCGATGTGGAACATGTGGGAAGGCTCTTTATCCAGCGCGATCACCCCGCTTTCCATCTTGGAAATATCCAGCAGCGAATTGACCAGATTAAGCAGCTTGCGAATAGCGCGGTTAGAGACCTCTGTGGTTTGCAGAACGACCTTGCCAAGCGAGTCCTCTGGTTGGGCAAGGTCACGCAGCAGTTTCATGCTGGCATTCACGGCGGTCAGGGGGCCGCGCAGATCATGTACAATCATGCTGGAAAATTGTTCCTGCATCTGGCGCAGTTCGCGTTCTTCGGTCACATCCGCAAACACAAACAGCATTCCAATCACCCTACCAGAAGAATCCAGTACCGAAACCGTAGTCCGCTGGATAAAACGCATCTGAGGTTCAAAAACCTGAAACTCCTCGCGTTCCGTAGCACGCTGCCAGAGACCTCTTTGTAATTCTCTGACCTGATCCTGAAGTGCTTCCTGCGTGAAGCCCAGTTTGCTGGCGACTTGTAAAGCGGGATCCGTCATTGCGTCAAAGATGGTGCGGCCCGCCAGACGCTTGACATCAAGGTCGAGCAGGGTTTTGACCTGCGGATTTGCCAGTGCGATAACCCCATCGTCATCAACCAGCAAAATTGCTTCGCGCATACTGTCCAGAATGACCTGCAAACGATCCTTGCCTTCGGACAGACTGTTCAGGAGATGAATATTATCCATCGCAATACTGGCTTCGTTAGCAAGCTGGCTCAGGAAGGCTTCATCGTCATTACTGTAGGCTTTTTCCGCATTGTGTTCCAGTGTCAGAACACCGATCACTTTCCGCCCACGCAGCAGTGGGATGTTGATCTGCGACACTGTTTGCTTACGCAACTGAATATATCCTGGATAATCACGGACATTATCAATGAACAGGATATTACCCGTGCGGAACAACTGGCTTCGGACGGTTTGCATCAGGCGCAGCCGTTCAAAAACACCATTTTCATATCCCTGATGTGCAACGAGTTTTGCAAGCCCCATGTTGTAGCGTTCATCGGCAATGATGAGAGTGCCGGCGTTGGAATTGGTCCCGATGAGGGCGCGATCTAAAATCAGGATGAAAAGGTCTTCCAATCGTTTTGTGCTGGCAAGCTCATGGCCGGTTTCCGCCAGCACGGAAAGCTGGGCCACCCGGCGATTGAGCGCGGTATCAATATGTAAAAAGACCTGCGCGTTAGTCATTGCCAGCGCACCCTGCTTGGCGAAGGTTTGCAGCACTTCCAGACGATCATCATCGAGATAAGTGGGATTATCAAAATACATTCCCAGAATCCCGATAAGCTCATAGGTTTCCGGGTTGCGGAGGATCACTTCGACAAAGGCCAGTTTGTGGTACGCCTCCAGCGCTCTGCGAACCGGGTTATCCTGATGCAGATGGGCGGTATCCCGCACAACCAGCGGTTTGAAACGCTGGTCAATATTTTCATGGTTCTGGATCAGCAGCGGCATGACAGGCCGCTTAAAGAACGCGGAATCAAACCCTATCGCGGCAGCTAGAGTAAGCGCCTGATGATCCCCATAGACATAGAGGGCGGCAGCCTGCGCGTTGGCAATTCGGATAGCGTTACGTGTAATAGCATCCATAACACTGTTCGGATTCAGCGTGCGGCTGAGTTCGCCAACTGCCGCTGTGAGCGCTTGAAGCTGTGTTGCCTGCAAGCGCGTCCGTTCATAGAGTTGAGCATTATCAATCGCAACGCTGGCCTGGGCAGCAATTGTATTCAACAGCCGGCTGTCTTCAGTGGTGAACAGGCGGTCAGGACGGTCCGAAACGAGCACCATACACCCTAGCGCCCGTTCCGGTGCCAGGAGCGGAATACCCAACCATGAATAGGCCGTCTCCGACGGCGGAACCAAGCCCATTTCCAGTGCGCGTTCTTCTACATTTTCCTCGATCACAAGAGGGGCTTCGGTGCGAATCACATGATCAATCAGATGGTTGCTCAACGGACGCCGCCCCAGGGGAATGGCTCGCTGACCACGAATATGAAGTGGGAACCTGAGTTCCTGAGTATCCGCGTCGTACAGAGCGACGGTGAAATTATGCACCCCCATCAGTTTTGCCACCTGTAAATACAGCATATCCAGCAGAGATTCGACATTTAAATTCGTCCGCATGGTGCGGCTGGCAAGGGTCAGGGCAGAAAGTTCAACCACCTGCCGTTCATACGCCTGCCGGGTTTGCAGCAGCATATACCCCATGTGTACCAGCAGCACCGATCCGCCTACCATTGTCGCCAGGGCCCAGCCAGAGGTATTCCCATAAAGTACCGCTCCCAGCACTGCAAAAGGCACAGGCAGCAACAGAGCCCCCGTCAGAATCGGCCAGTTATCGGCCACCAGAAAGCGCGGACGGTACCCCCGGTCGCGGGCATCCAGAATGAGCAGTGCTAAATAAACCGCAAAAAAAACTGCTATCAGACCGGACATCGGGAGGAAATCGTGGATGCCAAAGCCATATATCGGGAGGCTGCCTTCCAGCGCATGATAGACAAAATCTGCTACAAATATGCTCAGCGTATGCTGGGCGGCAGAAGTAATAATGGTATTAAACGAACGCAGCTTAAATTGAGGCACATCCTTGTGCCGAAAATCAACCCATTCGCGGATCATGGTTCCGCCCAGCACCCCGATGGTTATGATCCAAAGCGCGGTGCCGATGTCGTTTTCTCGTCCCAGGACCAGGTAAGCGAGCAGGGTTCCGAAATGGGCTGCATCAACTTCCCCGCCGCTAAATGCCAGACGGTAGTTTGCCAACCAAGCAATAACCCCTCCCAGAAGGATATACATATGGAGGTCATCCAGTTCAAAGTCTGGCGGCGACATCAACAGGCACACTAAAACAAGCAGACTTAGCAGCCAGCTTAAGGAGGTGATACGCATTGTGTTTCTCATCACTTGTTATCGTACCATTATTTACTAAATATGAATGGAATTTTTACATTTTTCAACTACGATGCACCACCTGTGAGGAATCTGTGAATCGTCGGTTAAGCACAAATTCAGCGTGTTATAATGGGCAACTGGTTCAAAGCGCAGAAATCGAATGCCTCTCACGTTATTTATTTTAGCAGTTGCGGCAGCTCTCCTATCAGGTTTGATCGGATGGCTGGCTGTGCATTTTATGGTACGCAGTCGCAATCAGGCCTCCTTCTGGCGCCAACGGCGGCGGGCAGGTCGGCGGGCGTATAATCTCAGTCTGCTGGCAGCGCTTCTGCTCGGTTGCAGTCTGGTATTCTGTCTGGCCTCGTGGGTTTCTACGATGATACCAGATGATAACAAGGAGGATTCTGTCCCGCCTGTTGTCTCTGTACCCACCGCCACGCCGTCCTATACCCCCACAACCACTGCTTCACCTGCCCCTTCTATCACTCCCGCCATTTTAATTCCTGTCACATTTACACCAACGGTTACATCTGTGCCCAATACGGTTGCACCATCACAAGTTATCCCATCGGTTATGCCTGTAACGCCCACGCTCATTTTGCCAACGCTCCCTGCGACTCCGATGCCAACCGTCGCAGCAGCATCGGAGATCGTGTACGCGGAGCTTCGACTTGTGGCCGTGGATGATGCAATCAGCGATACCTGGCAGGTTGTTGAACCCGATTCTACTTTTCCCGAAGGTGTCCAGCGTCTGTATTTTTATTTTTCTTACGAGCAAATCACTACCGGAACCGAGCTGCAAAAAACGCTGCTGCGAAACGGTGAAACCCTCATGGATCGTACCGATTCGTGGGGTGTAGGCGAATCATCGGGCGAGACCTTCTTCTTTTTTGGGCAAGACGAGGGCTTTATGCCCGGCAATTATGAATTTCGCATCACCCAGAGTGACCAGGTGTTAGTTTCAACCTTGTTTACGATTGAGCCAGCGCAATAGCAATTTCTGCCGCCACCTGCGTATTATGCCGCAGCAGTGCCAGATTCGCTTGCAAGCTCTCTCCGCCAGTGATCTCGACCAACCGCCCCAGCAGAAATGGCGTAATATCTTTGCCCACAATCCCCTGACGTTCAGCCTCTGCAACGGCTTGGTCGATTTTGGGGTTAATATCAGCCTCGTTTAGGGCGTCCACCTCAGAGATCGGAACTGTGAACAATACCCCGTTCGTCAGCCCTAATCCCCAGTGCGCTTTCAGCAGCGCAGCGGCCTGCTGAGGATTCTCTACACAGTCCACCAGGTTCAAACCGCTGTGGGGCGTATAAAACGCGGGAAATTCAAGGGTCTGATAGCCTACCACCGGAACGCCGAACGTTTCTAACCATTCCAGTGTGCGCGGCAGATCAAGAATCGATTTTGCGCCCGCGCAGACCACTGCCACCGGGGTCTGGCTGAGTTCAATCAGATCCGCGCTCACATCCCCAGTCTGGCCTCGATGCACCCCGCCAATGCCCCCTGTCGCAAAGACTTTGATGCCTGCCCAATGTGCGACTAGCATCGTTGCAGCCACCGTCGTTGCTCCGAGCTGATGCTTTGCGACCGCCGAACCAAAATCCCGGCGGCTGATTTTCCGCACGGGTGTTTTCCCATCGGCCAGCCGGACAAGATCCTCGGCTGACAGCCCTGCCCGCAGTTCGCCATCCATCACGGCAATGGTCGCTGGAGTCGCACCGATTTTGCGGATCATACTTTCCAACTCTTGCGCCAGCCTGAGATTGTCGGGCCAGGGCAGACCGTGTGAAATGACTGTCGATTCAAGGGCCACAACGGGCTTACCCGCCTTTAAGGCAGCATCTACTTCAGGGGATTTGATCACTTTTGTCATGGGTTTATCCCTTCAGGTTTGACAGTGGGTAATGTATTAGGGTCTCCGTTCACCACCACGAATTGGCCGAAAACCCAGCCGAAGTCGCCATTCGCTAACCGGATCAGATACCACTGCTGGTCTTCGCTGCGCCCAATAAGCTGCATCACTTCGCCTTCGCTAACCGCCTGAGCAATGCGGGCGGAGTTGGCATCTGGTTGGCTGCGGACGTTTAATGCGCTTGCGCCCCTCACCACACCTTCTAGGGTCACAACGGGGACTGGTGTCAGTGAGGCGTCTGAAACGGCTTCAGTCGCGTTTACAGCAGGCTGGGCAGCATTCACGGCATTCACCCCTTCGGCGGCCACCACTTCAATCGAGATTTCCTGTGGGCTGCTGGCGGTATCGTCAGCACGAAATGCCTGCACCCGGACGAGGTAGGTTTGCGGAACGGTGGGCTTCCATTTGATGACCCCGCTTAACTCCTCCTGCGGTGCAGCCGCTTCGATTTTACCAATCGGCGTATCAAAATCTTCAAAAACCTCGATCCGAGCAACGCCCGACTCCAGATCACGGGCTTCAGCGTAAATCGAAATTTCTGTGCCCAGCGCATAACGACTGCCGTTCTTAGGGGCAATCAGGATGACAGCCGGGCGGTCAGCTTCCAATACCGGGCGTGTGTTTTCTCCGTCCGAGCCATCGTCTACTGCCAGCGAACAGGCAAAGGAAGCTGTCATCAAAATCAGAATGAGCCAGGTCAGCCTTTTCAAACTGCTTACTCCATCATTCAAGGGGTAGTCTAGCATAAGATTCCACCAGAATAAACTTCCCGTTTGGCAATATTTGAGTCGAGGATTAGAATGAAAGCGTTCCATATCGAACTTAGAGGAACAGGTGGTATGCGTAGAAAATTTCAGGTCATTTTGCTGATTCTTGTCGTAGTAATCCTGGCGGCCTGTGGTGATGATACAGATAAAAAAGAAGAAACCAACCAGACTTCTCAACTCGGCCCTCTGGAATGGGATCGTGGGGCGAGCACAATTTTACTGCGTATGGATTCCCGTCCGAAAGAGGCCGCGCCCCAGGAATTAGACACTCGTATTCCACCATGTACTTTGTGGGGTGATGGTCGGCTGGTCTGGCTCAATGAACTGGAATCTGAGAAGCAGGTTTTAGAAGCCCGCCTGAACGATGAAAAAATCCGCGAACTGCTGGAAAAGGTGATTTTTTCCGGCTTCTATGAATGGCAATCGGATTATATTATTCCCAACTCAGCAAATCCCTATATAGAAAGTATTACATTAAATCTGTATAATGAAGAGCGAACCGTGTCCCGCTATTCGGGCTGGCCGGTTGATGCTTACGCGCAAATTCTGAAAACCTGCCAGGAAATCAGCGACACACCGGTATTGTTCGCGCCGGAGGGTGGCTGGCTGACTGCTTACGAAGTGCCGCGTGTCGAAGGGATTGGGTACTGGCGCTGGGCAAAGGACGAGGCTGGATTTTCTCTTGCAGAAGTCACCAACAACAACCCACGCTGGATTACGGGCGATCTGGCGAAGGCGGTATGGAATACCACCATCGAAACTGGCAGCCGATTGGGGGTGCTGGAAGACAATATCGCTTATGAGTTGGTGCTGCGTGTTCCTGGTGTATCACGGGATTCACCTCCAGAACCAACCGAATAAACCCTGGGGGAGCTATGGATACCAATCCTGCTGAAAAAAAAACCGTTGTTGTGACTGAACCGGTTTCGACAGCTTCTTCACCCACAGAAACCGTCGAAATTCCGGTGATCTCGCCTGAAAAAAAGCGGGAGAAAATGATTGAAAATATTGTTATGCGGGCAATCCGTTTTTTTAACGCTGAACGTGGCTGCCTGATCACTTACAAAGAACCCGATGAATTTCATTATGAACTGGGTCGGACTCAGCTTTCGGAAGTCATCACCGAGGATCAGTTTGTCGCCAGCAAAACGGTCATTAAAGTCACACTGACGACCCAAAGACCGCAGATGATTCCCGACATCAGTGCGTATGATAATCTTCGGAACGCCGAAAGCATCATCATGGGTAAAAAACGTGTCATCATTTGCGGCCCTCTGCTGGAAGCGGGCAAGCCCATCGGCGTACTGTACATGGATGGACAGTTACCCAAAGCCCGTTTCAGCGACAATCAATTGCTGCTGTTCAAACGCCTGTGCGAAAAAGCATCTGAAGCAATTGCTCAGCTATAAGGGATGCCATTTTTCCAGCGCCACGACGGGACGCAGATTTTCTACATCATTAGCGGGCAGGGTGCTCCTGTTCTGCTGCTGCATGGATTTATGGGAACTGGCGCATCGGAATTTCTCGACATTCGCCCCTGGCTAGAGAAAAAATACACTGTTATTGCTCCCGATTTGCGCGGTTATGGACGTTCTATGCCCAAGCCGCGTCTTTATGGGCGTGATTTTTATCGTCAGGATGCCGAAGATATGGCCGACCTGTTGGAGCATCTAAACTTGCCTCCGGCAGCAGTGATCGGGTACAGCGATGGCGGCGAAGTTGCATTGTGGCTGCCGATCCTTGTACCGCGTCTTGTTCGCAGTGTCCTGACGTGGGGTGCGACCGGGCATTTTCATCCTTCCATGCGCCCTGCGGTGCTGTCGATGTTAAATATGCGCTGGCGTACCCCCCTGATTGACCAGCTTCATGGGGCAGAACACATCGCCGATATGACTCACCACTGGGTCAATGCCATGCTGCAAATTATTGATTCTGGCGGCGATATTACTTACTCACGTGCAAAAGAGATTGCCTGCCCGGTGCTGCTGATGCTGGGGGATAAGGATGAGCTGAATCCAGTAGCGATGGGACGGAGCATGGCAGCGGCGCTTCCCAGGGGACAGTTCAGTTTGTACCGCCGCACCGGACACGCTGTTCACTCCGAACGTCCCCGCCGCTTTCGCCGCGAAGCCAGCCGTTTTCTCAGTCGGACGCGAGGCTAAATTCCGCGATAATTCCCCGCTGGTCGGGCAAAAATTCTCCTGTATCCGGGTTCCGCACAGCCAGCCGCAGGGAATAATCGGCTTCCGGTAAATCGCACGGCAGAACCAGCGCACGTTCATCCAGATAAGACTGCTCCGGAGACCAGAGTACCGTCGGCACAGGTGTCAGCCCACTCACCGTTTCCACAACGATGTTTTTGTCGGAATCAAGTAATTGCAGATGCAGCGCAAAGTTGGTGGTTGGAACGGTCGCCGATCGCCACCAGCTTTTAACCGTAACCATCTGACAAGCGGCGAAATTTTCCTCGGAGAGGGTCACGTTTTGCAGACTGAGAAATTCTCCAAAACGGTCAACTTCAGCAAATTGATCTGGTTTGCGTTCGTAGCGGGTCACAAAAAGTTCGGTGTTGTAGCGGAAGTCGCCCGAAGGTATCACCGTTGGCAGGTAACCTAACTGCGTGAGTATTTCATAGGCATCGGGCTCATTCACCTGGGTTTCGCGGGTGCGAATGTACCAGACCGTTTCCGCTTCTCCCAAAAAATCTTCCAGCAGGTGCACGATGTCTTCGTTGTAACCGATCACCACCGGGGCAAGGGGTTCTTGAAGCGTATCGGTTGAAATCTCTACGGCTTCGGGCGCGATATGAAATAGATTTTCCTCGTTGGCACGCGGTAAATACCAGCGCCGCAAATAAGCATTCATCCAGCGCGACGGAGAATCCAGGATGATCGGGCTTCCGGCGCGGTAATTCTCAGGCAGAATATCAATGATTTGCTGCTGATTCTTAAACAACGCGAGCTCATAATATGCCAGTCGGTAAATATCATCTTCGCTGGCATCACCAAGCGGCACCGAATTTTCGAGACAGGCAAAATCGCGGTGAAGCGGGAAGTTTAATATGCACGATTCCTGAGGTGGGAACGCTTCCCCAATGGTGTATTGGTAGCGAAACGCGGTGGCCTGCGCGTTCCAGAGGTTCGCCTGAAAATACAAAATGACCAGCACAAAGGCAAAAACAATATTTGCGGTAAGTAAAATTTGTTTCCACGAGCGTGGATTTTCCTCGCGCTGGAAATACCATATCGCCAAGACCAACGTGCCAACAAAAGCAATCCAAAAATTAGTTGAGACCAGCGCATAACGCTGCTCAATTGCATAAACAAAACGGTCTTCACGATAGCGGGTCAGGTAGACGGTGACGGCAATGCTGGAAGCATAACCCGCCAGAGTCAGCCAGGGAGCGATATATTTCCAGATTTTTCCCTGAAACCAGAGATAGGTTATGTTCCCGACCAGCAGCAGCACACCAATCACCCCAACATAGATTGGGAGTTCCGTGTCCAGATGATAAGTGAACGGATTGCCGAGGAACGCAAACACAAATTTGACCAGCATGGCCGGGTCTTTAAGGGTGATATTGGCGGCGGTGTCACTGGTTTGGCCGCCCATACCAATGTCACTGTTATAAAAATACAGTCCCAGTGTCAGTGCCATCGCCAGCAGCCAGAACGCGATATATTTCCAGTGTCGGTAGCCGAACATCCAGAGCGTGATTGTCAAAATGGGAAAGGTAACCACGCCAGACCCCTGTGAGAAGGAGGCACACGCAGCAAGGACAGCCGCCACGATCAGAGAGCGCCAGCTCACCTGAAACTGGACCAACACCCAGACCGTCGCCAGAGAGAAAAACGAGACAAAATGCCAGACGGAGTAGATGCCGCTCAGCCAGACGAGGTATTGGTACGCGGAAAAAATCAGCAGGGAAAACGGCAGCAGCACCAGAGGGGTCTGCTCCGAGCAGATGGCGCGGAAAATCAGCACCACGAGCACAAACCGACCTATCGCCAGCACCAGACTCAGATACAGTTCGTATTTAACCTGCCAGTCGGTTGTCGCCCCTAAAAACGCTGTGAAGGCATTCGTGAACACCGCCCGATGCCCGTAGTACACCCGCGTGATGTCGCTCAGGGTCAGCGAACCATCATTTGCGGCAACCGCGATATTGATGGAATCAAGCCACTGGTCGTTGGTAGGAATATTTTTCCCATAATTATCGATATACAGACAGGTCAGGTAGATCGGGATAAAGCTCAGGATAAGGAAAACAAAGTACCGTTTGAGCCATTCATTCAGCATGGCGTGCCAGCGCTTCCTCAAGGCGGGCTAACTGGCGCAGCACCGACTCACGGTTGCGCGGCTTGATGGGGCGAATCGGGAGGCCGGCATACACCATCCAGGGTTCAAACGGATAGCTCGCTGGAACGAAACTCAATGCTCCAATGACCGTGCCTTCCGGAATATGGTTATTCGGCATAACCACACTGTTTGACCCAACGGCTGTCAGTCGTTCAAAGGTCACATTGCCTGTGATGACGTTTTCTTTGATATTCTCAATTCCCGCCGGAATAATGGTCACAATATCATTCGCAAAATCATCGCTGGTACACCAGACTTTGACCCCAGAAGACAGGCTGCTGTAATCGCCAAATGTGAATATGCGGTCGCGCCCACCTGCCACACTGCACCCGGATGCAATGTGAGAGTAACGCCCAATAATGACCTGCGTGGAAAAGTAGCAAAAATCATCCACGATTGACCCTTCCCCGACTTCAAACAAATCGGGGTGACGAATACGGCTGTGGGAAGAAATAATTGGAGAACGCATCGGTCACCGTGAAAGTTTTGCGATAAACCCCATACCCTCAGCGGAAACATTGGCTTTCCGCATCACAGGGGGCTTCCGCGCAGGTGCGCGGCGTAGTTCCCTGGTACCCCACCAGAACCAGTGCAGGTATTCCCGCAGCCAGCTTCCCAGTCGGAAGGTTGACTCCCCTCCGTAAAGGCGGTCAATTGAGGTGATGGGGACTTCACCCAGCTTCAGGCCAGCAAGCTGCGCCTTAATCGCCATCTCAAAGGCAACTGCCCACCCCACTGGATTTGCCTGCAAATTCAGTTTCTCGAAGGCAGGTTTGGTAAACAGCTTGATCCCGGTGGTCGCATCCGTAAACGCGCAGCCAGAAATATGGTAAAACAGCCAGTTGGCGGCGCGGGAGAGCACTCCACCTACCCATGACCCACCGAGACGCCGTCCACCGTAAGCATAGCGCGTGCAGCTCACAAAATCGCAGCCTGCTTCGGCCAGATCCAGCATATTCCGAATCGCCAGCACTGGCCCGACTTCATCCGCAGCAAAGATCAGAACATATTTACCTTCAGCGGCATTGACCCCGGCTTTGACCGCGTTAATGACCCCGCGTCCTAAAGTGTTGATGACCAGACGCACCTGTGGGTACTGCGCTTGCATGGATTTGACAACTGGGATACTTTCGTCCTCTTGGCTGTCGCAGACCACAACAATTTCATACGGTATTTCCAACACCGCTCCCAGAATCTTAATCATGATCCGCAGATTCAAACCCTCATTGCGGACAGGGAGGAGGATGGAAAGATAGGGGGTGCTGCTCATATGACGCACAATATTAAACCATGACATCGGCTTAATCCAGCCGTTATAATGACAGGATTTAGGAGGCTTTTATCAGGGATCACCACGATTTACTGACCCGCGTGATTCTTTTTCTTGTTTTTGCGGCTGCATTGTACGGCACGGAGTATCGTCGCATCGAAAAAGATAACTTCGTTTTTTCCCCAAACACCCAGGCTCGTTTAATGGGGACAATCCGGGGAGCAAACGGCGGTTATCCGTTTTATTTTTATCTGGGCGATGAAATTGATCCCGGCGAAATTGATCCTGCCTACGCCTACCGATGGTCGAATACGGCAGATGATTACGGGATTCATATCCTGGTTGCCTCGATTTCAGTCGTCGGTCGGTGGTTTGATGGCGATTTTCTGGTAGACACATCAACCCCGTTTAAAGCGCTGTTTGTGTTATTCCTGCTCACAGCGGTGATTCTATTATCCCCCAATATCCCTTTGCCTATCTCGGTAGGCGGTCTGCTGGCATTCTGTGTTGCTATCTTTCTTGGCCCGATTGATTTAAGTACCAGCAGCCAGGGATGGGGAGTCACCTATATGGTTTTGCTGGTCGGCATCGGGCTGGCAGCCTCGGCGCATCTGAAAAAAAATCTCACCAGCGCTCTCTTTTTGCTGCTTTTAAGCCTCCTGGTCGGATTCACGCAGTTTTTGCGTCAGGAAAGCATTGCCTCGGTTTACGCCGCCGGGCTTGGGATGTTGGGGATGGCATGGCTGATTACTGGGGTCAGTTACCGCATGAACCATGACATGTGGCGGACCACTATACTGCCTTTTGCCGTGAGAATTTCCGCCGCTGCCCTGGCAATGCTGCTGGGTGTATTTGCCGCCCCCTATGGATTGAAGGCAGTTTATTCCTGGGCCTGGGAGATACCCTATTCCGAAACGGTGGTCACACAGCATGGGGCGGGTTTACCCCTTTACGTGGGGACAGGCTACGTTTCCAATCCTTATAACATCGCCTGGTTAGACCCGATAGGGGAAATTCACGCCCAACTATACAAGCCGGGGGTGAGTATCCATCATGGCAACAAGGATTTCCAGCATACCTTGCAGACTGCCTGGCGCCAGGTCATTACCGAAAGTCCCTGGCTGCTGCTGGAAAATGCCTATCACAAGGCAAAATTTATGGATTCGTTCCTCAGGAACGGGAAAACACCCTATCCCTCTGCTTTCCTCTATGCAAACCAGTCCGGGACGATGCGACTGCTCTATTATCTGTCCTGGGGGGTGATGCTGGCGGCGCCGTTTTTTATTATTTACCGCAAAAGCGTATACGGCCTCTATATGTATGGAAGCCTGGTCATGATGACCCTGGGGGCCTGTGTGGGGCCGATTTCCGGCTTTCCGAGTTATATTCCGGGGCCTCAGGGAAGTGTGCTCGTTATCATCTTTATGGTGCCGCCAGCTTTATGGTATTCTGGTCTGCTGCCCTCTGATTCCCGTCTTCTCCAAAGGATTCTCGGAATCATTGGAGCCTTCGCTGTCATTGTCGTGGTGCTCATGGCGGCAGGCATCTATATCCAGTGGCAAGCCTTTCAGAAACGTATACAGGACATTGAAAACGCTGACCCCATGGCTGAGATACAACGCCAGGAGTTCAGATACGGACATTATTTCAATATGCTGTCTGCTGAAAAACAGGCCGCCATCATAGACCGTCTTTTACAGACAGGAGATAAACGGATTTTTTCCCCTTCTGCTATAGAAAGCGGAGGTGGTTTTTTTTCCCCCAGAGCGGCGATCCTTTCCGAAAATCAGCTTCATGTTATCGTCTGGTTAGGAGAGGGTTTTCCTGGCCCCGTTCACTATATGAATCAGGCGCGGGTGTATTCATTGGTGCAGGTTTGTGCAGACTGTGAAACCCTGGCTCAAACCTATACCTATACAGATGATGCCGTTGTTTATACCTTCCTGAACGACACCGATTGGAACAACCAATATCGCTTCCTGAGTTTTCCTGTAGATGTTATTGCGTTCCTGAACAGCGGCTACCTGCGGGTTGGTGTACAGCGTCTGCTTGACTGGGGCGGAGGGGCAACCGGGTTTGGGTATCAGGTAGAGGATTTAACATCCTTCGAGATGAAATGACCGCCAGACACTTAACTTCCATTGCGGTTGTAGTTCCCTGCTACAACGAAGAACTGAATATCGATGTTTTTTACACCAGTCTCCGTTCGATTCTGGAAACATTGCATATTCCCTATCAAGTGATTTTTATTGATGATGGGAGTTCAGACCAGACGCTGGCGCTGCTGAATAAGCTAGCAGATCAGAACAAAGAAGTTTCGGTGCTGGCGTTGGCTCGCAATTTCGGGCACCAGATGGCACTGACCGCTGGTCTGGATCATGTTGAGGCCGATGCAGTCATCACGATGGACAGCGATTTGCAGCACCCGCCGGAAGTCATCCCGCAAATGCTGCGGGCCTATGAGTCAGGTTTCGAGGTGGTTTATGCGATCCGGGAAAGCGAGACCTTTCGCGGTCCGGTGAAACGACTGACTGCCAGTGTTTTTTACAGCCTAATGCAGCACATCACCAGCCTGCCGGTTATCCCTGGCGCGGCTGATTATCGTCTGGTATCCCGTCAGGCACTCCTGGTGCTGCGAGAAATGCGAGAAATACACCGCTACCTGCGCGGGATGGTTCCCTGGATGGGATTTCCATATGCAGTGGTCACTTACGCACCGCGTGATCGCCACGCCGGGACAACCAAGTACACCCTGTCTCGGATGACCCAGTTAGCAAAACACGGGCTGTTCTCGTTTTCGACCTTTCCGCTAACGGTAATCACCTGGCTAGGGGTGATTCTGAGCGCCCTGGCAGGGATATACCTGATCTACATTTTCATGATTACTGTTGTTTTCCCCGTATCCGGTGTTGTACCTGGGTGGGCTTCGGTCATTGTCGTGCTGCTGATCGTGAGCGGTATTCAGTTGATTTCGCTGGGTGTCCTTTCTCAATATGTCGGCATGATTTTTGAAGAGGTTAAAGACCGTCCCCTCTACGTCCTAAAACAAAAACGGTTGCAGAGAGACAAAGATGAATCATAAAGAACTTGCCCATGATCGTCTCGCCGACCATTACGATGAAGTCATCAATCATTACGACACCAACCGCCGCATCGAGGTTCTGATAGACGAATTCTGGGCAGGAGTGGACTTGCATGGAAAGCTGGTACTTGACGCGGGGTGCGGCGCCGGGCATGGCACAAAACGGCTGCTGGAGCGCGGTGCCAGGGTTATTGCATTTGACCTGGGCATGAATATGGTCAAAACGACACGCAGGAAATATCCCTGTCTGCCCACTGTGGGCAGTGTGACTTGCCTGCCATTCGCGGAAAACACCTTTCAGTTCATCTTTTCCACCGAGGTTATTGAGCATACACCCGATCCACTGCTTGCCATTCAGGAGATGCTGCGGGTGCTAAAACCGGATGGACATCTGGTGCTGTCTACCCCGAATTGGTTGTGGCAGCTTCCGGTACGAGCGGCCTCTATGCTGAGACTCCGCCCGTTTGACGGCTTGGAAAATTTTGTAAAACCCAAAGAATTATCGGCGGCGGCAAAGCAGGCGGGCGGCATCATTCAGCAACATCGGGGCATTCATCTCCTGCCGTTTCAACTGACCTTTTTGCAGGCGCTCAACCGCCGGATGGATGACTTTGGGGCAGTGCTGCTGCCTTTCATGATTAACCAGTGCATCCATGTGATCAAAGCCTCTGGAAAAGAACCCCCTCACTCGTTAAGATAATGCCAGTTAATTTAAAGTGACTGAATGTGATGCAACAGTATGATGTAATCATTATAGGTGGCTACGGGCACATCGGGCTGCCGATGGGTATTGTCCTGGCAGACACCGATTTGCAGGTCGGGCTGTATGACATCGACAAATCCAAAGAGCCCCTTATCAGTGCCGGCAAAATGCCTTTCCTGGAATATGACTCCGAACCCATTTTACAGAGAACCATCGGTAAAACCCTGCATCTGGTGGGGGACATCAGCGAAGTAGCCAACGCTAAGACCATTGTTATCACCATTGGGACCCCTCTGGATGAATATCTGAATCCCAAACTAAGGCCGATGTTTTCTCTGGCGGAGAGTTTGCTTCCCCATCTGCACAATGACCATCACATTATCCTCCGCAGCACGGTGTATCCCCGCACATCGGAACGGTTGTACGATTTTTTTTGCAAACATCATCTGTCCGTGCATCTGGCTTTCTGCCCAGAGCGCATTGCCCAGGGTTATGCGATCCGTGAACTCCATAAACTTCCTCAGATTATTTCCGGCTTTACCCCGGAAGCACTGCACCTTTCTCGCACGCTGTTTGAACGGTTAGGGCAGGAAATCGTCGAAGTGGAAGTGCTGGAAGCGGAGATGGCGAAACTGTTCTCAAATGCGTGGCGCTATCTACAGTTTTCCATCGCTAACCAGTTTTATATGATGGCGGAAGAAAATGGGGTTGATTTTTACCGCATTCACCATGCCATGACTTACGGTTATGAACGTGCACAGGATTTTCCGCGTGCTGGTTTTGCGGCGGGGCCATGCCTGCTGAAGGATACTATGCAGCTTTCCGCATTTCACCAGAACAATTTCATGCTCGGTCATTCCGCCATGCTGATTAACGAAGGACTGCCCGCGTTTATCGTGAATCAACTGCTGGAGCAGTACGATTTAAAACAGGAAACGGTCGGTATTCTCGGTATGGCATTTAAGGCCAACGTGGACGACATCCGGGATTCCCTGTCGTACAAGCTGGGCAAACTGCTGCGTTTTCATGGGGCAAACGTGCTTTATACCGATGAGTTTGCCCAGGACCCGACCTTCATCAGTAAAGAAGAACTGGTTAGGCGCAGTTCCATCGTTGTGGTTGGGGTGCCGCATTCCAATTATCGCGGTCTGGAAATACCAGAGCATGTACATCTCGTGGATATTTGGGGATTTTTCAAAAAATGACCACCTTACCTGAAAAACATCTGCATTGGTGGACACCCGTCATGGGGACACGCGAAAAAGAAATGTTGTGCGAGGTCATTGATCGCCAGTTCCCTAATGATGGCGAATATACCGACCGCTTTGAATCGCAGATTGCCCAGCTCTGTGATGTTCCTTATGCGGTTGCCGTAACCAGCGGCACAGCCGCGATCACCATTGCGTTGATGGCGTGCGGAATTCATCCTGGGGATGAGGTCATTGTCCCCGATATAACGTTCATTGCGACTGCAAATGCGGTTCAGTGGGCAGGTGGTGTGCCGGTTCTGGCGGATGTGCGGCAGAGCGATTTTATGCTTGACCCGGAAGCAGTTGAACGGGCCATTACGCCCCGTACAAAAGCGATTGTCCCAGTGCATGTGAGCGGACGCTCCGCACCCCTGGATGATCTGCTGGTTATTGCGAAAAAACACAACCTATTTGTGGTTGAAGATACTGCCGAGGGGTTAGGATCGCGCCTGAAGGGGCGGCAGTTGGGCAGTTTTGGCATAGCCGGAACATTTTCCTTTTCTCCAGCCAAAACCATCACAACTGGTCAGGGGGGCATGGTCATCACCCAGGATGAGGAATTTGCGAAAAAACTGCGCCTGTTGAAAGATCAGGGGAGGCCTGTACGTGGCACAGGCGGTGCGGATGAACACATAGCGCTTGGTTTCAACTTCAAGTACACCAACTTACAGGCCGCGATGGGACTGGCTCAGTTGGAAGATTTTGAGCAGCGGATCGAGCACCAGCGCCAGCTTTTTTACTGGTATCAAAAACATCTGCCCGAATCACCCCGTTTGCACCTGCTGCATTTTGATATTGAAGGCGGAATCGTGCCGCAGTGGGTGGATGTGTGGGTGGATGATCGTGACGGACTGCATGATTATTTGGTCGAACGAGGCATCCAGCCGCGCAAATTCTGGTATCCGCTGCACACACAGGCGCCATATTCGCAGCCTGACAACAGTTTCCCTGCCGCAACGAAGGTAGGGCATGGGGCGATGTGGCTGCCTTCCGCGTTAACCCTGACGGAAGATGACATACGCCATATTTGCCGTGTAGTTGAAGATTGGCTGAATGGCTGAACCCAAACTGTCTATCCTGCTGCCAATTCGCAGCGTGGGTATAGATTTACGTATTTTGCTTCAGATTATGCAGGCAGTGCTGGAAATTCCGCACGAAATCCTGGTGGTGGTAGAGCCCCAGCACCGTACTATCATCGGAGAACTTGACTATCCTCATCTGCGCCTCATTATGAGCAACCCCGGTGTGGTCGATGCGATCCGCACGGGAGTGGCCCACGCCGAAGGCAAATATGTCCTGATTTTTGCGGCGGACGAAGTTGGCCCGGTGCTGGCAATTAACGACATGCTGAGCCTCGCAGAAGACGGCTGCGAGTTTGTAAGCTGCACACGCTATGCACATGGCGGCAGACGGTTGGGTGGGTCGCTGGTCGCTGGTTTCTTGTCATGGCTGGCAAACTGGCTGTTTCATCACCTGGCGGGCTGTCACCTGACGGACGCCACGACCGGGATCAAACTTTTCCGGCGCGATGTGTTTGATCGTCTGCCCCTGGAAGCGCGTCCTGTGGGTTGGGCCGCTGCTTTTGAGATGTCCATCAAAGCGCAAATGGCGGGTTTAAAACTCGGTGAAGTGCCAATTATCTCGATTGATCGCTTGTATGGCGGCGAGTCGCATTTTGCGCTGCTGCCCTGGATCCGCGAATATCTGCGATGGTTCATCTGGGGGATCATACATCTGCCGCGAGAGCGATCTGCCTCGATTCAAATCCGCGTGCCAACGGCTGCTTCCCTGCTGGGCGAGTATCCCGAAAAATGAAGACCGTGCAGCGTTTTATTTCATGGCTGCGCCAGCCTGTTCACGGGGCAGCGATAATCGTTGCCCTGCTGCCGATTTATTCAGTAACCCTGTTGATTTATACCTACGGGCTGGATGTTCCAACCGATGACCAGTGGTTTGAGCCAATTGACCTGGCAGTATCGGTCAAAGATGGCACGTTCCACCTTTCCGATATTACCAGGGAATATTCCGGGCATCGCCCTGTGTTCATGAATCTGGTTGTGGTGGCACTGACCTACTTGACGGACTGGTATGTGCCGGGGGAACTGTTTGTTACTTTTGTGCTGGCACTGCTGCGTCTCCTCATGCTGGTGTTGATTTTCCGTGACTTCTTCCCTCACTTCTCTCATATAGGGATTGTGGCTTTTTCTTTTCTGATCTTTTCACCGTACCAGGGCATCAGTTGGCTGAGCGGTATTTACTCTGTCTGGCATTTTGTGTCGCTGTTTGCGCTGGCGGCGGTCTGGGTGCTGCTGCATTTTCCGGTCAGATGGCGGACTCTCGCTGCCGGTGCGGTGCTGGCGGCCTGTGCGACTTTTTCTCAGGGATCCGGCATTGTTGTTTTTCCTGTGCTGGCAATAACGCTGTGGATGTTCGGCTACCGGAAATGGAGTTATTACCTCTTCTGGTTTCTCGCGGCGGGAGTAACGCTGTACCTGTATCTGTCGGGCAGCAGCGTTGCTATTGGCGGCACCACAACCACAGAACGTACAGCCATCACATTTAACAACTTGCCAACCTTTTTACGATTTATTCTGGCCTTTCAGGGCAACACGTTTTCTTACCGTTTAAGTGTGAACTTTTCGTTTGTGTTAGGCATCGCGGGTATTGCCCTGTTATGCGCGAATCTGACGTATTTGTGGCTGCAAAATCGGGAGTGGCGGATGCTTGCCCCCTGGCTGACCATGGCGGGGTATTCGGGCAGTACCGCGATTATTATTTTTCTTACGCGCTACCGCAATTTTATGAATAATGCCGTTGTGCCACGTTATGCCATTGTATCCACCCAACTGTGGGTGGCGGTGGTGGCAACCAGCATCCTGGTTTATGTGCAATGGAGAACCACCAAATCCCGTTGGGCGCACCGCCTGCTGGTCATACAGGGTGCGGTTGGACTGGTTTTAGTAGCCCTTTATCTTCCCGCCAATATCGGGGTTTTCCAGACGACCGCAATTGATTTTGGCTACCCAATGCGCCATCACTTTGTTCCTCCGGAAGACTGTGTACGGAATTTTGCACTCTACCGCCAGACAGAATGTCTGGAAACACCTCCCCTGAGAAAATCCAGCGATGATGATATATACAAACTGGCGTATTATGGACTTGGTATTTTCCGGGATGAGAAGCCAATGAATCTGCTGCCCCGGAGTCATCAAATGGATGATCCGCTGCTGCTGCACACTCCGACTCGATGGATGGGTGTCTATTTGAACCGCTGGTATCTGGGTGATATTCCTGAAGACAGGGTGTTGTACATTGCTCCGCCGCCTACAGAAGTTACGGCAAAGGTCAGGAATCTGCCACATATCCTGGACAACGCGCAAGACTCCGGCGCTGTTTTGGATTTTGTCGGAGAGGCTGAAACCATCTGGTATGTATATACCCGCGAAACTAATCCGGCGGAACTCAATGAATCTCTGATGGAATATGTGTCTACCCCGGTGGTGGTTGCAGATTACCGCTACGGGTCGGAAGTCATGGTGATCCGCTATGATCGGAAACCGGATCAACTGGCGGAGGCTTATCGGTTTGGAGGCGAATTTTCCATGCAGGGCTTCAGTTTGCTTTCCGATTATACGATCCAACCCTGCGGGGAGGTGCGGTTGAAAAGCTGGTGGATCAATATCCGGGCTACCGATGCACCGATAAGCGCAACCCTGGTCGTCGTGGGGGAAAATGGTGCTGTAATCGGGCAACTGGATGAAGGGTTGGCATTTAACCTGCCGACTCCATTCTGGGAAACCGGAAAACTGTACGTGGATGAGCGGCTTTTGAAGATTGATTGTGATGCCCCACCGGGGAAATACGACCTGTTATTTGGAATGTATATGCCGAATCCGGTACAGGATTTGGAAGTCACGCTCAGCGACGGCACTTCCGTCGGCAGCCGGGCGTATCTGACCACGATTTTTGTTGAGGAGCAAAATTGAAAACCTACCTTGTCACAGGGGGAACCGGTTTTTTAGGAGCGGCACTGGTGCGGCGGCTGGTACAGGAAGGCCATGTGGTTCGTGTGTTGGACAACAACTCGCGGGGCGCAGTACGAAAACTGGGAGATGCCATCCAGCATGTCGAACTGATTGAAGGCGATATTCGGGATGCAGCCACCGTTTCCAAGGCTACCAAAGGCGTCGATTCTGTCTGCCATCTGGCCTTCATCAACGGGACTGCATTTTTTTACAGCAAACCGGAGCTTGTGCTGGATGTGGGTGTGAAGGGTATGGTGAATGTGATTGACGCCTGCCATGAGCACAACGTTGGCGAACTGGTGGTCGCGTCAAGTTCCGAGGTGTATCACCACCCGCCGATTATCCCCACGCCGGAAAATGTACCGCTGGTGATACCCGACCCGCACAACCCACGCTACTCCTATGCATCGGGAAAACTTATCAGCGAAATCATGGCGATTAACTACGGACGTAAGTTTTTTGAGCGTGTGATCATCTTCCGTCCGCACAATGTTTACGGACCGGATATGGGCTATGAGCATGTCATCCCGCAGTTTGTCGTCCGGATGCAGGCCGCCGTTGAAAAATCGGACGCGAATCCCCTGCCGTTTCCGATCCAGGGGACGGGGCATGAAACCCGTGCATTTGTCTATATTGATGACTTTACTGACGGTCTGATGCTGGCGCTTGAAAAAGGTGAACACCTGGGAATCTATCATATCGGCACACAGGTCGAAACAAGTATTGCAGATATTGCCCGATTGGTCGGGAAGTTTTTTGGGCGCGATATTGACATCGTGGCCGGAGAGCTGCAAAAAGGGGGCACGCCGCGCCGCTGTCCGGATATTACAAAACTGAAAAACCTCGGCTATCAGCCGAAAATCAGCCTGCAAGAAGGCATTACAAAAACTGCCCAATGGTATGTGGAAAACAGGATATAAGGATGACAACAGTTAAACTTTCTGCCGGAACAGGTTCCAGCGTCGTGATCCAGCGCTGCCAGGTCTGTGACCACCCGGACCTAAAATCAATACTTTTTCTGGGCTATCTGCCGCCCGTTAACCAGATGCGGACAATGGGTGAGAAACCGTTTGAACAGCCAGCTTATCCCGCTGAGATGCTCTACTGCCCGAACTGCCAGTTAGTCCAGATTGGTTTGGCTGTAGACCCGAATATTTTGTTCGCGCCGGATTACCCCTACACCAGCGGCACGACTAAAATCCTGCGGGATAACTTCGCGGAGTTGTATCAGGAAGTCCGCACGATTGTGGACTTAAAATCGGATGATCTGGTGGTTGATGTGGGGTCAAACGATGGCACCCTGTTAAGTAACTTCACCGCACACCGTGTTTTAGGTATTGAACCAACGCTGCAAAGCCAACTGGCAATTGAACGTGGAATTCCCTCCATCATGGCATTTTTCACACGAGAAACCGCTGAAAAAGCGGCAGCGGAACACGGCAAAGCCAGGGTCATTACAGCCACCAATGTTTTTGCCCATATCGAAAATGTGCATGATATTGTGGAGGGTATTCTGGCGCTGATGGCCAATGATGGCATGTTCATTTCAGAATCACATTACCTCATTGGCCTGCTGGAAACCGTGCAGTATGACACCATTTACCATGAGCACCTGCGCTATTATTCCCTGCACAGCCTCCAATATCTTTTGAACATGCATGGTCTGGAGGTGTTCCACGTCAAGCGAATTCCTACGCATGGTGGCTCAATCCGGGTCTACGCAGCACGAAAAGGCCAGTATGAGATTCGTCCGTCGGTGCAGCAAATCCTGGATGCTGAGGCCGCGCTGGGTACGGATGAGCATATGTTTGATGTGTTCAAGCAAAAAGTGGTCATGTCCAAACTCCAGCTTTACGCGCTGTTGAGCGATATTAAGGCCGGAGGCGGGCGGGTGTATGGGATCGGTGCGCCGTCGCGTGCCAGCACGCTGATTAATTACACAGGGCTGGATAACGGGATCATTGAGGCGGTCATGGAAGTGCCGGGATCGCACAAAATCGGTAAATATATGCCGGGGACGCTGATTCCGGTGCTGCCGGAAACGAAGCTTTTTGAAGACCAGCCGGAATATGCGCTGCTGTTTTCGTGGCATATTGCCGACGAACTTATGCCCAAGCTGACCGCTAAAGGTTTTAAGGGCGATTTCATTATCCCCCTGCCGACTCCGCGTATTGCGAAGGGAGGGTAGTGTCCTACATGACGAGACGGTAACCGATCCCCGGCACCGTCAGCAGTAAAGCAGGGCTGCCAGGGTCAAGTTCGATTTTTTCCCGCAAACGCCGAATATGGACATTGACAGTGCGTTCGCTGTCGATGTCCGTATCATAACCCCACACTGCATCCAGAATTTGAGCGCGGGTCAGCGCCTGATTCGGATGGCGTGCCATGAATACCAGCAGGCGAAATTCCGTCGGGGTCAGGTTTAACGGCTGATTCTCCCGCCAGACCTGCCCGCGCCAGTTATCAATCACCAGATCGCCCACGTAAAACATATTGGCCTCGGTCGCGGAGAGTTCCCCATAAGCACGACGCAGCATCGCCCGCACTCTTGATTGCAGTTCACGCAGTCCGTAGGGCTTGGTCATGTAATCATCCGCGCCCATTTCCAGCCCCAACACCTTATCCATTTCCTCGCGTTGGACGGTCAGCATCAAAATAGGCTGGCGCAGTTTTAGCTGGCGTAGCTGGCGGCAAAAATCAAACCCTGACCCGTCCGGCAGGCGCACGTCCAGCACGATAAGATGTGGGTTGTGGTCACGGGCATACTGTACTCCTTCGTCGCCTGTTGCTTTCCAGACGACGCTGTAGCCATCGCGGGCAAGTCCATCCTGTAAACCCCGCGCTACACCGGGATCATCTTCGATAATTAAAATGGAAAACGATTGATTCATCCCCTGATTTCCCTACTAAGCAGGCAGTTGGAGTAAAAACGTCGTACCTTCCGGCGAACTTTCGACACTCACTTTGCCCTGATGCCTTTCCACAATGGCACGAGTGATGGCGAGTCCTAATCCACTGCCAGGGTAGCGGGCGGCGTTGCGCCCGCGATGGAAACGGCTGAATAAAAAGGGCAAGTCTTCGGGTGGAACCCCTATTCCGGTATCCTGCACCTGCAATCTGAGGAAGTCGCCGTTTTTCCGCAGTTCGACATGGATTGAGCCATTTTCAGGTGTAAATTTGATCGCGTTGTCCAGCAAATTACAGATGACACGGCGCATTTGTCGCTCGTTAACCTGGACAAAAAAGGGTTCATCCGGCACCTCAAAATCGAAGACCAATCCGGCCTGGTCAGCACGGGAAGCATAAAGTTCGCTCGTTTCGCGCAGCAGCACGACCATGTCAATGGTCTGGCGGTCTTCTTTACCCATGCCCGCCTCAATCCGCGAGAGGTCAAGCAGGTCAATCGTCAGGGATTCGAGGCGTTTTAGCTGGGTCAGGGCCTGCTGAATATACGTATTTTTTTGCCCTCCAATGGGTTCACTCACGGCAAGCTCCAGGTTCGCATGGAGTGCTGTGATCGGGGTATGAAGTTCGTGCGCCGCATCCGCAACAAAACTCCGCAGAGTTGTAATGGTATGTTCTACCCGACTCGCCATCTCGTTAAAAGATTTCGCCAGCAGGCCAAACTCATCCTTCCGCGACAAACTGACTCGTGCCGAAAGATCACCTTTGGACATACGTTTGGTGGCGTTCGCAAGCTGTAACACAGGCGTACTGATCTGGTAACTGACAAAAAAGCCCACCAGAATCGACAGCGTAACTGCCAGCGCCCCGGCCCAAACCAGGGATTGCTCGACATCATTAACAATCCGGGTGCCAAACGCAGGCCCTTCCGAAAGCTCTACGTAGCCAATGAGGGTATTATCGCTGAATAATGCCATCTCTACTTTCTGTCCAGAACGTTCTTCCAGGTTGGCATCACGACGATTCAAGCCAAATCCGAAAGGGGTACTGGCGACCCCGAAGGCAAGTACCTCCTCCTGGTCGGATTGGGGGAAAAACACAAAATCCCGTTGATCCGCAGGAACATTAAAGACCGTGATGGAAGCCTGGGGTGTTTGAAACAGGCCCGGTTCATAGGAAAAAGAAAAATCGCGTGGTGGTGGGGCGCTGATAGAAACCATTGTTTGCTCACTGGGACTCCCGGAATCGGCGATAACCTGTCCATCTGCATTGATCAGCTTAATGCGGGTCTGGGTCAAAAAAGAGAGATTGGCAAGCTGGGCGGTTAAACGATCATCCGGGCTTTCGTAGGAGTTTGCCAGAGCATTACTCACCACACGTGCATTATCATGAAGATGACGAAGTTCCTGTTTTTCATAATAATCACGCAGGGTGGTCTGCAAAATAAACCCCAGGGATATGACCGCGACCAGTGCCACTACCGCATAACTGGCTGGCAGCCGCCATCGAATAGACCACATCGACAAACTCATCATATTTGACCTCTAGATGTAGCCCGCGCAAATTTCAATCCGGTTACGGGCTGATTACAATTCTGTAATTCTCATTTTAAAGGATTCAAGTCACTAACGGTGGTTACGAAACCGTAATCTTGATGTAACCACGCTGCAACCTGCCACCTTGATAATGCCGATGGGTTGAAAGGATGTTTATGAAGCTGAGATATTTAGTCCTACTGTTCATCCTGCTGGCCGGAGGCGGGCTTTCTACGATACCCAATACCAGCGCCCAGGAAGAAGTCACCGTGTCGCTGGTTGTCCCTGAATTTTTTCAGGACTTGATTACGGACGAGATGATACAGCGTTTTGAAGATGCAAATCCTGGAATTGAGGTCTATGTCAAGCCCGGTGAGGAGATTGGATTTGTTGCACCGCCAGCTTACGGCATCGAAGATTATCTGGACGGCGCCAAAGCCTATGCCAGCAGCGGCGATGTGCTTTTCCTGACACAAAACGCGCTTTACCCGGAAGCAACCCGCGCTGGTTATCTGCTGGATTTAAAGCCGCTTGTTCAGGCAGATGCCTCTTTGAACACGGCTGATTTTTACCCAGTAGCCTGGGAATCCTATCAGTGGGATAACGGTCTGTGGGCGATTCCGGTGTCCCTGGATGTGGTGCTGCTTGCTTATGACTCGGCGGCCTTCGATGCGGCTGGACTGCCCTACCCGAATACAAGCTGGACAATGGATGACCTTGCCAATGCCGCCCGCGCCCTGACCGAATATGACTCGACGGGAGCGATCACGAAAGCCGGGTTGATGGATTTTGGCAACTATATGCCTTACCTGATGCGGAGCCTGGCAGGAGCGGGTTTTTACACCGACGACCCCTTAGCAGCCAGCCCCAGGCTGAATGTCCCCGCGCTTGAATCGCTGCTCACCACCTGGACGGATCTTCAACAAGAAGGGGTCATTGGTGGATTTGGCGAAGGCATCGTGATTGTCGGGCGCGGGGGCGATTCCAGCCCTCTGGCACTGACCCAGAGTTTTGGTCTATCTTCTGGCCCCAATCAAGAAACAACGGTACAGGGATCGCTGCTGCCGGGAGGAAAAGCAGGCATCATTACCCAGGGTTTTGCGATTAGCAGTGGCACGCTCTATCCAGAACAGGCTTACAAACTGGTCAAATTCCTCTCCGAACAGCCGGAAATTGCCAACAGTTTTCAAAGCGTCCGGCCTGCCCGTAGGAGCCTGGATGGGGCAGAAATATCCCCTGAACCGGGGAATGGCCCTGGCAGAGCATTTGGGGGAGTGTTTTCACCGGAAACAGAAGCTCTGATTGACCAGGCGATCAGCAACGGGCTGCCCCGCACGGAGATGCGCTTCGCCGATTATCTTAGCCTGGTCACGTCGAAGATGATCTCGGAAGGGGTGGATGCCCTGACCGCGCTACAGGAAGTTGAGCTGGGGGCGATCACCAACCTGCAAACGGCGGAAGCCCGCCGCAGCGAAGGCACAGTTGCAGTCGCCACCCCTGTCCCCATCGCGGAACTGGCCCCAGGTGAAATCGCGCTTGATTTTGGCATTGTCTCATTCATCTCCCCTTTGCCCAATCAGGAAGGCTGGGCCCAATTAGCGTCGGAATTCGCTGCCAGCGACCCGGAGGTTGGGCGCGTAGATATAGACACGGCACGAGACAACGATCTCGAAACCCTTGCCAGTGAGTATGAATGTTTTTATATGCCTAACAACGCTGTGCAGGGTGGCAACCCGGCAGGGCTGCTTGACCTGACCCCGTTTATGCGTGATGATCCTCTCCTGGATGAAAATGATTTTATTGGCAATACGCTGGCGCAGGTGCAGGTGGATAACAAGTACTGGGCGCTGCCCATCAATCTTGTACCTGACGTGCTGAATCTGAATACCGATAAGTTTGCTCAGTATGGGGCCGTGCTGCCGTCAGGAAGCTGGACAATTGACCAGTTTGTATATGCCCTGCAAACGCTCAAACCGACGCTGGATGATGAAGCACCCTTTGTCCCCACCATTGGCGCGGACAATGCCCTGCTAATGCTGATTGCGGCGTATGGCGGCCTGCCCATTGACTTTCGTACCTCCCCCCCGACGATTAATTTCACTGACCCGGCAACGGTTGACGCTATTCGTCAGGTGCTCGATCTCGCCAAAGCGGGTTATATCCAGTATGACGGTTTATCTACAGTAGGCGGCGGCAGTGCATTTACAGTGATTATCGGTGCCAGCAATGATGCGGATGCGATTTCCACTCAGTCGCTGGGAATGCAATTGTTCGGTCCGGGTGGGGGCGATATTGCATCACAATGGGTTACTTACCCACGCGGCAGCCAGTATATCCCAATTTCCTACGATATGGGGACAGCCTACATCAGTGCCACTGCTCAAAATCCCGCGGCCTGCTATCGCTGGCTAAGCACAATTGCCCGTCGTCAGGATTTGTTCTCCAACATGCCTGTCCGCCATTCGATGGTCAATGATCCGGCGCTGGCAGCCGCCCAGGGAGAAAATACGGCGGCTGTTTACCGCGAAATTGCCGCCCTGATGGAAGACCCGAATGTGGTCGTTTTCCCGACCCCCTTTGGCCAGGGAGACATCGGTAATGTTATGCTGCGGACATGGTTGAACCAGGCCTTTGATGCGTATGTTCTGGAAAACGCGGACTTAGCGGTTGAGCTTGCTGACGCAGAAACCTACACCCGTGCGTTTCAGGAGTGTATTGCTGCCATTCCGCCGTTCGACCAGGCAGTGTCTGATCCGCGCGATTACTTCCAGCAGTACATGGACTGTGCGACTCGTGTTGACCCGACGGTGAGCCAGTAGGGGCATCGTCAGCAGCCCACTTTGATGGCGTTAAGGCAGGTCTCTTTCTGACCTGCCTTGACCCTGGAAACGAGCAAAATACCCATGTTCCAACTCTTTGACGCGATTTCCTTTGCCCTAGAGCGTCTATGGCAGCACCGGATTCTTGTGCTGTGTGCGCTGGCCGGGCTGACAGTAGCCACCACACTGGCGATCAGCTTGACGCTGTACATCGACGCAGTGAATACAAAGGTTCTGGCGTCTCGCCTGGATACTCCCCCGTATGCATTCCGGTTCCGGTATGTAGGAAGCTGGAAAGGCAACATTACGCAGGAGGACGTGACCAGCACCAACGGCGCTATCCAGACTCAGTTTGATCTGGAACTCCCGATTGAACAACTGGTGCAGTTTACACGCGCCGGAAGCTGGTCGCTGCGTTCTGAAAATATCTCACTTGGTGCTTTCAGTCTCGGTACGCTGAAGGGTGCTGAAAATCAGATGAATATCGTGGCGGGCGAGTGGCCTGCCGAATCGGAGGCAGGTCGTATCCCCGTGCTTCTGCCGCAGCAGCTCCTGTATACAATGGGCTTGCAGGTCGGAGATGAGCTCTCCGCACAGCGTCCGGATGGAACAAGCCTGACGCTGGTGATTGCAGCAATGTGGGAGTCCAGCACGAATGGGGCATGGATTTTTCCGCCAAAATATTTTGAAACTGTGCTGCTGGTGGATGAAAACGCCTTCTGGAAGGCAGTGGAAGGCATCGAACGTCCAGTAGAGGAAGTCGCGTGGTATCTGGTTTTTGACGGAAGCCACGTGAAAACCTCGGATGTTTCAGACCTGGTCAGCCACATTGTGGATGGCCAGCGGAGTATCAGCCGCATTCTACCCGGCGTTCAGATGGATATTTCGCCGCGCAGCGGGCTGGAACAATTTCTTGAAGATGTCCAGCAGTTGACACAGCAGTTAGTTATCATGGTGCTGCCGGTAAGCGGGCTGGTGCTGTATTTTGTATCGCTGGTCGGCGGGATGCTGGTCAGACGCCAGCAGCAGGAAGATGTGACCCTCAGCAGCCGGGGCATGAGCCGCTTCGGGATCGTGGGTAATCATCTGCTCATGTGGCTGATGCTGGTAGCCGCTTCGCTGATGGTCGGTATCGTTGCCGCGCCGTATGTGGTGCAGTTAGTTGGGCAGACGACCTCGTTTTTACGCTTCGGAGATACCAGGTCTGGACTGACGCCTGTTTTAACCTCGCAGGCTTTGACCGTTGGCGGCGGGGTGAGTTTACTGGCAGCCAGCAGTGCGTTACTCCTTGCGTGGCGGGTGAGTGGTCACAATATTACCAGCTATAAACGCGCTGCCGCCCGCACCAGCAAGGCCTGGTGGCAAAAACTTTACCTGGATGTGATGGCCCTCGTTCCAGCGTTGTATGTGCTGTATGCCCTGTGGCAGCGCGGTGGGTTGATTACGGAGGCAGAAAATCCTTTCAGTGACCCGTTGAGCTTTATGGGGCCAACCCTGTTCGCCTTGGGTACAACCCTGTTCTTTCTGCGATTCTGGCCTTTTTTGCTGTCCATTCTGGCAAACCTGCTCTCCTACAGCACCAATATTTCTCTGCTGATGGCGCTGCGTGAACTCACACGCTCTGCCGGACAATATCGAGGGGGAATCATGATGATGTGTTTTACCCTGAGTTTGACCGGATTTATGGCCTCTATGGCGTCCACGATTGATCGCAGCCTGGTGGATTCGATCAACTATAAGGTTGGTGCAGATGTGGTGCTGGAAACTGCTGCCGATGCCGAAACCGAAACCCAGGCTGCCGAAGAAGAAGGCGCATCCCCAACCGAGGAAGTCACCGGATACAACACCCTGCCGGCGACGGATTTGCTGCCTTTAGAGGGGGTTTATCAGGTTTCGCGGGTAGGACGCTACCCGGCCCAGTTGATTTTGCCAACTCAGCGGGTAAGCGGCACCGTGCTGGGCATCGACCGCGAATCGATTGCTTCGGTGGTTCACCAGCGCAGCGATTACGCCAGCGAACCCTTTGCTGACCTGTTCAACCGGCTGGCGGGGCAGCGCAACGGCATCATTTTGAATGCGATGACCGCGAAAGAATACAACCTGATCGTCGGGCAGGAGATAACATTCCAGTTTCAGGCATTAGACGCCTGGTATGAAATTAAAGCTCCGATCATCGCGCTGGTGGATTACTTCCCCACCCTTGACCCGCGTGACGGATTTTTCATGCTGACCAGCCTTGACCCGCTGTTTGAGGCGGCGGGGACACAGCTTCCACACCAAATCTGGATGCAGCGCGAGCCCGGCACGAGTCTGGGTCAGATTCAGGAGGAAGTCGCGTCTATCAATTTTCCGGTTTTGCGCTGGCGTGAGAGCGATTCCCTGCTGCAAGAGGCACAATCTGCCCCGGAACGACGGGGGGTGCTGGGCTTTTTGTCGGTCGGATTTGTGGCAGCAATCATTCTGACTCTTGTCATCGCCATCATTCAAAGTGTGGCCTCGTTCCGCACCCAGGTTATGCAGTTGGGAACCCTTCAGGCGATGGGGATGGGACACTTTTCGGTGAGTGTGTACCTGGTTATCCTGCAAGGGCTGGCTTCTGGAAGTGGCATTCTGGGCGGCACAGTCATCGGTTTTGCGACCACGCTGTTGTATCTGCCCCTGCTGGATTTTAGCGGCGGTCTGCCTCCCTATCTGGTACGGGTGGCCTGGGATGACATCATCACAGTTTACGCGATTTTTGCCGGAATTTTATTCGCAGTGACGTTCCTGACGACGACTTTACTGAGTCGCCAGCCGTTAATGACGATTGTAAAGCTGGGTGAAGGTTAACTATGCGACGTTTTTTGCTCCTTTTTCTCGTGATGTGTTTGTCAGCGGCCTGTGCAACCGAGTCGTCAACCACAGCGTCAGTCGCGCAGCAGGCGACTTCTACGCCGATCCCAACCGCGCCCGCTGTTGCCCGTCCTACCTATACGGTACAGCGTGGCAATGTCGAAGAAGAGCTGGTTTTTACGGGACGCTGGCTCCCTCGTGATCAGGTCGCCCTGTCATTTGAAGTCTCAGGGGTGACGCGCCAGGTGAATGTTCGGCGTGGTGATGCGGTCACGGCAGGGCAGCTTCTGGCAGACCTGCAAATAGACGATTTAGAGAATCAACTCGAATCGGCGCAGTTAGAACTTCAGACCGCGCTGGCGAATGCTGACACCAGCGCCCAGGGCAGTGTGCAGAGTGTCGAAGACGCTGAAATCAGCTACGCCAATTCTAATCTTTCGCTGCAAAGTACCATCGCTGGTGTGCCCTGGACGAGTGTTGCCACCGCCCAAACTAATCTGGAATCGGCGGAAATCGCACTTGATGACGCAGAGCGTGCTTACCGTGATGCAGTCAGCCACCCCGAACAGGCAGCCGCCAATGTTGATAATGCCTATAAACAGTTACAAAACGCGCAAATCAGCCTCCAGAATGCCCAGTACAATTACTTCCAGGCCGCGCAAAACTATCAGAATTACCAGTTCCAGATCGACCAGGCGGAAAATGAACTGATCCGTTCTGAACTGGCGTTGGAACGCGCACGGGAAGATCAGGCGCAGGGATCGCAAGACCCCAGTGTGCTGTCCATTCAACTCCAGATCCAGCAGATTCAAGACCAGATTATCCAATCCTCCCTGTTTGCGCCGATTGATGGGGAAGTGCTGGAAATTACTATCCAACCAGGAGATTCAGTACAGGCCTACAGTGCCGTCATTACTATTGGGCGATCCGAACCTAAAGAAGCGGTCGCCTCTATACCTATTGGAGATGCACAGCGTTTGAGTATCGGGTTGGTAGGAATATGCCAGGTCCTGAATATGCCGGAAACCGCCGTGCAGTGTGCTGTGCGACAGATTCCTCTCAGCGCCAGTGATGCTGACCAGACAACCCGCGTGGCCGCCTCGCTGGACAATGTTCCAGCAGGTCAATTGATTGAAATCACTATGCCCGTTGATGTAAGGGAAGATGTCTTGTGGCTGCCGCCTGCTGCCATTCGTACCTTCCAGAATCGCACGTTCGTAGTCATCCAGACAGTGGATGGCCCGCGCAGTGTGGATGTAATGCTTGGGCTGGAAACTGATGAACGGGTCGAAATCATCAGCGGCGTCAATGAAGGCGACATCGTGGAAGGGCCATAGTCATGTTTATTGAATGCAAGCAGGTGGTAAAGGCTTACCGGGTCGCTGACCATGAACTTGTCGCCCTGCGCGGAATCGATTTTGAAATGGAGAGAGGCGCCATCGTAGCCATTGTCGGGCCAAGTGGGGCGGGGAAAAGCTCTCTGTTGAATCTGCTGGGTGGGCTGGATACACCAACGGCAGGCAAACTGCGCGTCGGGGAGTTTAATCTACTGGAACTCAAACGGCGGGCACTGACCAGATACCGTTTGAAGCATGTTGGTTTCCTCTGGCAGCATGTCGAACGGAATCTCCTGTCGCACCGTACCGCCTTGCACAACGTCACCCTACCGATGATGCTGGCAGGTATCTCGCCTTTCCAGCGTCGAAAGCGGGCAAAAGAACTACTGGAAGCGGTTGGATTAGCGGAACATATGCACAAGCGACCTGCCCAGCTTTCCGGTGGGATGCAGCAGCGTGTGGCAATTGCCGTCGCACTGGCGAATCAACCGGAGCTGCTCTTAGCAGACGAACCTACCGGTGCCCTTGACCGGAAAAGCGCCATGCAGGTGGTGGAACTCTTGCAGGAACTTCGTGAACGTTATCATCTGACGATTCTGATGGCTACGCATGATATGGAAATGGCCTCGTGTGCTGACCGCATTTTGACCCTGCGCGATGGCGCGTTGGGTCAGGAATTGGAACGCGATACCGAGAAAAAACCGATTCTAAGCGCGGAGGGCACGGTTAGGCTGCCAGAAGCGGCGATTTCTCACCTGAACCATGGCTCGCAGATTTCCGTTGAAATTCGACCAGAAGGTGTACTGCTGCGTCCTGAAAAAGAAGAAGTCTTTGAGTCACTGGTCGAAAATATCCAGGATGCCCCGCCGCCCCGCCGTCGTCTGTTCCGCGCTTTAAGGAGGCGACAGGCGTGACTCACATTCGTGTGACCGATCTGGAGCGCAGGTTCGAACCTGTGCGTGTGCTGCAAAATCTGAATCTGGAAGTGCGACGTGGAGAATTGGTTGCGCTGTATGGCCCGTCGGGCAGTGGTAAAACGACCCTGCTCAATTTGATTGGTGCTTTGGACCGCCCTACCAGCGGCACCATTGAAATCGAGGGGAAAGAAATTACCACCCTGAGCGACCGGGCCAGAACCCGCCTGCGCCGCCGCGAAATGGGTTTCATTTTTCAGAGTTATACGCTGCTGCCGACTTACAATGCCATCGAAAACATTGATGTGACCCTGCGCCTGAAGAACATTGGTTTTTTTGAACGCAGGCGAAGAATCAAAGCGGCTTTGCAGGCAGTTGGCTTGAGCGCCTGGGCCGACCATGTGCCGGATGAACTCTCCGGAGGGCAGCAGCAGCGCATCGCTATTGCCCGTGCCCTGGCCTTGCAGCCAGCGCTGATTCTGGCGGACGAACCTACCAGCGGTCTGGACACCCGCACCAGCCGCCATATCATGCACCTGTTTCAGAGTATTGCCCGTCAGCAAAAAACCACATTCATCATGGTATCCCATGATCCGATGACCGCCGAATATGTAGATACCGCCTACGATTTGCACGAAGGGCGGCTGATTCCACGCAGGAGATGAAAAATATGCTGGAACTACTCAGACAATGGATCACAACAGTGCTTTTGTTTATTATTGCCGTTTTTCTATGCGGCATTTTTGCGGTGGTGTCAATCACTGCGCTTGGTAATCGTTCGACCTCTCTGGTTACGGCGGAGGCGAATGCCCTGCCCGCGAACAGCCAGCCGCGCTTACAGACCAGCGTAACCCCGATGCCCAGCGCAACGGTGCAGCCAAGTGCCACTGCCACCAATACACTCAAACCACCGCCGACATTTGAACCCGCGACCAGTACACCCCTGCCATCTTCAACGCCCAGTATTACCCCGGTACAAACCATTGAAACGAATATCTCGGTGCAGGGTTTGAACGGAATACCTGCACCTACGCTTACCAAAACAACGGAAGGCTGCAAACCCCGTGACGATTGGTCACTGACCTATACCGTGCAGTTTGACGATGCACTGGTCAAAATCGCTGATATATATGGGACTACCGCTGAAGAACTTGCCCAGGCCAACTGTCTAGCGGACATCAATTTAATCACGGTCGGTCAGCAGCTTCGCGTGCCGGGAACATCTGCCTCAGCCGCAATCGCAGCGACAGCGGCGAACTGCGAGACCTGGGAAGTGCTCGCCCCGCATGATAATTCCTTCAGTGTAGCCGGTGAAGGCGAACTGACGTTTAACTGGCGCGGCCCGGTGGCAGACCGTTATCTGGTGCGAATTTTTAAACCAGAAGGCGGTGCCTATGAAGCCGTGGTCGATTTGCGCCAGAATGCCACCATTGATCTGGATGATATTCCGACTGCCGGGCGCTACACCTGGCAGGTCTACCCACTTGACCAGAACTTCCAGCAAACGGCCTGTAAAGAAAGTCCGTTCTGGTCATTCACCAAGCCCGGCGCCCCGACACCAACCCCCACAGCTACGGCTACCGTCGAAGCTCTGAAACCCTCCTTTATTGCTGATCGTCAAAATGGGGTCGCCCCACTGACCGTCAACTTTTTCAACCAATCCAGAGGAGAGATTACAGCCTATGCCTGGGACTTTGGGGATGGTACGACCAGCAGTGAACCCAGCCCAACCCATACCTACGCCAATCCTGGCAGCTACTTTGTCAAGATGACTATCTATGGCCCATATGGATTGAGCGACTTCACCACCACGCTCATTGTGGTCAATTAGGTGCTTAAGGTACGCTCTCTCAACGGCGTACCTTAATTTTTTGCATGTAAGAAAATTAAAACTATACTATTAAGTGAGAGAGGATTTTTTTCCACATCCACAAAAATTTTCTTTAACTAGAGGTAAATGATGAAGTTTACTGGCGTTTTTACGTTTAATGCCGACCAGCAAACCGTCTGGGAGATTCTGATGGATACAAAAGCCATCGCCCAGGCCCTCCCCGGTGTTGAAGAATTGATTCCTGTTGCAGATGAGCCGGATACCTGGCGGGCAGATGCCAAACTTGGCATCGCGGCTATCAGCGGTACCTATTCCGGCAGGATTCGCATGAGCGAGCAGCAGCCCCCTGATAAGTACCGTCTGACGGTGAGCGGCGAGGGGCAGCAAAGCATCATCAATGGAACCACCCTGATCCATCTGCGCTACGACGAAGAGCAGAAAAAGACCATTCTAACCTGGGAAGCCGAAGCGAGTGTTTCCGGCAAACTGGCAAGCATCGGGCAGCGTGTTATCAGTCCAGCCGTCAAGATGATGAGCGGCCAGTTTTTTAAGGCGCTGGACAAACAAATTCCCTCTGAAAAACGCACATCGTAAATAACCGAAAGGAGTAGAACTATAAGCGATTGGCCAGATAGTTGTTGTTCACAATTATTGGTTCATTGGAGACCTCCTTATGAAGATTTCAGTCAAAATAAATGGCAAAACAGTTGAACGAGATGTTGACCCCCGAATGCTGCTGGTTCACTTCCTGCGGGATGAACTGGGGCTCACCGGTACAAAAGTTGGCTGCGATACCAGTCAATGCGGATCCTGTACGGTTCACCTGAACGGCGAGGCGCTCAAATCCTGCACCTTTTTTGCTGTTCAGGCCGATGGCGCGGAAATCACGACTATTGAAGGATTAGCCGCAAACGGCAGTTTGCACCCGATGCAGGAGGGGTTCTGGGAAAAACACGGGTTGCAGTGCGGATATTGCACACCCGGCATGATTATGGCTTCAGTGGCTTTTCTCAAGAAGCACGCGCACCCCACCGAGGAAGACATCCGGCACGGGCTGGAAGGCAATCTGTGCCGCTGCACGGGCTATCACAATATTGTTGCGGCGGTTAAGGCCGCCTCAGAAAAGATGGGAGGCTAGGTTATGGCTTCGCGTGTATTTGGTGCCAGTATCAAACGCAAAGAAGACCCCCGCCTGATTACCGGGGAAGCTAAATATCTGGATGATTTGCAATTACCCGGAATGGCGCACGCAGCGATTCTCCGCAGTCCTCATGCTCATGCTCGCATTAAAAGCATCGACACCTCGGCGGCGGCAGCCGTTCCTGGAGTACTTGGTGTATTCACTGGTAAAGATTTTATGGATGTGAACCCCCTGCCGTGTGCGTGGCAGGCGGGCGGTGTTGAAAACCATGTCAATACACCGCGAGTCCTTGAGCCGGAAAAAGTGACCTTTACCGGGGCGGGGGTAGCCGTTGTCGTGGCAGAGTCTCGTTACATTGCAGAGGATGCTCTGCAATTGATTAAGGTGAATTATGAAGTGCTGCCAGCGGTGGTGGATGCACAAAAAGCAACGCAGTCCGGCGCACCTCAGATTCACGACAATGCACCAAACAACGTGTGTATGGAATGGTCGTGCGGCGACAAGGCGGGAACCGATAAGGCGCTTGGAGAAGCCGAGGTTGTGATCAAAGAGCGCGTTGTAAACCAACGTCTCATCCCGACCCCGATGGAAACTCGCGGCTGCATCGCGCAGTATCTCCCCGCCACGGATGAATATACCGTCTGGATGACCTCGCAGGCGCCGCATGTCATGCGTTTGTTGATGACCGCCTTTGTATTTGGCATCCCCGAAACCAAAATGCGGGTGATTTCCCCACAGGTTGGCGGCGGTTTCGGAGCAAAAATCTTCCTGTATCCTGAATACTGCCTTGTCACAGCGCTGTCCAAGAAAATCGGGCGTCCGGTCAAATGGGCAGAAACACGCAGCGAAAATTACGTCGCCACAACGCATGGGCGTGACCATATCACGGAACTCGAAGTTGGCGCCAAACGTGACGGTACCATTACCGCACTCAGGGTCAATACATATGCCAACCTCGGCGGGATTCTTTCGACCATTGCGCCCGGTATTCCGACCACGCTGTATGGTCGCCTGCTGTCTGGCGCGTACAAAATCCCCAATATTTATTGCCATGTGTGGGGTGTATATACCAACACAGGTATGGTCGATGCTTATCGCGGTGCAGGACGGCCTGAAGCGACATTTGTGGTCGAACGGGCTGTGGATATGGTTGCCAATCAATTGAGCATGGATCCGGCAGAAATCCGGCGTAAGAACTTCATTCCGTCCAGCGCTTTCCCGTATGATCCCAAAATCCTCAACGGTTTGAAGTACGACAGCGGCGACTATGATAAAGCGCTGGGCAAAGCACTGGAAATGGTCGGGTATCAGGATTTCCGTAAGGCACAGGCCGACGCCCGTCAGCAGGGCCGATACCTGGGCATCGGCTTTTCCAGCTACATTGAGATGTGTGGTGTAGCACCTTCCGCGTGGATTGGTCTCCCTGGTGAAGGATGGGGCGCGGGGTTGTGGGAAAGCGCAAATGTTCGTGTGCATTTGACGGGCAAAGTCGTGGTTACTTCCGGTTCCCAATCCCACGGGCAGGGACACGAAACCACCACCGCGCAGATCGTCGCAGAAGAATTGGGGGTGCCAGTTGAAGATGTCATTGTCCAGCACAGCGACACTCTCGGCACACCGTTCGGCTACGGCACCTATGGCAGTCGCAGCGCCTCCGTGGGGCAGGTCGCGGTTTTTAACAGCTTGCAGAAAATTAAGGAAAAGGCCAAAAAACTCGGCGCTCATCTGCTGGAAGCAGCCGTTGAGGATGTCGTGTTTGAAAATGGTAAGGTGCATGTGAAAGGGTCGCCGGACAAAGCCAAGACGATTCAAGAACTGGCAGGCGCGGCAGCACTTGGTTACAGCTTGCCCGCTGGTATGGAGCCGTTCCTGGATGATACCGCCTATTACGACCCGCCGAACTGTACGTTTCCCTTTGGCACCCACATTTGCATCGTTGAAGTTGATGCGGGGACAGGGCAGATTGACATCAAACGCTATGTTGCGGTTGACGATGTGGGCAAAGTCATCAATCCCATGATTGTCGATGGTCAGGTGCATGGGGGTATTGCTCAAGGTGTGGCACAGGCGCTGTGGGAAGGCGCGGTCTATGACGAGAACGGGCAGCTTTTAACAGGCTCGCTCATGGATTATGCCCTGCCGCGTGCCGATTTGCTGCCCAGCTTTGAAGTAGGGCGTACCGAAACCCCCTCCCCAACCAATCCTCTTGGCGTCAAGGGTGCAGGTGAAACGGGTACCATTGCCGCTACCCCTGCGGTGGTTAATGCGGTGTTGGATGCCCTTAAACCCCTTGGTGTCCTGCATATCGATATGCCAATGACTCCCGCCCGTGTGTGGCAGGCCATCCAGAAAGGGTAATCAGCATGTATCCGGCAAAATTTGACTATTACCGTGCAAATTCAGTGGAAGAAGCCGTCAAGCTGTTGGCGGAAAACAGCGATGCCAAACTGCTGGCGGGCGGTCACAGCCTGATTCCAGCAATGAAACTGCGTCTGACGCAGCCTGCGCTGCTGATTGACATCGGCAAAATTGACAGCCTGAAAAACATCAAGGCCAATGGATCATTGGAGATCGGCGCATTAGCCACCCATGCACGTGTGGCTGCCTCTGCCGACGTGAAAAAATGGTTCCCCGCGCTGGCAAATGCAGCCAGCCTGATTGGAGATCAGCAGGTGCGGAATTTTGGCACCATCGGCGGCAACATCGCCCATGCGGATCCCGCCTCCGACCCGCCTACTGTACTGATTGCGGCAGGGGCAACTATCCATGTACGCGGTGCAAGCGGAACGCGGGCAATTGCTGCGGAAGATTTTTTTGTTGATCTGTTCACCACAGCGCTCGAACCCGGCGAAGTCGTCACAAAAATCGAGATTCCTAACCTGAGCGGTCGCAAAAGTGCATATGCCAAAATGTCACACCCTGCCTCGCGTTACGCTATTGTGGGGGTATGTGCGGTGCTGAGTATGGAAGGTGATACCTGCAAAGAAGCTCGTCTGGTGGTAGGTGGCGCGGTTGCTCATGCAACCCGTTTATCCGAAGCGGAAGCGGTGCTGAAGGGTAAAAAGCTAGATGCCGCCGCGCTGAAAGCTGCCGCCGATGCCGCGATAGCCCAGGTTGGTGATGATGCAATGGGAGACATTACTGCGCCGGCGGATTATCGCCGTGCGATGGTCGGTCAATATCTTCAACGGGCGATTCAATCGGCTTTGGGGTAGAATCCAGGTAGGGGCGGTGACCCGCCCCTTACACACCAACAATTGAGGCACGATGTTTGAAAATGTAGATGCTGTTCAGCAGGCACTTGCCAGCCAGAATTATGTGGCTGAGCGAGGGCTTGCCACATCGATTTATCTGACTCTGCGGCTTGGCAAACCCCTGTTTCTGGAAGGTGAGGCAGGGGTGGGCAAGACTGAAATCGCCAAAGTGCTGGCACTGCTGCTCGATACCCGGTTGATTCGATTGCAGTGTTACGAGGGGCTGGATGCCAATACTGCTATTTACGAATGGAATTATGCCCAGCAAATGCTGCATTTACGCCTGCTGGAGGCCAGCGGTGCAACCCGCTCTGAAATGGAGCACGAGCTGTTCACGCGGGAATTTCTTCAGGCGCGACCGCTGCTCCAGGCAGTAGAAGCCGCAGCCAGCGGCAGACCACCCGTGCTGCTTATCGACGAAATTGACCGTGCCGACGAGGAGTTTGAGGCGTTTTTGCTGGAAATTCTCTCTGATTTTCAGGTGACAATTCCCGAACTGGGTACCATTGCCGCTGAAATTCCCCCTGTTGTGGTCGTCACGTCGAATCGTACCCGCGAAGTGCACGATGCGCTGAAACGGCGCTGCCTGTACTACTGGATTGACTATCCCTCGTTTGAAAAAGAGTTAAAAATCGTCCGAACCAAAGCACCAGACGTAGAACCCATGCTGGCACGGCAAATCACCGCTTTTATTCAGGAGCTGCGCCGGATGGAATTATTTAAAGCGCCGGGTGTCGCAGAAACCCTGGATTGGACAGCCGCCCTGATTGCGCTTGACCAGAAGAAACTATCCTTTGATGTGGTGCAGGATACACTTGGCGTTATTTTAAAGTATCAGGACGATATTGAGTCGCTGCAACCGGGCGTGCTGGAGAGCGTAATGGATCGTGCTCGCCTGCACGCTGAAATCGCCCGAGGGTAGTAAGACCTATGTCTGACCGGCCAGGGGGTAACCTGCTGCACAATTTGCTGCTGTTTGGGCGCGTGTGCAAAGCACTGGGCCTGGATATTAACCCTGGGCGGATGATGGAAGTAGCACAGGCGCTGGAGTTTATTCAGCTTGGGCGCAAGTCCGATTTCTATTATACCCTGCGGGGTCTTATGGTCACCCGCCAGCGTGACTTAGAACTCTTTGACGAAGCCTTTCATCTCTTCTGGCGGCGTCCGGCAGAGGGTGTCTCTACCCTGACCATTGATTCACTAGGGGATAAACCGCGCAAGAAGCCAAAAACGCAGTTTTTGCCGCCGATGGACTTTGACGAAGATAGCAGCGACAGCAACCTCCCCCCTGCCTCCGAATCGCTCGCTTTTGTGCTGACCTACAGCCAGCAGGAAGTGTTGCGGCATAAGGATTTTGCCGATATGAATGCCGATGAGCTGGCATCTGCTAAAGAAATCATCGAAAAACTGCCTAAATCATTGGGACGGCGGCGTTCTCGTCGTTACGAAGCCGGCAAAGGGGTGCTGATTGATATTCGGAAAACTTTCCGTCGGAACATGCGTTACGGCGGCGAAGTCATGGATTTTCCGACAAGGCACCTGAAACTGAAACCACGCCCGGTGGTGCTGCTGTGTGATATCAGCGGCAGCATGGAGCGTTATACACGGGTTTTGCTGCATTTCATGCATACGCTGGCGAACACGATGTATCAGGTCGAATCGTTTGTATTCAGCACCCGTTTAACCCGTGTAACACACCCTATCCGCCATAAATCAGTTGACCGGGCGCTGGAAGAAGTCGGTCGTTTGGTGAATGATTGGGGCAGTGGTACAAAAACAGGGGGTTCCCTTCAGCAGTTTAATTATCGCTGGAGCAGGCGGGTACTGGGACGCGGCGCAGTGGTCATGCTCATCACGGATGGGTGGGACAGAGGCGAACCGGAGGTGCTGCTGTCTGAAATCGAACGGCTGCAACGGAGCTGCTATCGCCTGATATGGCTGAATCCGCTGCTTGGCGGGACGCAGTATGAACCCCTGACACGCGGTGCACAGGCTATGCTGCCCTATGTCGATGATTTTTTGCCTATCCGCAATCTGGCAAATCTGGAAGCGATTGTGCAGGAACTTCAGAAATTGAACTGGCGGCGCTCGGAACGTCTTGCCCATGCTCATTATATTCTTGAGAAATAACGATGTTAGAGATTCTTGAAACCGTTAATCGTTGGCTGGAACAGGGACGCAGTGTGGCGCTGGCAACTGTAGTGGATACGTGGGGGTCGGCACCGCGTGGGGTTGGCGCGAAAATGGCTGTTGCAGCAGACATGGCGATGATCGGCTCGGTCAGTGGGGGCTGTGTAGAAAACGCGGTGATCCAGGAAGCAGTTGAAAGTCTGGCCGACGGTAAACCGCGCCTGCTAAGTTTTGGGGTTAGCGATGACACAGCCTGGGATGTTGGGCTGGCCTGCGGGGGCAAAATTACCGTATTCGTCGAACCCCTGGATACAGATTGGTGGCGGCTGATCACCGAGCGAACCCGGCAAAATATACCCGTTGTAACGGTGACCATTGTCAAGGGTGACGCCGCCGGACAGAAAATCCTGCTGGGTGAAGAAAAGGAAGTCTTGTATGCCACCGTGCCTGATCCTGATCAGTTGATCCAAACTGCCCACAAGCAGCCTCAGTCGAAACGGGTGCCAGTGGGTGATTTCGAAGTGCTGGTTGATGTGCACATCCCCCGCCCGCGCTTGATTATTGTTGGCGGAGTGCATGTGGCGATTCCCCTGCAATTTTTCGCCGCACAGTTAGGATTTGATGTGGTGTTAATTGACCCTCGCAAAGCCTTCGCCAGCCCGGAACGTTTTCCGGGGATCAAGCAGGTCTTTCACAGCTATCCTGACAAGGCGCTGCCGCAGGTTGGACTCACGAAGGACACTTATATTGCTGTCCTGACCCATGATCCCAAAATTGATGATCTGGCACTCAAAACCGCCCTGCCGAGCGATGTTCCCTATGTGGGGGTTTTGAGCAGCAAACGCACCCATGAGCGGCGTCTTGAACGGCTGACCAGAGCGGGGGTTGACTCTCACCTCCTGGCACGGATCCGTACTCCTATTGGCCTGGACATCGGAGCGAAAACGCCGGAAGAAATCGCGCTGTGCATCATGGCGGAAATTGTAGCGGTGCGAAACGGGGCAAAGGCATGAAATTCGGCGCTGTCTCCCTCGACCATGCCGCTGGCAAAATCCTGGCGCATAATCACTACGACACCGATGGGAAAAAATTACTTGGCAAAGGGCATGTTCTCACAGAAGCAGACGTAGGAAAACTGCGTCATCTCAAGTTAGAACAGGTCGTAGTCGCCGATTTAACCCCGACGGATTTAGATGAAGATGAAGCAGCACAGCGGGTGGGGCTGGCAATCGCCGGAGCCAATGTACGGGTTGCTGCTCCGGGTGTAGGGCGTGCCAACCTGATGGCAGATGCCTTTGGCCCGCTGCGAATTAATGTTCCTGTGCTGGAGCGGCTGAACAACATTCATGAGGGTATCACCATTGCCACGCTGCGAGAACATACCCTGGTGCGTCCGGGTGACCTGCTGACTCTGGTGAAAATCATCCCTTTTGGCATTCCGGCTGCGCGGGTGGTGGACGTGGAGGCAGTTGCCCACGAAGCTGGCGGAGTCATTGGTGTTCGGCCCTTACGCCCCTTTTCCGCTGCCCTGATTATTTCCGGGCCAGAAAGCACCCGCGAAAAAATGCTCCTGTCCTTTGAGGGAGCAGTCCGAGCACGGATAGAAGCACTGGGCAGCACCTTAGATTCTGTGGTTTATGTGGAACATGATGTCCCTGCCATTGCCAATGCCATTTCACTGGCTGGGCAGGCGGGGCGGCAGTTGATATTGATTGCCAGCATTTCGGCCATTATCGACCAGGAAGATGTTGTACCCAGCGCATTAAAACTGGCGGGCGGCAGCATGGCGCATTTTGGTGTTCCCGTTGATCCCGGCAGTTTGCTCATGCTTGGTTATCTGAATGAGATTCCTGTAATTGGTGCCCCTGGCTGCATCAAGTCCCCCAAAACAAATGTTATTGATTGGATTCTTCCTCGACTTCTTGCGGGTGAACGTCTGACACGTGCCGACCTGGTAGCGATGGGACATGGCGGCCTGCTAGAAGACATCCGCGAACGACCCATGCCCCGTTTAACCAACCCCTGAAAATTTCATGAATTTTCCGCTCCCTTCGTTTCATGAGAGGGATACCTTGCTTCCTGAAGAGGTTTATAGTATCGAGAGCATATCTTAAGGTGTTCATTCTTTCTGCGATTTTCGGTTACACTCCTTTTTGTAAGCAAGTGAGGCACAACCGATGTGCGGAATCTGTGGTATCTGGTACTTTGACAGGCAGAAGCCCGTTGATGTACACCTTTTACACCGTATGACCGACCAGATGATCCATCGCGGGCCAGATGAGGATGGATTTCATACCGAAGACTCCATCGGGCTGGGCTTCCGCCGCCTGAGCATTATTGATGTGGCAGGCAGCCATCAACCGATGCCGAACGAAGATCAAACCGCCTGGATCGTTTTCAACGGCGAGATTTATAACTTTCAGGAACTGCGCCAGCGGCTCGCTTCCCATCATACCTTTATGACCAACGGCGACACCGAAATGATCCTTCATGCCTATGAGGAATATGGCGTGGATTGTGTGCAGAAGCTTCGCGGTATGTTCGCGTTTGCCATCTGGGATGCCACCGCAGATCGTCTGACACTGGCGGTTGATCGTTTTGGCAAAAAACCTCTTTACTATCTGTTGGACGGGGAGAAGTTCATTTTTGCGTCTGAACTCAAGTGCATTTTGCAGCATCCGGGTGTATCACGAGAAATGGATTTTGCCGCGCTGGATGAATATTTCTACTGCGGATATATCACTGCGCCGCGCTCCATTTTTCGCACGATCCGGAAAATCCCGCCCGGTCATACCCTGACAATAGAGCGCGGCGGTAACTGCCAATTGGAGGAATACTGGCATCCCCAGTTGTGCGAACCTGCTGCGTATGACCAACGCCCAATAGAAGATCTCGCGGCAGAACTACGAGAACTGCTTACCGAAGCGGTGCGTTTACGGATGATCAGCGATGTCCCGTTGGGGGCATTTTTAAGTGGCGGCATTGATAGCAGCGCCGTTGTTGCGCTGATGAGTCAGGTCAGCACACAACCGGTCAAAACCTTTTCAATCGGTTTTGACGAGCAGATGTTTGATGAAACCGGTTACGCACAGATCGTGGCGGATTACTGCAAAACTGACCATACCCGTGATGTTGTTCGTCCGGATGTTGTCAGCATTTTGCCAAAGCTGATCCGCCAGTTTGACGAACCCTTCGCTGACCCCTCGATGATTCCAACCCACTATGTTTCGCAGGCGGCACGCCAGCATGTGACGGTCGCGCTTAGTGGGGATGGTGGCGACGAGGTATTTGCGGGCTATCATTCCTACCTGTACGGATTCCGGCAGGAATTTCTGCGGGCATTGATCCCTGATTCTTGGCGACCAGCAGCAGCAAAATTCGGGCGGCAGATTCCGAAAAAACTCAGGGTCGGCACTTATTTGTCGGTTGTGGATCGTCCGATTGGTGAGTGGGCATTATATACGGCGCTGTTTAACGTGGATGCCCGTTCCCAACTCTATGCTGCCACATCACAAAAGACCGGAGAACACGCCAAGCGAGAAGCCGTTATTGCCTCAGGAAATCTGGCGTGGCTGTCGCAGCTTCAATATAACGATTTGCGAGCCTATATGCCGGGGGATATTCTGGTTAAAGTTGACCGTGCCAGCATGTTAGCGTCGCTGGAGGTTCGCAGTCCTTTGCTTGACCATGTCGTGTTTGAATTTATGGCGAAAGTCCCGCCTCAATACAAAATGACTTGGTGGAACAGCAAAATATTGCTCAAAAAAGCGTTGGGGGATCTGCTGCCCCAGGAAATCCATACGCGTGGCAAGCAGGGTTTTGGGATTCCCTTGCGGGATTGGCTGGCAAAACCTCTCCACTCCATGCTGCGGGAAACCCTGCTGGACAGTACCACCCGGAATCGTGGATTATTCAACATGGCCTATCTCGAAAAGTTGATTGACGAACACACACGCTACGCGGTCAACCACGAATACCGGCTGTGGGGGCTGCTGTGCTTTGAACTCTGGGCACGAACCTATTTGCCTGTATAGAGATAGAGAGCTTTGTTTTCCATCTGAACATAGTTTTCTGCCACAAAATCAAAAAAAGATCGTGCTGACTGAGGAATTTCTCTGCCGTTCCATACTTGTATTCCCGATGAATCGAGCGTAGGAATATCAAGGAGGTCGTCCTCGACTATCATCACAGGCGGATTTGTTGTCATGTCCATATAGAACTCTGCAAAGATTTCTTCTGAGCCATACTCAGTATTAAATAGTGGGGTCTGATAAATGAATCGGGTAGGAGCTACTCTATCCGCAAGAAAATTGATGGTCGGATTATGCCCCCAGACCAGTACCCTATCGGCCTTTTGGGTGTTTATTTTTACTATCTCTGCTATGCCCATGGTTTTTTCCTCGTAACTTGCTGGTAGTTCGTACACCCAGGCATTAAAAATGGTAATAGCAGGTAGCAACATGAGCAGGCGTGCTCCTGTGTGCAGTAGTTTTTGTTGTGGCGGTTTAAGCTCTTTACGAGCAAACTCAGAAACATAATATATACAAAAACTTACTAGCAAACCCATTACAGGCAACCACGCCAAATAGTAGTGCAAATATGCTTTTCCTGAAAGCGAACTCAGGAGGAATTCTAATGGCAGGGCGATAATACCAACAGATAAGAAAGCATGTTGACGGGAAAATTGATTTTTGTAGAGCGCAGTTGCGGCGGCAAGCCATCCTAGTAGCGCTGCCAAAACAATCCCTGAGCCAAACAGCGCCGATATTCCTTCTTGTGTGTGATGCAGTCGAGCACTGAAAGTAGGCGCACTGATATAGACAAAATTGAAACGGAAAGCCGCATTCCAGAAATCGTCTAGCGCGCCATTCGCAGCAAAATATCCTAGGAATAGCAAAGAAACACTGGCAAATCCCGCGCTGCTAGCCAACAAGAATTTGACCATCTGGCCATGTCGTTTTTTCAGCAGTAACCATATAGATAAATGGCCTACGCAGACAATGGAGATACCTAACAGATTCTGTTTAAGGAAAAAGGTAAATCCGGATGCCAGTCCTATCAAGTAACCATATCGGCTGTATTTCTTACCGTTGAGACCTTGTACGAACATAGAAATGGTGGCAAATTTTAGCGGTAGAGCGAATTCTTCAGAAAAGTTACCTTTTTCGTAAATCAAAATGAAGCTCGACACCCAGACTACTGTTCCCCAGAAAGCAGAGGATTCACCAAAAGCTGTTTTGAGCGTCTCAAAGCTGAGCAAAACAGCCATCAACAGCGAAACCACTTCTAATATCCAGAGGCCCCAGCGCGAATCAGGAGTTAGAAGAAGGGCCAGAGCATTTACAAAATAAATACCTGGTGCTTTATGATCCCATATATCCCGATAAGGGACATCGCCCCTAAGCATCTGGCGTGCTGTGTATAAAAAAACACCAGAGTCGATTCCCGGAATAGTCGAGAAAAGCGGAGAGGAGTTTATCAGTACGACTAATACCAACCAAACAAGGACTGCTCGCCTGTTTTTTAGAATCATTGACACGCTTTTAGCGCACCTCCATAATGGGTCTAGTTGAAAGGCTTGCTGTGTTTAATACTCTTACCCGATTGGTATGGCGTCAGAAATCAGTCAATTATAGTATCTTCAAGGCAGCAGTCACGATTGGTAGCCTCACTGTTGTTGTAAAAATTGTTGCGACTTTCAAAGAGATTCTGGTCGCCAACTGGTTTGGAACCGGTGATGAGATTGATGCTTTTCTCATCGCTTATCTACTAGCATTTTTTGCTGTAACTATTATCGCCGAATCCTTCAACGTTGCGCTTGTGCCAACATTTATCCAGGTACGGGAAAAGAAGGGATTAGACGCTGCCAAAAAGTTGTTTTCCAGCGCCATGCTTGTTGCGCTGATACTGCTCGTGATCGTGTCCATTTTGCTGGTTTTAACCGCTCGTTATACCCTCTCTGTCCTCGGTTCGGGATTTGATGCAGATAAACAAAAAATTACGCAAGATTTATTTTACATGCTTGTCCCCATTCTCACCCTGCGCGGGCTGTCGTCCATCTGGGGCGCGATTCTGAATGCTGATGAACGTTTTGCGCTAGCGGCCATCAGTCCACTTCTTGTTCCCTTTATGACGCTGCTGGCGCTACTGCTCAAGAAATCAGTCTATATGATGACAATTGGCACAGTGGTAGGTTTTGCCATGGAAACCCTTCTGCTTGCACTTAGCTTGAGGAGAAATGGGTTTTCGCCTCGGCCAATCTGGAACGGGCTAACCCCTGAACTCCGTCAGGTTATGGGGCAGTATGGGCCGATGGTTGCAGGCGCATTCCTGATGAGCAGCACAGGACTAATTGACCAGTCTATGGCAGCGGCACTTGGTTCGGGAAGTGTTGCAAGTCTAAGTTATGCAAATCGAGTAGTGTCCCTCATTTTAAATGTCGGTTCAGTTGCATTTGGGACAGCCATATTACCGCATTTTTCTAAAATGTTGGCACAGGGAAATTTAGCCGGGGTAAAGTCAACATTTCGTGCTTACCTTGGGCTAATTCTGGTAACTTCTATCCCCTTTATGCTTTTCATGATCGTTTTTTCTGAATCAATTGTGCGAATCCTGTATGAACGTGGGGTATTCACCTCACAAGATACCAAGATTGTGAGTGAGATTCAAATTTTCTATCTGCTGCAAATTCCATTTTACCTCACTGGGATTTTAATCGTTCGTCTTATTTCGTCGCTAAAAGCAAATCATATTTTGATGCAAGGAACAGTAATTAATATCCTTGTGAACATTGGATTGAATATACTGTTCATTCGCTGGTTGGGGATTGCAGGCATTGCCCTTTCAACCACTGGGGTTTATATAATTTCTGTTGTTTTTCTTTCGTACCGCCTTTGGCTTAGGATAAAGCAATAATGCGAATAACCCTGGTGATTTCCTCGCTGCAACGAGGTGGCGCAGAACGGGTCATGTCTACTATGGCTAATTATTGGATTGCTCAGGGTCATGATGTTACCCTGCTGACCATTGACCCCCTTGAATTAGATACATTTGAACTTCATCCCGGCATAAAACGTCTCACGCTGGGCTTGTCAGGGAAATCGGAAACGGCCTGGCAGGGATTCAAAAACAATATTCCCCGGATTCTAAGTCTGCGGAAGGTTATTTCGGAACTGCGCCCCGATGTGGTAATCAGTTTCATGGACAGACAGAATGTGATGATGGTGATTGCGACTCTTGGTTTGCATATCCCGTTGATCATTTCTGAGCGTGTTGACCCAAGGTATGAGAAAATAAATTTCTACTGGAACTGGGCGCGTCGGCTGGTTTATCGATTCGCTGACGCGCTGGTGATCCAGGCTGAAAGCATCCGTCCCTGGACACGGGGGATCATCTCTGCTGATCGCGTTCATGTGATACCGAATCCGGTGCATCTCCAACCCATTGAGAGAAATCCTGAACCGGATAAGATAATTGTGGGCATGGGGCGTCTGGTTTATCAAAAAGGCTTTGATCTGCTTTTAAACGCATTTGCCAGATGTACACAGAAATATCCTGACTGGCGGTTGGTCATCCTGGGCGAAGGCCCGGAAAGAGACCATCTGAAACGGCTTATTCTAGAATTGAATCTGAAAGAGAAAGTGGAACTGCCCGGCGTCACCATGAATCCTGTAGCCGTTCTGCAAAAAGCCAGTCTCTTTGTTTTGTCCTCGCGCTGGGAGGGATTCCCGAATGCCCTGCTGGAAGCGATGGCCTGTGGCTTGCCGGTTATTAGTTTTGATTGTCCTTCCGGGCCATCAGAGATTATTCGTCATGAGGTGGATGGGTTGTTGGTACCGCTTGAGAAGGCCGAAGCCTTAACTGAAGCTATGCTATTGCTCATGGAAAACGAAGATAAAAGAAATCAGCTTGGCGTCAAAGCCGTTGAAGTTCATGAACGTTTTGCACTGGATAAAATCATGGGACAGTGGGAAGCGCTCTGTCAGCAGGTTATTCACAAAGCGTAGCCGATGTGTGGAATAGCAGGCTGGTTTGGGAGCAGTCAAAATGATGGGCTGGCGGAAAGCATCGCCAGTTCGTTGAATCATCGTGGCCCGGATGCGAGGGGGATTCAATCCTGGCCCGGTGCGACCTTCATCCACACGCGGCTGAGTATCATTGACCTGTCCTCAACAGGCGCACAGCCAATGTGCAATGAAGACGGTACAGTCTGGGTCATTTTTAATGGTGAGATTTATAACCACGCCCAGCTACGACACCTGCTTAAAACACGAGGACACCGTTTCCGGGGGACATCGGATACCGAGATTCTGCCACATTTATATGAGGAGGAAGGGGCTGCCTTTCTTCCTAAGCTGCGTGGGATGTTTACCATCGCAATTTACGACACACGCCAGCAGACTTTTCTCCTCGCCAGAGATCGCTTCGGGATCAAGCCCCTTTTTTATGCTGAGACAGCGCAGCGATTGGCCTTTGCCAGCGAAATCCGCCCTCTTTTGCTCCTGCCAGAAATTGACAAACATCCCAATACGCAGGCAATTTTCGATTTTTCGGCGCTGTTTTATATTCCTGCACCCCAGACTTTTTATCGAGGTATCTGTGCCTTGCAACCGGGAGAGCTGATCACTGGGCAGGTGGAAGCGGGGCAAATCCGTTGCCGGATTGAAAAATTTCATCGCTGGCAGCTTACCTCTGACCCAAATTTAACCCTTGAACAGGCTACCGAACGGGCGGATGTACTGCTGCAACAGGCGGTTGCCAGCCAGCTTGAAAGTGATGTTCCTCTGGGAGCATTATTAAGCGGTGGGATTGACTCGTCCCTGGTGAGTGCGGCTGCTCAACAGGCCAGCTCATCCGACTTGAATACCTTTAATGTGCGTTTTTCAGAAGCAGCCTATGATGAAACCTGGGCAGCGGTTGCCGTTGCCACCCAGATTGGCAGCCGCCATCACACGCTGGATATGCAGCATTCTCAGGGAAATTGGGAGCATATTACCGCGCTGCTGCGTCACGCTGGGCAGCCTTTCGCAGACACCTCTTTGTTCGCGGTAGACGCCGTGAGCCACCTGATACGGCAGCACGTGACGGTCGCTCTGTCAGGCGATGGGGGTGATGAGGGTTTCGGCGGATACAGCCGTTTCTGGCGCCTTTATTCAATGGCACCATTACAGCGGCTGCCATTTCCTCTCTGGCGTGGCATCTGGAATGGGGCGGCAGCAGGACTGAGCGTGGGAGCAAAATTTAAGCTGCTGCCTGACCAGTTCCCGAAGCGGGTGCGTGATATGTCAGAAAGCAAAGACAGCACTTTCATTGTGCAAAATCTGTTTACTGCCCTTCATGTCCATGAACATCATCACCTGTGGAATCATGCCCACGACGTACTGCCGATCCGCCGTCTGTTCGAACCCCAATGGTTAACCCCTCAGGAAGGCACATTTTTAGACCGGCTTTCCAGACACGTGGCTGAAGTAAACACGCGCCTGGAAATGGTGGATGATTTTCTTTTTAAGGTAGACATCGGCAGTATGCGCCAGAGTCTTGAAGTGCGTGTGCCTATGCTGGATGAAGACTTATTTACCTTTGGATTAAACCTGCCGCACGCTTTCAAGGCAACGCGACGAGCAGGAAAAGTTGTGTTACGCACCCTGGCAAAACGCCGTTTGCCACCTGAGGTTGCCAGGAAACCTAAAATGGGCTTTGCCGTACCCGTTGGATCATGGGTGACAGCAGATTTTAAGCGAAATCTCCGCGAAGTTCTGCTGGGGACATCTCCAATCGCTGAGTATCTGAACCCGGAGGCATACAGCCCACTTGTGAAAGCCTTTTGTGAGGATCGCCCCTACCCTGGTATCGCCTCAGACGGGTTATATCGCCGGATGATAATGCTGTTGGCGCTGCATTTAGCACTGGAAAACTGATGCGGTTGGCTTATCTGACCATGCAAATGCCCGTGCCCAGTGAAACTTTTCTGGTGGTAGAGGTGCGTCACCTGGCAAAAGTTGCAGAAATGCAGATTTTCTGTTTGCGGAAGCCTCATCCACGTCATCAGGAAATGGTTTGGGAAGAAAATGTGTCCGAGCTCCCGATCCATTTTTTCCCGTATTTTTTTTCTGTGCGGCTCTGGAAGGACGTGGGTTACTGGCTGCGAGCCAACCCCGTTGTTTTCTGGCACATGCTCTGGTTATTGACGCAATTGTGCTGGAAAAAACCGAAAATATGGCTGCTTTCAATGGCTGTGCTCCCAAAATCATTCAGCATTGCACGTCGGGTAGAATCCTCGAAGATAGATATTGTTCATGCGGCCTGGGGACATTACCCTGCGGTCACTCTGGTTCTCCTCAAAAAGCTGCTGCCCGATGTTCATATTACACTGGCGCTGGGAGCCTATGATCGCCTCATCCGGCATCCCATGACGGCACTGGCAGCGAACCATGCAGCTTACATTTTGACCCAGAATCCTGCATCTGCGGAGCTTATCAAAAATGAGTGGCCCCAACTGGCTGCCCGCGTTATACCCGTGATGCGAGGGATAGAAACGGAGAAAACGGACAGGCTGCGAACCGTCGAAAAAATCCGGGGGCTTATCGTTTCCTCAGGGCGATTGGTTCCTGAAAAAGGACATCAGGTCGTGATAGAGGCTTTTAAGAGAATTCATGCAGTTTCTCCCCACAGCCGTCTGCTGATTCTGGGCGAGGGGCCCTATCAGGCAGCCCTTGAAGCACAAATTCATCGTCTTGGCCTGCATGACTCCGTTGTCCTGGCGGGTCATCTTTCTCAAAAAGCGGCTTTTGAGCAGATGGCGGCGGCTGAAGTATTCGTGCTGGCGACTGAAGCCGCGTATGAAAACCTGCCCAATGTGCTGAAGGAAGCGATGGGCCTGGGGCTGCCAGTGGTGACAACGCCGACACTGGGCATTGAAACCCTGATCGAAAATGAAGTCACAGGATACATTGTGCCACGAGGAGATGTCGAAGCCATTAAAAATGCTGTTCTCAGGCTTCTGCAAGACCAGGCACTGAGAGACTTCATGGGTCAGAATAGTGTCGCCCAAATTCATGAACGATTCAGCGTTGAACAAACCACTCGCCAGCGGTTGGCGCTCTATCAGCAGTTGTTGGAGGATTGACCATGTGCGGTATCACAGGTTATTTTCATCTTTCGCCTCAGCCAGCAACCCAGGTTGATTTACAGCAGATGAATCAACGGCTGTACCATCGTGGGCCAGATGAAGAAGGTTTTTTTGAAAATGCGCGGGTTGGATTGGCAATGCGACGCTTGAGCATCATTGACCTGGAGACGGGCCAGCAGCCCATGACCGATGAATCCGAGACGCTGCAAGTGGTGTTTAACGGCGAAATTTATAACTACCGCGAACTGCGCGAGCAGTTGATTTCCCAGGGACATGTTTTCAAAACCCGCAGCGACACCGAGGTTCTCGTGCATGGCTATGAGCAATGGGGCGAAGCGCTGCCTGAGCATCTGCGCGGTATGTTCGCCTTTGCCATCTGGGATGCGAAGAAACAACAGGTCATCCTTGCCCGCGACCATTTTGGCATCAAGCCGCTGTATTATGCACTGATGAATGATACGCTCCTGTTTGCCTCGGAAATTAAATCACTCCTGATTCACATTGACCGCATCATTGACCTGACCGCGCTTGACCAGTATTTAACGGCATTGTACGTCCCTGAGCCGCGCACTATTTTTCAGTCTGTAAAGGCGCTTCCGGCGGGGCATTTGCTGATCGCCAAAAATGATCTGCAAATCAAAACCTACTGGTCTTTTGTGCCGATGCAAAATCCCTACGCAACCAAAGAAGCCGCTCTGGAGGCAATTCGGGATGTGGTAGCGGACAGCGTGCAAAAAATGCTGGTGGCGGATGTGCCCCTGGGGGCATTTTTGAGCGGCGGAATTGACTCGGCGAGTGTGGTCGCCATGATGAGCCGCCTTCAGGCTCAGGTCGAAACTTTTTCGATTGGCTTTGGCGATAAAGAGCATCGCTGGGACGAATTGGACGAGGCTCGCAAGATTGCCCGTTTTTTCAAAACCAATCATCACGAATTTCGCGCTACACCCGATGTGATTACCTTACTGCCGGAAATAATTCCATTTTTTGACCAGCCTTTCGCCAACCCAACCGCCCTGCTGCTGTATATCTTATCCGGTGAAACGCGCCAGTTTGTAAAAGTTGCACTGGCAGGAACGGGCGGCGATGAGATGTTTGGTGGTTACGTGCGTTACAAAGGCATGATGCGCTACCAACACTATGCCCGTCTGCCGCAGTGGTCACGTAAACTGATGGCAAATACAGCGGCGGCAGTGATTCGAGATGAGGTGGATGGGCGGTTGAGCCGGCAGCGCGTCCGACGATTTCTGGAAGGGGGAGCACAGGATTTTGATGACGCCTACCTGCATATCGTCTCCGCACTGAAACCACATGAAAAGCAAGCGCTCTATACCTCAAAATTAAGGCACGGGGATAGCTGGGATTTTGTGCGGGATCGTCTGCTTCAGAAAACGGCATATTCTCCCCTTGAGACCATCATGGCTGCCGAACTGTACAGTTATCTGCCGTTCAACCAGCTTGTCTACAATGACCGGATGAGCATGGCAAAATCGCTGGAAGTGCGTGTCCCGCTGGTTGATCAGTGCGTCGTTGAAGTCGCAGGGAACATCCCCCTTGCCTGGAAAATCCAGAATGGCGTGACCAAAAGTTTGTTTCGGGAAGCGATGTCGCCATTTTTACCGCCAGAAATTTTGCACGCGCCAAAACTCGGTCTCAATTTACCGATTTCCCTGTGGTTTCAGCAGGAATTACGCGGTTGGGTTGAGGATAACCTTTCCCCTGCGCGTATTCAGCAGCGCGGCTACTTCAAACCGGATGCCGTTGCCAGGATTTTGCAGGCCCATCTGAACAGCAAACGGGATCATTCGCTGCTGCTGTGGGCCTTAATCGTGTTTGAGCTGTGGCATCAAAAATATATCGACTAATGAAACACTAAAGGGGCGGAAAATGCCAGGAAAGTATTTTGAAGATCTGGAAATCGGAATGACCCTGCATCACTCGTTAGGGCGCACAGTGACCGAAATGGATAATGTATTATTTTCCACACTGACCATGAATCCCCAGCCCCTGCACCTGAACGAGGATTTTGCAAGCAAAACTCAGTTCGGACAGCGGATCGTAAATGGGATTTTTACCCTGGGGGTGGTCATTGGCCTGACGGTTTCTGAACTCACTGAAGGTACTATCATTGCCAATCTGGGTTATGAAAAAGTAAGACATCCCAAGCCGGTTTATCATGGAGATACTATTTACGTCGAAACGGAAGTTTTAAGCAAACGTGAATCTCAATCTCAGCCAGATAGGGGTATCATTACTTTGCGCCATCTGGGTAAAAACCAGCATGGTGACGTGGTGTGCGAAGTTGAACGCAGTGTTTTATTCTTGAAGCGTCCAAAAGGGGATGAGTAACCATGAGTGAAGAACGAGTTCGACGCGCCCTGCTGTTTATGCCGGGAGATGACCTCCATAAAATCAGCAAAGGTGCGGAACTGGGCGTTGATTCCATCATTATGGATCTGGAAGATGGTGTGGCGCTGAACCGCAAAATTGATGCCCGTCAAAACGTGTTCCAGGCACTGTTAACACTCAATTTTGGCCGTACCGAACGGCTGATCCGGATTAATGCGGTGCAAAGCGGTCTGGCAGCGGATGATATCGCCGAAACCATTAAAGCCCGTCCGGATGGGTACGTGGTTCCCAAAGTTGAAACCGAAGATGACCTGCGCTTCGTGATTCAATCGGTTATGGATTTTGAGCAAACCCTTGGTTATCCAATTGGCGGCACCAAAATCCTGGCGATTATCGAATCAGCACGGGGCGTTATTAACTTGCCTGAAATTGCCAATGAGGGCAGCCCACTCGTGGCGCTGATTTTTGGCGCGGAAGATTTAGCTGGGGACATTGGCGCAGTGCGTACCCGTGAAGGAAAAGAGGTTGCCTATGCACGTAGTGCAGTCGTGCTGCACGCTGCTGCCTACGACCTGGAAGCCATTGACACGCCATTTGTCAATCTGACCGATTTAGATGGCCTAAAGACAGAAACCCTCGATGCCATGCGAATGGGCTATACAGGCAAACTGGCGATTCACCCCAATCAGATTCAACCCATAGTGGATATTTTCACTCCTGCACCGGAAGAAATCGCCGCTGCCCAGCGTTTGATTGCCGCTTATGAGGCACATCAAGCCAGCGGAACGGGTGTTTTTGCCTATGAAGGCCGGATGGTCGATGCACCGATGATTCGGGCGGCTCAACGGGTACTGGGGCGAGCGAAGGCCTCTGGCAAAATCTGATTTTCCTGCCTGACCTCACGCGCTGCCCGTTCCCAGATCTGGGTATGCTGGAAAGTATACAGTACCCGTTTGGGGGTATTCAGTTGGGTAAATTTTTCCTTCAGCGTTTGCAGGAGCAGCACCGCATCAGCTCGTTTTTGGTGCACCTGATTTTGTGGCAGCCAGTTTTTGAGCGCTTCCAGGCCAGGCTGTGATGCCGCGAGCTTTAAAATAGCCGGATAGGTGCGTTCGGGGTAAAAGAGATTTTTGGCGATTCTTTCCAGTTCAGCACGGATCGCGGGGGAAATAATTCCCTGTTCCTGGGCCTTATTCAGTGTGGCACGAATATCCACCATCGCCGTAGACAGCGCGATGAAACCTTCTTCTGCGGGAGCATGAGCAACCGCAACTTCATCGTCATCTTCAATTTGTCCGGAACAGTACGCTTCAAAAATTTCACCCACACCAACCATGCCAAAAACCGTCAGTTCCGCTGCTCTCAGGGCCCCCATGCTGGATGCACCAAAGACATGAATACCCTGTTTCATTGCCCATAGGATTTCCTTGTGCCACACCGACGGCACATGCTCAAAATAACCATCAATGATGCCGATGAATGATGGGCGGTGCAGCGCAGCTTTCAAAATATCCCCCTGGGCAGCAGGTGGCAGATAGACAGCCTCTGGCAGAATCGTTTTGGCCTCGTGAATCGGAAACGATGGGCCAAGAAAAACAAACATTACTGGATCATCCTTTCCTGAGCGCGTTTTCCTGGTTGATACTGCGGGATCGAATGCACCCCTTCCAGCCTCGGAATCACAACCCGAACGACCGGGATACCCAGTTCCGGTTTGGTCAGGTTTACGACAATAACACGGTTGATGCCTGCTGACCGAAGGCGTTTAAGCTGTACCGCCAGATCCTGATTGAAGGTTGGATGCTCCCAGGTCGGAATCGTTTGAAAATCCTGCATCGGCAGTGGACTGGTGAGCGATTCATAGAAACGTTGATAAGTTTGTGGGCTGTGGTAGCGCTGGTAATCATCGTGGAAAATATCATCGCGTGAACCGGAAATCACCGTCAAACGACTCTGGGCGGCTTCAGTCAGCGCACGGAGGAGCGCAATATGGCGCGACACATGGCAGCCCGCCCCGGAGGCAATCACCATCCGGCGCAGCGGATGATCGGTACGTTCGGCAATCGCGCACAGAAAAGCAGGCAGCCCAACATCCGAGATGGCATTCCAGACCACCACCTCCACGTTTGCCAGCGCGTATTGATTTAATACATAGCGGCAGGCCGGATCATCGACGGTATCCAGGTTCAACCGTGTTCTTTGCTTTTGCTCATCGGGCAGCAGTTCCCAGAGTGCCAGTGAATCGCGCTCGATCACTTCGTTGATGCCATGAACAACAGCTTCCATCACATGATTTCCTGATGCAAGGCCGTTGGTGGTTGTTGAAAAACAGCCGCTCCCGTCGGTGCCGGGCAGTGTGTAATCGGTATGAACCATTTCATACGGAACCCAGAGCGAGTCTTGTTGAATCAGATCATGCCCCTCGATCCACAGCAGCCGCCGTTCGGGATGAAAGGCACTGTTTTTGATGAAGGGTAAATCGTAAACATCAACCACCTCATGGGTATAACGCAGCCCTTCGTAGCTGGTCAGTTTAAGGGGTAAGGTAATTGTTTCTGCATGGTAAGTTTCAATCGATTCCATCAGGCCGGATGCTTTTGCAGCGGCTAAAGTCAGCCCTTTACCCTGCGACACAGAAATTGAGCGCGAATTGGGGCGGCAGACCATCACCACCGGTATCCCAATCACATCAAGCTGTGTGATATTGGCGATTCGGGTAATACCCATGATAGGCATGAATCGGCTGACCCGCGCTAACGTTTCTTCCGGCGGGATCAGCCGATAGGTTCCATTTTGAAACTGCTTCACCACAGGGATGTCGGACAGCATGTTCGACTTTGCCTCTCCCCCGCTTCCTCTACCTATTGCAGCAGGAAGAGGAAGGGGTAGAGCCAGATGTTATGCGTTTTCCGGCGCAAAGTCCGCTGAGGCAAACCAGGACGATGCAAACCACGAGGACGCGAACCACGAGGACGCAAATTCGCTGTTCGCCGATTCATGAGCTATCGGCTGGTATCCCTTTTCCGGGGCTTCTGGTGATACCACTTCGCCTGACGCCGAGTACAATTTGCCATCTGCGCCGCGAATTAATACGTTTTCCATAATATCCCTGTCCTTCGACACCTATTGCGATAGACCCAGGATAAGCAGAAAGAGGCAGCTCATCAAAAACATGTCCCTGGAGAGGACATCACATAATAAGAACAAGGGGCTGGAACCCCTTGTTCTTTGGGTGAGAAGGTTGATGTGTGCCTTTATCGATCAGGCAACGGTGATTTCTTTGCAAAGGTAAACATCCTGAATGGTATTCAGGAGTTTCGCGCCTTCTTTCATCGGGCGCTGGAAGGCTTTCCGCCCGCTAATCAGCCCCATACCACCGGCGCGTTTGTTCACCACAGCGGTCATGACAGCTTCTTCAAAGTCATTTGCGCCGGACGCCCCGCCGCTGTTAATCAACCCGATGCGCCCCATATAGTTGTTGGCAACCTGGTAGCGGGTCAGGTCAATCGGGTGGTCACTGGTTAACTGGGAGTAAATCCGTTCATCCAGCTTGCCATAGGAAGACGATCCGGTATTCAGTGCTTTGTACCCACCATTCACATCCGGCAGCTTCTGCTTGATGATGTCCGCATTCATGGTTGCGCCGAGGTGGTTCGCCTGTCCGGTCAGGTCGGCAGAGGTATGGTAATCCACACCGCCCTGTTTGAAGGCACTGTTACGAATGTAGCACCACAAAACCGTGGCCATGCCCAGCTCATGCGCGGCCTGGAACATTTCTGAGACTTCGACAATTTCACGGGTGGCATCGTCTGAGCCAAAATAGACCGTTGCGCCGACCGCCACCGCGCCCATGTTCCACGCCTGCTTGATGGTTCCCCAGGTGATTTGCTTAAATTGATTGGGATAGGTCAGCAGTTCGTTGTGATTAAACTTCACAAGGAAGGGGATTTTGTGGGCATATTTACGGGCAACATTTCCCAATACACCAAAGGTGCTGGCAACCGCATTGCAACCGCCTTCAATTGCCAGTTTGACGATGTTTTCCGGATCAAAGTAATCGGGATTCTTGGCGAATGACGCCCCCGCCGAATGCTCGATCCCCTGGTCAACAGGTAGGATGGAGAGATAGCCGGTGCCGCCCAGACGACCGTGATCGAACAGGGATTGCAGGCTACGCAACACCTGGGGCGAACGGTCAGACAGAGCGAAAACATCATCCACAAAGGTGGGGGAAGGCAGATAAAGGCGGTCTTTGTTAATCGTTTTGGATACGTGGTTCAGATAGTAGTCGGCTTTTGCGCCGAGATGTTCTTCAATTGTTCGTAATTCTGACATACGTTGTACTCGCTAACACTTTTGCGCCCCTACTATAACACCGATTTTCGCGGTTGAGTATAAATTTGTCGGCTGATATAATGAAGAATGCTGCGCCGCGCCGGAAATTTGTGAGTAATAGCACGCGACTGCGATTACTTTTCGCAGTCTTATTTTGTCAGGACAAAATTATGAATTCAAAGGCAGCCCTGACGCTGGAACTGCCTAAAATTTTGGAGCAGCTTGCGAAGTTCACAAGCTTTTCCGGGGGGCAGGCTTTAGCCAGGGAATTAGAACCAACCAACTCGCTTGAAATCGCCCGCCAATGGATTGCTGAAGTCAGCGAGGCACGCAGCCTGCTGGAAGAACGTGCTGAGCAGTTTTCACTGGGTGGGGTGTTTGATGTAAGGGGCGCTGTACTCTCGACCCAACGCGGCGTGGTCTTGGAACCGGTGGTGCTGCTGGATATTCGTTCTACGCTGCGCCGTGCCACGACAATTCGCCGGATGCTCACGCGCATGAAAAGCGCCTATCCTCTGCTTTCTGACCTTTCCGAGGATTTGGAGGAATGCACCGCCGTCCAGCAGGAAATTGCTCGCATTATTGGCGAAGATGGCAAAGTGCTGGATTCCGCTAGCCCACGGCTGGCAACCGTGCGGCGGGATATGCGAATTGCTTATAACCGCTTACAGAGCAAACTCTCTAACATCATCAACAATGCCAACAATGCCCAGTTTTTGCAGGAACAGATCATTACCCAGCGCAACGGACGTTATGTGATCCCGATCAAAGCGGAATTTAAGGGCCGCATACCCGGCATTGTTCACGACCAGAGCGCATCCGGGGCAACGCTGTGGATTGAACCGCTGCAAACGGTAGAAAGTAACAACGACTACCGTGAACTGCAAATTCAGGAGGAAAAAGAAGTCCACCGGATTTTACGTGAACTGTGTGAATTTATCGGACATGAAGCACATTATATTGTTCGCAGTGTGGAAATTCTGGCCTATCTGGATTTGATTTTTGCGAAGGCCAATTACGCCATTACGATTCGCGCCCACGCGCCAACTTTGGTGGATTTTAAGGACAGACCGGATAAACATCCCGGTGTGACACTCAAACTGCTACAGGCGCGTCACCCCCTGCTTGACCCGAATAAGGTCGTGCCGATTGACCTTGAGCTGGATGACGAAACCTATATTCTGGTTATCACCGGGCCAAACACGGGTGGAAAAACGGTTTCGCTGAAAACCGTCGGTCTGATGGTCATGATGGCGCAGTGTGGCCTGCATATTCCCGCGGACAAAGGCTCAACGATGTCGGTCTTTGACGAAATTTACGCGGATATTGGCGATGAACAAAGCATCGAGCAGTCTCTATCGACCTTTTCCAGCCACATGACCAACATCATCAGCATTCTGGAACGGGCGGATAGCCGTTCGCTGGTGATTCTGGATGAACTCGGCGCGGGGACAGACCCAACGGAAGGTTCGGCGCTGGCGCGTGCGATTCTGAATCGGCTGGTAGACAGTGGAATCACAACCCTCGTCACCACTCACCATCCGGAATTAAAAATCTACTCTCAGGAACGGAAAGGCGTTCGCAACGCCAGCGTAGAGTTTGATCTTGACACGCTGGCTCCAACCTATCGTCTGGTGGTGGGGCTTCCAGGGCGTTCAAATGCGCTGTCCATTGCCTTACGATTGGGACTGCCCGAAGACATTATTGATGATGCACGGCACATGGTTCCGGTTGAGGATCTGGTGGCGGATGATCTGCTGGATGAAATTACCAAAACGCGCGAAGACCTGCGCCGTGCCAGCGAAAAGGCCGCCATTGCCCAGGAGGAAGCTGAGGCGCTGCGCCATCGTCTGCAAGAAGAGCTTGATTCCATTGAAATTGAGAAGCGCGATGTGCTGGCGGAAACGCGCCGCAAAGCCGAGTATGAAATGCGCGAATTTCGCAAAGAACTCAAACGGATGCGAAAGGATTTACAGTCGGCAGGTCAGCCGTTAGATGTGATCAAAACCCTCGAACGTGCTACGGATAACCTGCATGTAAATATTGAGATGCCGCAGACTCCCGCTTCGGAACTGGTCGAGGAAACGACCAAACCGCTTCGTCTGGGAGATACGGTCTGGATTGACGCATTGAAGGCAGAGGGGATTGTTACCGAACTTGCGGCGGAAGATGCCGAGGTTGCGGTGGGGCAGCTCCGTGTGCGGACCAAATTGGATGAGCTGGAATACCGCAAGGTAGCGAAAGATAAAAAGCCGAAACAATCGCGGCGTTCCGGTGATCCTATCCCTGAACGCGGAAAATCCCCTGGCCTGGAATTGGATTTACGCGGCACACGGGTTGAAGAAGCGATTGGCAAGGTTGAGGAATATATCGACGCAGCCTATATGGCACATCTGCCTTTCGTGCGGATTATTCATGGCAAGGGTACTGGTGCGCTCCGTCAGGCGGTGCGGGAACGTCTGACCCATCATCCCCTGATTGCCAAATTCGCCAGCGGCACCGAAAAAGAAGGCGGGGACGGCGTGACGATAGTCAGCTTCGTGGAAAACTTCTAATGGCCTCCCCATTTTTGCGCCCGTGCAAAAACAAGGATGTGCGGTTATTATTTTACTGTCATTGGTTTTGAGAGGAATCCTCAATGCGTTTTCAAAACGTCTCTGTCATCGGTCTCGCCAGTATTGATGCCCCCCATCGGGTTACCTCGGCAGACATTGAAACCGCCCTTGCCCCTGTGATGGAACGATTTCGGGTTCCGAGAGGACTCCTGGAAAATCTTTCGGGCATTACGGCACGCCGCTTCTGGGATCCGGAAACCCAACCCAGCGAAGTGGCAACGCTGGCAGGACAAAAAGCAATTGAGGACGCAGGGATTGACCCGGATAGAATTGGTGTCCTAGTGAATACATCCGTCTCTAAAGATTATGTTGAACCCTCTGTCGCTGCGCTGGTGCATGGCAATCTTAAACTAGGCCCTCATTGTATGAATTTTGATGTGGGCAATGCCTGCCTCGGCTTCCTGAATGGAATGCAGATTATCGCCAACATGATCGACATGGGGCAGGTAGATTATGGGCTGGTGGTCAACGGTGAGGGCAGCCGCCAGGCGATTGAAGCCACCATCAACCGGATGCTTGACCCGAAATGCGACATGCGAACGTGGCGCAGCCAGTACGCAACCCTGACGCTGGGTTCAGGAGCAGCAGCTATGGTCCTGGGACGGTATGATCTGCATCCCGAAGGCCATCGTTTAACCTGGGGTATTTCGATGGCAGCCACGCAGCACAGCCGCCTGTGCCTCGGTCAGCCGGATGAAATGGTCACGGATAGCAAACGTCTGCTGCACGCAGGCATTAACCTGTCTGTTCAAATGCGCGACAAAATGGTCGACCAGATCAGACGCGACCCAAATGACTTTGAAGAAATTATTATTCATCAGGTCAGCCAGGTGCATACCGATGCCCTGGTCGAAGCGATCAACCTGGACAATGAAAAGCTGCTCCGGATCTACCCCGAATTTGGCAATATGGGGCCGGTGGGCATTCCGGCAGCGCTGTACAAAAGCCTGGAATTAGGCCGCATCGAAAAAGGGGACCGAATCGGCCTGTATGGCATTGGCAGCGGTGTCAACAGCATGGCTATGGAAGTTGTGTGGTAAGACTGTATCCCTTCGAGGCGCATTACCTCAATCTGAATGGCCTGCGCTATCATTACCTTGATGAGGGTGCAGGTGACCCGGTGGTCATGGTGCACGGCAACCCTACCTGGTCATATTATTACCGGAATGCGGTTGTGGCATTGTCCGATTATTACCGCACGATTGTGCCCGATCATATAGGCTGTGGCTACTCGGATAAACCCGATGATTCCCGCTACCGCTACACCCTCCGCCAGCGTGTGGATGATCTTGAATCCCTGCTTGACCATCTGGCACTCAAGGAAAATGTGACCCTTGTTCTGCATGACTGGGGTGGGATGATTGGTATGGCCTATGCGATCCGCCATCCGGAACGGATCAAGCGTCTGGTGTTGTTTAATACGGCAGCGTTTCATTTGCCCAAAGAAAAAAAACTCCCCCTGTCCCTATGGTTGGTTCGGAATACGAGCGCTGGTGCGTTCAGCGTGCGTTATTTTAACGCCTTCAGCCGGGGAGCGGCGTGGATCGGCTGCACCCGAAATCGCATGTCACGGGATTTACGAAATGCCTACTGTGCGCCCTATAACACCCCTGCCAACCGGATTGCCACGCTGCGGTTTGTGCAAGATATTCCCCTGAATCCCGGTGACCCGGCCTATGATCTTGTCTCTGAAACCCAGCGAGCACTAGAAGAAGGCCAGTTCCAGCACCTCCCCACCTTGATTTGCTGGGGCATGAAGGATTTTGTCTTTGACCACCACTTTCTAAATCGCTGGAAAACCTATCTGCCCCAGGCGGAAATCCACGAATTTGCTGAAAGTGGTCATTACGTCTTAGAAGATACATCTGACACGATTATCCCGCTTATGCAGCAGTTTTTGAAAAAGCATCCCCTATGAACATTGCGCTTGCAGTAGAAGTCATGGCACGACAGCAGCCGGACACCCCCGCGATTTATTACCCGCGTCGGCGCGGCAGAGAGTTAATCTACATTCACTATACCTACCGCCAGCTTCTGGAAGCGAGCGATGAAATCGCGCATGGGTTAGCAAGCTGTGGTCTGAAACGTGGGATGAGAACCGCGTTGATGGTCAAACCGAGTCTGGAATTTTTCGCGTTAATGTTCGCCCTGGTGCGGTCGGGAATCGTTCCTGTCATTGTAGACCCAGGCCTTGGAATAGGAAATCTCAAGGCCTGTCTTGCCGAGGCTGAACCGGAAGCTTTTATCGGCATCCCGGCGGCGCACGCGGCACGGATTGCGCTGGGGTGGGCGAAAAAAACGACTCGAATCAGTATCACCGTTGGCAAAAAGTGGTTCTGGGGTGGCTTTACGCTGGAGGACGTGAAAAAACGGGGGCGGAGGAACCGGCCTTATGAAACGGTACAAACCGACCCGGACGAAATCGCTGCGATTATTTTTACCAGCGGCAGCACGGGTATTCCCAAAGGGGTTGTCTATACACATGGCAACTTTATGGCACAGGTGGAAACGCTGCGGGACACGTTCCATATGCAGCCGGGGGAAATTGACCTGCCCACCTTTCCCGTGTTTGCCCTGTTTGATCCTGCACTCGGTATGACGACGATTCTACCAGAAATGGACTTCACCCGCCCCGCTGATGTAAATCCGGTGCGAATTATCGAGGCCATTGAGCGGTTCAAAGTCACGAACATGTTTGGGTCGCCTGCGCTGCTGAATCAGGTCAGCCGCTACGGGATTGAAAAGCAGATTCAGCTCCCAACGCTCAAGCGGGCAGTGTCGGCAGGCGCACCTGTTCCGGCAGATGTGCTGGAGCGCTTTTCGCAAATGCTGCCTGATGGTGCTCATCTCTACACACCGTATGGCGCAACCGAAGCCTTACCCGTTTCCGTGATTGAGAGTCGTGAGATTCTCAACGAAACACGCTATCTAACAAACGCTGGTGCTGGGACATGTGTCGGGCGTCCGGTAGCAGGCGTGGAAGTTTATATCATCCCTATTTCAGATGACCCAATCCTGACCTGGGATGACTCGCTGATCCTGCCACCTAAAGAAATCGGTGAAATTGTCGTCAAAGGGCCTACTGTGACCCGTGCGTACTTTAACCGCGACTTGGCCACAAGGCTTGCCAAAATTACCGATCCACAAGGCTGCATTTATCACCGGATGGGCGATGTAGGGTATCTGGATGAGCAGGGACGTTTGTGGTTCTGCGGGCGCAAATCGCATCGTGTTGAAACCGCTGCTGGAACGCTGTTTACTGATCCGGTGGAAGGCATTTTTAACACCCACCCAAAGGTGTACCGCACGGCGCTGGTGGGGATAAAAAAGAATAATGAAATGCAGCCTGTTTTATGCGTCGAACTGGAAAAAAACACAACCCCTCACGATAGGGCATCCGTCCGTGATGAGCTGTTAACGCTGGGCGCCCAGTATCCACAGACGGCCTGCATCCGGACTATCGTTTTTCATCCGAAATTTCCGGTAGACATTCGCCACAATTCTAAAATCTTCCGCGAAAAACTGGCGGCGGAGCTGGTATGAAAATTCTGGTCACAGGCGGCGGCGGGTTTTTAGGTTCGGCTGTGGTCAGGCAGCTTTTGGCACGCGGCGAAGTTGTTCGCAGTCTGGCACGCGGCGCGTACCCTGAATTAGAGAAAATGGGGGTGGAAGTTCGGCGCGGCGATATTGCCGACCAGAAGACCGTGTTTTCTGCTGTTGAAGGTTGTGATGCAGTGATTCATGTGGCAGCGAAAGCAGGTATATGGGGTTCCTATAACGACTATTACCGCCCTAATGTGATTGGCACCCAGCATATGATTTCCGCCTGCCAGCATCACGGGATTCAGAAGCTGGTGTATACCAGTTCTCCAAGTGTGGTGGATGCTGGAAAACCCATCGAAAATGGCGACGAAAGCCTGCCTTATCCCACAAAATATGAGTCTTATTATTCAGAAACCAAAGCGTTGGGCGAGCAGTTGATCTTAAAGGCCAACAACCCCACCCTGGCAACCGTTGCCATTCGCCCGCCGCTTATCTGGGGGCCAGGAGATCATCAGATTACACCACGCCTCATGGAGCGGGCGGCAAAGGGCCGGATTTTTAAGATCGGGCGCAGGCCGTGCGTGCTGGATACGACCTATATTGATAATGCCGCTGAAGCACATTTACTGGCGCTGGATCGCCTTGCGCCGGGTTCGCCTATCGCGGGCAAAACCTATTTTGTTTCCAACGGCGAACCCCTGCCCGCCGAAGTCATCATCAGCAAAATCATCGACACAAAAGGCTATCCACCGATTCAGCGTACTGTTCCCTACTGGCTTCCCTATGCGGCGGGTTGGGCTGCGGAATGGGTTTATCGTGGATTGGGGATCAAAAATGAACCGCCCCTGACCCGTTTTCTGGTGCGTCAGCTTGCCAAATCACGCTGGTTTAACATCAGTGCTGCTCGACGGGATCTGGGCTACTCGCCCAACATATCTATTGATGAAGGCTTACAGATTCTCCGTGAATCGTGGAGAAGGGGGGGGCTCCCATGACGTTTATGACTCCGGGGCGCTTTATCCGCAGCTTAAGAAAAACACCGGTTATCCTGCAAGACATTCTTAAAGATGTGACTCAGGAACAGGCACAGCAGGCAACCGATGGCCCGGACGGGTGGAGCATAGTTGAAATTATGTGCCATTTACGCGATTTTGAGGAGATTTTTTTCAGCCGTGCCCGCAGCATGGTTGAACAGGACAATCCGGTGCTTCCGGCTTACGATGAAAAGCTGATGGCAGCGGAACGGCATTATGCCGATCAGGATTTGCATAATGTGCTGGCTGCTTACTTAACAACCCGTCAGGAGTTCATTGAGTGGTTGAAGGAACGTGCCGAAAGCGACTGGCGGCGCACCGCCATCCATCCTGAGGCAGGGCAGGTGACGCTGATCGAACAGGCTATGCAGGTTCCTACCCACGATATTGATCACATTGAGCAAATGGTTCGGACACTGGCGGCTTACTTCGGGAAATAAAAACGCCGGATGGTAAGTCCGGCGCTGGTTTTAGCGAGTTTCTGATTGAATGATTCGCACGTAGCGATAAGGTTCTGAGCCATAACTGTGCGAAACCAGATTGGCCTGACGTGCGGCGTCGTGCTGCTTGCGCCTCAGGTGGGCAGGCTGCGGTTTCAAATCCACGTAGGATTTGCCCACGCGAATCTGCTGAATCGCTTCATCAGCCTCCTGAAGCGCTGCTGCAAAAGGGTCGTCGTCGGGACTTTCCAAATCGAACAGATCAGCCAGAAAATCTTCTAGCTGAGCGACCGTGTTCGCCCTCAGGACATAGATACTTACGCCGCGCCGTTCGGCGTCTACAATGAGACGTGGACGCTGGCGATAGTAACTTTTCAGCGTAATCATCACGTCCGCATCCTCGGCTTCATCCACAATCGTCAAGGGCACATTCAACCGCTTAGCGGACTGCGCCAGACGGTTTCTTGCCACACCATAGACATAAGCCCGGATAAGCTTACGTTCGCGCGGCTCCGTGCCGTCTGTCTGCACAGATGATGCCGCTGGTGGATGCTGCGAGCCATTGCCATTGGCATGGCGTTCGCGCTTACTACCTACCTTGACAACCTTTTCCTCAAAGGTGTGCTGGTAGCTTTCAATCTGAATCTGCCCATTTTCTTCCCGGTAGCGGAGTTCTGTAGGCATCGGTTTGCCGCGCAGGTGAGCATCTACCGCTGAGGCCACATCCTCATGGATAATCAGGCGGTTGCGACTCTGGATTTCCACTAACACGTCGAAGGTTGGGGGGGAACGCCGTTCCAGGACGGTTTTTTGTGTGCCGCGCCGCCGCGCTTCGTCGTCGGAAAGGGTCACCGCTTCCACCCCACCCACCAGATCCGACAGGGTTGGGTTGAGCAGAATGTTATCCAGGGTGTTGCCATGCGCGGTACCGATCAACTGCACCCCGCGCTCAGCGATAGTGCGGGCTGCTTTGGCTTCCAACTCACGCCCAATTTCGTCAATCACAATGACTTCTGGATTGTGGTTTTCGACAGCCTCAATCATGATTTCGTGCTGCAAGCTCGGCTGCGGCACCTGCATCCGGCGGGCACGCCCAACGGCAGGGTGGGGAACATCCCCATCACCGCCAATTTCATTGGAGGTGTCCACAATGACCACACGGCGTTTATCCGCCAGCACACGGGCAGCCTCGCGCAGCATGGTCGTTTTGCCCACACCGGGCGGCCCAAGCATCAGAATGCTTTTGCCGGATTCGACCAGATCCTGAATAATATCAATCGTGCCGTAAACGGCACGCCCGATGCGGCAGGTTAACCCAACCACCTCGCCGCGACGATTACGTATCGCACTGATGCGATGGAGTGTCCTTTCGATGCCAGCGCGGTTGTCAGCGTCAAAGTCCCCAACACGCTGAACCACGTAATCAATCGCTTCCAGCCCAACCTCTTGATCATTCAGCACGATTTCCGCATCGGTATACCGCGCCGTGGGAACACGCCCTAAGTCCATAATGATTTCAATGAGATTTTCTTCGCTGCCGCGCTTTTCAATGGCATCGATCAGATAGGCGGGGAGAACAGCTTTCAGTTTTTCTATATCGTCAGTGATTCGATATCCCATCAGTTCTTCTTTATCGCTCTTTCCGGCTGGATGCTGCTTTCCAGCGCTATTTCAATCGAGGGTGCGAAAGGCAGATTCTCTAAGGCAATCAGAGGCGAAAAGACGGACGTTTCCCGCAAAATCACTGTATGCCGGGCCATCAGTGCATGGTGGGCCACTTCCTCAAAACCGAGGTCATGTTCCAGCGAGGAACGCAGCCATGCCTGATAAGCCAACACACGAACAAAGATTTTCCGATTCGGGAGCTGCGCCAACGCCAGCGCAAACACCTCCGGGATGCGGTCTTCCAGTTCAGGATGGATATAGGGCTTGACCAGAATCCCATTCCGCCCTTCGGAAACAGTCAGACAGCCGCGCAGCCGCCCTTCCAGAATCAACGCCAGCCCTGACCAGGTTGAGGGTGCCGGATCAGCCTGCTGGACTAATCTGGGGACGGTGTTCGCATAAAGTGCATTCAGGTGCGTGCAATCTATGTCCTCAATGGGTCGCACCCTCAGCACGGCTGATTCTGCTGTTGTCACCGCCTGCGTTTTTTCCAGGCAGAACAATGCCTGCCGGGAATAAATCGTAAAACCCGCCCGTCGAAAGAGTTCATAAACAGACCCTTCTATTGGCACTTCTGCGGTTACCAGATGTGCCCCCCGTTTGCCAGCCTGTACCAGCAGGTTATCAACCAGCGATAACCACGGCCAAATCGGGCTTTCGCCGTCTGGGGTGGGGGCAAGCAGCGTAATCCGGGCATGGTGGTTCTCAACCTGCATTTGTGTAGCGTAATCAGCATGGCCTGTCCGCAGAATATAAGTCGGACGCCCGCGGCCACGTAAACCAACCGAGCCCAGGATTGCTGTTTCTATAGGATTTGGGTCTTGTATCATCGCCGCTGTATCCAGGCTGATCCCGCGAGCAGCTACTCGTCGGAGTAAGGCCAGGTCCATCGGCGTGAAACTCTTGACTTCACTCATATAGGTCTTTGATGGGTACTCTCCTCATTTTATCACCCGTAAAAAGGGCTGACAACATCCCTCCTGCAACGCTAATATGACTCCAATATTACGCAAGTCAAACACTTGCGAGTATGGGATATACTTCATATGACGTGTTGAGGAGCTTTTCACGCTGAACGAATTTTTCATTCTGGTCAGGCGCTTACAACGATACTGGCCCCTCGGTTTGCTGGTCACGATTCTGGTGTTCATCAGCGCTTTTACGGAGGGTTTTTCTGTACTGCTGGTGCTGCCGATGCTGGAAGGCTTGGGTCAGGAAACGCAGACGGTGTCCGAAGGCAACCGCCTGTTGCAGTGGATTAACGAATTATTTCGGGATGTGCCGGAAAACCGTCTGCTGCAAACAGCAGCGATTTTGTTTGTGGCGCTGACCATTGCACGCACGGCTTTTTCCATGCTGGCGATTTCCGTCCAGGCCTTTTTGCAGGCCCGTCTGGATCGTCAACTCCGTGAAGAGGTTTATAATCAGATACTTTCCATTTCCTATGAGGATTTAAATCAGCGCCGCGACTCCGACTGGCAGATGATTCTCAACAGCGAGACGGGACGGGCAGCCGGGGCGGTGTTCGGCCTGGTGTCGCTGGCATCGGGGTTCATTACCATTTTTATCTATGTGCTGGTGCTGCTGGCGGTATCCTGGCAAATGACTCTGCTGGCGGCGGGACTGCTGGTGCTGGTATTTTTTCTGCTGGGGGGTATTGTTCGTCTGGCGGGAAAAATTGGGCAGTATCGCTATGACATCGCGCTGGCGGTGCAGTACAGCACGCTGGAAACCCTCAATGCCAAACGCATTATTCGCATTATGCACCAGCAGGAATATGAGCGAAAAAGCTACTTTTCCAAGCTGAAAATCTTTCAACGTGCGCTCATCTATTTGCAGATTTTGAACGAAGCCTCACGCCAACTGCTGGAGGTGATTGTCATTGGTCTGCTGGCGCTGATGTTGATTATCGGCGGGGCTGTCTTAAATGTGAATCAGACAGAACTCATCCCGATTGTCAGCACCTTCATCCTGATCCTTTACCGCATGATGCCGCATGTGCTGAACCTGAACGCCAAACGCACCAGTATCAGCGCGGATCTGGCAGCGGTCAAAGGGGTGGTGGATGTATTAGAACGTGGCCGAATGCACTACCTCAAAGATGGCACAATCCCCTTTCATGGGATTCAAAAGAATATCGTTTTTCGGGATGTGTGTTTCCAGTACACCAAACGTGAGGCGCTGGCACTGCGCGATATCAGGCTGGAAATCAATAAGGGAGAAAAGGTCGCGCTGGTCGGGTCTTCAGGGTCGGGCAAATCCACAATGGCCGATATGCTCACCCGGCTCTATGACCCAAAAAGCGGACAGGTCCTGATCGATGGACACGATTTACGTGACTTAAGACTCGGTGACTGGATCAAACATATCGGGGTGGTCAGTCAGGATACTTTTGTTTTTAATGAGACCATCAGCTACAACATCGGTTATGGCACCCCTGACGTAACCCAGGCGCAAATCGAAGAGGCCGCCCGCAACGCCAACATTCATCAATTCATTATCGAAGAATTACCCGAAGGTTATAATACGCGGGTGGGGGACAGAGGTGTGCTTCTGTCAGGTGGGCAGCGCCAGCGGATCGCCATTGCAAGGGCAATTTTGCGCGACCCTGAAGTCTTGATTTTAGACGAGGCCACCAGCGCATTAGATTCCGAAAACGAGCGTCTGATCCAAACGGCGTTAGACCGCCTGAGCCAGAATCGCACGGTTCTGGTGATTGCTCACCGTCTTTCGACCATTCTTAACTCGGATAAAATTGTGGTGATGGAATTAGGGCGAATTGTAGAAGTCGGCACGCACAACGAGTTACTGATGCGCGGCGGACGTTACGCCGAACTATATCACAGTCAGTTTCAGGAAGTCCCTGCGTGAGGCTTTGTGTTCCCCGCGGCGAAAAAGAAGCGGGTGGAAGCGGTACTTTTTTACGCAATTGGCGCGACTGGCTGACCGCCCAGCAGCGGGTGTGGACGGACGATATTGAGGCCGATTACGACATCCTGTTTGTTAACGCCTGGCAGACTTCCTATAGACGTATTCTCCAGGCCAAAAAGCGGTTGCCAGGGATGCGAGTTGTGCACCGGGTGGATGGGGCAGGTTGGGATTACGGGCGGTCAGATCATGCGGATTGGCTGCAACGGGCGGTCAGCACCCTGGCGGATTTAACCATTTTCCAGAGCGATTACTCGCGTTATTCCACTATGCAAAAATATCACGTGATTCGGCACGACGGGCCAACAATTTATAACCCTGTGGATACCCATCATTACACCCCGGATGGCGAGACACACCCGGACTTGCCCAAAACGGACATACTGCGGGTGGTCACGGTGATCTGGAGTCCGAACCGCCGCAAGGGGGCGTGGCGGATTCCTGTGCTGGCGGATGCAAACCCCGAACTTGAGTTTGTGTTTGTAGGCAGTGCCTCCTTTGATGAAATGCCGTCCAATATGCGGCGTTTCGGCGTGATGGATCATCACGAACTGGCGCGTGTGCTGCGATCAGGAGATATTTTCCTGAATCTTTCCCAGAATGATCCCTGCCCAAACGTCGTGATAGAAGCAATGGCCTCTGGCCTGCCTGTGTTATATGTGCCCAGTGGGGGCGTGCCAGAACTGGTTGGGGAGGCGGGACTCCCCCTGGAAAATAATTTTCGTTTACAGGTAGAACGACTTCGGGACAATCTGAGGATGTATCAGCAGACAGCACGCCAACGCGCCGAACAGGTCTTTGCAAAGGAGAAAATCTTTGCGGCCTACTGGCAGGCAATTCAAGGTACACAGCGTCACCCCCTGCCAACATCACTTGAGCACTTTAAGGCAGTCAGTGATGTAAGAAAGCAGTGGCTGTGGGACAAAATACAACTATACGCTTTGAGGCAGAAATGAAGATTTGTCTCGCCATGCCAAATGCAGGGGGGGGAGGCAGTTCAACCTTCCTGAGGAATTTTCAGGAGTATTTGATCCGAGAAAACATTGATCATACAACAGCGCTGGACGAAGATTATGATGTTCTGTTCGTCAATTCGTGGACAATCCCTTATCGCACCATTTTGCAACACAAAAAACGGCTGTCCCGGCTGCGTGTCATCCACCGTATTGACGGGTCGGCACGGGATTATGGGCGATATGATGGCGCGGACTGGCTTCAGCGCGATGTGAATTATCTGGCCGATGTAACTATTTTCCAGAGTGATTACAGCCGCCACTCGACACAGAAAAAGTACCATATAGTGCATCAGGACGGCCCTATTATCTATAATCCGGTGGACACGGAACATTACAAGCCAAGGGGCGACTCCTTGCCACACGGCGATAAAAAACGGGTCATCAGCGCTGTCTGGAGTCCAAATCCACGTAAAGGGGCATGGCGGCTTCCTGCGCTGGCACAGGCCAACCCGGATATTGAATTTGTTTTCATTGGGAATGCGAAATTTAACAAAATCCCATCCAATCTGCGCCAGATGAATGCTGTGAATCACGTCGAACTGGCAAAGGTATTACGTTCGGGGGATGTCTTTATCAATCTTTCCGAAAATGACCCCTGTCCCAATATTGTACTTGAGGCGATGGCCTGTGGTCTGCCGGTGATATTTTTGCCCAGCGGCGGTGTTCCTGAGCTGGTCGGAGATGCGGGGCTGCCCTTTGCGCCGGAAGGAAATTTCAGAGCTACGTTAAATCAGTTGTTGGAGAATCAGGCGAATTATGCTGAAAAAGCTCGCCAGCGCACATTGACCGTCTTCCATCCCAATGTGATTTTTCCGCAGTATTTAGAAGCGATTGAAAACGGCATTCGCCGCCCACTGCCACCTGCGATGACTCATTTTCAGGCCTTTCTGGATGCCCAGAATTTCGCTTTCCAGACATTTTTGCTTAAATGGCGGCGCATTCTGGCAGGTCAGCAGCCGCTGCGAAACCCGAATAAAAAGCGGTCATGACGATTCGGGTCGGCTGGATCACTTCCGAATATCCCCAACGTCCCACCCGCCGTTCGGTGTGGCTGCGTTCCGGGGCGATGCTTACGATGCGCTACCGCAATCTTGTGTTATGGCTAAACCATCATGGTTTTCGGAACGAGTTCTACCGGGCGGGCAGGTTTTACGATGTGGTCGTCATCATCAAAAGTTTTCACGAGGCGATACTGGAAGAAGTTGAGCGGCTTAAACAGCACGGCACAAAAATCGTCTTTGATGCAAACGTAAACTATTACTACATCTGGGGTGATTATCTCGACCCCAAAACACAGCCGGATAAGTCCTTACAGAGGGCCGCCATTCAGCTAACGCGCCGAGCTGACCATGTCATTGCTGATTCAGATTATCTGCTGGATGTGGTCAGAGACTTTAACCCCTGCGCGACGTGGATACCGGATAATGTGCTGCCCCTGCTTTTCCGGCCCGCAGAGCATCGGGCGGAATCAGGAAAGCTGCGCCTCATCTGGAGCGGTATATCGTGGAAATCGGACGAGTTGGCGGCGCTGGTGGATGTGTTCCGCCAGGTCAAAAACCTTGAATTGTGGCTGGTCAGCGATGCCCGCCCAACCGTCATGGATACGCTTGAAAAATATATTCCTGTGCGCTGGTTTCCTTACTCAGATTGGTATTATGCCTGGCTGCTGGGGCGTGCCGATGCGGTGATTTCGCCACGATTCCTCAACAATGGCTATAATCTCGGTCACACCGAGTATAAAATTTCGCTTGGTATGGCACGAAGCTTGCCTGCTGTCACCAGTCCGCAGCCATCCTATGTGACCGCGATCCGGCGGTTCCAGGGCGGCATCTTGTGTTACAGCGATGCGGATTGGATAGAAGCCTTCACCTGCCTGCGCGACGAAATCGATTTCCGGCTGGCGATGGGCAGGCGTGCCCGCGAAACAGTGGAAAAATACTATCTTACCCCTGTGGTTGCCGCCCAGATGGCAGCTATTTTGCGGGATGTGGTGAATAGATAAGGACATTGGAATAATGCGAAGCGACCTTGACCGCCTGATGGCAGAGCACGAAATTGATGCTTTTTTCATCCCGGAAACCGAAGGCGAGAATGTATATCGGGATTACCTCACGGGCGGCGTTCACGCCAGCCCATTTATCCTCAAAAAGCGAGGAGAAGCGCCGATTCTCATGGTCTTTGGCATGGAACGGGAAGAGGCCGCCAAAAGTGGTCTGGCTGTGCTGACCTTTGAAGAAATCGGGCGTATGGAACTCATTGGGCAATACGGGCGCGGTACCAATGCCGAACTCACCGCCTTTTACCAGCTTCTGGTCGAGAGGTTTGACATCAATGGTGGGGTTACGTTGTACGGGACTGCCAACATCCAGTACACCATGCGCTTGATGGAAATATTCCAGGCATTGCAGGGAAAAATTCAGATCATTCGTGACAAAGCACCGGATATATTTGATGTGGCGGCGGAAACGAAAGATGCCAGTGAGCTGGAAAAAATGCGCGAAGTCGGCAAACGTACCGGTGCAGTTATGCAAATGACACGGGACTGGATTTCGACTCATCGCGGTGAAAATGGGCAGGTAGTGACTGCGGAAGGGAAGCCGTTAACCATTGGGGATGTAAAGCGCTTTTTGCGGTTGAAACTGCTGGAACAAGGGTTAGAAGATGGCGGCGTGACAATTTTCGCTCAAGGACGGGATGCAGGGATACCGCACAGCCGGGGCGAAGAAAATGAAATTTTGCGACCGGGAGAAAGCATTGTATTTGATCTTTTCCCGCGCACCATCGGCGGCGGGTATTATCACGATATGACTCGTACCTGGTCACTGGGATTCGCCCGTGAGGATGTGCAGCAAGCCTATGAGCAGGTTTTGAGCGTGTTTCACCGCTCGTTAGAAGGCATCGAAATCGGGCAGCCAACCAACCAGGTCGATAAAGAGGTCTGCCGGCTGTTTGAGGCTGCCGGACATCCCACCAAAATGAGCACACCGAAAACCCATGAGGGTTATGTCCATTCGTTGGGGCATGGGCTTGGGCTGAGGGTGCACGAAGCGCCAGCAATCAGCCAGTTTGCGGCGGACAGCACAGTATTTAAAGCCGGGCACGTGGTTACCATTGAGCCAGGCTTGTATTATCCCTCTAAAGGATACGGGGTAAGGATTGAGGATACTGTTTACCTGGATGAAAACGGGCAGTTAATCAACCTGACTGACTGCCCCTATGATCTGGTGGTGCCGTTGAGGGGATAATGTTCATGACCTTGATACTGGGAATTGAAACCTCATGCGATGAAACGGCGGCAGCGGTGGTGGAAAATGGCAGGGTGATTCACGCCGATGTGGTCGCCTCGCAGACTGATTTGCACGCCAGGTACGGCGGAGTGTTTCCGGAAGTTGCCGCTCGCGCTCACATCGAAACCATTGATACGGTCGTTGAAGAGGCAGTGCTCACTTCTGGCAAAAACTGGCAGGAAATTGAGGCCATCGCCGTCACCTACGGGCCAGGCCTGCCAGGATCGCTGCTCGTCGGTGTTAATTTTGCCAAAGGGCTGGCGCTGGGGCGGTCTCTCCCCTTGATTGGTGTGAATCACCTTGAAGGTCATCTCTATTCAACCTGGCTGGTTAACCCGGAAAAACCGATTGAATTTCCTGTCGTGGCGCTGATCGTTTCTGGGGGACATACCGAACTGGTTTTGATGCGGGATCATGGGGATTATGAGCATCTGGGCGGGACAATTGATGACGCAGCGGGCGAAGCTTTTGATAAGGTGGGGCGGCTGCTCGGCTTACCTTACCCTGGCGGGCCATCAATCCAGAAAGCGGCGGAAGGTGGCAGCACAACCGCATATGATTTCCCGCGTGCTCTGCCGGAGCGCCCTTATGATTTCAGTTTTTCCGGACTGAAAACCTCAGTCATGCGGGCCGTGAGGCCACCGCATCCTCACGGCGGGGAAAAATTAAAACCGGGCACGCTGCGCGAAGGGGTGAATGTGGCGGATGTTGCCGCCAGTTTTCAGGCGGCGGTAGTTGAAGTCCTGGTCACAAAAACGGTGCGGGCTGCGGAAACCCTGGGAGCGACGGAGATCTTGCTGGCAGGTGGTGTGAGCGCAAATCGGGCCTTGCGCGAAGCTTTTTCTCAGCAAACAACCCTTCCCGTCCGGATTCCGCCCCTGAAATTGTGTACTGACAATGCTGCGATGATTGCGGCAGCGGGGTTCTTTCTGTACCAGCAGGGTCAATTGGCCGATTATACGCTGGACGTAAAGCCGAATCTCGCGCTTACGACTTATCGAGGTACTTCACGAGGTATGTAACGGGCTCTGGCCCACTGCCAAGGTTAAGATGCAGCACCCGCTCCGGTGCAAATCCCAGCCGTTGATACAGCGCATAGGCGCGGCGGTTGCTGTTGGCCGCCCCGATTTCCAGCTTGTACGCCCCCAGCCGTCTTGCTTCCTCGGTCAGCCGTGTGACAATGGCGGTGCCAATTCCCCGGTTACGATAGGCTTCAGCGACAATTAAATCACTGATTTCCGCGACTTTAGGCCACAGCGTCAGCAGTCCGAAGCCAATGACATGCCCCTCAGCCTCCGCCACCAGAACATAACCCCGTTCCTGGTACATGATTTCCAGACTGCGCTGGATAAATTCCCTGATAGAGCGCAGATCACGTTCCATCCAGCACGATACCAGCAGATCCGAGGCATCGCGTTCCTTCACAGGGCGCAGCGCATAACCAGATTTATGAGTCAGAATACGTTTGAGGAGTCGTGAAAGCAGCATATTTTTTCTACAACAAACTACGGACTCGCTGGGCAATCAGGTCAACTGCTACGGTATTATACCCACCTTGCGGTACAATAATATCCGCATAACGTTTGCTCGGTTCGACAAACGCATTGTGCATCGGACGCACCGTTTTAAGGTACTGATCAATCACTGATTCCATTGAGCGCCCACGCTCAGCTACATCGCGGCTCAGGCGGCGGATAAACCTGATGTCGGGTGGCGTATCCACAAAAATCTTAATGTCAAACAGCTTGCGGAGTTCCGGTTCAGCCAGTACCAGAATGCCTTCGACCAGTATCACTGGCTGTGGCTGCACGGTGCGCGTTTGTGCCAATCGTCGATCCTCCACAAAATCGTAAATCGGAACTTCAACCGGCTTTCCGGCCTTGAGCTGGAGAATATGCTCAACAAGCAGCGAGGTTTCCAGCGAATCCGGGTGATCGTAATTAATCTGGCTGCGATCGTGACCCAGTTCAACAAGATCCTTGTAGTAGGAGTCATGGAGCAGGTAGGCGATGCGTTCCTGTCCGGCCTGGTCAAGAATGGCCCTCGAAATAGTAGATTTGCCGGACGCGCTTCCACCCGCCACCCCTATGGTCACTACGTGATGTTCCATGCCGTACCTTTGATTAAAATCGTTAAAGAAATTTTATTCTGTTGCGGCTTGTTTTCCAGACTTAACATTGACCGGTTTCGCGGACTACCAGGAATCCCCGCAGATTCTGGGCGACGAGCTGACCGCCAATCGTTGTCCTGACATTAACATAGACTATATATAGTCCAGGCGAAAGCCCCGGTGTGGTCACATAGATGGTAATGCTGTCCCCACTGCGGGCTGTCTGTGAGGAAGTCTCCACAAGCGGCATCAAGGGAGCGTTGGCGGGCTCAATAGATGCCGTGAACGCCCCTGGATAGCCTGTGTTCGCTACCGTAAACTGCCCTAATTCATACTGCCCCCCGCAGAACTGCCCTATTTCAAGAGTCATCTCATCCGAATACAGGGTCATGATGGGGAGATAGCGGCTGTAGCGTTTGGGCATACCGGCGACTCGTTGATAGGCAATCGTGGGTGCCCCGTCCGATTTAAGCAGGCCAAACCACCGCATATGGCTGCACGGCGGCAGCGAACCGTCATTCGGGCGCTGCGAAAAATTCAAATTCCACAGGAACATTGGTCCAGCCCACACCCAGTTGCGGTCTGCGTAGGCAAATGCCCGCACAATGTAATCGGCCTGGGTTTGTCCACTCACCCGCAGCCACGCGAATCCCTGGAAGGCAGGGTCGCTTTCTGAGCAGCCTACCCCATCTTCGGCCGGATCACGCAGCCATCCAAACTCGGTCAGCCAGATTTGTTTATTGATCCCGTACTGGCGCAGCAGCGCCCAGATCAACTCCACCCGGCGGAAATTGTACCGATCCGGGGAAGGTTCGTCTTCCGGTGCGGCATTAAAACCATAGGGATGGTAGCCAAAGGCATCAAAATAACGACCCGCACCATTTGCCAGCATGTCACGGGCGTAATCTATGTCGTTGATTGCCATCCGGTCAGCGGTGGTTGGCGCGGGGGCAAGTCCGGCAGAAACCACGATAATCTGGGGCGCGACGGATTTAATGGCCTGATATGCTTCGCGCAGGAGCCTGACATATTCTGCCGCATCAGGTGGGCGGTTCTGCCATTCAAGGGAGAGATTGGGCTCGTTATGCACTTCAATCGCATCTACCCCCAGATTAGCTAAATGGCTGGCACGCTGGGCAATCCCCGCGCGGAAGGCTTCTACGTTGTCAGTGGGGGCAATATCCAGCCGAAACAGGATGCGCTTGTTCTGGAATGGTGGAATTTGCGACTCATTATAAACCTTTACCCAGTCCATGCCGAGGCGATCAACCACTGCCGGATCAACCGGAACGTTCGGGTCAAGATGCAGCCCGTAACCCAGATGTGGCGGTGGCAGTGAATCACCCTGTGCCTGTGCTGGAGCGGTGGTGTTTATAAGAGAAATAATTACGAGTACTACACTTGTCACAGTTCTCAGCATCGAAATATTCCACATGATAATCGGCTGTATCCTAGCATGTTTTGGATTTAACCATGAAATTTTCCCCAAAGAAATGGATGGCCGCAGGAACAGGGATTTTTCATAGGCTATACTTCAAATATAATTCCGCCGTTCCGACGAAGGAGATATTTTTTGGCGCTTAAAGTTTCCGTGATTATCCCCTGTTATAACGAAAAAGAGACCCTTGAGGAAATTGTCCGGCAGGTGGTCATGGTAGGAATCGTGAGCGAGATTGTCATCGTGGATGACGGATCGACGGATGGCACCAGGGAGCTTTTACCCCAGATCGAACGTGAGCACAGCCTCGTTCGCGTCATGCTGCATGAGCAGAACCGTGGCAAGGGTGCGGCGGTCAGCACGGGCTTCCAGAATGCGGCGGGCGATGTGTTCATCATCCAGGATGCTGACCTGGAATACGATCCCAGAGATTATCCGGCGCTTCTAAAACCTATTGAAGAAGGTCGCGCCAGGGTGGTGTATGGATCACGTTTTCTGGGAGGGCCGCGCAAAACCATGTTCTTCTGGAATATGCTCGCCAACAAATTTCTGACCCTGGTGACCAATATTCTTTACAACACGATACTCAGCGATATGGAAACCTGTTATAAAGTCTTCCGGGCGGATGTGGTACGGGGCATGAAGATTCGCTCCCGCCGCTTCGATTTTGAACCGGAGGTTACCGCTAAAGTCCTCAAGAAAGGCATTCGGATTTACGAAGTGCCTATTTCTTACAATGGGCGCGAATGGGCGGAAGGCAAAAAAATCAAATGGTATGATGCGCCAATTGCCCTGTGGACTCTGATCCGTTACCGTTTTACGGACTAACCGCTGTTTTGTCGTAGGGCAAGGGGTGGACAGGCTGTGCTATATTTTTAGCCCGAACGGAGGATGTATGCGTTTTACGGGTTTAGCGCTGTTCGCGGCTTTATTTCTACTTTCGGTACCGATCATTTTTGCTGAAACGTTCTCTCAGAACGCGGATGTCTACGTTGAAGCCTATGGAACGGCCAATTTGCGCTCAGGCCCATCAACAGATTTCGCGGTGGTCTATGAAATTGCCGTCGGAACAGAATACCGTGTCCTAAAGCAGCACGCGCTTGTTCCCTGGCTCCTGCTCGAAGTGCCAGGGATTCCGACAGGCGCGGGATGGGTTTTCAGCGATCTGGTTCAGCTTAAACGCGGCAGTTTGAGCACCGTTCCTTACGAATCCGAGTTTTTTGAACTGCCCTTGCTTGCTCCCGGCCCGACAGCGGTTGTCACCCTGACTTCATCCCCTGAAAACCTACCAACAGCCACACTGACCCCCACAGCGGAGGTTACGGCACGCTTGCTGGGGCGTTCCAACATGCGCTACGGCCCCGGTATTGATTATCCCGTGCTCATCACCCTGGATGGGGGAACAAGTTTGCCTGTCCTGGCGCGGCACAGCACCTTTCCCTGGTACAAAGTCGCCACACCCAACGGTGAGGGTTGGGTCTTTGCTGACAATGTAGAGATTCAGGGCAATATTTACACTGTTGAAGTCATCAGCAGTTTGGCGATTCCCTATCCAACCCCTACCGCAACGCCGGATACGGTGGTTGTCAGCGCCTCGCCACTCGGCGACTTTGGCAGTACCGAGACCACCCTTGCGAATACGCTGGGTCTGCAAATGGACCAGTATTTGCTCTCGCAGGGACTTGCGCCGCGTACAGACCGTGAAGCATCCGTTTTTGTCATGGATTTGCAGACCGGTGAGCATTTCACATTGAACGGCGGTGTGGCTTACAGTGGTACAAGCATCAACAAGATTTCGATTCTGGTCGGGTATTTTCTGCATAAGAATGACCCGATAAAGGAAGAAGATGCGATGCTGATGGCGAACACGATGATTTGCAGCGAGAACATCACTACCAATCAGATGCTCGCCAGTATCGGTGATGGCGATATTGGAGTGGGTGGCGAGCGGGTATCTCAAATGATGCAGGATCTGGGGTTGGGAAATACGTTTGTGCGCTCCTCGTTTGATACAGGCATCCCCGACCCTACCCCAGTGCCGTTTGCAATGCCGATCACCCAGGCTGACCAGACTCGTACCCAACCTGACCCCTATAATCAGATTACGGTCGAGGAAATTGGCTGGCTTCTTGGAGGTATGTACCAGTGTGCGGCGGACGGTACAGGGCCGCTGATTGACCGTTTCGGAACGCAGCTCAATCAACAGGAATGCCAGCAAATGCTGCGGGTTATGCGAGCCAACAAAATAGGCGCCCTGATAGAGGCCGGCGTCGGAGCAGAGGCATTGATCGCCCATAAACATGGTTGGGTCAATAACACACATGGCGACGCAGGAATTGTGTTTGGCCCGGAGAAAAATTACGTTATCGCCATGATTTACCACGAGCGCACAAGCTGGCTCAATTATGAGCAGTCCTTCCCTGTATTGGAAGAAATTTCGCGCACGGCCTGGAATTATTTTAACCCCAGTGCCGCGATCCCCAGCACAACACCAAAGGATGTGCCGGAAACCTGCAACATATTTGCCGAACCTGTCATCCCTGATTTATTGGGTGGGGATATCACTCTGCCGATTCCCCAACCGCAAAATCAGCCAACAGGTGAGCCTCCCAAGTTCGGTTAGGGCTGCCACCGGAATGTATACTGTATCCAGGGGCTGGTGATGTCAAGGTCTTGCAGTGTCGCCAGCCGGACTCGTTCCCCTTGCAAATTATAGACGACAATTTCCTGACCTTCCTGGAAAACGGCCTGCTCGCGGCGCGGCGAAAAACCGATCGGGGCGACTTCAAAACCAGCATAAAGATCCGTTATTTTGACCAGACGCGATAAATCAGTTGGCACCAGGTACAGCGAAAACAGCAGAGCTTCCGGAATACGTTCCCATGATTCCGGCGCGAGCGTGCCTGTTAAGGCGATATAGGTGCCACCTGCCAGCACCACGCAGCGTGTATGTGTCCATGTGCCACCGATCTCCTGCTTGACCGACAGCCAGTCCGCACCATCCCAGCGGTAGCACTGCATTACTGAGTTGCCGCTGGCATCGGATTGCAGAACATTCAAAAATACCGTTCTATCCTCAGCAATCCCATAATCCTCAACAAACCACCCTGCCGGAATATTGTCCTGTGTCACGGTTCTGCCCGTGTTAGGGTTGATCTGGTAAAAGGTGAGACCATCAAAATACAGCAGACGGTTACCATCGCTGAACATACGAACTTCAAAGGGATCGACTTCAGCCTGTATAGGTTGCAGAGTTTGATACCGGTCATCTGTCCACAGGTACTGTGAATCGTTGGCCGTCCATCCGGTCACAAAATACGGTGGAAGGGTCGGAATCGAAGAATCCGGATTCTGGGCGGTGTAGATGAAACGGTCAGCCGTATTGATGATTTTGAGAGCATTATCGGCAGTGCTGTAGGCAAGTTTATAAGCATCCCGCGACCAATCCAGAAGGGGAGCCTGAGAAAATTGTTCTTCAGTAAGGAAAACAACATTATCACTGGTTGCATTGACCAGAAAAAGCCCATCGCGTGTTTCCTGGCTGACCGTTGCAACAGCAACAATACTAAACGCTGGATTCCAGGCGGCGGCGACGGGGGTTTGCTGGCCTTCGGTTAAAAACGGCGTTCGTAAATTGGTGCCGTTGGCGTTCCCCAGCCACAATTCGTAGTTAAGGCCCCGCCGCGCTGGAGCAAGGTAGGCCAGGGTTTGCCCATCCGGCGACCAGCCAAACCAGGGTGAGGCGATGCTGCGATCCTCAACCAGCAGTTCAGAAAGACTGCCATTGGCAATGTCCGCCAGAAACAAACGGCTGGGATGTTGAGTCGCCCCAGGTTCAATGATACGAATCAACAGAAAACCGGTCTGTGCGGCGTGCAAATTTTGCGGAATCAGACTGTAAAGCGCTAGGATTATAGCCGATAGGAAAACTGCTTTTCTCGTAAACATTGTGTACATACACCGCCTGTATCATAATTGTAGAAAATGCGGAGAAGAAGACATGAAAATTGCTCGTTATTTGGGCTTAATTTTAATTCTGATACTTGCGACCTTCATTCCTCAGATGGCTTCCGCACAGCAGTCCGGATGCAGCACCTTCCACACCGTCCAGCGCGGGGAAAATCTGTTCAGCATTGGGCTGCTGTATAACCTGACCTGGGATCAACTGGTTGCAGCCAATAATCTTGCCAATCCCAATTATATTCAGGCTGGGACAGTCTTGTGTATCCCATTCGGCACTGGCGGCCCCACCACAGGTACCCCACCATCAACGGGACAGGTCACAGGTTCAACTTGCCGCGCTTTCCATACGGTGCGGCGGGGCGAAGATCTGCGTGCGATTGGGCGTATTTATAATGTGACGTGGAATATTCTGGCAGCCGCCAATAATCTGGCTGACCCGAACTATATTCAAACCGGATGGGTCTTGTGTGTTCCGAGAACCAGCGCAACTGGTGGCCCAACTGGGTCCACGCCAACAACCGGACAGGTAATTTCCGGTCAGAACTGCCGTGTGCTGCATACAGTGCGTTCTGGCGAGAATCTGTTCCGGATCGGGCTGCTGTATGGTCTGACCTGGGATCAACTGCTGACGGCCAATCGAATTACCAATCCGAACTATGTACCCGCCGGAACAACTGTCTGTATTCCAGCCAATCCACCCGCCCCGAATCCGCAGTTTGGCACAGGAGGACCCTATACTAACGTGCCAACTGGAAACATTATCACAGGGTCACCGTTTTACCGGACCGTCGCAGCCAGTTTTAACGTGCAGGCCAGCCAGCTAACCATCAACAGCTCTGGTTTTCCCATCAGCTCACGGTTTGATGTGTATGTGGCGGCTTCGCCAACGGATTTTAGTGGTGGGATTCGTTTTAGCGGCCTGACGGACGCGAACGGAAATCTCTTTGCGACGTTCATCCCTACTAACCTGAGTGCGGATTCAATCCAGTACGTCACGGTGGTGGGTTCAGAAGGTTACTGGGGGCGTGCCGCGTTCACACGATAGGCAATTTTTCAGGGATAGATAAAATGGTTGGCGTGGTCCAGTTCCAGCCATTCTCTTAATGACCAGGCCTTTTTATCTTTCTCAGAGAGAACCGGATTATCCGTAGGCCACGAAATCCCAATTTCGGGGTCATTCCACAAGATGCCGCCCTCGCCGCGTGGATTGTAGAGGGCGGTACACTTGTATTGTAATTCTGCTGCATCCGAAAGCACGCAAAATCCCCGTGCAAAACCGGGGAGCGCAAATACCTGGCGTTTGTTTTCTGCCGAAACCTCAAGCCCAAACCACTGCCCCAGGGTGGGTGATCCCTTGCGAATATCAACAGCAACGAGAAACACAGACCCCACAGTGACCCGCATCAGCTTTGCCAACGGCTGATCCCATTGGAAGTGTAAGCCGCGAATCACCCCCCTGGCCGAGCGCGAATGATTGTCCTGCACAAAATCGTAGGGTATCCCCAGTGAGGTAAACATATCTTTGCGGTAGGTTTCCATGAAAAAGCCACGATCATCGGGGAACACTCTAGGGATAATGACCTTCACTGCCCCGTCGAAATGCTCGCTTTCCAGTTCAAAAGGCACGCTTTCGCTCCTCAATACCCGTATAAACTGCGTTCCCGCAGACGTAAAAAAACTTCGATCACAATCAGACTCAGCGCCAGGAAAAAGGCAATGGTCAGATTCAAAACGCGAGGGATTTGCAGCCACATGCAGGTTGTTGCGTACAGTCCCACCCATAACCCCTGCCGGACGGACACCCAATCCGGTGGTTCGTGGTATCGACCACGAAAGCGCTCGTTCAAATATTTGGCGAGCGGGATGACCGTTCCCGCGACCGCAATGTACAGCAGCACGAAAAACATCCAACGGGCTCCGGCACGCGGAACCACGCCCCGAATCAGAAAAAACAAGCCAAGCCATCCCATACAGGCCAGAAAAAATCCAGCCAGGGCTGTGCCCTGCTGCGGTCTACGGGAGTGTTGTGTATCCTGCGCCATATCACGTGTATTTTAACACCATATCAGCAAAATCATCGGGTGCGTCCAGCAGCGTGCCCCGGTAGTATTCCTTTGCCCCGTAATCGTTCAGTACACTTTGCCGAATTGATTCCTCGGTGCGGGTTGACCACACGATGAGAGGGGTATCTCCAAAAGTTTCCTGTAAGCGCTGGATTTCCACAAAGCCGGGGGCAGGATTACCGATTTCCGGGAATGGAGCGCAAATGACGATGTCAGGTTTTTCATAGCCTTTTTGCTGGTAATCGTCCAGTGTTTTTGCAGTATGAACCGTGTGCCCGCTTTCTTCAACCAGCACGCCGAAAAATTTCTGGTGTACCTGCTTGGAAAAGCCGGTAAGACGCCGGGGCTCTTCATTCAGGATGGAAAACTGGCTCTGGATGACTGCGATTGTTGCCATTGACCAAGTTTCTTTCTTCTCATATTCTGCTTTTGGGATTTCAATATAATTAAAGCATTGGATTTTGGTCAATAGAGGAGTTGAACTGTGTGATTTTCTCCGACAACAGTGGATTAGTGGTGAGGACGCAAAGTGGGTTTTACTGGGTAAAAACGTCGTTAGATACGGTGATGTGTCAGGTCGCGGGGCGGTTAAAAGATACCGACGAACTGACCAGCGATTTAGTAGCACTTGGCGACCATGTAGTGATTGAACGGCATGAGGAGGACGACAGAGGCACCATTGTAGAGGTTCTTGAACGTCAGAATATCCTCTCGCGTGTTGACCCCTCCTCGGCGGTTGGGACTTCCATGGAAAAAGAGCAAATCATTATTGCGAATTGCGATCAGACGATCTTCGTGATGGCGGCGGCGCAGCCGCAACCGCAACCCCGGATGTTAGATCGTTTGCTGGTGGCGGCGGAAAAAGGACATATTCCGTCTATTGTCATCTGCGTGAACAAAATCGACCTTATCGAAGCTCCCATTTATCAAAGCGTTTTTCAAATCTACGCATCAATTGGTTATCCGGTGGTGTACGTGAGCGCTAAACAGCACCTGGGGATTGAAGCGCTGCACGACCTGCTGAAAGATAAAGTATCGGTATTCACCGGCCCCTCTGGAGTGGGGAAAAGCAGCCTGCTGAATGCCATTCAGCCGGGGCTTAAACTGGAAACCTCTCATATCAGCCAATCGAGCCAGAAAGGCCGACATACGACCCGCTTCAGCCAACTGATTCCGCTGGAAATCGGCGGCTATGTTGCCGACACACCGGGCATTCGGGCGCTTGCTCCCTGGGATATTGAGCCGCATGAGCTTGATTCCTACTTCCGGGAAATCCGCCCTTTTGTCGAAAAATGCCGTTTTGCAGACTGCACCCATCATCATGAGCCAGGCTGCGCGGTACGGGAAGCGGTTGAAAAGGGCAGCATTACTCCAGAGCGGTACGACAGTTATTTGCGTTTACGGGAAGATTTAGAAGAACAGTATGTCTACTGACGAGCACCTGCCTGACGTATATCTTTCGCTGGGTTCAAATATTGAGCCGGAGAAAAATCTGCGCCGGGCAGTTCAACTGCTGCGGGAGGTGTGTACGGTATTGGCGATTTCTTCCGCTTACCGCACCCCTCCGCAGGGTTTTATCAACCAGCCGGATTTTTTGAACATGGCCGTCAAAATTCATACCTCCCTTACCCCAGAAGCGTTCAAAACACAGGTCATTGATATGATTGAAAAACAACTTAAGCGGCGGCGCGACCCCTCAAACAAAAATGCCCCACGCACCATTGACCTGGATATTTCATTGTGGGGAGACGCCGCGTTTAGATATGGCTCCAAGCCCTGGTGTGTACCGGATGAGGCGATTTTGCACTACGCCCATGTGGTGCTGCCCCTTGCGGAAATTGCGCCGGATTTTGTCCACGCTCAATTCGGCCTGTGTTTGAAGGATATTGCTGCCCGCTTCGATACCTCCCAATGGATAAAAATCAGCCTCATGGAGTGATTCTCATCAGGTGGATTTTGCCCGTTTCACTCCCGACCGCAAGTTGTGTCTGGTCAACTGCTTCCAGCGTGAGCGGCACCTCATCCAGGGGGTGAACAGCCAGGCAGTTTCCGGTTTCGAGCTCCCAGAGGCGAAGCGTTTTATCAAACGAGGCAGAAATCACGGAATCGTAGTTAAAGCGAACGGCACACCGTACCGCTTCGGTATGACCATGAAAGATTCGCAGGGTTTTTCCGGCTGCTAAGTCCCATAACCGAACCTCTTTATCCGATCCGGCTGAAAGGGCACGATGACGATCCACGGGCGCTACTCCCGCGACCCAGTGGGTATGCCCTTCAAAGATGCGTTCGGTTTCCCAAGTATGAATATTCCACAAGCGCAGCGTGAAATCACCGGAACCGGATAGAACATGATTCTCATCCGTGCGAATAACCCCGTTGACCCATTCTGTGTGCCCGGTGATGACACGTTCCACGCGGCCCGTATCGAGATTCCACAGGCGCAGGGTTTCATCTTCTGAACCGGACAGGACATACGGCTTATCCAGAGGCAGGATCACACGCACCGCAGACGTATGACCCTCTAGAATCCGCTCCGTTTCGCCTGTTTTGAAGTTCCACAGCCGCAGAGTTCTGTCAAAAGACGCGGATAGGAAAAAATCGCTGTTTAAACGGGCCGCCTGACGGACGACATCGGTATGTCCGGTAAAAACACGCACCACCCGCCCAGTGGTCATATCCCATTGGCGGATGGTGGTATCGTCAGAGGTGGAAAGGAGATGCCGTTCATCCAGGCGAATGAGTGATCGTACCCAACCCTCATGCCCAGTCAGCAGGGCTTCTGTCGTGAAAACCATTTATTCCTGAGGAGGTTCGACAGCGGGGGATTCTCCCGTTTTCGCTTTTTCCTCGGTTTTGCTTTTGACGCGCACAGTATCGTCAAACCCTTCTTCGTCGTCTTCCCAGCTTACGATCCAGATACATAACCCCGCTACGACGATTGAAGCGATAATCAGCGCGATCCAGTTGCCAGTTGAAAGACCAACATCACGGGCTTCATAGACCAGCAGCACGATGATACCTACCGACAGCACCACCCACATGGAAATGCGCGGGTAGGTGTCAAAGATTCTGATCAGTGCGCCAAGCACAGGAATTTGTCTGATTTGTTCCAATTTTTCCCTCGTTTGTTAAATCGGCACTTGAATCGGCTTTTCGCGCAGACGTTTGCTAAAAATACGAGCATCCTGCGGTTTCGATTCCTTGACGGCTTCTCGCCAGATGGGATATTGAATGGACTCGATAGTCGTTTCCTGATATTCGCTTTTTTCAAAAATGGGTTTGTTGCCATCCACATTGTGCGATAGAAAAACAAATACCACTTCGCTTTGCAGTTCTTCCGCCGCATCTTCCATCGCCTTGATGAGCGCCTGACCGACCTGCTGGGTAGGCGCAGCAGATTCAACAACAAACTCGTCCACCCGTGTAATCAGATTTTCCACCAGATAGGCAATCACCCCCAACGGTGTGTTGTTGCTTTCCGCCAGGAGATAGGTTTTTTCGCCAAAGTGGGCCATGATGTCACTACGATCCAGCGATGTGCCTCTTATTTTGTTGATGAGCGCGGCAATTTTATCGAAATCTTTGGGTTGGGGCCGCTTGATGTCAAAACTGGTGATTGGGGATGGAACTGGCTGCGGGCTGGGTGCAGGTGCTGGAGCAGGCGGCGGTGTAACCTGCACCGTCGCTACCGTCGATGTATCCCGGACTCCTGGAATGCTGCGCCAGGCCGCCTGAACTTGCATCCAGGTTTTTTCCGGCGTTTCGTTGTTGGTGATGACCACGTTCGCCCGCGATAACTTATCCTTTTGCGGGTTTTGTAGGGTAATGCGGCGTTTTGCTTCCTCCGCCGACATCCCGCGCTTCCCCATCAAACGCCGCATCTGGTTTTCCGGCGAAGAATCGACAACCCAGATCGCGTCTACCTGATTGGCAAGTTCGCCCTCGACCAGTTTAATCGCTTCGATAACCACCACGTATTTATCACTGCGCCTGACGAGCATATCAATAGCACCACGAATCAAGGGGTGGGTAATGGCTTCAAGTTTCTTCAGGGCGTCCGGGTCAGAAAAAGCAATCGCAGCGAGTTTGTTGCGGTCGATTTCCTTTTGCGGGGTCAGGATAAACTGCCCGAACGTTTGCACCACCGGTTTATAAGCGGGTGCATTGGGGGCCATCACTCGGTGGGTCAAGGCATCCGCATCAATGGTATACGCCCCTAGATGCTGCAACATCCGCAGAACCAGGCTTTTGCCCATTGCGATATTTCCGGTCAGGCCAATGACATATTTATCTTTCCAGTGACCCACGATGTACCCTCCAGGTTGAGTGCCAGGTTCGCTCATTTTAACTTGCGATACGATAAGCTGGCAAGCGTAAAGAAAAAATCGGGGGTGGCCGACCACCCCCGGAAACCATCAGGGTGTTGGAACCGTCTGTTGCAGGGCTTCCATCGCCATTTGCTGAGCGGCATCGCGGGTCGTAAGGTGCGAGTTTTCGGCCAGCTTCAGCATCCGTTTAATCGTGTGGTAGATATTACCCGCTTTGGCATAGGCGGCTTCTGCACTGTAGGGGCGGGCTACTTCGTGCGCGACATTGATCAGGCCTCCCGCGTTAATCACATAATCGACTGCGTAAACAATGCCGCGAGATTCCAACATGTCCGCATGGCATGGCTCGGCAAGCTGATTGTTGGCGGCACCCGCCACGACCTTACACTTCAGACGCGGAATCGTATCCGCATTGAGCACAGCGCCCAGCGCACAGGGTGCAAAAATATCACAATCGACATCATAAATTGCGTCAGAATCAACAACCTTAACATTTTTCGCCTGAGCTGCTTTGATTTTCTCTGAAAATACATCTGTCCCAATGACGATTGCCCCATCTTTCATCAAATGTTCGGCCAGACCCAATCCGACCTTGCCAAGTCCCTGAATGGCAACCCGTACCCCTTTCAGCGAATCGGTATGGAAAACTTCTTCTACCAGCGCTTGAATGCCGCGCCAGACCCCAAACGCGGTCACCGGAGAAGGATCGCCGCTGCCACCCTGTTCGACGGGCAGTCCGGTGACATGGCGCGTAACTTTGCGAATTTCAACCATATCGGCGGGTTTGGTGCCAACATCTTCCGCGCCGATGTAGCGTCCGTTCAGGCTGTCGATATAACGCCCCAGAGCCTGAAAACGCGCCGCCCGGATTCGTGGATCCGCTTCTTTGCCATCGGCCATCACAACCGTTTTCCCGCCGCCGAGGGCGAGTCCGGCAACTGCCGCTTTGTAAGTCATGCCTTCTGACAACCGCAGCACATCCAGCATCGCCGCTTCGCTGGATTCATATTGCCACAGGCGAATACCGCCGAGCCCAGGGCCAAGGGTAGTGCTGTGAACTCCGATAAAGGCGCGTAAGCCTGTATCCCGGTCAAAACACAGGACGAGCTGCTCGTGCTTGTGTTCGGTCATATACTGCATATAATCTAACATGGCTTATTCCCTTGCGTAAATTGTCGTACTCTTATTATAAAGCCTTATAAGAGCGTGATAAAAAATGAATAAAAAGTGATGGGACGAATCCGGTGTGTATTGGGTATTTGTCATCAAAAGTAATGTTAGAAAACCTTTAGAATTAGGCTATTTTTTTATTAACGGCTATAATGAAATGAGGATTATTTTTCTGGAGTGGCTATGCGGAACTTTTTCCCGACCCGAATGCCAGAGGTCAATACACAGGCTGATCTTGCGTCCATTTTTCGCCAGGCTCGTGAACTGGCGTCGAGCGCCCAGATGCGGCAGATTGTTGTGGTAACGCCGGAACGTACTCTGGTTACCAAAAACTGCCCTCCACCGGGAACAGCGACCCTGGGAATGAAAGAGGCCATCCGAAAACTTGTCCCCTTTGATCCACCCGTCAACATCAGTGTCATTGCCTATACGGAAACGAAGTTCTTTCAGCAAGACCCCTCCGCCTGCATCCCATTCCTCGGCTATTTGATGGGTATGGGGTACATGGGACATAACGTAGTTATTTTTGAAGGACATTCATCTGCTTTTTTGACGGGTCTGCAAGATGCAGAACTCCTGCTGATAGATGAGGGAATGACCGCGCATCTTCCGACCAACTGGATGGAGATAGCGCAAAGCCATATGCGCCGCCCCAGGGTATTAACGTTCAACCGCAGCGGCAAATTTGAAACCCGTCCGCTCCGCCCAGTTGAAAACCTTCCCCCCCATGATTACGAAACCTTTCTCAGACATGCCCATCGGTTGGCAAAAGAGGGAAAATTCAGCGAGGCAGTAGCGGCTTATACCAAAGCACTGGAATTCAAACCGGACTCTGAACAGGCTTTTTATAACCGGGGGTTTGTACAGATGAAGCTGGGCAATCTGGACAAGGCTATTGAAGATTTCACCAAAGCCCTCACCCTCAAACCGGTATCCTTTGAAGCATTATTCCAACGCGGCGTGGCCTACGCGCAGAAGGATAATTTTCAGGGGGCATTTTCGGACTTGAATCAGGCACTCAAACTGAACCGCCGTTCCTCTCTGGCTTACTATCATCGAGGGAAGATTTTGGCCCAGAAGCAAAAATGGGAAGCGGCAATTATTGATTTTTCCACCTCAATTGACCTCAAACCGACATTGGAAGCTTTGCTGGACCGCGCCGGCGCTTATGAAGCAACGCAGCAGGTAGAGGCGGCACTTGGCGACTATGAGCAGTTTTTGAGGGTAGGCGGGGATAAACGGTTCGGCAATCGGGCGGAAATTGAAGGAAAAGTGCAGCAGCTCAAAAACGCGCTGTCGCTGCAAAATTAATCAAATTCACCACACTTTATCGTAGAATTGTGGTCAGTGGGATAATCGCTTAGAATCCCGTTTTATAGCCTTGGATTCTATGATGGTATCCACCTATTTTGTCGCTAATCTGACTGATTCACCGGATATAGAGCAGCTCTACCAGCTTTTTCACGGCTTTGGGGCTATCCAGCAGTTCAAACTCATTCACAAAAAACTGTATCAACGAAACTGGACTTACGCCTTTGTCAAAATGCCAGATGACTCTCTGAAACCGTCGCTGCTGCGCCACTTTAACGGCTACGAGTTTCAAGGAAGAAGGCTGGCCTTAAGCTGTATCAAGCCGCTCGTCCCTCTGGAATTGACTCCCGAATCACAGCAGTTGATTGATAGGTTGGGGACCCATTTGCGGGAAACAGAAAAAACCCCTTTAAAATACCTTGAGCAGATTGTTATCTGGTGCGGGGCAGATTTTGCAAACGCGCTGCTCGAAGAAACCCTCCAGATGGAAATGAGCGGCGGCCTATTGACGCTTGATCGTTCACGCCGCCGAACACCAGGAGGTGTCTTTTTTTACCTCGCCAAACCGCGTATCTACTGGCTGGTTGCCGAAAAAATTTTTCCCCAGTTGAAAGCCCCTGAATCTGAAAAAAAGGCCAACCCGGTTCCCCGTGAAGCGTATGAAGCAATAACACGCCTCAGACACTCCGAGCAGGTGCTGGCTGCCCAACTGTATGAAATGCAAAATACACGCAACACAGCAGGCATGTTCAGTTTGACCAAACAACTTGCTGACATCAAACAAAAAATCGCGCAGCTGCGGCGCGATTACCCCGATCTATAGCAACGCCAGCCCGCTTTATGCGTATTATTGAATAGAGAATTTGCCACCGCAGACTAATCGGAATAAGATACACTGCGATTGGAGGAGAAGAACATGGATTTAGGTCGTGCCTTTAACTATCCGTTTAAAGACCCAGGTTGGATTGTCAAGCTGCTGATCGGGGCAATCCTCTCTATCGTCACGCTGGGGATTATCCCGCTTGGCTATCAGGTGCGGGTGATTCGGGAGGTCATGCGCGGAGATGACAGCAAAATGCCAGAATGGGATGACTTTGGCGGCGACCTGGTGCGCGGGATCATGGTGATTATTGGCTATCTGGTGTATTACTTTCCCATCATCCTGCTGTACTGCTGTGTCGCCATTGTCGGGGCTGGTTCTGAAGACCTGGGAAACGTGCTGTCCTGCCTGATTTTGCCGGTCGTGATCCTGTATGCGCTGGTGGCAGCACTGGTGGCTATCCCAGCGATGATTCACTACGCGGCAACCGATGACTTCAGCGGTTCGTTCCTGAATTTCGGCGCACGCTTCAGCGACGCAACCACTAATCTCAGTAACCTGGTAATGCTGATTATCTACATCCTCATCGTGCAGTTTGCGATGGGTATTGTTGGTGGCATAACGATCTGGCTGTGTGGTCTCGGTTTGCTGGCCTACTTTGCTGGAAATATCGTCATGACCGGACATTTGATGGGGCAGTACGGGAGCTCGATTGGGCTGGGTTCCCCGGTGAAGCGCGGCGAAACCTACTAAAGGAAATGCTATGACACCTGTTCTTTTACAGGGCAGGTGTTTATAGTTCGCTTTCGACCTGGAAACCCTGTTCGCGCAGCGTACTGAGCAGCGCGTCCCCCATAGCTTCACGCACGGCGATGGCACGCGGCCCCAACCGGGTGCCCGCGAATCGGCGCAGTTCCGGGGTATTCCAGATGGCGTCTGCCGCCTCTTCGGTATCGGTTTCCAGCACAATCCGGCGCGACAACACCAGGGTTGAACCGCTTTTGTGTTCCCATTGGTCGAGCATCTCCACGATGGATTTGGGAAGCTGCGGGGTCATCCGCTTTAAGAAGGTGCGAATATTTTCAACTTTGATTCCCTGCTGGCTGGCACGGGTGATCCCACTTCCGGTCAGACGATACTCAAATGGGTCACCGGGCGCACCCCAGTCACAAAACCGCGCCAGTTGAAAACGACTGTAGCGGCTGATGGCACGCGGCGCGGAAATCGTCCCATCCGCTTCCAGTGTCAGGCTGGCTTCCGGGTCTGGAACTTCAGGCCAGGGCGCTTGCTCCACATAAGCACGGCCATAGGCTGTCAGGCGCACGGTAGGCCGCCCCTGACTATCGCCATAATCCAACAAACCCAGCCAGTGCAGCGGCCCCAGCAGAGTCACACGCAGCATAGCACCGTCAACGTTGTCCCAGCTTTCAAAACCTTTTAAGTAAGTATCTGTTTCTTCATCTCGGATGTACCAGCTATCGTAATCGGCGGCAGGGCGCTGAAAGTCGGGCTCTTCCTCCTTAACCATCTCGACAAATTCCTCGACCGAAAACCACTCCTCTTCCGGCATCACATCCAAAAACGCCTTAATGGTTTTTCGGAGCAGCGTCGGATCGTTGGGGTTGGTTTTTTCCAGCACTAACCCCTGAATATGTTGCAGTTCGTTATAATGGGTTGTCACCTGCCATGCCTGCACCAGCGAATGAACCTGCTGTGTGCGGGGCTGCTCCAGCCATTTGCGGGCAACAGCAGGAACAGGTTTGAAGAGGTTGTCCTGAACTGCCGCCAGTCCTAATTCTGTCGCCAGCGCCACCAGCAGAGCGACCCGTGCGGGATACGCTGGCCCTAAGAGGTAGTTTTCCAGCACCTGCCGTTCTTCTTCTCCCAGGGTAAAACCTTTGATGGTGACAGACTCGATCTGGAGATAGGCCAGCAGCGTTGTCAGATCATCCACCAGAGCGGTATCGGCACGCTGGAAAGTATCCGGTTGGTCGATTTGGGGTTCATCAAATTCATCCGGCTGGGAAAGATCATAGCCTGTTTCATGAGTTGGCAGCGCCTCGGCTAAATCAGAGGGCACATATACAAAAGGCTGGGCACCTGTGCTGCTCTGATCATAGGCAATCGCCAGCAGGCCGCGATAATACAGGATTTCTGCGATACCAAGGGGGCTGAGGTGCGGTTTTTCTCGTTTGCGCTTGTCCGGCCCCATCTGGCGGATATCGCCGTAAATACGGGTGTATTTTGCCAGGGGCATTTTGTGTTCAGGCGCTCCCAGCAGCACTTGCAGCGCACCGCGTTCCCGGTCTTCCAACCGTGACCATTCATGGGCGGCACGTTCCGGGGTAAGCATGGCCTCGGTAAGCTGTTCCACTGCTGCCCGAACATCACGCGCATCCAGATCAACATCCCAGCGATGGGCAATAATGATCAGGAGATCAAGATCGTAATCAACGAACGTCGATTTTAGATTTATCATAACCGAGCAGTATAGCTTACTGCACGACGATTTGCGAGCACCCACTCTGCCACAATGGCGGCCATTCTGACTTGGGCAGGCCGTAGTAAATTTCCAGCACCCGGCGTGTCAATGGGGCGGCAACTTCTGACCCTTCACACGAGTTTTCAACCATGACCACAATCGCAATCTGTGGATTTTCAGCAGGCGCAAAGGCCGCGAACCAGGCGTGCGGCTGATTGTTCCCAGCCTGGGCAGTGCCTGTTTTACCACACACAATGACCGCATTGTTTTGATATTCATACCAGGGTTGAAAAATAAACCGTGCGGTGCCAGAAGGGGTCAGGGTGACATCGCACATCGCCTGACGGACATCTGCCAGAACTTCTTTATTCAATCCCAGGTCTGTTGCCTGGGGAGAATGCACATAGGAAGGGTCTTCGCCTATCAACTGCACTTTTTCGACCAGATAAGGCGTAACCAGTTTACCGTCGTTAGCAATCGCAGCGGCCATACGTGCAACCTGAAGCGGGGTCACTTCCAGTTCCCCCTGCCCGATCACCAGATTCAGCGTATCGGACAGCGACCATGTGAATCCCTGCGAGGCTTTCCAGTCCGGGTCTTGCACACGCCCAACCTCCTCTTCCAGATTTCGCAGACCACTTGGCACACCCAGCCCCAGCTTTTTGGCGTAATTAGGCAGCATGTACGGGTCTGCATTCTGAAGAGCAACTCCCATCGACCAGTAATAGGGATTGCAGGAATTAATAATCGCGCCCTGTCCATCCAAAACTCCGTGTCCCTCTGGATACCAGTCGGTACGCACACGATCCCCGTAAGGTGTGCCATCCCAGCGCCCGATACAGTTATTCAGAGTTGTGAGGGGCACCACCCCGCTGTCAGCGCCCGTCACGGACGTGACCAGCTTGAAGACTGATCCCAACGGATAACGCCCCTGGGTTGCCCGGTTGAGCAGAGGACGTGCCGGGTCGGTCTGATAGGCCTGTATCAGAGAACCAGGGTCGAGGTACGGGCTGTCCGGGTTAAACACCGCCGGGTCAAATGTGGGATAACTCACCATGGCCTTCACCGCGCCAGTGTTCACATCCAGCACGACAATCGCCGCCCCCTGGGAGGTTTGCGCCCAGGTTGGCCCCGCAATCGAATAAGCTTCGGCGAGGGCGCCTTGAATGCCATCCTGTAAATCTCGATCCAGAGTCATGTAGACGCTTTGCCCTGGCTGCGCCTGCTTTTCTGTGATCACGCGAATCAGTTCATCGTTAACAGCATACAATGCCAGACGATTGCCAATCGTGCCGCGCAGTTCGTTTTCCCACGCACGCTCGATGCCGGAAATCCCAACCAGCGAATCAGGTGGATACCCCCGGCTTTCGTACTCTGCCTGTTCACCTGCTGGAATGTATCCCACATACCCTAGAACATGCGGGGCAGCAGTACCAAAGTAGCGGCGGGTGCGGCGTTCATCCAGGCGCGGACGGCACAGACTTTCCATTTCGGCCCCCACCGCCTGGTAAGTTTCCTGATCAATTTCGCCGACGTAAAAAAGTGTGTCAAAGTTATAACGGCTAAAAGTGGCGACGAGATCATCATACTCCACACCAAGGATAGGTACGAGCAGGCTGATGCAGGAATCAATATCAGGGACTTCATTTTTGACCACATACACGGGCAGCGCGACCCCATTCTGGTCGGCTAAAGTTCTGCCATTGACATCATAAATATTGCCCCGATTAGGCAGAGTACGCTCGATTCGCAGCCGTGCCCCACCTGACCAGCCATCAAAAATATCCATTTTTGACCATGCAATCCGCATTCCTTCATCGGTGGGGATAACCCGCATGGTGCGCTTCGCATCGGTAAATTCACCCAGAATTCCAGAACGGAAGGTTACATCGTATTGAATGATAACCGTTGTTCCCTGAGATACCACCTGCCCGCGGCTCCAGGTGATCCCTTGCAGACGCAGATCATTCCAGACGCTCTGGTACACTTCCGTGAAGTCCGCCTGACGGTACGCATCCCGCGCATTTGGGCTGATGCGCCCATACATAGTGTTGTAGTCTTGTTTTGACCAGGAATCCAAAAAGGTTTCCGCCGTCTGGATGGCTTCTTCCTGATCCACTATCGGGGTCGGGCCGCTGCTCAAACCGGGCAAGCTGATTCCACCGCCATCACTATCTGAACAGGCAGCGAATACCAACAAGAGGGCGGCAAAAACCAATATCCGAACACGCAGCATAAAAAACTCCACGATCTTTGCACTCTCATCATTATAGATGCCACCTGCAAACACGTCGAAGATGACAGACCTACGTTCGCCCTGTTGTGTCCTTTTTGTCCATGCTAGGATTGCATTTTTCAGGAGCGTCGGAATGCCGCGTGTCAACGAAAACCTGTGGAGCACAGGGTTGATTCTTCTCATTTGCCTGGTCAGTTTTGGTTTTCAGATACCGGGTCTTGGGTTTTACTGGGATGACTATGCTTCCATGTACCTTCATCTGAGGGATGGCAGTCTGACCGATCTATTTAGCGGTCAGGCCCGTCCGGTCGCGGGATATTTAGGGACCTGGCTGTGGCAAACTTTTGGGGTCAACCCCACCGGCTGGCATCTTGTTAATTGGGGACTGACGGTGCTGGCGGTGATCCTTTTCTGGCGGATTTTGCGGCTGCTGTGGCCTGAATATAAAACCCAGACCACGCTGATTGCCCTGCTGTTTGCTGTATATCCCTCGTATCAACTCCGACCGATAGCCATTTCGTTTTATCTCCTCTGTCCGCTCGTTCTGTTTTTATTTTCCTTCTGGCTGTCGCTGATGGCGGCTAAGAAGCAAAGTATTGTTTTGAGTATCCTTGCCGCCCTGCTGATTCCGGTCTACCAGATGATTTACGAACAGAATCTTGGATACGAGGCACTCCGGCCCCTGGCACTAGGGTGGGTTATGCTGCAAGACAAGCCATTCAACTGGCAGCAGTGGCGCGAAGCCGGCTGGAAGTTTGCCCGAATCTGGTTTCCTTATCCATTGGTGACGCTGGGAGTGCTGGTTTACCGCTTCGTCATTTTTGATCCTGACCCCACCTACGCGAATTACAATCAGTTCAGAACCACCAATCCACTGCTGTTATTCAAAATGAGTCTCGCGGCGCCTGTAGAAATGATTTCGCTGGATTGGGTCAGCGTCCCCTGGCGGGTTTTTGGAGTAGAAAAGGTCGATTTTGACCTGCCCGGCACGATGGCGACCCTTTTTGTTTTTGCGGCAGTGCTGTATTTCTGGCAGCATCAGGACGGACGGATACAGCAGACTAAATCTGTACTGTTTACCTGTTTTTTTAGCCTTGCAGGAATCAGTATTCTTCTGTTGTCGGTGCATCTTGTAGGGCGAGCTCTGGAAATTGGATTCAATTCAAGATGGGCATTGACACCCAGCCCGCTGGCTGCCCTGGTGGTTGGTCTGATGGTGCCGCGTATGGTCCGGTCCGCTTACCTGGGCCAACTTCTGCTGCTGGGGCTGGTCGCATTGGGGATTGCGGTGCAGGTTGGAGTCAATGAGGTCTATGCTGCCGATTGGAAACTCCGCCAGCAGTTGGGATGGCAGATGCGCTGGCGAGCGCCACAGCTAGAATCTGAGACCATGCTGATTATCATCTTGCCGCCAGAACATCTGGCATTTGGACGCACCATTACTGATTATGAAGTCACTGGGCACGCCAACCTCTACTACAGTGGTGAGAAATATCCTTTTATTGTCGGGACAGATGATCGTCTGGTGATGGGGCTGCTTGGAAATAACTCGTCACGAGCAGGCGTCTGGTCAGAATTGATCTCCGGCAGCAATGTCACGTTCCGCAACTGGCAGTTTGACCTGGATCATGCGGTGGTTTTTGCCTACGACGGCGGCTGTCTGCACATGGCAGATGAAAAGTACCGGCTTCAAATTCTCAATGTCCCGACCTTTGATTTGCTGGCACGTTATCAACACAGTGGGCGCATTGGAAACTCAACAGAAAGCCAGCAGGCAGCCTATCAGGACGCGGTTGAACCCGAAGCCGAGCATGACTGGTGTTTTTATTACCAGCACGTGGAGCTTGCGCTGCAATTTGACCAACTGGAGCAGGCTGAAGCATGGGTAGATGAAGCACGTGCTAACAGATTGGCTCCGGCGTTTGGCCACGAGGAAGAATGGATACCGTTTATTGAGACCTATAACCGTACAGAACGCTATGATGAAGCAGAAACCCTGATTTATTCAATTGCCCAGCTAGGAGAATATGAACAAAACGCCCTGTGTGAGCGACTTCGCATCCAACTGGCCGAAAACCCGACTGTTCTGCGGGCGCAGTTTCGTTTACTCTCCCGATGTGTGATTCCGTAGAATACTGGTGAACACCCCGCATTTATAATCATGGGCAGTCTGGCAGAGGTAGGGAATATCCTGTTCCACCGGAATATCTATCCGCCGAAGAATCTTGAGGAGGTGGCAAAGCGGCAGGCCGATCACATTGGCGTAACACCCGGTTCGTGTTTTAACCGGATGGAAAGCGGAATTTTGAATCGCGTAGCCGCCCGCTTTGTCAAAAGGATCACCGGAGGTGATGTAGGTCAGAATTTCCGTATCCGTGTAATTCCGCATTGGCACATCCGTCTCAGCCACTTCCTGCTCGATTCTACCCGTAGCGACATCCAGGACCGTGACGGCTGTATACACCTGATGGGTACGTCCACGCAGCCGCTTGAGCATCTGCTCCGCCTCCTGTGCATTCAGGGGTTTGCCGAGCATCTGCGTGCCATCTGCCACGGTTGTGTCCGCACTCAGGATGAGTGGATCCCCTTTGATCAGCCGTTCGGCAGCCTCCGCCTTCATCAGGCTTACCCGCTGGGTATATTCTGGAGGAAACTCATTGGGGTAAACAGACTCATCGACATCTACTTTGATGGTGCTGAACATAAAACCCGCGATACCTAACAACTCGCGCCGCCGGGGAGAACTGGAAGCCAGATAAATTAGTCTTGCCACACCAACCTTCTTTAATTAAGAATCTCCTACGATTATAGCGTGAGATATGAGTGAGGAACTATCCGTTGCCAATTCGCAATATTACCCCCAAAGAGTTAAAAAGCTGGCTGGATGCCAACGAAGATGTGGTGGTGGTGGATGTGCGTTTGCCCGAAGAACTCGAAATCTCCCGGCTGAACTTCAGTCAGCACGTCGTTTTGCATGAACTTCCTGACCGCCTGGATGAGATTCCCAAAGACAAAAATGTGATTCTGGTGTGTCGCAGTGGTGGGCGCAGTATGCAGGCAGCCTTTTTCCTCGCCAATGAGGGTTGGGATGCAGACAGGTTGTTTAACTTGGATGGTGGCATCCTTGCCTGGGCACGGGAAATCGACCCCAGTCTGCCGACATTTTATTAGATTGACCGCATTTCCTCCGCGAACTGGATTCCTATGACCAGTCGCCCAAGACGAATTTCGTCACCATCACGCAAAATCCGCGCCTGGTTGGGCACCAATTTTTGCCCATTCAGATACGTAAAATTGGCGCTGTCCAGGTCGGCAATTTTCAGAGCTCCGTCCTTTAAAATCAGTTTGGCGTGCTGGCGGGAAACACCCCTGTCAGCCGCCCCATAATCGGACAGATCAACAGCGGGTTTTTGTCCTGTTGTCGGATCAACACGGCCCAAAATAAATTCGGCGTCCTGGTCGATTGCCAGTTCCAGCGTTTCATTGATATGGCGAACATGCAAGTAGAGCTTTTTTTCGATCTCGCTTGTGCCCCAGTTGCTTTTTTCTTCCACGTCCTGCTCACCGATGCGCTTGGTTTCGGGCTGCAATACGTTCTGGCACCGCACACACAATACGGCTTCAAGGAGATTTTCATGCCCACAGATCGGACAAACAATTCGCCTGGCGCTTAAACTGGCCTCAATTTCTGCGTTCTGGTCAATCGGTTTGGTATCTCGTGTTTCTGAGGACTTGTCCATAGAAAGTTCTCCACTCTCATGCGTTATTATAGTACAATGTTGATTTTGAGGCCTATTCCCGATTTAAAAATATGGAATTACGCGGACCAGAAGTCAAGATTTCCAGAGGAACACCCCTAAGCCTTGCTGAACGTTTCCTGGAGCGGGCGCTTTTTGCCTACAGCAAGGATAAGTTTGAAGACGCCCTGAGCGATATGGATGCTGCGGTTGAGGCCGAACCGCATAATGCTGAGCTTTATGCCACACGTGGGTTTATCCTCGCTCGTGCTGGCCATGACAGTGAAGCCGAACCTGACCTCGAAAAGGCCCTGAAAATTAATCCACAGCAGTGGCTGGCCCATTATACGCGGGCGATGATGGCCTTTAAAACAGGTGATCTGGATAAGGCGCTCGGACATCTGGCGGTGGCGAAGGTAGTTGCTCCCCGACGACCGGAAATTCTAATCTATCAGGCTGCGGCTTATTACCACAAAAAAGACAAGCCGAACGCTCAGAAAATCATCGCAGAGGCGGTAGAAATCATCGAATCGGGGGATAAAAAACTGCTGAAGGAAGCTAAAAAATGGCAAAAAGCGATCAACGACCTGCTAGCCTGAACAGAGCCGCTGCTCCGCCCAGCAGACCGCCCGCCAGAGACCAGCTCAACCAGCGCTGTGTGATACCGGTGACAATCGTCGCGGGAAAATCAGGATAGGCATGGGCGTGCCACGCATTTTTGAATACCATTAATCCGACGGTGCACCAGACCGCACCAAACCCGACCAGCAGCCCGAAAAAAAACATTCCTGGTGCCCACAGGGAAAAGGTTTTACCGCCGTATAGTCGCAGCACCATCAGCCGAAGCAGCATGGCAGACAAACCCGCGCCCAGCACACTGACCACAACCAGATTCGTGTTTTCGACAGAGAGCCAGAGCATGAGTACTGCCCCATACCCAATCATCGCTGTAGTATCACGGCTCTTATGAGTTGGGATTGTCATGGGGCTGATCTTTGGATTTCCCCGCCAAGGAGCAGGGCAAAATCGCAGGTAGCTTCCGGAGTCGCGTGGAAACTGCTGTCGGTATAAGCCTCATTCGGGATCGCATCCCAGTAGTCGGCATACTGCCAGCCATTTTCAGAAGCAAGTTCGGCTATCATAGTGTGGTACATATCATATGCCCAGCGCGGATAATAAAAATTGTACCGTTTGTCGCTGTTGACCCCGCTGCTTACAAACATCGGCTGGTTAACGATCAGCACCTCTGCCCCGGCTTCCTGGGCCATGTCAACGCCAGCGGCAATGACATCAAAGGAAAAATCGGCACGAGTGAGCACCTGCTCATCGCGTCCGTCAAAGAGCATGGTACTGTCGTATAAGCTGCTCTGTACCGGGTGGAAAAATTCGGGGCTACGATAGTCAATATCGGTGGTTGCCCAGCCAAGACCATACATCTGAAATCGCAGCCATTCCGCTAAATCCTTGCGCTGACCAACAAGGGTGCGTTCCCAGAAGTTTGGGGAGCCGGGAAGTTCATCAGGATTCAGTGCGAGGTTATATCGGTCAATCAACTCCCGAACCTTTTCAGGATTAGCGCGAACCACATCATGAATCAACTGCTCATACGGGTAAAGAGAGGCCATTGTCACCAGCCAGACCACCATATCGGGTTCATATTGAAGTCCGTGTTGCAGGAGGAGCAAATCTTTGGTCGCGTCCAGGATAGGGTAACCAAGATTGTAAACGTGTATTTTTTCCCCATCTGGTGTCTTCAAATTGGCACGGTTCAAGCAGGCGCTTAAGGTTTCGTCCTCATCCAGCAGCCAACCCCAGACGGACGAATCCCCGACTAAGAACACGCGGTATTCATCATTTTTTTTGTCAGCATCGTTCAGGATGTGCGAGGTAAACATCCCTTCGACCTGAAGGATGGTGATGTTATAGGATTCGGACGGATTTTCACCGTAAGGCAGGCGCTCACGACCCGGCACAAGTGTATTGTAGACGGAAACGCTGTGAACCGTCGGCAAGGGGTTGGTCAGCGCATAAACGACGTTAATGGTTACAAACAGCAGCGTCGCCTTCAGGACAACCCGCCCGACAAAAAACCAGTTGGTCATTGTCCAAACAGCTTTCCAAATAGCTCAAAGCTCATCCAGGGTTCGGGCAGGGCAAAAAAGACCCATCCCAGCACCACGTAATGAAAGGTCACGAAAACGCCGCTCCCATAAATAAGGCGGTTCGCCCATGGTTTCTGGCGCTGGCGGAGATACCAGGGACGGGTGCGGTCAGCGATTTGTTTATGAATGGTCAATCCCACCGCGTGCCAGACTCCCCACAGCACAAAATTTACGGTGACCCCATGCCACAGGCCAATGAGTGTCATGGTGGCAAGCTGTGCCACCAGATAATCAGAAATCGGCAGTTTGCGCCGCAGCAGGGCGCGTGTGAGCGGTATAAAAAAATAGGTGCGAAACCAGCGAGTCAGGGTCATGTGCCAGCTCTGCCAGAACAACGCCAGATTTTGCCGCAAGTAGGGACGGTCAAAATTTTCGGGCAGATCAACCCCAACCAGCTTACCTAACCCAATTGCGATATCGGTATATCCGCTGAAGTCAAAAAAAATCTGGAAGGCATAGAGATACACAACCAGCCATGCTCCCCAGAGGGTGTCGGCATCCTGAGCGATGCGAGGTGACAGTGCCACCAGCGCAAGACTGTCCGCGATAACAAATTTTTTGAACACCCCGCTGGTAAGACGACGACCTGCATCCACCAATCGTTCAGCATCTAAGCGGGACTGTGCTCGTAAATCCCCTGTAAAACGCTGTGCCTGGTCAATTGGCCCGGCGACAAGCGAGGCTGGGAAAATCACATAAAGCAGCGCTTCCTGAAAACTCAAGGCCGGCAGGCGGTCATTGCGGAAGTCCAGCAGCACGGCAATCAACCGGAAGGCAATGTACGAAATCCCAATCCACTGAAGATCACTCCCACTGGCGGACTGAGTGTCCATGCCCTCCGCGAAGCGTGCAGCCTGGCTCAAAAAACGCACCAGGGCAGGCGTTTTAAGAACAAAAAGAATCACCACCAGACAAAAAATTATGACCAGCCCTGCTTGTTTGCGAAATTCGATCTCACCCCGTGTAAAGACTGCTGCGCCAACCACAGTGCCAAGACCCAGCGTGCCAATAGTCGCCAATTTCAACCAATCTGGAGAGGCATCTGGACGGGAAATGACCATGCCGAACCCACAGCCCAGACCAAGCAGCAGGCCAATCTGCTGCCAGTTTTCTGAATTTTCCGGCGAGCGTGTCAGCCACCAGACGGCGGCAGTAAGAAACAGGGTTGCAAACGGAAATAGCCAGATGAACCTGTCTACAGGGAGAGGCGGTTGCAGCCAGAACAGGGCAATGAGACTGAGTACAAAAAATACGGTTATTCGCCACCGTTCCGGCACGAAGCACCCAATCAGCAGGCTGACAGCCGCCGCGATGAGAATTTCTGTGATTTCCATATGGCATTCATTGTAGTCGATTTACCAGGTGTGTTAAACTTGCAGTTCTTCAGGGGGAAGATTGATGGCACTTACGAAAATCGGGCCTTACGAAATCCTGGAAGAAATCGGCGCTGGCGGGATGGCGACCGTGTATCTGGCGCGGCAGGAGTCGATGGGACGCTTTGTGGCGGTCAAGGTGATTCACAGGGCCATTACCAGCGACTCAACTACCCTTGAGCGCTTCCAGCGCGAAGCACAGATTATTGCTCGCTTGGAACATCCCCATATTCTGCCCGTGTACGATTACGATGGTAAACACATCCCACCCTATATCGTGATGCGGTATCTTGCCACGGGAACCCTAAAAGATATTCTTGCAAGAACACAACTGCCTTTAGAAGATATTTCTCATATTTACCGCCAATTAGGATCGGCGCTGGATTATGCCCATCGGCAGGGGGTGATCCATCGTGATGTTAAACCCTCGAATATTATGATCGATGGGGATGGCAACATTTTTGTCACTGATTTTGGCATCGCCCGTATGACCGAGGCAGGTGAACATCTGACCGCAACCGGGATGGCCGTTGGTACTCCAGGATATATGGCCCCCGAACAGAGCATGGGGGCGGAGATTGACGGGCGTGCCGATGTGTACGCGATGGGCGCGATGCTGTTTGAGCTTCTTACCGGACGGCTCCCTTACATTGGGGATACCCCGATGGCGGTCATTCTCAAACACATCAATGACCCGATCCCATCGCTCCATAATTTTGCCCCCGACCTGCCAGAAGCCCTGGACGCGGTCATCAAAAAGTCGCTTGCCAAGAATCCGGATGAGCGCTACCAGACTGGAACCGAGCTGGCGAACGCCCTACTGGAGATGGTGGGTGCTTCTGCACAGCCCCTGAAATTAAAAATGCTCGCCCAGGAAACAATTGCGGACATCGCTGTTGTTCATAAAACCAGCGTTACGAATGTAAGCGACGACCCTACCAAAATTGAACGGGCATCAACAGGAGAAACGGCAACCGTTCTTGACTCCGGAGAGATCAAAAAAACGCCTTTCCACCGGGGAAGTCCCTGGCTGGCCGGGGTGGGGATTCTGGCTGTTCTGGTGATCATCGCGGTTATTGCCTTTTTGGCGCTTGGTGGTGGCGAAGACGGCAGCAAAGAAGCCGCCGCAAAAACGGACATCCCAACGATCACTCCCTCAGAACAAGCAGGAATCGCCGTTGTCCCCAGTGTAACTCGTCGGGCGCTGCCGACCGATATACCGATCACTGTACCCAGTGACACCCCTACCCGTACTCCCACCCCTACCAGAACAGACACGCCAACGGATACGGCTACTGCAACCAGTACATCCACCGACACACCCACCGCAACCAGCACACCAACAAGTACAAACACCCCGTCGAATACCCCGACCGACACGCCGACCAGAACGGATACCCCGACCGACACACCCACCGCAACCCACACACCAACGGAGGCACGGGCACGGGTGCTGGTCAGTCGAGGGACGATCTTTGCCGAACCCAATTCACTTTCCCAGGAAATCATGGTTGCCGTTGAAGGGGCAGATTTGCTGGTTATCGGTGAGACACCGGATGGATTGTGGTATCAGGTCGAATTTTTAGGGGTGACCGGCTGGATGTTCGCGCAGCAGATCGAGGTGTACGGCAACCTGGATACCATTGCTGTGATTATTTCCCCGACCCCGACCGTGACCGATACCCCAACGATTACCCCGTCGCCAACAGTTACACCGTCGGACACGCCAACCCCAACGGATACCGCAACCGATACGCCGACAGCGACGAATACACCGACGCCAACGAACACCGCGACGGACACCCCCACCAGCACCCTGACACTGACACCCACTGAAGCGTTCACACCAACAGATACACCGATCCCGACCGCGACTCCAATCCCGCCTGGAACACTGCCTTTTATAGCCGATTTTGAGGCGGAAGATTCGCTCGCCCTGTGGGAGTTTGATCCGAACCAATGGCAGCAGCGCACCGACGGGGGTGAAACAGCGATTTACGGCAGAACCGGCCTTGACAGCGCGATGACGGTCATGGGGCAGGTTGTTCCCCAGTGGATACAGCCCGAATCGGAAGACCTGTTGATGTCCTTCCGGGTCAACCTGATTCAATCCAGCAGTGGGGCCCGGTTCATTTTCAAATTTGATCCGAACTATGGTTACTACGCGCTGGAAATTTTCGCGGGCAGCCTGGTTTTGAAGCGTGGGCAGCCCGGCGCGATTCCCTCACGAAATAACGAACGTGAAATTGGCCGGGTTCGCGGTACGGCGCAAATCCTCAACGGGCGCTGGTACGAATTTACCGTCTGGGTAGAAGGCCCGCGTGTGTACGTATACCAGGAAAAGAAACTGGTGATAGGTGAAGATGACCGCAATATCCCGCTTCCGCCGGGCGGTATTTTGCTCCAAACCGTCTCTAGCCAGGCAGCGGGCGAAGTTGGATGGGATGATTTAATCGTCCAGCTTCCTGAGATCGCCAGCGACCATTTTGAAAGTTCAACCTTCCCAACCACCTGGGAACGCAGCAGCCAGCAGGCCGTGACCCTGTTCGTTGAATCGGGAGAAAGTCAGGTGTTGCAGATGGATGGGGCAGCCGAAGTCAGTCCCATCACGCCGCCAATGCAGAATTTTGTCCTCTATGCGCGGCTGAATAATACAGCAGTGAGCTTTGCCATGTTTGTCCGAGAATCTTCGCAGGGGTCGCTGGGTCTGGATTGGGATGCTGGAAATGTGACGCTAACGCAGTATAACGCGGCCAACGAAGCGGTCTGGACGGAAACGCTGCGGAATTACTATGGACGTGCCCGCTACAAAGAATTCGTCATGACGGCGATTGGTGAACGGGTCACCATCTATGACGAAGGTGACATTATCCTGGAAGTCGATTTACCTGGCCTGCCGCCGTCTGGCATGATTCGCTTTAAGACCGAGGCAGGAGACGGCCTGCGGATCGACGATTTCCTGATTGCGGAAACCGAGCTTTCCAGCACAGCGGATGCCCGTTTCGCGTTTGAGGTTTTTGAGCAGCTTCGCACACGCCCGGAACGCGATTTACGCTGGGATTGGTCAGAAGATTTTACGGATCGCTTCCGTACACGCGGATGGTGGGAAAATGACCCCGGCGAATATTTTCTGGACGAAACAGTTGATTTCAATGCTGACCACCGTCGCTACTACATCATGACCGCCGAAGATTTGACCGTTTTCCGCCGCATCCGGCCTGAAATCGACAGCACCCGCAATGTTTTCGGGGATGGGTTAGATCGGGCGAACTTCCGCGATTCCAGTGATTTGTATGTAAAAGTGGATGTTCGGATCCCCGATGATGCACCATCCGGATCTGAAGCCTGGGTCGGGATTCGTTCCGTCCCGAATGCGTCAGGCGGGCTGTTCCAGTACAAAGTGTCGCTGGTTAAGGATGACATTGGCAATATCGTGGTACGTATTGCGCCACAAACCCAATCCAACCGTACCCCCTTTTATGAAGAAGTTCTGGATGTGGATGAAACCGGCTGGGTGGAAATCCTCATTGTCGCCTTGGATGATAGAATGGCCTTTTTTGCGGATGGTCGTTTGCTGACCGCGATTCGCGGGGTAGAACTGCTCAGCGGCACCCTGGCCATAGGTGTTGAGCCCAATACCGTCGCCCATTTTGACGATCTGATTTTCCGTGACACATCTGTCAACGAATGATGCTATAATAGGACATATGTTCTGGTCGGGGCGTGAGTGGCAACCGCCCCGACCAGCAGAAACGAGGAAGCATGTCCGAAAAAACTGAAAAACTGCAAGCTCTTCACGACACCCTGCTGAATTTGACTGACTCCCCGCTTTATGAATACCGAAAACAGAACAACTACCTGCCAGTCTTGGGGCAGGGCAGCCCAGATGCCAGGATCATGTTCATTGGCGAAGCACCGGGAAAAAAAGAAGCGGAAAAAGGAATGCCTTTCGTTGGCGCGTCGGGCAAATTCCTGGACAAGATGCTCGAAGGAATTAACCTGAAGCGGGAAGACGTGTATATTACCAACATCGTTAAAGATCGCCCTCCTGATAACCGGGACCCCAAACCGGAGGAAATCAGACTTTATTCACCGCTGCTGATACAGCAAATTGACATTATCCAACCCGCTGTCTTTGCGACTCTGGGGCGGTTTTCTATGGAATTTGTTCTGAAGTTATTTGATGTGCCAGAAAAGAGCGAAAAAATCAGCCAACTGCATGGCCGGGTGATTGAAGCGCAGGCTTCCTATGGAAAAATCCATATCGTGCCCCTGTTCCATCCTGCCGTTGCGCTGTATACCCAGTCACAAAAAGCTATCCTGCTTGAGGATTTTCAGATTTTGAAGCAGTTTGCATGAGAAAACGGGGGGGCAGGCAAATCACTCCTGCCCTAAACTGAAAACTTGCGATGGCCTTTGTAGATGGTTTCAGCATAGACCTGCCTTGAACCCGTATCAACGTAACCGAGACTTTCGACCAACTGTACTGAGGGTATATTATTACCCTCGACCAGATACACCGGACGAACCCCCTCCGCCAGCAGTCGTTGAGTCAGGGCAGATACCACCGTCCGCCCATGTCCCTTTTGGCGAGCCTGGGGTTCCGTATGGACGTAGATTTCCGCAAAAGCCGGGCTTTTCCAATTGACTCCGGCAACCGCAGCAGGTTTGCCTGTCGCATCCTGAATTTCACAGCGCGGCAGACCACTGGCGGTGTTTTTGTGTACCACCAGGACATTCATTTCCGGCTTAAACCGCGACGGCTCAACCGCGTAAATCCGTAAAATACGCTGGTTTTCCATTTGCATACTTCCTCCAACCATCGCAAGCTGGTTCAAACTGGAAAACAGGATGTAAGGCCGTCCCGGAATGAGCGCTTTTTCCATGAGCTCCGCCGCTCCTTCTGGCGACGAACACTTCAGCGTTATCAGTGGACGAAACAGGTCAACGCCGGTCTGGAAACGCCCGACAAATCCCAGAAGGCGCCCCTGGTTATCCTGACGGGTGAACAGCACCGAACGTTCGGGAGCATGGAACAGCGCATAATACGCGGTGGGGGCATCGTCCGGGCTGTTTTCGTCAATCAGTTGGCGGATTTTGCGCCGCGCTTCGATCAATTCCATAGGCCTATGGGAAGAGTCGGTTTAAAGTCCGGGCATACGGGATCGTCTCGCGGACATGCGGCAGTCCACAAATCCAGGCCACCGTGCGCTCAACCCCCAAACCAAAGCCGGAGTGCGGCACGCTGCCGAATTTACGTAAGTCGAGATACCAGGTGTAATTTTCCGGGTCAATTCCAACTTCCTTGACCCGTTCTGCCAGCAGTTCGGCATCATGGATGCGCTCGCTGCCGCCTGTGATTTCACCGTAACCTTCCGGCGCGAGCAAATCTACGCTGCGGCAGATTTCCGGACGGCCAGCCACTGGCTGCATGTAAAAGGCTTTCACTGCCGTAGGGTAGTGATAGACAAACACGGGCCGGTCGAATGATTCAGCGATAACTGTTTCATGCGGGCTGCCAAAATCCGTTCCCCAGTCAAGCCTGAGCAGTTCTTTTTGCTCCGGGTCATCTGTTTTCTCACGAATTTCTGCTACCAGTTTTACGGCGTCATCATAAGAAATACGGGCAAAAGGCGGCGTAACCTGTGTCAGTCGGCTGGTATCTCGCTCCAGGATTTTTAGTTCCTGCTCATGATTTTTTAGGACCGCCTGCACAATCGCGCTGACAAACTGTTCCTCCATCTCCATCAGGTCTTCCAGGTTGAAGAACGCCATTTCAGGCTCCACCATCCAGAATTCGACCAGATGGCGACGGGTTTTGGAACGTTCAGCGCGGAAAGTCGGCCCAAAGCAGTAGACTTTACCGAAGCTCATCATATTGGCTTCGTTGTAAAGCTGGCCTGTCTGCGCGAGGAAGGCAGGTTCCCCAAAGTAATCCACCTCAAACAAATCCGTCGAATTCTCCCCTGCCAGACCGGAGAGGATTGGCGTGTCTACCAGCAAATACCCATGATCGTCCAGCCAGTTGCGGATGGCGCGAATCACTGTCGCCCGGACACGCAAAATCGCCCACTGCCGCAGCGAGCGAACCCAGAAATGACGGTTGTCCATCAAAAATTCGACGCCATGTTCCTTCGGACTTATAGGATAGCCTTCTGACTGTTGAATTAACTGAAGATTTTTAAGCCCAATTTCGTAGCCGCCAGGGTAGCCGGGAGCACGGTCGTCAGCGCGAACCGTGCCGGTCATCACAATCGAGGCTTCCTGTGTCAGGGATTGGGCTACCGTAAAATCGGATTCTGGCAGTTCTTTTTTGAAGGCGACCGCCTGGACAATCCCCGAACCATCACGCACACTTAAAAACTGCAACTTTCCCTTGTCTGTGCGGTTATACAACCACCCGCGCACAGTCACTTCTTCGCCCACATGGTTGGCAATTTCTGAAATCGTGATAATTTTGCTCACAGTTTTCCTTCCAAATGAAATACAAATGTTTGCAGCGTGCTCATAAAAAAAACTATACTCTTAATAAGGATTAGAACTGTAGCCATTATGCCACACTTTTATATCGAAGAAGATGAAATCATTGGTGACATCTACATCTGCGACGGCGCTGGTGGAGAAATTATACGCTTTCATGGCGAAAATGCGTTAGAAAATGCCCTGCAATGGGCAAAGGCCAATGATTTTGAGCTGCGTTCGAAACTGGGGCAGGATGAACTCGTGGATATATACCGCTTGTTTTTCCGACGTGGGCTGCGCCGCCTGCGCTTATTCCGGACACATCATACGCCACCCAAAGATCCGCCGAATGTCCAGCGCATCATCGTGCCGGATTTTGAGAGTTTTTTCGGCGACCCTGACGAGAGCGGATATGTCAGCGATCCATTTGAAACGCCAGAAGAAATCGAGCTTGCGCCCACCACCGAAGAAGATGAGCGTAGTGAGAACCGCCTGACACGGCTATAATCGGGCAGGTTGTTCTTTGACTGGAGAAAAACTTGGGGTTAGAGAATTATTCGATAGCGGTCTTTCTAGGGCGTGCTATTGGGCTGCTGCTCGGCTTTACGATTCATGAATGGGCACATGCCTATTCTGCGCTGCGCCTGGGAGATAGAACCGCGTTTTATCAGGGGCGTGTCACTCTTGACCCGCGTGCCCATATTGAGCCCATTGGGATTTTCCTCGCGTTGTTTGCCGGATTTGGCTGGGCAAAACCTGTACCCGTCAACCCCCGCAACTTTTTGAATCCACTCCGCGATCTGATGCTGGTAGCACTGGCTGGGCCAGTCACCAATGTGATCATTGCGGCGGTATTCGCGTTTTTTTTGCGTTTGATGGAAATGAGCGGAGTACTGGTCGATTCGGGATTTATTCTGGCATCAACTGGCACAACCATTGTTGAAGGCACCAACAATCTGTACGATTTTCTCTACGGTGTCCTGTCCACTGTCGTGTTTTTTAACCTCGTGCTGTTTTTGTTCAATCTCATCCCGCTGGCTCCGCTGGATGGATGGAAAATCATGCTGGGGTTGGTGCCGCCGGATACCGCTTATGAACTACAGCGCTACGAGCAGCAAAGCACGATGCTGCTGTTTCTGGTGATTATTCTGGGGTTTTCCCCGCAGTTTAACATCCTGGGCCGAATCATCGGGCCGCCGCTGAATTTCTTATTTGAGTTACTGACAGGTTTTGCATATTTCCCGTGAGTGCATTAACGGGCAGAGTCCGTCAGACCCTACAATTCGTAACCAGTTGGGCACGGCCTGTTCCAGATGAGCAGGCGAAAAAATATCTGACTCTGGCGGAATACAGTCTGTATATGAAAATGCACCGCTCTGAACGCCAACACCATCTCCGGGTTTTGAATGATCTCCTCCAGTCCGGTTATCAGAATCCATCGCTGCTCAAAGCCGCTCTGCTGCACGATGTCGGCAAAACCCGCTTCCGTTTCGGGCTGCTCCAACGTGTTCTGGTGGTGGTGGTTAAAAGTGTTTTTCCGGCACTGTTTGAATTGTGGGGTCAGGCGGAACCTGTGGGTTGGAAACAACCCTTTGTTGTCAGCGCCAGGCACCCGGAATGGAGCGCAGAAATGTGCGAGGCAATTCACATGGAAGCGCTGGCCGTGGAACTGATTCGCCGCCATCAAGCCCCGATTCCTGACCCTCCCTGGACGGAGGCGGATCGCCTTTTGGTGCTGCTCAAAGCAGCAGACGATAGGAGCTAGCTTCAACAAATTTTCAAAGTGTCGTGTTATGCTCTACAAAAACGTAGGAGAAATCCATGCCTGACAAACTTCATGTCACTGTAGGAATTATTGGTTTAAACCGGGTGACCGCTTCTGTGGGGCTGATGCTCAAAGCGCACTCCGCCGACCCGAAAGGGTCAGCGAAATTTACGGTGATTGGTAATGACGAAGATGCCGAGGTTATGAAAACCGCCCAGAAAAGCGGCGTGGTTGACCAGACCAAAATGCGAATTGCGGATGCGATCAAAGAGGCGCAGGTGGTTATAGTCGATCAGCCGGTGGGCGATCTGGATTTTGTCTATGGCGAACTGGGATATGGTCTGCGTCCTGGTGCGGTTGTTCTGGATCTATCTCCTATCAAGCGTCCAGTGATCGAATTTGCCAAAACTCATTTCCCGCGCAGCGAATCGGGCCAACCGCAGTCGTATCTGGTGGGTCTGTTTCCAGTTGTACACTTTGCAAACCTGTATGATTTCCGACGTGGGATCGAAGTTGCCGACGAAAAATACCTGATTGGCGGGGAAATGTTCATTGCGCCCGATGCGAGTTGCCCGCCCGAAGCTGTCAAACTTGCCAGCGATTTGACCGATATTTGTCAGATGAAGCCGCGATTCCTTGACCCTGGCGAATTTGATGCGCTGTCCGATTTCACGGAAACGATGCCGGTGGCATTGAGTACAGCGATGTTCAATGCAATTGCTGCTGCTGACGGTCGTAAGGACATAGAACGCAGTTTGAATCCGGCCTTTGCTGCCCTGATTCAAAATCTCCGCGCTCATAATCCCGATGATATTACCGATCTCTTGCTCAGTGACGCGGACAGCACCCGCCGCCATATCAATGATCTGATCCGGGCACTGGCGGGACTGCGTGACCTGCTGGACAAAGACAATCCCGATGCCTTGAGTGAACATATCCGTCGGACGATTGCGACCTTTGACGACTGGGAAGCACGACGCGAAAAAGGCGAGTGGGAAAAACCCGTCGGCGAGATGCCGGGTGGAATAAGCATGTTTGGAAATATGTTTGGTGGGGTGATTGAAAAACGCCTGAGCAAATTCGAGGAAAAGGCCGAAACTACCCATCGCAAACGCAAGCGATAATTCTCCTTGACCGCGCTTCCTCATCCTCTTACAATCTGATACAGAGTATCATTTCGACATGGTAAGAAAAGCCATGTCTTATTTGTCTATTATCGGATGAGCACAAAACAGACAACTCCTCACTGTCCCGCCCTGCGGGTAGAAAATCTGGCGGCTGGTTACCAGGGTGTGCGAAATGCCATCCATGATGTGAATTTCACGATTTCGCCTGGTGAGCGGGTAGGTCTGCTGGGACCAAATGGTGCAGGAAAAAGTACCCTGTTTAAGGCGCTGGTTGGTTTGATCCCACACCACCAGGGCAGCATCTCGGTCAACGGCGAAGACTGCCGCTCCAGCCATAACCTGATCGGATATGTGCCGCAGTACGATAACATTGACTGGACATTTCCCGTCACGGTACGAGACGTTGTGATGATGGGACGGGTAAGGCTGCTGGGGCTTTTTGCGTGGCCCACACCGCGCCACTGGCGGGCAGTGGATGCGATGCTGGATCGGGTTGGCATGGCGGATTTCCGGCAGCGCCAAATTGGTCAATTGAGCGGGGGGCAGCGGCGGCGGGTGTTTATTGCCCGTGCGCTGGCGCAGGAAACCAACATTTTGCTGCTGGATGAACCCTTCAGCGGGGTGGACGTGAAAGCCGAACAGGAAATCACGATGGTGCTCGAAAGGCTGTACCACGAAGGCATCACGATGGTCATTGCCACCCATGATTTGAGTAATGCAACTACCTATTATGATAAACTCCTGCTGCTCAACCAGACCGTCATTGCTTATGGTGAGCCGGACATAGTGTTCACACCGGATACCCTGGCGACAGCCTATGGCGGACGCATTGGAATTTTCCACGAAGGCCGGGAAACCATTGTCGTGGCCGACGAACACGGATAAAAAACACGATGTACGATTTTTTGCTGCAATTTGAAGACATAATCAGCCTGCTTGACCCTCTGCTGGAACTGCTGCTGGGGATGAATGCCAGAGAAGCACTGCTTGACCCCTTGAAATATCAATTCATGGAACGCGCGATGCAGGCCTCGGTGCTCGTTGGGCTGGTGAGCGGAATTATCGGCTGTTTTGTTGTTGTGCGGGGCATGGCCTTTTTTGGTGACGCATTGGCTCATTCAATTTTGCCGGGGGTTGCCATTGCCTATATCCGCGAGGCGGACTTATTTATCGGTGGGCTGATTGCCGGTATTGCAACTGCGCTGGGGATTGGCTGGCTGACCCGCGAGGAGCGCATTAAAGAAGATACGGCGATTGGGGTGGTGTTTGCGGGTATGTATGCACTGGGAATTGCAATCATCAGCACTCAGCGCAGTTACAGCGCTGATCTGGCACATATTCTCTTTGGAAATGTACTGGGCGTCAAAGAAGAAGACCTACACATCATGAGGTGGTGCGGTGTGATTGTCGTGGCAACCATTCTGCTGTTCTACAAAGAACTGGTTGTCCTCAGCTTTGACGCCAGCCATGCGCGGGTCATCAAGCTGCCGACGGAATTTTTGCGCCTGCTGCTGCTGGTGTTGATTGCTGTTACGATTGTTGCCAGCCTGCAAACGGTCGGTGTCGCCCTGATGCTGGCGCTGCTGGTTACACCCGCCGCCACAGCACGCCTCCTGGTGAAGCGGCTGCATTTTATGATTCTCATTGCGGCCTTTTTAGGGGTGATCAGTGGGATTATCGGACTGTATGTGTCCTATCATAAAAATGTCGCGTCCGGTGCGGCCATTGTCCTGACCTCAACCGTGATTTTCCTGATGGTCTTTGCCCTGGCTCAGTTGAATAATCTGCGCCACCGTCTGTTTGCTCATTCGTCAAATCCTCGAAAACCGGGTGGCAGATTGTCCATGCCTAATGGCACTTCCATGTCGTAATCCATATCATCCGGCGGCGGCGGCACACTCCGAATAGCTCCGGCTCTGGGCATAACCAGAATACGACGTTCCCCGAAGTACCACAAATCGCGTAAATAGATAAACAGCGCCCCAAAGCCTGCCCAGGCTGCGACCCCTGTCACAAAGAGCTGAAAGTATCCAAAAACGGCACCGAGGGGCAGATTCACTATCAGGGAGACTATGACTACCCCTAGAATGATTGCCATCCACAGTTCACCGACCGCTTTGGGTGGGTCGCCATAGGTTCGCCAGATTCGCTGTACCTGCCGCAGTACCAGAAAACCAACCACGAAAAAACTCACGACGCGCCCGACAAAGACGACCAGAAAAAACAAACCGCCTAAAAAGGCCAGATTCACGATCAGCAGCAGCACCGAAACCATGATGGTCAATTCGTTAAAGGTGATGATAAAGACCAGCGCAGTGATAATCAGGCTGGTGAGAATCAGCAGCAGTGCGGTCGGGATGGATAAGAAGGTAAGAATCAGCCCCCAACTAAAAGCGGAGATAGGTTTGGTCTGTACTCGATAGCCGGGTTCTTTAATGATGGTCGGAAAAAAATTCAGAATGAGAATCCCTACCAGTGCCAGGGCGGTCACATCGCGGGCGGTCTTGATCAGATAATTTCCCATAACCTGCCAGAAGGTTTGCGGCCTTTCGATGCGCGGCAGCGGGGTTTCGGAAGCGGGCTGTGTATAACGCACCCGCCCACCGACGCTGTTGCGGGCGCTGGCTCGCTGCGGTGCCTCGTAGTTGAGATCGCCGTTAATATACCCTCGTTCGCCGAAACGTAAACCCGGACTGCGAAAATCAACAGAGTACAGGATCGGCAGGGTAGACATGGGAGCGCTGGCTTCCTCATCGCCGACATTGGCATCCACATTGCCCGCAATAGCCCCGTTAATCAGCAGTGCCTGTCCCTGAAAGTCCACATCGCCATTGATTTGTCCATTCAAGATCGCCTGATAACCGTAGTACACAATATCATTTGGGATCACAACCGCGCGTCCGATTTCCATACTCAACGCCAGAGCCATAATATCAGTGCTGGGTTCAGGAAAACGCGCCAATCCAGTCACGTCCAGATCAACACCAGCAAAATGAACATCATTCCCCACCATGCCTTCAATGGTCAGATTGCCGCCCAGCACCCAGACTCCCCCGGTAACGTGCCCACTGCGCCCAATAGTCACTTCTGAAGCGATCCCAACCACATCCCCATCAACCAGTCCTTCAATAACCAGGGTATTGCAGAAAAAATAAAAATCTTCCACGATAGTTTCTTCGGCTTCGACGCGGCATTCATTTCCCCTCAGCCCGTCGGTTGCTTCTACCTGCCCCACCGAAAACAGAAGCAGAAGGATAAAAGTGAGTATGATGCCTGTGCGTCGCATGAATGATTTTCTCCTTGCAAGCTGGCGCTATTATAGCCAAAATTGGCCGCTATGCTGACTCGTGGATTTGTGGCGGTTATCGCGCTGGCGATTCTGGGAATATACCTGGCAACACTGCAAACGATTCCCAACGGTTCGTCTGACCCTTATATGATCGACGTGGGGGAAACACAGGTTGCGCTCAATGTGTGGGGTACGTTACACGCAACCGGCTACCCACTTTATACCATCCTCGGCAATCTGCTGACGCCGCTGCCGCAAATCTTCAGGGTAAATCCTGCCGCTGCCGCAAGTTTGACATCAACGTTCTGGTCGCTGCTGGCGCTGATCGGTTTTTATCTGCTGCTCTATCGTTTCACTCAGCGTCCCGTTCTGGCGGTCAGCGGGACAGCCCTGCTCGCTCTGATGCGAAGCATCTGGATTCACAGCATTGTCGCGGAAGTATACAGCCTGTCACTGGCAATTTTGATCGGGTTGTGGCTGGTCGCCCTTTCGGAGTCGCCGCTGCGGCTGCGTATTTTGGGGCTGGCGCTGTTATTTGGGATCGGGGTTGCACATCATCGGGCAGTCGCCTTTGGCGTGCTGGGATTGTTTTTTGCCCTCTTGCCGCAGATGTATACCGAACGCCGCCGCGTCTGGCGTATTCTTCCTGGAGCGACCTTACTTTTCCTGGTCGGTTTTTTGCCTTACTTTTATCTGCCGCTCCGCGCCAACGCCAAAGCAAGCTGGCTTTACGCTGAGGATGTCAATACTTGGGATGGCTTCTGGTTTAATTTCTGGGGACGGGAGGCTGATTACCTGGTCACAACACCGGACAGTTTGCAAGGCTGGATCGACAATTTTGAAGGCACGCTGGAGATTTTAACCCGTGAACTGACCCTGCCCGGCTTAATCATTGGGATTGTCTGCCTGCTGCTGGCGGGCAGGTTTTCCCCTCACCACAAGCTGTACTGGCTGACGGTCTTGAGCGGCCTCGGCTTTTTTGTTTTCGCGGTCAGTTATCATCGTGCCGTGCTGCCAGAAGCCATTGTGATGATGTTCCTGCCGTCGGTGGTGGTGTGGGTCGTGCTGACAGTGGATTGGTTATACACCCACCAGGATGGTTATGGGTTGGCGGGTGTGGTATTTATGCTGGTCTGGGCGGCTGCGCTTGTTCCGTATAGTATATCCTTCATCACAAAGCTAACGGATGACAAGACGGGTTTGGCGTCCATCGCAGCAGCCAGCAGCGTACCACGAGTCCCGCTTGAGCAGCCTGTCTTGATGATGTCGTGGGGACCGCGCTATTTTGCGGCGTCCTACTCGCGGCTGGTGACAGGTGAGAATGCCGATTTGCTGATGGTGGATCACAACACAGATTTTGCACACCTTACTGCCGAAGGGAAAACCATTTATACCGAGCCGGATACCCTCTACGGTTATCCGGTGGCCTGGTGGGAACAGCGCGTTGGCAAAATTTACCTCACCGCCGCCGCGCCAAGCCTGGTGCGGCTGAGTAACGCGCCCCGTCTGGTCGAAATTTCACCTGAGGCGCTGCAAAAACCGATTGAGGCAGGCATCTGGTTAGCCGGAACCACCGTCACCTGTGATGAGGAAACCGTTACCCTGGCCGTTGGCTGGTATGCTGCCCAGGCACCAGGTCGTGATCTGAGCGTCAAAGTCCATCTGACCCGCGCCGAGTCACCTGTACCTCTGTTTCAGGCAGACAAAAACGCACCTGTTTTTGGCTGGCGCCCGACTTCTTCCTGGGTAGAAGGCGAACTGGTGCAGGATTTTTATACCCTGCCGCGTTTGCCAGAAGGGAAGCAGATCATTTTAGGTATGTATGAGCAGCTTCCGGAGGGGACCTTTGCCAACTATGGGGATACTACCCTGGCGGTGGAGTGCCCGTAATCACAGTGACTCAAGGAGTGAATACAGCCCATAAAATGCCAGCAGTGCCCCACCCACGAGGAAGATCCCTGTCACTACGAACAACGCCAGACAACCCACACGGACACGCGGACGCCGCATAATCGCCAGAAAAATAGTGCGGACAGCGGTTAAAAAGGTGAGCGACCCACCCCCGGCCAGAAGCGCCGCTAAATCGTCGGTCTGTCCTGCCAGAGGAATAAAATCAGGAATAGCATCAATTGGGAAAAAAGCATAAATCCCGCTCAAAACGACTACGCCAATGACCGTAGCTCTATAGGCGGTATTCACCCACTGCTCAATTTTGTTGTCAGGCAGCGGCGCGAGGGCCATTTCCTCAACGTTTGTCTTCTCAGTCACAGACCTTCTCCCCGTAGAATATACAACCAGCGTCCAATATTGTACCCGAACGCAGCCATCGCGTGAATTCCTCCCAAAACTGCTTAACCCTTTTAGCAGCAAGAGAAAAATCGGGTGTCCGGGCGACAGTTGCGGTAGGCGCGGGCGTTGCTGTGCCGCGGATCATCGGGCCCGCCGTTGCTGAAAAATCAAATTCCAGGGTAGGGAATATCGTTTCCTGTCGTGAACTTGTTGGCGTAGCTGTCAAAACACGGCCTTCTGTGTCGCCGTTATCATCCGGAACTAACACAGCAAAAATCAGCAGCAAAACAAGAGGGATCAGCACTAAGACCGCGGCGAGGGCAAGATACCGAAATCCGGTTTTTCTGCCAAGATATGCTGTAGAAGCAACTGCTTCCTGACGGAGGAGTTGGGCTTCTAACGCCGCTACAAAATGAGGGTCGGGCTGGATGTTTTGTGCCAGCGTTTCAAGATCAGTTTTCAGGGCGGCTTCGTCCGGGGTGTAGGAATCGTTACGCGGTTCCATTGTCAACGCTCCTATAAGCTAGACGCTGCTGCAAATCCTGAATGGCACGGTGAATTAACATACGAACGGCAGCCTCACTTTTATGCATTACCTGGGCGACTTCAGCCACGCTCAGGCTGCCAAAACTGTGCAGGGCAAGCGCTTCCGCCCGTTCACTGGAAAGCACCTGCATGGCATTTAATACAGTTTCCACCTGCAAACGCTGGCTGACCGTTTCGTCGGGCGGTGGGTCAGGGTCAGAGAGGTTTTCGGCAGTTTCCAACCCGACCAGTGGTCGTTTACGTCGGAAAAAGTCAACCCCTTTATGATGAGCAATGCCGAACAACCATGTTGAGAATTTTGATTCGCTGCGGAAATGGGGGATCGACTCAAGGGCAGTAAGAAAGGTCTGGGCCGTTAAGTCCTGTGCGTCCTGTTCATTTCGGACTCGTGCCAGAAAATAGCGGTAGACATGATTCACATGCCGCCGATACAGTTCAGCGAAGGCGGTCTGTCCTTGTAGGTCGCGCTGCACCTGTTGTGCCAGCGCATGATCATCCATCTCAGCAAGAGAGCTCATCAACTTAATCCCTGTTGTTCATAGGTCGTCCCGATGCCTCTGTGCATAACACTGAATTACGGCATAGCATATTCCTGACTGAGTGGGCCTAAAATACCGTTGGTACCGACTGTGCCTATAGAAAAAATCGTGCCGGATGGCAGGGTAATGGTTGGCTGCGTAACCTGCGTATAATCGCCATATCCCTGCTGGCCGGAAACGCGCTGCATGACCCAGTATGATTGGGCACCGGAAATCGGCGGCCAGGTAACCGTTGTTCCGTTGATGGTGATATTGGCGGGGGGCGGTGCCCCCTCACCACTCAGCAAATACGCCAGCACCGCCCGGATATTCTTCATCAAATAATCAGGGCTGAGATCATTAATCAGATCACGGTCTGTATCCTGACGCAGCGGGTCTTCTGAGCCTTCGATCAGACGGACTGCCGGATACCCTGCGTCCGTGAACGACATATGGTCACCCCAGCGGTTTTCACGGTCTTCCCGGTTCTGCACTACCAGCCGAAAATCGGGCAGATGGACATACGCCGCCGCCTGAATCCGCCGCGCCATTGCCCGTGACGGGCTGTTGATTGGCCCCTGGGAGTACAGATGGGCAAACGTATCAATGATATTGCCACGCTCATCGGTCGCTGAACCTACCGTATCCAGATTCATCATACCGACCACATTCCAACCTGCACGCGGCAAATAGGAATTCACGAAATGCTGGCTCCCCTGCCGTCCCTGATTGTTAATGACATTTTCTTCCGCCGCAAACAGCACAAACACCACCGTCTGCTGGCGCGGTTCAAGACACATCAGCCGCATCAGTTCCAGCACGGCAGATACACCGCTGCCGTTGTCATCCGCCCCTGGCTGCATGGCAAGCGGGTTGCCAATAAACTCCTTAGAAATGGTATCGTAATGGGCACCAATGACGATAACGCCGAGGTTGGGATTTGCACCCTCGACTTTAGCGATGAGATTCGACTGTGCCGATGTAACATCGCGGTAAAACAGCACAAAGTTATCCATGTCCACAAAAGTTGGCGCGGCACAGTTTTGCGCCCGCTCATTCAGTTCTGCCAACAGGTAATTTCTGGCCGGGATAATTCCGGTCGTTTCCTCCTGTACGACAACCGAATTAGTGTGGCGGGTGCTGAAGTTCTGCAAATCGACGATGGTTTGCATGATGCCCTGGCGGTCAATCTGCATGGTCAGGCGGTCAAAAAGCAGCGGAATCGGACTGGGGGTGATCGTTGGCGCGGGTGTCAGGGTTGGGGACGCAGTTGGCGTGCTGCTGCTGGTTGGGGTAGGGGTGATTGTTGGCGTTGGTGTGGCGGTAAATGTTGCCGTTGTAGTTGGAGTGTCTGTAGCGCTGGGCAAGAGAGTCGGTGATGGTGTCCATGTTGGCGGGATAAATTGGGTCGGCAGGGTTACTTCTTCGGCCTTGTCGCACCCGGCGATAAAAATCGACGTGAAAAAAAACACCACCGGAACGAGAGATCGTGCTTTGTACCAGTGTAACGTCCTGTTCATTCGTCCGCCTCATTATAAAGTTCCCGCCAGCGCTGACCTGCCAGGGTCAGGCGACTGGTACTCAACTGCACCAACGTTCCCGTTTCAAAAAGTGGATCCCGCAGAGCAAACCACGCGAATCCCTGCACAAGGTAATTTTTGTCCGCAGGATAACCCAGATTGTTATCCTGTGCTGACAGAAGATAGGATACCGTTTTTTCGAGATATGCGGCGGTTTCTGCGGCGGTAAAGCTCGGCAGGAGCAGTCCAAATTCCGTGACGATAAGGGGCTTTCCCCGAAAACCTCGTGCCGCCATCCATCCTCGAAAAGCCTCAATTCCTTGTTGAAAGTAACGTATTGCATTGTGATTTTTTGCCACATACATCTCGCCGTAGTCCGCTTCAAGACCTGTAGGAATGCCAATCCCCCACGCATTTTTTTGCTCCGGTAGGATGTACTGGTGAATTGTCCACACATCGATGGGCATATCTCTTCCGTAGCGCTGCCGGTAAATGCCGAGAGTGATGTCCAGATAAGACAGGCGAAGCGGCGAAACCATTCCGACCGCACCAATTGCAAATTGAGCGGTGCTGTCCCATCGTAGAATTTCTTCTCTGGCATCATGAAAAGCAATTGCCAGCGCAAGCGGCGGGGCGCCGTCCTGTTCGGCTATATCTGGCTCGTTACCGATGATCCACACAGCGCCTGGAGACTTTTCAACCGCCCGCTTGAGCACTTGACCTGTAGGATGATATGTCCCGTCCTGCCGAACCCGCAGCATCGGCCAGAACCTCACCTCGGTGTGAATCTCGGGTTCTGCCGCCCAGTTTAAATACCATGACGCTCCGAGATGTTTCAACAGTCTGTCATCTTCAACGGTTTGGTAGATGACTCCTAATCCGAACCGTTCCCGATGATTTTTCGGTACAAAAGCAGCTTCTGATGAAAAAGAGATCAGGGTGATGCCGTTGCAAAACCCGACTACCATCAGCACAAAGGCAGTTAGCGCGGCAAATCCTGCGAATTTAATCACTCTGGTTTTGGGATCGGGACAGCACGTACCACAAAGCGATGTGTCCATTCATATTCGGGATAGCAGGTGACGAGGGTCAGCCGTTCCACCGTGTTCTCGAAAATGTAAGCCAGTCCCAGTTCACGGTCAGCCTGCGTCCCCTGTTCATAGGGGAAACGAATAATTTCCTGAATCTGGTAGTAATGGTCAACGAAATGTTCATCGGTGACCCGCACCACCTGACCGATCTGTACATCCAGTAAATGATTGAACACACGCCCCGGATAGACATGCCCCACCATCACGGTGTTCCCGCCCGCGCCGATTTTGGGGGTTCGGGCATAATAACCGATTTCCTCGCGTGGGGTGATGATGTCCTGATTAAAATCGTCATTAACAACCAGCACTGCCGCATTGATATTGGCTTCCGGGACGGCAAGTTGAATCGGGTATGCGCCGCCGGGTGGAACGCTGCTATCAAGCGTCGCTTCCAGGGTCGGAAGCCTTTCCGGTTGGCCTTCCAGGGGGTTGAGCTCCAACGCGCTCAGGGTGAAAACAGGTGTCGAAGTGACCTCTGGCGTGGTCGGCGTAAAGGTGGGTGGGGTCGTCGGGGTTGGCATCCCTGCCCGCAGTTCAGGAATATCAGAACGTGTGGGGCGCTGTGTTGGCGTCGCCGTTGGTTCGGCATCCGCCAGGGGATTGTCCTTATCCGTATAGTACTCATTGACCAGCAGATAACCCACCCCCCAGATCAGCATCACCGTGACCGTAAAAATGCCGAAAAACAGCGCCCGCTGCCGCATAGACTTTCCTCAACTTCAACCAAGCAGATTATCATCGAACTTGCAGCAGATGAAAAGTCTACGGAACATGCTATACTACACGCCGGACAGGATAGACCGCATGGAAAAAAGCAAGGTTTGCCCGTATCTGGGCAAAAGTAAAGCCAATCCTAATCAGATGTTATGCGGGAAGCTCAAACCGGCTTCACCTATCCGTACCTCGTACATCAAAGATTACTGCCTGGCGGATTACGAGCAGTGTTCAATTTACCAGGGGGCACCCGGCAGACAGTCTGCGGGCGAGAGATCGCCGCTGGTGGTGGTTCCGGTAGCCCCGGCGCAACGAGAGCCTGAACCCAGATCCAAATCTGTGACCCCGTCCGCACCCGGCAAAATGCCAAATGTCGAATTTATGGCCTATGACGAGGCTCCCGCAGAACCAGAACCAGAAAAAAGAGACAGCAGGCAGTGGTGGGTGGTACTGATGCTGTTGGGAATCATCATCGCTGTTGCCCTGGCTGCCATGATTGTGCTCCAATTCATATAACCTGAGGACTAAAAAGATGAATACCCTGGATGCGCTTCACTCATTTATCGTGAAAGCAAAGGCCGCTACGTATGTAGGAGACGGGAAAAAACTGCTCTCCTACCGTCCCGGCTCAATAGATTTACAGTTTCATGACGGCGCTTTTGTTTATATGGACAGCTATTTCGGTGGAACAGATTTTATCGGGCAGGAAGTGGTGTACTTTGAAGGTGAGCCGTGCTGGGCAATGAATTATTATGGATATATTCTGCTGCCCAATCTGATTCAGGCGGCAGAAGCCGGGCATATCATCAAAGTGAGCCTCTCTGCACTGTACAAAGAAGGGCGGTTTTTAGGTGGGTTTGAATATGCTGTTGATGACAGTATTTACACGGACACCAACGAGGGAAACGTATCTCATTTTACTGGAAAAGAATGGATTACCCGGCAGGGGAAAAAGGGATACGAACTGATCTATCATGGGGGATTAATTAAGCCGTGATAAAAAGGGCGAGCCAGATAACTCGCCCTTTTGTCGATTTCTACCCGACTTCGGCCAGAGCTTTTGCAAGAAGCTGGCAGCCCGCTTCCATATCTTCTGCCGACACATTTAAATGCGGCGACATACGCACAATGTTGCCATACAACCCACCCTTACCAATCAAGAGACCGTGTTTCCGTGCTGCATTGAGAATTGCCGTGGCCCGTGCCGCATCCGGTTTTTTATCCGTTCCTGGCACCACGATTTCCATAGCCTGCATCAGTCCCATACCGCGTACATCACCAATGAAATTGAACTCGGACTTAAATTCGTCCAGATGCTGGCGGAAGGCCGTTCCCTGCACATCGGCATTTTCAAGCAGGTTGTGGTCTTCAATATACGCTATTGTGGCCAGGGCCGCCGCCATCGTCACCGGATTACCGCCAAAGGTAGAAAAGGTCATTCCTTTAACCGCTTCTGCAATTTCCGGTGTGGCAATCGTGCAGCCAATCGGCACTCCGTTAGCCATCCCTTTGGCAAAGGTCATGATGTCTGGCTCAACTCCCCAGTGTTCGATGCCGTTCCATTTTTTACCCGTTCGACCCCATCCTGCCTGTACCTCGTCACAGATGAACACACCGCCTGCCGCTTTCACAATGGGGAGAATGCGTTTGAAATAATCCTTTGGTGGAACAATAAATCCACCGACGCCCTGGATTGTTTCCGCAATGAAGGCTGCAATTTTACCGTTGGTAGTGGTGGCGAGGACTTCCTCAAAATCTTCGACCAGGAAATCCAGCAGATCGTCTTCATTATGGATACCTTTCGGAGCGCGGTAGAGATATGGGCTGCGAACGTGCCGCACGTGCGGGTCAACCACACTCCCCAACCGCCATGTCCCGTGACCACTGATGCTCATTGCTGTCATTGAACGTCCGGAATACGCATGGCGCAGCGCAATGATATCCTGGTTGCCAGTATACATACGGGCAGCTAAAACAGCGGTTTCGTCTGCCTCTGTGCCGCTGTTGGTAAAATAGCATTTTTGCAGGCGCCCAGGGGTGATGGAAGCAACTTTTTCTGCCAACCGCACCATAATTTCGTTGACGTAGAGCGTGGAAGTGTGTTGGGCTTTGTTCAACTGCTCAATGATGCGCTGATTGACTTCGTCATTGCAGTGTCCAACGGAAACAGTTAGTACCCCACCGAAAAAATCCAGGTACTGGTTACCTTCGATGTCCCAGACATACTGATCTTTGGCGTGTGACACCACAATTGCGTCGTCACCAAAATAGGGGGTGACGGCTGGAAACATATATTTCTTGTGTCGTTCAATAACCTCTCGTGATGCACTCATGAGAAAAACCTCTACTTTTTTGGCTGTGCTGCCTAATATTGCCCCTAAAAATGATTTTTTGCCAGGGCTTGACAGGTTTGGCAATTGGTCTTATGCTATGCTTAACGAACGGTAAGTATAGTCAGGTCAACATGCCCGAACGGATTAATCGCCGCGAAGAGATGATAAAGGCCGCCAGTGAGCTGTTTTTGAAGCACGGGTATATCGCCACCTCTGTGCAGCAGATCGCGGATATTGTAGGCTGTACCAAAGCGGCGCTGTATTATCATTTCAAAGAGGGGAAAGAAGAAATCCTGCAAGAGGTTTTGCATACGGATATGCCGGATATGATGGGCATTATCCAGGGGTGTGAAGGCGCAGCCTCGCTGCGTGAACTGATCGAACTATTCGGCCAGGGGCTAATGCAAAAAGCCGAAGGGCGGATTCATCGCCTGCGCTGGACCATCAGTGAGTACCCGAATTTTGGCCCCAGAGAACAGGAATTGATCCACCAGAAGCAGATGTTATTCCACCAGGCCTTGACCGAATCGATCCAGCGCTTCGTGCCTGACCATGCCGAGGCAGAAAAAATTGCCTGGCAGGTGATTTGCAGTTTCATCGGATATGCCCAGTATTTCATCAGCCTGGAACTGCGGAAGATTGTGGATCTGCAAATGCAGGAATTCGTCAAAATCGTGGCAGAGTTTGTAGCCTGTGGGCGGTAGCCCTTTTTTTTAACTGCCGAACTTACCGAACGGTCAGTAATATAAGAAAGAGGAAGCCAAAAATGGATACACAAAAGCGAGATTTGCCGGGTTATGAAACCCGCTGGTGGGGGATGCTGTTTATAGGCATCTCATTATTGGTCATCAGCCTGGATAACACCATCCTGAATGTTGCTATTCCGTCTATTTCCCGTGATCTGGGGGCAACCTCCAGCGATTTACAGTGGATTGTAGATGCCTATGTGTTGGTCTTTGCCGCCCTGCTGCTCACGATGGGGGCTATCAGTGACCGCTATGGGCGCAAACTCTGGCTGCAAATCGGGCTGGCGCTGTTTGGGATTGGGTCACTGGCCGCTGCGCTTTCAACCAGTACAAACATGCTGATCGCCTCGCGCGCTTTTCTAGGCATTGGCGCGGCGGTGATTATGCCTTCTACCCTGTCTCTGATTACGGCTTCCTTCCCTGCACATGAGCGTCCGCAGGCGATTGCGCTTTGGGCCGCGGTGTTTGGTCTTGGCGTGGGAATTGGCCCGGTAGTCGGTGGGCTGCTGCTGGAAAGCTACGAATGGAATGCGGTCTTTTTTGTGAATCTTCCCGTGATTGCGATAGCGCTGGTAGGTGGGCAGTACTTTCTGTATGAATCCCGCGATGCGAAGGCTCCTAAAATTGATCTTCCAGGCGTAGTTCTTTCCATTACTGGACTGTTTGCGCTGGTGTATGGCATCATCCATGCAGGCGAGGCGGGTTGGGCAGATCAACAAACTATAACGGCGTTTGCGGCGGCAGTCGTGCTTTTAGGAGCATTTGCCATCTGGGAAAGCCGCACCCCGACGCCGATGCTGCCCCTGCACTTTTTCAGGAATTTCTCATTCACAGGGGCCAATACCGCGCTGGCGCTTATCATGTTCAGCATGTTCGGGTCAGTTTTCTTCATGAGTCAGTACCTTCAAACAGTCAAAGGATATACGGCATTAGAAGCTGGCATTCGTATTGTGCCCCTGGCGCTCACAATGGCATTCATGGCAGCCAGTTCGGCCCGCATCACCGCCCGCATTGGCACCAAATATACGGTGGCCCTGGGTATTCTGATTGCGGCGGCAGGGTTGTTCTATATGTCCCAGATGTATGAAGTGGACTCGTCCTATGGCGAAATCGTCGTCGGTATGATAATCCTGTCCGGTGGCCTGGGGATGGCTGTCAGCCCTGCTACTGACTCGGTAATGGGATCGGTGCCAGAAAGCAAAGCTGGAATCGGTTCCGCCATGAACGATACTACCCGCGAACTGGGCGGCGCGATGGGAGTTGCGATCTTTGGCACGATCATGAACAACATTTATACGGATAAAGTTGGGCAGCTTTCCCAGCAGCTTTCGGCGATGCCGCAGAGTATGTTGGAGGCCGTTTCAGACAGCATCCAGGCAGCACATATTGTCGCTGGCAACCCGCAAGTTCCTGATTTTGCCCGCCAGCTTATTCTGGATACTGCTAACGCTGCATTTGTTGATGGCATGACTTCTGCCATGTTGATCGGTGCGATTGTGATGGCAGTTTCCTCAGGCCTGGTGCTGCTTCTGCTTCCGTCGAAAGTTCAGCGGCCCGCTGCTTATGAAACTGTGCCGGATTTGGATGGCACAGCAGTTCCCGCTGCTTCCGCTGCGGACTAACTTTTTCGCTTTTCCCCTATGTTGTGTGATGGGCGGTTCAACAGAAACCGCCCATTTTTCTCCAGATGTGACGGACGGTGATGAAGGTCGCCTTCTGCACTGTTATTTATTTGACTCTGTGGGTATAATTTCAGTTTGCTTAGTAACACCCGCGATTTTTGGAGTAGTATCGGTTGCATCCGCTTAAAACTTTTAACGAATCGTATTGGACTGAAGAATTTGTCGTTACAGACGATGACCTGGAATTTTTAAATAACCTGTTCCTCGAAGAAGAAACCCCCCTCCGTACACCCGAACTCATCCAGCATCTCATTAACCGCCATATTGACAACGAAGTACGGATGATCAAGAAATATTCTGCCCAGGGGACGATTTATCGACCTGCACAATCCTTTAAGGTTGGGCAGGAATTGGTGTTTCCGGTTTTCGGTTTTGAAAAAGGCACAGTAGTCAGTGAGCGCCCTGGAATCAACCCGGATTACAGCGCATTTAAAGTGCTTGAGGTTGAGTTTGACGGGGGCAGACGCCGTGAACTTGCCAGTGAACTCAAGGTAGACCATAAGCTAAATGTGGATACCCTGGCAGATATTGAAAAGCTGAGACCTGACGTAAAAAAAATCTATAACCGTTATAAACGTGTCCTGACCCCGATTGTGGTTGATGCGCTAAAGCAAAACGAGGACATGCTGTTCATTGCCAAGCGCTGGTTCTTAAAATCGCTGCTGCTGGAAGTAGACCAGGGTTTCCTCAACCTCTCGGAAGCGATTCTGGATATGAACAACGGTGGTCCGCTGCCCACAAAACAAATCGCTGATGAAATCGGGTTCGGGCAGAATGCCAACCCCATTTTACAGACGGTCTCACTCGATTATGGGCTGTCCAAAGATGATCGTTTTGATGAGGTCGGCCCGGCAGGGCAGGTTTTATGGTTTTTGCGGAGTATGGAACCAAAGGAAATCCTCGAACCGCCAGCGGTGCTGCGTTACAACCCCATTGTGTTTGATCAGCGGTTCATCCAGGGCGAAATGCTTCAGTGGCAGAAAAGCATTGACGACGAATTTACTGATCTGGAACTCTTTGAAGATGAGGATGATGAGTTAGAGGATGAAGTGACCATCACTCTCAATTATCCGCACTGGCGGATGGGAACTTTGCCGCTGACCTGGAAAGTTGAGCATCTGTTCCCAACAGCCCATCGTGCGCCGCGTATCAAAATTATCCTGGTGGATGCCCAGCATGATAATGCCGAAATTGATGGGTGGGTGGTTCGTGAGTACGGGTTTGTGTATGGATTAGGTAATTTTTATCAGGAGCACAAGCTGCCTGTCGGCGCTCAAATTACTGTTCGTCACGAGGAAGAAGGCGGGCGGCTGTTCATTGATTTTGAGGCGCATAAACCGCGCAGCGAATGGGTCAAGGTTGCCCATGTGGAAAACAACCGTCTGCGCTTTGAAGAACGTCAGCAGCTTATCGGCGCCCTCTACGACCAGCTCATGGTGCTGGGAGTGCAGGATATTGCCAGTATTGACGCCGCCGCCGACCACCATCGCAAGCACAATTTTGATCTGACGACGATCATGACAGACCTGATCCGCGAGCTGTCGGTTTTTTCTCCCCAGGGGCACGTTCATTGTGTCACGCTGTACAGCGCGGTCAATATGATTCGGCGCTGTCCGCCCGGCCCGATTTTCGCCCGCCTGGAAACCCACCCCAATTTTGTTCATGCGGGTGGCCCCTATTGGCGGCTGGCCTAGTGAAGGAAGGTATTGCATGGGCAGCAGTCGCGTTCGCCCCACGTTAGAAACACGCTTTCATATTGATTACGATTGGTGGAAACGAGATGAGCGTGATCTACGCATGTATCTCATCAGCCACCTTGCTCCTGAGCGTCAGGAGCTTTTCCGAGATGCCGAACAGGATGAGCAGGTTGATTGGGTTGATCCCGAAACTGCTGAAGTGCGGCGGATTGACGCCTTACAGCGCGAACTACAGACAGCAGCGCAAAGCGAAGACTTTATCACCAGCCAGACCTCACTGGTGGATGCTGTGTTCCGGTTGTTTCTTGCCAACGGAAACACCCCACTGACTCCTGTTGAGATAGGCGAAGAACTGGGGCGGCCACCGCAGATGATCTTAAAAACCCTGGCGGGGGGACGTGTCTACAAGGGAATCCGGCCTGTTGCCGATTGATCGACTATTGCCCGAACCCCCTTTCTTTTTTACAATCAAAATGTCATGCCCCAGTAGCTCAGGGGATAGAGCAACGGTCTTCTAAACCGCAGGTCGGGAGTTCGAATCTCTCCTGGGGCGCTGCTGCCCGCAACCCCCACAAAGGATAAGTTGTTATGCCGCTGATTACCCGCAGCCAGCCCCGCGAAACGGTACAAGTCACGTTCCCGGACGGGCGTATTTATCAAGGGCCGATCCATACGCCGCTGGAAGCCTTTGTCAAGCAGGCTGAAGCTGATGCCGGAATGCCCCATGAATTTCGGACGGTTGCTGCACGGGTGAATAACCGTTTGCGTGAGCTGGTCTGGCCGGTCAAAACGGACGTAGAAATTATTCCGGTCACGTTGGGGGAAAGCGACGGTGTACGCATCTATCGCCGTTCACTGTCGTTCCTGATGGTGACGGCAGCACGGTTGTGTTTTCCGGATGTGAAAGTGGTTGTTGACCATGCACTGCCTTACAGTGCCCTGTTCTGCCATACGGATGAAGATAGTGATCTTCTGACGGATGAACAGCTTGCCACCCTGGAAACACGGATGCGCGAGATGGTAAATGCCGACCTTCCCATTACCCGCACGTACATGAGTGTTGAAGAAGCCAAAAAACACTTCAGCGAACGGGGGGACCTATACAAGGTTCGTTTGCTTGATTTCCGTGAAAATGGTAATTTACGGATTTACACGCTGGACGGCTATTCGGATTACTTTTTTGGCTATATGACGCCATCAACGGGCTACCTGAACGACTTCAAGCTGGAAAATATCCCCGGTGGGTTTGTGCTGCGCTACCCTGACCCGCGTAACCCCAGCGCAAAAGCGCCCTTTATCAAGTTAGGAAAACTGGACGGCGTGCTGCGCGAAACATCAGCGCTGCTCAAGCTGCTGGATCTGCGTGACATCGGCCAGTTAAATGAAGCCAATCAACAGGGACGGCTCAGCGAGATTATCCTCGTGTCCGAGGCTCTGCATGAACGCCGGATCGCCGAAATCGGGGCGGAAATCGCGGAGCGGCATCGTGAACAAGGGACACGGGTCGTTTTTATTTCCGGACCGTCCTCCTCCGGTAAAACGACCTTTTCCAAACGGCTGGCGGTGCAAATTATGACACACGGCCTTAAACCGTTTACGCTGGAACTGGATAACTATTTCATCGACCGGGAAAAAACACCTCGTGATGAAAAAGGGGATTATGATTTTGAGGCTCTGGAAGCCATCAACCTCGAACTCTTCAACGAGCACCTGCCTGCGCTGATTGCGGGCAAAGAGGTGACCCTGCCCAAATTCGACTTCATCCTGGGAAAAAGTATGCCACACCGCCAGGTGCAGCTTTCTCCCTCTCACATCATCATTGTCGAAGGAATTCACGGCCTGAATCCGGCGGTGGCTTCTTCTCTATCGGAAAAACAAAGGTTTAAGATTTACGCTTCGGCCATGACTCAGTTGAACATTGACCCGCACAACCGCATTTCGACCACTGATGTCCGGCTGCTGCGGAGGATCATGCGGGATGCTGTGCATCGTGGCTGGACGGCAACCGATACGCTGGAACGCTGGCCCAGCGTCCGGCGTGGGGAGCAGCGCGGGATTTTTCTTTATCAGGAGGGTGCTGATGTCATGTTTAACGGGTCGCTGGCCTATGAACTGGCCGTGCTGCGGCCTCTGGCAGAACCCCATTTGCTGCGGGTGAGTCGTGACCACCCCCAGTGGATTGAAGCGAATCGGCTGCTTGGGTTTTTAACCTGGGTCCGGCCTGCCAGTGCGGAAAGCGTTCCCAGCAATTCGATTTTGCGCGAATTCATTGGCGGGTCAAATCTGAGAGACTATCATCCCGGCGGATGATTGCAAGAAGTATTGATGCAGCAGGAGCAACTATGACAACCGTTATTGAGCGAGAAATCACCGTAGACCCCAGGGACTACGTACTTAGTGTCAGCTTTATGAAAGTCGGCAAACGATACCATTTTGATTTTGCTGAACATCCACATCTGCTGATTGGAGATCGGATCATTGCTGAAAGCAGCTCTCTCGGCGAACAGATGGGAGAGGTGAAAGGATTTGTCCCTCGCAGCGAAGTCAGGGACGAGATTCACAAAATTCTGCGCCCAGCGACACCAGCGGATTTGTTGAGCCAGCAGCGATGGACCGATAAAAGTGTTGCGGCCCTGATTGACTGCCGCGAAAAAGCCGCTCAGATTGGCGGCTACGATGAGGTGAAATTCGTCGGTGCAGAATACAACTACAACGGCACGATCCTGCTCATCATGTTCACCTCGGAAGAAGATGTTCGGGTGAATACCCAGCGTTTGCGGTCATCTCTGCAAAAACAATTGGGTACACGGGTCGAACTGCGCCAGATCGGAGCACGGGAAGTTGCCAAGATTCAGACTGGTTTCGGTGCGTGTGGGATTCCGCGCTGTTGCAGCACCTTTTTGACGGAATTTAGTTCCATTTCTATCAATATGGCAAAAGCCCAGGGTATCTCATTGAACCCCTCCGAAATTACGGGCATGTGTGGGCGCTTGCGCTGCTGTCTGATGTATGAATACGAACAATACGTTGAAGCAAGGAAGCAACTGCCCAAAATACGAAAGCGTGTTGGCACCCCGCACGGCGAGGGTAAAGTAATTGAAGTTCATCCGTTGCAGGATGCAGTGACCGTCATGATTGAAGACAAGCGGATTCTGGTACTGCGAGAGGAGTTGATGCCCCTGGATGAATATGAAGCCTTACAAGCAGCAGCAGCAGCCCCTTGTTCTAAAAATGAAAGCGGCGGTTGTGACTGCGGAGCAAAGCGTCCGAAAGGCACAGCCCAGGACATCATCGAACTAGCCGAGGCTGAAGTGGAAATGGCGATCATGGCGGATGATGAAGATGCAGACAGCAGCGAAACCACAGCCGAACCGGAAAAACCCGCCAAACGGCGCAGACGTTTTCATAACAAACGGCGTGGCAAAAAACGGAAGGATTCGCAGGAGTGACCTCTGAGTTTTTACGGAATTTGCCTACACCGGAACACTGTCTGATTGTTCTGGCCCACCCGGACGATGCAGAGTTTTTCGCGGGTGGCACGCTGGCAAAATGGGCGGAGGAAGGCTGCCGCCTGACCCTGTTCCTGATGACCAGCGGTGATAAAGGCAGTGGAGATTTAACCACATTGGATGGGATGCAGGTTGCTGCACTTCGAGAAAATGAGGCACGCTGCGCGGCGGAAAAACTCGGTATAGGGCAGGTGATTTTCCAGCGTATGAAAGATGGTGAACTCAGCAATTCGCTGGAGCTGCGGCGGGCCATTGTCCGCATGATTCGTCTCAAACGACCGGATGCGGTAATGAGCAGTGACCCGCTGCTTCGCACACGCGGGCACAACCGTGTTAATCATCCTGATCACTGGTCGGTTGCGGAAGCGGTATTGTCGGCGGTGTACCCAGCCGCCCGTGACCATCTCAATTTTGTTGAATTGTTCCGTGATGAGAATCTCGCGCCGCATATCGTGAAATGGTTGTATATGGCCCTTTCGCCGATGCCGAATTACCGGGTCGAAACAACCCCTTACCGCCGCATTCAGATTGACGCGCTGAAGGAACATAAGAGTCAGGTGGGTGATCCTGTCCAGTTTGAAAAGCGGATGCACGAACGATATGATCCGGACTTAACAATAGATGAAACATCACCCCGTTACGCTGAATACTTTCGTGTGATTCAACTGAATTAAGCCCCAAAATTTGTGCATTTAATACAAATGTTTCTGAGGGCGATATGCCCTCAGCTTTTTTATACTAGCACAGGTATGAAAGATTTCCGTTCACAGGTTGAAAGCTTATACCCTGAGATGGTGGCCCAGCGGCGCGATTTCCACCGTTATCCCGAAATTGCCTTCGAGGAAATGCGAACGGCGGGTATTGTCGCGCAGCAGTTGGCCGAACTGGGTCTGGAAGTGCAGACGGGCGTAGGCCAAACGGGTGTAGTGGCTGTCCTGGAGGGCAGGCAGCACGGACCAACGGTGCTGGTGCGCTGTGATATGGACGCACTCCCCATCCAGGAAGAAAACCAGACTGAGTATGTGTCTCGAAACACCAACCGGATGCACGCCTGTGGGCATGACGGGCATATGACTATTGTGCTCGCAGTGGCGAAAGCCCTGGTCCGTGAGCGTGAACATATGCATGGACAGGTAAAATTTCTGTTTCAACCGGCTGAAGAAATCGCGGCGGGGGCAAAAGCCATGATTTCGGATGGGGCGCTGGACTACCCGAAACCTGATGTCAGTCTGGGGCTGCATTTGTGGAATGAGCTTCCTCTTGGGACGGTGGCGCTTGTTCCTGGCCCGATGATGGCCGGGGCGGATTTGTTCCAGGTAAAAATTACTGGAAAAGGCGGCCATGCCGCCATGCCCAACCTGGCGGTTGACCCGCTTCTGACCGCCGCGCATGTCATCACGGCACTTCAGTCCATTGTGAGCCGAAATGTTGCGCCGCAGGATGTCGCGGTGGTTTCGGTAACCCGGTTGGACACTGGAGATGCCTTTAATGTCATACCCGATTCTGTGACCCTTTACGGTACCATCCGCACCTTTCGTAAGGAAGTCCGCGAACACATCGTTGATCGCTTTCAGGCTATTTTGGACGGCGTCGTAACAGCGATGGGCTGTCATGCGGAGATTGATATACAGGCGCTCACCACCCCCGTCATTAATGATCCAGCGATCATTGAGCAACTGCGAACGGGTTTTGCGAGTGTCGCTCCTGACTTGGCCTATCGTGACGATGTGAACAGCATGGCATCAGAGGATATGGCGCTGATTCTGGAGCGCGTTCCAGGTGTCTTTTTCTTTGTGGGATCAGCAAATGCCGAGCGTGGATTGAATTACCCCCACCATCATCCGCGTTTTGATTTTGACGAAAAGGCACTGGTCATCGGTGCATCATTATTAGCCTCAGCGGTGTCTGCCTATGTCCTTTGAAGCCGATTGTTTACCCCTTTTTGTTTATGGGACACTCCGCCCCGGTCAGGTACAGTATCAGTATTTGCGCGGCAAAACGCGTGCAGAATACCCGGCCTTTATGGAAGGGGTATGCCTGTTTTCCCTCACCAGCTTCCCAATGCTGGTTTCACTGGATCGTCTGCCACCCCACTTGAACCGTGATGATATAATACATACGCGAGTCTATGGAAATCTGGTTGTGCCTCATGAACGGCACTATGAGCGGCTGCTGACACAGCTCGACCGCTATGAGGATTACAATCCTTGTGAGACCCAGGAAAGTATGTACTGGCGCGAACTGCGTGAAGTAACGGTTTTATTCCCCGAACCCCAAGCGGTACAGGCCTGGGTGTATATGGGCAATCCACAGTTTTTGACCCCTGAACATTCCGTGATTCAAAGCGGTGACTGGGTACAACACTGTGAGCATCGTCTCCAGCGACGCCGCAGATTCCGGTTACTAAACTACTGCGAGTAGGAATGCCTCAATCTTCCATTTTTAACTGGCGCGATGGTGTAGGGTGGCTGGTACTTTCTGGTGGAGGCAACTTCAAGGACAACGAAACCCTGGATATTGACACGGCTGTCCTGAGCCGCACCGTTTCTCACAATCCCCTGGCATATATCTGGGCAGCAGGCGATGTCGATACCGCCGATTTATATCTGGAATATCTGGACGAACTGGGCGGGAGAACAGGCTATCTGGTCGATATTGCCGCCGAGAGCGACGATAGTATTTATGACCAGCTCAAGGAAGCTGGTATCATCGTCATTGGGGACGGGACTAACCTGCAACAGCTTCATAACAATCTGCATGGGAGTGTGTTACAGGCCATCACAGAAGCCTATGAAAGCGGCGCTACGATTTATGGGCAGGGAAATGGTGCTGCTTTTCTTGCATCATGGATGAATCTCAGTGGTACTGGATTGCAGCCCGGTCTGGGCTGGCTGACGAATTCAATTGTTGTTCCTTATTACACCTCTGAACGGCAGCCCCAGGTGAAAGCCTGGCTGCACGATGTTCTGCCCACCGCTTACGCCCTCGGTTTGGGAAAAAGTGCGGCGCTGGCTTTGGGCGCTGATGGTCAGGTCGAAATCTGGGGCAGCAAAGACGTGACCATTTTGCTTGGTCAGATGCCTTCCGAGTAGCGGAAAAAAATCACTTCAGCTATCCTATTAGCTATGCCTACACCATTCGATTTTGTTCCTCACCGGGTCATTTCCTTAGTTCCCAGCATGACCGAAAGTCTCTTCGATCTTGGGATCGGCGACCGGGTCATTGCCGTGACGGATTACTGCACACGCCCAGAGCAGCAGCTAAAGCACCTGCCCCGAATCGGCGGCACTAAAAACCCCGACATAGCCAGAATCATCGACCTCCAACCTGACCTCGTTTTAATGAACCGCGAAGAAAATCGTCGAGAGGACAAGGAAGCGCTGGATCAAGCAGGCATCAAGACCTGGGTCACCCATCCAGGCACCGTTTTTGAAGCGCTCAATCTCCTGTGGGACATCATGGATGTGTTTGAGGCACCGCAGTTTTCAGCACGGGTGCGCGAAATCGAACGCTCCTACGATTACACCGAAGGCGCGATGCGAGCGCAGCGATTGGTCTCTGTTTTTGTTCCCATCTGGAAAGACCCCTGGATGACCATAAACAAGGAGACCTATATCCATGATCTGCTGAGTGTTTGCGGCGGACAAAATGTCTTTGCGGAACGGGAACGGATGTTTCCTCTCCGGGCAGAAATGGGGCAGGCTGAACCAATGTCCGAGGATGATGAGCGCATCAGGGGCAAAGATACACGCTATCCACGCATCACCCTGGAGGAAATGGTTGAAAAACAACCAGAGGTCGTGCTGCTGCCGGATGAGCCGTATCCCTTTACCGAAGAACATGCCAGCATCTTCTATGCACTGGATATTCCAGCCGCAAAAAATGGACATATCTATACCGTAGATGGGAGCTTATTGAGCTGGCACGGCACGCGAATTGCCTACGCTTTGCAGGAACTTCCTCCCATCTTTGATAAAGTCAGACGTGAAATTGATGAGAACCAGCTATAAGCAGATTTTCGATCACCTTGCTCTGCCGTGTTGTGTCATCGGTGATGATGGACAGGTTATCGCATGGAACCGGGCCTTGGGTGAGGTATCCGCTGTTTCCACGCGACAGGCGGTGGGTCAGCCTTTAGCATCGCTGGGGGAATTTGCATCCCTGCTGTACGAGCAGTTGCAGTACGGGGTGGATGACAAGAGCGTGATTCGACCCGTCACAATTGGTGAATACTCTTATCTGCCCGCTTTTTCTCCCATCCCTGAATTGGGTTGGTCTATTGTGCTGGAAGCCCGCCAGCCGCTGACACTGAAGGGTAAACGTTCGGACTTAATTTCTACGGTTTCACACGATTTAAAATCGCCGCTTTCTGCCATGCATGGTTACCTCAGTCTGGTAGAAAACCTGGGCACACTGACCGACAAACAAAAGCAGTTCGTAGACAGGTTATACCTGTCCATCGAGGAAATGCTGGATATGATCGAAAACCTGCTCAATATGGCCTGGATTGATGCGGGCATGAAGCTGGAGATTGTCGATGTGGATTTGAGTCATATCGCCAGACATGTAGCGGATAAATACGTTGAACTGGCACGAAACCAGCATATCGACTTCAAAATGGAAATCCAGCAGGTGCCGCCCGTGCACGGAGATGAACGGCGCTTGAAACAGGTAGTGGATAACTTGATCAGCAATGCTATTAAATACTCACCGGATGGGGGAACCGTGACTGTTACAGTCAATGAAGCTGCCGGACAGGTGACTTTTTCGGTCAGCGACACAGGCATTGGCATTGAACAGGAACATCACGACAAGATATTTAAGCGCTTTTTCCGCGTGAACACCCCCCAAACGCAGCGCATCAAGGGGAGCGGCTTAGGGCTGGCTATCAGCTATGACATTATTAGGCAGCATGGCTCAAAACTGCACTTAGAAAGCACGCCGGGCAATGGAAGCCGCTTTTATTTCAGCCTTCCGGTGTGAAGGGATAGGTCAGCCATTGGAGGGGGTCAACCTGCACGCCGCTGACCCACATTTCCCAGTGCAAATGAGCGCCTGTCGAAAGTCCTGTTGACCCTACTGCCCCTATCACATCGCCTCTGGTCACTTTTTGACCTGCCTGCACATAAATTTCAGATTGGTGCCAATACCCTGTATAAACACCCATCCCGTGGTCGATAATCACAGCGTTGCCGCGTACATTCAGGGGTTCGGCCAGAACAATGACGCCATCTGCCGGAGCGAGAATCAACGAACCGGGCAGTCCACCAAAATCCGCGCCCCCATGAAAACTGTTATAGGGGCTGCCGTTATAAGAGCGGCGCGTACCAAACTGAGAAGTGACACGTCCCGTCGAAGGCAGCCCCATCAACCCGTTAAACGCAGGCTGCGGGTTAAAACCGGACATGATCGCCGTCACCCGATCCAGTTCGGCCTGCACAACTTCTGGCGCAAGCAGGTTTTCCTGTTCCGGGGGGACGTTAATGTCTTCACGACTGTAACCACCGTCTTCAATCTTGATGCGAAGTTCATAGGCGACCAACACCCCTGCTTCATCGGTAAGAGAGAGATGCAGTTCATAAATCCCCGGTTCGGTGAATGCATGAATGCCGACCATTGCGAGGTAGATGCCATTGACCGGAGAAAAGGTCACCGGGCGATCAAAGATCTCACCCGTGATGGTAAGGCCAGCCGGTGCAAAAATCCTGGCACTGAGGGTCTTGCCCTGCACTGCTGGAAGCGGCCCCAATTGAAAGTCCCGTATCGGGTTAGGCAAATTCACGAACTGTCCGGCGGCGGCGGAGTCCGGAACAATCAACATTTGCCCTACCTGAAGCGGCGCATTCATGGTCAGGTGGTTCGTCTGTGCGAGGCGCAGCACGGGGGTCTGATATTGGGCTGCGAGGCGCATCAGATTATCGCCAGCCTGTACAATGTGGAGCGATATTTTGTCCGGAGGGAGGGTTCCGGAGGCGCCCTGTGTGACCAGAAGTGTTTGTCCGGCATAAAGCGACCCCAGCCCTGCAATTTTGTTGACTTCGGACAGACTCTCCACTGTGCTGTTGTAACGTGCCGCAATGGTCGATAGAGTTTCGCCCGGTTGAACGATGTGGGGCACGATCATACCGGGGGTGGCGGCCTGCGTGCCGGGGATAATCAAACGCTGACCAATTTGCAGATTGTCGGGATTCAGCAGGCTGTTAGCAGTGGTAATGGCTGCAATGGTTGTCCCGTAGCGCAGCGCAATCTGGGATAGGGTTTCATCACGCTGGACAACGTGAATCGTAATCCCGCTGGTTTCGGTAGGGACTGGTTCCTGTGAAAAAACCGTTCCTACCGAAACCAGCATCAGGATCACCAAGATCATCCTAGCTTTCAAAGGCCAGCACATCTCCCACATCAACACGATCCAGGAAAGTCGGATGTGCCTCAATAAAATATTGAGCGGGTTGGGCGGGGACATAGACCAGGCGCCAGGGTTTGGCGTATCTTTTATCTACCACCCGTTTTTCCGAATCCAGCCATACCACTGCAAGCGGGATCAGCATGAACAGCATATGAATGGTGGTGTTGGTAACACTGGGTCTGTCGTAAACAAAAAGCAGTCCCTCATCTTCATCCAGATGGGAACGCAGCATCAGGCCTCGGAAATGGCACCAGAAACTCGCGCATCGGTGAGCACGGGCGAGGATAACCTCGCCCGTTGCCTGTTTTTTCACGATCATTGAGGAATTTGCAGCACCTGACCCACGTAAATCAGATTCGGGTTGGTCAGGCCGTTGGCCGCAGCAATGCGTGTCACTGTCACATTGTAGCGCAGACCAATGCGGAATATATTTTCCCCCGCCTGCACCACATGCGTAATAAACGGCCCGCCTGTGGGCACCGAGGTAGGCGTGGCGTTAATCACAGGAACTTTTAAGATGGTTCCGGCTGGGATCACGTTCGGGTTGGTGATGTTGTTCATCGCGGCCAGTGTTTCAACTGTAGTGTTATACAGCAGCGCAATGCGGAACAGCGTTTCACCCGCCTGGACAATATGAGTTCCGGGAGGATTCCCTGTCACGGGTACCCCGCCGCCAGAACTGTCGGAGGTCGGCGTGGGGGCCGCTGTTGCCCCCGAAACCGTTGTTGATGTTGGCCTGACGGTGGGGGTTGCGGTAGGCTGTGTACTCTGCCCTGACCGCACTGGAATCACCAGTTCCTGGCCGACCCGGATGAACCCATTCTCATCCAATCCATTGACGATGATAATCGCGTCCGCAGAGCTGTTGAACCGGTTCGCAATTCCCACTACGGTATCGCCCGCCTGTACGGTGTAATTGGAGCGTTCCGGGAATTCATCCAGAATATCTGAAGGCACGGTTGCAGTTGGGGTACGGGTGGGCGTGTTGGTTGACTCCTCAGCGTCTTCTGTCGGCTCATCGGTGGGTTCTTCTGTGCCTTCTCCCTCTCGGGTGGGCGTGGGTACGATAGGGCCTTCACCGAGCTGCACAAGACTGGCGTCATCCACATAAATATTGTTGACCCCAACGGCACCTTCCGGGTTGCTGCGAACAAACACTGTAACTGCTGTCGCCTGGGCAGTTGCTTCTACAGACAGTTCGCGGTACTCATCGTAGAAAGTGGCTGGATCAGACCAGATAATGGCCTGTGACGCCCCATCCTGCCCTCCCGTAGGGTCAATCCCAACCTGGACGGTAACATCCTGGGGCTGGATGGACTGGTCAGGGTCTTCAAAGGTGGCAGATGACCAGACATAGACAAAGGCGGAAAATCGCAGTTCAGCGCCGGATGTCACCGGAACTCGCTGATACACGCCGCCGTCATGGGTCGCAAAGAAAGTATTGTATTCCTGGGCAGCGCTCCCGGAACGGATACGATTGGCCGGAGCGGGTTGGTAGTCCGGACGCAGATTTACCGAGGAGGGCGCACCGGCAGGCGGCGGCAGACTCCAGGGCTGCCAGCTAGGGGCTAGCTGCAATGAGGGGTCGCCACCAATGGCAACATATTCTCCTTCAAAGCCCCCGTTTTGGAGTAAATTTTCACCCTGCAAGGCTGCGACAGGCTGCGGGGCAGATGGCGCCACACTGACAATGGCGATAACGAGCGCCAGACACATAGCAAAGCGAATCAAAACTGGTTGGCGGTGTCGCATGAATGATCCCCTTAAGTTTTTTCCTACTAATTTTGCACGCCATAGATGCTTTAGCGCAAGCGAATTTCGCTACCCCCACCACGCCAGCCACTTTGTTCGGCTTAATTCCTGGTATTCGGGCATCGCATCGCCAATATCTAGCGTCACAGATGCATTATAACGTTCTCGTAAGTCTCGCACCACACGTCCCCAGTCGAAATTGCCCAAACAGCCCAATGGCAGACGCAGATTGGCATCATTTGGCGCAACTTCGCCCGCATAGACATGCGCCAGACGAGGGGCAAGATCACTATCCCACAGGTATTCGCGGGTCAGATTTTTGATGACCTGATAACTCGCATAGGCGAGGTCTAAGGCCACTGCCAACCCCGGTACGCGCCGCACGATTTCCCGCAGGATGTTCAACTGTTCCCGATGATCCGCTCCCATTCGCAGTACCAACTGGATTTTTAGCGCCCGTGCTTCCGCTGTCAGCGGGGACAGCAGCGCCGCATATTGGTCAATGAGTGCCAGCTTATCAGATAATACTTCGGGACGGCGGAACTGCACCACCATCAGCGCCGCGCCCAATTCTGCTGCGGCCCTCAGATGCATACGCCAGATGTTTAATACAGCTTCTTGAACCAGCACAACAGGATATTCAGCGGGCAAATCTGCTGGGCACTGCCAGATAAAGGGGACTTGGGGCAACTGAGCAGGGATGGTTAGCACATGATTAGCGGTGGTGACTTCAATAAATTCAAAACCCTGAGAAATAAGGGCGTGCATTTTTTGCACATCATCCAACGGGCAAACTGCACCGAGACGCATCAGGGCAGAGGTTGGGCAGTTTTCAGTACGGCTTCGACACTTTGCAGCAGTTCAGAAGGGCCAAACGGTTTGGTAATGTAATCGTTCACTTTAGCGATGTGCAGTCCCAGGATTTTATCAATACTCTGAGCTTTGGCAGTCACTATGATGACCGGGGTATCTTTGATGGATAAATCCGACTTCATTTGCTGGTAAATTTCCCAGCCATCCATATCAGGTATCATCAGATCAAGCAGTACGAGTTGGGGTTTAATTTGACGTATAAGCGCCAGACCAGTTGTTCCATCGCCCGCGCAGTGAACATTATAGCCCTTGCGCGTGAGGATAATCCGGACAAGCTCCATCATCTCTGGTTCGTCTTCAATACATACAATATCAATCCCACTCATACAGCCCTCCAAACAATCCCTAACATTATTTTTCAGTCTACCACAAAAAAACCGCCTGTCTACCAATACAACCATATTCATAACTTTGTTCTAAGTATAATATTGGTAACAGTCAGACGGATGATCTGTCCATCAGAAAGGGGATGATAATGCAAGTAGAGTTATATGTATCCAACCTTCCACCGGGGTATACGGAGGAGGAAGTCAGCCGCCTGATTGACCTTCCCGGAACGGTCACCGATGTTACCTTGTTAATTAACCAGCGTACGAACATGCCGCGTAATGCAGCGGTGATCTCTTTTGATACGGAGGAAAAATTCTGGTTTGTCCTGCGTCTGATGAACAGGAAGTTCGTGGGAGATTATCGCATTCTGACCTCTCCGAAAGAACCAACCCAGCTCCTGAGAATTCCGCCGCAGCTCCTGAAATCGCAATCCAAGTCAATCGCTGAATACCTGGGTGAATCGGACTTAAAACCTAAAGTACAAATTCACCGGATGATTCGTCTGTGTGGGGTTGATTTTGTACAGGCACTCCTGGATGAAACCAATCGGATTGAGAAAGAGGGGGGGGTGATGCTGCCGGATGAATCACGCCGCCGGACAAAGGGGGGGGTGTTTTTTCATCTGGCTCGTAACAATATCAGCCACAAAATCCTCAAACCCATCTTCTTTGCCCCGTTGCCAGAACCACAGCCGCCCAGAGGAAAATCACAGCCGAGACAGGAATCTGCGCCCGCCGCCAAACCCAAACCGCGCACGGCAGAAGAGGTGCTTATCGAACTGCGTCAGTTGTACCGTCAGGCCCAGCAAAAAATGATGCAGTTACAGACTTCCGGGGCCCCGTCTGATGAGGTCAAAGCCGCGACACAGCAGATGTTCCGAATTAAAAGCCAGATTGATACCCTGTTGAGAAAGTACCCAAATCTGGGATAAAAATATGGACACACTTACACTATTTTGATACACTCTGCTTAATGTGCCTTTTTTTGGGAACTTATGTTCATTCTGCCGAGTCCCTTCTGCGATTCTGTTGAGAGATAGCATCTTTACGATTCCCTTTGGACGATGATGAACAAAGAAGAAACACCTTCCATAGAAGAACCTCCGTCTTTACACCTCTTATCCCGCATAAGTAAGGATAATAAGCAATGGACTCGATAAGCGGCCTTATTGTCCTGCTGGTACTTGTTTTGTTACAGGGTGTGCTGACGACTATATATTCGGCACTGTCAAATGCACGTAAGGCTCAGATCAAAGAGCTGGCAGAAGACCGGTACCCCGGCGCAGAACTCACGCTGAAACTGATCGACAATCCCTTAACGCTGCTGGCCGTGTACCAGTTCTGGTCAATCCTGCTGATCATGCTAAGCACAGGGGTTGCCATTGCGCTGCTGGCCCCCGAAGTTATTGTTATGGTGGAAGAAACCAGGGTCAGCACTGACACCGCTGAAGTTCTCACCTATGGGAGCGGAGTGCCAATCCTGACCATCATCCTGCTGATTTTCAGCTATCATCTGCCTGCGGCCCTGGCGATAGGGCGGGACGAAAAATTCACCATCCTGGTTTCCCGCCCCATGAGCATCCTTTATTTCATCCTGTATCCCCTGGTGACGGCCCTGCAAACTTTGAGTGTTCGGGTATCCAGGGTCTTTGGTGTCCATCCCATCGCAAAAATCACCGAAGAGGAAATCAAAACTCTGGTGGATGCAGGCTCGGAAGATGGGATGATTGAAGACGAAGAAAAAGCCATGATCTACTCTGTCTTCAAGTTTGGCGATACCCTGGCACGAGAGGTGATGGTGCCGCGCATTGATATGGTGGCGATTGACATCAAGACCGACCTGAAAGATGCGCTGGATACTATTATCAAAGCGGGCCACTCCCGCATCCCCGTCTACGAGGATACGATTGACAACATCAAGGGACTGCTTTATGCCAAAGACCTGTTAAATGTCTGGCAAAAGGGCGAGGCGACAGCGGATATGGCCTCTCTCCTGCGGGCGCCTTATTTTGTCCCGGAATCCAAAAAAGCGGCGGATTTGCTGGAAGAATTTCAGACCCGGAAGGTTCATCTGGCGATTGTAATTGATGAGTATGGCGGCACGGCGGGTCTGGTCACGCTGGAAGACCTGATTGAGGAAATTGTGGGGGAAATCCGCGACGAATATGACCTTCTGGAAGAAGAGGAATACGAAAAAATCTCGGAAACAGAATACATTTGTGATGCCGGACTTGACCTGGATGACCTGAATGAACTCCTGGATGTGGAACTGGCAACGGATGAAAGCGACACGCTGGGAGGGTTTATCTTTACCGCGCTGGGTAAAGTGCCGGAAGTCGGTGACAAGGTCGTGGCCGAGGGGATTGAAATGGAGGTTCTGACTCTGAGCGGCCGTCGTATTCAAAAAGTCCGGGTCACCAAAATCGAGGATGTTCCGGATGATACCCCTCCTGTATCAGAATCGGAGCTGGTAACCCCTGAATGACTGAAGCACAGAAAAAGGCGCTCATTGCGGCGGCGATTCAGGCGAGCGAGCACGCTTACGCGCCCTACAGCCACTACCACGTTGGAGCCGCCCTCTTAACCTCCACCGGGAAAATCTTATTGGGATGTAATGTCGAGAACGCTTCCTATGGCGCGACCATTTGCGCGGAACGCACCGCTGTGGTGAAAGCGGTCAGCGAAGGTGAACGAGATTTTGAAGCGATTGCGGTTGCTACACAGAATGGTGGTTCTCCCTGCGGCATATGCCGCCAGTTCATGTTTGAGTTTTCCCCGGAAATGCAGGTGATTATCGCGGATTTTTCGGGTAAAATTCATCTGGATATGCCACTTAAGGAGCTGTTACCGGGTGGTTTTGGCCCCCATTCGCTGCCATGAGCCTTGAGCGTATTTACAAAACGGAGGCAGTTGTCCTGCGCCGAGTACCCTTCAGCGAATCAGACTACCTGCTGACGTTGTATACACCCCAGCATGGCAAAGTCAAGGCGCTGGCAAAAGGTGCACGCAAACCGACCAGCCGCCAGACTGGGCATGTTGAACTCTACAGTCGCACTCACCTTGTCCTTTACCGGGGACGGGAGCTCCATACCATTACCCAGGCCGAAGTCCAGGATACCTACCGCATCGTGCAGGAGAATCTTGAACGCAGCGTGTATGCCAGTCATTTTGTTGAGTTGATGGATCAGTTTGCCTTTGAGAACGAAGAAAACCAACCCGCCTATCTTTTGCTGGTAGAGGCGCTTGGCTGGCTGTGTGAACCAACTGTCGATTTAAAACTGGCGGCGCGTTACTATGAGTTGCGTTTGCTGCGGGTCATGGGTTTTGAACCTTCCCTGTTTGACTGTGCCATCGGTTCGGAACCCCTTGAGGCACAAAATCAGTATTTCAGCCCTGTTGAAGGGGGTGTTGTATGTCCGGAACATGGCGAAGGTCGTGATCTGTTGCGGCTGTCTCTGCCTGTCCTGAAAATTCTGCGCCATATGAGCCGCTACAAATGGAATGTGGTTAAAATCCTGAACGTAAACGAGCGCAATCACGTAGAACTGGAACGGATTTTACATACTTATATTATCTTTCTTCTGGAAAAGCGTTTACAAAGTGTGAATTTCCTGAAAAAACTCTATCAAGATACATGACTATCCAGACCGCAATCCTCACCCCAAACGGATTAACTTCGACCCAGTATCGTGCCGAGTCGCTGGCAGAGGCAGCGCAGCATGAGCCAACAGGGGTTTATACCGTCACACGGACGTACCAGACCGGCAAAGCGCTGCTGCTGGATGCCCATCTGGATCGATTGGAAGAATCCGCCCGCTTAGAAAATATCCCCGTTGAGCTTGACCGGGAATCGCTGCGACGCGGTTTGCGTGAGCTCATCCGCCAAAGCGGCTACGAGGAATCACGATTTCGCATCACGATACCCACCGCCGAACCCCACTGCGTTTATCTGGCACTTGAGCCTCTTCAGCCTGTGCCACCGGAAGTCCGACAAAATGGGGTTCAGGTGATTACCATTCACGCCAAACGGGAGAACCCAATCGCCAAATCCACAACCTGGATGGAGCAGCGCCAGAAGGCCATCCAGGGTCGCATGGAAGGCATGTATGAGGCTTTTCTGGTGGACGACAGCGAAAATATCCTGGAAGGCACAAGCAGCAATTTTTACGCTGTTCTGGGCGGGGTGCTGCATACCGCAGGCGAAGGCATCTTAAAAGGTATTTCAAGGATTGTGCTCCTGGAAGTTGCCCAGGGGGTTGTTCCGATAAGTTTTTCGCCAGTCAGTGTGAAAAACATCCCTGACCTGGAAGAAGCCTTTTTAACTTCCAGCAGCCGGGGGGTGATTCCAATCGTAGAAATTGACGGGCAGAAAATTGGCAGCGGTAATCCAGGGACGATCACCCTTGACCTTCAGCGCCGCTACGATGCCTGGACAGATGCTAACATCAAGCCGATTTAGGCGTGACGCCTCGCCCGTTTCACTGGTAAAATTCCCCGCCATGACACCTTCCGACAAAGCTGCCCAGCGTGGCGAACCCTCTTACGTCTGGCGAAGCGGGCAAGAACGCCGTCTGCAACTGATACTCCAGGAAATTGATCTTACCAATGCCCGCATTCTGGAGGCAGGTTGTGGCGTGGGTACTTATGCCAGCCAGTTTCGCCGTCGTTTTTCGCAAGATGTGGAGGCGTTCGATATTGAATTGGAACGGGTGAAACAGGCACAGGCTGAAGTCCCGCATGTGCTTGTCGCAGCGGGAGAAGCCCTTCCGTACCCAAGCCATGCCTTTGATGTGGTTTTCTCGAATGAAGTCATTGAGCATGTGCAGAATGATATGATTTTTGCGCGGGAAATGGTGCGGGTCACCCGCCCCGGAGGACACCTCGCGTTGTTTTGCCCGAATCGCTGGTATCCTTTTGAAACACACGGCTATTACTGGAAGGGGCAATATCATTTCGGGAACACCCCTCTGATTAATTATCTGCCGGATCGCTGGCGTAACCAGCTTGCACCCCATGTCCGCACCTATACCGCCAGAGGACTCCGCCGTCTGTTCAAAGACTTGCCTGTCGAAGTTGTGCATCACAGCCGTATTTTTGGCGGTTACGACAATATTGTTCGCCGCGCCCCGATACTGGGCAATATCCTGCGCGGTGTATTGTATCCTCTGGAAAAAACCCCATTACGCTGGTTCGGATTATCTCATTGGCTGGTGCTGCGAAAACAAGATGAGTGACACACTGCGTGGTGCAATATACGGCATTCTGGCGGCGTCCATCTGGGGCGGGATGTACGTGGTTTCGGATGTGGTCTTAGAGATCATTCCTCCATTCACCCTGTTATCCATCCGCCTGATGATGGGGGCATTTGTTCTGGGGCTGCTGGTCTGGCAGAAAAAAGATACCACTGTTCCGCAGCGACCGCAGATGATTCAGGTGTTAGGGGTTGGGCTGATCGGGTTCGGCGTCAGTGTAGGTGCCCAGTTTGTCGGTACGGATAAATCGACCGCCGTGAATGGTGCTCTGATCACGACATCCTCACCCGCATTTATTCTCGTTTTTGCCGCTCTCATCTTAAGGGAAAAACTGTCTTTTCAGCGTGTGATGGCGGTGATTCTGGCCTCAATCGGCGTGATTGTGATCATCGACCCTGCTCAGGCGAATTTCAGTTCCGATACGTTTGTGGGAGATGTTGCGCTGGCTGTTGCGGGTGTGACGTGGGGGCTGTATTCGGTGCTGGTGCGCGTGGTCAGTGCCAAACTGGATACCCTCTGGGTGACCTTGATCGCCTTTTGGGGCGGCATGATGCTGACGATCCCGTCGGCTGGGGTGGAACTCACCAGCCGGGCGGTGGGGGAAATTACCTTTTTGGTCTTTCTGGGCATTCTTTACCTCGGTGTCATTTCAACGGCAGGCGCGATGTGGCTCTGGAATCGTGCTTTTGCCCTGGTCGATGCGTCAGCAGCCTCCCTGTTTTTCTTCGCGCAGCCGTTGGTAGGGGCGGTGTTAGGTGTGCTGGCACTGGGGCAGGACTTCACGCCCAATCTGGCCTTTGGCGGCCTGTTGATTTCGCTGGGCGTGCTGCTTGCTATGTATGTGCCTAAGCGGAAATCCGTTCCTGCATGATCTTTTGCAGCAGTCTTTCGCCCCGGTCTGTCATTATCACGAGATTATTCTGAACCCGAACCAGATTCCTTGAGCGCAGGCGGGCAACCATGCGCTTCAGGTGATTTTCTGACCAGTTGAGATGCATATGCAGGGTATCCAACGCTAGCTCACGATTGGCATTTTCCGTGTTTTCATGGTTATGAATGTGCATCAGCAGCAGTTGTTCACGGAAACGCCGTCGCTGCACCATCCGCCGGATTGTGTTCGATACCAACCCGTAACGCGGTGAAACCACCCAGGCCAGCAGGAAGAAAAAACCAGTCATCATGACCATCGCGCTGGCAATGTGTACATTCCAGGTGGTGTTACCCCCTAAATCCAGCACATGTTTGTCCAGAAAGACCAGCAGCTTATCCAGGTTATAAATCCCCAGGAAGTCGCCACGTGCCAGATCGTAACCGGTATAGGCCGCCAGCGCCCCGATGAAGGAACTGAGCACCAGCATCCGCCAGAGACGATCAGTCAACAGGTAAGCCGTTGCTGCCGGAACGATAAAAAAGGCTACCACCAGCACCGCCCCTACCGCGTCAAATGCGCCTACCGCGGTCACACTGACCAGTGCCATCAGGGCATAGTGCAGTAGCCCTGGACGGAACCCCAGGGCTGCCGCTAAACCCGCATCAAAGGTCGCCAGCTTGAGTTCTTTATACAGCAGCAGAACAAATAGTGCATTGACCAGGGTAATAACCCCCATCGTCGTGATGGCACGAGGCCACAGGACAATTTGGGGTGAGGTATCAATATAGCCGCGTGTGTAGGCAATCGAGGCCGGATAAGTGCCGCAGTTGCTGCATATCTCCTTAAAAATCGCTTCCGGGTCACGAGGACTGTACGGGCCACTTGGTTTACAGTTGATGCACTGGCGCCCGGTTTCGGCTTTAGGGTGGTCAGGAGTGATGACGACTTCCTCGCAGTTGGCGAAACAGTGCTCATTGGCGTTCGCCCATGCGACGCCAATTTCCCCGACCATGACCGTATCTTCGTCCAGATGAATGTCGTCAGCATAGCGGGAAATCAGGATAATGGCGATGGCAAACAGAAGCGGAAATGCAAGTCCTAGCGCTGCATCCTCCTTAACCAATCCAGATCGAAAAATCAACTCGGTCAGGTAGACGGTCAGCACGCCGGACAGCGCCGCGCCAACAATCAGCCAGGGGGAAGAAATATCTGCTTCCTGGTCGAGACCATAGACCATCACAATAAACGCGACCACAATGCCCAGCAAAACCGTGTGGCTGATCGCATCACTGGTCAGCGCCATATGTCGCAGCAGCAAAAAGGTTCCCAGCAGAGCGCCGGACACCGCGACCATTGCGCCGATGAGTATCGCCACCATGCGAGGATCATCCAACGCATCATAAAGCTGCTCAGCAGACATGAAATTGAGTAAAAGATCAATGAGAAGTCGTTCCATGTTATCGCTCTCCTATGCCAGCAGCCGTTCCAGGCGCGTTACCACCTCACGGGGCAGCACTTCTCGAATATCCTGTTGGAAATTCTCAACAACCGGAGGGGCTTCAAATTCATCCCGATACAGACGATACAGTTTCCACAATTGGCGGTTGCGCTCGACTTTTTCTGCTTGAATAACGCCCTGTGCTGTTAAACGCCAACCCGTTGCCTGTTTTTCCAGCAGCCGGTGCGCGGCCAATTCGCGCAGGACTTTTCGTGCTGCCCTACCGTGCAAATGGGTGAGCATCCCATGTGGGACAAGATATGTTGTGCTGCCGTGTTTTTCGGCCAGTCGGTAAATATCGGCCAGCAGACTTTCGCTGAGGAATTGTTGTTGATCCTGCCGCTGATTCCACCAGCGCCAGATCAGACCCCGTTCCGGTGCAAACAACAGCGAGACAATCACGATGAGGGATGCCGCCACTATAATCAATGGCCCGGTGGGCAGACCTTCTGCCGCCGCGCTGAAAACTGCGCCGCTAGCGCCCGCTGCTGCCCCGAATAAACCAGACAGAATCACCATACTGCTGAGATTATTTGTCCACTGCCGGGCGGCTACGCCTGGCGCAATCAGCATCCCCACCATGAGGATCACCCCTGCAAGCTGCAAACCAAGGACAATGGAAACCACGATCAGGGTAGACAGGAACAAATCCAGAAACCACACCGGAAAACCATTGGTACTGGCAAATTCACTGTCGAAGGTCAGGAGTTTAAATTCCTTCCAGAACAGGCCAATAATTAAGAGCACCACTATCGCTACACCTGATACCATCAGGACATCGCGCTCCACGATGGCAGCGGCCTGCCCAAAAATGAATTTATCCAATCCGGCGCGGCTCGCGTCCTCGTGCCCTTGCGAGTAGCTGAGCAGCGCCATGCCCGTCCCAAAAAAGACGGCAAGGACAATGCCCAGCGCCGCATCCTGCTTGATGCGGGTGGTACGGATGATCATGTTCATCAACACCGTACCCAGCCAGCCAGCAATCCCCGCGCCAATCAGGAGCCAGCCAAGCTCTCGACCCATCAGCATAAAAGCAATGACTACCCCTGGCAGCGCAGCATGGGACAGCGTATCCCCCAGCAGACTCTGGCGGCGCAGCACTGCAAAGCTGCCTAAAACACCCGTGACCAGACCGAGAATCGAAGCCCCCAGCAGCACCATTCGCAGGTTATAGTCGAATTCTACATCGAACAGCACTGCGCTCAACGGAATAATGGTGACCATTGGAACCAGGAGGGCGGAAAGCATCGTGTGATTTTTCGTCATGAGCTTCCTCCTAACCCGCGATGCGGGTCAGCGTGTTGATTCTTCCGCCATAGGTGCGGCGTAGATTATCCTCGGTAAACACCTCTTTTGTTGCGCCAGATGCGGTGACTTCGACATTCAACAGCGTGACCCAATCGAAATATTCCTCCACCGTTTGCAGGTCATGGTGGACTACGATGACGGTCTTCTGGCGGGACCGAAGTTCTTGCAGCAGAGCGACAATCGCTTTTTCAGTGATGGCATCAACCGCGGCAAAAGGTTCGTCCATAAAGTAAATCTGAGCATCCTGTACCAGTGCCCGCGCCAGAAAAGTGCGCTGCTGCTGCCCTCCGGAAAGCTGGCTGATCTGCCTATGGGCTAGATCGGCGATACCAACATGCTCAAGCGCTTCCATCGCCATTTCACGTTCGCGCCGCCCCGGTCGCCGTACCCACCCAAGCTGGTAATACAATCCCATCATGACCACATCCAGCACAGAGGTGGGAAAATCCCAATCAACACTGCCGCGCTGCGGCACATAGCCAACCAGATGACGTGCCTGCGTGTACGATTTGCCATAGATTTTGACATCGCCGGATGCTTTTGGAATCAGACCAAGGATCGCTTTAATCAGGGTGCTTTTGCCGGCGCCATTTGGCCCAACAATCGCCATGAGAACCCCTTCCGGCACATCAATATCGACATCCCAGAGAACAGGTTTGCTATGATAAGCAACAGTCAGATCATTAACTTCAATCGCATGTCTCGTGTCGTTCATCTTGGTCTCTCCCCTATTCGGCTTGAGCCTGGGCAAATTCATCCGGGTGCGGGAGTTCGGCAGGCCATTCAGGAAGCTGGTCGCCGTAGCCGAAGGCATTGACAATCAGCACGATATTTTCGTTGATCATGCCGATATAGGTGCCGCCGAATGTGCCCACTTCACCCATGGCATCGGAATACAATTCGCCACCAATGCTGACTTCCCAGCCTCTAGCACTTGCACCCTGCTGCACCGCCTCAATGGTGTCCGGCGGAACGCTGCTTTCGACAAACATGGTGGGAATCTGATTTTCCACAATAAAACTGACCAGGGCCTGAATATCCCCAACACCGGCTTCGTCTTCCGTGCTGATGCCCTGCAAGCCGCGCACCTCCCAGCCAAATGCATCGCCAAAATACTGAAAAGCATCATGCGATGTCACCAACACACGCTGATTTTCCGGCACCAACGACATGGCCTCAACACCCCACGCATACAGCAAATCCAACTGCTGGATGAAGGCTTCCCCGTTGGCTGTGTAGGTATCCGCATGAGCCGGGTCAATTTTGACGAGAAATTCGACCAGGCCTTCGGTGGCGAGCTGCCAGTTGCGCGGGTCAAACCAGAAATGCGGATCAGGTACATCTGCTTTGCCCTGGCTGACCAGCAAATAACCCTGTTCTTCAATCGGTGTCCCAAGCGCATACACCGGGGCGCGGCGCTCGACTTCGGCGAGCACTTCACTGATGCGCCCTTCGAGGTGGACACCACTGTAAACCACCACATCAGCATTCGACATAGCCGCTACGTCCGATTCTGTGAACTGATACAAATGAGGATCAACACCTCCACCCATCAGCCCGATGACCTCCACCTTATCACCGCCGAGGATACGTACCAGATCAGCCGCCTGCGTGGTCGTGGCAACCACATTCAATCGACTCCCCTGGGCATATGCAACCAGGGGGAAGAAAAACATCAAGATAAGGCACGCAAGCGTGAATGATTTCATCCTATACCTCTTGGAATTTAGTCTAGTCTAAAATAGAGAGTAGCACAGACTAATATAAAATGCAACACTTAGGATAAAATTGCCAGATTTCTGTGGAAATTTTTACAATCGGGCGGGGTCAGCGCCCCACCCGATCAGAGGCGTTCAAAGAGGGGAAGGACATCCAGCGGCGCTGGGTAATGGGAGAGCCACTGTCCGCCCCGGTGAATCTCGGTGTGATCCCAGTAACTTCGCCACTGCCCTTCGGGCAGATAGACGTGACGCTCAACAGCACCCTCATGAATGACCGGAGCAACCAGCAAGTCATCGCCGATCAGATATTCGTCATCGCACACCAGCGCGTCTTGATCCGTTGGGGCAGTCCACCACAAGGGTCTTACCACCGGCCCCTTTACCCGCCGGGTACGTCTGGCAAGCTGCCCGTGCAGGCGAGCATAACGGGCACAGATGCTGGCGCATTCTGGCCCCTGTTCCCAGGGTGCAAGGCTGAATTGGATAATCGGCATAGGTGCGACAGCCTGAGTCCAACGAATCAGGAGTTCGGCACTGAGAGTCTTCAACTGCTCATCGCCATACCTGTTGCCGCCAATCATATCTGGAAAGCTGTACGGATACCCCAGCAAATTCAGCGTCATGGCCTGTGTGATGCAGCTTGCCAGACCATTATCGAACCCCCACAGTGTCGATTTATCCCACTGACGGAACAACATGGAGCGCGATTGACTATACCAACCTGAGCGTACATCCGACCAGGGAAATCGCCTGGAAGCATGTTCGATATAAAGTTGATTGGCATGGTTGGGCACGATCTGTTCATGCCAGACGAGATCGGGCACGCTGTAAAACAGCCCTTCACCAGCATCAAATTTGAAACCATCGACTCCTGTTTCGTCGGCGGTTTGCTGCAAATTATCAAGATGCCAGTTGGCCGCCGCAGGATTTGACACGTCCAAAAAAGCTATTTCGCCCTCATCCCACCATGTACCAATATGTGGCGACCCATCGGCCAGTTTGATGGCATAGCCTTTTTCTATCGCGGTTCTAAAGTGGTCAGACTCACGGGTAAAAAACGGGATACACCACAGAGTAACGTGCATTCCCAGCTTATGCAGGGCGTCGGTTGTTCGTCGGGGGTGGGGGAACTTCTTCGGGTCAAAGCGGGTGTTGCCAAAGACATCCTGCCACATGGCATCAATGCCCAGGGTGCCACACGGAAAACCATGTTTCCCCATTTGATGGGCAAAATCCAGCACGGTGTCATGGGAAATGTTGTTCTTGAACTGCGCCCACGTTGTCCATAATGGCTGCTCAAAATATCGAGCGGGCGGCGGGGGAGTGACATGGATCAACTGCCAGTAGGCTTCTACAACCTCACGTGCATTGAACAGTTCAAAAAAGCGAATGGTCAGATTCTTCCCCTGAATCCGCAGCAGACCATCCGTTGGAACTCCTCTTGCACACTGAGGGCGAATGTTCAAGGGAGCGGGCTGTTTGAGGCTGTGGGCGGGCGGTTCCCCTTCGAGGGGTGCATTAAAGCTGGTGGTCATGACGCTGCCTTCGACCAACACCCCAGCACCGTTAGAAGTCCACCAGAATGGATGTAAAATCCCCAGCAGGCCGGTGCTGCCGTTGTCGCTGGTCAAAAATGGGGCGGCATACTGGGCCATTTTTTCGAGAGGCCAGAGCTGGTGTACCAGCGCCCCCTGCCCGTACCAATGAGCATCACCAAGTTCGATGGCAATTTCATTCACCCCATGCCACAAAACCCCGTGCTGCCAGGTTTCTACTGTCGGGGCGGCGGGGCTGACGTATTGGATAGTGAGTGATTTCACGACGTTCCGCTTTCTACCTGTTCATACTGAACGGAGAAGTCCGCTGTATCAAACGTGATACGCCATGTTGAGCCATCCTCGCCGTTCAAAAGATATTCCTGAAGCGGTTTTTTCTTAAAACTGCCCAGGATAGGTTCAAAATCTGTTACCCAGCAGCCCAGATAGACCACACTTCCTTTGCCGAAACGTCGGTGTGTGATAGCAGTTTTGCCTGCCAGCATCCCATCCTTATAGGTAAAAAGCGATTCGCCAGAGGTCGTTTCCAGAGTCTCCGCCCAGATTTTGTAGGCAATCGAGCTGCCCTGGGGAGAAATAACCGCTGTGCCGGGGCGATGGTCAGGCCAGTCCGTATATGTTGCTGGCGGGGCAGTATGAAATCCCGTGACTCGTGCTCCAGTGAGCGAGGTAAATCCGGCAGGCAGCGCTTCATTCACAGCAATGCTGCCTGGTTCGCGTACTGCTGTACGGAACGTAAGAATAAGTTTGCCACCTTTTTCAACCCACGCGCTCCATTTTTCCGCCTCGCCTTCGTGCTGCAAGATTCCACATGGCAGAATCACAGTTTCGTAACCAGTTAAATCCGCTGCACGCGGCAGAAAATCAACAGGGATACTGGCTTCCCAGAAATGCTGATAGAGCTCGTAGACTAACTGCCAATAGCTAAAATCCCGGTGGACGGGTTCAAGCTCAACAGTCCATAAATCCTCATAGTCAAAAATAATGCCGATTTTGGCCTGTGGGCGCGTGAGAGGAGGCACATTTTTGATGTCATCGGCGACTTCCTGGGCCTCGAAATAACCCTGATCAAACGAGCCATCCCACTTAAGAAGACCGTCGTGATACTGCTCCTGACCAAATCGGGCGGCACGAAAGCGAAAATACACGACAGCCTCTGCGCCATGCGCGATATTCTGATGACTCCACGCTTTGACCTGCCCTGGAGGAACAGGTGGGTTATACGGATGCCAGTTTACCCGCCCTGGCTGCTGCTCCATAATCCAGAATGGCTTGCGTTTGAGGGAGCGCATGAGGTCTAAATTCATGGCGGTCTCGGCAGGACCGCGTAACCCGTGTGGATAGTTGTCGTAGGAAACAAAATCCAGGTCTTCCGCCAGCTTCCAGTAGTCCAGTGACCAGTGCCGTATCATGAAGTTGTGGGTAATCCAGCGCCCCGGCGCATTCTGGCGCAGAAATTCAACCTGCATTTGCTGGAAACGTACCCAGCTATCCGAGGAGAAACGGCGATAATCCAGCCGCATCCCCGGACTCTGCGGCTCAGTTGTGATGCCAGGGATCGGAATTTCCGACCAGTCACTGTAAGTCATGCCCCAGAACTGGGTGCCCCATGCCGCATTGAGGGTATCCAGGGTGTCATATTTTTCCAGCAGCCATTCCTGGAATCGCTGGCGGCAATGGTCACAGTAGCAGCGCGTGGTTTCGCCACAGCCAAATTCATTGTCAATCTGCCAGCCGATGATGGCCGGGTGACTGCCATAATGCCGGGTAAAAGTGTCCACAAGGCGGCGCGAATGACGTAAATAAGCGGGGACATTGGCGCAGCTATGCCGCCGACCGCCTGCGCTGACCCGCACGCCGTTCGGTTCCACCCGCAAGATTTCAGGATGTTGGGTGAGCAGCCAGGGCGGAGGAGTAGCTGTCGGTGTACACATGACGATTTTTAACCCTTCCTGTGAGAGTATATCAATCGCCTCATCCATCCACGCAAAATCGTATTTCCCCGGCTGCGGTTCAAATTTGTCCCAAGCAAATTCGCCCATACGGACAACACTTAATCCTGCTTTCCGCATAATTTCTGCGTCCTGCTTCCAGCGTTCACGGGGCCAGTGTTCTGGATAATAAGCACAGCCTGTTATTGGCATGGTGTTGATCCTTTTTTTGATGAATAGGTCGGATTTTGACCTCATCTCAGGAATAGAGAAACAGAGAAAACCCCTCTTCGATCTGTTGGAAGAGGGGCCGAGGTGAGGTGAATACTGCTTACCCTTTCACCGCCGAACTGCTAACACTTTCGATGAAATACTTCTGAGCCAGGATAAAGACAATGATCGGGGGCAAAATAGCGATGGCGGCACCGGTCATTACCAGATTAGGCTTGTCGGCGGCGATGTTGCTCAATTGGATGAGCGCCAGTGTCAGCACTGGATTACGTTCGTCTCCTTCCCCGATGATGATCAGCGGCCATAAGAAACTGTTCCACGCATACAGAAAAGTGAAAATCGCCTGGGTTGCGACCACCGGCGTGCTGAGCGGCACAAAAATGGTCCAGAGGATGCGAAAACGACTGGCACCGTCGAGCAGCGCCGCTTCCTCAATCTCATGCGGAATGCTCAAAAAGAACTGGCGCATCAGGAATGTGCCATACGCCGTAAATATCCAGGGAACGATCAGTGAAACTAACCGATCCTGCCAACCCAACACCACCATCAAACGATAAAGTGGAACAATCAACACTACAAAGGGGATCATAATGGAACCCAGATAAAGAATAAAGATGGTGTTGCGTCCCGGAAAAGGAATACGGGCAAAGGCATATCCGCCAAAAATCGAGGTGATAAGCTGACCCAGGGTCACCCCAACCGTCACGAGAATGGTATTGGTGAAGGCGCGATCCAGATTCAAGCCCAGTACCGTGTCATAATTATCAAGCTGGAATTCAACTTCCTCCACAGGTTTGGCGGTACGAGCGACCGCGTAATGTCTGAATTCGGGGTTGCCCGGTTCTACAAACACATCCAACGAGGAACGGTATGCCAGCAGCAGGTTCTGGGACTCGCCGCTGACGGGCACTTCAAAGACCGGGAAGCTGTCTTCTTTACCGGTACTTGGATCAGAAAGCGTGACTTCTTCTTCGGTCTCGACGGCTTCATCAATTGGCAGCTCGACCAGAATCTTGCTCTGGCGTGTATTGTTTACATCAATGTTTTCCTGAGTGGTGAAAAAACCGTAGCGCACTTTTTCATCCGTCAAGACCATTTCATATGTTTCGCCGTCAATCTCAAATTCGTAGACAGGCAGAGTCTGACCCTCATACTCGGCGGTCACTGCACTGTAGGGCAGCAGACGCGGGGGGTAATGAAAAACATCGGTTGAGTTTTTCACCGAAGTAAACATCATGTAGGCAAACGGGAACAGCATGATGAAGCCACATCCACCAAGCAGCAGATAGACCATCAGCCGGATGAACCAGAGTCGTGCTTTATTGCGATCCATGATTTTTGTCCCCTTTTTTACACGTCATAACTGCCGGAGCGCTGCAAACGGAACTGCGCGATGGTCACGACAAAAATCAGCGCGAACAACAGCCAGGCCACCGCTGACGCATAGCCAAATTCAAACCGGAAAAAGCCGCGATTGTAGAGGTAAATCACCGATGTGGTTGCCGCGTCAGGGATCGGGCGCGATGAAATCAGCGCGTAGGGTTCATTGAAGACCTGAAGCCCGGTAATGACTGTGGTGACAATTACGTAGAAGGTTGTAGGGGCCAGGAGAGGCAGCGTCACATGGCGGAACTGCTGTACCCGATTTGCCCCATCCACAAAGGACGCTTCGTAGAGTGTCGTAGGGATACCCTGCAAACCCGCCAGAAACAGCACCGTATTAAACCCAACAGCCTGCCATGCTGCCAGCAGCACAATCGAAAACAGCAAAATTCCCTGGTCGGTCAGCCATTGGGTTTTCTGATATTCGATCTGGGTTCCGAATATGCTGTTGATCCCATTAACAAATTCGGTAATCGCGTAATTGATGTATCCAATATCAGAGGCATATAACCAGCGCCAGATGAGCGCTGTCCCGACGACTGCTGCTACCGATGGCAGGAAGTACGCTGCCCGGAAGAACTTCATGCCGGGGATTTTAGAATTCATAATGACCGCCAGCAGCAGCGCCGGAATCGAACTCAACGGCACAAGCATCATGCAGAACACAATGGTATTCCGCAGACTCTTCCAGAACAGCACATCCTTTGCCCCGATCACCACACGGGTATTCCCGATTTTGAAGTCATCCAGGGGGATGTAGCCAAAACTCAGCGCCCGTTGAGGATTCGCCTCCGGATCATCAAGGGTTTTGAACTCCAGCGAGAGAATATCACCGTAATTCTTGAATCCAATGACATCGGGTATACTCCCTGGCTCACTATCTGTAAAGCTGAGATAGAACGACAACAGCAGCGGCCCGGCAAAAAACAGCATGAACCCGATTATATTGGGAGACACCATTAACCAGCCCTGCCAGGAGGTACGCTGGTCAGGGGTCTCGCCAAAAAAATCGCCCTGGTTGAGAATCTGGTAGCCCACAAAGGCAAAAATGATCACGACAATGGTGACTGCCCAGGTCTGGAGTTCTCCGTAGGTGCTGATAACATTCCAGACCCCCTCAACCGCCCCGCCCAGGAGCAGAAGCGCGATCAGGGCCAGCATTGCGACACCAATGGCGAACATTTCCAGGTAGCGGCGCGAAGGGCTGTATTCTGGCAGCCGTCCGGCAAGCCAATAGACGGCATAGGCGATCACAAAGCCCCAGAGCAGAAAGCTGTTCTCAAAAAGGGCTTTTCCCGCGTCGTCAAAGGCGATGAAGACCCCCCATAGGTGCAGCAGGTAGAGGCAAGACAGCACCGCGCCCACGTAGTTTAGCGCCATTGACGCATAGCGCCCTCCCGGACGCCGAGCGAGCAGGCCGTAGACGCTGTACATTGCAGCGGCGGCTGGAATGAGGGCAATCAGTGCCAGAAAATACCGGACATTATCGCCTAAATCTTTTAACTGCTTATTGGGTTCTTGTGTGAATAGTATATACGATAGGGCAAAGCTGCCCAGCATAATTATGATGTTCCAGGCAGCGCTGATATAAATAATTTTTGGTAAGCCTTGACCTTGTTTCCGGGTAGTGACAACTGTAGCCATCCATCAGCCTTTCCCGCTAGTATGTCATATGGAAGGGGAGGCTCATAAGCCTCCCCACAGTTAAAAAGCGGTAGCGCGTCTATTGGGCGCTGTCAAAAAACGGAGCAACACGGTCACAAATAGTGTCGGCAAATTCCTGCGCGGAAAGTTCGCCGTTCAGAACCAGGTTGACCTGGTTGGCGTATTCAGCATCAATCGCGGGCCAGTCACCAAAGAACAGAGGGGCTTCAGTCACCGCAACCTGGAGGCCATCGGTAAAGACCTGGTTGTTCACACCCGAATCGGGCAGCGTGGCAAGGAACAGGTCAATCGCTTCCTGGTTAGCGCGGCTGGGAATATTCGCGCCGAGGGAGGCAATCTGCCCCTGAATTTCTGCGCTGGTCAGACGGGTAATGAGCTCCCATGCCTCTTCAGGGTGAGCAGTATTGGCATTGACCACATACGCACCCCAGAAGAGCCAGTTGGTTGGGCCGCCGGGGCCTTCGGGCAGAGGTGCCACATTCCAGTTGAAGTCGGCGTTGGCGATGGTGCCGGGGGTTGCCCAACGTCCATTCATGAACATCCCCACGTTACCTGCCAGGAAAGGTGGTTCGGAGTCCTCACCCCACGGAACGGCCCACCCATTGGCAAACAGGCTGCGAGCCGCTTCCAGACCCACAACGGTAGCATCGTTGTTCAAACCGCAGGCTTTGTAGTCCTCAGTGAAGAAACGCGAGCCAGCCGCATTAATCCAGTAACCCCAGTTTGCCCACCACGCATTCATGCCAAAACCTTTGACTTCCTCACCCAGGTTGGTGATTTCTTCGGCAGCGGTGAAAAAGTCATCCCATGTCCAGCCCGCCGCCGGATAATCAAGACCGGCTTCGTCAAACAGATCGGCGTTGTAGTAAATCGCAAAGGCAGACGCATCACGCGGCAGACCCCACAGCACTTCCTGGCCTTCTTCCAGGGGTGTGGTGAGGAAACCCATCGGGCCGGGATAAAAATCATCGGCATTGAATTCGGGATCGGCGGAGGCCAGGTCGTGCAGATTCAAAATCAGACCCAGTTCGGCAAAACGAGCCACATCCGTGCCAGGAATCCAGAAGACATCGGGGGCAGTTCCTGCTTCCAGTTCAGCAATCAACACATCCTGATAGCCAGCGCCTTCCTGGCCGCCAGGGCTGTAGGTCAGGCTCACGCCGTCCCAGGCCTCGTCAATCTGCTGGCTTGCAGCAGTGTATACATCAATTTCAGCCTGATTGTCCGGGCGGGTGCGCCAGACCAGTTGAACTTCTTCCTGTGCGGCAGTCATTGGCACGGCAAATGCAGCAATCGCCATCACAAGCACTAAAGCTGCGACTAAAAGACGTTTTGACATGGTAAGTTACTCTCCTTAAACGTTCAAATTTTTGCGATAGAACTTAACGATCATGAGTGATAACTGGTGGATTACTCCTTTCTCCTCATGCTCGTGGTGACTCTAAAGGTGGTGCAGATGATTGACGGACAATTAACACAGGTGGGACATTCACCGGATGCGGGTTACCCCCATCAATGACTTCAAACAACATGCGGGTGGCAGCCCTGCCAATTTCCGGAGCCTGCTGGTTAATGGTCGTCAAAGGCGGTGCAAAAACCGCCGCGCTGGGAATATCGTCGTACCCCACAATGGTCAGATTTTCCGGGATGCTTCGACCCAAAGCCCGCGCCTGCTGAATTGCGCCCATCGCCATACGGTCATTCAAACAGATAACGGCGGTTATTTCAGGATGGGTGTTGAGCAGTTCACCGGCTGCCCGTGCCCCACTGTTAATCGAAAAATCACCTTCAGCCTGGGGGAATGCGTTGAAATCCATGTTGAATTTTTCGGCGGTGCTCCGCAGCCCGTTCAGGCGGCGCCGCACTGAAAAATTCAATTCCTCGGCGACGCTGATAATGCCAATTTGCCGATGCCCTAACTCCAGGACGTGCTGCATTATTTGCGTAGCGCCTGAAATATCATCACTCCGCACATGGTATTTGTTATCGTGGTAGCCAATCCCAACCGCAGGAAGTTCCCGTTCGTGGGCAATTTGCAGGACAGAGCGTGCCGGAATGTTATCAAGCGCGACAATACCATCCGCATAGCCACTCTGGATTAACTGCTGGTAATGGGCGTCAAAACCCTGTGATGACAAACGTGGGGTGCTCATCAACATGTTGTATCCCTGTTTGTGGCATTCCGCTTCGACTCCTTCCAGCAGATGCAGCATGAAGGGGTCCGTAAAAATGGCATCAAAAATCTGTGGGAAAACCACCGCGATGATGTGTGTTCTGCCGGAGGAAAGCGCTCGTGCAGCCAGATTGGGAACGTATCCCAGTTCTTCCACCGCTTCCATGACTTTTCGGCGGGTTTCTTCCGTGAAATACGGTGTATTGGACAGAACTTTCGAAACGGTCGCGGTCGAAACGCCTGCCCGCTCTGCAACACGTTGTAATGTGGTCATGCTAAGAACACTCGCAATAGTTAAGCGCTTAACTATTTTTAAAACACAATTTGGAGAGGATTATAGCGCGAAAATTTTGATTAGCAACAAGATTTCTAACGCAAATCTGATAAAAGCAAAAGCAGCGCCATTAGACGCTGCCAGGGTAGATATATTCAATTGTAGCATGGTTATTTTTTGACGGGCTTGCTGCTCAGACCACCACCGCGCACGGTCGCCCAGATGACAATGCCCACGCTGATCAGGATAATGTCTTTCACCACATACTGCCCTTCTAAGGTGAAGCTGTACGGAAAGGTATTAAAGATGCGGTCAGGGGCAAGAATAATTGGGGACATCGCGCCACCCATCTGCGCCAGCAGGAGCAGAATGGTCGCCCGCTTGAATTTGCCCGTCAGGAAGCCCAACCCGATCACCATTTCCCAGACTGCCAGAACAGGCAGGAAAAATTTCATCGGCAGGAAGCTGATAGTCTCGCGGATCAGCGGCTCAGCAGGGCTAAGGCCCATATCGAGCTTCAGGGCGCCGAACCACAGGAAAACAATCCCCATCGAAATGCTTAGCAGCGTCAGCCCATAACGTGCCGCCATCTGGGTTGCCATCTGGTCAAGAGCTTCCAGCCGCTCTATCAGATTCGGCTTGACAACAATAGCTTTCATTTCGGTTGTGTTTGTGCTCAGGATACTCATTGGTCGTTTTCTCCTAGGTGTGTGTGATGGTTTTATTTAAGGCGAAACAAGCACCAGGCTCATCTGACCGAGGGACGATTTCTGCCTGTGGCTTTGGGAAGATGATGTGCTTCAGCCTAAAGGATGAAAAAAAGCCCCCAAGGTCGGAGGCTCTGGGGGCAACTTAAGCTTGAATCGTGGGCGTGTTGTTTGCAATAAAGGTGCCGGCCTCTTCGCCGCAAATTGCCCTTTCTAGCGCACCCTCCTGCCAGAAATTGAGAACAACCACCGGAATATTGTTATCCATGCACAGGGTAAATGCGGTTGAGTCCATCACCCGTAGCTGTTTCTGGAGGGCGTCCATGAAGTTCAACTGTTTATAACGTTTGGCCCCAGAGTCCTTTTTGGGGTCGGCAGTATAGATGCCATCAACTTTGGTCGCTTTAATCAGCAAATCGGCGTTGATTTCCTTACAGCGCAGGGCAGCAGCCGTGTCTGTAGTAAAAAAGGGGTTGCCCGTTCCGCCCGTCAAAATCACCACGCGGCCTTTTTCCATATGACGAATCGCCCGCAGCCGAATATAGGGCTCAGCTACCTGATTCATTTCAATCGCCGTCTGGACACGCGAATCAACCCCGATTTGCTTGAGCGAGTCCTGGAGGGCCATCCCATTCATCACCGTAGCAATCATTCCCATATAATCAGCCGTTGCTTGATCCATCCCATGCTTGACTCCGAGATTGCCACGCCACAGGTTGCCCGCCCCAATGACGATGGCCACCTGTACTCCCATCTCGTGAATCGACTTGATACGCCGCGCGATTTCGTCAGCTTTATGGGGATCAATACCCGTACCATCATCCGAAGCAGCCAAAAATTCGCCGCTGAGCTTGAGCAATACCCGCTTAAAAACAGGCTGTGTATTCCCTGACATAGAAGCTCCTTGACTTTCAGCAGACAAAAAAAAGGGGCTTGTTCAGCCCCGGGTGCTTAATTTTCTTCTTTTACTTCATCGCCAACTTCGCCAAGTTCAAAACGGGCAAAGCGTCGGATCACCACGTTTTCTCCAACTTCGGCCACCACCTGTTTTCTCAGGTCTTCAATGGTCAGCTTGTCATCCCTGATAAAAGGCTGCTCCATGAGGACAATTTCCTCAAAGAACTTATTCATACGCCCATCCACGATTTTGTCGGCGACCGCTTCTGGTTTTCCTTCGGCCAGGGTCACTTTGCGCTGCGTTTCACGCTCGGCAGCAATAACCTCGGCGGGAACTTCCTCACGAGTCAGGTATTGGGGCGCGAGGTTGGCAATATGCATCGCCAGATCACGGGCGAAGGTCTGAAAGGCGTCTGTCTTCGCCACAAAATCGGTCTCGCAGTTCACTTCCACCACGACAGCAAGGCGTCCGTTGTGATGCTGGTAGGTTTGAATGATCCCTTCATTCGCTGCGCGACCCGCTTTTTTGACAGCTTTCGCCAATCCTTTTTCGCGCAGATAATTGGCGGCCTTGTCCATATCACCGTTGAACTGTTCAAGTGCTTTTTTACAATCCAGAGGCCCTACGCCAGTCCGTTCGCGTAGTTCCTTTACCATCTGGGCAGTAATTTCCATGGGGTAGATTTATCCTTACTTTCTTCTCTTCCGTTGCTGGGAACTGTCGTCTTCTTCTTCCTCGTCGAAGCTCAAATCACCCTCACGTAGTTTCGCCAGCGTTGCCTGACCGAGATACATTTCGTCTTCTTCATCTTCGTACAAATAGGCACGATCATGCACCACGGCGGCGGATTCACCTTCTTCGAGAGCCAGATCTTCGTCTTTTCGCAAATTGCGACCTTCCAGAACTGCATCTGCAATCGCCGCTGTCAGCAGACGGATGGCGCGAATGGCATCGTCATTGGCAGGCAGCACGTAGTCAATATTGTCCGGATCGCCATTGGTATCTACCATCGCAATGACCGGAATGCCCATGACATTGGCTTCTCGAACCGCTGTACTTTCCCGAATCACATCAACCACAAACAGGATTGAAGGCAGGCGTTCCATGTTCCGTAAACCACCGAGGCGGAATTGCAGGCGTTCAATCTGACGCTGCTTCATGAGGCGTTCTTTTTTCACGAGAAGGTCAAAAACACCCTCATCCCGTTCGCGCTCCAGCCGCTTGAGGGTATCAATTCGCTGTTTGATTGTCTTCCAGTTGGTGAGCGTCCCGCCCAGCCAACGCTGATTGACATAGGGTGATCCACTGCGCTCTGCTTCGAGCTGGATCGCATCTTGTGCCTGCCGTTTTGTCCCGACAAACAACACATTTCCACCTCGCACAGCCGTATCACGAATCATGTCGTGGACTTCATTCAGGTTGGCAAGTGTCTGCTGCAAATCGATGATATGGACCCCATTCCGCGAGGTGAAGATAAACTCGTCCATCTTGGGGTTCCATTTGCGGGAACGGTGTCCGAAATGGACCCCCGTTTCCAGCAGTTCTTTCATGCTGACTTTAGTTGGCATTATTCTGTTCCTTTGTGTTTGTGCGACCATGTCCTTCTTCCCCGGTGCTAACCTGGCGGCAACACACACCGAGTCCGGGCATGTGATTTTTTGTTAAAAACCCGACGCATTCTATCATACTGTTCGCATGAACTTCAAGCACAAAATAATTGTGCAGGTTGCCATTGCTTAAAATTTTGCGTCCGATTAAGCTAATCCCATTTACTTATCGGATAAGGAGAAGGCCGCTTCGATATGCGGAACTATATAGCCAATCGTGTTCAGCGTGTTCCACCTTCCGGGATTCGGGAATTCTTCGACATCGCTGCCACCATGCCAGATGTAATTTCCCTGGGCATTGGCGAGCCAGACTTTACCTCACCAGCTGACATTCGCCAGGCGGCAATTGCCTCCCTGGAAAGAGGTCAAACGGCGTATACCAGCAACAGTGGCCTGTATGAACTCCGGGAAGCAATTGCTGCCTATGTGGCACGTCTGTACGGGGCCTCCTATGATCCGAATGACGAGGTTTTAATTACCGTTGGGGTCAGCGAAGGCATGTACCTGGCAATGAGTGCCTTCATTGATCCTGGGGATGAGGTCATTATCCCCGAACCAGCCTATGTATCTTACGCGCCGGAGGTCATTTTCGCGGAAGGCAACCCCGTATTGATTCCAACCTGTGCGGAAGATGACTTCCAGGTGAGCCCGGAAGCCCTTGAAGCTGCGGTTACGCCGCATACAAAAGCTGTCCTGATTGGCTATCCGAATAACCCAACGGGCGGTGTTTTAAGTTATGAACGAATGCTCGCCCTGGCCGCTATCGCCCAAAAATATGATTTGATTGTGATCTCCGATGAGATTTACGACCGTCTGGTGTATGGAGTGCAGCACATCCAGTTTGCCACTCTGCCCGACATGCGTGAACGGGCGGTTGTACTGAGTGGGTTCAGCAAAAGCCATGCCATGACCGGTTGGCGCTTGGGTTACGCGGTAGGGCCCAAAAACCTCATTGGTGCCATGCGAAAAATCCACCAATATACTATCATGTCTGCGCCGACGGTGGCCCAGTATGCTGCGCTGGAAGGGCTGCAAAATGATGATGAAGTCCTCAGAATGCGGGATGAATATAACCGCCGCCGTCATCTCGTTTATACCAGTTTCAACCAGATGGGTCTGCCGTGTTTCGAACCTAAGGGTGCTTTTTACGCTTTTCCCAGTATTGTTCCCACCGGACTGACGGATTTTGAGTTTTCGCGCAAGCTGATTCAGGAAGAGCAGGTTGCCGTTATTCCCGGCAGTGCCTTTGGACCGAGCGGCGCAGGGCATGTGCGTGTGTGTTACGCCAATTCCTATGATAATCTGGAAGAGGCGCTCACTCGCATCGACCGGTTCGTGAAACACTATCTCTAAGCATAATCATGTTACCTTTTGTCTCTCCAACCTCCGGCCATCTGCTCCACCAGGAGGGGGATGTCCTCCTCTGTGAAGATGAAAGGTATCCTATCATCAACGGGATTCCCCGGTTTGTGGATTCCAAAAATTATGCGGCCTCCTTTGGCTTGCAGTGGAAAACCCATACCAAGACCCAGCTTGATAGTTACCTGGGAACCCATATTTCCCGCGAACGATTGGAGCGCTGTCTGGGTACGCCGCTGGCTGAATTGGCGGGCAAAACCGTTCTGGAAGCCGGCTGCGGCGCAGGCCGTTTTACAGAACTGCTGGTGGCGGCAGGGGCCAAGGTACATGCAATTGATTTAAGTGTAGCTGTCGAGGCGAATCGGGAAAATATCGGTGGCCATGAGCATTATGTTGTCGCGCAGGCCAGCCTTCTGACTCCACCCTTCCCACCTGGTGCTTTTGATGCGGTGATTTGCCTGGGGGTGTTGCAACATCTTCCTTCCCCCGAAGACGGGATTCGTGCATTGTGGTCGATGGTTAAACCTGGAGGGTGGTTAATCATTGACCACTATACCTGGTCTCTCTCTTACGTGACCAAATTATCCAATTTATATCGGCTGGTGCTCAGGCGGATGGCCGCAGAAAAAGCCAAGCGGATTACCGATTGGCTGGTGGACTTATTTTTCCCCATCCATTGGGCCCTCCGGAAAATTTACCCAGCCCAGATGCTGTTAAGCCGGGTTTCACCGTGTCTGGTGTACTTCCGGCTTTACCCCCATCTGACAAAAGAACAGCATTACGAATGGACACGCCTGGATACCTTCGACCATCTCACGGATTATTATAAACATATGAGGACATCAGGCGAAATTAATGCCTGCCTTCGATCGTTAGGCGCCATAAACATTGCGGTCTGGCGTGGCGGAAATGGGATCGAGGCCCGCGCTCAAAAACCACAATAAAGCCATCTGGCAATCCACAGAACGCTGGGTTATGCTTTTTAAGGGAAAAGGTGAGTACGATGACAGAATACGAACCTGTTATTGGCCTGGAAGTTCATGCGGAACTTCTCACGGAAAGTAAAATGTTCTGCGGATGTCCGGTGGTCGACAGTACCAGCGCTCCCCCCAATACAGCCGTGTGTCCGGTCTGCCTGGGAATGCCGGGGGTGCTGCCAGTGATTAACCAGAAGGCCGTCGAGTTTGCCATCATGGTTGGGCTGGCGCTGAACTGCGAGATTCCAGAAGAAAATCAGTTTGCCCGCAAGAGTTACTTTTATCCTGATCTGCCAAAAGGCTATCAGATCAGCCAGTATGATCTGCCGCTTGCCGTCAATGGGCACGTGGACATTGATTTACCGGATGGCAGCACCAAACGAATCCACGTGCGGCGGGCCCATTTGGAAGAAGACACGGGAAAATCTACCCATATGAGCGATGGGTCAAGTCTGATTGATCTGAATCGTGCGGGTGTCCCGCTGCTGGAAATTGTCTCTGAGCCGGAAATCCGTTCCGCAGAAGAGGCTGAGGCTTATGCACGCAAACTGCGCTCTATCATGCAGTATCTGGGCGTCAATACAGGCGACATGAGCAAGGGGGTGCTGCGTCTGGAGGCCAATGTCAGTGTGCGTCCGAAAGGCAGCGCCGAACTGCGTACCCGCACCGAAGTCAAAAACCTGAACAGCATCCGCAGCCTGACTCGTGCCACCGATTATGAAATCGAACGCCAGAGCAAAGTCTATGATAAGGGTGGACAGGTCTTGCAGCAGACAATGGGATGGGACGAAAACAAACAAAAAACGGTCCCGCAGCGCTCGAAAGAATCAGCGCACGACTACCGCTACTTTCCTGAACCGGATTTACCAGTGCTGAAGATTTCCCGCGAATGGATCGAGGAAATCCGGGCGGGAATGCCGGAACTGCCGGATGCCAAGCAAAAGCGCTTTATTGAAGAACTTGGTCTCAGCAGTTACAACGCCAGTGTGCTGGTGGCTGATCGTCCGGTTGCCCAGTATTTTGAAGAAGCGGTCAGTGCGGGGGGAGACCCGACAACGGTTGCTAACTGGGTCATTGGCGAAATTTTCCGGTTGATGAACAAAGACAGCCTGGAACGTGAAGCGATCAACACCATAAAAATTCGACCAACACAGTTAGTCGCATTGATTCAGTTGATCGAAAATGGCACGATCAATAACAATGTCGCTAAATCTGTGCTGGAAGTCATGTACGAGTCAGGCGCTGCTCCCGAACAGATTGTCAAGGATCGTAATCTGGCGCTGGTTTCTGACACTGACCAACTGCGTGAGGCGGTTATTGCCGCGCTGAACAATCATCCAAAGGAAGTCGAACGTTATATTGCGGGTGAAGAAAAACTGATCGGCTTCCTGATAGGACAGGTCATGCGGAGCATGGGCAACAAAGCCCCAGCTCATGTGGTCAAAGAAATTCTGGCCGAAGAACTCAAGAGCCGCGCATGACTACAATCGTGCCGGGGTGATCATCCTGCCCCGACACACCCTTATTCAGCACCAGTTAATCGAGATCACTGAATCTGCCAGACATGCACTAACCCGCTTTCCGTACCGACCGCCATGCGCTCCCCATCAGGTGAGAAAACAATCGCCAGTACACGCCCATCGTTATGCTCCCAAACACCCAACTCCTGAAGATTTTCTGCATCCAGCCAGTGGATTTCTCCGGTTTCTGTGCCAACAGCGATGACACGGCGGTCAGGGCTAAAGGTGGCAGTTGAAATCCGGTAGGAAGTCTCAAGCGTTTGACCGGTTTCGGTCACTTCAAGATGGGAGCCAAAGTAATTCTGATACTCCCAGGGATCATTGGCGTTCCACAGCAGCCCACTGTCGGGAGGTGGATCAATGGTATAGAGGGGAAGCGCAGGATCGGCATGTTCAATAACGATCTGATCGTCCTCAAACGTGATCGAACTGACTGATCCCTCATACGCAAAATCAAACGTTTCATCGGTAGCAAGGCTCCACACACGGAGGGTTTCGCCGTTAAAAGACGGATCCGCAATCAAAGCCAGTCCGGTATCCGCCAGCGCCGCTTCAGCAGCATAAAACGGCTCATCAAAAGATACATGATCGAGGGCTTCCCAGGTTTCCATTTCAACACGGGCAATGCTCCATTCGGTGTACAGCACAATTTCCTGGTCATTGAACAGGGGTATTGTGGTGTTGACCGTATCCTCGAAAGCTGTGTCGATCAGCAGGGCTCTTTCCATATCCCATACGAATAAACCTTCTCCGCTAGGCAGCACGACCCAACGCCCGGTTGGATCGACCCCAATATGAGCTACATAGATACCAATATCCTCCAAGGTTTGGGTTTGTTGGGGATTATCGATTTCAGTGATGTCAAGCTGGCTCAATCCTACCGCGTCCCCTGCTTGCCAGAGGCGCAATACATACAGCCAGCGTCCATTCGGACTGACAGCCACATCGCTGATGAGATAGTCGGCTCCGTAATCCTGATGCAGGAGCAGCGTCTGAGAGGCAATATCCCAGACCTGAACCCCGTCGCGCCCGCCGCCCGCCGCGACTCGTGTGCCATCTTCGCTGAGCGCAATCGAAGTGACAGGATATTCCAGCGCATCAAAATGCGTGGTTTCGGTGAGATTTGCAGTATCCCAGATCGTAATCGACCCATCGTGATGGCCTGTGGCAAGTGAAGGCTCAGCGATGGCTGCGCTGCGAATCCAGCCATATGGACTTTCAGTCAATTCCGGTTCCGCATCTGACGTGATCTCATCGTAAACCCAGATACCCCGTGCCCCAAAAGCAGCCAGCCGTCCATCCGGCAGCCAACCCACATCATCAATCCGCCCACGCCCTAATATTTCCACCCGTTCAAAATCTTCCTGTGCGCTGGCGGGGGTAAGTTTGCCGAAAGCGGCCACAATGATCAAAATCAATATCCATCGGTGTGTCATGATGGTTCTCCTGTGCTTTTGCCATTGTACATCTGAGGTTTCCGCTTGGAAAAAGGGTCTGTCTTTTGATAAGATGCTGTTAGCGAAAATCTTTCCAATGTGGACATCCTATGTTAGAAGAAAAACTGGTCGGTATCGAGGCGCGTTATAACGAGATACAGGAACTGCTGCATCAACCGGAAGTGGCAGCCAACTACGAAAAAGTCGCGGAACTTTCCCGCGAGAAATCTAATCTGGAAGAAATTGTCGGGGTCATTCGTCAGTATAAGCTGGCACAAAAAGAACTTGATGATACCTACCAACTGCGAGACGACCCGGAAATGGCGGAAATGGCGCAGGATGAGATTGACCGCCTGGAGACTCTGATCCCGGAACTGGAACAGCGGATCAAAATTATGCTGCTGCCAAGAGACCCGCGTGATGATAAAGATGTGATTGTGGAAATCCGCGCTGGGGCGGGCGGCGACGAAGCAGGTTTGTTTGCAGGCGATTTGTTCCGTATGTATACCCGCTATTGCGAAAACCGCCGCTGGAAACTTGAAGTGGTAGATACCAAAGAAACCGGAGTCGGTGGTTTTAAGAGCATCACTTTTGAAGTTCATGGCAAAGGGGCATACAGCCGCTTGAAATATGAAAGTGGAGTGCATCGGGTTCAGCGCGTCCCGACGACAGAAAGCCAGGGACGCATTCACACCAGCACTGCGACGGTAGCCGTGCTTGCAGAAGTCGATGATATTGATTTTGAACTGGATATGAACGACGTTCGGCGCGATGTATTCCGGTCAAGCGGTGCGGGTGGGCAGCACGTCAACAAAACCGAGTCGGCAGTACGGCTGACTCATCTGCCGACGGGCATTGTGGTTGAATGCCAGGATCAGCGCAGCCAGCACCAGAACTTTGATAAAGCCAAACAAATCCTGCGGGCGCGGCTTTACGAGATGGAACTTGAGAAGCAGATGAAAGAGCAGGATGAAATGCGCCGGACGCAGGTGGGCACGGGTGACCGCAGCGAAAAAATACGCACCTACAACTTTAAGGAAAACCGTCTCACCGACCATCGCATTAATCTGACCAAATATAATCTTGACCGTGTTCTGGAAGGTGAACTCGACGAGTTCATCGATGAAATCACCACCTATTACGAGGCACAGCGTCTTGCCGCTCTGAGCGCAAGTCAGGCTGTCTAAGCCCATCATGAGACAACGAACAAGGGGCACGTGCCCCTTGTTCTGTAAAGTCAGATATTGGCTGAACAGTCACTCGGAGGCGTTTACCCGTACCGAGAAGTTTCCTCCCCGATTCAGACGGTCATATACCACCAGCCTGTAGGTACCAGCATCCAGTGACAGCCCCTTCACCGACCCTGCGCCGCGCGTCACGAGTTCCCCCGTCTCTGTGTAGACATCCACATAAGGTAGCGTTAAACCGTCCACCGTGATATTGACAAGGCTGGTTTTTTCCACGCTCAAGGTAAATTCGGCCTGCTGACCGGCTTGCAGTTGATTCAGACGCACATCACCGACTGCGATCTCACCGCCTTCCAGGGCGGAGACCTCTGCCAGGTTTTCGGTCACAACCACCAGCGTGTAATCTCCTGCTGAAAGGTTATCAAAACTGCGGACTTCGAGAATCAGTTTCGTGCCGCCTGTCACAGGCAGGTTGGAAATCTGCGCGTTGAAGTTGCCACCAGAGTCGTCATCTTCGGCAATCACATTGCCTTCCACATCCAGCACCACCAGATACGGATCAAAACGTCCACTGACATCTTCGGAGTTCAGCACAAAGCTGTAATCACCGGAAAACAATGGCGCGAATGTCCATTGTTTTTGTTCGCCTAATTGCAGCGTATCACGGATGGGGGCATCTGGTGCCAGCAACCCTCCGGCGGTTTTTACAGGTGTGACGACAACTTCTTCAAACAACGAAATCTGTATCTCTGCACTGGCGGGCTCAAGAGCATATGCCACCAGCAGATACATCCCGTCGGCAGGGATGATCAGTTCACCATTCTGTAAAACCTGATCAATACCCTCTGCTGTATATACCTCTACGCTGACTGCGCCGGAGGTGGTGACGGTGAAAATGTTATCCTGGGCCGCCTCAAAGCTGTAAAGTCGAGACTTGCCCGCATCCAGCGTCAGGGAAAGCGCCGCCTGTCCTTCGACCAGGGGCAGCGACTCCGCTGTTTCTCCGTTGGGCGAGAGATACACCGCCCCCGATTGGAGCGCCAGGTTAAAGCTACTGCCGCCGGCTCCGGCAAAGTTCTGGACATTTACCTGATAGGTGCCGCTTTCCGGCAGTTCAAAACCCACCAGCGCCGGATTTACCCGCCATCCTGAGTCGTCATCCGATGCCAGCAGTTCACCAGCCGGACTATATATTTCGAGATACAGATCAAGACCGCTGTTGAGTTCAACCGGACTTGCCGTAAGGGACACTTTTTGACCGGATTCCCCGTTAAATACAAACAGTGTTCCTGTGTCGCCTTCCAGTGTCTTGGTCACGGTTTGCCCTATTTCAATGACCGTTGCAGGCGGCAGAGAAGGTCCGGCAGTAAGGGTCAGGGTATACGTCCCGCGTCCCGACTGTTCAAACGAGGTCAGGATCAGGAGATAATCCCCTGTTTCTTCAAGCGTCACCTCTGAAATGAGTGGATTCAACCCCGTCCCGCTGTCATCATCCTGGAACATCAGGGTACCATCGGCCTTACGGATTTCCAGCAGGCCATCAAATTCGGCTTCGACCGACGCAGTCACGATGTCTCCAGCCTCTGCGGTAAAGGAATATACCGCGGCGGCTCCTTCGAGATTGCCCTCAACCGTTGCGTCATATTCAATCGGAGCAGCGTTTGAATAATCAATTTCCTCCGTGCCGCTTTGCAGCGTAATGGTGAAACTGCCGCTGGCATTACCGCCGAATGCGCTGATGGCGATTGTATACACACCGCTGCTTGGCAGGGTGAAATTTTCAATTTTAGGATTCAGGTCGCCGCCGGAGTCGTCGTCGCTGGCAACCAGGGTTCCACTTTCGTCGTATAGTTCCATTAATCCATCAAATGGGGCGTTGATACTTATCGTAACAACATCACCTTGTGTACCCGTAAAGTTAAACTCAGGTTTGCCACCGTTTTCGAGCGTGGTTTCAATTGTTTCTCCGTAGCTGATTGTGGTGCCGCCGCCAGAGATAACGGTCTCTCCGAGACTCAGTGTCATTGAAAATGGCCCTTCGTCAAATGCGCTGAAGCCGCTTAACACCAGTCGATAAGTGCCGGTTTCCGGCAGAGTAAAGTTGATAATCGCTGGCTGCAAATCACCGCCGGAGTCATCATCCGCCATGAGCAGTTCACCGTTTGCGTTCTGGAGTTCCAGATAAGCATCAAACGGCGTGCCGACTTCAACGGTAATGACCTCGTTGGCACTGCCCTCAAAGGTATAGCTGGTGGTTGTTCCCCCAACCAGGGTTCCTTCAACCGTTTCGCCATAGGTGATCGACCCAACCTCGGCGACAGGGCTGCTGGAAGTCAGAACCAGGCTGTAATTCCCGTTTGCATCCGGCCCAAACCCGCTCAAAACAATCTGGTAGTTGCCCGCCGCAGGCAGTTCTACCCGGTTGATGAATGGCTGCAAATTTCCGCCGGAGTCATCATCTTCGGCAATCACACTCCCCGCACTATCCAGTACCTGGACAAAAGCGTCAAAGCTACTTGTGACTTCGACTGAGATTATATCCCCGGCGTTCGCGGTAAAAGTGTAGGTTGCGGTCTGACCTGCGGGTAAAAACCCTTCGATAGTTTCACCGTAAGAAATGGACTGATTAACGGGTGTTGGGCTGAGGCCAAGTTCAGAAAAAATGATGGTAAACGGCCCAGCATCATCACTGTTAAAGCCCATAACCGCAATCGTATAAGTGCCATCGGCGGGAAGCTGCACCGCGTCAATCAAGGGCTGCAAATCACCACCAGAATCATCATCGGAAGCGATGACAACCCCGGACGGGTCCATGAGTTCAAGTGAGGCGTCAAAGCCGCTCATTACCATGATCGACACGACATCATCAGCCTGACCTTCAAACACAAACCGCGTTTCTAACCCGGCAATCAACTCAGCTTCCATTGTGTCGCCATACTTAATGGGAACTGCCTGTGGAGCCTCTGGGGCCAGCATGACGGTCAGATCATAAGGCCCAAACCCTTGATCCAGATAGCTGCGGACTTCAATCGTATAGGTTTCACCACCGCGTAAGGCGATTTCGCTGATGAACGCATTCAGTTCTTCACCACTGTCATCATCAAACGCAATTTCAAAACCTGTTAAGTCCAGCACGCGGAGTTGAGTATCAAAATCAAAAGAATTCGCACTGATACGGTATGTATCATCTGCCGCTGGTGTAAAATTCCATGCGCCAACCTGCCCGCTTTCCAGAGTCCCTGTTACGGTCTGGTCGAGGGTAATCGTGCCGGGAAGGGCAACGTCCGGTTCGGGTGGCTGTCCTGCGTTGACAACAATTTCATAGGCACCTGTTGCAATACGAGCATAACCGCGTACCACAATACGATAGGTATCATCCGATTCAAAGGTCACTAAAATGGTTGAATTCGGGTCGTTGGGTGCCCGGTCATCGTTCTGGGAAATCAGGGTATCCAGTGAGTCATAAAGCTCTAATACCGTATCCAGTGTCGAATCCGGCAGGGCGGTAACGCTGATTTCAACGGTTTCTCCTACCCGCCCCTGATAGGTATAAAAATCTTCTTCCTGCGGAGCAGAGATTTCACCCTGGACAGGTGTTCCCTGTGTTAATGGGATGGCTTGTTGTGCCAGCGCCACACCGAAGGTACTGAAGACTGTTCCGACTACCAGCAGCGTGAGCATTTTCCGAAGCATGTTTTTTCTCCAGCGATTCTTATTGAATAACGTAGTTTAGGGTGAATGTCCCTGATGCGCCCTCGAATCCGCTTATCTCAATAGTATACAACCCGGATGTGACGGCGACGAAATTGGCACGCGGGTCAACCGAATCGCCTACATCATCCACTTCTACTAAGATATTACCGATAGGGTCTATTACCCGCAAAACAGAGTCAAAACCTTCTACGCCCAGCACCACGATACTCACTGTCTGTCCGGCATTAATCTGAACCGGATAGGTGGTCGAGCGCAGTTCACCAACTGTTCCCACGATTTCAGCAGCGATTGGGGTCGCAGTTGGAACAGCGGGAGAGGCGCTCGATTCGGAGGTTGGCGTGATGGGCGTCGGCGTTTTCTTCAGGCTTTGCCACCACAACCGATAGGCCCCGATACTGGCATTGTTGTTTGCTGCGATATGAACGGTGTACGTTCCGCTGACCGGCGCTTCAATGCTGTTTAAAAACGCATCAAAATCGGCGCCGCTGTCATCATCAAACCAGGATTCCCCTTCCGGCGAAACCAGTTCAACCATCACGTTGAAGTCGCTGGCGCGGTCAATGATTTCTACAGCGATTGAGATCAGATCACCTGCCTCTACATTCACTGTCCAGACATCGCGCTGCCCGTAGGTTTCAAGACGCTGTTCATTCGGCAGATCAGTTACTGCTTCTCCGCGCTGCACATCCCGCATAGTAAAACTATTGCTAAGCGAGAGGAGATACCGTCCTGTGCCAGTTCCATCGCGGCTCTTCACATACAGGGTATATACTCCGGTTGCGGGCAGCCTGAACAAATTAATGATCGCATCGGGAATAGCAGGCAGCCAGTTGTCATTCTCGGCTACGATGGTGCCGTTCGGTGCTTGCAGTTCAAGGTATGGATTCAATGTCCCCGGCGCAGAAGGGTCAGGATTCATAGCCAGAGAAATCGTTTCTTCCGCCGCACCAAAGAAAGTAAAACGGTGAATTTCGCCCGCCTGTGTGATTTCGCCAGTACGGGTTTCGCCTGTTTCTAACCGCCCTCCTGGGGGGGGAATTCGTGTTGGTAAGCTGGTTGGCAGTTCCTGAGGTAAAAAGATGGTCGGTGTTGGTGAAGTTGTGTCACCTGTTGGCGAGAATGCCACTGTTGGAGTCTGCGTGGCAGTAGGACTGGTAGGCGTAAAGGTTAGGGTGGGGGTTTCGGGCGTGCCAGTGAGAGTCGGTCTCAGAATCTGCGAGGAGTCGGCCACGCTGATGGCATACATGCCTTCGGTATAGGCTTCTATTCGGGACACCCGCAAACGATAATCGCCCTCGACAGGCAAAATAAACGGGATGGATGCTGCAAAATCATTTTCCTGAGTATCCAGTTGAGTCAAAATTTCCCCGGATGGGCTGATGAGTTGAAGCTGAAAGCGAGCATTGCCATTGACATTACTTAATTGGATCACAACAGTGTTGCCCTGTCTGGCGGACAGTGTCCAATCATGGGACGGTACCCCTTCTGATAACACATCACGCACCGTACTGCCAATCCGCACATTGCCGCCGATTGCCACCTGGGTCACCGTTGGGAGGGGAACTTCTTCTGTTTCCTTGCAGGCGGCTGCAAGCCAGAGCAAAATCAGCAGAATCCAGAAGCGTCTCATGGGCAGTCCGGCAGCGACTCGATGTCAAAAGACCAGTTTTCACTGTAAAAATCGAGGTAGTCATCTAAATGCGCCTGCCAATAGCTGTTTGCATGTTCCCCTACCGGATAAAGCTGGTAGGTGTGTTCAATGCCGTTTTGAGTCATACGCTCGTTGATAAGATCAATGTTTAGCTGTGCGTAATCATCATGTCCACGATCCATCCAGATTCGCAAAGCGGGCGCTGGCGGCGGGGCAAGGGCCAGATCCAGCGGATTATTACTCGGCGGCGCGTGGGTCAGGTCAAAAAAAGGGCTGTGACCTGCGAGGGCAGAAAACAGGTCGGGGTGACGGAAAGCGATTTCAAATGCCCAGAATCCGCCGCGAGAGATTCCCCCAATTGCACGCCCTTCCCGTGTGTTTTGCAGGCAGTAAGACGCTTCCATGTATGGTATCAGTTCATCAATCACCAGTGATTCCCATGATGCGCCCGCACCAAAGGTGTTCGTATTGGCAAGGCTGCCGCCAAAAGGCAGGACAACAGCCATCGGGGGAAGCCTCTTTAAAGCCATGCCCCGCACGATGGCTTCGTCGATGCCGAGGGTATCCCAGAGAGCATCGTCACTATTCGAGCCGTGCATCAAAATGACATAGGGATAGCGTTTTTGCAGGACTTCATGGCAGGGGGGTAAAAAAACGCGATAGCGGATCGGCCAGCGATTGACCTGACTTGGCATTTCACCGGTCACCATTGTCCCCAGCGGTGACTGACAGCCGACCGGAAATTCATCACTTTGCAAGGCCAATAAATAGCTGCCTTCCGCCCATACATTGACATTCCGCACAACCGCCGTATAGGTTCCCGAAGCAGGCAGAGAAAGCGAAATGAACATCGCATCTGTGCCTGGCCCGGTATTATCATCGGCAGCGATCAAATGACCTGCGGGGTCATACACCTCAAGCACCAGATCCACGTCGCTATAAGGGTCGGGAGGGTAATTCTGGGCACTCAGGTGAATGCTTTGCCCGGTTGTACCTTCAAATGTCCAGCGCTGCTGCTCGTCCTGCACCAGATAGCTCACAATTGGTTCGCCAGAAATTAAGCTGTTCTCATCGCTGGCCTGGGCGGTGAAACCCGCCAGAAACAGCAGCAGGAATATTTTTCTCATTGACAAAGCGGTAAATCCTCCACCAGCAGCGGCCAGTTGCGCCCATAGAATTCCAGATATTCTTGCAGGTGCGCTGACCAGTATTCATTGTTATGCCCACCCGTCGGATTGATCGTGTACGTATGGGCAATGCCACGCTGAGAAAGCTCGTTGGAAAAAATAACCACGTTTGCCCCGCCGCTGTCATTCTGGGAATTATCCAGGTACATTCGCAGTGTTTCAATCTGAGGTGCGAACTCCGCCAGCGCCAGGGGATTATGGGTATTGGGAGCATTATTAGGGACAAACCAGGGGCTGTGACCGCCAATCGAGGCAAACAGGCCGGGATTACGAAATCCGATGCTGTACGCCCAGAATCCACCGCGAGATATACCGCCGATGGCACGCCCCCGTGCATCTGTCCATACACAGTAACTGCGTTCAATATCCGGGATGAGCTCTTTTAAGATGATGTCCTCGTAGGAGCCCCCTTCGGTAAAAATATTGTTCTCCTGGAAGTCACCCCCATCCGGCATGATCACAACCATCGGGGGCAGAATCTGGTTAGCGATTCCCGCGTCCATCACCTCTTGTATCCCCAAGTCCGCCCACTGGTCATAACGGTAACCCGAACCGTGTAACAGGATCACATACGGGTAGCGCCGCCCAAAACGAAAGAAACACGGTGGGAGATAAACGTTATAAAGCACCGTGCCGCCAGTAATTTCGCTTTGGAATGCGCTTTCAAATAAACTTCCGCCCGGCTCTTCGCAATCAATGACGGTTGGAGAGGGCAGAGGGGGGAGCGTTGCCGTTGGCAGCGGGGTGTTCGTGGGCGGGCGTGTGGGCACCGAATTGGCGAACACCGCCGTTTGAGTCACGATGGGCATTTCAGAGATCGCAGTCGGCGTGTTAGTGATAACAATCACCTGCTGTGTCACTTCCGGTGCGAGTGGCTCGCAGGCCGCCATCCACACCAGCAGGATTAGAAGAAGCAGTTTTCGCAGCATATCCAGCATTCTACTCATAGACTTAGCCTATCACAACTGCCCCATCACCCAGGCTTGTTTACGCGGGAACAGAATTTCCAGAAGGACGGCAGCGGTTTTATTGGCGTAAGCATCGGGGAAAACTGCTCTTAAATCATCCAGCGTATGATGACCCAACACCAGGTTCAAAAACGAGTGCCAGGGAAAGGCCCCATCCGCCCCTCTGAAGTCCTGTTCTATATCACTGGCGTCAATCAGCTTGCCTCCCTCGAAATTTATCAGCAGGCCTGTTTTATCGTGGAAGGCAAATTTGACCTGACCTGTGTAATGATGTGCCCCCGACCCTTGCAATCGACGTTCCAGGACAGGCGCGATTTTTTGAATCAGATGAGCAACGCTGGCAGCACGAATATACCAGGCATAGGTCGGACGGTTCGTTATTCCTCCCGGCGACTTTCGTACCAATGTGCTGACGGTAGGATGAATCCCTGAGTCGAATACCATATAGCTCAAATGGCTGTCTTTTTCGCTGGCATACTGCTTTGCTGCCCATGCGACATCATCAAATGTATCAAGGTAAGAGGCCTTGTCTCCAACCACATATTCCAGGATTTCCAGTTCAGCGGCATCCGAAAAATCTCGGATGCCGCAGTAGCCTACACCTTCAGCCTGCCGATTTTCGATAATGAAATAATGGACAGAGGGCGGGATTCCCATGGGGCGGGTCGTGATTTCGTGTGCCCATTGTTTTTCAGTGCGTTCCACGCTCAGCAGGACTTGTTGAGCATAGGTGTTATACCACTGCATCAGGCAGGGAATATCCGCGAGGGCAGCAGGGCGCAGGGTATATTGGGGCTGGTCATTGTCTTTGACACCCGAAAACGGGAGCAGGGTGTCCGGTCCCAGTTTCACCGCCATTGTGTATCCGAACTGGCGGTAAAAATGTGGAATGCCTGTGATGGCCTGAAGCGTGTGGCCGAGTTCCGCGCTGCGCTGATGGGCAATTTCCATCAATTGGCGGGTGAAACCCCGGTTGCGGTACTCTCGATGGGTGGCGACCAATTCTATCCGCCCCACGCCCAATTTCACAGCTTCGTAGTGCCATATCTGCGGGATCAGGAGCAGGGCAGAAAGAATGCGGTTATCCTGGGCTGGGTCAATCACCATCCAGACATCATCATCGGTCACCGTAGGATGGTGAGGGGAGAGCAAATCTCCTGCCCATATGCCTAACATTTGATCGACAGGGCCATCAATTTCCGTAAATACATCCACATAAAACTGCGGCAGGGCTTCGCGGAATTCATCGTTCATTGAGCAAATCACGAAGCCGTTTTCAAGTTCTGTTCTTCTCATCTTCCAATTCGCCAGATTTCTAAACCCGTATCACAGCCGATGACCAGCGCCGACCCATCACTGGAAAGTTGGGCAAGGTCTGGCTGTTGACGATTACAGGGGCGGTATTTGCCCAACGTAATTTTGTCACCTGTCTCAGTATTCCAGGCAATGACTTCGCCACGAGCATCCATAGGATCAATGCCGAGGATTACGTCCGCGTTGGGTGCAAGCAACAGAAACGAAATAAAGGCCCCGCTTAAAGGCGCCACCCGTCGATCTTCACCCGTGGCAAAATCCAGCAGGTGGAGTTCCGCAGACATTGGATCACGCCATGCCAGGTGGGTCGCCTCTGTATTGATCGCGCCAAATACGGCGACATCCTCAACGTTAGCGCTGGCAAGCACCTGATTGCTCAGCAGGTTCCACAAAAATACGTCGCCGTTTTCAGTGGTGGTCACGGCAAAGGGTGGTGGCACTCGACCAATGCGGGACATATCGGGGTCATCCTCAAACAGTGCCAGCGGTTCACCCCATCCCTGGCACATAACAAGACCCGATGTCCGCCCCATTTCCGGAAACGTTTCCACGCAAACCGCCCCATCGTTATGCTCCCATACCTCCACTGCCGCCTCAATCACCAGCACATCTTCAGCGCTGCCATCGGTCAGATTATAAGCGGTCACCCCTGTTTGTGTCGCTACCAGCAGACTTTGTTCTGTCAGGAATCGGTCGTAAAAATTGCTTTCCAGGGTGATAGTTTTTAGAAGCTCACCTGTTTTTCCGTCCCAGATGACAGCGGTGCTGAGGGGCGGGGCAATGCCATCGCTGGCAAAACTGACCACCCTTGACGCATCGGCATTCATTACAAAAATCCCTGACCCCGGTTTGAGGCCCCGCGCTTCAACTTCCTCAAAATCCAACCGCAACTCGCCGCGTAAATTTTGGATGTTATCCGCTGTGATGATAGAAGATTCCCCCAGACCTATCCACAGGATCAAAATAAGCAGACTGAAGTATGGTATCATTCTCACCTTCCTATCGGGTGATTATAGCTGAAGCCAGGAAGTCTATTTCAACGGTTCCTCTGTTATAATTCCCTCCGGAAATTGGAGCAGGATGATTGACGATTCTCATCAGCACTTCCCCTGAACAGACTCGGCAGATAGGATATTATCTGGGGCAGCTTCTGGATGCAGGTGATGTTATTTGCCTGGATGGGGATTTAGGGGCAGGCAAGACGACCTTCTCGGCTGGCGTAGGGGAAGGGTGGGGCACAGAACACCCGCTGACCAGCCCAACTTTTGTGATTGTTCAGCAGTACGACCGTGCGCTCGACAGACAGGTGTTGTATCACCTTGACGCTTACCGTTTGGATGCAGAAGGGGATGCTGAATCGGTGGGATTGTTGGACATTTTTGATGCCAACGGCGCGGTTTTGATTGAATGGCCTGAAAAAATCAGATCCTGGCTGCCCGATGATCATTTATGGATTCACTTCACCATAGATGACAATGATGATTCCCGGCGGACGCTGACTTTGCAGGCGGCTGGAAATCGCTCTCTGATGCTGCTGGATGTGCTAAAGGCAAAGTTTGGAGACTGATATGCTGCTGGCAATGGATACTGCAACCCGCTTTTTGAGTGTAGCCCTACATGATGGAAAGCAGATTCTAGCCGAAAGGTCACAGGTTTCGGCGAACCAGCATACAACCCAGCTTACACCGATTATTCACGATTTGCTGGCAGAACTTGAACGCACGATTCACGATGTTACCGCCGTAGCAGTCTCACAGGGGCCGGGGTCGTTTTCTGGCCTGCGCGTGGGAATTGGTGTGGCAAAAGGGATCGCCGCAGGTCGTAACATTCCGCTGATAGGCGTCCCCACGTTGGAGGTTGTCGCTTACAGCACGCCACCGTTTCTGGATACGATGGCGGCGGTTATCCAGGCTGGTCGGGGACGGATCATTGCCGGGGTTTATCGCTGGCAGGGTGAGGTGTGGCATCCGGAGGGAAGTCCTGAAATTACCACCTGGGAGAATTTCGTTCAGTCTGCACAGCCGCTGGTCAACGGCGAAATAGATGAAACAGGGATGGCCCTGCTCAAAGCTGCCGGATGTCAGGTTTTCAGCGCCGCCTGGCAGGTACGTCGGGCGGGATTCTTAGCTGACCTCGGTTGGAAAAAATTTGCCGAAGGCGTTATAACTAAACCTGCTGAGGTGAAACCCATCTACTTGAAAGGGCCTGGATAGATGAAGCCGGAAGAACGCGAGCAAAAACTCAGAGCAGTTGCTCAGGAAATCATCGCTTGCAAAGCCTGTGTGCTGCATCAGAGGCGCCGAAAAGCCGTTCCTGGGGATGGATCGATGCACGCGGACCTCATGTTCATTGGTGAAGGGCCAGGGCAGTATGAAGATGAGCAAGGGCTCCCTTTTGTCGGCAAATCCGGTCAGTATTTAGACGAGCTGCTGCGGATGGTTGGCCTAAACCGGCAGGAAGTGTTCATTACCAACGTGGTCAAATGCCGCCCACCCAACAATCGTGACCCCTTGCCCAACGAAATTGAAGCCTGTAAATCCTATCTTGACCGCCAGATTGAGCTGATTAACCCGATTCTGATTGCTACCCTGGGACGTTACAGCATGGCGCGATATTTTCCTAATGGCAAAATAACCCAGATTCATGGCAGACCAAAATTTGACAATGGGCGGATTTATTATCCGCTATTCCATCCGGCGGCAGTCTTACGTAATCCGGATTTGCGCCCGGCCATGGAAGCCGATTTCCGGCGCATGATTGATCTGGTCAAAGAGGCAAAAAGCAAACCAGCGCCGTCCGACCCACAGCCCGAAAAGAAGGACGAAGATCCGCCCACACCGCCCAAACAGTTGAGTTTGTTTTAAAACCATCGCCCGTACCACAACGGGCGATGAGATTGAGTTCATCAGGAGCTACAGCAGTACCACTTCCGCTTTGCCGTTGCGGGCTTTGACGGTAGCGTTGCGCGTGTCCACAATCAAACGGCTGTGGTTGACGATTTCCTCCCAATCAAACACGGCATGGTTGGTCACAATCACCAGACAGTCCGCATCGGAGAGCCAGCGGGTGCTGTACGGCGTGCTTTCCATGATACGTTCCCCTTCCAGGCGGACGCGAGCAACATAGGGATCGTGGTAAGTCACTTTCGCGCCTTTTTCTTCCAGGAGTTGGATAATATCCAGCGCGGGACTCTCCCGAACATCGTCTACATTAGGTTTATAGGCCACGCCCAACACCCCTATTTTCGAGTTGCGAATGGGCAGCGCCCGGTCGTTCAGCGCATCTCCTACTTTAGTGACGACATGCAGCGGCATTGCGGTATTGATTTCGCTGGCGAGTTCGATAAAACGAGCGGTATAGTTGAGCGTTTTTAATTTCCAACTCAGGTAATGGGGATCAACCGGAATGCAGTGTCCGCCCAGGCCAGGGCCAGGATAAAACGGCATAAACCCAAAGGGCTTCGTCGAAGCGGCCTGGATGATTTCCCAGACGTTCAGATTCAATTTATCGCACATCAGGGCAATTTCATTGACCAGTCCGATATTTACCGCACGGAACGTATTTTCCAGCAGTTTGACCATTTCGGCGGCTGTGGGGGAAGACACAATATGCACATCATCCACAATCGTGGCGTAATAGGCAGCCGCGACTTCCTGGCAGGCCGGAGTCATCCCACCGACCACCTTGGGGGTGTTCCGTACATGAAATTGTGGATTCGCCGGGTCAATTCGTTCGGGGGAGAAAGCCACAAACAGGTTTTCACCAATGGTCAGCCCCTCCTGTGCCAGACGCGGCGCAAGAATTTCCTCTGTTGTGCCGGGGTAAGTGGTGCTTTCCAGCACGACCAGCATTCCGTCATGGCAGATTCCCGCAACCGCTTCCGTCGATTCGATGACGTAGGACATGTCTGGGTCTTTGGTTTTGCGGAGTGGGGTCGGCACACAAATGCTGACAATATCGGCTTCACGCAGCACATCGTAACTGGTGGAAGCGATCAGCCGCCCATCTGCCACCAGCGGCGCTATCTGATCTGTGGGAATATCGGGAATGTAACTGATCCCCTCATTGAGCTTATTGACTTTTGCCGGGGTGAGATCCACCCCCAGCACCTTAAACCCTACCTCTGCAAAGGCCACGGCCAAAGGTAATCCGACATATCCCAGACCCACAATGCCGATCACAGCGGTTCGATCCTGGATATTTTTGAGGAGCTGTTCTTTGTACTGGGTGGCAACGGCCTGTGTCATTTTGTTTTCTCCAAATTCCTGTAATACTCAATCATCTGCTGGATGGTTTGATCCAGGGCGGTCGTGGCCTTCCACTGGATCAGCCGCTCAATCTTGCTGGTATCCGGCACCCGTCGGCGCATATCTTCATACCCTTTTTTGTAGGCTTTCTCGTAAGGAACAAGCACAATTTCAGAGGTACTGTGGGTGGCCGACTGGACACGCTGGGCTAACTCCATGATGGTGACTTCTTCCGTGCTGCCAATATTAAAAACTTCGCCGTATGAATTGCCACACTGTGAGAGCTTGACGAGGGCATCGACAATATCATAGACATTGGCAAAACACCGGGACTGTTTGCCGTCGTCATATACTTCTATCGGTTCATTCGCCAGGGCTGCTTTGACAAAACGTGGGACAACCATCCCATAATGCCCCACCTGGCGCGGCCCAACCGTATTGAACAGCCGAAAAATAGTCACGGGCAGCTTCTGGGATTCGTAATACGCCAGCGCTAGAAATTCGTCTAAAGCCTTTGAAACCGCGTAACTCCATCGACTTTTGGTGGTTGCCCCGTATACGCCATCATCATCTTCCCGGAAAGGGACTTTATTGGATTTGCCGTACACTTCTGATGTCGAGGCCAGCAGCACAGGTTTACGGTAGCGCCCGGCGGCCTTGAGGACAACCTCCGTACCGCGAATGTTCGTTTCGATGGTATCAATGGGTCTTTCAACAATAAGCTTGACGCCCACCGCCGCTGCCAGATGAAACAGCACATCACATTCACTGACCAGACGATCCATAATCATCTCGTTGCGAATATCTTCGATGGCAAAGCGGACACCAGGATTTTTGCTGTGATGGGCGATGTTTTCCCAACGCCCTGTCGAAAGATTATCAATGATGGTCACGCGGTAGCCTTCCACCAGCAGCCGATCCGCGAGGTGGCTGCCAATGAAGCCCGCGCCACCAGTGATGAGGGCGTGAGGTTGAGTTTGACCAAAAGCCAAAGGTTGTGACTCCTATCAACTTAAAACGCGCGTAATTATAGCGACGGGAGTCGCAGACAGTCTACCCACGTTTGTCGTGTAACCACCTGACAATGCTCACTGAGGGCGGAGGAGGGTTTGGGTTTCGCTGGCGCGACCGCACAAAATATTGCCACCTGCGGCCAGCCACTCCCGCAGAGTAGAGCTTTCTTCCGCCCCATTGGTCGCGTCATTATAAATGCCTGTTCCCCAGCGAAAATAATACCGGGATTCTTCATACCACTGACTTTGCGGTTGTCCTATTACACTGGGGCCGCCGTTATAACAGGCGAATGACACCCCAACATCATAATTTGTCCAATTCAGGCAGTCCTTGAGATGGTTAAGCCCTCGGAGTGCGTTGATTTCTGGGTTGAGCTGGTTTTCCCCATTGGCAAAATGGAATGGCATCACCTGAAATAACCCCTGGGCCCCTGCGTTAGAAGACACATAGGGATCGCCACACGATTCGATCTGAATAATGGTGGCAATAAGATTGGGGTTCAGGCTGCGCTCTTTCGCCCAGCGTTCAATCTCATCGCGCCAGTACATCACCTGCGGGGTAAAAATCTCTGCCAGGTCTGCTTCGCCGTTGGTAATGCCACCATGCGTATTCACTGACCGCATGGGCGACCTTTCGAGCACCCAATCCAGCACACCAGGACGACTCAGCACAAACAGAATTCCCAACACCAACAGCGTACCAACACCCCGCGCAACAATCGTATTGACACTCAGGCTCTGCTTCGCCTTCTCTTTTGCGCTGCGAACGCTGGGGTTGGTTGTCTTTTTCTTGGTCGGCATGTTTACCGGAGCGAGATAATTTCAAAGGGGCTTGGTGTGAATACCAGGAAGAAAATCGCCAGCGCAAAAATCCCCAGCGCTCGCCGCCGACTGTCCAGCGGTGTAATATCATCCATCGGTACGGCATAGACTCGTCCGAAGAAAAACAGCAGCATCACCCACAAAAACCAGCTTGAATTATTGAGCGCCAGGATGACCATGGCGATCATCGCAGGAATATACAGGCGCCGCGCGGTGCGCCCGACAAGGGTATATAAGATGTGTCCGCCATCTAGCTGCCCGATGGGAAGCAAATTCAGGCCGGTCACAAACAGTCCCGTCCAACCTGCAAACGAAAGCTGGTTAATTGTCATATCTTCAAAGTCATTGGGCAGCCATTTTCCATGAATCACATACTTGGCAGCCGCATAAACAATCGAGTTACCTTCCAGCAGATAGTCACAGGTTCCCCCTTCACGGCATTCTTCCACCGTAGGCAAACGATTCACCTCGGCGGTGGCAATCCCGATAATCAAAATGGGAATGGCAAATATCAGCCCGGACAATGGCCCCGCGACACCCACATCAAAAAGCTGTTTGCGATTCCGCATAGGTTCACGGAGCTGGATAAACGCGCCGAAGGTACCAAAACCAAAACCGAGCAGCGGCGGAAAGGGTAAAAAGTAAGGCAGGGTCACGCTTACCTGATGATGGCGAGCGGCAAAATAATGACCGAGTTCATGAGCTCCCAGAATGAGCATCACGCTCAACGCATACGGCCATCCTTTGAGAACTTCCAGGCTGAATAGGTTTTCGTATGGGACATCATCCAGCAGTGCTCCCACAGACATCGTGCTGAGGATCGTCAAAATCAGCAGCAGCACGTTAGGCCAGACCGGGCGCGGCGGGGGCGAAAAACGCCCTCGGAAAACATCAATCCGGTGCAAATTTGTGGCCTCATCAACTGAAAAATGCGCGTGGTAGCCCATGTCCTGCAACCGCCCATCCACAATCTCAAAGGCCTGGGCGCTGTCCAGGCGAAGCTGGCCGTAATACTGTGCGACAACCGATTCAATCGGGTTGTAATTACGCTGCTGAATATCGAGAACCGCCGCGATGACATCTTCCAATTCTTGATGGCGGTTATTGAACGCAGGCGGCGTAATTTGAGGCGCCTGATAGTCAGCGCTTTGCGTAGCCAATTCGTCAAACATGGTGTTCCTTTAACTTGATTGCTCAGGCGTGGGAGTCGGCGTTTCCGGTTCGGGGGTCGTGATTTCGCTCAGGGGCAAAACCGCCCAGCCTTCGCCACCTGCTTCCAGGGTCAGAATGCCACCATCCCGCAGTCGCAGATAAGTGACTTCATTTTCTGAACCTCCTGACGAGACCTGTATAATACCATCATAACCAACTTCCGGTTCTACCGCCCACCCCAGCCTGTCCCGCACGTCAGCTTCGTCCCGCCAGACCAGGCCAAAACCGCGAACTGGCTGCAAACGTTCTGGCGGGGGAACCAGGCTGTCATCCCGTTCAGGGAGACCCTCCTCAAATTCATCCGGAACATTAATCCAGGCTGGTGTGTCACCGTCGTTAAAAACAACAAAAATCTCATCGCGGGCCTCCAGCCAGACCATGATCCCGCCTTCAAAGCGCTGCTCCACCTGAAAGGAAGCAACGGGCGGAGTTGTTGGACAGCCTTCCGGCGGGGGCAAAAAAAACCAGACAAACGGGCACCCCAGCGGGATTTCCAGGATTTCTTCTGCAACACTGTCGTTGACTTCTGCTTGCAGCAAAAATCGGGCTGCTTCCGGGGGTGTGTCTTCCGTCCGTGTCGTGACAGTAATGCGCCCCTCAGCGGGGACATTCCATACCTGCACACGATTGTCTTCAGCATTGAGCCGGAAAATGCGGGCGCTGTCCGCGCCGTTGACTCGCCAGAACAAAGTAAGGGTTTCACTGGCGGAAGGATCGCTGGTGTTGGTGATGAAATACTCAATTTCCAGACCGATCTGTGTTGGTAGACGGGTGGCAGTTTCGGTCGCGGGTGCGGGCGTAAAAGTCGGATGCAAAGGGCTGGTAGGTGTTGGCCCTCCGGCGGATACGGGAACAGATGTTGAAGTTGGCGCGAGTGTGATCGTCGGCGGAATGACGATGGTCGGCATCCGTGTTGGTGTGCGTGTGGGAAGGGTCGCTGTTGATTCGGATGTTGGAATCAGCACAACTTCTGGCTCGGCATCTGCTCCACACGCCGCCAAAAGCAGAATAATCACAAACAGCGCAAATCGGCGCAACTGACAACCCCGTAATTCAGCGAATGTTTTTAACAATACGCTGTTCAGGGTAAAACTTCAAGTCTTATCGAACGCGAACGCGCCCATCCGACTGAACAATCGCCATTTTTTTCTGGGTGTCATAGACAAAAGCGCAAACGTTCATCATTTCAGGTAAGCCCTTGCCACCAGCGCAAGCTTTTGCCAGGAAGTTGTCCCTGCGCGTTTACTAAACACGTCATAATGATTGTGGCGAATTCCGTTCAGAATTGCCCGGTAAATCTCTAGGCTGCTCATGACTCCCCATTGACCGGATGCCAGCAGCTTAATCCCTTCGCGGGCGTGCTGGTAGTACTTTTCTGTACGGTCAATCTGATAATCCAGCAGATCAATGAAGTTCTGGGTCACGCGACCAGCGGCGAGTTGGTCTTCGGTATATGCGAAGCGTTGCAGGTCTTCTTGGGGAATGTAGACACGTCCGATTTCCCAATCCTGACCAATATCGCGCCAGAAATTGCTTAACTGCATGGCAATCGACAGCGCATCTGCTGCCGGAAACGCATCTCGCACCCGGCGCGTTTTTGTGCCCAGAATATGCACCATCACCCGCCCAACGGTCATTGCGCTGCCTTCCATATAATGAAGCAAATCCTCAAAAGTGGCGAAGCGCGTAACCGTCAGATCTTCAATCATGGCACGAAAATAGGGAGCCAGAAGGTCGGGTGAAATATCAAACCTACGGCACGTATCCAGGTAAGCCCGCAGCACTGGTTCAGGGCTGTCTCCGGTTTCAAAGGCTCGCCAGTAACTGGTTTCCCAATCCTTGATCGCCTCCAGCGGTGAGGGAAAACCTGTATGTGCCACGTCCACCCGGTCATCTCCCACGCGCATTACAGCATAAAGCGCTTCCACATGGGGACGTTTTTCCACAGGGAGGAAGTAGCTGGCGAAGGCATAGTTTTTGCTGGCAGCGTGCATAATCGTGCGGCATACCGCATAATCTGCCGCCAGGTCATCCGGACGACTAAGCTCGCCAACAACGGGAAATGAATGTTCTCTTAGCGCCATTCCTGAAGAATCCTCTCTGTTACCAGACGGGCAGACAGCAGTACCATTGGCATCCCAATGCCGGGATAGGTACCCTGACCGACAAAATACAGCCCCTCAATATCGTGAGCCTTATTGTGCGGACGAAAATAGGACGACTGGAAAAATCCCTGCGAGAGCGAACCAAAAGCAGTCCCCAGCACGGCATTGTAATGAGTCTCGAAATCAACGGGTGTGAACTGCCGCTCCCAAACGATGTGCTGCCGGATGTCCGGGTCAACAAAATCTTCCAGCTTGTCCAGAAGCTGTTCACGGACAAACGGCGCCGCTGTGTTCCAGTTGATATTCGCGGATAGATTCGGCATAGGGGCCAGCAGATATATCAGACTGTGCCCTCGTGGTGCCAGGGTTGGATCAGACACCGTTGGGATGTTCATGTGGAAGGACACATGCTGCGGCAGAGTCTTATCCACAAAGATAGCATCCAGATTCGCCCGGTAGTCATCTGTGAAATACAGTGCCTGATGCCGCACATGGTCATAGGTTTTATTCACGCCGAGATACAACAAATATCCTGAACATGCATAATTCATGTTGTCTAAACGCTGGTCCGTATAATGCTTACGGTGGCGGCTGTCCACCAGTTTTTTGTAGGTATAGGGCAGATCAGCATTAGAAATAACCAGATCCGCCTGAACAAATTCCCCGGATTCAAGATACACACCTGTCACTTTGCCCTGTTCAATCGCAATTTGTGCAACAGGTGCATTGGTGCGGATTTGCACCCCCATTTCACCCGCGATCCGCAGCATATCTTCGATGATGCGGTAAATTCCGCCTTTGGGGTACCACATGCCCAGGGCAAGATCCGCGTAGGTAATCAGGCTGTACATCGCCAGCGCTTCAAATGGAGAAAGCCCCAGGAACATTGAATGAAACGAAAAGGCTTTCCGGAGTTTGTCGCTTTTAAAGAAACTGCCAACCTGCTTATAAAGACGCTCGTGGGAACTGGTTTGCAGCAGTCGCAGGCCAGCAATGGGATTGGCTAAATCGGTGATGTGGTCATAGTTTCTTACGACAAAATCCATACCAAGCTGGTATTTTTTTGCTGCGGCGCCAATGAAACGAAACAGATTCTCCGATGCGCCTGCCTCCACTTTTTCAACCTCGGCGGCAAGCTGTGCCATGTTGCCGTAGAGATCAATATAGGTGTTGTCATGGAAATAGACGCGGTAATTGGGATCAAGCTGGACAAATTCCAGGCAGTCGTTAATGTCACGACCAATCGCCCGGTAGGTTTCATCAAATACATCTTTCATAACCAGGATGGTAGGCCCCATATCCATGCGGAAACCGTTTTCCTGCAAAACGCTGCTTCGTCCACCTGGGCGAGGTTGTTTTTCCAGAACGGTTACCTGGAAACCCTGCGAAGCCAGACGCAGGGCAGTGGCTAATCCCCCCATCCCCGCGCCGATGACCACGGCTGATGTCATCATATGCATAACCTGTACGTTGATCTATATGAAAAAGTTCATCTATTTGTACAGGTTTTGCACAATTTAATCAACAGGTTTGTCTAATTTCTCATCAAAAATTAACCTTGTGTCCTTGACCCACCCCAGGCGGAGATTTTCCGCCCGTTCCCATGATTCCGGCATATAAAACAGGATCATCCCCTGAACGATCAGCAAGTTGGTAATAAGGAAAAAGATAGCCTCCTCAATTGGCACGAGCCCGCCCAGCTTGAGACCAATGGTCTGCTCCTCACTGATCGACCACGTGCCTGTGCCAATGGCAATGGAGTCCATCGAGGTTAACCAGGCCGTCGGAAGGAGCACGGAAATAAGCCATGCCCGCCAGTGGTGCAGGATGATATCTAAACCATATAACCACTGCACACTCAATGGGAGCAGCGCCAACCAGCCAATTTCCAGAATGAGATAATTGTACTGGCGTTCTCCACTCAGCAGCATCGCCAGCAGCGGCACTGTCAAACTGCCAATCAGGATAAGAGCCAGAGACGGTGACCAGGCACGATGTGAACGTTCTGGCGCGGGCACAACCACCCACACACCCGCCATCCAGAGACTCGTCATGATTGTTTGCAGGACAAAAAAGGCGTATTCTTCAATCGGCACGTATCCGATGATGAGGTTCAGTACAAGGTCTTTGTCATACCACCAGACCTTGTTGGCAACAAGATAATTATCCCAGGGCGTTGTCCAGACCAGTGCGACGACCGACAGCACGCCGACACACTGCCACCACCGCCGATTCAAATGCCGACGGAGCAGCACGCCCAGCAGCAGCGAGGGTAGGATTACAAACAAGATCAGGAAATTCAGATAGGTCATCATACCTCCCTGCGAGAGATGTTAGCGCAAATTTCCAAGAATATGACAAACTATTACCATATTTTGGACAAATGTTGTATATTAAGTCTAGGCTGATAGGAATATTGTAGCGCGATGAACCACGACGAACCGTTTTTAAGTTACCCTGATGACCCTGTTTTTAATATCCGGGCTGTCGCTCAGCAAACCGACATTGATCCGGCGACGCTGCGGGCATGGGAGCGGCGCTATGAAATTCCCAAACCCAAACGCGATGTACAGGGACACCGGCTGTATTCCGAGCGCGACATTATGATTTTACGCTGGCTGAAGCAGCAGGTTGATGCTTCGGTACGGATCAAGCAGGCGGTTGAATTATTATACCATCACCTACCCCAGCAGCTCGATAATTATCCACGTGTCATGTCATCCCTGGGTTCGACATCCACTGCTCACAGCAGTTATTTCGAAGATTTACTTGAAGAATTCACCGATGATATAACGCAGTTCAATTACGTCCACGCCCAGCGCATCCTGACGCACGCGCTGGGTATTTATCCAATTGAAGATATTTGCACCCGCCTGCTGCTGCCCATTCTGAAATGGGTTGGCGACTCGTGGGAGCGTGGATCGCTCACCTTGCAGCAGGAACATTTCGCCAGCAATCTGATTCGGGAGCGCCTGCTGGCGATACTGGCGGCAGCGGCAGCCCCCACCCGCACCGGACGACTTGTGATTGGTTGTGTCTCACAGGACTGGCACGAAATTCCCGTGTTAATGCTGTCGCTGTTTATGCGGCGACGCGGTTGGGAAGTGATCTACCTGGGTCAGAACATCGGTTTAGAGGGTTTCCACGAAACCCTGTCCGACTTGCAGCCAGATGTAGTCACGCTTTCCGCAACACAAGTCTCTAACCTTCGTTACATTAAGGATGCAGCCCATGTGGTGGAGCGTGCGACCCATAAACGCGGGAATTTTACTTATGCGGGTCGTTTGTTCAGTTTGCTGCCGCAGTTGGTCGGGCGCATTCCAGGGATATATCTGGGCGAGGATTTAGTGAGGGCGGCTGACGTATTGGAAAAGCTGCTCACCGAACGCAAACGCCCCGAACCCTTCGTTGAACCGGAACCGAGTACGCGAACACACGCCGCGGTAGCGGCGCTCCGGGAAAAACGCGCACTCGTGGAAAATACCGCCACCCTGCTGATGATGCAGCACACAGCCAATGGGCAAATGGCAGAAACTCCACGAGTCGTCCACGACCTCATTGAGGTCGTCGAAATGGCGATGATGTATGAGGATTACGCTATTCTGGATGAAATGCGAGCATGGACACAGATGGCACTACCAGGTCATGGCATCACAGTGGAAAAAATTGCTGCGTTCACCATCGCACTACAGGACATTATTAGTCAATATTTACCTGCTGCCGAAGCCCAGATTGTGAATGACTTTATCGAGCATCTCCATCCTGTATAGCATCCGGCGTATAGACTGGAAGCACGCTGGTCAGCAGCGACCTGGGGTTATAGACCCACAATTTCACCCCATGCGGGGCAAGAAAATCACGCCAGCGTTCGATGTTCTGAATGATGCCATTGTTGACCGTATTGTGGACAGCATTCGGGTCACGTCCAAAGTCCTGGGCAGAAGCATGTTTTTTTTCCCAGAAATAGCGCCCGTCATATAAATCAACACCGGTCAAAATGATATGTTTCCACCCACCGATAACCGCCAGATTCACCGCATCGGTCATGGTGCCAATGCTGTGCACGACCCCATCCTTCAGAGAAAAGGTCGGCGGGGCGGTTGCGCTGCGCTCACCGGTATAAAACCGCAAAATTTGACGCGGTTTGCGTAACTGCTTGAGTGCCAGCATCCGATTAACCGTCATGGCGTGCCAGCCTGCCTGGGCAATCAGGATGGTTTTATCAAAATGAGGATTGTTATCCAGATGATCAACAAATTCCTGACTGTAGGGTAACCAGAATGATTTATCAAATTCCTTTGTGATGTACAGCTCTCGCAGCAGATGATAATCTGTCCGCACAAAATTCTGGTACACAAACATCGAAAATCCAAATGTATTGTGTTCTGCAATGTGCTCCCATTCCTGAGGTGTGATGTCGTTCAGGGATGCTCCTGACCCAAACACAAAAACACGATCACTCCGCCGCGAGGCACGATAAGCGGCCTCGTCAATTTCAGTCAGGTGGGGGTTATGGGCATATTTCGCCCGAAGGTGGGCTGCGATACAAGCCAGGTAAATCCTCATGATGCGAGGGTCGCGCAGCATCCAGTATATTTGATTGGCGGTGCGCCGCCAGAGCGCCTTTTTACTGAACATATCTTCCGTATTCAATGAGAATCTGATGGCGTATTGTAGTTTTCTGGAAGGGGTGAAACAATGCCTAACAAAATTTCATCCACATATTTGCCAGCGGAATAGAAATAGCTTTTTCTTCGGCCTTCTTCAACCCAACCCGCCTTAAGAAAGGCGCGTGCTGACCCCATGTTCGTGGCATAACATCCCGCGGTTAAGTGATGCAAGTTGAGTGCATTGAAAGCATACTGTGTCAGCAGTTGGATAGCCTCCGTAGCGTAGCCTTTGCCCCAACAGTCTTTTTCACCAATGAGCAGGCCAATATCAGCAAAACGATGAATCCAGTTGATGGGGCCAAGTTTGATGTTACCGATGTGCCTATCCTTGTCTTTTAGCACAATTGCCAGGAACAACTGGTCCCGATCATGCTGCATTTGCGCCACAAATTCATGTAAGCTGCTCAACGAATGTGGCTGAAAACGGCTCTCAAGATACTGCATGACTTCCGGATCGTGCATCCACCGTAGATAGGTCTCATTCACATCATCCGCCGTAACACCGCGCAAATACAATCGTTCGCCCTCAATAAAATAAATACCGTTCATTACTCATGTCCACAGGGATAATAACTTCCGAGAAGTTGGCAAAACGTCTGTCTCATGATCTGAAATCCAGTCCTTTAGCTGTGTCTGCGGCACAAGTACTGGAGCCGTATACTCAGTGGATCGTTGCAGGCTGTCGATAATCGTCTGTGGCTCGACATCAACAGTCAGTGCACAGGCGATGTCATACACATAATCATCCGGGCTGTAGACCACCCCGAAGGGCTTGACCTCCCGTACCAGTGCCGCTGACAGTCCCACTTCTTCCTCAAACTCACTGCGTATCTGCGCTGCAAAATCAACCGTGCCGTCTTCGCGCATGGAAACCTCATCGAGTCCTCCGGCGGGCACAAGCTCAAAGTAATTCGGGTAGGCGGTCACATGAGGACTGCGGCGGGCAAAAACGATTTGCTCATCCACCACAATCAATCCGCTAACACCAACCGGACGCACCCCCAGATCCACCCCACCCCGCCGCTGAACGAAGTAAAACCTGTACTCGGTATAACTGCCCACCAGATGAATTTCATTACCCTGTGTACTCATCTGGAGAAGAGTGAACAGACTCCCGTTAAAGACGGTGGCAGGGCGTTTTGCCCAGATGTCTTCCACCTGAGCAAGCTGCTCTGTGGTAAACGAGGGGGCGTCAGGGAGCCAGTGGAGTGTCACCGTGACTTCAACCATAGAAACGTTTATAATTCCTTCGCTAATTTTCCAGAGGTAACGTAATGGATTGGTCGAACAAGTCCGTTTTAATTACGGGCGGCACCGGGTCGTTCGGCAAGAAGTTTGTCGAACAAATGCTGAAAGAACAAAAACCCCGCCGCGTCATTGTCTTCAGCCGAGATGAACTCAAACAACATGAAATGCGTCAGGTCTATAATGACGAACCAATGCGATATTTTATTGGTGATGTGCGTGATTTAGACCGCTTGCGCCGCGCTTTTGACGGCGTGGATATTGTCGTCCATGCGGCGGCCCTCAAGCAAGTCCCTGCTTGTGAATACAACCCTATTGAAGCTATTATGACGAACATTATGGGCGCCCGCAATGTCATTGAGGCCGCATTAGATCGCGGTGTCCAGCGGGTGCTAGCACTGAGTACTGACAAAGCCGTAAATCCAATTAATCTTTATGGCGCAACCAAACTGGCGGCAGAAAAGTTGTTTGTCCATGCAAATGCCTACAGCCGCAAGGGGGGAACGATTTTTTCCAATGTCCGTTATGGCAACGTCATTGGCAGCCGGGGCAGTGTCATCCCGCTGTTCAAAGAACAGCGCAAAAACGGAAAAATCACGGTTACTGACGAACATATGACTCGCTTCTGGATCACGCTGGATCAGGGAGTACGATTTGTGGTGTCATGCATCGAAACAATGTACGGCGGCGAAGTGTTTGTCCCTAAAATCCCAAGCATGAATATTATGGACTTAGCCAAAGCGATTGCCCCTGAATGCGAGATTGCCTACACCGGGATTCGCCCCGGTGAAAAACTCCATGAAGTGCTGGTTTCCGTTGATGAATCGCGTCATACCCGTGAGGCCGCAGACCGTTTTGTAGTCATCCCCAATCATGAATGGTGGACCACCGACCTTGACCTTATAGGGAAAGCGCTTTTGCCGGATTTCAGCTATACCAGTGATAACAACCCGCACTGGTTGAACGTCGAAGATTTAATCAGGATGGTGGATACCGCCGATGAGTCTGGCTATTGATGGGGGAACCCCTGTCCGAAAAAATCGCCTTCCTTATGGACGGCAGGATATTACTGACGCTGATATAGAAGCAGTTATCAGCGTGCTGCGCTCAGATTGGCTCACAACTGGCCCGATGGTGGAAGCATTTGAGGCCGAAATTGTCCGGGTTACCGGGGCGAAGTATGCAGTGGCTGTCAATTCTGGTACGGCGGCGCTGCACGCAGCGATGGCGGCTCTCAGCATTGGGAAAGGGGATGAAATCATCGTAGCCGCGCTGACCTTTGCTGCGTCGTCCAACTGTGTGCTGTATCAGGGGGGGACGCCCGTTTTTGTGGACATTGATCCTGCCACGCTGACGATTAATCCGACAGAGGTGGAAAAAGTGATCACGCCGCAAACCAGAGCCATTGTCGCCATCGATTATGCAGGCCAGCCCGCTGATTACAGTGCCCTGGGTGAAATCGCCCAGAAACACAATCTGATCCTTGTCGCAGATGCGTGCCACGCCATTGGGGGCAGTCTCGACGGCAGATCAGTCGGCAGTCTCGCAGATTTAAGCACCTTCAGTTTTCATCCGGTCAAACATGTCACAACGGGTGAAGGCGGTGCAATCACAACCGATAACCCTGAGTGGGCAGCAAAAATGCGCTATTTTCGCAATCACGGCATCACGACAGATCATCACCAGCGTGAAAAAACCGGCTCATGGTACTACGAGATGCAGCTTTTGGGGTACAACTACCGCATCACGGATTTTCAATGTGCGTTAGGCAAGAGCCAGCTTCAACGCCTGCCAGAATCAATTAAACGGCGCAAGGAACTTGCCGCGCAGTACGATACTTTTTTTGCAAACATGCCAGAAATCACGGTGCCGAAAGTCCGTAAGGGCGCATCACACGCTTATCATTTGTATCCGGTGCTGTTAAATTTAGACCGCCTCAAGGTTGGCCGTCGGCAGGTATTTGAAGCGCTGCGAGCCGAAGGCATCGGGGTAAATGTGCATTACATCCCGGTTTACTGGCATCCTTATTATCAAAAGCTGGGGTACAAACACGGGCTGTGTCCCGCAGCGGAAGATGCCTATGAACGTCTGCTCTCGCTGCCGATGTTCGCTGCGATGTCCAACAGCGATTTTGAGGACACAGCGGCAGCAATAGAAAAGGTCATTTCAGCGTACCGTCGTTAAACAGGGGGCCAGGGATAGCTGGGGCCATTGCCGGGTTGAGGGAATTTTGACTGGTGCAGCAGTTTTTGAGTCCGCGTCATGAGGGCGCTGACTTCCAATGAGCTGATTAATGGAGAAAGCTGCTGCATCAATTCACTATTCTGATCGCAAATCTGCTGCCGGAATTTCTGCACGGCGTCCTTCAGGTCATCCGGCAAAGGCTGACCCGCAAAATCCCAGATGACCGTGCGTAATTTGGAGGCCATGTGAAAGCAAATCCCATGATCAATCCCCCAAATTTTATTGTGTTTATCCAGCAGGCAGTGACCGCCTTTGCGATCCGCGTTGTTGATGATGGCGTCAAAGGCGGCAATCCGCTGTAGCTGGGGCACAAAATAATCTCCTAAATTGAAATAGGTGATTTCCGGGTCATGTTCCACAAAAAGCTGAACACTACCAGCCCCGTAAAAGCCATCCCGCAGCACCGTTGGCGGGACGATGTGCCACCCAATGGCCTCGGACACAAGATATGCAGCGACTTCGCGGTTGCACAAGGTGCCATCGGGGAAATCCCACAGCGGACGTTCGCCGCGTCGGGGTTTATAAATTGCCCTTGTGCGAACGTCACCCGCACAGATTTCCACCAGAAATGTATGATTAGAACTCCAGCGCAGCCGCCCCTGTGTCATACTCATGTCGCCTGTTTTCAGCAGGGTCAGGATGTCTATCGGGGTGGCAGAATTTTCGCTCGTCATCGAACTTTTACGTCCAATAATAGATCACTCGGCCATTGGTCTTAGGGTTAGCACGGCCTTTTTCTATGACTTTAGCAATCCATAAACTGAGTGCCCGGAACTGTTCCCGCGTTCCCCAGAAACGTGCCACGCCGGGATTTACCAGATCCGGGTCGTCGTCTTCTTCCAGAACGACCATTTCCTGCACGACAATCACCACCTGGTTGCGAACTTCGTCATAACCCAGACCAATCTGGGCAATGCGAAATTCTGGCTCAATCGGGTCGCGCAGTTCCAGATTCAGATCAGCTAGATTAACCGGTTTTTCCTGTGTATCCGGATAGCGTTCGTTCAAGTCATCCAGCAGTTCTTTAATGGCATCCCCCAGCGCCCGTGCCTGTTCTTTTTCCAGAGTCAGGGACACCACTCTGGATGTGCGCCCTGCCTGGAGATAAAACACACGTCGTCCTTTGGGACCAACCGTGCCTACCGTGATAAAATCAATCGGATTCAGTTCAATTTCCGTAGACATCGTGTAAAACCTCAGTCTGATTTTGGCTCTTCTTTGGGAATATGACTGGTATCATTCACGCATTCAATAAATGGCATTCCTGCCCCCATCGAAAGGATAGTCAAGGATGCGGGCGAAATAACGATCCTCTGGAATAAATCCAGATGCACGCCCAGATAGTAGGCTACCGTCATTCTAATCACATCACTGTGTGAAACTACGGCCACTGTCTGACCGGGATGTTTGATACACAAGCTTTCCATCACCTCCACAGCCCGCGCCTGTGCACCACGCATGGTTTCCCCATCCGGAAAACGCACGCGGCTGGGAACCATCTGGACATAGCGCCAGCGCTTTTGACGGTACAGCTTCTTGAGTTCTGCCCCCTCCCACTGTCCGTAACGCACTTCACCGACCTCTTCGATTGGCTGCACCGTCAGTTTGGGATGATGCTGAACAATCGCTGCGGCGGTTTCCAGGGTACGTTCCAGTGGGCTGGAATAAATCGCGTGGATTTTAGCAGAGGCCAACCGTGTGCCGATGGCTTCTGCCTGGGCTTTACCGTATTCGTTCAAATGAACGCCCGGTGTCCACCCGGCAAGTTTGCCTGTTTTGACCCAATCGTTGGTTGCGTGACGGATTAGAAACAGTTTCGTCATGACTCTCCAAGTCTAGCATATCTTCTTCGGAAATGCCTGCTATATTCTCTAAAGAATAATAGAAGCAATAGGCCAAATTCGCCAAGAATGAGGAGACCCCAAGATGAGATCGGGCTTTAGCCTTGCCATGTTTTTCCTGCTGCTGAGTCTACCTTTTACCACCGCTGCCCAGTTCCCAGCGATTGATTTAGAACCGTATGTGACTGTCCCTAACCGGATCACTTATCTGACTCATGCTGGAGACGAGCGCCTTTTCTTGGTGGAAAAAGAGGGGCGTGTCTTGATTGTGGAAAATCAACAAGTCCTGGACAGCCCTTTTCTGGATATTTCTGACCGGGTTTTGTCCAGTGGTTCGGAGCAAGGTCTGTTGAGCATCGCCTTTGATCCGAATTATGCTGAAAATGGGGAATTTTACGTGAATTACACGGATCAGGCAGGGGATGGCGATACAGTTATTTCGCGGTTTCGGGTGACCGATGATCCTAATGTAGCCGACCCGGTCTCAGAGGAGATCATTTTGACCATTGACCAGCCGGCCCGTAACCATAATGGTGGTCAGATTAAGTTTGGGCCGGATGGGTATCTCTACGTTGGCACAGGCGACGGCGGACGGGGGGGCGACCCCTGGGATAATGCCGAAAATCTTTCCGTGCTGCTCGGCAAAATGCTGCGGCTCAAGGTCACGGGTGAAGCAACATATGCTGTTCCTGCTGACAACCCCTATGCGGAAATTGACCTGTACCGACCGGAACTCTGGTCATATGGGCTGCGGAATCCCTGGCGATTTTCATTTGACCGCGAAACAGGTGACCTGTACATTGCGGATGTTGGGCAGGGCAGTTATGAGGAGGTCAATTTCCAGTACGCGGACAGTTCCGGTGGAGAAAACTACGGCTGGAATACCTCAGAGGGGCTGCATTGTTACAGTGCCAGCAATTGTGATATGACGGCTGTAACCCTGCCTGTAGTGGAGTATGATCATAGTCTCGGATGCTCTGTGACAGGAGGTTATGTGTATCGCGGCACGGCATTTCCATCCTTAAACGGGATCTATTTTTTCGGAGATTATTGCAGCGGCATCATCTGGGGTATGACCAATGCAGATACCAGCCGCCCACAGGTTGAACGGCTCTTGCAGACGACGGTCAGCATTGCGTCCTTTGGCGAGGATGTCAACGGGGAACTCTACGTGCTGGATTTGTCCGGGGCGGTGTATCGGCTGGTGGTGCGATGAGATAAAACCTGTTTGTATGAGGCGCAAGGGGCATCCGCCCCCTGTTGAACTTATGCTGCCGGCAGGGTAAACCAGAAGGTGCTGCCCTGCCCCGGCTGGCTTTCGACACCCACTTCCCCATTCAATTTTTTGATAATACGCTGCACAATCGCTAAGCCTAATCCTGTCCCCTCTACCGTTGAACCCGGCACCCGATGAAACATTTCGAAAATCCGCGCCTGATGTTCCTTTGCAATACCGATACCATTATCCTCCACTTCGTAGCGGGTCTTCCCGTTAAGTCTCTTGCCGCGTAACTGAATATATGGGGAGTGGCTGCTGCGATACTTGAGGGCGTTTCCGATGAGATTAGCGAAAACCTCCTCGATCCAGGGTTGGTGCCCGATAGCCGGAGGCAAATCGGAACCCCAGATGACCTGTACACAATGTTTTTCCAGTTGATACTTAAAACGGTTTAAGGCGGCTTCAGCTATGGGGAATATTTCAATCGGTTCTGCAATAGTTTCCGCATTATAAAGGGTAGCAAGCTGCAAAAGCTGGTCGATCATGCTTGCCATATTATTCCCAACTGTATGGATTTCCTGTAAATATTTTCTCATTTCCTCTGAGGGTTCGAAGTAACGCAGCAAAAGCTCCGAATACCCGATGACGGTTGCCAGCGGTGATTTGAGGTCATGGGCAATGGTGTAGCTGTAAGCATTCAGTTCACGGTTGCGAGCTTCTAATTCATCCGCGTACTGGCGGAGTTGTTCTTCGCGCTCGCGCAGGGCGCTGAGGGTACGGGCACGCTCGATTGTGTAACGGATTACACGTTCAAGGACTTGTGAGTCCACTTTTTCTTTGTTTAAATAATCGGCTGCCCCGACGTGCATAGCCTCCAGATCAATAGCACGATCTCCCTGACCGGTCATAAGAATCATCGGTGCCTTGCAGCCTGTCGCAAGGGATTCGCGCAGCAAATCGAGCCCATTTTGTTTGCCGAGGCGATAATCCAGCAGATACACATCATGTTGGCAGTGTGCGATCAATTGAAAAGCGTCGTCATAATTTGATGCCCACTCTACATCAAATACCCAGCCTTCAATATCGGAAAGCAAATCACGGGTGATGATGTAATCATCTTCATCATCATCGACCAGCAGTACCCGAATGTGCTGCTTAGGCATAGTCAACTTCCTTCATCCATCTATATCCGGCGGTGTTGCGACAATTTCAAACCAGTAAATCCCTAAAATGTTGATGACATTGACCAGTGAAGCAAACGTGACTGGTTTGACAATGAATGAATTCGCTCCCAGGTCATAACTGCGGATAATATCTTCTTCGGCTTTTGACGTGGTCAGCACGACCACCGGAATCTGCCGCAGGGTGGGATTAGCTTTGATTTCCCTCAAGGCTTCCCGCCCATCTTTGCGGGGCATATTCAAATCCAACAGGATCAAGCCGGGGCGCGGGGCGGTCTGGGGATCACTGAACTTTCCGCGATGGCACAGGTAATCCAACAATTCTTCGCCATCCTTCACTGCAAAAAACGGATTCTTCAGACGGCTTTCTTCTAGGGCAGTACGGGTGAGCAGCACATCATCCTCATCATCATCTGCCATCAGGATGGCAAGACGGTCAAACTTCGCCAATTTTCATCCTTTCTCTGCTCCAATAAAACTTAAGATGATCTTGTTTATTATAGGGGCCGCAGGAACTATACTTCGGAACACTCATGAAAAATTAATCCACCAGTCTCCTGCGTTCTAATCGGCTGCCGATGGCGCTGTTTTTTCGATGAGGGGCATTGACCACTTGAGCAACCTTAGTGCCTGAATGCCAATCATGATGAACAGTGCCCCCCCCACCCAGTAAGGCAGCGAAGGTCTGATGTCAAACAGAGTACCGCTGATGGCACTGGCGATGATGGTTGAAAAACTGACAGATGATTGATAGACGCCCAGCACCCCACCGCGCAGTTCATCCGCGACAGTCTGTGTTGCTAACGATTGCAATGGAGGCATCATCAATCCGGTACCGATTGCAAATCCGGCAGCGGCAATTGGCCCTAACCAGGGTGCGGTCAGCACAGCCAGCAGAAACAGGGATGCGGCGCGGATAAAACTACCACCAACAGCCAGCTTTGCCTCACCAAAACGGGGCAGCACCCGCTTGAGCAAATAAATCTGTGTAAAAAATTGTCCAAGACCTATCATTGCCAGCAGCAGTCCTATCCCAAGATTGGTCGTTTGTTCATTAAATCCATCAAACAAAACCGCTTGCCCATAGAGCGCAAAAGTTGATTGCAGCAGCCCTAAACCGAACTGCCCACCAAATGCAATTATCAGGATCAGCATAAGCAGACTGTTGCTGAGGACTTCTTTGGGCTTGAGGGTTGATTTTTTGAAACTGCGGTTGTGTGCACGCTGTTCTGGCGATAGGCTTTCATCCAGGGTGTACCAGGTGAGCAGCACCGTCGCGGCAGCCGCCACCGCCGCAATCAGAAATGGGATGCGTTCCCCAAACATGGCCGACAAAATTCCACCTACAGCAGGCCCAATAACAAAACCCAGCCCAAATGCGCCAAAGATATAGCCTAATGCCTGGGTTCTTTTCTGCGGCGGAGTGACATCGGTGATATACGCCTGCGCTACAATAATGTTCCCTCCTGTGATGCCGTCGAGGATGCGGGCTAAAAACAGAACGTCCACCGACTGTGCCAGCGCCAGCATGATAAAACTGACAACGGTTCCAATCTGGCTGATAATGAGCACGGGCATCCGACCGGATCGGTCAGACCAGCGCCCCAGATACGGCCCGGCAATGAACTGAGCGCCAAAAAAAGAGGTGTTCAGCAGGGTAATCACACGCGGGTTCATATGAAAGTGGCGCTGGGCGTACAGGGGCAAAATGGGCAGGATCATCGACGCGCCGACGATATTCACAAACACAATCAATAAAATGGTCATTTGACGGCGGTCTATGTTTTTCAGGTTCATGGGATGTACTCGTAAACAGGTGGTTTGGGAATTATAGCATAGGGGTAAAATGGATAGAACAATCTTATTTTCAGGAGTTTTTTGATGGAAGTCGTCATTGCTGCGGCCACGCGCAGCCCGGTCGGGAAACGAAGTGGTTTATTAAGCCGCACTCATGCTGTTGCGCTGGGTGCTCATGCCGTGAAAGCGGTTCTGGAGCACAGCCAGATTGACCCAATGGAGGTTGATCAGTTGATTTTTGGCTGTGTCACGCAGGCCGGGGAACAAAGTACCAATATCGCCCGGAATATCTGGCTTCACGCCAGGCTGCCGATTGAAGTCCCTGCAACCACTGTCGATTTTCAATGCGGTTCCAGCCAGCAGGCGGTGCATCTGGCAGCAGGTTTGATTGCCAGTGGACAGGCTGATGTGATTGTGGCGGGAGGTGTGGAAAGTATGTCACGGATTCCAATGGGGAGCAATTTCGCCAATGGGCCTGGATCGCCTTATACGCCCGAAATTCTGGCTGATCACAACATCATTAATCAGGGAATTTCGGCGGAGTGGATGGCGGAAAAATGGCATATTTCCCGCGAGGAAGCCGACCAATACAGCTATCAGAGCCATCAGCGTGCCCATCAAGCTACTGAATGCGGCTGGTTTGACCATGAAATTACGCCGATTGAAGTAACCCTTGAAAATGGCGAAACCATGGTGATGAAACGCGACGAGGGGATCCGTGCCAGCACCACGCCTGAAAAAATGGCCTCGCTGCAACCTGCTTTCAAAGAGGATGGGATTATCACAGCGGGCAACGCCAGTCAAATTTCGGATGGCTCAGCAGCATTATTATTAATGTCGGCAGAAAAAGCGGAAAAACTCGGCCTGACGCCCCGTGCTCGATTGGTCGCGCAAACTATGGTTGGCACAGACCCCGCCCTCATGCTGTCTGGCCCAATTCCGGCGACAAAAAAGGTTCTGGATCGTGCCGGGTTGAAACTGGAAGCAATTGACCTGATTGAGGTTAATGAAGCGTTTGCTTCGGTGGTGCTGGCATGGAAAAAAGAGTATACGCCGGATATGGCAAAAGTGAATGTTAACGGCGGCGCGATTGCGCTGGGCCATCCGTTGGGTGCATCTGGTGCCCGCTTAATGGTGACCCTGCTTCATGCTCTGGAACGAACTGGCGGGCGTTATGGTCTGCAAACGATGTGCTGTGGCGGTGGGATGGGGACAGGCACGATTATTGAGCGTTTAGACTGACCGCACTGTAGATTTCACCTAAAAAACGGCTTGGGCGGCTTGCCAGCAGGCGGGTATCCCTGAAGCCGTTTTTTTCTGATAGTTTTTTCCAGGTTGTGAACGAAAGGGGATAGGGCACCCAGGGATTGCCCCGATCAGTGTTATATTCAACCAGAATTAACCTGCCCTCTGGTTTTAAATAGCTGCGAATCAAAGCGAGAATAGAGGATTTGTCTTGATGAAAGTGCAGCGAATTCGCCATGACAATCCCGTTCAGCGGCGGTATCTCCAGTTTCCGGGTGAAATTGGCAGTTATGAGGTGCGTTTTGGTGCTGGGATATTGATTTCGCAGGCTGTTGGCCTGTTGTTTAAGGGCATTGGCGTCGCGGTCTATTGAGTAGATTTCGCCTGAAGCGCCCAGAATTTCTGCCAGCGCCAGGGTAAAAGCACCCGTTCCCGATCCCAAATCTGCCCAGACATTGCCAGAAACACCTTCTTTGATGAGATTCATATGGTCTGCGTGATTCATGGAAAATTACCTTTTGGGGATTGTAACAAAAAACGCCGGAAAGGTAATCCGGCGTTTCTATATCATCAGAAAATTAGTCTAGCAGCCCTGATCAGCGTCACAGAGCCAGTCGTCGTAGAGGTCGAAGTCGAGGGCGCGGTCGAAGCCAGCGCCGCCGTAGAAGGCATCGCTGGAGGGGCCGCTGATGAGGACATCCTCCCCG
>WBUL01000029.1 GCA_008933735.1 Anaerolineae bacterium | reverse complement strand
CGGCTGAGGTGACTGGATGGGTTGGGGCGGGCGGTTGGGCGCAGGTGGTGTTTTCGGACGTGGCGGCTCAGCAAATGTCAGAAAAGCCCAGATGAAGGCCGTCGCAACGGCAAGAAGTATAACAAGCGTCATCAGTAAAGTGACTCCAATCTGGCTAAACGCATCTAAATACTGACTTTCCGGATTCAGGATCACGTGCAAAAAGGCGAATGTGATCGGGGCAAAAAATATCGCCCATGCCAGCGCATTCCACCGAAAAAGCCGTCCACCCATTGTATACGCGACCGGAGCCATCTCAAAAAACGCGGTTTCCAGTGCCAGCACCATCAATGCCAGCCCCATCGTTTGCGCCAATGCCACCAACGGCCCGGCAAACTCCAGCGCCGTCACACTTAAATCTTTGTCTCCAACAGCGTGCAGCCAGGCCACTACACCCCATCCGCCCAGACCAATACTGACCAGCACCACAATGGTCACAACGATCAATACCACCTCGCGGAACCGGGGTTCATTTTCCATGTCAATATCAACCCCGCCCGGCACCCCATAGAGAATGCCCGGAATAAGACCAAAAATTCGGGAAAAAAACGTGGTAAAAATGACCAGCACCACGTTCATAGGATAAATCCCATAGGCAGCCGTTTTGCCCCATACCCACGCCACCTGACGCTGGGCCACATCACCTGAAAGACTGACCAGGGTTACTGCCATCGCCAGCACTACGGCGAGTTGTGTTCCCTGCGGATCAAAAATATTCTGCCCTTCCTGCACATAGGCAAAAATAATCCCGTATACAGCAAACACCAGCAGCAAAATCGGCGTTCCCAGGCAGCCGCGCTGGACGGCAGGGCCAGTGCTGGAACGAAATAAGCCCCACAATCTATCCAGATAGAAGATGGATAACCATTCCTCAAGGCGCTGTTCTTTCTCGCGCAGCAAATTGTTCAGCATTGTCGAGATCAAGCCGAACAAAAGCGCCAGAATGATGGTCAAGGTGAGATTTGTCCCCACCACCGGAGGATCAGTCGAAATTTCTGAGGGAAGTGGGATTTTTTCAAAAATCGGCTGGCGTTCAATGGCTTCGTTCAGGGAAATTTCGGGTTCAAGAATATTCCCCACCAGATCACCATCGTTCCTCTGCGGTACATTCACCAGTGAATCGCTGCCAAAACCATTGGTCGCCACCACCGCAACAGTCACAATCACGGCAGTGGCTCCGGCGGTGAGGAGCATGAACAGTAGGGTTAAACGGGTCATCCACCGAAAGATAAACATCGCGTTAAAGTCCTCTAAGTCTTTTTTAGCTTACTGAGATTTTGACGAATCGTATAGCAGAATCCGCGATACGGTGGGCTATAATCAGATGCGCTGTAAGGTAAGGAGTATCAAGTTGAGTTCTTTAGAGGAACGTGCAATTAATACGGTGCGCTTTCTGGCGATAGACGCCGTACAGAAGGCCAATTCGGGACATCCCGGTCTGCCGATGGGTGCTGCGCCGATGGCTTACGTGTTATGGACAAAATTTCTGAAGCATAATCCAACCAACCCCCACTGGTTTGACCGTGACCGCTTTGTGCTGTCTGCCGGACATGGGTCAATGCTGCTGTATGCCCTGCTGCATCTGGCAGGTTATGAAGTGTCACTCGATGACCTGAAAAATTTTCGCCAGTGGGGAAGCATCACACCAGGGCACCCCGAGTACGGCCTGACCCCTGGTGTCGAAACCACCACCGGCCCCCTGGGACAAGGAACAGCCAATGCGGTTGGGATGGCAATTGCCGAAGCCTTTCTCGCCGCCACCTACAACCGGGATGGGCACAAGATTATTGACCATTATACCTATGCGCTGGTCAGTGACGGTGATCTAATGGAAGGACTTTCGGCTGAAGCGAGTTCCCTGGCAGGGCATCTTAAACTCGGCAAGCTGGTCTTTCTCTATGACGATAATCTGGTATCGCTGGCGGCAAAAACGAGTGTGACGTTTACCGAAGATGTTGGCAAACGTTACGAGGCCTACGGCTGGCATGTGCTGCGAGTGCCGGACGGCAACGACACCGCCGCGATTGAAAAGGCGATCCAGTCTGCCCGCGAAGTCACGGACAGGCCCTCGCTGGTGATGATTCGGACCGTTCTGGGTTTTGGCAGCCCTAACAAGGCTGGAACGCATGAGGCACATGGGTCACCACTTGGTGCGGAGGAAGTGAAGCTGACCAAGCAGAATCTCGGCTGGCCCCTTGAGCCGGATTTTTATATTGCTGAGGATGTGCTGGCGCATTGGCGGCAGGCCATCGAAAAAGGCAAATCCTTAGAGTCCGAGTGGCAGGCACGTTGGGCCGCGTATGAAAAAGCACATCCTGAACTTGCGGCTGAATTGCAGCGTGCGATCAGGGGCGAACTGCCTACCGACTGGGATGCCACTATTCCGGTCTTTGAACCGGATGAAAAAGGCGACGCCACCCGCAACGTTTCCGGCAAAGTCCTGAATGCGATTGCCCGCAAGGTGCCAACCTTCATGGGAGGTGACGCTGACCTTGCACCCAGTACCAAATCGCAGATCAGCAGCGCGGGGTTCTTTGGAAATGAGGGGTTCGACAAGCGCAACATCGCTTATGGGGTCCGCGAACACGCAATGGGCGCAATTACCAATGGGATGGCGGCACACGGCGGTCTGATCAAACCTTATACCGCGACTTTCCTGACTTTTTCCGATTACATGCGTCCAGCCATGCGTTTAGCCGCCTTGATGGAAATTCCTGTTGTGTTTGTTTTTACCCATGACAGTGTAGGCTTGGGGGAGGATGGCCCCACCCACCAGCCCGTTGAACATTTCGCGGCGCTGCGGGCGATTCCGCATATGGTCGTGATCCGGCCTGCCGATGCCAACGAAACCGCCGCTGCGTGGAAAACCGCGATGAAAATCAAAGGACAGCCTGTCACTCTGATATTCTCCCGTCAGAACACCCCTACCTTCTCACCAGAAGGCGTAGACGAAGGGGTGGCGCGGGGCGCGTATATCCGCTCCGACTGTGAAGGAGAACCCCAGGTCTTGCTAATGGGCACAGGAACGGAACTGGCGATTGCGCTCAAAGCCCAACAGCTCCTGAAACAGGAGGGAATTCGGGCACGGGTCGTCAGTATGCCCAGCTTTGAACTGTTCGAGCAGCAGGATGCCGCTTATAAAGAAAAAGTGCTGCCGTCCTCAGTCACGGTGCGGGTTGCGGTGGAAGCAGCCGTTAAACAGGGGTGGGAAACCTATCTGAACGGCGGACGGTTCGTGGGCGTGGGCAGCCGCTTTGGCGCCTCGGCCCCCTACGAACAAATCTACAAAAATCTCGGTATTACTCCGGAGACGGTAGCACAGGCCGCCCGCGAACAAATGTCCTAATTATTAGGATTACCCTGATTCGCGCCCCCGATTATCCTGATTTATGATTATGAGTAACGCTCCTTACAGGCAGTGTAGTAAGGAGCGCTCAGGTTCACATAGAAGGAATAGGGGAAAGCCTGATGAACCTTGATCAGCATATTCAAATGTTGGGACATAAAGACCCAGCCCAGCGCCGTAAAGCGATCATCGCCCTCGGAAAATCGGGTGATAAACGCGCCCTCCAACCACTCGCCAAAGTCTACAAGACCGATCCTGAGCCGGAACTCCGCGACCTCGCCCTTAAAGCCGGTCGCAACATCCAGAAAACCGCCACTTCAAGCCTCCCGGAGCCGCCCCCACCTGATTACTCCCAGTTTAGCTTCAATGAACCTTCGACTTCCTATTCACGACAGGAGGAACTTCCGGATTGGATGAACATGGCGGCACCAGCCAGCAGCACCCTGGTTACCCCCGCAAAAAAAATCTCGACAGCAGACAAACAAAAAGCCAAAAGTTCTCTTGACCGTGCCATTGATGCCTCCATGAAAACTGATTGGAACGCCGTCGCTCATCACCTCAAAGAAGCTCTTGAACGCGACCCTGACATTGAGAAAAACACAACCTTTATGGGGCTGGCGGCCCAGGTGACCCACGCAGACCCGAGTCGCGCTGCGAATGCCCTACGCCAGATGGAAATTCCAAAGAAAACAAGCAAGCCCCCCAAAAGCCGCCGCAGCACTTATGGGGACGAACCCGGTGGCCCTGAATTTCTGGTGGAATGGCCTATCTGGCTCATTCTGCTGGGGCTGATTTTTTCCGGATCGGCTTTTTTTGTCCTCCGATCAGCAACCGACCTGTTCGATGAAGACTTCCAGGCAACCAGTGACCAGGGCGAAACCATCTATGTGGATGAAAATGGGAATCTGGTGTCCGTAACAGAGACAGGCGAAGTCGTTGAAAGCGAGATTTCGGTCGAGGACATCGAAGAATTCGTGTCCGATTATGGCCCTATCACCTCGCTGGCCTTTGGTTTTGCCTTCAGCCTGGTAGCCATGATTTTCTCGACCTTTAGTAATTATATCACCTGGTTTACGGGCAATTTTATGGGCGGTTCGGGAGCACTCTTTAACTTCCTTGTCGCAACCATGCGCGTGGATGTGGTTGGGAATCTCCTGACAGGCGTGATGTACGCTGTCATCATTGCTCTTGCTGCTTCCTCCGCCGATGATCCTACTGCTGACCCCACTCAGATTTCATCGCTTCAATGTGTATTCGGTCTCATCGGTCTTGGTTTATTTGGGGTGAAAAGCTGGATTGTCGGGGTGAAGCATGAATTTGGTTTTGGGATGGGAATTGCGAACGTGATTGTGGGCGGGATAGCAACCGCGATTCTCGGTGCGTGCTGTTACTGCGGTCTGTTAAGCGCCCTGGTCGGTTCTGTACCTTCTGCTCAATAATAAGCAGTACGTCTACAAGAAAAACAAGCGGTTTGCCGATATAATCTATCGCCAAACCGCCCAAAGTTTTCAAAGGAGTTTTGGGATGCCAAACAATCCCCCCGTAGACGTACAGAAACTTGGTCAAAGTATCTGGTACGACAACATCAGCCGTGACCTGCTCAATAATGGTGAAATCAAACGCCTCATCGAAGAAGACGGGGTCGTTGGTATCACCTCGAATCCGACCATTTTTATGAAAGCCATCAGTACAGGCCAGACTTATGACGAGGCCATCACGACCATGCTGGATTTACAGCCATACGAGGTCTATGAACGCCTCGCAGTGGTCGATATTCAAGCCGCGGCTGACCTGCTGCTTCCGGTCTATCAGCGCACGAATAAAGTTGATGGATATGTAAGTCTGGAAGTTTCTCCCCTGATCGCCAGCGACACCGAAACAACCATCAGAGAAGCGAAACGCCTGTTTGAAACTGTGGGCCGCCCTAATGTAATGATCAAGATCCCCGCGACGGAAGCCGGGCTGCCCGCTATCGAAGAATCGATAGCTGACGGGATTAACGTCAACATCACGCTCATTTTCTCAGTGAAAAATTATCAGGATGTTGCAGAACGCTATATCCGGGGATTGGAACGACGGCTGAAAGCGGGCGAAAATGTGGATTCCATCGCTTCGGTTGCCAGCTTTTTCGTAAGCCGCATTGATACCGCTGTGGACCAGCAGTTGGAAAATAGTATGCGTTCGGCACAGGGGCGCGACCTCGCACGGGTGCACCAGAACAACGAACTGCTTGGAAAAATTGCGATTGCCAACGCGAAAGCCGCGTACCTTGCCTATAAACGCATTTTTCACGGTGAACGCTTCAAAGCCGCCAAGGAAGCGGGTGCTATGGTACAGCGTCCCCTGTGGGCAAGTACCGGCACAAAGAATCCGCGCTATTCCGACACGTTGTATTTAGACAACCTGATCGGCGCGGAGACGGTCAACACCGTGCCGCCAGAAACCCTGAAGGCATTTAAGGATCACGGCAAGGTCGAACCAACCCTCGAACAGGATCTAAAAGATGCGATTACCCTATTAGATAAACTGGCTGAGGTTGGGGTCGAATTAGACATCGTTACCAACATGCTCCAGGTAGATGGCGTTGAAGCCTTTGCCGATTCCTTCCAGAAACTGATGGCGGCTATCGAAGGGAAATGCGCGGTTCTGCGTGCAGGGGTGATGAAACGTCATGAAACCATTATCGCGGGTTACGAAATCGGTTTCCGGCGCACCTTAGAAAAACTGTCAGCCGCCAACGCAAACCACGCGATCTGGAAAAAAGACGCGGCGTTCTGGAAAAAAGACCCTGCCCATCAGCAAAGCATTCGCAACCGTCTTGGCTGGCTATACTGCCTCACAGACGGCAGTATTGACCGCGGTCGTCTGAAGGCACTCCAGGAAGAATCCAGACGCTGGTCTCATGCCGTTGTGCTGGGTATGGGCGGCAGCAGTCTTGCGCCGGATGTATTCCGACGCACTTTTGGCAAACAGGCGGGCTACCCCGAACTGCTGGTGTTAGACAGCACCGACCCGGCACGGATTAAAACGGTTGAAGACAGTGTCAGCTTAAGCAGCACCCTGTTCATCGTTGCCAGCAAATCCGGCACAACCCTGGAAACCGAATGTTTCCAGCGTTATTTTTTTGCCCGTGTATCAGAAATTCAGGGCAAAGATAAAGCCGGTCAGCAGTTTATTGCCATTACAGACGAAGGCTCAGAGCTTGCTAAAAACGCAGCAGAGGATGGCTATCGTCATGTATTTATCAACCCATCGGATATTGGGGGACGATATTCCGCGCTAAGCTATTTTGGGCTCGTCCCAGCGGCGGTGATGGGGCTGGATTTAGATCGACTTTTCGCCAGTGCGGAACAAATGCTGCAAGCCAGTGGGGAAATTATTCCGGTTACTGGGCACCCTGGCATGTGGTTGGGGGCCTTAATGGGCTACATGGCGAAGAGAGGGCATGACAAGCTCGTCCTGCACACCTCAGAGCAAATCAGCAGCTTCGGCGACTGGGTTGAGCAGCTTGTCGCAGAAAGTACTGGTAAAGAAGGCGTCGGCATTTTGCCCCTGGCTGGCGGCACGGTTGGTAACCCGCATGATTACGATGACGACCGTTTTATTACATACACCCGGCTCGATAATGAGACCGAAATATTGGACGAAAAAATCCGCCGCTTCTGGGAGGCCGGGCATCCTGTGTATGTCATCAATCTGCGCGACCCGTATGATCTGGGAGGTGAATTCCTGCGGTGGGAATTTGCAACGGCAGTAGCCGGACATTTATTGGGCGTGAATCCATTTGATGAGCCGAACGTGACCGAAAGCAAGAAAAACACCAGCACCATTCTTGGGTATTACCAGCAGTACAAAAAACTGCCCTCTCAGAACGTCATCCTGCAAGAGGAAAACCTGACTCTGTATGCTGACGCGGAAACAGGTGAGGTATTGCAAAAAATCTGTGCCCAACGCAAATACAACAGCAGTCAGTTAGCCGGTCTGCTGGCAGCAGGTATCAGCTTTGCACGTTCCGGCGACTATATCGCCATTATGGCTTACCTTGAACCCAATGAGGAAAACGATGCTATCCTGCAAGATATTCGCCGCCGTGTGCGCCATTCTACCACGCGGGCAGTAACCATCGGATATGGGCCGCGTTTCCTGCATTCTACGGGTCAGCTCCACAAAGGCGGGCGTGAAAACGGCATCTTCCTGCAAATCACCGTTGATGACGCGGTTGACCTGGATATTCCTGGCAAACCCTACAGCTTTGGCGTGTTAAAGAATGCCCAGGCAATGGGAGATCAGGAAGCCCTGATGCGGCGTAAACTACCCTTTGTGCGCCTGCACATCAATGGGGACATCCCAAAAGGTTTGTCCAAAATTCTGGAAGCGGTGAAAGCCGCCGAAGAGAAACAGATTTAGAGGCGGATGCGTTAAGGTAGGGAGCGGGTTGGCTGTGCTGCTCCCTACTTTGCGCCAAGTTTCTCAAGAAAGCAAGCCTTATTTTTCCGAACAGAATCTGTTATAACAGTGAGGCCAGTTCATCAACGTGGAGGTCAGTTGTGAAAACCGTTATTCTGGTGGAAAGCCCCCGTGCTAACGGCACATCTTTTGCGAACCACCTGAGAAAGCGCTATGACTTGCTGGTGGCAAACACAGGGAAAGATGCGCTGGACTTAATTCAGGCCAAAACTCCACACATTTTGATCCTGGATGCCGCTTCCATGCGAACATCTGGGGATCGCATTTGTTCCAAACTCAAAAGCGAAGTGAAAAATATCCCGATTATCCATATCAAAGAAGGGCCGCCCCCGGTAACTGAGGAAAGCGAAGCCGATCTTTTGATGTACCTGCCCTTCACCTATCGCAAATTGTGGAACCGGATTGAGCGTTTTACGCGGGCCCGCGAGGGGGAAATTCTGGCCGTTGGGCCATTTTCTCTCAATCTCCAGCAGTCCCTGTTAACGACCCCCCAAGGGGAAACCAAACTGACCCCGAAGTTGGCGCGGCTGATGGAGCTTCTGATGCGCCAACCGAATACCATTGTGGCTCGTTTGACCTTAATGCAGGAGGTCTGGCAAACAAACTACATGGGAGACACACGCACCCTTGACGTTCACATCCGCTGGTTGCGAAGGGCTGTTGAAGAGAACCCAGATAAACCGCGCTACATCAAGACCTCGCGCGGCAAGGGGTATACCCTGGTACTTTAATTTTTGGGCGGACACCAGCGCAGAGACGGTCGAACTTCCTGGTAATTTTGCGGGCGTAAGCGGAGTTCTGCGAGTGCGTCATCGCGGGCCAGGAAGTTCCCCATTTTAATCAGTTCTTCCCGCAACTGCGGCTCGGTGATCATTTCCATCAGAATCTGGCATCCCCGATTCACCCCAATAGCGGCAATTGTATAAGTGGTAATGTCATAGAGATCAAGCGCCATATCCTGAAAAACATATTCGATCTGCAACAAGCCTGTATCGTCCGGATCAGCAGTCACCCCCTTAAACATTTTCAAGGGAATAGCCACGGAGACACATTCAAACAAAGAGCGGGTAATCCATACTTCCGCGCCGGCACCTATGCCCGGCGCAACTTCCACAATGGCAAACTGGCACATCGCTGCCGTCGGGTCAGGAACAGTCACAGGGATCAGATTAGGAATCCCGCCGCCTGGGGTATAGCGGCTGTCAAGGGGGCCGGTGATGATCGGATAACTCCAGAGTGCTTTGAGCAGTCGTTCCCATTGATAATCTCGCAGGGTATCAAACGACATATTCAGTTCGACGGTGTCTTCACCCCAGGGGTTGTCATTGAGAGATAACGTGAGCATGATCTAATTCTCCCTACGCAACACGGAGGCATTTATCGCATACACCGAAGAATTCCAGCAAATGCCCTCCTATACGACAGTTATATTTCTTTTCAAGCGTTTCTACCAGTTTATCCAGATTACAATCCTCAAATTCGATCACCTGACCGCAGTTCTGGCAGATGATATGGTGATGATGCCCATCGTGCATCATCACATACACGATTCCGTTGCGAATATCGGCAGCATTACGGGTGGCAGGTCGGATGTAACCCAACTGAGTAAACAGATCAAGGGTGCGGTAGACGCTCATCCGCCCGATCGTGGGGTCAAGCTGGCTGACCGCCTCCCAGATTTCATTCGCGGAAAGGTGCTCAGCGTGGGATTCCAATACTTCGCTGACGAGTTGGCGTGGCTTGGTGTATTTATAACCCGTTTTATGAAGGAGCTGTATTAAATTTGCCATTGGTTTAGTCTGGCTCTTCTGTTTGAATGAACTACCATGATTCTAAACAAAAAAGGGCAGCCTTGCAGCTACCCATTTTCAGATTTGCTTGTCCTATAAAAGCGCTACGCCATCAGCTCTTCGTAAAGGAGTTGGGTTTCTTCTTCCGGATGCAGCTCGCGGTTGTTCAACGTTTCAACCAGCGATTGATAATGGGCAGCAGCTTCACTGCGGCGTCCCAATTTAGCATAAATACGCATGATCTCGCGGTCAATTTCCTCGACACTCTCTTTCTCATGAGAGGCTTGCAGCAAAATTCGTAAGGCACGCTCCGGGCGTCCGCTTTCCATACGGATGCGTGCAATTGCCAGAATCGCTTCCAGGTAACCGGCCCGGTAGGCTTGACGCTGGCGTTCAATCCAGTCTTCACGATGACCTTGCAAAAACGGCCCAGCGTACAGGTCAATCGCAGCCTGCCATGCCTGTGCCGCTTCCTCGCCGGAAGCGTGGCGACCTCGCACCAACAACGTCATAAATTCGCTGACATCATAGCGAATCTTCAACTGCGGATTCACCTGATAATACCCTTCGTTATGCACCAGGGCATCAAAACCAAGTGCTTTATGCAAACGGCGCTTGGTAACGTGAAAAACATTAACAGCCTGATCATTATCCAGATTCGGCCAGAAAGCGCGGCAGATTTCCGCCCGGGTGACCTGCGGACGTTCCAGCGCAAAAATCAGCAGTAAGCGGGGCAAATGCCCTTCCCATTCATCAACGGAATTTTCGTTACAGGAAATGTAACCAGGGCCCAAGCCTTTTACCTCAAGTGTTGCAATCGGTTCTGGCTTTTCGACCTTATAGTCATAGGGATTCTCACCCACTAATTCATTATCGTCCAGAATGACCGCCTGATTCTGCGCGACCAATCCCATCCAGGGCAGACGGGGAAGGGTGCGGCTGTTGATAATCACCTGGCAGTTCTCCGGCAGATTAAGCAGCACATCCTCCAGGAATTCTTGAACATCATCCGCGTTTTCACTGGCATCAAATTCATCTAATACCAGGAAATACGGTTGGTCGGAAAGCTCTTCCAGATCGTAATACATACTTTCGAGCAGCCGTTCGTATTCAACCTGATTCGTCTCAATTCCAAGTTGATACAAATGGCGCCCAAAAGTGGGATGCTGATTGGCAAGATCATGGGCAAAACCTGCCAGAAAAGAGTTGACATTAACGTCATATGGCCCCATTGAATAGTAAAAAACCGGGCGCGGCGATTCCGCCAGCAGTTTTGCCACCGTCAGCGAGCGAAAACGGCTTTTTGGATGCAGGAGGATGATTTTGACATTCTGTGCATGGCGCAGCAGGGTATCATAGCTTTGCTGCACAAGGATGTGTAAATTCGTCATCGGTGAAAATCCCTTCCGTCTTACTAAACCCCATTTGCAAATTCACACCGGACGCAGCCCCCCACCACGCCACAATTATGTTCCAGAAAACACTTTATCAATAAACCTGTATTAGATCATTAAGTAATATTGTAGCTAATTCAGGTAATTAAAGCGCGGCCTTTTTTAAATGTGCAATGTAGGAATGAAAGACTCCAATTTGTAGGTCATCTCTAACTCTATTGTAAGACAAGAAATGAAATCCATTACATTAACATTTTATAAAAAAACACCTGCACAAGCGGTCAATCAATCGAGGATATTCGACAAAACATCTTTCTTTCATGAAAATTGTCATTTCTCCAGAGATTCACGTACATCTCGGGTGAATTTCACAACGGCATCCAGACCGCCCTCCTTCACCAGGGAGATATACCGACTTCCAATGATCACGCCATCGGCGATTTCCCCAATAGCCCTGGCTTTTTCCGGCGTCCCAATCCCAAATCCAACTGCCAACGGCTGCGAAGCGACTCGGCGCACTCGCTGCACAAATTCCTTCAGGTCGGCTGGCACAATATCGCGTTCACCGGTCACGCCTGTCACAGAAATCAGGTAAATGAATCCGCGTGCCCTGGAAGCCGCCAGCTTTATTCGGGACTCATTACTGGTAGGTGCCAGGAAATGTGCAAAAGCCGCCCCATATTTTTCAGTGAGCTTCTGAAATTCGTCAGCTTCATCGGCAGGCAAATCCGGCACGATAAATCCGCTTGTCCCGGCTTGTGTGGCATCACTGACGAAAGCTTCCAATCCATAGGCCATAATCGGGTTAACATAGCTCATCAAGATCAAAGGTATTGTAACCCCGCGCTGACGAAGTTCCTCTACGGCTTTAATACAAATTCTCAACGTTGTGCCATTTTCCAGGGCGATTTGGGTTGCCGCCTGGATGGTCGGGCCATCGGCAAGCGGGTCAGAAAAAGGGACTCCTACTTCTATCGCATCTGCCCCGGCCCTGGCAATAGCCTCCATTACATTAATGGACATCGCTAAGTCGGGATAGCCCACTGGGAAATAGGGCATCAGACGGGCACGTTTTTTCGCATTCGAAAATGTTTCATTCACCAGTTGAAGCCCGCTCATCAGATCGCATCTCCCAGCGCCTTAAACACGGTATCCAGGTCTTTGTCTCCACGTCCGGACAGATTAGCCAGGATAATGGCGTCTTTTGACAGAGCAGGAGCAAGTTTCATCACCTCGGCAATCGCGTGAGCAGATTCCAGCGCTGGAATAATTCCTTCCAGGCGGCATAACAACTGGAATGCGTCTAACACTTCCGAATCCGTTGCCCAGGTATATTCTGTACGGCCTAAGTCACGCAAAAACGCATGTTCCGGCCCTACCGACGGATAATCCAACCCGGCAGAAATGCTGTGTGTTTCCACAATCTGCCCATCCTCGTTTTGCAGCACATAAGAGCGTGTGCCATGCAGGATTCCAGGGCGGGCTTTCGCATCCCCTGCGAAGCGGGCTGCATGTCTGCCAGATTCGATCCCTTCACCGCCTGCCTCCACGCCAATCAGCCGCACATTTTCGTCCTCCCGAAAGGCATGAAACAGCCCAATCGCGTTGCTGCCACCACCTACACACGCGACCAGGGCATCCGGAAGCGAGCCTGTGCGATCCAGAATTTGCCGACGCGCTTCCTGCCCAATAATGGACTGAAAATCGCGTACCATTTGCGGGTAGGGGTGGGGCCCCAGCGCCGACCCCAACAGGTAGAATGTATCGCGCACATTGGTCACCCAGTCACGCATCGCTTCATTAATGGCATCCTTCAGAGTTTTACTTCCGCTTTCCACGGGCCGCACCTCTGCCCCTAGTAACTTCATACGCAAAACATTGGGTTTTTGTCGCGCGATATCGACACTGCCCATGTAAATAACACATTGCAGCCCCAGATAAGCACAGGCGGTCGCCGTGCCAACCCCGTGCTGCCCTGCTCCCGTTTCCGCAATGATCCGTTTTTTGCCCATGCGTTTCGCCAGCAGCGCCTGCCCCAGCGCGTTATTAATCTTATGAGCGCCACTATGAGCCAGGTCTTCACGCTTCAGGTAAATTTGTGCGCCGCCAAGATGGTCAGTCAGACGTTTGGCAAAACTAATAGGCGTGGGTCGTCCGGTATACGTATGATGCAGGTGCATGAGCTCTGATTGGAAAACCGGGTCGTCCTTAAATTCACCATACGCATCGGTCAGCTCATCCAGTGCGGGAACAATGGTTTCTGGTACAAACCGCCCGCCGTAGGCACCATAGTAACCGCGCTCGTCAGGGACATTGAGGTTGGGTTTCATGGGTTATCTGCCCTTTGCATTTGCAATAAAGCTTTTGACTTTTGTGAAGTCTTTTTTGCCTTTGGACTCTTCGACTCCGCTGGCAACATCCACCCCAAAAGGCTGAAATTTCCACACCACATCGGCGACATTATCCGGGTTCAAGCCGCCAGCAACCATGGTGCGGTCAGAAAGGGCAACAATCTGCTTGATAATCTCCGAATCGCCAAGCTGCCCCGTGCCACCATGCAGATTCGGATGATAAGTATCGACCATGATTTCCGGAAAAAAGTGCTCAGTAGGCGCGAAGGGGACATACCGGTCAAATTGAGCAACAGCATCGTCAAGAGATTCGGGATGAATAACCTTAAATGCACGTCCCTGCAACTGAGCCAGCACATCCGGCGGCTCATCTCCGCTTAGCTGTGCCAGGTCCAGCCCTACCAAACTCATCGTGCTTTCAATCACTTTCGCGGAATCATTCACGAACACACCAATAAGAATCGGCGTTTCCTCGCCAAATTCAACTTTAAGCAGGTTAATGATTGACTGCGCTTTTTCAACAGTCACATGGCGCGGGCTGGCCGGGTAAAAAATAAATCCGAGCATATCTGCTCCTGCTTGCACCGCAAACCGAGCATCATCAATATTGGTCAAACCGCAGATTTTGACGCGCACGCCCATTAAAATCTCCTAACGCGGCACTGTACTTAATTCCTTAATTTTATCTATCGCCTTAACGAGGGTTTCTCCAACAAGAATCGCATCCACCCGCCCCATCGCTTTGACATCCTCGGCAGTACGGATGCCGCTTTCTCCAACCAGGGTGATTTCAGGGGGAATCATGGCTGCCAGCCGTGCAGTAGTCTGCAAATGGACCGAAAAATCATGCAAATCACGGTTGTTTACGCCCAGCAAAAATGGGTTAAGCCTGAGAGCACGTTCCGTTTCAGCTTCGTCATGCACCTCGACCAGCGCCACCATGCCTAATTCCAGCGCCAGGGTGTGCAGTTCTAACAGCAACCCATCTTCCAGCGCCGCCACGATCAGCAAAACCGCATCTGCTCCGGCAGCTCGTGCTTCATAAATCTGGTAAGGCGAAATGATGAATTCTTTCCGCAGCAGCGGTAGTTCCACAACGGCACGAATCTGCTTCAGATGATCCAGATGCCCCATAAAATATTTTTCGTCGGTCAGCACCGAAATGGCGGCCGCGCCATGTTCGGCATACTGCTGTGCCAGCGCTGCCGGATGAAAGGGGTCAATCAAAATACCTTTGGAGGGAGAGGCATGTTTAACCTCAGCAATCAGCGCAACGGTCTCTTTTTTCCGCAGAGCGCCACGAAAATCAAGCGGGGCGGGCAAATCCGAACAGGCTTTTTGCAGATCTACAAGGGGGATTTTTGCCTGGGCAGATTCGACTTCGGTGCGTTTGTGGGCGATGATCTTATCAAGGATAGTCCCGGTTCTTACGATGCCCGCTGTCATGAGGCAATTTCCTGCGAGTATTTGACCAGCCCATCCAATTTCTCCAGCGCTTTGCCGGAATCCAGGATATGTGCTCCCAGACGCAGTCCTTCAGAAATATCTTTCACCTTATCGGCGGCCATCAATCCCGCCGCCGCATTGAGAAGAACAATTTCGCGCTGCGGCTGTGTCCCTTGACCCGACAGCACCGCCTGGGTAATACGGGCATTATCGGCAGGTTCGCCGCCCTGAATCTCGGCAAGGGTAACACGCTTGAGACCCAATTCTGCCGGATCAAGGGTATATGATTTCACACTGCCATTCATTAATTCACTGATGTAATTAACACCGGTAGTGGTTAATTCATCCAGACCGCCTTCACCATGAACCACCAGCACATGCTCCGAACCCAGTTCTTTAAAAACGTTCGCAATACTTTCTGTTAAATTTTTAGCATATACCCCCATCACCTGCCGCCGGACGTTAGCGGGATTGGTCAGCGGGCCAAGCACATTAAACACGGTTCGCACACCCATTTCACGGCGCGGGCCAATCGCATGTTTCATGGCCGGGTGAAACGCGACAGCAAACATAAAGCCTATCCCAACATTTTGAATACACTGGGCGACCTTTTCCGGTGTCAGTTCCAGATTCACGCCCAACGCGCTTAAGATATCCGCCGAACCGGATTTGCTGGATGCGCCACGATTGCCATGCTTGGCTACCGGAACCCCTGCCCCGGCGACTACAAAGGAAGCGGTGGTTGAAATGTTAAAGGTGTTGGAGCCATCCCCACCTGTGCCGCAGGTATCCACCGCGCCGTCAATCTCCATTGGGAGCTGCCGCGAAACCTCGCGCATCGCGGCGGCGCTGCCTGCAATTTCGGTCACGGTTTCACCCTTTAAGCGCAGCCCCATCAGATAGGCACCGATTTGCGCTTGACTAGCCACGCCTTCCATGATGTCACGCATGGCGGCATGTGCTTCTTCAAAAGTTAAATCTTCCTTTTGGGAAACTTTACGGATTGCTGCCTGGATACCCATTAAAAAGCCTTTACAGGTGAACTACTGGATTATTTCCCGCCAGTCGAACAGCGTCAAGTCACAGATTGTACAAAGGCTAATAGGGCTGTGCAATGCTTGTCCAGACCCCTGGTGCACCTGCTACCAGAACATAGGTTTGTCCATTTTGCGGCACGTAAATCATTTCGCCACGTTCAAATGACAGCACAAACCCTGTTCCGCCGATTTCCTCGCTGGTTGCCCATCCCAGTGCTTCGCTCATCCCCGCCGTTTCGCGCCAGACCTTGCCGAACCCACGAATCGGTTCTATGCGTCCGGCAGGCGGATTCAATCCAACGGAAACGGGGTCAAGGCCATCGCGCCAGGTATCGTTAAACCGCTGGAAGGTGCTGTCGTTAAAAATGGCAAAAATCCCTGGTTGTCCGGTGGCCCCTACTGACGAGACCCAGACCATCAAACCGCCTTCATACGTCTGATAGGCGTTATTTACGGGTGTCGCGCTGCCCGACCCTAATGGGCAGCCGATCTGAGCGGCTATATCGGGGTTATTTGCGTAAACCACGCCGAACCCGCCTTGTGGCGCGATTGAACAAACCGACAGCCCACCCCCTGCCGGAATCCCACCCACAGGTCCGATAATCGCACCTGGGGTAATGGGGGTATC
>WBUL01000003.1 GCA_008933735.1 Anaerolineae bacterium | reverse complement strand
CACCGTTTCAAATTTGAAGTCCGCCCTAAAGTTCCGTCGTTTTCGTCTTACCATTTCTCAATTATCTCCCAGTTCTTTCCAGTTGTACGACTTCTTATCTCAACTGTCCAGAATCTGGGGGGCACTACAGTCTTCTCGTTTAGGGTTGTTTGCTTATTCCCTTTTCTACGAGTTACACCATGTTTTTCAAGTCCTTTTCGATTTTACGGATAGACACTTAATAATTTTACCTTCCTAGAATCTTCATATTTTACGGGCTGGAAGCATTGTTATGAGGCTCTCCAATGGGTATATTGGTAAGTAGAAGGGTCTAACCTTGCATGAAAAATCTGATTAGGAGATCTAGAATGAAACTTAAACGTTTGCTTTTTATGGCAGTTGCCCTGGTGCTGATTGTGGGAATGCTGCCCACAGCTTTTGCTCAGGATACAAAGGCCGTGACCCTGTCCTATCCACAGGAACTGGACACTTTGAATCCGATGTATACCGTGATGTGGTTCGTCGGTATCACAGGGGAAATTTATCTGGAAGGCGCCTGGGTCTTTGACGATGAGCTGAACCCTGTCCCGCGAATCGCTGCGGAAATTCCGAGTGCTGAAAACGGCGGGGTAAGTGAAGATGGCAAAACCATCACCATCAAGGTGCGCGAGGGCGCAACCTGGTCAGACGGTGACCCCATTACTTCAGCAGACTTTGTTTTTACCTATGAAATGATCATGGCTCCTGGTAATGCTCCGGCCACCCGCTACCCCTATGCTGAATTTGTGACAAGTGTTGAAGCTCCGGATGAAAGCACTGTCGTGGTGAATTTCAACGAACCGTTTGCCCCCTGGCTGGCGACCCTGTTTACCTATGTCCTGCCAGAACATGTTCTGCGCCCTGTTTTTGAAGAAGAAGGCACAATTGACAACGCGGAATGGAATCGCGCCCCCACCGTGGGCAGTGGGCCATTTGTCTTTGATACATGGGAAGTGGGCAGTTTTATGCGCTTCGTGCGGAATGAAAACTACTACGGCGACCCCGCCCAGTTGGATGTCGTTGTTGTTACCTTCGTCCCCGACGCGGAATCCTACGTTCTCGGTCTGGAACTGGGAGAAGCCGACCTGGGTACATTTATCGCATATTCCGATGTGCCACGCCTGGAAGAAACCGGCGTTCTGAGCATCGAAGTCGTGGCTTCCGGATACAACGAAGCCTGGTTCCTGAACGTCAATCCCGAAACAGGGCACCCTGCCTTACAGGATGTGAATGTGCGTAAGGCGCTGGCAATGGGCTTTAACCGCTCTCAGATTACGGAAGACCTGCTGTTGGGTCTAACCTATCCGGCGGCGAGCTTCTGGGAAAACACGCCCTATGCCAGCCCAAATGTCGAAGCTATTCCGTATGATCCTGAAGGCGCTGCCGCACTGTTGGATGAAGCCGGTTGGGTCGATTCAAACGGGAACGGCACCCGTGACAAGGACGGGGTCGAACTGAGCCTGCGTTACATTACCAACACCCGCCAAATTCGCCAGGATACCCAGGTCGTTGCTCAGCAGCAGCTTGCAGATATCGGTATAGAGCTGGTGCTTGAAAACTACCCTTCGGATATTTACTTCAACGGGTATGCGGATGGTGGCCCGGCAGCGACCGGTCAATATGACATTGCTCAATGGTCAGCGACCACTTCATTCCCCGATCCTGACACCAGCCGCTTCCGCTGTGACCAAATTCCATCCGATGAAAACCCCACAGGGGCGAATTGGACAGGCTACTGCAACCCCGAATTAGATGCCCTGTTTGACCAGCAGGCTGTAACCACTGACCCGGCAGCCCGCATCGCCATTTACAATCAGATTGATGAAATGTTCGCGGCGGATGTGATCTGGGTAGGTGTCTGGCATGATCCTGATCTCTGGGTATACAACCAGCGCGTTGAGGGTGTGCGTCTGAATGGAGCAGATCCCTTCTGGAATATTTCGACCTGGGCAGTGAGATAGCATTTTTACAGGGCGAAAGGTAGGGATTCGGATGTCCCTACCTTTTGTCCTATTATCATCGGAAGTAAAGCATGACAAAATATGTTATTCGGCGGTTGATACAAGCATTTTTTTTACTATTCATTATTAGTATTGTGGTTTTTGTGCTGATGAATGAGTCCGGCGATCCTCTGGCAACGATGGGGGGGCGTCAACCCCCACGCCCTGAAGATCGCGCCCGGTTGGAACGGCAGTTGGGTTTGGACAAGCCGGTGATGGTGCGCTATATCTACTGGCTGATCGGCAACGACTGGACGGAGGTCGATGTTGATGGGGATGGTGAGGGCGATACACCGGGCACCAAAAAGGGGGTTATTCGCGGCGATTTTGGAGACTCATTCCGCACTCGCCAGCCCGCGTTGGATGTCATCTGGGATTACCTGCCTAACACCTTACGATTAATGATCCCTGCACAGGTGCTCATCGTGGTTGTCGCGCTGTTTATCGGCATTTACTCCGCCCTCAACCAGTATTCCATTTTTGATAATATCCTGACCGGATTTGCTTTTGTGGCCTTTTCGATGCCGATTTTTTTCGTGGCACTGGCCCTCATCCACATCTTCTCAGTGGAATTGGATATGCTGCCTGCTTCCGGGATGTATGATCCGATCAAAGGTGAATCCACCTCCGAACTGATCAAACATCTGATTTTGCCGGTGGGCAGCCTGGTGCTGATCGGGCTTGCTAAGTACAGCCGTTATGTTCGTGCCAGTATGTTGGAGGTCATCAATTCGGATTACATTCGCACGGCGAAATCTAAAGGCCTGAGAGAAAGCACGGTGCTGTTCACCCATGCCTTCCGCAACGCGATTCTGCCGATTGTCACGCTCATCGGGCTGGATATTCCTTTTCTGCTGGCGGGGGCGGTTGTGACGGAAAACATCTTTGCCTGGCCGGGGATGGGCAGGTTGTTTCTGGAAAGCATTAACCGATCCGATTTTCCGGTGTTAATGTGCATTCTGATGATGACGGCAGCCGCAGTCGTGGTTTTCCAACTGCTGACGGACCTTGTATACACGATGTTAGACCCGCGCATACGGCTTTCGTAGGAGAATCCTGTGACCACAGCAGAAAATATTTCACGGGTTGAACCCATCAAGCTTAAGGAAGAGGAACCAGCAGCGATCTCCCCCCGGCGGCTGATCTTCAGACGTTTTCTTCGTCACCGTATGGCCGTGATGGGAACCATTATTCTATTCGGGGTCATCCTGTATGTGACCATCGGTTCGATCATCTACACCGAAGCCGATTCCAACTTCAATAATACCAGTATCAAACTGGAAGGCCCTTCCCAGGAACATCCGTTTGGAACGGATCGGGTTGGGCGAGATGTGATGATACGTACCATCTATGGTGGGCAAATTTCGCTGTTGATAGGCGTTTCTGCGATGCTGGTAGGTGTGTCCATCGGGACCCTGGTGGGGGCAGTTTCCGGTTTTTACGGCAGTATACTGGATTCTTTCCTGGGGCGAGTCACCGAGGCGATGCTCAGTATTCCTAACCTGCTCATTTTGCTGGTTGCGGCAAAATTCCTGGGGGGACGGATTCGTGACCTTGATCTTTTCGGGCGCACCTTCAGCGGCAGCGTGGTGGTGATTATCCTGATTGTGGGTTTCACCAGTTGGATGGAACTTTCCCGTATCGTGCGGGCCAATGTCCTTTCGCTGAAGGAGCGGGAATTTGTCATCGCGGCTCGCTCGATTGGCGCAAGTAATTTGCGGATCATCAAGTCCCACATACTGCCCAACACCCTCGCGCCCATCATTGTCGCTGCAACGCTGAGCATTGGCGCGGCGATCATCACCGAGGCCTACATCAGTTATTTTGGATTGGGGGTGCAGCTTCCTTCGGCAAGTTGGGGGAATATCCTGAATGATGGCCGCACACAGGTGAGGCAGGCTCCCTGGTTATGGATTTCGCCGAGTGTGCTGATTATTTTGACCGTGCTGAGCATCAATTTTGTCGGGGACGGGCTGCGCGACGCCTTTGATCCGCAGTCCGATAAAACCGTATGAAACGTTCCCTCTCGACTGTGGAGAGGGAACCGAAATCAAATTATTCCGATGGACAATGCCAGCATAAACTGCCCCGCGTAATAGAGGGGCAGACCCCAAAAGGCATTTTTAAATTTGGGCTGCACAAAGCGATCAATGGCAACCGCCATATCGGAAGCATAAAAACACGTCGCGCCAACGATCACCAGACGACGGAACTCTTCTTTGGTGTCTGTTTCAAAATATACAGCCCATGCGCTCCACACCATCGCGGTGATAACCAGAACATAGGCAAAAACAGGCATTCGCATTTCGCCCAGGTGTGGGCTTAACCAACCGTAGAAGGCTGCACTCAGAAAGGCGATGGCAATCAGCAGCACAGGGGAAAGTTCGGCGAAACCGACCTGTGAATTAAACGCAAAAACATAGAGAATGTGACCCAGCAAAAACACGACCAATCCGGCGAGAAACCAGCGCTGATGTTCCACAATCAGGAACACATCCCCCAGAAAACCAGCGACCAGGCCTCCTAAAATCAGCCAGTCATAAGTGCTTGCCGGCCCGCGACTCACAGCGGTCGCTAAAAACAAAACCGACGCAGCAGGCTTAAAAATCCACTTCAGGCGCTTGTGATGGGTATATTCGCTGTAAAGCAGTCCTGCCAGCGCAAAAAATCCCAGAATGACAAAAATCATTTCCCCCAGCCACCTCCTCCTGGCGTTTCAATAATGATCTTATCGCCGGCGTTTACCTGGGTCGTGTGTTTGGCGCTGACGATTTCTTCGGTTTTATCCTCACGTACAACAGCATTCTTGCCTGGCCGACCGGGCTTTCCACCCTGCAAACCGTATGGCACGAGGCGGCGGCGCTCGGTGTTAAAAGTAACCGTTGCGGACGATAAAAATTCGTACACCCGCCGAATGCCATCTCCGCCGCGATGTTTGCCTTTGCCGCCCGATTTTTCACGGATGCTGTATTCCAGTATCCGGACAGGCAGGGCAAATTCGACGGCTTCAATCGGCGTGTTGAGGGTGTTGGTCATGTGGCTGTGACGAGCGCTGAGACCATTTCCCTGGGGATTTCCGCCGTGCCCGCCGCCAATGGTTTCATAATAGACAAACGGCTGTCCATTTTGGATCCCCCCAAACGTGAAATTATTCATACTGCCCTGGCTGGCGGCGGGAATGCGATGGGGCAGCGCTTTGGCAAAAGCACCCAGAATTACATCGACAATGCGCTGTGAGGTTTCCGTATTGCCGACCGCTACCCCCGCCGGGAAATCAGGATTCAGCAGACTGTGAGGAGGGGTGATGACAATCACAGGCAAAAAGCACCCATGATTGACGGGCACATCGTCTTCTGCCAGCAAACGCACACAGTAAAACGCGGCAGACTTCACAATCGCCTCGACTGCGTTGAGATTGCCCGCGACTTGTGGCGCACTTCCGGTAAAATCCAGCGTGAGGGTCGAATCGTGCACGGTCAGGGTTACCTTGATCGGTATCAGGTATTCTTGCTGACCATCTCCCTCCAGCGCGTCCTCAAATTCGTAGACCCCGTCGGGAATGGTCGAAATGACCGCTTCAGTCAGACGGCGGGAATAATCTTGCAGGGCAGACGCATGATCCTGCACCCGATTCAAACCATGTGCTTCCAGCATTGCCAGCAGGCGTTTTTCCCCGATACGATGGGCGGCTAGCTGTGCGTCCAGGTCACCCCAGCGTTCGTCCGGGGTGCGGCTGTTGGCGGCGATGAGTGCCATTACCCCTTTATCTACGTTCCCTTCCTCGATCAACTTGACCGGCGGGATAATGATGCCTTCCTGATAGAGTTCTGTACTGAGGGGCAGCGAACCCGGTGTCATGCCGCCGACATCGGCGTGGTGAGCACGGCTGGCTACAAAAAACACCAGCTTTTTGCCGGAAAAGACCGGGGATACCATTGTAATATCCGGCAAGTGGGTCCCGCCGCGATAGGGATCATTTAAGATCACCACGTCACCCTTGTTCAGCGTTTTAAAGTGACTCAAGGCAGCGGCAACCGAGGCAGGCATACTGCCCAGATGCACCGGGATATGTGCCGCCTGAGCGACCATCCTGCCAGTAGAATCAAACACCGCGCAGCTAAAATCCAACCGTTCCTTAATATTCGGGCTGAAGCTGGCACGGCGCAGCGCCACCCCCATTTCTTCAGCGACCGAGGCAAAGAGATTTTTGAAAACTTCCAGGCTGATCGCATCAACTTTTGAGGATTTCATCGAGTTCACTGCCTGCCTGTTTTAAACCTGCTCGTAAAAACTGAATATCCGTCCCCCAGACCCAATACTGCGCCCCCAGCGCCGCAAACTCTGCCAGCTCCTCCGTTGAACGCGGCAGCGCTCCCCATGCGATCCCATTGGCTTTCGCGGCAGTGGCAACTTTTTCCAGGGTGCTTCGGTAAGGCTGCGGATCTTTTTCGTACTGCATCCGCAGGGCCAAGTCCGCCGGGCCGATAAATACTCCATCCAATCCCGGCACCGCCGCGATTTCGTTTATGCTGGCAACCGCTTGAGGGGTTTCTAACTGGACGGCTAAAAAAGTCTCCTGGTTGGCGTGTTCGGCGAAGGTGTTTCTGTTTCCTGAGGGCGGCAAATCCAGCCCATAGTTGGCCTCTAACCCTTTTCCCTCAATGCCCCTGTCGCCAAGCGGAGGAAATTTTACACTGGCCGTGAGCTTCCGCACGGTTTCTGCGTCAGAGACATGGGGGATCATCAAACCTGCTGCCCCATCTTCCAGGTAGCGATACAAACGCGCTTTTTCGCGGGTGGGTGGGCGTACCATACAGTCAAGATCATATAAATGAAAAAAGGCCATCAAAGCCTGGACTTCGCGCTGCTCCATCGCACGATGTTCGAGGTCAAGCCAGATGCCATCATAACCGGAGTCGGCGGCAAACGCGATAAACGGTGGGAGGAAATGTCCCATAAAAGCGATTTTGGCGGGCTGCCCAGCCCGGATTCTGGCAAGAATTTTGCTTTTTCTCACGGTTGAGACTCCAGAATCAGATTGCGGTAGCTGTCCACGCGGACATGCCAGTAAGGAGGAAGAAACGTGGTACTGTCGAGCTGGAAAATCAACGCGGGGCCAATAAACGCGGCACCCGGCGTAAGTTTGTCACGGTCAAATAACGGAATGGATTTTTCCCCTTCGCGGAAGTAGACCACCTTTTCCCCGATTTTTGCGGATGACCCATCATTGGCGATGACTTCTTCCGGGGTAAAGGTTGGTTTTTCCACTGTCCCAATCGCCTGCAAGCGCAGATTAACGATTTCAACCACGCGGTCTGGCATGGCATGTCCGTAAATCTCGGCATGTGTGTGGTGAAAATCTCTGACGATATTGCCATTCATCGGGAGAGTCAGCTCATACGACTGCCCCTGGTAACGCATATCCAGCCGCCCCTTAAAGAACATGGCTTCTTCAGGAATGCCTTCCTTCGCAAGGTCCGTTTGTGCCTGGCGAATCAACTCGCCCAGGATAGCTTTCATCTGCTGCGCGGTTTCATCCGTGACGGGTTTAAGAACAGCCCGCCCGTAATCGCGAATCACATCCGCCACCAGCAGGCCCAGCGCACACAGGACACCCGGATAACGTGGAACGAGAACACGCGGAATTTGCAGACGATCCGCGATCTCGCAGGCATGAAGCGGCCCTGCCCCACCAAAGGCCATCAGTGTGAAATCACGGGGGTCATGGCCTCTGGCTATTGAAACACGGCGCACCGCCCGGTCAATATTCACGTTAGCAATCTCGATAATGCCCAGGGCGGCTTCTTCACGGCTGAGCTTCATTTGCTTTGCCAGCGTTCCCATCATAGACTCGGCGATACTGAGTTCCAACGGCATCTGCCCACCGAGAAAGTGCTCGGCATCCAGACGACCTAATATCGCATTGGCGTCACTGACTGTCATTTGCTGCCCACCGCGCCCGTAAATGACTGGCCCCGGCGATGCACCTGCGCTTTCCGGCCCGATTCGCAGCGCCCCACCTGCATCCAGTCGTGCAATCGAGCCACCGCCCGCCCCAACGGTTTCAATATCCAGCAGACGGATTCGCAGGGGCAGCCCGTCAATTTCGGTTTCAGCGCGGCGGGTAGGGGTGCCGGGGCAAAGCGCCACATCAGTTGATGTACCGCCCATGTCCAGTGTAATAATATGGTCATAGCCTGCCAGACTCGCCACATGAAACGCGCCAATGACCCCGGCAGCAGGGCCGCTCAAAACCGTCTGGGCAGCCTGCTGGCGGGCAGTATTTGAGCTGACTACACCGCCATCCGATTTCATGACGAGCAGGGTGCTTTGCGGAGGAAGGTTGTCTTCCAGGTGCTGCAAATAGCGGCTTATCACCGGGCGAACATAGGCATCTACTGCTGCGGTGCTGGTGCGCTCATATTCTCGAAATTCGGGCAGGACTTCATAGGAGAGAGAGACTTGCCATTCCTGCAAAATCCCGCGTTCTACAATCCGCTGGCGTACCTTCTGCTCGTGTGCCGGATTGTGGAAGCTGTACAGAAAACAGACTGCCACCGATTCGATCTTCTGTTCCACGAGGGCATCCAGTACCTTATCCAGCGCTTTCATGTTCAGCGGGGTCAGCACTTTGCCTGTGTAATCCAACCGTTCCGGCACTTCGTAGCGCCATTTACGGGGGATGAGCGGCGGGGGAATCTGCGGGTACAGGGCGTATAACACCGGACGATTCTGCCGTCCGATTTCCAGTACATCGCGGAAACCCTGGGTGGTAATCAGAGCGGTGCGTGCACCTTTGCGCTCTAAGATCGCATTGGTGGCAACCGTTGACCCGTGTGAAATGCGTGCATTTTCAGTCACGCCCACTGCCGCGAGTCCGGCAAGCATAGCCTCGGCAGGATTGTGAGGCGTGCTGAGCAGTTTATGAATCTGAAGTTTTCCGGCATCACTTACGACCAGGTCTGTAAAGGTGCCGCCTATGTCTACACCAACAAATTTCATGATTTATCGCATTGTACTGTACAGAAGTTCTTTCCAGCGCTGGTGATCTAATTCCCAGCAAACGGTCACGTTTGGCTCGCCTTTTTCCCGGTGATGCCGCCAGACGTTAACCGGACGGTCATCCTTCCGGGCAACATTGAGCTGGTCAACAACGGTCATACCGCGTGTATAAGTTCCTTCACATTCGATTTCCACGTAATGTTTGCTTTTGCGGGTGCAAATGGTTGGGTCAATCGCTACCGCCATCGCTACCGGATCGGGCAGACCCATACCAGGGTCTCCCAGCCAACCTGTATTCACATTTAAGGCAAAGCGGTTGCAGTCAATCGCAAAGTGAGAAAAGGGTGTGTTAATGACCTCACGGCAGTACCGGACATCATCAGGCGTTAAATTGGCTTCCCCCCGGCACAATTCCCACCCTACCATTTCAATCGGCATCCCTGAACGAAAGCAAATTCGCGCCGCTTCGGGGTCACACCAGATATTATATTCCGCCGCCGGCGTTACGTTGCCCACCGTGCAGGCCGCGCCACCCATCACCACACAGCGGCTGATCTGTTGGGCAACCTCCGGCGCTTTCGCCAGGGCTAACCCCACATTGGTCATGGGGCCGAGGGTGACAAGGATAATTCCAGGGTTGGCTTTGACCGTCTCAATCAGTGCGTCAACGGCGTGACCCTCGGCGGCGGAATTTTGGGGGGCGGGATAATACATTTCGCCCATACCGTCCTTGCCATGAAACCATTCGGCGTGATGCCGTTCCCGAATCAGAGGCTTTTCCGCGCCATGATAGATGGGCACCTGCTGGCCGCACAGTTCTGCGGTATAACGGGCATTCACGCTCCCCTGCTCTACATCCACATTTCCGGCCACAATCGTGATGGCGACGACCTCAATATCCGGATGACGCAGCGCCATCATCAACGCAACGGCATCATCGGACGCCGTATCGGTATCAATAATCATTTTCCGTGTCATGAAAAATCCTGTTTTTCACTTCATTAAAACGCCGTTCGTAGTCTATCCTATCTGGGAGGTGTTCAGGTAATCCAATTTGCTCAATCATGTAGGACGCGGCAGTAATCCCATGACAGACGGCATTCTCGATACCCTCCTCAATGCGTGCCAGCAGTGCTCCGCAGAAGGCATTCCCTGCTCCTGTCACATCGACCTGGCTGACCTGGATAGCAGGCACACGGAAGGATGTTCCCCGGTAAAAAACCGTAGCCCCCTGCTCCCCGTCCCGTCTGACAAAAATGGTTTGCAGGGCAAGCAGAGGCTTTCGACTGGCTGTGCCCCAAATCGCTTCGGTTTCCGCGTGATTTGCGGAAAAAATGTCGCAGGCATCCAGCAGGGTAGAAAGCTGAGCAGCGCTGAGCGATGTATCCGGCGCTTTGAATGCCTCCAACGAAACGATCAGGCCTTTTTCCTTGAGTTCCTGGGCAAAAGTCACGTCGGTTTCGCCCGGATGAATCCCCCAATGAAACCGGCGAGCCTCTTTGTACGGCAGAACTTCCCAGTTTTTTGCCAGTTGCCTGCCTAAAATCTGCACAGGAGTACGCCAGACCTGGGTGCGGCGGCCATCAGCTTCCAGGATTTGCCATGCACGGGGAGTGGGATAGTCTGTGACTCGCACGCCGTCCAGGTTAATACCCGCATTTTTGAGAGGGGTAAGCTGATTTTCATCAAAATCACTGCCCACCCCGGCCACTAAGCCGACGGTCTTGCCTGATCCCAGTGCCACCGCCATGCCCCACGCGGTCTGTGGGCCGCCCCCACCCAGCACACCCATCTGTGTTTTCCCATCAGGAAACACAAGGTCGTCCAGAATGATACCAAATGCCACATTTTCAACTGTCATAAGTAAATTCGGTCTTAAGTTGTATAGCGTTGGTCAACGGCTTTTGCTAGACTTCTAAGCGTATTTTACGAAGGAAGCTGCTTTGCACGCTGTTTTGAAACTTTCGCGCTGGCATGAGTTTATTCCTTTTGCGGTCCCGCTTACCCTGGTGGGAGGGCTGCTGGCCTACCGCTTTAATGATGATGTTAAGCTGGATGAACGGTTATTTTTTGTTTTAATAGCGAATTTCCTGGCAATGGCTTATGCCTTCATGGTTAATGATATTGAAGATGCCGAAGATGATAAACTCAATCCGGAGCGAGGGGCAAAAAATGCGGTATCATCGGGTGAGATCTCTAAATCAAGGGCCTGGTTTGCAGCGGTTGCCTCGGCAGGCTTGGCGGTCGTTTTGTATGGCCTGGCGGGCCAGGGCGCGGTAGTCTCAGGGGTGGTCATCCTTTTACTTGCCCATTTTTACTCATGGAAGCCTGTGCGCCTCAAGGCGCTGCCAATCGTTGATGTGGTCTCGCATGTGCTGATGCTCAGTACGCTGCTTATGCTGGCAGCTTACCTGGTCTACAGCGACACCCTGGGCAAAGCGTGGTCGATGATCATCAGTGTGACATTATTTTCAGCCTATGGACAGTTGTATAATCAGATACGAGACTATGAAGAAGATCGAGCCGCAGGTTTGAAAAACACAGCTTCTTTTCTGGGCAAGCAGGGAACGACCTGGCTGAGCTATCTGGCCTTCGGCGGCGCTTTTGTGTGCATCTTCCTGGCGCTTTCTAATGGCGTTTTTCCACTTGAGCTTATCGGTGTTGTTGTGGCGAGTATTCCTGTATTGTTCCTGGTAGGCAAAGGTCGTGATTTCCGGGGTAGTCAAACAAGTGACCCGGTTGCCAATTTGCAGGTACAATTACTCGTAGTGGCAAACCTCATCCTTATCTGTTGGCTGGTCTATGTGATGATTAATCCCTGAGTGCCTATGACCCGAAAGATGCTGATTATCGATTCAAAACTGGACGAAATAGCCTTCCTGCCTCAGTTTCTGGCGCAGTACGGTTACAACGTCACGATGGCAGCGACCAGTGAGGAAGGACTGGCACTGGCAGGCAGGCAGTTACCAGATGTGGTCATGCTTAGTATCACGATGCCAGACATTGACGGCGTCGAGGTTTGTCGTCGGTTACGCACGCTCCCTCAAACAGCCGATATTCCCATCCTGCTCACGACCTCTCACTACGACAGCCGTATTCATGCGGAAGGCCTGCTCGCCGGAGCGGTGGATATTCTGACCAAACCACTGCACATGGCGGATTTATTAGAGCGTCTTAAACGGGCAATGGATAAGCGTGGGACTTATGAAATTACACGGCTTTTAGAAGAAACCGCCTATTCAGCGCTGAATATTCTCGAATGTAAGTTAGCGTGGCTGCTGACAGTAAACGACGCCCTGACCCAGATCTCGCATGGGGCCATTGCGATTGATGGCGGGGAGAGAGATCGTCAGGAATTTTTGTCTCAGATTGATTATCAATATCCCCAGCGCCGGTTTGGGATGAATCGCGGGGACAATCCACTCGCGGAAGTGGTACATTCTCACCAACCTAACATCAACCTGACAATGGCTCAGGTGCAGGCCATGCCAGGGGGGAATGCATTCCAGGCGGCTTTTTCTCAAATCGGCTGTCAGGCGATAAGTCTGCTGCCTCTGGCGATTTTTGGCAGGCCAGTTGGTGTAATGGTGCTGGCTGCTGCTTCAACAACGTTAATGAGTGGGCCACGGGTTGAACAGATTTTGCGTGCCCTGGCGAGCCAGGCCGCGGCTGCCGTCGACAATACGCATTTGATGATCGAACTGGCAGACCGCGAAAACGCGATGAAATCTGAGCAGGCATTCCGTCAGATGGTGCTCGATTCGATGACCGACAGTCTGGTTGTGATCGATAAAGACACCCGCATGACCTATGTGAACAACCGACTGTGTCTGGTGACCGGGTATCAGCGTGTAGAGTTATATGGGCAGCGAATCGAAATTTTGTTTCCCCAAGACCGCCGGGAAATGGTCAGAACCAGTCTGACAAAGACACGCGGTACAACCCTGTCTTTTGCCCAGGATATTTTGACGCGCATGGGCAAAACCGTCCCCATGCTGATGTCCCATGTGCTGACTCAGCAGGGCGATAATAATCATGCGGTGGTTGTATTAACCGATATGACCGAAGTGAACCGCCGCGAGCACACACTGGAAATACAGGCAGCGCGGCTTAAGGCACTGAACAAAGCCACCCATGCGATCACTTCCGCATTGACTCAGGATGAGGTGATTGACATCATCCTGAATACGGCCCTGGAAACTGTGAATGGGGTTCACGCTACCCTGTTCCTGTGTGACCCGATTCATAACGACGATCTGGTTTCCGTTGCTTGCAAAGGGGAAGGTAATACCCAGGGCATCCGAATCCGTCAGGGCGAAGGAGTTGCCGGGCAGGTAGTGTCGGATGGGCAAGCCAAATTGATTTATGACCTGAAACGCCAGAAATCCTTCCAGGCAAATTATCTGACCCAGTGCGGCATCCCCGCGCACACGATTATCGCCGCACCGCTGCTGGTGAATGAGGAGATCATCGGTGCCGTAGAAGTCATCAACAAGCAGGAAGGGGTGTTTGACCGATACGACCTCGAAATCCTGGAAAGTCTGGCGGCGACGGCGGGTATCGCCATTGAAAACGCCGGCTTGTTTGAACAGACTCAGCGCCGCTTAACGGAGGTCAGCACCCTGCTGGATGCTAGTGCCGCTGTTTCTTCGACTCTGGATTTCGGATCGATTTTGCAGCGTATCGCCCAACGTTTGATCAATGCGCTCCATCTCGAACATGTGATTATCACTTCCTGGGAACGTGACGCAAGCCATTTCATGTCGCTGGCGCAGGTTGCGGATGCGTACTGGCTCCCCATCAATGGGCCAGTGCACCCGCTTTCGGCCTGGCCCAGCAAGCAGTCTGTTTTAAACACCGGCAAGCCCACTGCGCTGACATTGGAGGACATGACCTCGCAGCATCCTGAATACAAGCAGATGCAGGAACATGGCTGGCGCTCAATGCTGCATGTGCCAATGGTCATTGATGGCAAGATTAGTGGGCTGGTGACCATATGCACGGAGAAAAGCGACGTTCGTTTCCATGTTAAACACGTTAAATTAGTAGAACAGATCATAGAAGGCTGGCGCGAGCACGTTCTGGCGACTTCTGACGCTGCCTGGTATGAGCAGGAGAATTTAGATACCCTCGCTCAGCAGATTAGAAAAACGGCCTATGCCAACTGGATTGAAATTGGTGCCTGGTCGCCAGCCGAAAACGCGATTCATTTGCTGCGTCAGAGTGGTCATTTGCTGTGGACAGAAGATTCTGGCCGGATGTGGCGGTTAAACGATTATAAATCAATGGCGTATACCGTGCGGAACAGTGAGCCGTCCACCATGAGTACTGAAGCATTAAAAGAGGATCCGGCAGAATTGGATTTTATGCAGCAAATTGGCGGGAAAACCCTGCTGCTTGTGCCGCTCTTTATCCGGGGAAAACCTGCTGGTGTTCTCAAACTGGTGCGCTCCGGTTTTGATCTGCATTTTGATGCGAGTGATGTGTCGCTGTGTCAGGGCATTGCCAATGTCGTAGGCAACGCCATAGAAAACTCTCAGCTTTACAGTTCGCTGGAACAGCGTGCTGCCGCCCTGGAAGCCGCCTACACCGAGTTGAAAAAAATCGACCAGTTGAAAGATGACCTGCTGCAAAATATCTCTCATGAACTGCGTACCCCATTAACACATATCCTGGGGTACGTCAATTTGATGCAGGATGAAGCCTTTGGCCCCACCACTGCGGAACAGCAGGACACCTTGAACATCCTCATGCGGAAGACCCAGCACCTCGCCGATCTGATCAAAGATATGGTGGCGGTGCAGGCCACGCCGGATAATCTGAATCTGCGTGCCTTGCAGCTAGATCGTGTGGTGGCGATGGCAGTGCGAAATATGGCGCCCAAGGCCGCCGAGGCCAACATCCGTATCGACATGAGCATCCCCCCGAATCTGCCTTTAATCGCCGGGGATGTGGTACGGTTGAGCGAAGCCATTGAGGCGTTAATAGACAACGCCATCAAGTTTTCACCCGGTTCAAACCATATCGAAATTACCGCGCAGGACAGCAGTGGGCCAGTGGTGCAGCTCAGCGTCAAAGATTTCGGGATCGGCATTCCAGCGGTAGAGCACGACAAGATTTTCCAGCGATTTTATCAGGTGGACAGCAGTACGACTCGACGGTTTGGCGGTACAGGGCTGGGGCTGGCGCTGGTCAAAAGCGTGGTGACGGCCCATAGCGGGCACATCTGGCTGGAAAGTGAACCTGACAAAGGATCAACCTTCCATATTGACCTGCCTAAAGCCAAAAATCTGAACGGGCATTAAGAGAGACGGCGCAACGCCTCAAGCGCCTGTTCGGTATAGGGATTCTTCGTGAGAATGACTGCCGAATAATGCTCAAGGGCGGCGATGATGTTTCCCTGGTTTTCTGCCAGATTCCCCAGAAAATAGCGGGTGCGGGCATCCTCCGGTGCGAGCAAAAGCGCCCGCTGCAACGCGGTTTCCGCATCCGCCAACCTCTCATTTTCAAGATAAGCGCGTCCCAAGCTGGCAAGCAGATGTACATCCTCAGGGTACTGCTCCGATGCGTTCTGGATGAAGTCCAGACCGCGCCCGTCCAGTAGATAAGCGTTTTCAGCATAAAAGGCTGCCTGTAAGCGCACAAAGCGTACATCGTTCGGCGCGAGAGACACGGCTAAACCAAACCATTCTTCTGCTGATTCCCTGTCCTGTGCCAGTTGATAACCGGCGGCGACTTCCGCAGCCAGCGCCGGGTTGTCTGGCTCAAGTAAATAGGCTTCTTGCAGTGCATTGAGAGAGGCGGGAAGGTTGCCCGCACTACGCTCATGCAGTCCAAGCATGTAAAAGCCGATGGAAAGTGTTGGCTCAAGGGAAATGGCCTGCTGGATATCCGAAAGGCCATCCCTGTTCTGCTGGTCACGCACATATCCACGATAGGCATAGGCCCAGGCATCCAGGTTGTTTTGCTCAATCTGCTGTGTCAGGAAACGTTCAGCAAACGCCCATTCACCCGCTTCCACAAGCCGCAGGGCGACATCTGCTGGGGTATATCCTTCCACGGAAACGATCCCCAGCACAGCCGCCGCCAGGGGTTGTTGTTCATGCGGGGTGCTGCTGGCAATCTGAACATGGCGGACCCCATCTGTATCCGGCAGCAGAAGCAGCCCCAACCACAAATTTGCCCCTGTGTGTGCCGGATCACTGGAAAGAATTGTCCTCAGGGTTTGTTCCAACTGCTGCCAGTCCTGCATGGCACGCTGCTGCCGCGCTACCGCCCACAGTACCGGAACCGATGGGGATGACGTGAATGGCAGACGGCGAGAAATCATTTCAATATTATTCTGAGCCGTGAGGAGGCGGTTTAATTCCTCCTGATCGGCGTCTGTCCACTGTCCGTTGGTGCGTTGGTAGAGCCGAACAAGCTGTAAGTCAAGATTATCAGTAGGCTGAATCGAAGGAGAGGGATTTTTTCTCTGGTTATCGACGAGAGTCAGCACAAACAAAAACGCGGCCAATAGGCTCAACCGCGTTACCAACTGCACCAGAAGAAAATTAATTGGCGGTCGTGCTTTCCGCACTGCTGCCGTCTTTGGAATCTTCGACACCAAACAGTTTGCCAATCACCTGTTCTACTTTGTCCGGCATGAACGGCTTAATCAGGTAGCTGTCCACATCTTGCAGTTTTCCGGTCAGACGATTGGCGGGGTCGCCATAGGCGGTGATGACCACCACATAGGGACGATTATCTTTATCAACCTCACGGATGGCGTCCAGAACCTTCCAACCAATCATATCTGGCAGGCCAATATCCAGCAGCACCACGTCAGGGCGGTTGTTCTTAAAAAGCTCCAGGGCCTTCATGCCGTGTGTTTCATGGAAAACTTTAAAGCCCATTCGCTCAAGAGTGGCTTGAATCACCTCTGCCAGTTCAATGGCGTCCTCAACAATCAAGACTTTTTTATCTTTAAAAGCCTCCTTGGTCACATCAGGCGTCGATTTCTGGGTATCTTCGGACACGGACTCTCTCCCATGGCTGATCCAGGAGACCATTATAGCACGTCTGGTTGGTCATGTTATAATTTGCGGGAATTAAATGAGTATTTGATAAAAAGGTAGCTCATGGACTTCTCACTAACCCCCGAACAAATCGCTGCACAAAAAATGGTGCACGATTTTGTGATGAAGGAAGTATATCCCACCATTGGCGAGTGGGATCGTAAACAGCAGATGAATCCCGACATCCTGCCCCGCATGGCGGAGCTTGGCATTCTCGGCATTAACATTCCAGTAAAATATGGCGGGCAGGGTTTTGATTACATTACCCTGGGTCTGGTATGCGAAGAATTGGAGCGGGTGGATACCACGCTGCGGGTAATCATGTCCGTTCACGCCGGTCTCAACAGTCTGTCCCTGCTTCAATGGGGAACAGAGGAACAGAAACAGCGCTTTCTCGTACCACAGGCGCAGGGTGAAAAATACGCCGGATTTGGCCTGACTGAGCCCGGCGTGGGCAGCGATGTCGCCAATATGCGTGCGACTGCCAAAAAACAGGGAGATGTCTACATTCTCAACGGCGAGAAAATGTGGATTAGTCTGGCGACCAAAGCCCATCATTTTCTGGTCATCGCTAAAACCGATCCTGAAGCCAGACCCGCTTCCAAAGGGATGACCGCTTTCATCGTGACCAGCGATATGAAGGGGGTCACCACCGGGGATATACACGGCAAACTCGGTGTCCGGGCGGGTTCCACTGGCTGGGTTAATATGGAGAATGTCGAAGTCCCTGTCAGTCACCGCCTTGGCGAAGAAGGGGAAGGTTTCTATATTGCGATGGGAGCGCTGGACAACGGACGCTACACTGTTGGGGCCGGCGCAGTCGGGCTGATTCGTGCCTGCCTGGAAGAAAGCATCAAATATAGCAAGGAGCGCCAGACCTTCGGCGTACCGATTGCGGATCACCAGCTCATCAAACAAAAAATCGCTTATATGCAGCAGTGGTATGATGCTGCCAAGTTGCTTGTTTTGAAAGCAGGATGGATGAAAAACCAGGGGATCCGCAACACCCGTGAAACCAGCATGGCAAAATGGTATGCAACCGACATGAGTGTCAAGGCGGCACTGGAAGCCGTGCAGCTTCATGGCGCGTATGGTTTTAGCGATGAATATCCGGTGGAGCGTTATCTGCGGAACAGCAAAGGCGCAGTCATCTACGAAGGCACAAGCGAGATTCACCAGTTGATGCAGGCGGATTTTGCGCTCGGCTATCGGGAAAACAAGCCGCTGCGCTGCGAGCTGCCCGCTTATGATCCGGATACCTGGCTGGAAGAACCGCAGACCGCTTAAGAAGTGAATCGCGGGACGGGCGGCACGTCCATCCCACAAAATTATCTTCATTAGTTTTAGGAGTGAGAAGCGTTGCATGTCGTAGTGGTTACTAAGAGCACGCCAGATACCGCCGCGAAGGTTACGGTTGATGGCAGCGGAAATGTCACCTGGAAAGAGGCCATGGTGATTAATCCCTGGGATGAATATTCCGTCACAGAAGCCGTTTTATTAAAAGAAGCCCATAACATCAAAACCACCGTCCTCACAGTGGGTGAAGAGGCCCACAATGAAGCTGTCAAGCAGGGATTAGCCATTGGCTGTGACCAGGGAATCCGGGTCTGGGACAGCACCCTGGCAAATGCCGACAGCCTGCAATACAGCCGTGCTGTTGCCGCTGCTGTGCAGAAGCTGGGCGATGTTGATCTGGTCATTTTTGGTAAGGAACAGGCGGATACAGGCACAGACCAGCATGTGTATCAGGTTGGGCGCAAACTTGGCTGGAATGTCATCGGTTCCGTATTCAAAATTCAGGAAATCGACTTCGCAGGTAAAACCATCAAAGTCGTACGTTTGGTTGAACAGGGCAAGCAGGTCGTGGCTGGCAAACTGCCTGCGGTGATCAGCGTCGTCAAGGACATCAATGAACCTAAATACCCGTCGTTTATGGGCATCCGCAAAGCCTCCAAAGCTGAAATTCCCGTGTGGGACGGGGCGGCATTGGGGGTCGATTTTGGCCTCCCTGGCGTGAAGGTGTCCGCGTACCAGAATCCACCTGAACGGGCTGGCAAAGTCCAGATGATTGACGGTGACTCCGCTGACGAGAAGGCTCGTAAACTGGTTGAGAAGTTATTCGAGGATAAAGTGTTATGACCTCTGTTTTTGTCTGGCTGGAACATTTTGATGGTGTGCTGGTGCAGCCTTCCCGCGAGGCGCTTGGGGCGGCGGGGACTCTTGGCGGGAAGATCACCGGGCTGGTTTTTGGAAAAAACGTGGATGCGGTCGTGAAGGCAGCGTTCCATGCAGGTGCGGATGAAATTATCAAAGTTGATGACGAGACGCTGGAAACCTTCCGCTTTGAACCGTATGTGGCACTGCTGACGAAAATCGTGAAGGATAACACCCCGGACATTGTACTGGCGGGGCATACCACACGGGGACGCGAGATCATGGGCGGAGCAGCGGCTGATCTGGATAAAGGGCTGCTGGCGGACTGCACGGAACTGAGCCTGGAAGGTGGCAGGCTCAAGGCAGTGCATCCCGTCTATTCCGGCAAAGTCCTCAGCACAATTGAAATCGTCAGTGATGGCACGCAGTTTGCTACCCTGCGGGGACGCGCTTTTACGCCCAATGAACCCGATGCTTCCCGAAGTGGGAATGTGATCAGCGCATCACCGGTGCTGGCAGAAAGCGATATTGCCAGCAAGGTGGAAAGTTTTGAGGCAAGCGTGGGAAAGGTCAGCCTTTCCGACGCAGCGATTATCGTCTCCGGGGGGCGCGGTGTGGGCGGACCGGAAGGATTCGCGCCTATCCGGGAACTGGCGGAAGTCCTCGGCGCGGCAGTTGGCGCGAGTCGAGCAACTGTCGATGCAGGATGGATTCCCTACGAACATCAGGTTGGGCAAACCGGCAAGGTCGTCAGTCCGGATTTGTACATTGCGGCAGGAATTTCCGGTGCGATTCAGCATCAGGCGGGAATGCGTACCAGCAAAACCATTGTGGCGATTAACAAAGATGCCGATGCGCCGATCTTTGGGCTTGCTACTTACGGCATTGTCGGGGATCTGTTTGAACTTTTGCCTGCATTAACGAAAGTCTTCAAAGAAAAGCTCGGCAAATAAGCCCTACGCACTTTCCGGTGCCCGTCTGGTCAGGCGGGCGCTTTTGATTCTACACCCTCAATCAGAGTTGGCTTTCCTCGATAATCCCTTGCAACTCTCGCACAAATGAGGTCGCGTCAATGGGTTTGGCGAAATAGGCATCGAATCCAGCGGCGATGGCTTCATTTGCCAGAGTGGGGTTATGGTAGGCCGTAACCGCCACACATGGAACTGGGGCAAGGCGCGGGTTTTTCTGAATGTGATTGAGCAGTCCCCAACCATCAATCCCTGGAAGCGCGAGGTCAATAATAATCAGGGTGGGATTCATCTTCTGTAAAAGCTGGATGGCCTCTTCTCCTGTGGTTGCCCCTACGGACTGAATCCCATGATATTCAAGCAGTTCGCGCACCAGTTCCATGCTGTCAGCTTCATCTTCCACAACGAGAATTTCCCAGTCACTCATGTTTTACCCCCGGTTGGCGCGATGTCCTGCTTTAGCTCGGTTGTTGATGGCGTTTCGACCGGGGCGATTTCTTCAATAATCGGTGTTGTCTCGGCGGTTTCTTCTTCGGTGGTTTTAGCAGGCTGGCGCTCCAACAGAACCTTTTTTACATCCTGGACGAGAGTCGGAACATTCACAGGTTTGGTCAGATACCCATCAAAACCAGCTTCCAGTGCCCGTTCTCTATCCCCGTGCATAGCGTGTGCCGTCAGCGCAATCACCGGAATATGCTTTGTTTTAGAATTTTCCTTGACTTTGGTTCTCATCTCCCACCCATCCATATTAGGCATGGATAGATCGAGCAGGATGAGATTGGCTTCATAAGTTTCCAATATTTTCAAACCCAAAACGCCATCTTTTGCGGTTTGGACAGTGGCTCCAAAAAAATCCAGTGACTGGGCAATGACTTCCAGATTATCAGGCTCGTCGTCAACAATCAGGATTTTCCAGGTTTTTAAATCATTAGGATTGAGCATCTTAAGCCTCTATTTGTTCCGCGAGAGAAATATCTACCGCTGAGGTCGATTCAAGCATTGGTAATGTTACCGTGAAAACACTGCCACCACCGAGTTTGCTTTTGACATTAATTCTACCATCCATTAACCGGACCAGGTTGCGCGTAATGGTTAAGCCGAGACCACTTCCCTTGTACACGCGAGTCGAACTCCCATCTACCTGGCGGAATTCCTCAAAGATATAGTCCAATGCGTGGGGTGGAATGCCAATGCCCGTGTCTGTGACTTCCAGCGTCCATTCCGACTTTTCGGGATTGGCTTTGATGTCAAGGCGGACAAACCCTTTTTCAGTAAACTTGAAGGCATTGGAAAGTAAGTTGACCACGATCTGCTCGATCCGGTTTTCGTCGCCGATCAGTTGATCTGGCAGTGCCGGGTCAACGTTCATTTCAAGTTTCAGACCGCCCTGCTGTGCCAGCACTTCCATCTGATTGTAAAGACGGTTCGCAAGCTGGCGCGGTTCAAACGGGCTAAAGGCAAGTTCCGTTCGTCCTGCTTCAATACGGGTAATATCCAGAATGTTATTAATCAGGCTCAACAGCCGTTTGCCGTTTTCCTGCAAACGAGTCACCTGATGGCGCTGTTTTTCATTGAGTTCACCACTCATTCCCAGCAGCAGCATATCGCTGAAGCCAATGATCGCGTTGAGTGGAGTACGGAGTTCGTGGGAGACCGTCGCCAGAAATTCGCTTTTGATGCGGGCAGCTTCTTTTGCCATGGCCGTCGCAATACGAAGCTGACGGTTGACTTCGCGGATTTCGTCCAAGCGTTTGTTGCGTTCGTCCAGGGTATTGACCAGATTATCGGTCATCGTATTAAACGCGGTGGCAAGCTGCCCGATCTCGTTGCTGCGGCGAATCTGGGCCCGGCGCGAGTAATCGCCATTGATGACCTCTGTCGCCACCTCAGTTAACTTCCGGATGGGTCGTGTAATCCATATCGTCCCAATGGAGGCGATGACAACGGCGAGCACTGCCGCAGCAATGGTAACAAGAAGACTGATCTCGCGGACTTCGTGGACGGCGGAAAGCGCTTCGGCCTCCTCAATTTCTGCCAGCATCCCAGACTGCATCGCGGGTATCCAGCGATACACGCCTATCACCTGCTGACCGCGATAATTCAGGTAAATATCCGAGCCATTGCGACCATTCAGGGACCGGTCGATCCCTGTACTGGTCAGGCTGATTCCAACACCTTCCTGAAAACGGCTCGGTGTAACCAGCACGCCCCCCTCAGTGCTTACCAGATAGGTTTCACCTGTATCTCCCAACCCCACACGGGTGGTCATCACATCAGATAACGACTCCAGGCTCAGCCGCCCGACAAAAACTCCGACGATTTCGCCCGCATTGTCTCGAATCGGTTGGGACACGACCATGCTGAGGCGGTTGTAATCCGGGTCGTGGTACGGCGCTTGCGTATAACGATCTGTCAGACCAGGTCTGAAAAAAGGCAGTTCATTCACAAATCTGCCTTCCTGATCCTGGTTGGTCGAGGCGCGAATTTCGCCATTGAGGTCGTAAATGAACATTTCTTCAAATGAATTTTGTAAACCCAGTTGGGTGGTCAAGTAAAAATCCACAGAGGCGATAGCAGGGGTCATGCGCCCCTGCGTCTTGAGGATTGTTACCATACGCCGATACTGGTCGGGGTTCGTGAGAATCAGATTCAGGGTGATTTCGCTGCTGTTCAGCCAGCGTTCAATCTCATTGATTTTGACTTCTGCGACCGAGTCCATCTGGTTGATGGCCTGTTCTTTAGCCTGCTGCTGGAACAAATTTACAGCAATCGCCACGACGATGGCCAGCGGGACCAATGCGATTAAAACAGAGTAAATATTCAGGGTAGTACCGAGCTTGTGCAGGGGATTCCAGGCGGCTTGCATGAGGGATACTCCAACTGAGTGAGACCGCTAATCAACGTTATGATATAAGGAGAGCGGAGGTTAGAAAACATTTATGAACAAAAATTCAGAACTCTGTACGTAATTATAACGGTTTACATACAAAACCCTCACACCCTTTTTGTCCCCTATGCACTCTGGTAGAATGCCCTCGTGATGAGCGATGCTTTTTTTACTCCACAAATCAAAGGGCTGTTGTGGCGGATTCAGCTTTTTCTCACCGTCACAGGGGTGTTGATGCTTATCCTGGGGCTTGGGCGCGTAGCTCTGGAAGCTCTGGGTGGATTAAGTGATCTTGCCAGCACCTTCAGCCCGGAGCTATTCACATGGTATTCGTTTGGTGTCGGGGTATGTCTGGCGCTGACCGGATACGGGTCGCTCTATGCGGCGGCGGCGGTTGGCGCTCGTGAGCCTCCGGCACTGACAACCACGAAAAACAGCCTGCGGGCGATTGCTGCTGTGCTGATACTTACGATCATCTGGCTGTTCACAGTCAACTGGTTGTACATGCTGGTCATGCTCGTGCTGGCAGTGCTGATTGGCGGGCTTGCCTTCCGGCTCTGGCAGCAGATTGAGAAGCATAAATTGTGGCAGGTGTTCGGGCAGCCAGTTCACCGCCAGCACCGCCGAAAAATCATTTATATTCTGGGAATACTTGGTCTGCTGATTCTGATTGGTGTAGGAGTGGCCAACGCTGTTCTGACAGATGTGATTGAACTGCCGCTGGATATTCCCGAACCCGGTGCCCTGCTCTACACCACGACCTTTGACAGGTTTAACGACGAATGGGATCTGCCACAGGGATCACGAAAAGCCGAAATTCTCGGCGGTGAGCTGGTGCTTACCCTGGATTCAGGCAAAACAGGGGATGGATTCTACGCTCTGCTCGAATCGCGCAAATTTCGTGATTTTGATTTGCGGGTCACGACACGGCAGATCGCCGGCGATGATGACAATGCCTACGGGGTGGTCTTTCGCCAGCGTGATGCCGACACCTATTACGTATTTGAAATCAGCGGCGATGGTTACTATCGGCTGACCAAAGTAGACAACAATATCGCCACAAATATTACCAAGTGGATTAAATCTCCTGTCATTCATCAAGGGGTTGCGTCCAACGAAGTTCGCATCGTAGGCAAAGGCGACACCTTTATATTTTACGTGAATCAGGAATTGATGCCGCTTTGCACCAAAGGCGACAAGGCCGAACCTACCTATAACGAGTATACAGGTGAATGTACCAGCAACGAATGGGAAGACTCGTTTGTCGATGGCGCATTCAAACAAGGACGGGTTGGGCTTTCCCTCGGCAATACCCTTACTTCTGACGTAACTCAGGCGCTTGTGGTAGCATTTGATAATCTGGTTATCGTAGGCCCTGAGTAACTGCCATGCAGGTTGTGGATGGCGAAATGTTGTTAACGTTGGATACGGGTCAAAGTGAAGACGGTTTTTACACGCTCCTGAATGGTTATGATTTTTCGGATTTTGATCTGCGGGTACAGGTCCGGCAGCCCAGACTTTTCAGGGTGGGCAGATCGGGTTATTTCTTGCGAGCACCGCAACCGCTTGCAACGGCGTTTGACAATCTGACGATTCTGGAGACAGATGATGAGTAAGCGCGTTTATCTGGACAGCATCGGCTGCCGTTTGAATCAAAGTGAAATCAGCCGAATGGCACGCGAATTTCAGGCCAGCGGTTATACGGTTACCGAATCGCCGGAAGATGCGGATGTCGTTGTGGTGAATACCTGCGCGGTGACCCGCGACGCGACCAAAGAAAGCCGCAAGATGGTAAGGCAGTTGCACCGCCAGAGCGAGCAGGCTGAAATCGTGGTTACAGGCTGCTATGCCCACATTCAACCGGACACGATCCAGACACTGCCCGGTGTGAAACAGGTAATCAGCAACTTCGACAAGGATCATCTTGTGCCGCTGGTAACGGGGCAGCCTTTTGAGCTTGAACCCTTGCAGCGACACTATATCCCGGCAGGCCACACCCGCGCCTTCATCAAAGTGCAGGATGGGTGCGACAATAAATGCACTTTTTGTATGACCACCATTGCACGCGGGCACAGCCGCAGCCGCCCGTTGGAAGCCGTTATCCGCGAAGTACAGTTTATGGTTGGCGGCGGGTATCAGGAGATTGTCCTGACGGGTGTGAATCTTGTGTCTTATGGACAGGATTCAGGACTGTCGCTGACAGCGCTGCTGCAATCGCTGTTGGAATCTACGGATGTGCCGCGCATTCGCCTTTCCAGCCTTGAGCCCTGGGATTTAGACGAAAACTTCTTCCGGCTGTGGGAAAATCCGCGTATGTGCCGTCATCTGCATCTCCCGCTGCAAAGCGGTTGTGATCAAACCCTCAAGCGGATGCTGCGGCGCACCTCTCAGGCTGAATTCAGGGAAATTGTACAGATGGCACGACAGGCGGCACCTGAAATCGCTATCAGTACGGATCTCATTGTGGGTTTCCCTGGCGAAACCGAGCATGAATTTGCCGAAAGTTATGCCTTTACCGCTGAAATGGATTTCATGAAAATCCACGTGTTCCCCTATTCCGCCATGCCGGGAACCCCTGCGGCACGCATGAAAGGGCAGCTAGACAAACTCACCGCCAAAGACCGGGTGCGCCAGATACAGCAGCTTTCTGATGAGGGTGGGCGGCGGTTTTTCGCCCGATTCCTGGGGCAGACGATGCCTGTGTTGTGGGAAGGAGTGCGCGGTGCTAGTGAGGCGGGATTCCTGCATACCGGATTCACGGATAACTATATTCGGGTGGAAACTACCCATCCTGAAGTTTTAACCAATACCCTTACGCCGACAAAACTCGTATATTTAACAGAGGGCGACGTGATGCACGGCGATGTCATGAAAGCGAGGGTGTATGTCTGACAGCGTTTTTACCAGAATCATCAACGGGGAACTGCCGGGTGAATTTGTATACAAAGACGAGATAGTGGTGGCGATTCGAGATATTCGTCCCGTCGCGCCGTTTCATGTGTTGATTATCCCGCGTAAGCCGCTGGTCAATGCTTATGATTTTTCTGACGAAGACAATGCCCGTATCGCCGGACATATGATGATGGTGGCGGCTAAAATAGCCGAGCAAGCCGGACTGAAAAACGGATTTCGGCTGATTATGAACAACGGCAGAGATGCCCGGCAGGAGGTCTTTCACGCACATCTTCATCTGCTGGCGGGGGATGATCTTGGCCCAATGTTTTGTAAGTAGGGGATAATTCATGACGATTCGAGAAAAGATCATGGCGGACTTGACAGAGGCCATGAAATCTGGAGATGCCTTCAAACGAAGTACGCTGCGCCTGATGACAGCGGCTTTCAAACAGGCGGAGGTAGACAGCCGTAAAGAACTGACCGAACAGGACGTGATCGGCATTCTGAAAAAGGAGGCGAAAAGCCGTCTGGAAACGATTGCGGACATGGAAAAAGCCGGACGGGATGCGATAGAAGCCCGAAACGAACTGAACCTGATCGAGTCCTACCTGCCTGCCCAGTTAGATCGGGCAGCCATTGAAGTGATGGCCAAAGAAGTCATTGCTACGGTAGGAGCCACCTCCGCAAAAGATACGGGCAGCGTGATGAAAGAGCTTATGACACGGTTGCAAGGTCAGGCGGATGGCAAACTCGTCAGCCAGGTGGTACGCGAACTGCTGTCGTGATGTTTACCTTTTTGACGAGCCGGCTGTCCCTTGACCATCAGGCACAGTTTCAGGTATGGGCACGCCGCCTGACGGTTGCCAGCGTAATTGCTGCCTTTCTACTGCTGGGTACGGCGGCGCTGTCCTTCGAAACCCTGTTTGCAACCGGCGATAGGATCGACTTCCAGGTCGGCGAAGTGGCGACACGAGATGTGCTGGCACCGCGCAGCCTCGCCTATAATAGCGACATCCTCACCGAACAGGAAAAACAGGACGCCATTGATGCGGTTGTCCCTGTCTATGATCCAGACCCGGATGTTACACGGCGGCAGATCCGTCTGGCGCCGGCGGTGACCAATTACATCAATGAGATCCGGCATGACGATTACGCTACAGAAGATCATCAGGTACAGGATTTAAACTATCTGGAAGATGTTTCCGTCAGCGAGACGATCTGGCGCGAAGTGTTGGCTTTACCCGAAACCCGCTGGACTCTGATCAGCCAGGAAGTGGTGACTCTTGTCGAAGAAACCATGCGGACGGACATCCGCATTGATAACCTCGAGTCAGTACGCGGGTACCTGGTAAACAACGTTGCCAGCCGCTTTTCGGACAAAGAAAGCCAGCTTGTGATCGCTATTGCGGAAGATCTTATTCAACCAAACACATTCTACAACGAAGAAGCCACCCTGGAACGTCAGCGCCAGGCAGCGGAAGGGGTAAGCATTCAGGAACGGCGCTTTGAAAAAGGGCAGTTGATCGTCCGTGCCGGCAACATTGTCACCGACCTGGACATGGAAGCGCTGCGCCAGTTTGGGCTGCTGCAAAGGTCAGATGTGCAGGTTCAGGTGCTGCTGGCGAGTTTTCTGGCAATGTGCCTGACTTCAGTCGTGTTCATCGCCTATCTTGACCGCTTCAAGCCAGCAGTCTTGCACGACTCACGGAACCTCGTGCTTATGGCGGTCTTGTTTCTCACTTTCCTTTGGGGTGTGCATCTGTTTGGCAGTGAAGGGGCAAATCAGCCGTATTTGTATCCCGCTGCGGCGCTTGCGTTGATCCTTACCAGTCTGATCGGGCCAGAAGTCGCCATTATCAATGTGAGTATCCTGGCGCTGCTGGTAGGGAGCATTGAACCAGAAGAACACGCGGTTGAATTTGCGGCGCTTATTCTGATTGGCAGCCTGACAGGGACCCTCAGTTTGCATCGTGTTGAACGCCTGAACAGCTACTTTACGGCAGGCGTGCTGGTCGGCGTTGCGAATTTTTTCATTGTGATGGTTTTCGGGCTGCTTCAGGAAAATATCCCTGCCGCCTCTGTGCTGCTGACCCGGGGATTTGTCGGGATAGCTAACGGGTTGTTTGCGGCGGGGATTGCGCTGGTTGCCCTTTATTTCATCACGGCTGCCATGAATCTGACCACCAATCTGAAACTGATCGAACTACAGGATTCCAAGCATCCTCTTTTGCGGCGTCTGCTGCGCGAAGCCCCTGGTACCTATCAACACAGCTTGCAGGTTGCGAATCTTTCGGAAATCGCGGCTGAGTCGATTGGTGCCAATGCTCAGCTTGCCCGTGTGGCTGCGATGTATCACGATATTGGCAAAATTCTCAACCCGTATTATTTCACGGAAAACACGACAGGTGGTATCAACCCGCACGACGATTTAAACGATCCCTACCAGAGCGCCAAAGTCATTATCGGGCATGTGGTAGAGGGTGACCGACTGGCACGGCGGCATAAACTGCCCAGCCGCATTCGGGATTTTATTCTGGAGCATCATGGCACAACCCAGGTGCTGCATTTTTACAATCAGGCAGTGGAAAAAGTCGGGGATGAGTCTCAAGTTAATATTGACGAATTCACCTATCCTGGCCCCGCCCCACGATCCCGCGAGACGGCGATTATGATGCTGGCGGATGGGTGTGAAAGCGCGACTCGTTCAGTCGGGCCGTCTTCCAAAGCAGAAATTGAAGGCATTGTGAATCACATTTTTGAACTGCGTCTGAGCGAAGGTCAGCTTGACGACAGCGGATTGACTTTGAACGACTTAAAAACCATCCGTAATATTTTCATCCAGACTCTTCAGGCCATGTATCACCCGCGCATTGCATATAAGATCCGCAAAACAACCGCCAACGGAGAAGCCCCCCAGTTGGCTTCAGGTATTGTCAAACATCTGGAAGGCAGCAACGACGCGAGAAAACCGAAAAGTGCCGTGACGCAGCAAATGGACAAAAAGCCGCTTATGTCAATTGATGAGCCGGAAGACCTCGTGGATGAAAACCTGGTTGATACGAATGTCTCCAAAGACGAGGGCGGTGGTAAATGAGCTATACAGTGCTTCTGCAACTTCAGGCTGATTTTGTAGGGGAGAACAGCATCCAGCATGAGCATGTGGAAAACGCGGCGAAAAAAGTGCTGGAAAGCGAAAACGCGCCCGACGGCGTGATGCTCACGATTGTCCTGTGCACCGATACCTATATGCGGGAGATGAACTTTAAATATCGTGGAATAAATGCGCCGACCGATGTCCTGGCTTTCCCGGCACCGCCCATGCCGCCGGAAATGGCGGAAGAAACCGGCGGCTATCTGGGAGATCTTGTGATCAGTCTTGAGTATGTCGCACAGCGGGCGACCGAGGAACAGCGCAGTTTGCAGGATGACGTGAGTCTGATGGTAGTGCACGGCACCCTGCATCTGCTTGGTTATGATCATCATACGCCTGATGCCCAGAAAACTATGTGGGCGGCGCAGCGCAGGATCTTGGAATCGCTCGGAATACACCTGGAAGTACCCGATTACATTCATGATGACGATGAAGAAAGTCGCTGACCACATCTATTCGACCTTGCACATCGACCCGGAAGCCTACAGTGAGCGCGTAAGTCCAAATCGCATCCAGAGTTTCGGCTACGCGCTGGCGGGGATTCTCCATATGCTGCGCTATGCTAAAAATGTGCGCCTTCAAATGCTTGCCACGCTGATTGTATTCGGATTTGCTTACTGGCTGGAACTGAGCACGGTAGAATGGTCAATTATCATTCTGGTGATTGCCCTGAATGGATTCGCGGAATTTGTGAATGCTGCTCTTGAGGCCACTATCAATATGATCGGTTCAGAATATCATCCGATGGCGCAGGTGGCGAAGGATGTGGCGGCGGGGTCGGTTCTGCTGATGACCTTGACGGCAGCAGTGATCGGTTTGCTGTTCATGGGGCCGCCCCTCTGGGAGAAGATATTTTGAGCAAGTCACGTCGACATCATGTGACCCAACCAGGAAGTGAAATTCCTCGCTTTATTATCTGGTTTTTTGGGCTGGCCGGGTTGGTTGCGGCTATTACGTCGGTGATTTTGCTTGCCCCGCGGGTGATCGAGTTTTTTACCGAAGATGAACCCGCCAACGATAACCGTACCTGGCTCACGGCGGTCTGGACACAGCAGGATCGCCCCATTGAAGATGTCACCGAACTGGTTCGGCTGTTGGAAGGACACCGGGTTACAGCAGCCTATGTACAAACCAACCGCTGGCACGGACTGACCGGAGAATACATTGAGCTGCCGTACACCCAGAATTTTTTGCAGCGCTTTCGCAACAAAAGCAGCACGATCAAACTTTACGTCTGGCTGATTATGGATTACGATCAGCTTCTTGATGCGAACGCAACAGGGCAGGTGTTGGCCTTCGCGGAGCGTGCCATCATTGAATTGGGATTTGATGGAATCCATCTCCAGGTACGATCAGTGCCGGATAATAGTGAGGACTTTATCGCCCTGCTACGCGACTTAAGAACCGCAATTGGCCCTCGCATTCCTTTATCGATCACGGTGCCGCCTGACCGGATTCCGGCAGACCCGGATGTGCCGATGGGTATTTCCCCCGCGAATGAACTGACCTGGAGTCAGGAATATAAGCGGAGGGTGCTGCTCAATGTTAATGAAGTCGTATTAATGGCACATGCCAGCGGTCTAACGACCGAACTCGACTACGAGCGCTGGCTGGGCTATCAGATCCAAACCTATGCGGATCTGCTGAACGAGTTGCAGATTGATATCAAATATGTTGCCGCCCTGCCAACCTACGCGGCGGAATTCGCCCATGATCCGGCAGTGGAAAATGTCCCAACTGCGCTGAAGGGGGTGGACGAAGCTGAAAAACGCTCCCCACAGGTCAAGAAAAAACTCAGTGGAACGGGGATTTATCCCTGGGACGAAGCGGGGGCTGAGGTACTTTTGTACTATTGGGAGCACTGGGTCAAGCGTGAAAATTAGGCAGATGTGAATTTTTTCTGGAAATCGGAAATGGGTTGCGCTATGATTGCTTGCAGTCAACCCTGGGGTACAGTATACTTTTTTTGATTGTATTCTTGACACGGGACAATTTATTCCTGGTCGCAGGGGGCTAGGAGTGGCTAATTAAGGAGCGCATTTAAATGGCGAAATCACGTACAGAATTAATGGTTGACCGTCTAAGAGACCTGGCTTCTGGCACTCCTGATATTGAGGCGTCGGCAGTCGTCAGTATTGATGGTCTGATTATGGCGTCCGCGCTGCCGGCCGGTATCGAAGAAGATCGAGTATCGGCGATGTCTGCGGCAATGCTGTCCCTGGGTGAACGTATTGCCAGCGAGCTCGGTCGTGGGCAGCTTGACCAGGTTTATATTCGCGGTGACAATGGGTATGTTATCCTGATGTCCGTTGGCGAAGAAGCTGTGTTGACCACCCTGGTACGCGAAAACGCGAAATTGGGGCTTATTTTCCTGGATATGAAGCGTGCAGCGGATGACCTTACCAAACTCGTCTAAAGCCAAACATCCATTTTAATCCCATCTGCAATTATCCGACGGGGAGGCGCTGAAGTCTCCCCGTCGCTCTTTGTTGTAAGAAGTGAGGTTCAATTATTCATGTCCAAGTACATCTTCTGCACAGGTGGTGTCGTAAGCTCTGTTGGAAAAGGCGTGACCGTTGCCTCGATTGGACGCATCCTCAAAGCACGCGGCCTTAAGGTTGCTATCCAGAAACTTGACCCCTACTTGAATGTTGATCCGGGCACCATGAGTCCTTACCAGCATGGTGAGGTATTCGTGACGGCAGATGGCGCGGAAACTGATCTTGATCTGGGCCATTACGAACGGTTTATTGATGAGCAGCTTGACGCAAGCTGCAACGTGACGACCGGGCAGGTTTACGCTGAGGTGATCGCCAGAGAGCGGCGCGGGGATTATCTGGGGGGAACTATTCAGGTGATCCCACACATCACGAATGAGATCAAGCGGCGTGTCAAACTGGTTGCGAAAAACACACAAGCCGATGTTGTGCTGGTAGAAGTTGGCGGCACCGTAGGTGACATTGAAGGCCAGCCGTTTCTGGAAGTGCTGCGCCAGCTTCGCACCGAATTAGGCCGCAAGGATGCTTTTTACATCCATGTGACGTTTTTACCTCATATTGGCGCGACCGGAGAATTGAAAACCAAACCGACGCAGCACAGTGTTCGTGAACTCCGCAGCATCGGGATTCAACCCCATGTCATCATCGCCCGCTCTGACCATCCTGTGAACGAAGACCTTGTGGAAAAAATTGCGCTGTTCTGCGACGTAGATAAGGAAGGGGTCATCCCGCTGGTCACGGCCAATAATATCTACGAAGTGCCCTTAATGCTGGAGGAATCGGGTCTGGGAGACTATATTGTTGACCGGCTCAAGCTGGAGGCCAAACCTCCCCACCTTAAACCCTGGCGCAAACTGGTCAAATCGATGAAGGAAGCCAAAAAGACCACGAGAATCGCGATTGTTGGGAAATATGTAGAACTGCATGACGCTTATATGAGCGTGAAAGAAGCGCTCACGCACGCTGGGGCGGCCTTAAGCCATCGTATTGAGATTGTGTGGGTCAATTCCTCTGATTTAGAAAAAGGACGCCAATTTGATACCTTAGAAACCGTTCAGGGCATTGTTGTACCAGGGGGGTTTGGTTATCGAGGCGTGGAAGGAAAAATCCTGGCAGCAAAGTTCGCACGCGAACGCAAAATCCCCTACCTGGGGCTCTGCCTTGGAATGCAGGTCATGTGTATCGAGTTTGCGCGGAATGTTCTGGAGCTGGAAGATGCCAACAGCACCGAATTTGAAACCTCCACTGACCATCCGGTCATTGATCTGATGATTGACCAGCGTGCCATTACCGATCTTGGAGGCACGATGCGACTGGGGTTGTACCCGTGCGTTTTGCAGCCAGGAAGCCTGGCCCATGACGCCTACGGCAAACACCAAGTCGAAGAACGACATCGGCATCGCTGGGAGTTAAATAACAAGTATCGTGAATCCCTGCTGGCGGCAGGGATGGTGTTCAGCGGCCTGAGCCCCGATGAAATGTTAGTTGAGATCGCGGAACTCAGAGAACATCCGTTTATGCTCGGAACACAATTCCATCCAGAATTCAGCAGCCGCCCTGACCGGCCTCATCCGCTTTTCGTAGCGTTTGTGAAATCTGCCATCAATGGAGTAAATGGCAGCGTAAAGGAAACCGACTATGAGTCTTAAATCCTATATCGAAGCCATGCCCAAAGCCGAACTCCATGTCCATCTGGAAGGGGCAATTCTGCCGGAAACCGTTTTGTTTCTGGCGGAGCGCAACAAGGTTAAACTGCCTGCGGATACGGTTGAAGGCCTGCAAAAGCTGTATGAATTTGTTGACTTTCCCCATTTTGTGACCGTTTTTAATATGGTGATTAGCTGCCTGCAAAAACCAGAAGACTACATCGACGTTGTCATACGTTTTGGTCAGGAAATGGCGAGACAGCATATCCGTTATGCTGAAGTGACCTGGTCGCCGCAGTCGCATGTCTGGCGGGGGATTCCATTTTCAGTGCTGCTTGAAGCGCTCAACGAGGGGCGGGCAAAAGCAAAACACAGTTACGGTGTGGAACTGCGCTGGATACCAGATATTGTGCGGAGCTGGCCTGACGCAACCGATGACTTCCATGAGGAAGCCGCACGCTGGATTTCCAGCGATGAAGCACTTGCTGGAGGGGTAGTTGCGCTGGGGTTAGGTGGATTTGAAGTGGGCTACCCACCGGAACGGTTTGAAGTCCCTTTTAGGCTGGCGCGAGAACGCGGTTTGCCAGGGAATCCGCACGCAGGAGAGACGGAGGGCGCGGCAAGTGTCTGGGGTGCGATTCGCAGTCTTAAAGCGCGTCGAATCGGGCACGGTGTTCGCGCTGTTGAAGACCCTGCTCTGGTGAAGTATCTTGCAGAACAGAAAATCCCCCTCGAAGTAAATCCGACCAGCAATCTGTGCCTTAAAGTCTATCCCTCTTATACGGAACACCCTTTGAAAAAACTCGTAGAGGCGGGTTGTATTGTGACCATCAACTCAGATGATCCCCCTCTGTTTAACACCACCCTTACCGATGAATACCTTCACGCGGTTGAGGACTGCGGCCTGACACTGGAACAGCTCGAAAACGCTGTGCTCAACGCTGTGCGCTACAGCTATCTGCCAGAAGCTTCAAAAGTTGGCCTGGTGGCAGCATTTGAGGCCGATTTTGCCACGCTGCGACGGCAGCATCAGAATTCTTTATTTTAATTAGAAATCTTATAAAATATAATTTATAATTCTGGTATGACCATCGGTCTGATATGTCTGAAGGAAGGGAGGCGTGTTTCTAGCGACAATAACTGTTTTGAATAGGTGTGTTGAGTGAAGGAGAATTAGATTTATGCAACTGGCAACTAGAGTTATTCGCCTGTTCACGTTGATCACCATGATTGTGGCGCTCCTGATGGCGGTGATGCCAACCAGCGCGAAACCCGCTTATCAAGCCGACTGCATCCGCGTGGCGGGTGTCGAAAAAGGCGGCGAACTGCTCAACCTCGACCCGATTAACCAGCCCAATACACAGAATTCGATTATGGTGGGCATGGTCTATAATCGCCTGATGGATGTGGACAGCAATTTCCAGGTGAGTCCCGAATTGGCGGAGAGCTGGGCATCCAACGAAGATGCGACGGAATGGACATTTACTTTACGCCAGGGCGTGAAGTGGCATGATGGCAAGGATTTCACGGCGAATGATGTGGTATACACCTTCAAACGTCTGATTGATCCTGCCAATGGTTCGGAAGCTGCCGCAACGCTGGCCTTTCTGAATCCGGATGGAATTGAGGCGGTCGATGATCATACGGTGAAATTCTCGCTGGACGCGCCTGTGGTGGAACTGCCGCTCCTGATTACCACCAAAAACACCTGGATTGTTCCTGACGGGGCGACAGGGGATACGCTGCGTCTGACGCCTGTCGGAACCGGGCCATTTGTGGCAGTTGATTTTGACCCGGCCAGTGAACCGTATCGTTTCGAGAAAAACGCCAACTACTGGGAAGAAGGCCTGCCGCTGTCTGAGTGCTTCGAATTTGTGGCGATTCAGGAAGCCGCCACGATGAGCGCAGCCCTGCTCTCTGGTGAAATTGATATTGCCCAGCAGGTCGATTTTTCGATCATTCCGGCGCTGCAAAATGTCCCGAATGTGGAATTAATTGCGACCGGTCCGGCTACCTCGATGGTGCTGGCGATGTGGGTCGATACCCCGCCGTTTGACGATGTTCGTGTGCGAACCGCGATCAAAATGGGGCTGGATCGTGAGGAAATTATCAACACCGTGCTGCTGGGTTACGGCGTCATTGGCGATGACAACCCGATTCCGCCGACCTCGCCTTTTGCATGGCGCAGCGAAGCACAGCAGCAGGATGTGGACGGGGCAAAGGCCCTGCTCGCTGAAGCCGGATACACAGACGATAATCCCCTCAAGATTGATTTTTACACCTCGGAATATATTCCGGGCGCAACCGCGTTGGGGCAGGTTTTTAAGGAGCAGATGGCGGAAATTGGTGTAGAGGTCAATTTGATTATCGGCCCTGCTTCCGATCACTGGGATAACGTCTGGCTCAAGCAGCCATTTGTTGGTTCAGGATGGCTGGCACGTCCCCCCGGCGAAGCGCTGGCAATTGCCTACCGTTCCAACGCCCAGTATCCCGAAACACACTGGTACCGCGACGATTACGATCAGATTCTTGACGCTGCCAACACCGAACCCGACCCGGAAACGCGGGCTGACCTTTATCGCCAGGCGGCACAGATGCTGACTGAAGAAGGTGGCGCAATCATTCCCGCCTTCCAGCAGATTGTTGCAGCGGTCAGCGCAAACTGCGAAGGCTACCAGCCGCATGTACAGCTTTCCCGCATGGATATGCGTAGAGTTACATGTGAACGGTAACTTCTCCCTGTTTTCCTTGCCCTCCTGAACCGGGGGCAAGGAAAATTTGCGCCCTAAATAATCATATTATATGATCATGTGAAGATTAATTTATAGGATAAACCTCTTTATGATTATTCGTTTAATCCTATCGCGGATGGTGCTGGCTGTTTTAACGCTGCTGGCCGTTTCCGTTTTTATTTTCTGGACAGCCGAAATTTTACCGGGGGACATTGCGGCCCGGGTGCTGGGGAGGGAAGCCACTGAGGAATCGAAACAAGCATTCCGTGATCGTCTGAGGCTGGATCGTCCGTTGCATGAGCGGTACTGGCTGTGGCTCAAAGGGGCAGTCCAGGGAGACTTTGGGGTCTCCCTGGTGGATCAGAGTCAAGAACGCCAGGTCGCGGATTCTATCAAACCGCGTTTGAAAAATACGGCTATCCTTGGCGTATATGCTTTCGCGCTGTACGTCCCGGTCACAATTTTCCTGGCATCTATATCTGCCCTGTATCGTGACCGACTCCCCGACGGCGTGATTTCATTGGTGAATCTGGTTGGGCTGGCGATGCCAGAATTTGTGATTGGGACGGTTCTGATCTACGGGTTTGCAGTCAAATGGTCTCTTTTGCCCGTGCTGTCACAGATTCAACGCGCCGAAACCCTGAAAGAAATATTAAATTCAACGACGCTGCCTGCTGTGACACTGACCATCGTCATGTCAGTCTACTCTATTCGTTTGCTGCGGGACAGCCTGATAGAAGTCCTGGAATCGGAATATATACGAATGGCGATTTTAAAGGGGCTGCCACGCTATCGGGTAATCCTATTCCATGCCCTGCCAAACGCCGCTGCCCCTGCCCTGAACACGATGGCGCTGAATCTGGCCTATTTAATTGGTGGGGTGGTCGTGGTGGAGCAGGTGTTCGCCTTTCAAGGACTGGGCAGCCTGTTGGTGCAGTCCGTTTTTGTGCGCGATGCACCCACCATTGAAGCCGTTGCCCTGCTGGTTTCGACGGTGTATATCGCGGCCAATCTGTTTGCCGATGTAATGTCCATTGTTTTGAATCCACGCTTAAGGACGGGCTGATGGTCATATCATGGTTACGCCGTTTGCCGCCCACCTTAATCATCGGCATGATGATTTTAGCCTTTTATCTGACGGTAGCGATCACGGCGCGTTACTGGGCACCTTATACCCACAACAAAATAGGGGTGGGAATCCCGTTTTCCAAGCCAAGCAATGATCATTATTTTGGTACCGACCAGCTTGGACGAGATGTTTTTAGTCGGGTGGTGCTGGGGGCGGATGATGTACTCATTCTTGCCATCAGCAGCACGCTGGTAGCAACCGTCATTGGCGGGCTGGTCGGCTTGCTGAGTGGACTGGTCGGCGGCTGGTTTGACCAACTCCTGATGCGTGCCTTTGACGCGCTGATTGGAATCCCGTTTCTGGTGCTGGCCCTTCTCATCATCGCGGCTGCCGGATCAGAATTAAGCGGTGATACGCGGCTGTTGATCATGGTAGTGGCGGTGGTATACGCGCCGCGTACCGCCCGTATCGCCCGTGCCGTCGCCATTGACCTTGTCACCCGTGATTTTGTCACGGTTGCCCGTGCACGGGGCGAGTCGGTGTTTTCGATTGTATGGCGCGAACTCACTCCGAATGCAATTGGGGCGCTGCTGGTTGAATTTGGTGTGCGGGCGGGCTACGCTCCCATTTTTATTGGATCGTTGAGTTTTCTGGGATTCGGGGTGCGTCCACCCACGCCGGAATGGGGACTGATGATTGCCGAAAACCGCGCCGCAATTTTTGTCGTGCCGATGGTGGTTTTTGCGCCAGCCGGAGCGCTGGCAGGCTTAGTGATCGGGTTGAATCTGTTCACCGACGGGCTGGCCCGCTGGATTGGCCGGTCACAGGGCGCGGCATCAGGGTAGACGACTATGAATCCTCTGCTGGAAGTTGAAAATCTGACTGTTGATTTCTGGAATCAGAACCGATGGGTCAATGTGGTCAGTCATGTGTCCTTTAAAGTGATGCCCGGCGAAGCTATGGGACTGGTTGGCGAGTCCGGCTGCGGCAAAACAACCACCGCCTATACGCTTCTGGGTTATCGCCGCCCGAACAGCCGGATCGACAAAAACGCTGAGGTGTGTTTTGATGGGCAAAATATCTTAAAACTGCCTGGTTCAGCCCTGCGCCGTATCCGGGGGAAACGGATTGCGCTTGTGCCCCAGAATCCCACCACCACTCTCAGTCCGGGAATGCGGGTGGGCAGGCAAATCAATGAGGTGCTGGCCGCACATGGGGTTTCCGGCGGAGAGCGTCAGGAACGAGTCCTGGATTTGCTGGCTCATGTCCGCCTGCCTGATCCGCTAAAGACTGCACAAAAGTATCCCCATCAACTCAGTGGTGGGCAGCAGCAGCGCGTCATTATTGCGATGGCTCTGGCATGTCGTCCGGATTTGCTGGTCCTTGATGAACCGACAACCGGTCTGGATGTCACTACCCAGGCGCAGATTCTGGAACTGCTCATGCATCTGCGGCAGGAACAGGGCATGGCAATGGTCTATGTAACCCATGACCTGAGTGTGGTCGCCACCATTTGTGACCGGGTAGGAGTCATGTATGCCGGAGAATTGGTGGAGGAGGCGCCGACTGGAGAGTTGTTCCGCAACCCGCGTCATCCTTATACACGCGGCCTGATCGCCTCCGTACCCAGTGTTCGTGTGCCGCGCCAGCGTCGTAGAATCCTCCTGCGCGGCTATTTGCAGCGTGACCAGCTTCCTCCTGGCTGTCGCTTCGCGCCGCGCTGCCTGTTCGCGCACGAATCGTGTTTTTCTGATAAGCAAAACCTCGTCACCGCAGCGGAAAATCATCAGGTTGCCTGCTGGCGCTGGTCAGAGGTGCCGCAGCTAGCCACAGAAATTGTCGAAGAACTTCCCCAGCCAGAAATTGTTTCTGCCCCAAAAGGAGCGCCGTTGTTACAGGTGGATGATTTGAACTGTGCGTATGAATATCATCGTGCCAGTCTGTTTGCCAATCCTGTAGCGAAACTCGTCGTGCGGGACGTGAGTTTTGATATACGTCCCAGTGAAACATTTGCACTGGTGGGGGAATCCGGCAGCGGCAAATCAACCATCGCCCGCACAATTGCCGGGCTGTTAAGACCTCCCTCTGGCAAAGTAACATTCGATGACCAGGCTATCGCCGGAAAAGTCGGCGCTCGCACCCAGGATTTACGACGGGATATTCAATTAGTGCTGCAAAACCCGGACGCTTCGCTGAATCCACGCCAGCCTGTGCTGCAAATTATTGGGCGCCCCCTGGAAATCTTTTTCCATCTGCGTGGTAAGGAGCTGCGGAATCGGGTTGAACAACTGCTGGACGATGTACGGCTGGACAAAACCTATGTGCGGCGTTACCCAGGTGAGCTTTCCGGTGGGGAACGTCAGCGCGTGGCGATTGCGCGTGCGCTGGCGGCAAATCCTAAACTGATGCTGTGCGATGAGATTCTCTCGGCACTTGATGTGTCGGTGCAGGCGAGCATCCTGGAACTGCTGCGAGCACTGCAAGCCGAACGCCAGATCGCCTATCTGTTTATTTCGCATGATCTGGCAGTGGTACGGTCGCTGGCGCATCGCGTTGGTGTGCTGTATCTGGGCGAATTGTGCGAGTACGGGCAGGTCGAAGAGGTGTACTCGCCGCCGTTTCATCCATACACCCATATGCTGCTGTCAGCAGTACCCGAAGTGAATACCGAGTCACGGCTGGTGCCCACTGTGCGGAGTGATGCGGCTGAGGGAACAGGCTCGCGCAAAACCGCCTGCCCCTTCGCCAATCGCTGCCCCTGGAAAGTGGGGAAGATTTGTGAAGATGTCCCGCCGCCGCTTCAACAGGTTAGTGAAACCCACGCGCTGCACTGTCATATCCCGCTTGAGGAACTGCGCCAGCGTGAAACGTGGTCGAAAAGCACGTTACAAACCGCAAAATCTTAGCCGGCAGCGGCTCTGGCGCTGGCGATGAGCCCAGCACCGAGAATGGCGGCACCACCAATGAGCTGCCACAGGCCGATGGTTTGCCGCAAGAAAATCGCCGACAGGACAAACACGCCAACGGGTTCTAACAACATCAGTACACTGGCTGTTCCCGATGGCACATGCTTGAGTCCGGTATAAAGGAACAGATACGGTAGAATCGTGCCGCAAATGACCATGCCAAGCAGGAAAAAAATAGATGCGGGTGACAGGGTAAAGGTCACCGCGTCCAGAACTTCTCCGAAGCCCGCAGTCACGGTGAAAAAAATCGATACTGCCGTGAGCCAGACCAGGGCGTAAATAAATGACCAAAGCAGAGTCACGAAGGGTGGTTGATGCTGATGCGCGTAACGCCCAACCAGGACAATACTGCCCGCCAGGATGCCGTTCAGCAGCGCGAGAATATCGCCAGACTTAAATTCGGTCAGGCTCTCAATTTTCCAGAACTCGAAGGTCAGGGCGACACCGACAACCCCCACCGCCACCGCCACGATTTTTGGCGGGGTCATGGGTTCATGAAGCAGGAACCCACCGACGAGAATGGTGAAGATCGGATAGATATAGACCAGGAGAATGGCTTTGGCGGGCGGTGTACCTAGCTCCAGCGACAGCAAATAGGTTACAAAGCCTGCAAAAATGAAGAAACCATTCATGAAGAAGAAAAAACGCTGACGGCGGTCAATGGCAGGCCGGAGTCTGATGGTCACGATGGCAAGAAACACAGTCATCAGTACCAGCCGCATCAGCACCTGTGCCCAGGTTCCGACACCATAATCGTTCAGGGCAACGCTAAAAATCGGCAGGGTGCTGTAACCAAGACCCGCTAGGGCAATGAGAACAATACTTTTCATTTAATCATCCAATCAAGGAGATTTTCATGGGAACAATTATCGGCGCACATCATACGAGTTATTCGGTCTCCAATATGCAGCAGTCACTGGCGTTTTACCGGGATTTGCTGGGATTTGAACTGATCCATGACCGCCCTGAGGTTACCAACCGGTATTTTCGTACCATCGTCGGCATCCCTGACTGTGTCGTCCATGCGGTTTTGCTGCAAATCCCCGGCACAACCCACACCTTAGAACTCTTTGAATACAAACATCCACGTGGCGAACGGCAGAAGATCACAACGCCGAATAACCCCGGCAGCAGCCATATCGCCTATTTCGTGGATGATCTAAGAAGCCTGTACACCCGCCTCAAAGAAGCAGGCGTCGAATTTTTTACCGAACCCGTTTATCTGGATGAAGGGCCAAACGAGGGCGGTTGGGCAGTTTATATGAAAGACCCGGATGGAATCATCATTGAGCTTTTCCAGTCGAAACCCTAACCCAATGACGGGTACTTCACCGGCAGACCCGCAATATCCATTGCTGCACTGACGATATTCCAACCGCACAGGTTGGCGATGAACAGTGTTTTCATATCCGCCCCGCCAAACGCGATGTTGGTGGGGGCGATCAAAAGTAACTGCTCCCAGTCATCATACAAGACGGTCAGTTTGCCGCCGCTGTATCGATAGATGATGTTCGGGTTATAGAGAGAGATATACAGATTGTTTTGCACATCAAACGCCACCCCATCCGGCACGTTGCGTGGCAGTTCAACCACAATGGAACGTTCCCCAGCAGAACCATCGGTGCTGATCGGAACGCGGGAGATCAGGGGTGGGCAGGACTCAACCACATACAGCGATTTCCCATCCGGCCCCAGGCACATCCCATTGGTATAGCCATTCGCGCTGGTGTCCCAGATTTCTGTCGTGCCGCCGGGTTTCACCCGCCAGATAAAGCCATTCTGCTTGCCCCACTCCCCTGAATCGGACACGTAAAGATTGCCTGCCGCATCAAAAACGGGGTAATTGGGAACACGCATTTTCTGGTCGGCGTTCCCGTTTGAATACGTTGAAACTTTCCCATCCGGCGTGACTTTGACAACCTCTGCGCGGCCCATGTCACAGGCGTAAACATTCCCGGCAGCGTCATGCGCCATGCCCAGGACGAATCCACCTGTATTGGCAAAGGTTTCACAGGTATTGTTTTCAACGTCAATCCGGTATACCTGCCCCGCTTCCCCACCAGCATACACTTTTTTATCTGGCCCCCAGGCCACCCCTTCAGGATGGTCAAGGCCGTGCGGAACCGCATTTAAAGCCAGTAAGTTTTCTGCCATGTCAATTTGCTCCTGAGAAGAATTTATTAAAATGCTTCCTCAAATGGATAAAACAGGTGATAAGCCGTCCAACCACCATCAACCCGGAGGACTTCACCCGTCACAAAGGAGGCCTCATCGCCTGCTAAAAATTTAACGGCCTCAATAAGCTCATTCATTTCACCCATCCGCCCCATCGGAATGCGGCTGAAGTAGGTTTCTTTTTTGACGATGCCCTGATCAATACCCTGCTGCACCAGTTCAGTCATGAAGATTCCCGGTGCGACCGCATTGACCCGCACGCCCTGTGCCCCCCATTCTGAAGCCAGCACTTTTGTGAGCATGATAAGGCCCGCTTTGGCGGAACAGTAGGGTGCACGCGCTTTTTGTGCGAACAGGCCGTTCACAGAGGCGATATTCACCATACTGCCGCTCCCCTGCCTGAGCATGACTTCCCCCGCATATCTGGCACAGTAAAACGCACCGGAGAGCATCACCCCTATGTCTGCGTCCCAATCTTCGGGTTCCAGATCAACTGCCATGCCCTTATGCGCGATTCCAGCGTTGTTAATCCACACATCGATTCGCCCGTGTGTTTTGACAACCTCATTCACCGCCTGTTTGACCGCCGGAGCACTGCTGACATCGACCTGGGTGAAATGTGCGCTGAGTTTCTGTGCGGCGGCAGCGCCCGTTTCAGGGTTAATTTCAGCAATCACGACTCTGGCGCCTTCCTCAGTAAAGGCCTCCGCCAGCGCGTATCCGATGCCGCGTCCTGCTCCGGTAATGACCACAACTTTTTCATGAAATTGCATGGTTTTGCTCCTACACGGGTAAATTACCCCACGCAACCCAACCGCCATCGACGGTCACGGTAGTAGCGGTAATGTAACTGGCGCGGTCGCTGACGAGGAACTGCACCACCTTAGCGATTTCGTCTACTTCGCCCACACGCCCCATCGGGGTTCGATCATTGTATTTAGTGAGGGTCGCGATTCCCTCGTCTACCATTTGCTGAAGCATGTCGGTGCGGGTTACACCAGGGGCAACGCTGACCACGCGCACACCCCGCCGTGCCCATTCACACCCGATGTTCTCCGTCAGGCTGATGACCCCTGCCTTGGCACTGTTGTATGCCTGTCGCATCGGCCACGCGCCCAAACCTCCAATAGAGCTGATGTTCAGAATGACCCCTTTGCCCTGTTGCAGCATCACCCGACCAACGGCCTGCATACACAGGAATACACCGTTGTACATGACATCAATCTGGAGGTACCAATCTTCAAGTGGGAAGGTTTCTGAAGGGCCGATTTTGGCGAGACCGGCGTTATTAATCAGAATATCAATCCGTCCATATCGGTCTACAACGGCTTTGACGAGGTTTTCAACGCTGTCAGGCTTGCGGACATCCACTTCATGAAACCAGGCTTTATATCCGGCCTCCGTGAGCGCTTTAACTGCTCTCTGCCCCGTTTCCGGGTTTACTTCAGCGACAATCACTTCGGCGCCGGCCTTACACAGCCGCTCGGCGATGCCAAAACCGATGCCGCGTCCGGCTCCGGTAATAATGGTGATACGTCCGTCCAATTCTCCCATCAATAAAACTCCTTTTACCCTTTGAGCGCCCCTGCGACCAGTCCTCGAATAAAGTAGCGCTGGAACAAAATATACAGGATCAACATGGGCAGACTCGCCATCAGCATCCCGGCCATCGTCAGTGGAATTTGATTGTTATAACGGCCCTGAAAGACACTGATTCCCGCCATCAGCGTCCGGCTGTCGTCGCTTTGCAGAAAGATGAGGGCAATCAGCAGATCGTTCCACACATACAGCGCATTGACTACAAACAGCGTCAGCAGCGCAGGGAGGGACATTGGCAGCACGACACGCCAAAGCACTCCCAGTGAGGTCGCCCCATCGATCAAAGCTGCCTCCAGAATTTCACCGGGCAGGGTACGGAAAAAGCTCACCAGCAGGTACACCGAAAAAGGGGTAATCAAACCAGCGTAAATCAGAATCACACCATGAAAGGTGCTGATAAGCTCCAGCCGGGTATACAGCACAAACAGCGGCACAATCATCACCACAGGCGGGATAATCATCAGAGAGGTACTGATTGACAGCAGCAGGTCGCGCCCGAAAAACTGCATCCGGGCAATGGCGAAGGCGGCTAACGACGCCACCGCAGTGCTTAATACGACTGACCCGACGGCTAAAATAGTGCTGTTCCGCATCCACAGCAGGAAATCGTTGTCCACCAGCGCATCTTCAAAATTTTGCAGCACGATTTTGTCCGGCAGACCAATTTTGTCGAAGACATACTCATCTTTGGTTTTGACAGAAGTCATAATCATGAAAAACGAGGGGCCGAGTGCCAGCAGCGTAAAAAACAGCAGCAGGGTATGACGCGCTGCCGTGCCCATCGTGAATCTTTTGCGGATTGTGCTCATCCGACTTCCCTTTCCCGCGCCCCACGCCGCAGCCAGAACAAAATCAAGATAAGTACCGTCGTCACCAGGAACAACATCACCGATACTGCCGACGCAATCCCTGGGAGCGAGTTACGGGTGATGAAGTTGTAAATGTACAGCTCAAGCACCATCGTGGAAGTGCCGGGGCCGCCTCTGCCGATCATGTAGATGTAGGAAAATACGGCTGCAATCATCGTGATGAGACTGACCACGAAGTAAAATTCGATGACTCCGGTCATCTGAGGCAGGATGACATAGAAAAAACGCTGCCACCAGCCTGCTCCATCCAGTTCCGCCGCTTCTAATGTTTCCTGATCTAAACTCAACAGACGGGAGAGCATTAAAATGATGCCGAACCCCAATTCCCGCCAGATAATCACCCCCATCACCGTCCACAGGGCATAATCCGGCGACCCGATCCAGTCCACCGCCAGGGCATCCAATTCCACAGAACGGAGGGTTTCATTGAAGGGGCCGTTAAACTGCAAAAAGTTTTTCAGCACCACCGCAACAATAGGCACAGCAAGGATGTAGGGGATAAACAGGATGGTGCGATAAATGCGCCAGCCTTTCACCTGGTCAAACAGGACAACAGCAATCAGCAGCGAGAGGAAAATCAGAATCGGAACGGCAATCAAAAGCTGCAAATTGTGATTAACCGCTTCGCGGAAAAGCGGATGGTCAAGGATCAGATCATAATTTTCTCTGCCTACCCAGGGGCCGGTAATCCCACGAATGCGCCGAAAGCTGAAGTCGAAAATCTTGACCAGTGGGTAGCCAAAAATAAAGACCAGCAGCGCGATCAGCGGCGTGACAAAAAGATAGGGAACAATCGGGTTGCGTGTACGGATCATAAGCGGTCAGAGGGAGGGCAGGTCGGTGACCTGCCCTCGCAGCGTTTAGCGCAGGTCTTCGCCCCACGTCTGATAGTTTTCCAGCAAGTCCGGGTTAAAGGCACGCCAGTCCTCAACGACCTGAGCGGCTACCTCGCCTGCTTCCTCGCCCGTGCGGTTGCCTGCAATGATCTCCTGGGCATTAGGCAGCAGAGCATCGGTGTAGAACTGCCCTGGCACAAGGTTCGAGATATAGGGGATATTTTCTCCCAGATTCCAGTTATCCCACATGAATTTCACGACCGGATCTTCAATGACACTGGCATCCCATCCGGTGTTGCTTGGCATCCATTGGGTGGTTTCCCAGAAGGCCGTCAGACGATCAGGGCTGTGTAAGAATTCAAGAAAAGCTGCCGCCGCTTCTTTGTTGTCGCTCTGGGAGGAAATCCCCAGACCCTGCACATCAAGAATCGGTTTGCCCGCCAGCGCCCCTGTCCCATACACAGGCATCACCATGACGCCGAGGTTGCCATTCAAGGCAGCATTATCTGCGGGCACCCGCGACCCAATCGACTCGCCCATCGCAAGCTGACCTGTCACGACCAGGTCAATGCCTGGGTAAAGTTCCAGCGAACTCATTTCTTCGTTAATGAAACCAAGTGAGACCAGTTCTTCCAGTTTGGTCCAGAATTCGTGATATTTGGGCTCGCGGAAGTCTCTTTCGCCAATGAACAGATCAAGGGCTTCGCCGACGGAATCGAGATTTTGTACCAGACCATGCCCCAGGTACCATTCACCCCAGAAGCCGTCCTGGATGCCGCCACCCACTGGGGCAATTCCCGCCCCTTTCAGTTTGTCGCAGGCATCCAGAAATTCGTCCCATGTTTTGGGCGGGTTATCTGCATCTAACCCGGCCTGATCATACAGCTCCTTGTTGTAGTACCAGACCATTGGCAGTGGATACCAGCCCACGCGATAAACATTGCCTCCGTAATTGCTCAACAGGGTTGGCGTCGAGACATCCAGTACGGTCTGATCAACCAGCCCGTTGAGGGGTTCAAGATAGCCAAACCAGACACTTTCCATGTGGTAAATGCCATTCCAAAGGTATTGAATATCCGGGGCTTCATTAGCGGCAGAAGCGGTCTGGAACTGCGAAATGACAACAGAGGTATCCTGCAATACAGCCTCGATTCTGGCATCCGTGTAAGCAGCAATGCTGTCATCGACGAACTGTTGTAAACCAGGGAGCTCTTGCTCTCCCCACCACCACATCAGCAGTTCAGTATCTTGCAGGCGGACATTCCGGGCGAAGGCAGGCAGAGAGCGGGAAAATCCTAACCCGGCTCCCAGCGCTGCGGACATCTTCAGAAAATGACGACGAGAAACGCGACTCATAATTTTTTCCCTCCAACAAAAAGCTAAAACGTACTCATTAATCCCCCATCAACCACCAGCAGTTGACCTGTCATGTAACGGCAGTAGCTGGAGGCGAGAAAAACAACAGTACCTGACACATCTTCGGGGTAACCTGTGCGCCTCAGCGGGACTTTGCCCCGGTTTACATACCACTCAATGAAGTCTGGTGTGGTTGTTTCATCCACGCCATTGACAAACGACATCGGGGTCCGCATGAAACCTGGCGCGACAGCATTCACCAGAATGTTGTACTGACCCAGTTCGACGGCCATGGACTTGGTAAAGGCGATGATTGCCCCCTTGGCAGAATTATATGCCCCGCAGTCGCCGCTTGAGGCAAATCCCTGGATAGAGGTGATACTGATAATGCGCCCATAGCGTTTTTCCACCATGTGCGGCGCCACCAGCTTTGACCCCATATACACGGCTTCCAGATTGACACTGATCTGTTTGCGCCAGGCGTCTAATGTATCCGTGAGAATTGTGCCATAAATTGCAATAGCGGCATTATTAACGAGGACATCAATTTTGCCTTTCCAGGACAGGAGATCCGCCACCGCAGCGGCATAAGCGTCATAGTCGGTGATGTCCAGCGGGTAGGCTCTGGCCTCACCCCCGCTGGCACGTATTTCAGCCTCAACCGCTTTCACTGTCTCGGCATTGATTTCCAGCAGCGCGACCGCCGCGCCTTCCTGGGCAAATTCCAGGGCGATGGTTTTGCCTAACCCCTGCCCCGCGCCGGTCACAATCGCTACCTGCTTGTCTAATAAACCCATAAAACCTTATCCTTATATAAAGTTAGTTCAAATTAATATTTGATATGTTATCATATCATCATATGATACTAATTTAACGAGACTTGGAGAACTTCGCAAGTGGTGAAATTAATTCAGAAACGACTGCCCCAGGAGGTATCAAGCCAGGTATTAATGCAGATCGCAGACGGCGAATATCCGCCCGGTATGAGCTTACCCTCGGAAAACAAAATGGCAGAAGAGTTTGGAGTTAGTCGAATTGTGATACGCGAGGCCGCCCAACTTTTGAGAAACAAAGGGGTGGTCGAAATTCAGCAGGGGCGAGGTACTTTTGTACGCCCTCTCCACGCCTGGAATCAGACCGACCCACAGGTGCTGCTGGCCCTGCTGCGGGCTGGGAGACTAGGCTCCCTGGCACAGGACCTGGTTGAAATACGCAAAATGCTGGAAGTTGAGGCGGCAGGATTAGCGGCGGCACGGGCCAATGAAGAAGATATTGAAAGTCTGAGAACCTCACTTGATGAAATGCAGAAAACTGTTGATCAGACTACAGCCTATGTGAGGGTTGAGCACCAGTTCCATATTCAGATCTGGCAGGCCGCGAGGAATACGCTGCTGGAATATCTGCTCAACTCTTTCAGCGAGGTTTTCCGCAAAGTTAAAGAGCAGGTCTACGACAACAACTGGGAAGATCCCAATCGCCATCATCGGGCGCTGCTGGCAGCCATAAAACGGCATGACTCCGACGCCGCACGGACAGCGATGGAAGCGGATATTTCCGAATTTCAGGATGAAATTCGACAGGCACTTGAACGTGGTCTTCGGAAGCAGAGGAATTAAGCGGTATGGGACTGCTGGAAAAGCAGGTAGCGATTGTGACCGGCGCGGGGCAGGGGTTAGGCAAAACCATCGCCCTGGAATTTGCCCAGGAAGGCGCGGCGGTCGCGCTGCTGGAAATCAATGCCGAGACAGTGAAAGCGGTTGAGGCTGAAATACGTGCCAGCGGGGGTGAGGCCAGAGCCTACCCGCTGGACATCACCGACTATGACGCTTATGCCGCTGCGGTGGCGGATCTCCTGTCCTGGAAAGGCAAAATTGATGTCCTCGTTCATAATGCAGGAATAGCCCTGTACGGCACAATTTTGGAAGACAATCTCGAATCCTGGCGGCGGGTGGTGGCGGTCAATCTGGAAGCCGTGTATATGGGGTCAAAGCTGGTGGCGCCGCACATGGTGGAAAAACGCTATGGACGCATCATCACGATTTCCTCCATCGCCGGATTTGCTTCTCGTGGGCGGGTTGGATCGTACAATGCGACCAAGGGGGCTGTTATCGCCTTTACCAAGTCCATGGCTGTCGAACTAGGCCAATACAACATTCTGGTGAATGCCATTGCACCCGGATTCTTAATTACACCCATGTTGGAAGAGGACGGATTAACGGTCTCAGAAGAATTCCAAGACTGGTACATTGGCAGGGGCAAAATCCCCCTGCGGCGCGGCGGGTACCCCGAAGATGTTGCGGGAACCGCAGTTTTTCTTGCTTCTTCTTACTGCCGTTATATGACCGGACAGGTGCTGGTGGTAGACGGAGGACTGACCAGCACATTTTAAAAACCCCCTTCCCGGCATCATCAATGAGAGAAGGGGAGATTAAACCACCGGTTTAACCTTGATGACTTTCGGGCCGCTGATTTCGAGTTTGGGCAGGTAGATCGTCAGAACCTGATTTTTGAACTCTGCCCGTGCTTTTTCCGGATCCACCACACTGGAAACCGGAACAGAGCGAGAAAACGCCCCAAATTTACGTTCACGACGAAGGTACTGGCGGTCGTCTACCTCAAGCGGGTTGGCTGTTTCGCCGGAAATCGTGAGGTGACCTTCGGTGATAGCAATATCCAGCGTTTCGGTTTTTAAGCCGAGCAGCGGCGCCGTTACAATAACGACGGAATCCTCGGTTTCATAAATGTCCACTGGTAAAAAACCGGATGAGCCAATCGTGTCGCCAATAACCTTGTTGACCTGGTCGCGTAGGTTTGCGAGTTCTTTCATCGGATCAAAACGGGGTGCACTGGGCATGTTTCTTCCCTCCTATGAGTTTGTCTATAGTTGTATACGCGGTACAAGAGGGAGAAGTTGCGAAATGAAAAAGGCGCGATGGGGAGACCCTGCGCCTTTTCAGAGATTTTTTTATCAATCTATTATTGGCGGCTGCGCTCAATCAGTTCGATCACTTGCAGTAAGACCTGCCGCACACTGGATTTGCTGGTCGAGTCGCAGGGCATGACGGTGACATTCTCATCCATTTCCATCTCACGCCGGATTTGCCCCAGACTTACCGCACCGCTTTTGTCAGCTTTATTTGCCACCACCAGATAGGGAACCTGTTTCATTTTTGAGAACAACTTGATGAGCTCACTGGCATCCGGAAAAGACGGCGGATCGGTGCTGTCCACCAGAACAATAAAACCATTCATTTCATGGGCCAGAATTTCCCACATAAAATCAAAGCGGGCCTGCCCTGGCGTGCCATTCAAGTGCAGCACGCGCCCATCCAGGGTTACCCGTCCATAGTCCATGGCAACGGTCGTCTCAGCCTTCACGCCCCGATCTTCGGTCGTAATTTTCCGTTCAGTGCTGACCACCGGAATTTCTGAGATCGTGCTGACAAACGTTGTCTTGCCGCAGCTAAATGGCCCGGTCACAATGATTTTGTATAAGTTTGCCATGCCTGCTTATCCTTCCCCAGCCTGTTCCTGCCGTCGGAAATCCACGAAACGATACCCCACGCCGCGTTCAGTCAGAACATACTTGGGATTGGCGGGGTCTTCCTCTATCTTTTCCCTTAGATAGTTCACGTAGAGACGAACGTAATGGGCCTCGTCCCGATATTCGTATCCCCATACCTTTGCCAGAATTTGCTCATGAGGCACGGTCCAGCCTGCATTTTCAATCAGATGAAACAGCAGACGGTATTCTGTGGGGCGAAGTTTAATGCGCTCCCCATTGACAATTACTTCACGACGGTTGAAATCCACGCTCAGGCGATCATCAATCCGCAAAACAGCCTTTTCTGTAGTGGCAGTTGGCATTTCTGCCCGTCGCAGCACGGCTCGCACACGGCTGGTCAGTTCACGCGGGCTGAAAGGTTTAGGGATGTAATCATCCGCACCCAGTTCCAGACCGTGTACGATATCCTCCTCTTCCCCTTTTGCGGTCAGCATGATGACGGGGATGGTGGAAAACTCTCGCAGCATTCGTAAGGTTTCGTACCCATCCAGTTTGGGCATCATAATATCCAGCAGCACAAGATCAGGAATCTGTGTGCGGATCATTTCCAGCGCTTCCAGTCCGTTATGGGCTTCAATGACCTGGAAATTCTCCAATTCCAGATTCATACGAATGAACCCTATCATGCGCGGCTCATCGTCGACAACCAGAATCCGTTTGGCCTCTTTGGGTGCCGTCCGTGGAAGCTGCACTGTCATTGTCTGCGCTCCTTACTCACGAATGAAGGTCGCAATCTCTTCTTCTTGCCCCGTCGGCATAACCTCGATGAACATGAGGCGATGGACTGGGAAAATGACCATATTGGCTTCGGGCAGCATGTAGGGTGCATCTTTCCCGTCCCGGCGGCGCGGGTTACGCCCGATAATGATCGTGTCGGTAGGCTTGGGCATTTCCTCGATTTCCATGAGTGTGGTTTCAAGCCCATCGATATGGACGTAGACTGTTAGCACGAATTTTTCTCCTATTTATGACTTGAAGTAAATATTCGCTACGAGTTTGCCAAATTGAATTTCATCCCCATCCCGGATAATATGCGGTTGTTCGGGGGGAATCTGCTGCCCATTGATGAAAGTTCCGTTGGTACTGTTTAAGTCCACCAGCATGAGCGAGTTGTCCTTGCGACGGATGGCGGCATGGGTGCGAGAAACCCCGCAGTCTAATGCGCCATAGGGTGTCAAATCCAGATCAGGATAGGTTTGGCTGGTACTATCAGACCGCCCAAATACAATTTCAGTTTGTGGTTCCAGACGGACTTCCTGGCCCGCCTGCTTAAATTTCACTACCAGCACCGTTGTGGACTTTAATACGGTCGTACCGACAGGCGTAACGTTTTTGATTTCCTGGATAACCGCTGGTGGTGCCGAATTATTATTCAGCTTCTGGGTAAATGGTACGGTAATGGTGACTTCCTCCTGATCCCCAAACAAGGGGGAGCCACAATCATCGCAAAAATACAACCCTTCCCGGTTATGAAACTGGCAAGCCGGACATACTTTCATAAATTACCCCTCACCCTCCGGGAGCAGCAGCATACGGGTTGAAAATTTCATTGTCTTACGCCCTTCTTCGGACAGCATTTTAGTGGTCTGGACGCGGTTGGCTTCCAGCATGGCAGTACGCGCCAGGTCTTCATGCCCAACAGCCAGGGCGCGGGTCGCAAAATTTTCGAGTTGACGGGTTGCTTCCGCATAGTTCCCAACTTTAATGGCTTCTTCCGCCTTCTGCTGAAGACGGTAGAGGGTCAATTTGCCCAGCGCGTCCAGCAGTGCACGCGGCGGTTCTTCGGGCTCAGGATGTTGAGCCGCCTGGATGGGTAAATCCACCACCACCTGGTAACCAGGGCGTTTAGGATAAAGAATATCACCAGTAACACACAACCGGATCAGACTGCGGGGGCCCTCTTTCAGATCCTTGCTCATTTGCAATTGCAGCAGAAGCGTGATCGAGCGCGAAGCCTCCAGAGCTCCCAGATGCAACGGCTGCTCGTCACTTGGGATAGGCTGGGGAGCCGGAATAAGTTTAAACGCTGACTCCACAGACACATCCGGATCAGGAGCAATCGAAACGGTGATGCGCTCGGCAAAAGAAGCGCCCAGGCTGCGAACCCGTTCATTCAGGAATTTGACCACTGCCCCAGGGGAATTAATATAAGCGCAGGTTCCCCCCGTCTTAGAAGCCAGTGAATCCAGAAACGCATCGTTCCACTCGTCACCGATGCCCATCGCGCTAATGCCGATGCCGATTTTGGCGGCGCGATCTGCCAGATCCAGGCTCAGGAGTTCTGAATCGAAGGTTTGCCCATCTGTCAACAAGATGATGTGATTCACATAATCGGGTTTCAGATTTTTTTCAACCAGTTCGAAGCCCTGCTCCAACCCCTGGAAGATTTCAGTGCCGCCGCCAGGAGTCATCAGATTAACCAGCGCCTTTAACGCGGTCGGTTCTGTCACGTGCTCTGCCTTGATCAGCGCCTCGGCACGGTCGCTGAAAGACACCAGACTGAGAAAATCCGCTGGGCCAAGCTGGTCAATAATCTGATGCGCTGCCACTTTGACGCGATCCAACCGCCCGCCCTCTTTCATCGAGGTACTGCGATCCAGCACCAGGGCCAGGTTCAACGGCGCAACCCGCTTTTGCTGTCCCTGAAAATCCTTGTGGGCGGTGAGTTGAAGTAAAACGTAAACCACCTGGGGTTCGCCAAGAATTGGAAGCACCCGTTTGCTGGACGTTACTTCCGTCACAAAATAGTTCGGTTCAGCGGCCAGACGTTTCCGTAAATTATCATACTTGCGGCGGTTTTCGGGGCTGCCCAGGGTTTCATGAGCTTCGGCAATTTCCCGGAACTGAATGGCTGCGCCTGGATTGGGATTAGCGTCGGGATGTAAGCGCCGTGCCAGCGTGCGGTAAGCTGCCCGAATATCATCCTGCGAAGCGTCTGCTTTGGTGCCAAGTATGGCGTATAAGTCCTGTGAAGCGTCCATGTTCGTATTTATTCTGGTATTTTGATGAGAATAACTGAAATATTGTCCGGGCCGCCTCTTGCATTGGCGAGTTTTACGAGTGTTTCACACGCTTGCTGGGGCGACGGCGAACCAATGACCGTATTACGAATTTCTTCTTCAGGAATGAGATTCCAGAGCCCATCTGAACACAGGAGAAGACGCGAGTTGGCAGTCAGCCGCCGTGTTATGGCGTCCACATCGACATGCTCATTTTGCCCAATTGCCCGGTAAAGCACATTACGCTGAGGATGGTCAGCCGCCTCAGCCGGGGTTAACTGGTCAAGTTCAATGAGACGCTGTACCAGCGAATGGTCACGTGTCACCTGCTCAATAGAATCCTGCGTGATAATATAAGCCCGACTGTCGCCAACATGGGCAATATAAGCCAGGTCACCAATAATGGCGACAGCGGTAACGGTTGTTCCCCCTTCAGGAACGGTAACGGAAACTTCTTCATTCGCTTTCTGGATCGCCTGCCGCAGCACTTCGGCAATCGTGGGACGATCGGCGTCTGACTCTTCGTTCTTGAGCATCGGCAGGTAGATTTCGGATGATGTATGGCGTGCGACCACACGTGCTGCCAGTGACGATGCCTTTTCGCCGTCATGATGTCCCCCCATGCCGTCGGCAACGACAAATAACCCAAACTCTGGCTGCCGTTCGGCGCTGTCAAAAGTTGCCAGGAACGACAAAACCGCGTCCTGATTGTTCTGGCGCACCTGCCCGACATCGGTCTTGATGCCGTAGGTAATACGGCGGCCATTCCGTCCGGTTACGGCTTCATCTAACTCCGGCAGCTTCCGGGTGTGCCCATCCAGGATGTTGGTGGAAGCAAGGACTGGCTCGACCTCCACCGTTTTGATCGACTCTTCACTCACCCGGTCATGGAGTAACGGCGCGGTGGGGCCTTCGAGTGGATCCAACGGTTTTGTTTCAGCCGTTTCAGCGGGTGGCGCGGTTACCTCCGCAGGCGGCGGGGCTTCTACTCCAAAGATACGTCGCAGGATGTTCATGTTTATCTCTCTTGCTTAGGCCTTAAACGCATACAGATGTTGGTCGGCGGACCCAATATAGACAATGCCATCTGCAACATATGGAGAACCCGGAACGATATTGCCTGTTTCATATGACCAGCGCTCTTTGCCTCTTTTGGCATCCAGGCAGTAAAGTTTGCGGTCATTGGCACCAAAATACAGGTTGCCGTTGAAAAACACCGACGATGATGTGATCTGATTTTTTGTATCAAATGCCCAGCGCTCTTTGCCTGTGCTGAAATCCAACGCGTACATTATACCACTGACGGACCCAATATAAATGCGCTCGTCTCCGTAACTGGGTGACGAGACCACCGGTTTGTTGGTCTGGAATTTCCAGGCCGCCCAACTGGATTCCATATCAACAGCGTAAACCTGCCCGTCCATCGAACCAAAAAAGACCAACCCCTCCACAACCAGCGGCGAGGAAATGATTTCGCGGCGTGCCTTGAAGCGCCATTTCATCTGTCCACTTAAATCCAGGCAGTAGAGTTCCCCGCTTTTGGTTCCGAAGATCACGCGCTCGTCCGTCACGGCCGGACGGCAGCGAATGGGGTCTTGAATGGGATATTTCCAGGCAGGCCGACCCGTAGAAGCCCGCAGCGCATACAGCATCCCATCGTCGCTGCCGAAAAACACATGCCCGTGTTTAACGGTTGGCGAGGAGTAAATCGGCCCCATCGTCTGGAATGACCACTTCTTGCGGCCTGTGCGGGCATCGACGGCATAGAGGTTGTAGTCCTTTGAACCGAAAATGACCATGCTTTCCTGTTCATATATGGCAGGGGAGGACGCCAGCGAGTCATCCGTCGCAAACTTCCATTTGATCTCGCCTTTTTCGATGTCCACTGCGTACAGGTTGTTGTCATAGGCGGTGGTGAAGACCAGGCCTTCGAGCACTACCGGGGTAGAACGGATCTCATCTTCTACCTTGACCTTCCAGCGCGGCTCGATGCCGGATGTCCCCTCCAGGGTGCCCCAGTCCTCATCCGCTGCGGCAATGGTCAGGATGTTGGCCCGACCACTGGTCAGGACGGTATTGAGGGCTTCTTTCATCGCGTCCGCGGTGGGGTAGCGTTCTTCCGGCGAGAAAGCCAGCGATTTCATCACAATGGCTTCCACTACAGGCGGCACCTCCGGGTTCACATCACGAATAGGACGTTCGGCAAAGGTAAAAGGCGGTTCAAGGCGCGGGTCATGCCGGGTGAATACATGGTGCAGGGTCGCCCCTACCCCAAAAATATCGCTGGAGGGTGAAGCCAGCCCCCGATAGCTTTCCGGCGCGGCATATCCTTCGGTCCCAATCATGGTACCTTTGGTTTCTGGCTCGAAATGTTTGGCGATTCCGAAGTCGATGAGACGCAGCCGCCCGTGTACATCGATCATGACGTTAGACGGTTTAATATCACGGAAGATAATGGGTGGTTCGCTGTTATGGAGATAAGCCAGGACATCACATAATTCGATTGCCCATTGCAGTACCTGGGTCACCGGCAAAAAGCCTTCGTGACGATTGATAACCGTATCAAGGTCACTCCCGTTGATGTATTCCATCACCAGGTAAGCACGCTCGTTGGTGGAAAAATAGTCGTGGATGGCAGGAATAGCAGGATGGTTCAAACCAGCCAGGATATTCGCTTCGCGTTCGAAGTTTCGCAGCGCCATCTCCCGCAGTTGCGGGTCATTCGTATGGTGCAGCATCTCCTTGACTGCTACGTAGCGTTTCGCATCAGGGAATTGTAAATCACGAGCCTGATAAACAGACCCCATGCCTCCCACACCGAGAACGCCTTCAATCCGATACCGATTCTGTAGAATCGAATTTGCCTGAAGAGCCTTGTTTACTCCTAACAAACTCTTGTCGGCTTCCCGTGCAAACCGCCTTGTGTCTACCATAATACCTCGACAGATACAAAAAATTGCAGATGAATCATTGGGGCGTGCTACCTTGACTGGAAAGTTCAGAATTTTTTAAACTTCCTCTCAGATCATTATAGGCGAGCGATCATTAAGATGCAATTTTTGTCCTTGTATTTTCACATTCCTTTCTGTCGTGAGCGGTGTACCTATTGCGCCTTTAACATCTATACGAATCTCGACCACCTGAAAGATGCCTACGTAGACGCCATTCAAAAGGAAATTCGGTGGCTGACACACGGCGAAAAAGTCCATACCATTTATTTGGGAGGGGGTACCCCCAACCTGCTCAGCGCCGAGCAGTTGAAACAAATTTTAGATGCCGTACAGAACTCCTTTGACGTAATAGAATGTCCAGAAATTACACTTGAGGCGAATCCGGGGGCGGTCACGCAGCGTTATTGTGATGAACTGCGCGAATTGGGCATCAACCGTTTGAGCCTGGGGATGCAGTCGGCACACGATTCGGAGCTGTCTCTTTTTGGGCGTGACCATCAGAATCATGAGACCGCCAACAGCATCCGCATGGCGCGGCAGGCCGGATTCGACAATATCAGTCTGGATTTAATCTACGGTATTCCGCATCAGACACTGATCCTGTGGCAGCAAACCCTTGAACACGCCCTCAGCCTGCAACCTACCCATTTTTCGCTCTATGCTTTGCAGGTGGAGTCCGGCACAGAGATTGCCCGCCAGATAAAATATGGTGCACTGCCCGCGCCGGATGATGACCTGACCGCCGACATGTATGATTCCGCTACCGAGATTCTAGGTAAAGCCGGATTTGAACAATATGAGATCAGCAGTTGGGGGAAACCCAGTTTGCACAACCTGCAATACTGGTACAATCTGCCATATCTGGGTATAGGCGCAGGTGCCCATGGGTACGCTGGGGGGCATCGGACGGTCAATGTGATGCGGCCTGAGAAGTACATCGAGCGTCTGAGCAGGCAAACCGCTGTGATGGAATACCCGCGCACCGCAGCGAACCAGTCCATTGTCAAGATTGACCGCAATGAGGAAATCTTTGAAACCGCCATGCTGCGGCTGCGACTGCTTAAAGAGGGGCTGTCGCGTGCCTATTTCGAGGAGCGATTTGGCGAAAGTCTGGAGTCGCACTACGGAGCAGTCATCCAAAACTTTAAAACCCAGGGGTTGATTGAGGAAAGAGACAATATCCTTACCCTTACCTCGCGGGCGCGGTTAATTAGTAATCGTGTCTTTCAAGCACTTTTACCGGAGAAAAAATGAGACAAATCGTTCTGGTATTCCTGATCTGTGGTGTCTTAGCCGCCTGTTCTGATGAAGAAAATAGAAAGGAAGTTATCCCTCCCTCCGCTACTATAATAAATTTCCCCCCAACCTTGTCGCTGGAAGAACGACAGGCCTATGAAACGGGATTTGAACAGCTTCGCCAACTGCATACCAGCATGGATGCCGTCTGGGGAGCAATTTCCAGAGGGGAAACCGCGCAGTGTGGTACGGAATATGAGATCATTTCGCCGGAACGTTTTTCGGATGACCAGCCAATTGGAATGGAACTTCGCACGGCGGCAGTAGAACTGGCAGACGCGGTGCGTTTGTGGCAGGCAGAATGCGAGAATCCGCGCACCGAAATTCCGCCCGATGTCATTGACCGAGGGGTGCGGATGGTCTTGACCGCCGGTGATGCGCTGCGAGAAGCCGAACAACTCCTGTCCGAGTAAGAATTTTTATTCCCAAACTGCTTGACTCTCTCAAAAGAATGAAGTATCATTATTTTATCTGAATAGAATTTCAATGCTGAATATTTATTCAGATGAAAATTTTTCTTAAGGATACTTTGGGAATGCCCCGTTTAGAAGAACTTCGCCTGATGGCGAAGGTGGCACACCACTACTACGAACTCCACCTCACGCAGTCTCAAATTGCCAAACAAATGGATATTTCTCAAGCAACGGTTTCGCGTCTTCTCAAACGGGCAGAGGATGAAAAAATCGTCCGTATTGCGGTCAGCTTGCCTGCTGGTGTGTATACCCACCTCGAAGAAGCCCTGCAAAAAGCCTATGGGTTAAAAGAAGTTATCGTGGCTCACTGCGCCGAGGACGAAGACGAATCTATTTTGCGGGGTCTTGGCTCCGCCGCTGCTTTTTACCTGGAAAATACGCTCAAGAAAAATGAAATCGTGGGCATTTCGTCATGGAGTGCCACGCTCCTCCAGATGGTTGATGCCATGCACCCCCTGAATCGGAAGTTGGAGACGCAGGTCGTGCAAATCCTGGGCGGGGTCGGCAATCCGGCGGCAGAAGTCCATGCGACACGGCTGACTGAGCGACTGGTAAAGCTGATTCAGGGGACAGCGATCTTTTTGCCCGCGCCAGGGGTTGTTGGGTCAGTCGAATCACGTCAAATCCTGCTGAATGAGCCGTTTGTGAAAGCGGCGGTTGACCTGTTTGACCACGTTACGCTGGCACTGGTGGGTATTGGTGCGGTTGAGCCTTCCAAGCTCCTGGCGAGCAGTGGCAATATATTTGAACCCGAAGCCCTGGAACTCTTAAGGAAGGTTGGAGCCGTAGGCGACATCTGCCTCCGCTTTTTTGACGCCGATGGGAATCCAGCCGTAACCCCCCTGAATGACCGGGTGATTGGCATGAGTCTGGAGCAGCTTCGGAATATCGAGCGGACTGTTGGCATCGCGGGGGGGCAGCGTAAAACCCAGGCGATTCGCGGTGCACTGGCGGGGCAATGGATTAACGTCCTTATCACCGACAATTTTACTGCTGAGAGGCTTTTGGGCTAGAAATGCGACTGAAATACTTTGTAATGGTGCTTCTGCTTGTTCCCATGTTTTCTGCCTGCAAGATCGCAACCATTCGTTCTATTGACGAAGATGAGGAGGCCAAAGCGGGATTCAACGCGGCCAAATATGTGGACAGCATCTGGGACAGCAAACTCATCCCGACTTTCCAGGATGAGGCTGTCGAAGTCACACAACTACTTCAACAGATTGATGCTAACCAGAACACGGCTATTCAGACATACGGACACCGCTCCGGCACAGGCGAATACAGTTTTATGATTTATGGTGAAGCAAAAGCAATTGCTTACAGCGAAGAACTCCGTATCGGTCGAATCACACTGGATTTTGCGCCCTACGATGGACAGTCAGACGCCAGCATTCTCACTGGCCCGGTGATTCCCCGCCGTAACAATGCACTGCGTGATGCGGTAGGGTTTATTAATTTTAATGATTTTGTCAATCAGACCGAATTCGCCGATGTGTCATCGGCACTTAAAGACCGGGTGATTGAAGGAGTCATTGGTTCGATTGATCTGCAAAACATCGACGGAAAAACCCTCAAGTTTCACGGTGCATTTTCGCTGGTAGACCGCAGTAATATCGAAATTGTGCCCGTTATTGTTGAGGTGCAGGGGTGATGGACGACATCATTTTACGCGCCGAAAAAATTACCAAGATTTACCCCGGCACCGTTGCTCTGGATGAAGTCAATTTCAACATCTATCGGGGCAAGGTCAATGCCCTGATCGGGGAAAACGGGGCAGGCAAATCTACCCTGATGAAAATCCTGGCGGGCGTGGAGCAGTATACCGACGGCACCCTGCTGCTGAATGGGAAAGAAATCGCGCCTAAGTCGCCTCGCGAGGCAGAATCACTGGGGATCGGTATTATTTATCAGGAATTGAATCTGTTCCCGAATCTGAGTGTCAGTGAAAACATTCACATGGCACACGAGATTACGCGGGGCGGCATGGTAATTAAACACGGGGAGCAGGAAAAGCGTGCGGCAGGGTTGTTGGCACGCCTGGAACAGCCCATTAACCCACGTACCCTGGTTGCCAATCTCCGCATTGGACAGCAGCAAATTGTCGAAATTGCAAAAGCACTGTCTCAGGAGATGCAAATCCTGATTATGGATGAGCCGACCTCAGCGCTCAGCACCTCAGAAGTCGAGATTTTGTTCCGTGTGATTCAGGAACTGAAAGCTCAGGGGGTATCCATCGTCTATATCTCCCACAAACTGGATGAACTTCTGCAAATTGCTGATTATGTCACCGTTCTGCGCGATGGAGAACTTGTGGCGGAATCCCCGATGGAAAAGGTCAACCTGCGCTGGATTGTTCAGAGTATGGTGGGGCACGATACTGCCGTTTCCTACACGCCCCCCAAGCACGACTTTGGTGAGGAAATTCTGAGGGTTGAAAACCTGACCCTGGAACGTCCCGGTAAAGTGCAGGCCTATCTGCTTGACCATGTCTCATTTTCGCTGCGTGCCGGAGAAATCGTGGGTATTTATGGGTTAATGGGCGCAGGGCGGACGGAGCTTTTTGAAACGCTGATGGGGCTGCATCCTCATGCGGGAGGTGAAATCTGGCTGGCCGGTCAAAAAGTGGAAATGAAAGCGGCTATCAACCAGCGTATCCAAACAGGCATGATGCTCATCCCCGAAGATCGTCAGCGTGAAGGGCTCGTCCAGACACTTTCGGTATCACACAACATGCTGCTTGCCAGCCTGAGAAATTATCTGGCGCGATTTTATCTTTCCAGCGCGAAAGAAAAAGCCAATGTTGACCGCTTGATCAAGGAGCTGGCGATTAAAGTTTCTAATCCACAGAATCTGATCAGTTCCTTAAGCGGTGGCAATCAACAGAAGGTCGTGGTTGCCAAGGCGCTGCTGACTTCGCCTAAACTCCTGCTGATGGACGAACCCACACGCGGGATTGATGTGGGCGCGAAGGCAGAAATTTTCAGCATTATGTCCGAACTCGCTAAGCGTGGGCTGGGCATTATCTTCGTTTCAACCGAACTCAAGGAAGTCATGGCGATGGCGGATCGGATCCTCGTTATGGCAAAAGGGCGCATCACGGCGGAAATGAGCCGGTTGGAGGCTACTGAGCAAGCGCTGGTAGAGGCTTCGGTGATTGGTCACGAGTTAATAAAGACAGGAGTGTAAGAACTATGCAAGGCGTTACAACCAAAGCGCCTGCCAGCGCAGCCGCCGGGCAGCGACGAACCCCGATTCAAGCCATTCTTTTCCAGCTCCGGGCGTTTATTGCCCTGATTATCCTGTTCGGGTTCTTTGCTGTGTACTCGGATAGTTTTCTCCAGACGAACAATCTGATCATCCTGACTAAACAGGTCGCCATTAACGCTATCCTCGGTATCGGCATGACCTTCGTGATTTTGACAGGCGGCATTGATCTGTCCGTCGGATCGGTCGTCGGGTTATGCGGCATGGTGGTCGGGGGCCTGATTAACGAGGGCATTATCCTGCCGATGTTCGGGGTCGTCATTTACTTTAATGTGTGGATCGTGATGTTTCTCACGCTGCTCGTAGGGATGGCTGTAGGCGCGTTTAACGGCGTGCTGGTCACGCGGTTCAGTGTTGCACCATTTATTGCAACTCTGGGAACGCTGTACATCGCAAGGGGGCTTGCCCTGCTGCGTAACAATGGGGCGACCTTTCCTAACCTGATTGGCGACCCTGAGTTGGGTAACACGGGCTTTCCGAAGCTGGGAACAGGGGAAATCCTCGACCTTCCCTACTCCATCTGGATTATGGCAGCGCTGGCTCTCTTTGCAACGTTTATCGCTACTAAGACACCTTTCGGGCGGCAGATTTATGCCATTGGCGGCAATGAACGAGCAGCACGATTGTCCGGGGTACGGGTCAAAGTGGTCACGCTGGTGGCTTATGTCATTTCGGGTTTTTGCTCGGCCGTTGTTGGGTTGATCATCACCTCGCAGTTGGTCTCTGCCCACCCTGCTACAGGCCAGAGTTTTGAACTCAATGCGATTGCAGCAGTGGTGCTGGGTGGCACCTCGCTTTCCGGCGGGCGCGGCACAATTGGCGGCACGATTATCGGCGCTTTTGTAATTGGCGTTTTGAACAACGGCATGATCATCGAAGGGGTAAGTTCCTTCTGGCAGACCGTTATTACCGGCATTGTGATTATTCTGGCGGTCATCATTGACCAGTTGCAGCACCGTTTACAGGAACGGAATGTTATTTAACGAGAGGAGGTGGAGCACCAAACGAGAATGAAATGCTTTTACCTATCGAAAAGACTTAGACCAAATGAAAGGTAAAAACTAATGAGCAGTAAATATTGGAGACTGATGATTGTCCTCCTGCTGATGCTGGCAGGATTTAGCACCAGTGTGCCTGTCCTGGCGCAGGATGAAGCACCGCTGATCGTGATCATCACGCCGTCGCATGACAATCCGTTCTTCAAGGCGGAGGCGGACATTGCCCAGGCGCGGGCAGAGGAGTTAGGGTACACGACGCTGGTGCTGATCCATGACGATGATCCGAATCTGCAAGATCAGCATTTCGATGTGGCGATTTCACAAGGGGCGGCGGCGATCATTCTGGACAATGCGGGGGCGGATGCCTCGATTGCGCCGATCCAGCGAGCGAAGGATGCCGGGATACCGACGTTTTTGATTGATCGGGAGATCAACGCGACTGGAGTAGCGGCGGTGCAGCTGGTGTCGAACAACTACCAGGGTGCCGTGCTGGGTGGTGAGGAATTCGTCCGCCTGATGGGGGGCGAAGGCAAGTATGTGGAGCTGCTGGGACGTGAGACCGACACCAACGCGGCGATCCGTTCTCAGGGATACAACGATGTGATTGCTGACTACCCGGATCTGGAACTGGTGGCGCAGCAGACGGCCAACTGGAGCCAGACGGAAGCCTTCGATGTGATGGAAACCATCATTCAGGCGAACCCGGACATCAAGGGGGTGATTTCGGGTAACGACACGATGGCGCTGGGTGCTCAGGCGGCGCTGAATGCGGCAGGCATGACCGATGTGATCGTGGTCGGGTTTGATGGCAGCCCGGACGTGATGGACTCCATCCGTCAGGGTGAAATTGATGCCACCGTGTTGCAGCCGGTCGCCAACTTCTCTGAAATCGCTGTCGATCTGGCTGATACCTATATTCAGACAGGCGAGCTTCCCGCTGAGGAAAAACAATCCATCGACTGCATTCTCATTACCCCTGACAATGTCAATGAATATGGTGTCTTTGCACCGCTGGAGCGAGAAGAACTGCCGTTGGGCAACGGCGAACTGGTTGTAATCATCACGCCGTCGCATGACAATCCGTTCTTCAAGGCGGAGGCGGACATTGCCCAGGCGCGGGCAGAGGAGTTGGGGTACACGACACTGGTGCTGATCCATGACGATGATCCGAATCTGCAAGATCAGCATTTCGATGTGGCGATTTCACAAGGGGCGGCGGCGATCATTCTGGACAATGCGGGGGCGGATGCCTCGATTGCGCCGATCCAGCGAGCGAAGGATGCCGGGATACCGACGTTTTTGATTGATCGGGAGATCAACGCGACTGGAGTAGCGGCGGTGCAGCTGGTGTCGAACAACTACCAGGGTGCCGTGCTGGGTGGTGAGGAATTCGTCCGCCTGATGGGGGGCGAAGGCAAGTATGTGGAGCTGCTGGGACGTGAGACCGACACCAACGCGGCGATCCGTTCTCAGGGATACAACGATGTGATTGCTGACTACCCGGATCTGGAACTGGTGGCGCAGCAGACGGCCAACTGGAGCCAGACGGAAGCCTTCGATGTGATGGAAACCATCATTCAGGCGAACCCGGACATCAAGGGGGTGATTTCGGGTAACGACACGATGGCGCTGGGTGCTCAGGCGGCGCTGAATGCGGCAGGCATGACCGATGTGATCGTGGTCGGGTTTGATGGCAGCCCGGACGTGATGGACTCCATCCGTCAGGGTGAAATTGATGCCACCGTGTTGCAGCCGGTCGCCAACTTCTCCGAAATCGCTGTCGATCTGGCTCATGTCTATATCCAGACGGGTGAGCTTCCTGCTGAGGAAAAACAATCCATCGACTGCATTCTCATTACCCCTGACAATGTCAATGAATATGGTGTCTTTGCACCGCTAGAGTAACAGTACGTATTTCTTCTCATCTCAAGGGGAGCAGGGTTCTCCTGCTCCCCCTTGCAAAATCAGGAGAATAACATGCTTCGTTCACAACTTATCCACCCCGATATTTTGAAAGCCCTGGCATCTGCCGGACATGGATCGCAGGTGCTTATTTCAGATGGTAACTACCCGCACAGCACGGGTACAAATCCTGCCGCCGAGCATGTCTACCTGAACCTTGCGCCGGGTTTGCTCACCGTAACCGACGTTCTGCGTGTAATTGCTTCGGCGATACCCGTTGAAGCGGCACATGGAATTGCTCCGGACGACGGTTCCGAGCCTGCGATTTTTAAGGAATATCGGGATATTCTGCCAGGAGTCGAAATCCAAAGATTAGGGCGATTTCCATTTTATGAAGCAGCACGTTCCGTCAATACGGCGTTGGTCATCGCAACGGGCGAACAGCGTACCTGGGCCTGCATTTTGCTCACGATAGGTGTAGTTCAGCCTGCATAAACGAACAGCAACCAGAGAGGCTTTATGGACATTCGAGCGTTAAAACTGAAATCGGTGGAATATCGGAAAACGATTCTGGATATTATCAAACACGGCGGGGCAGGCCATACCGCCGGAAGCCTCTCCTGCACTGATATTTTAAACGTGCTTTACAACCATGTGATGAACATCTCTCCGCAAAATTTCACGGACCCGAACCGTGACCGTTATATCCAGAGTAAAGGTCATTCGGTGGAAGCGTTGTACACCGTATTGGCGGACAAGGGGTTTTATCCCAGAGAAGAACTCTATACTCTAAATCGGTATAAATCGCATTTTATCGGGCATCCCACCCGTAAAGTTCCCGGCATTGAGCAAAATACAGGAGCATTGGGGCACGGTCTTTCAATGGCCGTGGGAACCGCGATTGCTGGTAAAAAAGATGGGCGCAGCTACCGCGTCTTTACCTTACTTGGTGATGGCGAACTGGCCGAAGGGTCGAGCTGGGAGGCCTCTATGACCGCTTCCCACTACAAACTGGATAATCTTGTTGTCATCATTGACCGCAATACCCTGCAAATCACCGGGCGAACAGAAGAAGTCAACAGTCTTGAGCCTTTGGAAGATAAATTCGAGGCGTTTGGCTATGAGGTGCGGCACGTTGATGGGAATGATATTGCAGCGCTCGTGGAGATTTTTGGGCAGGTGCCTTTTGCAAAAGGCAAGCCCAATCTGATCATTGCACACACGGTGAAGGGCAAGGGGGTCAGCTTTATGGAAGACGCCGTCAAATGGCATCATAAAGTCCCGAATGATGCGGAATACCAGCAGGCAATACAGGAATTGAATCTGTCAGCAGAACAGGTAAAGGCGGCGGTGTGATGGAACTGGGCCAATCGAATCAAGATGTGTTTGCGGAAACCCTGCTGGAGCTGGCGATGCAGGATCACAATATCCTGGTCGTGACCAGCGATTCACGCGGATCCGCCAAGCTCGTCCCTTTCGGGCAAACTCTCCCTGACCAGATTATCGAAGTGGGGATTGCCGAACAGAATCTGGTCGGAGTTTCGGCGGGGCTGGCTTCCGCTGGGAAAAAAGTGTTCGCGGTTTCCCCGGCATGTTTTCTGACAACACGGGCACTGGAACAGATCAAAAATGACGTAGCGTACTCGGATAATCCGGTCAAGATTGTCGGTATCAGCGCCGGTGTCAGTTATGGAGCCCTGGGTTCAACCCACCATTCGCTGCATGATTACGCCGCGCTGCGGACCATCAACAATATTGATATTGTGGCCCCAGCAGACAATTTTGAAACCCGTGAGGCCGTCCAAGCCGCAATCAACCACCCGCGTCCGATTTACCTGCGATTTGGTAAAAAGCCGATGTATCACCTGCATCCCCTGGACACGAAATTTGAAATCGGCAGGGCGCTCACAATTCACGAGGGGCACGATGTCACCATGATCGCTACAGGCGAACCCGTAACACGGGCGCTGTTAGCGGCACAGATCCTGGAAAAAGAAGATATTTCCTGCCGTGTTATCAGTATGCATACCTTAAAACCGTTTGATACTGAAACCCTGCTCAAAGCAGCACGCGAAACCAGGGCTATTATCACAGTTGAAGAACACAGCGTTTGCGGCGGGCTGGGCGAAACCTGTGCCTCACTCCTACTGCGTCACCGCTTTTGCCTGCCCTTCCAAATAGTCGGTATTCCTGACGAATATACTGTCACGGGCAGCCAATCTGAGATTTTTGACCATTATGGTATTTCGGCGGAAGGTCTGGCACAAACCGCACGCCAACTGCTTCAGATGGAGAGGCAAGCATGACCACAATTCTCGCTGTTGACCAGAGTACCTCAGCCACCAAAGCCATGCTGTTCAGTACCCAGGGTGAACTACTGGACAAAATTTCGGTAGAACATCAGCAGTATTATCCGCAGCCTGGTTGGGTGGAGCATGACGCCGAGGAAATTTATCAGAACACCCTCAAAGCGTTTACGCAGTTACTCGGTCGGCATGAAAACCTCAAAAACGACCTGCTGTGTCTGAGCATTTCAAATCAGCGTGAAACGATTGTCATTTTTGAAAAAACGACGGGAAAACCCCTGCAAAAAGCGATTGTATGGCAGTGCCGCCGGGGCGAACCCATTTGTACAGAACTGATCCGGGCCGGGCTTGCCGACTATGTACTGGAATTAACCGGACTTAAAATTGATACCTATTTCCCGGCTTCAAAAATCAAATGGTGGATTGACCATCATCCTGAACTTAAGCAAAAACTTGATGCTGGCGAGGCGCTGCTTGGTACCATTGACAGCTACCTGATTTATCGGCTGACGGGCGGACACGTGTTCGCCAGCGATTCAACGAACGCCTGCCGCACGCTGCTGTATGATATTACCCGTCTCCATTGGAGTGAAGAACTCTGCGAGTTATTTGAGGTTCCGCTTCAGGCCCTGCCAGAAGTACGGGAAAGCAGCGCGGTATTTGGCGAAACCGATTTGGACGGCCTGCTGAAACAAGTCATCCCCATCTGCGGTGTGATGGGAGACTCCCAGGCGGCTCTGTTCGCAGAACGGTGTTTTACCCCTGGCAGCGCCAAAGTCACATTTGGCACCGGATCGTCCGTGCTGCTGAATATCGGCAAAACCATGCGGCTGTCCCCCAGTGGCATTGTGACCACCATCGGGTGGGTGCATCAAGGGATACCAACTTATGCTTTTGAAGGCATCATTAACTTTACGGGCGCGACGATAGCCTGGCTGCGTGACCAGATGCAGCTTATTGAAACTCCTCAGGAAACGGAAAGGCTGGCAGCAGCGGTTGCGGACAATGGCGGAGTGTATCTGGTACCCGCTTTTGTTGGGTTAAGCGCTCCCTACTGGCAGCCCAACGCGAAAGGTGCGATTGTTGGTCTGACGCCTGCCAGCACTAAGAATCATATCGTGCGGGCGGCTCTCGAATCGATTGCCTACCAGGTAAAAGATGTCCTGGATTTGATGGCAGCCGATGCCAGTGTCACCCTTCAGCACATACATGGCGATGGGGGAATGGTCAACAACCCTTTTCTGATGCAATTTGTGGCGGACATGACACAGTTTACGGTACGTGCCTCCAGTCTGCCGGAACTTTCGGCGCTGGGAGCCGTCATGTCAGGGATGCTGGGAATGCGGATCTGTGACTCGCTGCATGATCTGGAAAATCTGCCGCACCAGTTTCAGACATATCGTCCGGCGTTGGATAAGGCGCAGGTCGAAGCTCTCTATACAGGCTGGAAAGCTGCCGTGCAGCAGGTCTTATAACGACGGGAAAACAAGGCGGGTGGAAGGCGACCACCCGCCCCAAGGAGAGCCTGTAACTTAGGAGGGTTCATAAATACGGAAGTTGCCACTCAGATGCAGCAGGGCCAGCATATATAGCAGCCCATCATAGTAGCGCCACTGCCCGGCAGGAACGGGTGTGTTCCAGAATTCCTCAACAAATTCCCAGCGATGTTCGGTGGTGGCGGCGAGGCTGGCGGTCGCGTTCATGGCAATGAGTCCGGTGGAGCGGTGCTGTGGGGCAACCGGTGTCCCATCAATCATAAATTTAGTGTTGTACCGCCCGATTCCCAGTCCGTAGAAAAATTCCAGCCAGCGATTGCTCTGCTCAACCTGCCAGGGATCAGCCGCGAACCATGCATAATCCACTGCGACATTCATTGCGTTGCGCCATGCATCTGCGTAAAATACGTCCCCGTAATCGCCCCAGGGTTGAGGCTCGCCCGTAAATTGAGCGTAGTTGGGCATCAAACCCGTAACGGGGTGAGCAGTAGTCTGCCAGAATGCGCGGCTGGCGGCAGCGGCTTCAGCCCAAAATTCATTATCTTCTGTTGCCCAGCGTGACCACAATTCATAATAATGCGGCTGGTGATAGGAAGGATCGGTAAACGTTCCTGTGACCCCCCCCGGAACAAATACGACCTGCTTGGTCTCTGGATCGAACATCTTTTCGCTGAGCATGGTACGAAGGATGGCGTTGGCCTCTGCGGTGTAGTTAAAGATGCCGTCGCCATTGCCCCAGCGCCCTGCCGCAAAAAACAGGGCGGTCACGAACCAGACTTCGCCATCCGAAGCGGGATTTACATCGATTTGGGTTCCGTCGGGAAGGCAGTGCCATGCAAAGAAACCCTCATAGGCGCTGCCTTCGCCATTATACATGTAAGTTTTAGCCCACTTCCACAGGCGGTTAAATTCTTCCTGTTTGTCCAGTTGAACGGCGATCATCATGCCATAAGACATGCCCTCTGAGCGGACATCCTTGTTGGCAACATCCAGCATGTAGGCCATGTCCTCCCCAACCGGATAGTACACCCGCTCGTTCCTGTCATCTCCGTAAAAGAGCTGCTGCCAGGCCTGGTCAATGCGTGTCTGAATTTCCGCTTTACTCAAACCCCACTCAGCCAGCACATTTTGATAAGTTCCGGTATAAAACGCACCTGATTCTTGTGCAGAAACCATAGGCAGTACCAAAAGTCCTATCAAGAACACAATCAATAACCGAGTCATTGGACTTCCACCTGTGTATTAAAAACCGGATTCACAGACGTAACCACGCCTGAGATTTCAAATGCCCCGGCCAGACGAATATCCTCTGACGAACTGCCTACCATGACCTCAATGGTTCCGGGTTCAACCACATAGTTCATCTGACGGTTATAAAAGGCCATGTGCGCCACAGGGACATGGAAAATCACTGTTTTTTGCTCATCTGGCTGTAAGGTAATCCGTTTAAAGCCTTTGAGTTCTTTAACAGGCCGTGTCACGGTGGCAATCGGGTCGTGTAAATACAACTGCACAACCTCATCTCCGGCACGCTGCCCAACATTTTTTACCTGAGCACTGACCGTGATCGTGTCATGGGCGGTGGTCTGGACAGGCGAAATTTGCAGATTGCTGTACTCAAAGCGGGTGTAGCTCAAGCCATGTCCAAAGGGGAACAGGGGGCGAGCACTTAAATCAGCATAGTTACCCTGCCAGTGAGAACGCCCACCAGAGGGCTTATGGTTGTAGTAGACCGGAATTTGCCCGGAACTGATGGGGAAAGACATCGGGAGTTTGCCACCCGGATTGACCCTGCCAAAGAGGGCATCCGCAATGGCGGTGCCGCCTTCCTGGGCGGGTAACCACGCATCAATCACAGCAGGAATGTGTTCAGCGATCCAGGGGATCGAGAGCGGGCGGCCATTGATCAAAACAACTACAACAGGCGTTCCCGTTGCAGCGATGGCTTCGACCAGACCTTGCTGGACACCTGGCAGTCCTACGTCAGCCCGGTCAATGGATTCGCCTACCGTGCATCCTTTTGCCAGACCGGATTTTTCGCCCACGACAACCACCGCGACCTTTGCCTTCTTTGCTGCGTCAACCGCCTCAGCGAAGCCAGCAGTATCCGTTTTGACAGCATCGCAACCGTGTGCGTAATAGATTTTCGTCTGGGGCGAAACCGCCGATTTGATCCCTTCCAGCACGGTTACGGATGGGACGAAATGTTCATCAATATTGATCTGGCTTAAATCCTGCATTGGGTTCGGGGCGTCTTTGTTCAGTTCGGCGGTGATGACACCCTCGAGATGGGAGGGGTAATGATAATCCCCTTGCAGCAGACGGATGCTGTCCACATGCGGCCCAATGAGCGCGATTGATTCGGTGTCAGGCGAAAGCGGCAGAAGCTCATCATCGTTTTTCAACAGGACGATAGATTTTTGGGCGATTTTGAGGGACAAATCACACTGTTCCGGCGTGTTGAAAACTTCAATCACGCTGCCTTCATCGACAAAGGGGTTGTCAAACAGGCCAAGTTCAAATTTATTCCGCAGGACACGGGTCACTGAGGTATCAATCAGATTCATGTCCACGTCACCGCGCTCGACCGCCTGCCTGAGGGGGTCACCGTAACAGTCAACCGCAGGCAGTTCGATGTCTATGCCCGCTTCTAGAGCCAACCGTGCTGCTTCGGCTTTGGTTTTTACAAGTCGATGATAGGCCACAAACATATCTACCGTGAAATAATCTGAAACCACGAGACCATCAAAACCGAGCTCGCCGCGCAGCAAATCGACCATGATTTCCTTTGAACTGCCGCAGGGTATGCCGTCCAATTCCTGGTAGGCATTCATGATCGAAGCCACCCTGGTTTCCTGAATGGCCGCATGGAACGGCACCAGGAATATCTCACGCAGCTCACGTTCGGGAATATGTGCAGGCGCCCAATTCAATCCCCCTTCGGAAACCCCATACCCAAGGAAATGTTTGGCCGTTGCAGCGACCCCCTGTCGCAAATCATCACCCTGAAGGCCACGAATATACGCTGTGCCAATGCGGGACACGAGATAGGGGTCTTCGCCAAACGTTTCTTCGACCCGCCCCCAACGGGCATCACGGGTCACGTCCAACACCGGCGCGAGGGTATGATGGGCGCCAGCCGCCCGCAGTTGGGTACGAATCACTTCAGCCATTGTTTCAATGAGTTCGGGCTCCCATGTTGCCGCCATGCCAATTGCCTGTGGAAAAGCGGTTGCCCCACGAGCAAGATACCCCGCGCAGCTTTCCTCATGGACAACAGCAGGAATTCCCAGGCGGGTGTTTTCCAGCAGGAATTTTTGAATGGCATTTGCCAGCGCCGCGTTTTGTGGGGGAAACAGCAGCGATGCTCCGGCAATCCGCGAAATGTGCCCGATCCCATGCATGATTTTCTGCCGGGCTTTGGCTTCCGAGAACTCACGTTTTTCATCAATTAAACTTGTGACCCAGGTGCCGCCCAACTGCGCCAGTTTTTCATCCAGCGTCATCTGGGCAAGCAGGGAATTCACCTTTTCCTCGACCCCTTCTCGGGTGTAGATCGTCATTCTTGAACCCTTTCTATGAGCGCAAAGTGCCACCCAATACTGAGCACAGTATGGTTGAGCATTATTTTCGATTACAGATCGGTACGTTATCCTTTGAGTTCGCCGCCCGTCAGCCCCGTTACAATATGCCGTTCCATGAACAGGTAAAAAATCACCGCCGGGATGATCAGGATGGTGACATAGGCCATAATACCTGCCGTATCCGCGCCATATTGTCCCCGAAACTGCATTATCCCTAGTGGCAGCGGCCATTTATTTGAGTCATTGAGTACCACCAGGGGCAGAAAGTATTCGTTCCATGCAGCGATCACCTGAATTGTGGCCACTGCGGTGATGGCTGGACGTGCCATCGGAAAAAGAATATGCCAGAAAAAACCAATGGTCGTGCAACCGTCAATGTAGGCTGCGTCCTCCAACTCGGATGGAATGGCAACAAAAAATCCTCGCAGGATAATCACACTTCCTGGCAGCCCGAAGGCCACCAGCGGAAGAATCACCCCCCATAAGCTGTTAATCAGGCCCAGGGAACGTACCTGGATAAAAATGGGCAGGATGGCAACTACCAGCGGGAACAGCAGCCCAAAGGAAAGAATGTTAAACAGCAGTCCTCGCCCCAAAAAGGATATTCGGCTGAAGACAAAAGCGAGGCAGCTTGCCAGGCTGGTGACCAGTAGTGTTACCCCCAGAGTAATCAACACACTGCTCTGAAAGGATTTCCAGAACATTTCGTTTTTCAGCACGTTTGTGTAGTTCTGCCAGTAAATGCCTTCGGTTGGCAGGCCAAAGGGTCGTTCCGTAAAATCCCCTGTCGTCCGCATACTACCCAGGATCGCCACGACAACAGGGCTCATCAGCACCGTACAGACCGTGATCAGGATGACATATTTGACAAGTTTAATCACAGCGGATTTTCGCATCGGGGTCTCCTTTTAGCGGGCAATCTCTTGTTCAGCACGCATCACAAAGCGCTGGTAGAGGATCGAGAAAATCAGGGTCGTGAAGAATAACACCACCGCAATGGCACTCCCGTAGCCCAGATTGAATCGTTGAATGCCAAATTTATACAGGTAAGTTCCCATGACCTCGCTCGCGTAAAAAGGCCCGCCATTGGTCATCACGTTCACAATCACGAACTGCTGGAACGACCCCAGAATGGAAAGGAAAACGGTCAGGCGAATGGTGCTGCCCATTAAAGGAAGTGTGACAAAACGCAGCACATTCCATTCCCCGGCACCATCGATCCGGGCGGCTTCTTCCAGGTCTTTGGGAATCGATTGCAGGCCAGCCATGTAAAGAAGCATATGGAAGCCAAAGAACTTCCAGGTCAGCACCGCAAAAATAGCGTACAAAACATATTCTCGTTCCCCCAACCAGGGAATGGATTCAAAGCCAGGAATGATTTTCTCAAAAGTATAATTTGCCAGCCCGTTTCGTGGATGATAGACATACTGCCAGATCAGCGCCGTGATGACTTCGGAGAAGACATACGGGATAAAAAGCAGTGTGCGGAAAAAACGCCGTCCAGGGAGTTCACCACGACCGACCAGGAGTGCCAGCCCCAATGCCAGTGGGAGTTGGATGAGCAGCGACAGCCCCATGATGATAAAAGTGTGTTCGACCGCCTGATGAAAAACATCATGTTCGTAAAGGCGCTGGTAATTGCCTAAACCCGCATAGTTTTCGCTGGTCAGGTCCCCAAAGCCTTTCCACTCATACAGGCTGTACCGCGCCGTGAGTGTGATTGGGATCAGCAGAAAGGTCAAAAAAATTGAAAACCCCGGAATCGTAAACAGCGCAATGGTGAACAGCTTGTCAAAACGCTGATTCCAATTGATGGAGGCAGCATGAGGCTGGGTATTGCGGGGCAGCACTCTAAATCTGGTCGCAGACATGATACGCACTCTTTGCTACACTATTGACTATTACATGGGCGTAGAAAGGTGAGGGTCTGTGTCACTGGTTGGGAACCAAACAAACCCCACACCTTTCTCGTCTGTGTTCTGTTAATCCATTTCGAAGGAAGCTGCTTCTTCGATGAGTGCGGCCGCTTCTTCAGGCGAGGCAGCCCGTGTGAATAGTGCTTCGACGGCATCGTTAACCGTCTGACCGACTGCCGGAGGCAGGAACTGGTCATAGTAAAGCTGGAAGTACGGCGCATTGTTACGCGCTTCGATGATTTTCATCAGGATGGGATCATCTGCAATAGCTGTTTCCGCGCCTTTAACCACCGGCACGACCCACACATCGGCGGCGGCAGCCTGCACATCCACGCTGGTGATATAACGCAGAAAGTCGATTGTCTCATCAGGCGCATTTTTGCCCACTGCAAAACCGTCGCCCCCGCCGAGCACATCCGCTGCATCCCCTGCGCCCTCAGGAACATCCGGGAAGGGGAACCAACCGAGATCTTCGCCAAGCCCCTCACAGTCGCAGAAGAATCTTTGGGTACCGGGCGACCATTGTCCCATCAATTCCATAGCCGCTTCACCACGTCCCATCATGCCGGCCGCATCTCCATAGCCCATCGCCAGATGACCTTCCTGGAAGGGTTCAAGTTCGATAAGCTGATTGAGATATTCGCCTGCCTGGACAAAGGGTTCATCCGTAAAAGCGCCTTCACGGTTATAGGCGTTAAGGAAAGCTTCCTCGCCACCTAGACGGATCGCCAGATAGACCCACCAGAAATGACCCGGCCATTTTTCCAGTTCGCCTACTGAAATAGGGGTGATGCCGGCATCTTTAAGCTGCTGTACTGCCGCCAGGAATTCTTCCCAGGTGGCAGGGGGATTTTCCGGGTCGAGACCTGCTTCTGCAAACAGGGCTTTGTTATAAAAGATACCTACTGCGCCCCATGTCCACGGAACGCCGTAGTATTCACCATCCAGGCTGAAAAGATCCAGCGCTGCCTGGGCCGCAAAGGAATTCTTCCATTCGCTGTTATTGGCTTCCAGTTCAGGGGCGATATTCCGTAACAGCCCTGCTCTGGCAAATTCCCACAGGACGCCGCCGCCCCAGCTCTGGAACAAATCCGGGGGATCATTCGCCTGCATCACGGTCACCAGGCGCGTTTTGAAAGCTTCATTTTCCAGAACTGTAATTTCGATTTCGATATTGGGATTCGCGGCCATATAGTCCTGAGCAACTTTATCCCAGAAATCACGTTCTGCTGTGTTGGTGTTAATGTGCCACCAGTTGATCGTGACCTTGTCCTGTGCAGAAACCACGCCTGAGGAAATCAATAAAGCAACGACGAATGTGAGCGTAAGGATCGCTGCTAATTTCTTTTTCACGGTAAAAAACTCCTTAAGATTCAAACTACAGACGATTTACTGGATGTAAAAATGATCCTAATCGATAGTGATACCTCCTTCTTATTTCAGGGAACGGCAGGAATCCCTGACAATTAACTGTGTTGAGAGGACAACCTGACGCAAGGGACGTTCCGGGTCTTCGATCTGGTCAATCAATAGGCGTGCGCCAACCCGTCCCATCTGGTCAAGTGGTTGTCTGACGGTAGTAAGCTGTGGATAAACAAGCGACGCCTGAGGAATATCATCAAAGCCAACAATCGAAATATCATTGGGGATGTGTAAACCGTGTGTGCGGACAGCTTCCATCGCGCCAAACGCTGAAAGATCATTGGACGCGAAAATAGCCGTTGGACGTTTTGCAAGGTTTAGGAGTTTACTGGCGGCCTGATATCCACCATCCTTCCAGTAATCGCCTTCCTGCACGAGTTCAGGAATATAAGGAATGCCGCTGTCAAGCAGCGCTGCCCGGTAGCCTTCTAACCGATCTACCGCATTTCGCAGCCCCATCAGTCCCGTGATAAAACCGATGCGGGTATGCCCCAGTTCAATCAGGTAACGGGTCAGGTCGTAAGCGCCCTGCCAGTTCGTACATTCCACGGAAGAACTCTGGGCAGCGGGGTCAATCTGGTCGATCAGAACATAGGGGAAGTTCTGTGCTTTCAGGGTTTCAGTGTAGGTATTGGTCAGAAAAGGGACAACCAGTAACAGCCCATCCGCCAGTCCTTTGGCTAATCTGACCGAGTATGACGCTTCTTTGCCTTTGTCTCGATGGGTGGTGTAAAGCAGGAGGTCATATTCAAAGCGGGAAAGCTCTTCGTCAATACCCCGCGCAATTTCGCCAATATAGCCGTTGTCTAAGCCGGGAACGAGCAGCCCGATGACTCGGGATTTTCCACCCGCCAGACTCCGGGCCTGCTGGTTAGCCACGTATCCAAGCCGTTCAACGGCTTCCATGACTTTTTGGCGGGTAGTTTCTTTGACAAACTCGTATCCACTCAGCACGCGCGACACCGTGGAGTAGGAAACCCCAGCTTCGCGGGCAACATCCAGAATGGTAACACTTGGATCGAGCTTTTTGTTCATCAGCTAATCTATCAAACTATTTTGCAAGCGTTTGCAAAAGCAGGACTAAAAAAAGAATACACTTCCATCGCACCAACAGCGATCTTACGACAAAGATTAATCGTGACGCACAGATATGCTGTCACAAATGTGCTTGCTTTTTTGCAAACGCTTTCAATTTAAAGGTAGCGCATTTGAGAACGGATGTCAAGCAACTGGAATAATCAGGGGTGTTTTATAAGAGGAATTTGTGCAAGTTCATCCAGTTTGGCCGCGCCCGAACAAAGCATAGCAATTTCCAACTGGCGCTGGGTAATTTCGACGAATTCACAGACTGCCTCAACGGACTGGTCAGCCACTTTCAAAAAAGGACCCGCCATACCCGCCAGAGTCGCTCCCAGGGCCACACATTTGGCGACATCAATGCCATCTTTCAAACCACCACTGGCAAAAACGATCATGTCAGGAGCAGCTTTTCTGACATACTCAATGGCGTCCGCCGTTGGGATGCCCCAATCCGCGAAACTGCGTGCCACCTGAGCATGAAAGGCTGTTGGGGCGCGATGATATTCGACTTCACTCCAGGAAGTTCCCCCGGAACCTGCCACGTCAATCGCGCTGACCCCTGCTTCGGCAAGCAGTCTGGCATCCGCTTCGGAGAACCCCCATCCCACCTCTTTTGCTATTACGGGAACAGGTAGCTTGGCGCAGATTTCGGCCACGCGATCAATCAGGCCCCGGAAATTGGTATCCCCTTCTGGCTGAACCGCTTCCTGGAGCACATTGAAATGCAGGATAAGTGCATCTGCTCCAATGATGTCAATGGCTCTGCGGCAGTGATCCACGCCGTAGCCATAGTTCAACTGCACCGCGCCAAGGTTGGCAAACAACAGAATGTCCGGGGCAAGATCACGGACATAGAAAGTTTCCCCCAGGGCGACATTTTCAATCGCAGCACGCTGCGACCCGACCCCCATTGCTAGTCCATACTGCTGGGCGGCCTGTGCCAGGTTGCGGTTAATTTTGCTGGCGCGATCTGTACCTCCTGTCATGGAGGACATGAACAGCGGTGAACGCAGTTTTTTCCCGAAGACGGTTACGGAAGTATCGATCTCACTCAGGTTGAGTTCTGGCAGCGCACGATGAAGAAATCGATAGTTTTCTAAGCCGGTGGTCAGGGTTGGGAACTGGACATTCTGCTCCAGATTAATGCTAATGTGTTCTTCCTTGCGCTGTTCCGTGACTTTTGACATGCAGAAGTGTTCCTTTAAACTGGCTATTCTAACTGATTAGTGACAACGCTTGAAATGTTGCGATATAATCAGCGCTTGCCTTATAGCGAATATAGCAAACCCTGTACAATGGTACGACAACAATTTTCTGGAGGAAAAAACAGATGGCTTCCAACACACAGGAGCGTGTGACTGACATTATCGTTGATCTGCTGGGCGTGGAACGAGATCGGGTCACGCTGAACGCCAACTTCCGCGAGGATTTGGAAGCAGACAGCCTCGACCTTGTTGAACTTATCATGGCGTTCGAGGAAGAATTTGGCGGCGAAATTTCGGACGAAGAAGCCCAGGCTATTACCACCGTTGGCGAAGCGGTCAAATACATCGACGAACGGATGACTGGTTAATCCTACTGTGTTTTAGGACACGGCCTCGCTTAAAACGGGGTCGTTTGCTTTTAAATGTCTAAGCACTAACGCACCAATTCCGATCAGCGCGGCCACATAGAGCACCGCCCCACCGCCGAGACTAACTTCTAAATTCAATTCATTCCACAGCCGGAGTGCCCGCTCTAACCCTATCATTGGCAGCACCAGGGCCAGCGAACAGAGACCTGCCTCTACAGCCGACAGATGGCGCTGCATCCATACCCTGATGGGCTGTGGAAGGGTCGCCAATACCAGAATGAGTCCTAATGCGGTAAGTAGGGCAAGTTGGAATGCATTCGCTTTATCCGGCAAATCGCTGATCGGACGCAGATCACTCTCTGGAGGGATAGCTCGCAGTGCCACCAGCAAAGCCAATCCACGCCAGCGCCAGCGCCATCGGATGTCTTCATACAACAACCCCGTCAGCGCGATCCCAAAAGCCATCAGGGGAATGGACAGCCGCAGGAGCCCTGACGTACGCAGGGTCGGCGATTCAGCACGAATGGCGGGATGGATGCTGACCTGTTCAGCGAGGTCAAAGGCATTCTGCGTCGCAAAGGCGGTTTTATGAGCAGACCAGGCCATATGGTAAAACGCGAACGCGGCCAGCCACAGCACAATCAGCCAGTGACGCGCCCTGTAAAGAGGATGCCGCTTAGCTGGCATGTTTTTCACCTAACATCTGGTCGATGGTGTGACGGATATGGTCGTCTTCCTCGTCCTGCCGCCTGAAAAAGTCCACCATGAACTGGCTGCGGCGCTGACGCAAAGCCATGGGTGCTACAACCCGTAGATCATCCACGTCGGCCACATCCCGCCCATCGGCGGCTGCATGAGCGCGGGCGGCTTCAAACATCGTGTATTCGGCGCGGTGTGAGTCTACATCCAGGTCGTTGACCAGGCGCAAACCCAATTCAATAGCGTCATCATGGATCACCGTTTGTTTGAGCAGTTCACGAGCCGCTCCCACGAGCTCGCGGGTATCATTGGTAACATCCGCCCATTTTGCCGCAAAACCGCGTGGGTCTTCCCGATATTCCCGGACACGCTGGTAAACTTCCAGACGATCTTGCGGGTCGGTCAGGCCGCGCACCGGCACCCGCAGACCAAACCGGTCCATAATTTGCGGGCGAAGACGTCCTTCTTCGGGATTCATCGAGCCAATCAGCACAAATCTCGCCTCAAAAGTGCCCGCCATCGCGCCGCGCCGGACTGTAAAACTCCCCTGTGCTGCGGCATCCAGAATAGCATCCGTGATATGGTCATCCAGCAGATTCACTTCATCAATGTAGAGCAGATTGCGATTTGCCCGCGAGAGAATCCCCGGTTCCAGCTTGACCCGATTCTGCTGGATGGAAATTCGCTCGTTAATCCCGCCGACGACTTCTTCCAGGCGGGCATTAAGGGGAAGTTCGACGATTTTTACCGTATCCCAGTAAGTTGGAAATTTTCCGGTTGGGTCGGGGTCGGCAGTGACATCTTCCATTTCCATTTCAGGCAGGATACCGGTCAGACTGCGAACACAGGTGGTTTTGCCTGTCCCACGCGGGCCAATCAGCAGCACACCGCCAATCGCCGGATTAATGACTGCCAGCATCAGGGCAATACGCATTTCGACCTGCTTAACCATCGCCAGAAAGGGATATGGAAGCTGCTCCGCCAGTCCTAAATCCACACGCGGTTTTCGCAGCACGGCACGTGCCCCGGACTGATTGAGCAAATCCAGCAAGGTGGATTTCCGATCTCCGAGGTCAGGCAGGAAGTCTCTTTTATCCGTCATGACTTTATCCTTTCGTCAGCTTGCGGCGCTGCTGGCGTTCACGGGCGGCTTCCCAGCGTAGTTTTTCGTCCTCAGTTTCCAGCAGCAGGGGCGGCACCTCACCTGGCCTCCCATCGCTGTCCAGAGCGACGTAAACCAGATATGCCGAATTGGTGATTCGTCCAGAGCCGTGAATCGGATGTTCTGCGCGAACCTCAACCCGAACTTCCATGGAGGTTCGACCCACGTAGGTCAATTCCGCGCTCACGATGATCAAGTCACCAATCCGAATCGGCTCCTTAAAAGTCATCGAATCAACGGCGACTGTCACAACCGGTTTTTGGGCATGGCGCATCGCGGCAATCGCACCTGCCTCATCGACCAGTTTCATGATGATCCCGCCATGCACATTGCCATACGAATTCGTATCCTGCGGCCCCATCATCTGACTCAAGGTGATTCGGGAGGCGGAAATCGGTTTCGACTGCATTGTTTTAACTTTCCATCACACGCTGATAAATTTCTTTGAGTTCCAGGGCCGCTTTTTGCCAGGTAAAGCGGCTGGCCTGCTGTAAGCCTCGTTCAATAAGTGTCGCCCGAAGGCTGGTATCCGTCAATAGCACGCGAATCCCATCGCTCAGGGCATCCACATCATACGGATTCACCAGAATCGCCGCGTTTCCAGCCACTTCCGGCATGGATGACACATTGCTTGTAATCACAGGGGTGCCGCAGGCCATTGATTCAACAATTGGAAATCCGAAGCCTTCATACAGCGACGGGTAAGCGGTTAAAGTAGCGGCACTGTAAAGGGCGGGAATATCGCGGTCATCGGCAAATCCGGTGAAGTGTACCCGTTCGGTCATGCCTGACTGCCGGATGGTGTCGTAAATAGGGCTGTCCAGCCAGCCTTTCCCCCCTGCAATGACCAGATTCACATGTGAAAAATTTTTTCCTAGCTGATGCAACGCCTGCACCAAGCGTGGATAATTTTTGCGTGGCTGCACCGTGCCAATCGAAAAAATATAAGGGCCATCAGGAATTTTATATTTCGCCCGCACCGCCTGGATGCGCCCTGAATCGGAGATGGGTTCAAAGCGTGCATCCACCCCGCTGAGCAGCACGGTAATTTTTTCCGCAGGGGTGCCGTAAAGCTCAATCAGGTCATCTTTGGTAGCTTGAGAATCAGCCAGCACATGCGACGCCCGTGTGACCGACCAGGGTACGGCATGATCAAGATAGGTTTTCAGCGCGTGCGGGAGGGTATCCGGGGAGCGGACAAACGATAAGTCATGCACAGTGAGAATGGTTTTTGTGCCGGGGAATGTCGGGGGAAGCGTAAAGTCCGTCGCATGATAGAGTTTTACTGACCCAATAAAAAACTCAATCGGCCAGTACAGCCGCGCCCGAAACCACAGCCTGGAAAACCAACGCGGCGTCACGCGGGTTGGATACCAGCGGAAATTTGCTCCGGGGGCGGGAGGGAGTTGCGCGGAAGCTGCACCCGCGACAAACAGTTTATAGGGAGTGGTTGAATCTTCGACGGCAAGGGCATGAATTAACTGCCGCACCAGCCGCCCAATGCCCGCGCCCTGTTCGTAGGCGGCGGTATAATCAATCCCGATCACTCAACATCGTTGTATGTCCAATAGCGGTTGGCAAAAAAGTTCCAGAATAACACGACCACAATGGAAATTGCCTGAGCCTCGTTAGTGCCAAGCTGGAAGATCGCTTCTTCGCCCCAATCCGCATTGATGGAAAGGCTTTCCAGTAAGCTTGCGCTGAAGTCCCCCAGATATTTGTAGCTGACACTCACAAAGATCAGTCGGAAAACCAACCCGACAATGCTAATCAGAAAAAACTGCGCTAACTGACGCCGCATACTCCGCGAGCGCGAGTCAGGATACGTCCAGTAACGGTTCAGGACAAAGTTGCTGAGCACTGCCGCACAAAAGGCGATGCCGGTGGCACTTGCGATTTTTGTATTCTGGTAGGGAGGAACGGGAACAAGAATGACAAATTGCAGTACATTCAGCGTCGCAAAATCCACCACAGCACCAAATGTCCCCACCAGTGCAAACTTGAGGAAGCGTTCCACTTCCTTCGCTTTGGGGCCAAAAAACCCCGCAATCCACAGGATGAACCGGTCAGCAGGATTCACACTTCGAGTCGCTGTTTTGAGCGTGGTCAACAAACATCTCCTGATTCAATACCGCGAGGATGCCCAGCATCACACCAACATGCAGAAAAAGATTATTGACATACAGTTTGTCTAAGAAACTATGAATGGCAATATATGTCCAGACACCGAGCAGACCCACAACTATACCGCGCTGCTGCCAGGGTGTCGGCATTTTTAGTAAACGCCAATTTTGCAGGATTATCAAGCCCCACATTATGAAATAACTATGAAATCCTATCAGGCCCGTTTCTGCCAGCACATTTAAGTAGTAATTATGCGCGTGGCCGAGCGGATTTTGCCAGTTCGCCAGCCCAAAGGATGGGTAAGCGGTTTCGTAATTGCCAAAACCGACCCCGACGAGTGGATGAGCATTCGCCATCTCCACTGCTGCCTGCCAGTGTGCAAGGCGTTCCAGAACGGCAAAATTCTCGTCGCTGATGACTGCGCCGCGAACATCGCCAAAACCCGTGAAATCCTGGCTGAAGTTCGTCAGACGCGCTGTCAAACTGGCAGGCAGAACACCACCCAGCCACAACCCCAGGAACACCACACTCATGACCGCTACTGCCAGCAGCCCATAATAGCGTTTTTTCGGGAAGAAGAGCGCCATGACCAATCCTGCCCCAAGAAATCCGAGCCAGGCCCCGCGACTCCAGGAGGCCAACAGCGCCGCCAGAATCACCAGACTCAGGCCAGCATAAAGCAGCGCCAACCAGAGGGGTTCCCATTTTCTCGCAGTATAGGCCGACCAACCGTATCCTGTGGCCGTACCAAGCGCTAACGGCAGTACCATTCCCATGAAAGCCCCAAACGGGTTCGGCTGTCCGAAGGTTCCGAAAGCACGAAAATAACGGTAATCCAGTATCCAGAGATGGGCAGCACCTGACCCACCTGTAAATTCCCACAGCCCGATGACCGCTTGCAGCACCGCGCTCAGCACAACGCCAAACAATGCCCATTGCCAACGCTGTGTGTTCGCTACCAGGAATACCAGCAGGAGAATTTGTGCCCACTTAAGCATTTCGGTCATGAAGGCGGATGTTGAATAGGCACCCCACAGGCTGAACGAGGCCATCAGCAGAAAATATCCGATGGCAAACAGCAGCAGTTTCGGATAGTAGAAATGGCGTTCTCTGTCAGCCACACGGCGTAAGATCCAGACACCGACAAAAATAAACAGCGTGATCTGTCCAACATCTAAAGGGAGCTGGAGAGGAGCTTCGGTTTCGATCAGAGTTTTGAGCGGGGCAATACTGAGGGTAACAACCAGCGCAAGAACGGGTTCAACGAGAATCACCATCCCCAAAAGGCCGCCGCCCAGCAAAACGGCAAAGACTGGCAGAGGCAGCAGCGCTGCCGCTAAGCCTGTGATCGCCGCCAGAACCGCCTCACGCGGTGGTATCAGTGCTGTTGACACCAGTTTTCTGGTAGTACTCAATGGTGATCTGTAGACCTTCTTCCAGCGAAACTTTGGGCTCCCAACCGAGGACATTTCTCGCCCGGCTAATATCGGGTTGGCGAATTTGTGGGTCGCCTTCGATGCGTTTGTCCTCAAAGACGATGCCGCCGGGATTATCGGTTAGCCGATTAATAATCTCAGCGAACTGCACGATGGTCATTTCATTGGGATTGCCGAGATTGACCGGGTCAGCAAAATCACTGTTGAGCAGGCGATAAATCCCTTCAATCAAATCGGCGACGTAACAAAAGCTGCGGGTCTGCCGCCCATCTCCGTAGGCAGTCAGCGGCTCACCCTGCAATGCCTGCCGGATAAAGGTGGGAACAACCCGCCCATCATGGAGGCGCATCCGGGGGCCGAACGTATTAAAAATACGGGCAATCCGGGTTTGAAGTCGATGGGTACGGTAGTAAGCCATCGTCAGGGCTTCGGCAAATCGTTTGGCTTCGTCGTACACCCCGCGCGGGCCAATCGAATCGACATTGCCGGGGTAATCTTCTTTCTGCGGATGCACCAGCGGATCACCATAAATTTCGGAAGTGGAAGCCAGGAGGAACCTCGCGCCTTTTTCCAGAGCTACTCCCAGGGCGTTATGCGTTCCCAATGCGCCGACCTTCAGGGTCTGGATGGGGTATCTCAGATAGTCAATCGGGCTGGCAGGTGAGGCAAAATGCAGGACCGCATCGATTTTCCCAGGGACAAAAATATAGTTAGAAACATCATGCTTGATGAACGAGAACTGTTCGTTGCCCGCGAGATGTTCAATGTTTTTGGTCGATCCTGTTATCAGGTTGTCCATCGCCACAACGGTGTGACCTTCCTGTATAAACCGATCACACAAGTGCGATCCCAGGAAGCCTGCTGCGCCTGTAATTAAAACACGCACCTTACACTCCTACAGTCAAAACCAAAGAAGTTTAACACAGGAGTTTGTTTTCGCTAAGAGCGATTAGGGGGCGTCTGCACGGGCAGTTTCAACTTCTCGTCGAAACGCCTGCTCAAAAATGTGGAAAGTGGAGGCGGTTTCCAGACAGACAATGATGGTCTTGAGGGGGACGGTATCTTCAAACGTGAAATCCACGATTTTTTGTGCCATGACGGTCGCGCAGCCTTCAACGGGATAGCCCAGTGCGCCAATGGAAATCGGTGGGAAGGCGATTGAGGCTAGCTGATGCTGTACTGCCAGCTTAAGGGTATTCCAGACTGCGCTGGCGAGTTTACCGCGCTCATTGCCGCTGCCCATCCGGGGGCCAACAGCGTGGATGACATATCTTGAGGGCAGATTTCCGGCGGTCGTTAAAACCGACTGTCCTTCCTCACCCGGAATATGCTGCTGCACAGCCGCCCGAATGCTCATCCCGCCCTTACGGAGAATCTGCTCACCTGTGCCCAGCGTCAAATCAAAGTCTGTCGTCGTGGAATTGACGATAGCATCAACCACCAGTTCGGTCAGGTTGCCCTGGATGAGTTTCAATGTAACATGATTCAGGCTGGTTTCCATCGCCGCACTTCCTCTTGGGGATATTGTATGCAGGGGGTTGGGATCACGGCAAGTCTAGTTCTGATCGAGGTGGATCACCATCGCCAGTAAGATGGCAAAGACATAACTCAAATTAATATTAAAAAAGGCCATATCGACCAGACCATGCCCCAGCACATCCGCCATCGCGCCCATCGCACCCAACACCAGGGCAAAACACAGGGGATCGGTATGACGTACTTTTTGGTAAATGTGCAGCGCCTGTTTCCAGAAAAAAACCTGTGTGATTAAACCCAACAGTACACCCAACATCCCCAACCGTACCCAGTAATCCAGCAGTAAGTTATGCGGATGAGAGAGGTCGGGGTCAGCCCACGCTTCTGGTAAAATATAACGGCTGCGGTAGGTATACAGAAACTGGTCTAACCCAACACCGGTGATTGGCCTATCTTGAATGAGTTGTAACGAGCTGCGCCATAGATTGACACGGAAAACAGTCGTGTTGTTTTCAAAATCTGTGATCTGGCGCAGGCGGGGAATGAGCCGGGACAGCGGAATCAGGGCAAATGCTCCTGCTGCTGCCAGCCCTCCCAGGATCGGAAGAGCTTTTTTGCCGCGCCAACCCAGAATCACAACCACAAACGCCGCCGGAACACCTAACAAAATTGCCCCCACGCTCTGACTCAGCGCCAGCGCAATAAGCATCGTCGCACCGCTAATAAGCGCCAGGATTTTGCGCCATTCACCAACGGGAACAATCAAGTAGGCCAACGCGAACGGCAAGCACCGCCCCAACATTAATCCCAGACCGTTTGGAGAGCCGTAAACACTGGCAAGGCGTCGTGTCCCGCCTTCAGCGACTACAACGGCGGTTTCTGTGACAAAAAACTGTACCAGTCCTACTGCCGAGAGCATGAACCCAGTAAACAGCAGGGTTTCAGCAAGAAAAGCCACGTCGCGTTTATCCGGGCGAAGCAGACGGACCAGCAGGTAAAACACAGCAGGTTCCACCAGCATCACGCGCAGTTCGCGCAGTGCTTCCGGCAGCAGATCGCTCCATGTCAGCGAAAGGAAACCCAGACCGACCAGGGCAAGCATACACAGATCAAGGGGGTGCAGCCGGACAGCCAACGCACCCTTTGTCCGGCTGTAGTCGTACAGCCAACGCGCAAAAACGGCGGCAGTCGTAATGCCCAGCATAACCTCGACCGTCGCCAGTGTACGGAAAAGCGCATCCGTGGTTGAAGTGTAAAACGCCGCCCAGAACAGGATTTGGAGCACCCCGACCCAGGGACGGCTGAAAATGACCACACCCAGAATTATGATTGCGATTAATGTGATCCAGGTTGAGGGTGAAAAATACAGGATGGACGATGTCGCAAGAGTCGCCAGCAGCGTGGGCAGATCACGACGAAGTGCTGCTGTGATGGTCTCATGCCAGGTGAGCAGTGTGCCCCCCATGACAATCGTGGAAAACAGCAGCCCCAGCGCCATATCTCCAATGTTTCGCAAGCTGGCGGCAGAAGGAAGCCGGATGTTTCCCCAGGGCAGACGAAGCCCAGCCAAAGTCATCGTCAGCAGGGCGCCAGCCAACACTCCCAAGGCGAGGTTCTGAGGCAGTTTGCTGATGTCGGGCTGTGCCGCCACCGCAAACCCAACGATGGGCCATTGGTCATCGCCCAGTTCAGGACGATGGATAATTACGGCGGTATGGGGGCCAGGAGACAGATTTTCCGCTGCAATGATTAAATCAATTGCGGGTTCGCGTTTTTGCGATGTCAGCGCGATAAAAGCATCGCCGTCATTGTTCCGAGGCAGGGCATTAGCGGGTTCATCGTCAATCGTGACTAACAGATACGAGAGATAATCGCCGCGCCGCACGGACAGGGCAAATTCGGTCCCTTCAAATTGAATGGTAATTGTATTTTGTGCAGCATCAGGCCCTGCATCTGCGCCCAGCTCGCCAAATTCCCAGTCACCTTCATAGCTTGCGTAGGGATTGACCGCCGGATATAAACCCGGATGCATCGCAACCTGGTCAGGGACGACACCCTGCCATTGATCGGCCTGCGGTGAGACAGCGAAACCCTGAATGGGATCATCGGGTGGGGCATCTGGCTGCCAGTGTTGCAAGATCAGCCCACCAACCCAGGGCCATTCTTGCTGCGCCCGCTCAAGGGCCTGTTTTGTGTAGCTTAAGCGAGCTGAAAAAGAGACCTGCCCCCAGATCGACGGGGGACCTGTCCAGCTTTCGGGCAGCGCATTCCAGCCCCAGTTGCTGCCCCAGAGGGGTTTGTCGCCGTCGCCCTGCTGCACCATTTCCTCACGCAGCAGGATCAACCGTGAGAAATTAAGTGTGTCCTTGTCAACAGCGCGGTCATTTGGGGGGCTATTGAATCCGTATGGTTTCCCCGCCGCTGCATCAAAATAAGCTTTGCCGCCAAGTTCATAAATCGCCCGCAAATAATCCGGGTCATTAATGTTGTCCGGCCCATCCTCGACATTCGGGGCCAGGGCAGCCGCAATGACCATTGCCACTGGATCAACCGCATGAATATTCTTGTAGGCGGCTTCCAGCATTGCCACATACAATGCCGGGCGCGGATTTAAGTTGCCCCAGTGCTCTTCAATATTCGGTTCATCCCAGATTTGATAAAAATCAATCTGGTCGCCGTAACGGTCGGCCACTGCACGGGCAAATGCGCCATAGTCAGCGGGACTGGCGGGGGGAGCAAAGGGATGTCCAAAGGCATCAGGATGCCGTGCCCATTGCGGTGTACTATCCAGCAGCGCAACAATTTTCAGTTCGCCATCAAACGCGGCTGCCGCCTCAACAATTTTGTCGTAAAGTGCCCACTGATACCTTCCGGGTTCAGGTTCGATTTCTGACCACAAAAATGGCTGCCTGATCCAGACAAATCCCAGTTCAGCGATTTTTTGCAGTTCTGCCGAAGGGTCATCATATTGTGTGAGTTCAACATTTACACCCGCCAACGGCAGACGATAGGGCACGTTTTCCTCGCGGGTCGCCAGCTCAAACCCACGTGTTTTGACTTCGTAGTGGCTGATCGCTGCCCGCCAGGCGCCAAAAGCGATGACAGCAACCAGCCCGCTTACCCAGAAAAAAAGCCAGCGGTTTTGCATGAATTAGTTTGTCCAGCGTGGATGAGAGGCTTGTCCGTCAATGGTGATCTGCTGATTCAGCCCGGACAGGACTTCAACAATCCACAGATTTCCCTGATAAATCAAAGCCACGTGCGTTCCAGAGGGACTCCACACAAAGTCCGTATTTTTCTCATTAAAGGGACGAATCCCGGGGCGTCCATCTGGCGGAAAAATCTTGCGCGGATTACTGCCATCCCGGTCTGCAACCATCAGGTCGTATTCTCCCCCCAGGCTGTTTAAGGGGTCGCGGGCTTGCAGATAGGCAATATCAAAATCCGGAAAACCAGCGGCGTCCTGCCGTATTGGTGAAAAGCGTGGGGTCGCCCAGATTCCCGTGCGGGGCAGGAATTTATCCAGCAGCAATCCCGTATCTGGCGCGATGACGGCCATATCAAAGATGATCGAATTCTCCGCCGATTCGGTACTGTAGGGAGCGCCGTGCACTGTTGTAATCAACCAGCGGCCATCATACGACCATTGAATTTCCGGCTGCCAGACCCAATTTGCGCTCAAAGCCGGGGCAAATTCCGGGAAGGAAAGCAGGGTGACATATTCTCCATCATCCAGGTTAACCAGCCCAATACTATCCGCCCGCGACCAAGCCAGTCGTGTTCCATCAGGTGCCCATTTGTAGCGGGTTCCCCAGAACGAGTACGCGCCCAGTGCGTTTTCCTCCACCACATTCCGAAAATCAATCGACTGCCCGGTCTGGCTGTTGATCCGCATAATGTAGACATCATTGTATGCCTCATAACCCGGAAAGGTATTGGTCGGATTCGCGGTGGAGTAGCTCACAGAAAAACTTTCACCAGGCATCCACTGTGCTGTAAGTACATTATCCGGCAGCAAACGTACCGGACTGGGGCTGCCTGTGTCCAGAATCGCCCAGAGTTCGTTTGTAAATTCCAGGTCTTCTTTGTCGTCGGTAAAGCGTGTATATAATAACTGCCGCCCATTGGGGGATAACTCAAAAACACGGCCATCGAGCAAACCTTCAGTGGTCAAAGCGCGGCGGTTGCGCGTATTTCCTTCAATAAACCAGGCCTGCCCATTCGAGAGGTAAGCCAGCTTACCCTCAAACAGAATCGGGACATCAACCCCACCTGTGCCGTAATAAATAATCTGCTCAACCGCTTCTTTGATCGGGGTTTGCGAGGTTACAGAGCAGGTTGTTCTGACGCCGTTTTCAAAAATGCAGCGTTCACAAATGCGCTGGACGCCATTCTCCCCTGCCTGTCCAATCACCTCTTCGCCTGGATTCAGGGAATCGGTCGGGATACGACGGGTTTCAAACGAATAGTCTTCTTCATAACAGGTAGTTTCTTCCGACCCCCGCACGATGGTGATGGTCATCCCATCTTCGAGCTGGGTAAACCGGGAGGGCTCGATGCGGTCTAAATCGCCAATTTCGATGTTGGCTTGTCGCAGAAATTCATCAACCGACACACGCTCTTCAGAAATGTAGGTACGCCGGACGTTGCCATCCAGCAATTCGATGCGGAGTTCAGTCCTGGTTGGCTGCCCGTTGTCCTGGCAGGCTGCAATGAAAAAGACAGCAGTGAAAAAAAGTAGTAACAATCGTTTCATGGTTAGAAATTTATCATGCTAAACTGAGTGTAACAAGGTGTCATAGCGTGTTAGTCAGAAAGTCGGGGGTAGATGAACTGGAGCAACTATCTCACCAAACTGCCTGTTGTGAAAACCGCCTCGCTGCCTGTCGGGGTGTTGTTTATCGCAAATGGTAAGATTTATGAAGTGACAGAGGTTCAGGGGGATACCTATCGTAAGGCGCGTCAGTGGCGCAGGGACGAATCGACGGAAGTTGCCCTTGTGTCCGATTCAACCTTAGCACGGCAGCTTCCTGTCATTGAGCAGGGACATCTACTGCCACCGACAAAATCTCGAAATGATCTTCTTCAAAATGGCAGATATATCATTTTTATCTTCCCAACAGAGCAGAATGCCATTGACTGCGCGTACCTGGATGTGGCACTGTGTGGCCCCAATTCAGGATTATTTGTGCGGAGGGTGCAGCATAATCCGGCAGTGGAAGCCACCAACGGCGCTGCGGTGTTTCGCCGCTATTATTACTCTCGAACTACACAGGGACTCAGTACCAATCTTGCGGATATTAAGCCCCGTTTGGGCGATCCCATCACCACGCATAAAGAGGGGCCGTTCTACTGGCGGTTTTTGCCAAACTGGGATGAAGGGCCATATGACAACACCAAAACCTTGTCGATGCGCCCCGTGAGTTTCAGCCAGGAAGATTACTCGACGGATGATGATACGCTGGTGAATTTCAAAACTCACCTGGATGAAACAAGGACTGATGGGGAAGCCCATCAGCCCTGAACGGAGTGGGGCATTTATACCGCCCCACTGTTTTTTATGGGAATAGGGCGGCCTTGACCGCTTCGAGCATTTGCAGTGTGCTGAGGTTGCGGCGGTTGTAACCTGCCGTGAGCGCCCCATCACTGAAGTCCGTTGAACCACTGCCACCAACGCCATACACATTTGTGTTTTGCAGGGCGTTATACACGTTCCACAGCGGCGCATTCGAGTTGGTTGCCACTTCAACAATGGCCTCGTTATATTGTGCCAGCAGCGCCGGATCAATCGAGCTATCGTCAGGAATAGTCGCCAGAACCGGAATGGTCCCCGCACTGTAGGCGGTATTAACCACATTCTGCAAGTTGGAACGGAACACATCTACCGGGGTAGCCGCCGCGTTGTTTGCGCTGAAACTGACGATCAATACACTCGGACGGGCGTTTTGCAGCTCGCAGTCCAGCGGGGCAGCACCATTGCAGTACCCTGGTGAGCGATTCGAATTAAACAGGTCTTCGATTGTCCACCCGTCACCAGTCGCGGCGCTCTGCACATTGAAACTGGTCGCGGGGTCGCCCTGTAGGTCGTGGGCAGGCTGGACATTGTAGAAATTGATGATGGCTTCCAAACCGCTGTAGTTGCCCAGGGTGTAGGTTCCTGTCCCCAGAGGTTCAAGGAAATTACTGCTGTTCATCGGATCGTCACCCACTACAGCGAAGACATTGTTCCGTTTGCCCTGGTTATTGATGCCATCCTGGTAAACTCCGATCAGGTCATTCGGGTTGATGGTCGGGATTTCAGGATAGACGGTCACGTCAAACTGCGGCGGTTGCTGAACAGCATTGACGGTCACGCCAAAGCTCGCCAGATTCGTCCCGCCCTTGCCATCATCAACCCCGACGGAGATGTTAGCATTACCCGCTGCCAGACAGTCTACAGCCAGGGTATTGGCATCGAACAGACTGACGCTGGCGACCCCACTGTTATCCGAGGAGGGGTTGACACTGACAGGATCACCGTCCGGGTCGCTGTAGGAAATTCCTACGGTAATACTAGTTCCCTCGTCGCAAACCTGACCGCCGATGGGATCAATATTCGGCGCCGCGTTAACCGCGTTCACTGTGACGGTGAATCCAGTGCTGTTTGCACCGCCTTTGCCATCATCGACATTCACGGTAATGTTGGCTGTGCCTGCCGTATAACAATTGACATTCAGGGTGCTGGCGTTCAGCAGATTGACCTCAGCTACTCCAGCATTGTCCGAGGATGGGCTCACGTTAACGGTATCACCATCCGGGTCGCTGTAGGAAATCCCTACAGGGATGGTGGTATTGGCATCACAGACCTGCCCGCCCACTGGATTAATACTCGGCGCCGCGTTAACCGCATTGACGGTAACATTAAAACTGACCTGCGAGGTGTCAGTGCCATCCGTTGCGGTGACCGTGACCAGCGTTGATCCCGCGTTATTTCCCGTGATGGACACATTATTGGAACCATTATCGCTGACACTGGCGATTCCGCCATCAACGACAGAGGCCGAAATCGACACCGTATCGCCATCCGCATCACCGGTCGAGATGCCCACGTCAATCGTTTGCCCAACATTCAGCACCTGATCGCCCACCGGATTAATGGTCGGCGGAGTATTAACAAAGGGTTGGGTCACGGTGACGTTAAAGCTGATCTGTGCTGTGTCAGTGCCATCGCTGGCGGTGACGGTGACTTGGGTGGTTCCCTGAGCACTCCCCGTCAGAGAGACATTGTTGGAGCCGTTGTCGCTCACGCTGACGATGCTGCCATCTACCGCCGCCGCTGAAATCGTCACTGTATCACCGTCCGGGTCGCTGGTAGTGACTGCAACATCCAGCGTTTGCCCTATATCCAGAGTCTGGTCGCTGATAGAAGTAATCGAAGGTGGATTATTGGCGGGCGGGCTGACAGTGACATTAAAGGTGATCTGGGTGGTATCAGTGCCATCATCGGCGGTGACGGTGACCTGGGTAGTTCCCGAAGCATTGCCTGTCAGGGTAACGGTGTTGGAGCCATTATCGCTGACACTGGCGGTACTGCTGTTCGCAGAGGATGCCGAAATCGACACTGTGTCGCCATCCGGGTCGCTCGTAATCACGCTCACATCAAGGGTCTGGCCGATGGTCAGGGTCTGGTCACCAATCGGGGTAATCGTAGGTGGATTATTGGTCACGGTCTGATTGACGGTCACATTAAAAGATTTGGTGGTGTTATCTTTGCCATCACTCGCCGTGACGGTGACCTGAGCTGTTCCCTGAGCCGCCCCCTGGATCGTCAGTTTGCTCACGCCATCGCTGGTGACCGTCACGATACCGTCCGGTGAGGCGGAGGCGGCAATAGTCACACTGTCGCCATCGGCATCTGAAACCGTGACGGTTACTTCGATCTGATCGCCAACATTGATGGTTTGACCCTGAAGATCATTCACCACAGGTGGGGTGTTCGGTGTCTGAACAGGGTTCACAGTCACGCTGAAAGACGTATTGGCTGTGCCGCCGCGCCCATCAGACGCCGCAATCGTAACGGTTGCGCTGCCCGCCGATACCCCATTTAGCCGGATCGTGTTGTTGTCCACAATCAACCCGGTCACAACACCGTTGTTGCTGCTGGTCGCACTGAGAGTCAGCGGATCACTGTCCGGGTCAGTGACAACAAAATCCACGTCCAGCAGCGCCCCTTTGTCCAGAGTCTGACCGCTGACAGGATTAAATGTAGGAGGTCTGTTGTTCGCCGCCGGATTAGTCACGGTTGCTGAGAAGGAAAAAGCACTTGACAGCCCTTTGGAGTCGGTGGCGGTTACCGTGACACTGGCGGTTCCTTCTTTCGCGCCAGTCAATACCATCGCCGTGCCGCTGATCGAGGCATTGACGATGCTGGTATCTGCACTGGCAACCTTCAACGAAACAGTATCGCCGGGGTCGGGATCGGTTGCCACGACATTGATCGTCACAGAAGTACCCGTATTCAGCGTTTGTGACGAAATTGGCGTAATACTGGGCGGATTATTGGTCGTGGGCGGATTGTCAACGGTGACGGTGAAGGCCTGGGATGCCGATCCGCCGCGCCCATCGCTGACGGTTACAAAAATAGTCGCCGAACCTGCGTTCACCCCGTTGACTGTGATTGCGGACGAACCGGAGGGTGTGACCGTCACCAGGGCCGGATTCGATACCTGCGCGACATAGGTCAGCGGGTCATTGTCAATGTCGCTCATCCCCAACGCGATGGTCACGGATGTGCCCTTGATAAGCTTGACATTGGTGATCGGAGCCAGCAGAGGGGGATTATTTGGCGCAGGCTGGGTCGGGGCAGCATTACGTACCTGGATGTTGGTTACAGTACGGAAATCCTGCCGTCCATCAGACAGCCAGACATGAAGCCGTATCTGATAGTTGCCATCGCGCACAGTGGTCGTATTCCATACCCCAAGCGCGTTGTTCAGTACAATGGATGTGATGGGAACTGTTGTAATTGGATACCACAACCCGGATGGGTTCGGGTCGGGGCCATATTCAAGCGCGTACTGCACAAACTGCGGGTGGCTGGCGCTACCGAAGATTGCGATATTTCCACGAACGGTGGTGCCGGAAGCCGGGCTGGTCAGACCAATGGCATTCGGGAATGAGGAGGTTGCCAGCGGGGTTGGCTGAGCGCCTATCTGTGTCGGCTGAGCCGCCGACGTGCTCAACTGAAGGGGCGTAGCCGACACGAATCCCTGCACCGTAGGCAGCGGAGTCGGCGTATTCCCCCCCCCGACCACAGGCGTAATCGTGCGCGTCAGTTGAGAAGGTGGCGTCGGAGCATTATCTTCGTCCCCTTCATCGCCGCCGCACGCTGCCAAGATAAGTATGAGTATCACCAGCAGCGCCCAGAACAGGCGCGGTTTATATTTCATCACAGAAACCTTTCTTCGGCGAATTATTCTTCTTCTACAATGGAGTGTACTTAACAGTGAACTAACGTACAAGGCGATTAACCACTGTCTAAATCAATGCTTACCTGACAGCGATTCCGCATATAATAACAGGCAACGCATAGTTGAATTTATACAGGTTGATGATGAAAGTTCTGATTGTTGATGATGAACAGCCTATTCGGGAGGCACTGGGTCGCAAACTGCGGCGTGACGGCTTCACGGTTGTCCTCGCTTCTAACGGCCTGGAAGGGCTGCGGGCATTTCATTCTGAACGACCGGATGTGGTTGTGCTGGATTATAAAATGCCCGAAATGGATGGCCTGACGGTTTGCCAGCGCATTCGTGAAGTTGCCGAAACCCCGATTATGATGCTCAGCGCCAAAGCGATCACCGAAGAAGATGTGATCGAAGGCCTTAACGCGGGCGCGGACGAATATCTGATCAAACCTGTCCGCTTGAATGAGTTCGTGGCGCGGATTCAGGCGCTGCTGCGGCGTGCTCAGATGTCAGCTTCTGAATCTGAGAGCGGTTACAATGACGGCTATCTGGTGATTGATCCCCAGCGCCGCCATGTGTACGTGGAGGGTCACAAAATTCACCTGACCCCGACGGAGTTTAAACTGCTCATGGTGCTGCTGGAAAACGCAGGACGAGTGGTCCCCCAGCGCGAATTGTTAGAGCAGGTGTGGGGACGTGAATACGTGGATGATGTCTACTATCCCCGTGTCTATGTAAGCCAGCTTCGCCGGAAAATCGAGCCTGACGCCGCCAACCCGACCTATATCCAGACGGAGCACCGGGTTGGGTACCGTTTTGAAAAGCAGGTTGGCGGCTGAAGATCGTTATTTGTCATGCTCACATCGATCACTATCGCACTCATTTTAAACAGCCTGACGCTCACCATCGCGTTAGGGCTGTTGATTCTTATCCTGTGGCATGACTCTCGTCGGCTGACCAACCGCTATTTTGCCTGGTTCCTGCTCATGATGGTGACCTGGGCATCCGGGTCGCTGCTAGGGCGAGCCTCCGCGCTTGCGGGGCTGCAAGCGGCCGCGGATTATACCAGGCGGGACCCTGTATTTATCCGGACAGGTTTGAGACTGCTCGAACTGGGATTCACCAGCTCATCGTTAGCTTTGTATCTTTACGTTACGGTGCTGACTGGCAACCGCAGTCGAGTCTTTCAGTTGCTGGGGGTGGCCGGGGTGACCCTGCTTTTTCTGTTCCACCTGACCGTTTACCTGCTTGATGCTCCAGTGGATTACACGGTCACTGTTTCTGGTTCCCTTCAATACACGTTTTCTCCTGCCAGCACCATTCTGTTTACCCTCCTCAATTTAATTACGCTGGGCGTGGCATGGCAGCGCTTCCGCAGAATTCAGCGTCCTTCGTTAATTTTCGGGATCATGCTGTTCTGTTTAGGGCAGCTTATGGCCCTCTTCAGTCTGCGACTGCGGGCTCTGGGAATCGCCGAAGACTCAGGTGCAATCGCCACCTTTATCATGGCTTTTGCCATTGTCCAATATCAGATTATCCAGCCGCTAACCGGAAAAACACGCCAGATTGAGGTCGTTCGAGATGTGGGGCTGGTGATTACCAGCCGGGTAGACCTGCAAAATGCACTTCAGACGATTGCGGCCCAGGCGACAAGCTTGCTCCGGGCAGATGCCAGCCTGGTCTTTCTGCGCGGTGGCGAGCAGGATGACGTATTGATCCTCTCCGCTCAGTACAATTTTCTCGATAGTTTCGTCGGGGAACGCCTGGGACTTCACGAAGGCCTGGCAGGTAAAGTTGCTACAGAACGCAAACCGTATATGGTGCGTGATTACCGCCGTGAATGGAAAGGCGTGCCGGATACAGCCTTTGCGCTGGATCGCTTTGGTGCTGTGATGGGCGTCCCCTTGATTTTTGATATACAGGTAGTAGGTGTGCTGCTGGTTATTTCCAGCGCTGAGGGCCGCCTGTTTGATGAAGAAGATATCCAGGTCTTAAATTTGCTTGCGCCCCAGGCCGCCGTCGCTATCGTCAATGCACTCCTGTTCCAGCGCCAGCGCGACCTGACCACCCAGCTTGAGGCCGCCAAAAATCAGCTTGAGGCCGTGTTGCTTAGCACCAATAACCCGGTGATTGCCCTCAACAAACGGCTTCATATCATTTTTGCGAACAATGCCGCCTGCACCCTGCTGGGAGAGCGTGGCGAGGAAATCACCAATCAGAATTTGAGACATCTCGTTCCTCAGAGCTATCTGCCACCCAACCCCCGTCATCTTTTTAGAGACCTTCAGGATCATCAGTCGCATGTTTATGAGCTGGAAATTGTAGGTAAAAACTACCTGTGCCATATTACGCGAATGCAGCAGCCGGAACCGGGCTGGGTAGCGGTGCTAAACGATGTGACCAGCCTCAAAGAACTGGATCGCTTGCAGCGGCAGATGATTGAACTCATGACGCATCAGTTAAAAAATCCTCTGATGGGTGCAATGGTACACCTGGAAGAACTGGAAGAACTGGGCGATGGTAACCTGACTGAGGAAATGGTCTACGATGTTCAGGTCATCCGCGAACAGCTAGACCGCATGGAGCGCCTAATCAAACGGATTCTGAACCGCCAGCGAATCCAGAATCGCTCGGTTCGCTTTGAGCCTGTTGATTTGCCCCAATTGGTGCGGGCAGTCGTGGCGGAACACAAGCCGCTGGCGACCAGTAAACATTTAAAATTGGATGTTGAAATTAAAGAACCGCTTCCGGCAATCTCCGGTGACCTGGAACGGCTGACTGAAACGATCAGTAATCTCATTGATAATGCAATCAAATACACCCCGCCGGAAGGCAAAATCAAAGTTTGCCTGCGTGTGGACAGCGGTCAGGTACTGCTGTCTGTGAGCGATACAGGGATCGGCATTCCCCTAGAACATCAGGCCCGCGTTTTTGAGCGCTTTTATCGGGTCGAAGCCTCTGGAACCGAAGGGGTCGGGGGGATGGGCATGGGGCTGAGTCTGACAAAAGCGATAGTGGAGGAACACAACGGTAGAATCTGGCTGGAAAGCGAACCGCAGCATGGCACGACTTTCTATGTTTCACTCCCTGCAACACATAGTTGAGCGAGGATTATTCATGAAAATATACACCCGGACAGGTGACAGCGGCGAAACCAGTTTGTTTGCGGGCGGGCGTGTCGCCAAAGATGATGCCCGTCTTCATGCTTATGGCACGGTTGATGAGCTCAACGCCATCCTCGGTCTGGTGCTGGCGTCCAATATGCATCCCGATTTAGCGGAAACGATGAGGCGCATTCAGCGCGAGCTTTTTACCGTCGGTTCTGACCTGGCGACCCCCCTTGATGCGTCGCCTGAGTGGATTCACCGGCTGGATGGCAAATTTACCGAGCGCCTGGAACGCGATATTGACCAATTCGAAGCAGAACTTCCCCCTTTGAAGAATTTTATCCTCCCAGGGGGGACACAGGCCGCCGCATTTTTGCATCAAGCACGCACGGTCTGCCGCCGTGCAGAGCGCTGGGCGGTAACGATCAAAGAGGAAATCAATCCTCACGTACTAACCTACCTGAATCGCCTTTCCGATTGGCTGTTTGTGCTGGCAAGGGTAGAAAACGTGCGAGCGGGTGTTGAGGAAACGATCTGGATCTCGCATTAGCAGCCACAGTGGGGGCGTCCCAAGACGCCCCCATATCTTCTGGATGAATTAGTCTCCGGCAGTTTCGGCAAAGGGCTTTTTGCCAAGCCCCACCATGCCAAGCAGGAATTTCACCGCCGTGTCAAACAGACTGTGAACGACCGGAACCACTAACAGCGTGAGCAGGGTGCTGCTGAACAACCCACCCAGGACGGCTGTTCCCAGTTCCGCCGCAATAATTGCGCCGCTTTCACTGCTGGCCGCCAGCGGAATGAGCGCCAGCATCGTCGCAGTCGCCGTCATCAGAATAGGGCGCAGGCGGGTGCGCCCGGCTTCCACCAGAGCGTCATAAGTGTTCATGCCTTTTTCTCGTTTATTTTGCTGAACGCGGTCCAGCAGCACAATGGCGTTTGTGACCACAATCCCAATCAGCATGAGCAGACCAATCATGGCAGGCAGACCCAGAACACGATCCGTCAGTGCCAGGGCAACAGCAGCCCCAACAATGGCCATTGGCAGGCTGATCAGAATTTCAATCGGAATAACCAGATTCCAGAAAGTCAATATCAGCAGCAAATACACGATGAGTGTTGCAATGCCCATCGAACGGAAAATATCCGCGATGCCCTGTTCCTGCTGTTCACTTTCAAAGCCCTGGCTAACTTCCACTGGAATGGTCAGTTCGGGGCGGCTCTCCCGATAGTCGTCGATAGCCTGCTGGGTATTTTCGATAGCGATCTGGGTGGTGCCAATCGTATCATCCGTTTCAAGCTCGCCGATGTAACGCAGCGCTGGAACCCCATCAATCCGAATATAGGTTTGACCGCCAAGACCAAAACCACTTTCCAGTTCAGCATTGACCATCCCTTCGACCTTACCGAGAGCTGCGAGGATGGTATCGTTATACTGCTGCAATTCGCTCAAGGTTGGGGGGTTGTTTTCGTCCGCGCCGCGCAGGACAATCGAAAAGCCGCCGAAGCCTCCCCCGATGAGGCTGGTACCGGAGACGTTAACGAAAGACTCGCCAACCGTGTCATTGACATCAAACTGACCATCATTATCGACATCATTAAAGATTCGTTCCGCTTCACTGCGGATTTCAGGCAGCAGCGCATCCTTGGCCTCGGATGTTTCCATGGCAATCGTAATCTGGGCGACGGTTTCATCAACGTTGCCCACCTGCACAAAACCACCCTGACCTGTTGCGCCTACCGTTACCTGAATGTTCTTGATGTCGGGATTGTTCGCTTTTTGTTCCAACAGCCAGTTTTCCAGGCGGTTGACTTTCGCGTTTGTTCTGGCGATGGTGATCGCTTCACTGCGCTCACTCCCGTTGGTAGGGAACTCGGATGGCAGACTTACAGAAACAGTAATCGTTGGATCGCCAAAATCCGGAAGGAACTGCACCGGACGATTCGCCATTAAATACAGACCGGCTACCAACATCGCTACCGCAATCGCAATCGCAATCAAACGATTCCAGCCAGACAGCGCCCATTTTACGATGACAACATAGGCATGAGTTACAGCATCAACCACCCCTATGAACAGGTTAGTAAACTGTGCCCAGATTTTCTGGAAACTGCTCAGTTTACTGGTGTCAATGCGGCCTTCTGTTGGGATGCTTTCACGAGTGATGAACACATCTGCCAAGGCAGGCACGAGCGTTACCGCCACGATATACGATGCAGCCAGAGCATAGGTCACGGCGAGACCAAACGGCAGGAAAAACGCGCCGACCACACCGCCGAAAAGTCCCAGCGGCAGGAACACGACCATTGTCGTTGCAGTGGCGGCAAGAATAGCGATGGAAACCTCGCGCGTCCCGTTTAAGATCGCTTCATGTTTATTTTCACCATGCTGGATGTTGCGGTAGATGTTTTCCAGCACCACAATCGAGTCATCGACGACACGCCCAATGGCGACTGTCATCCCGGAAAGGGTCATGATATTGAGGGTGTAGGTTTCTGGGAAAAGGCGCAAAAGCAATTCCAGAAAACCGCCGAGGGTCGTGTCTCTCCCCACATCGTCTACAATCGGGGCGAGGATTTCATGTACATTGCCAGGAATGTAACGAATGAACACGAACGCCAGCATAATTGAGCCAGGAATGCTGACAGAAGTCACTGCTGTGCTGCGGATGCTGAGATTCATAAACAGAAGGATCATCACCACCGCCATAAAAGCACCGAGGGTGCCTTCACGCTGTACACCTTCCAGTGACTCAGTGATAAACGTCGCCTGCTCAAAGACCTCGTTGATGTCAATCTCGTCCTTCGCGTTGTACTCTTCGAGAACTTTGTTGGCTTCGTCCCAGGCATTTACTGTGTTCGATCCATCGACTTTGTAAATGCTGACGACCAGGCTGGGGTTGCCATTGGTGCGGGTGATTGTCCCTGCCGGAGAGTATTTTTCGCCGCCAGTGGCAATACGATTTTGGATGTCAGGCGGAAGGTGTGTCACGTATTCAGGATTGATAAGATTCAGGGCGCTGGCGCTCAGATTATCCCAGAAGCCTGCTTCTTTTTCACCAAAGTACAGCCAGTTTTCCAGAGTCAGGTCTTCAATAATGCCGCGCCCGCGTGGATTAACAGCAAAGTCATTGATCAATTCGGCAGCGCTGGCATAGGTGGTCCGGTAAATCGCATCATCAGTCGTATCCAATTCCGACGCACCGACGAATCCGGCTGCCGATTCCCAGGAAGCTGGCAGAGGCGGGGCATTCGGATCGGCAGGCACTTCCTCGACATTCGATTGAATGCTTTCTGCGGCTGTCTGACCCCCCTCCAGAATCGCTTGCAGATCAGCCACGAGGGCTTTATCATCCGACTCGGCTAAGAATTCCTGTATCACATCAGTTTCCAGGGCAGCACGAGACAGATAACGCAGCGCATCCGGCTTGAGTTCGGAAAACAAATCGGGATTGGAGGCAGCCAGGGCGGTAAGTGCTTCCGCGGAAAGGGAGTCCATGAGGGCAATGGCGTAGGTTCGGGGGGCGATGTCCAAAATCTGATTTATCGTGGCGGCGGCTCCGGCACTGTTCAGGTCATAGACCGTATAAAGCGGCGTTGCCATCATTGTGGGCAGGTCAGAAAGCTGAGTCCAGGGTTCGCCAAGCCGGGGACTGGTCACATATTCCGGCAGAGAGCCGTACAGTTCCGGGTTATTTTCCTGAAGCATAGCGACAAAATCCGCGCCAAGATTGCGGTAGAAACCGGGTTCGCTGTCGGCAAGATATTCAAAGACATCAGGAGAAATCTCATTGAATAACGAGGCCGCCGCCGGGTCCGCCACGACGATGGTATTAAACATCTGAGCGGCGGAAGTGATTTGTAACCCCTGAATATTCTGACCGACCAGCTTCAAAATATCATCGGCGGTATCGAGTTCCTCCACCCCTAAACCACCTGCTGCGAACGCCCACATGGCAGGCAGTGGTGGTCCTTCGGGTAAAGCGAGAGTGGTCGTAGGGGTTTCGGCGGCAGATTCTTCTGCCTGTTCTGTTTCAGCCGATTCGGTGGTCTGTTCATCTGTTGATGAAATGCCATTGTTATCTGTCAGTGCGGGCAGCCCTTCCTGTTCCCGCGCCTGATTTTGCAGCGACGCCGGAATGAACTCGCCCCCGTCCAGTGTAACATCCGCGACCAGATCAAGTTCTTTCAGGTGGGGCGACAATTCATTTTCGATAAAATGACGCAGTTCATCGACAGTGAGTGTTTCGGAACTCACACTGACTGTGCCCAGGGGAATATCACTGAAGCTGAAGGTAATGATGCTTGGCGCCTCAACTCGCCAGGAGTCGGGTAGTTCGGCATCAGCAACCTCAAGCGGCTGCCCCGTCAGGGCTTCTGCGACCTGTGCCTGCGCGATGGCGTTCTGGTCGATCAGGCTCAACTGCTCGACGTAATTTTCAGGCAGTGCCTCGCGGACTTCCGGGGTCATTGCCAGGATAGTTTCTGCATCCAGCTCTGCGATAAATGAGCAGGGGTCTTCCCCGTCACCATTGGTCTGGGCATTTTCCGTGCGGAATGAACGGCAGCGATCCTCAACCGCCAGGAAAATCTCAACATCATGCACAGTGAGGTCGGCAGTGGTGCCCAGCGGCCCAATGAGTTCATTGTCTTCGATAAAGTCGTTAAAAATCTGGGCCAGATTGCGTGTGCCTGTCAGTTCAACCAGGTCTTCCACCGTCGCAAAACGCGGATCACCCTGCCAGCTTTCAGGAAGCTCGGGTACCGTAGCGGTATCAAAAACAACTTCCAGCTCCGCCGATGGTTGAGCGGCCTGGGCCATGAGGCGTTGGCGCTGATCCTCATCGAGTTCAGCAAAAGCTTCTTCCGGCAGTGCCCCGATCACTTCCGGAGACAGGGCATTCCAGACGGCCTCGTCAAGCTGCGGCAGAAATCCGCTGTCTTCTTCCCGTGCCCAGTTATAGAGCCAGAGAACGGCTTCCGGGGAAAGCTGGCCTACCAGATCAGCCGCATCCTGACCATCCGGGGGCACAATCCGGCGTACAGGCAGGGGAATAGTATCCAGCTTTTTCTGTAATTCATCTACGATCTGTGACTGGTCCAGGCCAAATTCGTTGCGAATTGTCGCAAAGCCAAACCCTGAGTTAGAGGAGGTTTCTACATTGACGACCCCATCAACTTTTTGTGCTCCCTCTTCAATAGGAAGGGTATACATGGCAAGAATCTGATCGCTGCTGGCCCCGTCGTTTTGCGACAGAATAAACGTCTGAGGAAATTCAATATCAGGGACAAGCTCCTGATTTAATTGGGTGTAGGAGTACAGCCCCAGACCGATCAGCACTACTGTAATCAAAATGGTCAGCCATTTGTATCTCAGTGACAGTGCCGTGATTCGAGTAATGAAAGATCTCACATTTACCCCCTGAGGATAAGTTACCGAATGGTTAGTTAATTTTACATGAGAGTAAAGACTGCGTGCATATCTTCACATTTGACTAATCCTACAGCCTCAGATAGCGGTTTAGAATAGGTCATCGGTAAGAGAGGGAAGAAGCAATCTACCCAATCGGAGTGGCAAAAGCTATCAGGTGCTGGTTATTGGCAGTATGGTTATCCGCCTGACTTGCAGGACGCTGCGACTGACTTTGTGCTGGCGCAGGCAGCACTGCTGGCGGCAGAGTGGTCGATTGGATGAGAGTGACTCAGACTTCAAAATTCTTTAATTAGCGAGCGGTGCTTCCAGGGTGTGGGTAATTTTTATCAATAAATACACTATAACCTGTAATTTAGATTTTAGTTTCTGCCGGGCTGCTGAACGCAGCCCGGCAGTTGAACGCGCTCTATACCCTAAGCTCATCAATGGGCAGTTGCCAGGTCGGATACATCCCAGCTCGTCGTCACAATGAAACACCCGTCCGGGCTGTAGCGGGGATTTCCGCCGAGACTCAACCGGTGGAGTTCTTCGCCCGTGAGGGCATCCCAAATGAGGCCGATCCCATCAGCGCTGCTGGTGGCTATGAAATTCCCATCCGGGCTATACGCTGCCGTCCAGAGTTGATCTCTGTGTCCGATCAGGATCAGAGGAGTGTTCGAGGTGGCGCTGCCCTGAACAGGCAAATCGGTCGTTTTCATCATTTCCAGGAGCTTGCTCAGGAGGACATCCTGTGCGGGAGGTGAACCCCTCCAAAAATTCGCGCCTGTATATAAAGAGACTGTCAGTGGGCAACCCGTATCCACCGGCTCGCCATTGACAGTCTCCGAGGCAATTACTGCGGAGGTTTCCAAATCAGTGACCGTCACCTAGACATCCATCCGTTGGTGAACTATGGTGGCGACCGTAACTGCAATTTCCAACACTGGCACGAAGCGAAGGCTAATTTCGTAACGGGCGGTTTCTGGGGGCGAAGCAAGCCACTCGGCTGGTACAACGCTGGCAAGATCATTCAAAATACTGACGTATTGCTCTGGCAGACTCCCATCGACCTCCGTTTTCACAACTGCCCCGAACTGGGTGTTTCCTGGATTAAACCGCCTGCCCGAAGAATCATTCTTTGGGAGGCAGCGAGAGTAAGAGAAGGTGAATTCACCATCACAACAACGATCAGGATACACAGCAGCCTTCGCACTTTGGACATATGCCCTCCGTATTTCACGGTAATTTACCTCAATTATACCGGATACTTTGGGGGCCTCTATAACAGATAATGCAACGATAAAATCCGCTCTTTCGGCTGCTATCCTACTGCAATGGAGGTTGTGGAGGAACAGGCCGTCCCTGAAGCGGGAGAATTCCAATACGCCGAAAGTTGTCTTCAGGAAATGGAAAACAATCATACCAGGTTCAACATCAAGCCACATTTCCGCTACGTTATCCTCGTACAACTCCTTTGGATACACTCTTTTTGACTTACCACCCCCTGATTTGAATGATCTCTGCTTTTCTACCCGCTGGATCTTTATCGGATGAACCACATAGAAACCTGAAAAATGCCTAAAGGCTGCTGCGGGGAATCCAGACGCGCATTGCACCCGCATCATGATTTCCCCAGGCGTAATAGGGGATAAATTTCAATTCTACCGACCGACGTGAGCGACTCTCTATCGTGCCGAGCGGTTTATATAAATCGCTTGCCCAACCGCTGGTGTCAAGCGCATAACCAGAAGCCCGAATTGTAGAAATTCCCTCCAGCCTATGGCTGTTTTGCTCCACAATAAGCGGACTATTCTCGTCGATCTCGACACCCAGGATGTCAACACCTGGCGCTTGATCTTGCTGTTCCAAACAGTAAACCAGCGGTCCACGTTGAACGGCGACACTACAGCGGGTGGATTCAATCATGGGATGACCTTCGATAAGACGCGGATACATCGGGAGATCAAGTTCGATCACATCATCGGATTTCCATGTCCGCCCAAGATGGGCATATTCATTCGCAGTCGAGACGGTTGCCAACTCGCCATTTACAAAAATCTGTGCCTTATCCGTCCAGACTGGAATACGTAGACTCAAGGTACAAGGCATATCCGATGCTGCTGTAACGGTGATTTTTACCTTTCCCTGCCAGGGGAGATCTGTTTCCAGACGGAGGGACAGGAGAGGTGTTTGAATAGTGCAGGATGCGTAATGGTGGAGTTGTACGCCAGAGGAATCTCTGGTGGCGATATACTGCGCGATTGAAGTAAGAGTCCGCATGATGTTAGGTGGGCAGCAAGCCACCGGGTACCACTCAGCGCGGATATAGCCGCCGCGACTGAGCAGGGGGTTGATGTAGAAAAAGTGCTGCCCATCGGCGGCTAGACCACTCAGAAATCCGTTATACAGGGTCTGTTCCATCACATCCGCAAAACGTGCCTCACCTGTTGCCAGCAGCATACGCCAATTCCACATAATGCTGGCGATAGCGGCACAGGTTTCGCAATAACACTGATCATTGGGCAGCTCATAAGCAACGCCGAACGATTCGCCCTCATAACGTGATCCAACACCGCCTGTAATATGGATTTTGCCGCTGGTCATATCATGCCATTGGCTCATTGCGGACTTCAACAGCGCCTCTTCACCTGTTTCCAGATACAAATCGGTGACTCCTGAGAGCAGGTACAGAGCGCGGACGGCGTGCCCTTCGATCTCGGTTGCCTGGCGCACAGGAACGCGATCCTGATGATACTCCGCGCCATACCAGCCCAGCCCGCGCATTTTGCCCTTGCCGCGTTCATCAATGAAGTACTGGGCAAGTTTGAGATAGCGTTCCTCTCCTGTTTCACGATAGAGTTCGACCAAAGCCATCTCGATTTCGGGATGCCCACATGTGCCAGAACGCTTGTTGGGTCCAAAGGTTGCATCAATGTGATCGGCAAAGCGGGTCGCAATCGCTAATAATTTGGTCTCACCTGTAGCGCGGTGATAGGCAATCGCTGCCTGAAACAGATGACCGGCACAATACAGTTCATGCCCATGATCCAGATCGCTCCAATGGGCATCTGGCTTCACCAGTTGGTGATAAGTATTCAAATAACCACTTGGCTCTTGCGCGGCGGCAACCAGATCAATGGCGGCTTCCGCCAGCTGCCGCAGAGAACTGCTCGGATTTGGGATAAGATCATAAGCGACCGCTTCCAGCCATTTATAGACATCCGAATCAAGGAATTCGCGTCCTTGATAACTGCCCTGGGCATAACCCGCCGCAATACGGAAGTTCTGGAAGTTTCCCCACTGCTCCAACATGCGGTGAGCATGTTCCAGACTAATCCGGTGGTTTAAATCCTGCTTATTTTTCCAAAACCCTGCTTCCAGACGGACACGATCCAGAGGGAGTGGTTGCCAGAGGGCGTAGGGAATGTGATGAAGTTGAGGGACTGACGAAACAAAACTCATGAGAAGTTCCTATTTGATGGCTCCACCTGTCAGACCGCGCACAATCGCCCGTTGTGAGACCAGAATGAGGGCAATAATCGGCACCATCATGGTGATCCCAACCGCCATGATAAGCTCCCAGGGTTTTCCCCAGGGAGAATATCCAGCAAAAACCTCGGTGATGGAGACACTGAGAGTCTTGGAGGAGGGTGTGACGGAAAACGACAGCGGATAGAGCAGGTTATTCCAGGCATTGATAAAATTGATCAGCCCCATTGTGACCAGACCGGGGGTGGTGATCGGCAGAAGAATACGGACAAGAATGGTCGGCAGGGATGCACCGTCAATGATTGCCGCTTCTTCAATTTCGTAAGGGATTTGCTTGATAAACGAAACCAGCACCCAGACTGTGAAGGGGGTCAGAACGCTGCTGAGGACGAGTACCAGGCCTCTGATGCTATCCAGAAGATTGGCTTTGGACAGCAGCCGATACAAAGGCACTATTGTGCCGACTTCTGGCAGTGCCATTGACAACACTAAAATCCATAAAAGAACGCCGCTGCCGGGGAACTGTATCCTTGCGAAGGCATAGGCTGCCAGAAAGCTGACGACCAGCGTTAGGACGGTTGTCCCCAGAGCAAAAACGATGGAATTGCGGGTATAGTCCAGAAAGGGAACCTGATCCAGAAGGGTTTGAAAATTCTGGAAGGTCACTTCAGGAAAATAGATCAGTGGGGTTTTGTGCAGATCGGACACATTGGCAAGCGATGATCGAAGGGTCCAATAGATGGGCAGCAGAACAAAGATGCAGAATATGATAAAGGACACATAGACCACAATTTTATTCAAATCGAACAGAATGCTTCGTCGGTATTTTCTTGATGGTGTCTTCAACATGATTCATGTCCTCAATAACTCACATCGGCGCGTCTAAACAACACCAGGGCAACAATGCCGACAAACGCGACCAAGAGCAGCAAAATGACGCTGATCGCCGAAGCAAAGCCAAATTTAAAGAAAAGGATGCCTTCCCGGAACACCTGCAAGGCTAAAACCGAGGTCGCCACACCAGGGCCACCAGCGGTCAACCCAAAAACCAGATCAAACCCAGCCAAAGACCATACAATGCGAAACAACGCCATCGTAATGACCAGCGGCTTGATCAAAGGCAGGGTGATATGGCGGAAACGCTGCCAACTGCTCGCGCCATCGACTTTGGCGGCTTCGTATAAATCGAGTGGAACACCCTGCATACCAGCTAAGAAGACAACCGCCATGAAGGGTGCATCTTTCCATACATGCACGAGGATGACCGCCCAGCGTGACAAGATCGGATCGATAAAAATGATCAGGTTCTTACCCATCAAATCCTGATACCAGACCGGGATTAAGCCGAACTGATCATCTAACAGCCAGCGAAATGAGTAACCTGCCACAATGGTTGGAATAGCCCAGGGAATGAGGTTGATCGTGCGGGCAAACGTCCTGCCCCTGAAATTGGCGTTGAGCAACTGGGCGATCAACAACCCGACGCCCAACTCGATGACCGTTGAGGCAAGGACATACAGAATGGTAAAGGATAATGCCCCTTTTACTCCATAATTTTGGGTGATGTCTACATAGTTTTGTAGGCCAACGTATTCATTGGTTCCTTTGAGAAGGCTAAAATTTGTGAAACTATACCGGATCGTTTGGATGATGGGATAAGCTGCGGTCACCAAACGGAGCAAAAAAGCCGGCGTGACCAGCAGCGTGAACAACACATAACGCCGCATGGCAAATCTGGAAGGGATACCCAGACGTGATCTGCGTTTTACAACTGAAGCGCTGCTTCTCGCCATAACATCAGCCATACCAAAGCCCTTTCTTTGAAAACTCGCCCAGGCAGATAAAGATATCCCTGGGCGAATCTCACAGACGATCAGCAGCTATGCGAGAGAATCCAACTGCTCTTTAGCTTGCCTGAGCGCGTCATCGAGGCTGCTTTGCTTAGTCAGATAAGCGGCTGCGGTATCTTCCAGAATGGTCAGGGCTTCTACAAATTGCGGGTGGTACGGACGCACACCGATTGCACCAGCATCCGTATACATCTGCAAGTTTTTGACCAGCCAGTTATCCTGATCAACGGCTGCCAGAACCGATTTACGAGCATTCAGGAACCAGAACCCAACTTTCACGGCCTCCACAGCGGCTTCGGTCGAAACCAGGAAGGAGAGCAGTTCTTTGGCTTCTGCCAGATTCGGGGAGGTCTTGATAATGCCAAAGCCCCAGCCTGCCGCGTAGGTAGCGCCACCAATGCCACCAGGTCCAAGAGGTGGTAAAGCAACTGCGACCTTATCTTCGGAGAACCACGCTTTGTTGTCGTCGCTGCGAGCGACATCCCCAAAGAAGGGCCATTGACGCATGAAAGCAACTTTATCAGCGATATAGTCGCCATTTTGCTGGTTATAGTCCTTCTGGAGCGAAGCGGGGTTCAAAGTTTTGTGGGTGTACATCAGATCATAGATGTACTGGAGGGCCTGCCTGTATTCGTCGCCTACATCAAAGGGATTGCCACCCGCTTGTAAAGTAATCCACGCCAGATAGACATTCAGGAAAGCACCTTTGATCAAGCCATCTTCGGTCGCCCATACACCCTCATCTTCATTGGTGAAAACTTCACCCAGCGCAGCGACTTCTTCCCATGTGGTAGGAACAGCAACACCCTTTTCGTCAAACCAATCTTTGCGATACCACCAATAAGGCATTTCCCAGTTGTGAATGACGCGGAAGGTTTCATCGTTGTGGGTGCTCCACACTTTGGTGTAGTCCACCATCGCCGGTGAAAAGTCATCCCACAGGTCGGCGGGCAGAATATCATCCAGCCCCAGCATGTAGCCAGCCGCCGACAGGGAGGTCGCTAGCTCATCTTCAAAGTCAAGCACATCGTAGGGGCTGGTGTCTGCCTGAACAGCACCGACAATGCGGGTGAGTTCGGTTTCTTTGGTGTCTGTTCTAAGCACAATCTCAACATTGATCCCTGTCTGCCCACTGAAATCAGTTCTTTCCAGCAGATCTCTCATATTCTGCTCTGCCCAACCACCGACCGCGATCCTGACACTGTGCTGACGGATGAGATTGGGGACACCAAAACCGGACGAAGTTGAATTGGCGGCAGCTTGCCCAAGTGGGCCTGCAAGGGTTGCTCCTGCGGCGGCAGTTCCGGCAACTTTGAGAAACTTACGGCGCGAAATTTTTTGTGAATTGGACATCTTAAATCTCTTTCTTACTGAATATCTGACACATTGGCCTTATAATCTCTTTTACTTTCTGTAGGTTTCACCTCCGTTCAAACTCACATGTGCAATAAAATCAGGGTTCTGATGAGAACACACGTTCTGATGTTACGTAACAATTTCCAGACCAAAAAAACTTGCCTCAGTGAAGTCTAACCAACACAAAAATATCTGTAGCGCATAATCATTACTACGTAATAATTCCATCTTTAAACTATAACATACCCGCATAATGCCTGTCAAAAAATCCCCGACACCGAATTCAGGCTTGGCAATAGTGCTGCGGCGCATCATATAATACGTAATAATGAAAATGACGCTGGTTAAAGACAATGGTTAAAAAACGTATCACTCAAGCGCTGGTTGCAGAACGAGCGGGGGTCTCGCAAACGGCTGTGTCGCAGATTCTTGCAGATTTGGACAACGAGAGCAGCTTCCGCCTCGAAACCCGTCAGCGGGTTTTGCAAGCGGCACAGGAACTGGGTTATGTGCCCAGTATTGCGGCGCGTGCCCTTCGTACCAACCGCACCATGACCATAGGCGTAATCTTGAGCCTGATCACCGATGAGCTTGCCCTGCGTATCACACAAGGTATTCAAGATGTCGCCCTGCAACGTGGCTACGGCATTTTGATTGCCGACAGCGAACAAAACCCTGAACTCGAACTCGGAATCCTCAAACATTTCCGCGAACGGGAAGTGGATGGTCTCATCTTTGTGGATAGCTGGCGTAATCCAGAAACGTTACTCGATAATGATCTCTATCCCCCGATGATCTTCGCGCAGCTCCGCCCACATTTGGGAAAATCAAATTGTGTTGGAACAGACAACTTTCGCGGCGGCTATACTGTAACGCGCCACCTGCTTGAGCTGGGTCGCCGCAAGATTGCACATATCAGCGGTCCAGAGGGCTGGGAATCGGGAATTGCAAGAAAAGAAGGTTACAGGAAAGCCCTGGAAGACTACCATATTCCTTATGATCCTACTTTGATCGTGCCGGGAGATTGGACAATTCGGAGCGGCGTTGAGGCAACCCTGCATCTCCTGGACAAACACCCTGACATTGATGCCATTTTTGTGTCGAATGACCTTATGGCAGCAGGGAGTATACAGGCGGTGGCCGGCCGGGGCTTGCATATCCCGCACGATATCGCACTGGTAGGGTATGATGATCGCTACCTTTCCGAAGCACTGCTGCCCCCGCTTTCGTCGTTTTCGATTCCACTTCATGCAATCGGTCAGAAAGCCGCCTATTTGCTCATTGATCAACTGCTCAGTGAGGACGCACGGCATGTACCCTCAACAAGTGTGGATGGCAGCCTGGTGATTCGCGCTAGCTGCGGCGCCTGATAGTTCATTTTTATCAACGGGTCAGCTCAATAGTCGGAATCGTCCTTGTATTGGACGATTTCGCTATCTTTTCAGCCTATGCCCTCTTTTCTATATTTTGTGATGAATAGGGCACAAGATACATCGAAAGGAGAGTTCAATGGTTGCAAAAAAATGGAATCGGCGTGACTTCTTGAAAGCCAGTGCTTTTGGCGCGGCAGGTTTTGTGGCTGCTTCTTCTGGTCTGTCTATCGCCAAGGCGAGCCATCCCACAAAATCACGTACCCGCCAAGCGGCAACCATCCAGGTCATCGATCCCTGGGCTGCGGCGCCTCAACTGGCAGACGCGCATGATGCTCAGATCGCACGCTTCATGGAAAGCCATCCTAATATTGTCGTCGAGCGGTCAGAAATCCCCTTTGAAGAGTTCCGACAACTGCTTATTCAAGGGGCACTGGCAAATGATATCCCCGATGTTGTTTTAATTGACAATCCCGACTTTCATGCTTTTGCCGCGCTGGGTGTTCTCGCTGATTTAACAGACGCTATCGGTTCTTGGGGACAGTCCGATCTGTATTTTTCCGGTCATTGGAGTTCTACAGTCTACAAAGGCTCGAATTACGGTGTTCCCGTCTTCAGCAACTGCCTTGCCTGGTTCACTAACACCGATATGTTAGAAACCGCGGGTGTGGCAGTCCCCACAACGTGGGACGAACTGCGCGAAGCCGCCGCGGCACTGACAACGGAAGATCGTTTTGGCTTGTCCCTTTCTGCCACCCATAGCGAAGAAGGCACATTCCAATGGTTGGCCTTCCTCTGGTCAGCGGGCAGTGATATTCCTACCTTGAATGACGAAGGGGGACAGGCTGCCCTTCAATTGTGGGTTGATCTGGTGAGTGAAGGCTATATGTCTCAGGGAATTTTGGGGTGGGGGCAGTGGGATGCCAAGGATGAATTTGGCAACCTGCGTGCTGCCATGAACATGAATGGCCCCTGGGTGCTGGGCAGCTTGCGGGATGATTACCCTGATGTCAATTGGCAGGTTTCGCCCATCCCCTCTGACAAAGTAACCACTTCCATCCTGGGCGGAGAAAACTATGGCATTTCTTCGACCAGCCGAAATGTTGAAGCTGCCTGGGAATATATTGCCTGGACACAAGAGCCAGAAAATTATAAGCAGTTCCTCAAAGATGTACAGCAGTTCCCCAGCCGCATGGATGTAGCAGAAGACACCTACTGGGCAGATGATCCCGTTCTGAGCGTTTTTCTCGCGCAAATTCAGCAGGCCCGCCCACGCGCCTATGGTGCGAACTATCTCGAAATGTCCAACGCTATACAAGACGCCATTCAGGCTGCCATCAGTGGGCAAAAGTCTGTCAAAGAGGCGCTGGATGATGCCTTCGCCATTATTGAGCCGCTGCTGTCCGAATAATGTTTAAACGCATGGGTAACTTCTCCAATTAGATACAGGGGATATGGGCGCACCATATCTCCCTGTTGTTTCGTGTTGAGCAAATCAGATGTGGGGTACTTTGAGCAAACCTCAAACTAAAATTGTCACCTCGTCTGCGAGAGGCAGATGGGCTGTCCGTTTTAGGAAGCTGAGCAATTATTTGTTTGTGCTGCCTATGATGATCTACCTGAGCGCAACAATGGCATATCCTATCTACGTGAATCTTGATATGAGCCTGCACGATTTAAACGTCAGGACTTTTCGCTCTGGTGATGCACCCTATATCAAGTTTGATAATTACAAAAAATTGATTAATGACCCTGGTTTTCGCCACGCGGCGGGTCGTTCGCTGACCTTTACGACGATTTCTCTAGGTTTTCAATTCTTGATTGGCTTTAGTCTCGCGCTTTTTTTCAATCGCCCGTTTCCCCTTAATGGACTGCTGCGGGCACTCCTGCTGCTGGCATGGCTAATGCCTGCTGTGGTGGGAGGAACATTGTTCCGATGGATGGCAGACGGCGATTATGGGGTTTTCAATTACTTTCTGCAAAGTATCGGTCTGGGGCGTTATAAGGATTATTGGCTGTTGAATCCTGACACAGCCTTGGCCGGAACGATCATCGCTAATGTGTGGGTTGGTGCCCCTTTTCACATGATCCTGCTGTACGCAGGTTTGCAGAATATCCCGACGACCTTGTATGAAGCCGCCAGCATTGACGGCGCAGGAGCGATACAGCGGTTTATCCGCATCACGCTGCCTATGATGCGCCCTGTGATGCTGGGTGTCCTGCTGCTGGGATTCATCTATACCTTCAAAGTCTTTGAGTTGATTTTTGTGATGACCGGCGGCGGTCCCGTTGATGCTACAACCGTTTTGCCTATCCATATCTATCGGCTTACTTTTGCCTTCTTCCGTTTTGGAGAAGGCGCAGCCAGCGCAATTATGCTGCTGCTGGGACTGCTCTTGTTGGCGATTGGTTATGCACAACTCATCCATGCAGAGGAGGCAGCATGAAACAGGGCAGCTTCTGGCGAAATGGCTACCACAGAACCTTGATCGGGGTTATTTTTACCCTTATTTACCTCTTTCCTGTGTACTGGATGATTGCGACTTCTTTTAAGTCGGCGGGTGAGATTTTCGACATCCCTCCTAAATTGATCCCTATCCCCCCTCACTTTGGCGCATATTCATCAGAAGTCCTCCACAATCCTGAACTGATCGATGTGTTCGTCAACAGCGTCGTCATCAGCCTTGGGACGATGATCCTTACATTGGTTTTGGCTGTTCCGGGCACGTATGGGCTCGCCCGCCTGAAGCTGCGCGGCGGAGGTATGATCCTGCTGCTGTTGTTGATTTCGCAACTGCTGCCCAGCATCGTGATTGCGGGGCCTTTGTTTGTGACCTTTAATCGGATTGGCCTGCTTAATTCCTACTGGGGCTTGATCCTCGCCGATACTACAATCACGCTGCCATTTGCCGTCATTATCCTGCGCCCGTTCTTTCTGGCAGTGCCAGGCGACCTGGAAGCCGCTGCCAGAGTAGATGGCTGTTCACAGTTCGGCGTTTTGTGGCGCATCGCTATTCCTTATGTGCGGCCCGGAATCATCACGGTGGCGGCGCTTTCGTTTTTGATGACATGGGGAGAGTTTGTCTTTGCCCTGTCCTTGAATACCAGAGATCACCAGCCGATTACGATTGCCCTGAACACCTTTATCGGGCAGTACGGCACGTTCTGGAACAACCTGATGGCGGTTTCAACAGTTGCCGCTTTGCCCATTATTCTGATTTTTGCCAGCCTGCAACGTTTTATCATTGGCGGGCTGACAACAGGGGCAGTAAAAGAATAGAACTTCTCTCAGTAAGTCGGAATTGTCCTCCAATTAGACGCATTCGATAGCTGTTCAAACCCCTCATCTTTCAATAAATTCTTGGGATAAGCGCCGAAGTCTGGCACGCCGATAGTGGACTACCTTAAGGAGGCACAAACCACAATAAGAGTATTTTACGCTTATATCCTTTTTCGTCCTATCAATGCATTAAGGAGTAGAAATACAATGAAAAGCAAAAGCAAAATAATCCTTATATTCATCTTATTCATCCTCGGCTTGAGCAGTCAGGTCGTTGCACAAGATGATCCTTCGGGCGATGTGGAAGTCTTCACCTGGTGGACAGGCGGCGGTGAGGCGCATGGTCTGGCAGGTATGATTGAAGCCTTCTCCAAAATTCACCCCGACATCAACATCGTCAATGCTACGGTCGCCGGCGGTTCGGGCGTCAACTTTAAGGCTGTTCTCGTCTCCCGTATGCTGGGTGGCGATCCGCCTGATACCTTCCAGGTTCATGCAGGTCAGGAACTCAATGCGCTGTGGGTCGCTGCTGGACGGATGGAGCCCCTGAACGATCTCTATGAGGAAAATGGCTGGTTCGAGCAGTATCCACAAGGGTTGATTGACCTGATCAGCGATGAGGAAGGCAATGTCTACTCTGTGCCTGTCAACATTCATCGCTCCAACCTGATGTGGTATGTCCCCGCCAACCTCGAAGCATGGGGTGTGACCGCTCCTGCATCCTGGGAAGAGTTCGTCACCACCACCTGCCCCACTTTGCAGGAAGCAGGGATTATTCCGATTAGCTTGGGACAAACCTGGACGCAGGTTCACCTGTGGGAAAGTGTCGCGCTGGGCGAACTGGGCGTGGAGGCCTATAACGGCTTGTGGAATGGTACAACGGAATGGACCTCACCCGAAGTCGTTGCCACCTTTGATCGCCTGGGGCAGATCATGGACTGCGCCAATGATGACATGAACGCGCTCTCGCATCAGGATGCCTTGCTGATGGTCACGGAAGGCAGAGCCGCCTTTAACGTGATGGGCGATTGGGCGGTCAGCCTGTATACGGTTGATGAAGGTCTTGAGCCGGGCGTGGGCTTTGCATGGGTTCCCAGCCCCGGCACTGATGGTGTATTCATGATGCTGTCCGATACTTTTGGTTTGCCAAAGGGCGGTCCAAACCCGGAAGCAACCCGTGTCTGGCTTTCGTATCTGGGCTCTGCTGAAGGGCAGGATATTTTCAACCCGCTCAAGGGATCGCTGCCCGCCAATACCACAGCGGACATCAACAACCCTGAGCTTTACAATGCGTACTTCCAAGCCGCCTATGCCGATTGGACCAGCAACACGATTGTAGGCAGTCTGGCACATGGTCTGGTTGCGCCGCAGTCCTTCCTTGATGGCTTTTATGCGATCATGGCTGCCTTCCAGTCTGGTCGAGACAGTCTGACCGCTTCCTCGAACGCGGCAGTTCTGGCTCTGCAAACTGGTATGGGACGGTAGTGCCTCTCATCGGGTAAATCCTGTGGGCTTGCTTAGCCCACAGCTTGCTTTCCATGAGGAATAACTTCTATGAGCATGAAATTACGGATCAACGTGCTTCCATTTATGGTGCTGCTGCCGTCTCTGATTCTGATGGCAGTTTTCGTGTATGGGTTCATTGGCTGGACAGGCTACACTTCCGCCACCGACTCCAATGCGCTCCAACAGTTAAGTGGACAGCCTGCCAGATATGTCGGACTGAAGAATTATGAAGACTTGTTCACGGGTCGGCTTAATGCGCGTTTTCGCATCGATCTGGTCAATATTTTCTTTTTTACGGTGCTTTTTATCCTCGTCAGCCAGATTATCGGTTTTGGCCTGGCAGTTTTGCTGGATCAGAATGTCAAAGGCGAAGGGATATTCCGGTCTATTTTCTTGTTTCCGATGGCACTTTCCTTTGTTGTGACAGGGACAGTCTGGCAATGGCTGTTCAGCCCGAATAGTGGGCTGAATACTCTGGTTACGTACATTGGCCTGCCGCAGTGGAAAATTCGCTGGTTCATCAGCGAAGCGCAGCTTCTTGAGTTCCACTGGAACGATCTGGCCGGCATTCTGATCAAGATTTTGTTAGGTATCGTTATTTTTGCGGCTCTGCTGTATTGGTCGCGCTGGCGATCTCAAACCGCTGCGGTGCTGACGGGCATTGCCATTCTATTGATCAGTCTGCTGACCTTCAGCGATCTCGATCAACTGACCGCATTAGAGTTTGAGGAGAATCACGGGTTCAATCTCGCGCTGATTGCGGTCGTGATCGCTGCCTCGTGGCAAATGTCTGGCTATATCATGGCGATGTATCTGGCAGGTATAAGAGGCATACCTGATGAACTGCGTGAAGCTGCCCGTGTGGATGGTGCAAGAGAATTGCACATTTATCGTCATATCATTGTGCCTTTGCTGCGCCCTATCACCCTGAGTGCGGTTATTGTGCAGGGACATATTTCGCTGAAAATCTTTGACCTCGTTTTCACACTGGGCGGTGGGGATAATCTGTTCATTGATATGCCTGGCATCAATATGTTCTTCGTGACCTTTCGCGGCAATGATTTCGCACGCGGTGCGGCTATCGCTATCATCATGCTGATTATGATCGCCTTCGTGATTGTCCCTTATCTCGTCATCAGCCTGCGCGGGGAGGTGGAGTAATGGCAGTACAGCAAGCGGTGGTCTCCCACTTGCCAGCCACTTCGGTGACGCCGAAAACCGTCCAATATCGACTGGGTCGTTTTGTCCTGTATATCATCCTGCTAGGGCTTTCTATCCTGTTCCTGATCCCCGTTTATATGGTTCTGGTAACCAGCTTCAAGAGTCTTGATCAGGTCAGCATTTCGACCATGTGGGACTTTCCGAGCCGTTTTACCTGGGAAAGCATTCGCAAAGCAGCCGATCAGCTTGCGCCCAGTTTTTTCAACAGTGTGGTGTTGGTACTGCCTGCAACGATTATTTCAGCGATTGCGGGGTCGCTGAATGGTTACGTCTTTGCCAAGTGGCGCTTTCGGGGTGCGAATCTGCTGTTCACCTTGATACTGTTCGGCATGTTCATCCCTTATCAGGCGGTGTTGATCCCGCTGGTTAAGTTTCTACAGTGGGCGGATTTATACGGATCGCTCAACGGCTTGATCCTAACCCATATCGTGTATGGGCTGCCTATCACCACGCTGATCTTCCGCAACTATTACGCCAAAATTCCCACTGAGTTGGTCGAAGCGGGTCTGCTGGATGGCGGAGGATTCTTCAGCCTGTACCTGTATGTTATCCTGCCATTGTCTGTTCCCGCTTTTGTGGTGGTTATCATCTGGCAGTTCACGCAAATCTGGAATGAGTTCCTGTTTGGCGTGACGATCACCAGCGTTGACTCGCGCCCCATGACCGTTGCCTTGCAAAATTTATCAGGCAGCCAGATAGTAGAATGGAATGTGCAAATGGCGGGTGCATTCCTGACAGCTTTGCCAACCCTCTTGGTCTACATCATTCTAGGGCGTTACTTCATTCGTGGCTTGCTGGCAGGTTCGGTGAAGGGTTAGCGGCTCAAGGCAAGAAACCCTGAGAATAAAGGAATAATGATGGTTGATAAAATACGATGGGGAATTCTGGGGACCGGCATGATCGCCCATAAGTTTGCCGAGGGCTTACGGGTCTTGCCGGACGCGGTGTTAACGGCGGTCGGATCGCGCAGTCAAGCCGCTGCCAACCGCTTTGGCGATGCATTTGATGTGCCACATCGCCATGCCACCTATCAGGATTTGGCATCTGATCCTGAGGTGGATGTGATCTATGTGTCATCGCCTCATCCGATGCACAAAGAGGATACTTTGCTGTGTTTGGAGGCGGGCAAAGCGGTACTCTGTGAAAAGCCTTTTACCATGAATTCGCAAGAAAGCGAGGCGGTGATCAGGGCAGCGCGGGAAAGAGGGCTTTTTTTGATGGAAGCCATGTGGACGCGCTATCTGCCCGCGGTCGTCAGGGCACGCCAACTGCTGGCGGAAGGGGTAATCGGCGAGGTGCGGATGGTGCAGGCGGATTTTGGTTTTCGGGCGGAAGTGGATCCTAAGCATCGGCTTCTGAACCCCGATTTGGGCGGCGGCGCCCTGCTGGATGTGGGCATTTATACCGTGTCGCTGGCTTGGATGGTCTTTGGTCAGCAGCCAGCAGAGATTAATTCGCAGGTCTATTTAGGAAGTACAGGCGTAGATGAACTGTCTGGCACGATCTTTCGTTATCCAGCCGGTCAAATCGCTGTGCTTTCTTCCTCGCTTCAGATCAACACGCCACACGATGCCGTCATCATCGGGACAAAAGGCAGCATTCGGATTCATCCATCCTTCTGGTGTACAGACGGCATGACCCTGACGCTGGATGGTCAGCCCGAACAGGTGATGAATCTGCCTCGTGTGAGCAATGGTTACAACTATGAGGCAGCCGAAGTGATGGCGTGCCTGCGAGCGGGCAAACGCGAAAGTGAGGTGATGCCCCTGGACGAAACGCTCGCCATCATGCAGACGCTCGACCGTATTCGGGCGTTGTGGGGATTGAAGTACCCAACGGAGAAGTGAATTCATGAGTATTCTGGATAAATTCCGCTTAGATGGGAAAACCGCGCTGGTCACAGGCTGCAAACGGGGCATTGGCAAAGCGATGGCAATAGGACTCGCCGAAGCAGGCGCAGACATCATCGGTGTGAGTGCCAGCCTGGAAACCTCCGGCAGCGAGGTTGAGCAGGCAGTCCGGGCAACGGGATGTGCCTTCAAAGGATATGCCTGCGATTTTGCGGATCGAGAGGCGCTGTATGCCTTTATTCACCAGGTAAAAGCAGATTTTCCCCGCGTTGATATTCTGGTCAATAACGCGGGAACGGTACGGAACAATCTGGTGGAAGATTTCACCGACGAGGATTGGGATACCGTGCTGGAAGTCAATTTGTCTGCACAGTTCATCCTCAGCCGCGAATTCGGCAAAGATATGCTGGCGCGGGGCACTGGCAAGATCATTTTTACGGCTTCTTTGCTCACCTTTATCGGCGGCATCACAGCAGTGAGTTATGCCGCCAGCAAAGGCGGCTTAGGGCAGATCACCAAAGCCCTTTCCAATGAATGGGCAGCCAAAGGGATACAGGTCAATGCTATCGCGCCAGGCAAAATTGCAACCGATATAGCGACGCAGGAACTCAGCGATCCCGTCTTATACCAGCGAGTCATCGACCGTGTTCCTGCCAGACGTTGGGGGCAGCCGGAAGATATTATGGGTGCGGTGGTGTTTCTGGCGTCAGCAGCCTCGGATTATATTACGGGCGAAATCCTTGTTGTGGATGGCGGTCTGCTGGCGTTTTGAAGGCGAAATAGTAGACAATGGGCTTTTAGCCCATTGAAAAGCTGGCTTGGGGTAGGGTTGGAGCCTGGCCGAAAAGCAGCTAATGCGTATTGACATGCACACGCGAAAACTCATTGCGGTAGTCGCCTGGTGAAATTTGCATGTGGTGTCGGAAGATGCGGCGGAAGTAATCGGGATCGGGGTAGCCACATTTTTGGGCGATCTGAGAGATGGTCAGCTTGCTATCCAGAAGATACTGGCAGGCGATTTTGACACGGTGACGGTGAATGGCTTCGGTGAGTGTGCAGCCATAGGTCTTGCGATAGATACGCCCCAGATAATCCGTATTGTAGCCCAGCGCCTCTGCCACTTTGCTGGGCGTGATGGGGCGATCAAAGTTGATGCGAATAAAAGTGTGCGCCCATGTCGCTACCGCGTTCAGATGATCGGGTTGGGCAGCTTTTTCTTCTATAGACTGCATGACCTCTGTCAACATCAGCAGCGTTAATAGATTCGCAGCATGAGGATGGAGTGCCCCAATTTCCTGTTCATCCAGAAAGATGCGAAACAGCCGCTCCAAACGTTCGGGCTGCGGCAGGCAGGCTACCTGTGGTACTTTGATGGCGGGCGTGTATTCATCTTCGTGGCGATGACCATACCTGTTATAGTTGGCTTCGATCTCAAAATGGATCCAATAGAATTTGAGATTGGAGGGCATCGGTTTGGTGCTGCCGTGCTGTCGCCCAGGGAATAGATGGAGCGTTTGTCCCGCTTCCAGATGAAAGACGGAATCCTCCTCCCACATATCCAGTTCACCTTGTTTTACGAAGATCAACTCATGCGAGTCGATGACACGAGTCGGGTGCATGGCTGCCCCCCGCGAAATAAAGAGACCTGCATTATGTGCCTTGAGCGGGCAATAAGTCTTTAACCAAAGTGTATTATGCGGCTTCATTGTAACTACTCCTACCAGAAATGGCAGAAAACGTTGCGTTGTTACGTAACGATATGTCTTATGATAGCATTGCTTTGTTTTCCAATATCAGATGTAATGAGGAACAAAGTCGGATTTATCCTCCTATTGTACGTTTTCCATCTCTTTTCAGCTTTTGGTCTCTTTTATACAGTCGTAAAGTATGAGAAATGAGCAGGATGGGTATGTTTCCACTAGGCAACATCAATATTGGGTCTGGCTTCTGGGGAGCGCGTCAGGCGACGAATCGGAACAGGACACTTCCCGCGATTTATCACCAGATGAAACAAACGGGACGACTGGACGCATGGCGGCTGGATTGGCAGCCCGGACGCCCCAAGCCGCATATTTTCTGGGATTCTGATACCGGAAAGTGGATCGAAGCGGTGAGCTACAGCCTGATGAACTATCCTGATCCAGGTCTGGAAGCGCAGGTGGATGAAGTTGTTGATCTGATCGAGAAGGCACAACAGCCCGATGGTTATCTCAATGTTTTTTTCACCGCTGTAGAACCCCAGAATCGCTGGCGAAATCTGCGCGACAAACACGAATTATATAATGCGGGGCATTTACTCGAGGGAGCGCTTGCCTATCATCAAGCCACTGGCAAACGCAAGTTCCTGGATGTGCTGGTGCGTTATATGGATCATATTGACCAACGCTTTGGCAGCAAGGAGGGGCAAATTCGCGGTTACTGTGGGCATCCAGAAATCGAATTGGCGCTGGTCAAACTTTATCATGCGACGGATGAAAAACGCTATCTGGATTTATCCGGATATTTTATCGAAGAACGCGGACAGTCGCCGCATTACTTTGATCTGGAAGCAAATCGGCGCGGCGATGACCCGCAGCAATACTGGGCAAAGAGTTATCACTACTGTCAGGCACATATGCCTGTACGCCAGCAAAATACCGCGGCCGGTCATGCGGTGCGGGCAGGTTATCTTTTTTCGGCAGTGGCGGATATTGCTGCCGAAAACGATGATGCCCAACTGCGCGAGGTCTGCCGTCTGGTATGGGATGACCTGACCGAACATTCCCTGTATATCACGGGCGGCCTAGGTCCTGCTCGCACCAATGAAGGTTTCACTTTTCATTATGACCTACCCAATGAAACTGCCTATGCCGAAACATGCGCTTCTGTAGCGTTGGTATTCTGGGCATATCGGATGTTCGAAATTGATCCACACAACCGCTACACCGATGTGATGGAACGGGTGCTTTACAACGGAATGTTGAGCGGCGTTTCGTATGAGGGATCACACTTTTTCTATGCCAACCCGCTGGCATCGTATCCCAACATCAGCCCTTGCGAAGATTGGAGCGGCATCCGTACCCAACGATATTATCGTCGATCCGAGTGGTTTGAATGTGCCTGCTGCCCCCCCAATCTGGCGCGTCTGGTCGCCAGTGTTGGCCGCTACTTTTACTCAGTCAAACATGATCGGGTGTATGTTCATCTTTATAACGACAGCCATGCCCGTCTGGAGGTCAATAACCGTCGGGTACAAATTCAGCAGCGGACGAACTATCCCTGGGAGAGCACGGTCGTTCTCACTATTCAACTTGGTCAGCCGCAAGAATTGGAAATCGCGCTGCGAATTCCGGGCTGGTGTCGTGATTTTGATCTGGAAGTCAATGGAGCGCCATTTTCCGCCTATCCGATCAATGGCTATGTTCCGATACGGCGCAGATGGGCGAATAATGATGAGATTAACCTTTCTTTGCAGATGCCAATCGAGCGCATGGCATCTCATTCAGCCGTAAGGCAAAATGCTGGATGCATCGCCTTACAGCGCGGTCCGCTGGTCTACTGCCTGGAAGAGGTGGACAACCGAGCACATCTGGCAAATGTCATCATTCCCCGTCAGGCTCAGCTCAGAGCAATTGGTGATGCCAATCTATTTGGTGGCATTCATGTAATCACGGGCGATGCTATCTGCCGTGAACCGCACGATTGGCACGGTGGTTTATACCAGGCGCAATCTGCCTTCAGTTACGCGCAAAGCACGTTTGAATTTCGGGCGATCCCGTATTGCTTTTGGGCCAATCGTGACCCTGGCGAAATGCGCGTCTGGATGCGCGAGACTTAAGCACACAATTTTTCTTCTATGCGACTTCGTGGTAGGAGACACGTTAGCACACGCGGGGGAGCATCAGCCGATTGAGCTTGCCCCCTAAGCTTCCGCATGTGACTTACCTCGGTGATTGATTGCATTTGAGTTTTATGTAAAATTATGACCAAATCCAGGTGATGCAAACCCAGAGAACGCGCTGAGAAATGGCACTAATCAAACACTCTTAATTATCCCTCCTGTTAATAGTTTCTTCTTAGCCAACTTCGGACGAAAACGATCTGGTCGTTCTCGTTCACTCGTGGCGCATTCGGCTTCAAGACGTGGGATCAGATCGGATCAAGGCTCACAGTATGCCCTGACAGCCCACCGAGCGGTTGCTGGGCTTGGGAGTCAAAATCAGCATGTCGGACAAAGCCAGCCCACCCAGAACGGCCTGGTGGAACGCTTCATGCGTACCGTCAAGGAAGAACATGTCGATTACAGCGAGTATTGGGATTTCGAGGATGTGTACCAGCAGTTGAAACACTGGTTGGAGGTCGTTTACATGACCGACCGTATTCACGAGGCGTTGGATTATCTTACACTGGCGGAGTTTGAGGCAGCGGTGCTGGCAACACGTTATACTCTTTTAAACTCGGCTTGATCCTGTCCGATTTTTCCGCCGCACTACACAACCTGCTCACGCTTGAGGTGGAAATCTTGGTGAGCCACATCACCTACGATGGGCAACCCGCCGCCCAACTCATCGTTCAGGACATCACCACCCGTAAAAAAGCTGAAGCATCGCTGCGCGAGCAGAACCGGATTTTGCCAACGTGAAAAAAATTTTACTTTTTACCTCCTACAGGTTGTTTATTTTACGTTGTCCCATAAAACGCAATCGGTTAGGATTGGAGTGATGATTGGTCATGGAGTTATTGTTGTGTCGATGTTACGGTTGCTGGTATTACTGGTTTTAACAAACGCCGGTTTATTTTATGCCCAGGAAGATGAATTTGAGCCATTCCTCCAGACGGATTTTGTGGTATTGACCGGAGATGTGCAGCGCCCGAACGGGCTGTTCTGGCATGATGGATTTATTTATACGTCCTGCGCCGGGGACAAGACATTGTACCGCTTAAACGATACAACCGGGGAAACAGCCACTTACATCACCGGGGTGGGCAATGCTCACAGCCTGTATGTTGAAGATGGGCCGGTGATATGGGCAGCGGACTTCCAAGCCAACGTTTTATGGCGGATCAGCCACGAGACGGGGCGTGTCGCCATTCGAGAGGGGTTGTCCGGCCCCTGGGGACTGGCAGCTTCGCAAACCGATGATACGTTTTATGTCACTGAGTGGGGCAGCGATAACCTGTTGAATATCACCCGCGAGGGAGAAGTCCGGGTAGTGGCCTCTGGTTTTGATGACCCATCCGGGCTTGTGGTGACAGACGAGCTTATTTACATTGTTAATAATGGCAGTGTAAGGCGCTCGGTGGAGTGGCTGCAACTTGGCGAAGATGCGGAACCGGAACCGCTGGTAAGCGGTTTACAGGACGCTACAAATGTGGCGTTGGGGCCGGATGGCCTATTGTATATTGCCTATGGGTTGGGATCGCGTGGTGTTATAGGCCGGGTCGATCCGTTGGCATGTCAGGAAAAAGGGGGGTGTACCAATGTGGATGTGCAGTTGGTCGTATGGACCGAAATGCCTGCTCCCCTGGCTGGCCTGACCATCACGCCCGATATGCGGCTTTTTGTTCACACCATGTTCGGCACGGAAATTTATTGGTTACAATTACCGTCGGGATAATAATCGGTAGGGATGCAGCATGTCACTTTCGTTTGGCGAGGCACGTTCCCGGTACGCAAATGAGGCCAGGGTTAAGTCTTCCCACACACTGGACGCTTATTTGCGGGCAGTTGACCTCTTTCTAGCGTTTCTGGGCGATAGACACTTCGCCAAACAACTGCCCATTCAAAGATATGCAGTCCCGACGGCGGCGGATTGCCCCATCGAAAACCTAACCGCCCTTGATGAACCGCTCCTGAAATGCTTCGCCGAGTGGCTGCAAACGCCCAGTGAAAGTGACAACCGCCCGTATGCTGCCTCAACTGTCGAATTGCGGTTGGCAGGGGTGATGCGCTGGTTCGAGTTCATCGAAGAGCGGGGATGGCTGCCCGACGATTTTTCCCTCAAGAACGCGGTGGAGCAGATTAAAGCTCGCACAACCCCCAACAAGCAGACGCGGGAAGTCAAAACGGTGGATACAAAACCGGATTTGACTTCCATGGTCGAGTACTATGACCAGCAGAAGCCGCCCAAGCAGTATAAACCTGAGACTGAGCGCTACCACCGGTGGGAAATGACTCGCTTGCGGAATGCGGCGCTTCTGAAAACCCTCGCCGAAACAGGCGGGCAAATCAGCGCGATCCTCAGCATCAATATGGACGCCTTTGCCAGCGAAGAAAAACCGCTTCAGGTGAACGTGATCGGAAAAAATGGATACCCGTATCGTATTACGTTGAACGATTCGCTTCCTGCCATCTGGAACTATGTCAAAAAACGCGACATCTCCCCGGAAAAACTAGCGGAAACACCTGTTTTTGTCAGCCATGATAAAGCCTATGATGGTCAACGGATGAGTCGGATTATCGCATGGCGGATCGTACAGCGTGCGGCGAAAGCAGTCGGGCTGCTGTCCGTTTCCCCTCACGATCTGCGACACTGGCGGGCACAGCAGTTAATTGAAGCAGGACATTCCCTGGAAGAAATTCAGGAGATGCTTGGGCATCGCTCGCTGCATACCGTCAAAATTTACTACGGCCATCTGGTGAGCGATGCCCATGAGGATGAAGCGGATTAACCTTCGATGCCGCTGTAAAGGAGATTCCGGATAGCATTCTCCGGGTCTATGAACCGAAAATTATAATTGAGCTGCTGAAGCTTCTGAGGCACAACCCGCTGCCCATCAAGCACCACCGTAGACATTTCCCCAAACATGATTTTCAAACTGAATCCAGGGGCTGGTATCAAAGAAGGCCGTCCCAGCGCGCTCCCTAATGCTTTCACAAATGCTCGATTCGTGACGGGATTCGGAGCCGTGAGGTTAAAAGCGCCCTTTGCATTTTTATTCTCGATCAGAAAACGAATCGCATCAACCTGATCACCGATATGAATCCAGGACATATACTGTTTGCCACTCCCCACCGGGCCGCCCGCAAACATTCTGAAAATGGGCAGCAGACGCGCCATCGCGCCTCCCTTGGTTGAAAGCACGATGCCGGTACGGATCACGCAGCGGCGCACCCCCAATGTCTCAACCTCCTCAGTAGAGGCTTCCCACACTTTGCAGACTTCCGCCAGAAAATCATTTCCTGCCGGGGACTCTTCGGTAATCTCTGCGTCATCACGAGGGCCATAGTATCCAACAGCAGAGGCCTGAATCACGACTTCGGGTTTTTGTGCCATGCTCTTGATTCCGGCCACAACCGCTTGTCCGGCTTCCTTGCGGCTGTCCACAATGAGCTTTTTATGGCTGTCTGTCCAGCGCTGGTCAATTGATGCGCCCGCCAGATTTATGATCGCTTCCGCTCCCTCAGCTTGTTCGACCCAATCTCCGGCGGTTTTACCATCCCAGCGGACGATTTCAACTCCCTGCGCGGGGGAAGAACGGCGTTTCGGATCACGGCTTAAAATAAGAACCTGATGATGATCGGCAGCTAAACTTTTGGCTAAGGCATTGCCCATTAAACCTGTGCCACCCGTTATTACGACTTTCATAGGTTGTCTCCTTAGAGTGTTTCATTTTCAGATTGTAATGGGCTGGTTGGCTGCTGCCAATTTTTCCATCGCTCATGGAGGGCGACGCTGACAAAAGCACAGGTGATGAGGAGATAAACATTGGTAACTGTGATATAACGTGGCAGGATTGACCCGGCGGCGGCCGTTACGACCGCATGATAGGCATACAGGCTGAGGCAGTAAAGATACAGCCAGCGTATCATTGGCGGGCTGTGCCTCCACAGAAAAAACACGGGGAGGAAAAAAAAGCTCAGTGTTACCAGACTGAATCCCAGCATCGTCCAGTACAGCACTGGAGTGGCAAATTCCAGGGGGCGCGGCGGCGACGGACAGAAAATTTCCTGAGCTTCCCAGCGATTTTTCGAAGCCGGTTCAGCATCGCAGTTGGTGGACAACCCTTCAAGATAATCCTGGTCATAGGGGGCGCTTAAACCCCAGAGAAACTCTTTTACTTGTGTCAGCATCGTTTTGAGGAAAATCATTGGCTTGGCACGGACAGCTTCCGAATAAACCTGTTGATACAGATCACTGATTTCGACCTGACTCAGACCGTGTGTATAAATCAGGCACAGACGTAAATCCTGGGTGACTTTCAGGCTTTCGTCCCTCTGGTCGGTTAATTCTATGTCACATGCCTGGGCAAGTTGAAAAAGGTGCTCCGATTTGGCCCCATTCTCAGGGCTGTAAAGGTCGCCGACGGCAAACAGGCGGGTTGCGAGATAGAAGCCGCTTGAATTGCCAGGAGCAAAAAACTCAAATCTCCACAGATTGAACAATGACAGGGCAACATAGACTGCGATATACCCAACTACCAGGCAGGTTGTCCGTTTAATAGAGCGTGTGATGAGCAGGAAAAAAAACATGTAGGGAACAATTAACAGCGAGCCAACCGGACGGGTAAAACTCCCGACACCGAGTAACAGTCCGACACCGCCAATGACCCATAAAGTAGGTTTGTGCTGCACGGACCAAAAGAAGGCAGCAGTACCTAATCCTAACAGGGCAATGTATAACCCTTCAGTAGCGACCAGTTCGAAAAAAAGTCCGGTTTGTGGATCGAGGGCAGTGAGAATGCCCGCCAGAAGGGCGGCTCGTTGATTCAGCGAGTGCAGTGCCAAAAACAGGGCGGCTGGTACCAGCGCACCAAGCAGGATTTGCACCAGCACGACGAAATAGGCACCGCCCACCTGGAAAAACGCATACGCAAACATAGGATATATAGGTGTTGTGCCGCGTATAAACCATCGATCTTCTTCGGAATCGGGATTCTCAAACGCATCAATGTAGCGCATATAACTGCCGCCATCCGGGCCATAGGAAGGGGTAATGATCAGCGCTAACAGCAGCGACTTTGTGAGCGCCAGCACCAGCAGCAGCGCAGCGATACGACCAGCCGAGAGGTTTTTCATCATTTTCCTTGCTAAAAACGGGGTCATTATACGGTATGATAGCGGGCTGGAAAGGACTGAACTTTGACGATCCGTGTTCAACAGGCTGCATTCGCTGACCAGGCACGCTGGGATTTATATGTAGCGCAGCACCCTCAGGCCCTCCTGGCACACCAATTCGCTTGGTTCGGCCTCCTTCAAAAGACGTTCCGTATCAGACCCGTGTACTGGATCGCAGAGAATGCAGGAAAAGTCGTTGGCATAGCCCCTTTCTTCCAGCGCTATCATCCTGGGTTGGGCAGACGCCTGACTTCGGTGCCCTATCTTAACACCGGGGGAATTCTGGCGGACAATCCCGAATCACGGGATTTATTGTGGGAAGGTATCAGCGTCTGGGCAGCGAAAAACAGAGTCGATACGATAGAACTTCGCAGCCGTTATGACCCACTGCCTCAGTTTGCGTTACGGGAGGGGCGCAGTGTCTCCGTGATTCGGCTGCCGGAAACGGAAACACAGGCATGGGATAGTTTACGTCCCTCCGCTCGTAACCGCATACGGAAGGCTGAAAATGCCGATTTTCGGGTTCGGCATGGTTTGGACGACCTCTATTACTTCTGGCCAGTATACGCCGAAAATATGCACCTTCTGGGCGCTCCTGTGCTGACCAGAAATTTCTTCCACAACCTGGCAAGAACCGAAACGCTCCAACCGCACCTGATTGCCCTGGAACAGCAGGGCAAAATCGTCGCCGGTATGGTGCTCACCGTGTTTAAGGATGGGGCTGAAAATGGCTGGACATCCTCTACAAAAGCCGCCCGAAGCGCTTACGCCAATGATTTGCTGTACTGGGAAGCCGTTCGATGGGCGGTCAGCAGGGGACTGCGCTGGCTGGATTTAGGCCGCAGTGAGTCAGGCGGCGGCCACGAGCGCTTTAAGGAAAAGTTCAATGCGGTTTCAACCGCCCTGCCATATCAGGAAATTCATCGGCAGGGCAATCATTGGCAGGCGGTTTCGGAGGAACCGGAAAGACTTTATACAGTTTTCCGCACCATCTGGAAGAAACTGCCAGTTCCCCTGGCCACCCGAATTGGGCCCTATGTCAGCCGTCAGATTTATTAGGCGGCAGCTATAACCTGGGCAGCGTGACATCCACCTGATTTTGATATTTTCCCTTTCGATCCGCGTAGGAAACTTCGCAGATTTCATCGCTTTCCAGAAAGAGCAGTTGGGCGATACCTTCGCTTGAATATATCCGGGCGGGCAGCGGCGTCGTATTGCTGATTTCCAGCGTCAAGAACCCCTGCCATTCCGGCTCCAAAGGGGTGACATTAACGATGATCCCACATCTCGCATAAGTGCTTTTGCCAATACAAATCGCAAGAATCTGGCGGGGAATTTTAAAGTGCTCAACGGTTCGCGCCAGTGCAAAAGAATTGGGAGGAATAGTGCAAACATCACCCACAAAATCGACAAAGGAAGAATTATCAAAGTGTTTGGGGTCAACTACTGTGTTATAAACATTCGTGAAAATTTTGTACTCATTCGCCACGCGAATATCGTAGCCGTAACTTGAAAGACCAAAACTAATAACATCGGTGCGTACCTGTTTCTCTTCAAAGGGTTGAATCATCCCGTGTTCGAGCGCCATTTTGCGAATCCAATGATCGGGTTTGATCGACATCGTCGTTTCTCCAGGGCTTATTTTGTGAGCTGTGGTTGTAACGTGTTTTCGCCGTTCTTGGAAGGCGGCGTTATGGGGAGGTTTTCCTGCTTTTTTTGCTGTCTGTGCTTTTGATAACAGGCGGTCGTACAGAAACCCTCAAATGCACTTGGGGTCTCTATGATATCGTTGCAATAAAGACAGCGTTGTTTTTCCATTAATCAACTATAAAGTATGATTGCCTAAGTTTCAATGTCTTCATTGTGAGGCTTTTGTCTGAAATCATTTTATAACGAATTTCAAACGGAAGTCTATCTCTTCCAGAGAACATATGTACTATTGACATACAATAAAGGAGCTTATGAAGACGCGATTCTGTCATGAGCCGATTTCGTGTACTGCTGATAGTGCTGTTATTTATCTTTTGGGGAGTTTCCGCCTATCTCTGAAGTCCAGGAAATGGCGCCGGATGACCTGCACTGCCACGATGCATGAAGCGTTTCATGCTCATCTGTATAAAAATGGTGAGCGAGGCCGCTGAACGCGCCGTCGATGGGGCGATGGTTCCGGGATTATCGCGGACGGGAGATCAGGGAAGTTCCAACTGCTCCCTGTAATCAATGGCTGATACAATAGGAGAAATTTCAGGAGCGTTTTCTCGATGTTAAAAAAGCTCATCGGTGTTGTGATTCTGCTGTCCGTTCTTTCCCCATTCTCCCATGCTCAGGAAGCACCTCATCACCTCCGATTTGCCCATCTTTCGCCTCAGTTTCCTGAAGTTAATGTGCTGCTGGATAATGAACTGCTCTTAGAGGGTGTCCCCTTTGACTCGTTAAGCAAGCGAGTTGAAATCGCCGCCGGTGACCATGAAATCCTGGTAGCCGATATTGACAACAACACTGTGATTGGCCCTATCCCACTTACGTTTGAGCCAGGTGGTTGGTCAACGCTGACACTCACAGGAACCATTGCGGGTAACAATCTCAATTTGCGGTCGGTGAGTGAACAAATCAATGAAATTCCGGTTAATGTCGTTCATCTGCATGTGTTTAACATGGCCGACGACTCTGTACTGAGTGTGCAGGCCGGGGAAGAACTACTGTCAGAAATCCCGTTTAATACTTCGGTTTTTTTCGCTGAATTTTCGTTTAATGCGTATGAGAAAATTACGATATATGACGGCGAAGATGTGGTGTTTGAACTCACCCCGGATGCGCCATATAAAAGTTATCTCCTCATCACGACACGGATTGAGGGAGAGATTCGAACACTGTTTGATGAAATCGACCTTGGAACCCGCTTCCGCATGGCCCATTTTGCGCCGGATGTTTCCAGTGTGGATGTTCTGCTCAATGGTCAGATCGTGCAGCAGGGTATTGCTTACGAAAGCCTGACGGATGTGATCGACATCCCGTATGGGACCTATGAAGTTGCGGTAGTTCCCAGTGGGCAGGATGACCCGTTGCTGCCGCCGCAGCAGGTCACCTTTTTGCCGGATGAGATTTCTATCCTTATCTTAAGCGGGCAGATAGAAGCGGGTAATCTTATGTCGCAGATTGTGATCCAATCCGATCTTGGTGATAATGCCGCGCTGATGTCCGGCCAGAACGCGGTGGTGGAAGTCCGGCATACGATTGAAGAAGCGCCTCCGATTGATGTTCTCCTGGCGGATGGAACTGTGTTGATCGAAGGGCTGCCCTTTGGGGATACCGTTGGGGTGCTGGATTTACCTGAAGGCACCTATGATTTTCGTATCACGGTAAGCGGCGAACCGGAAACCGTGTTGTATGAGCAGGCGGGAACCTTCCTGGAAGGCGGCAAAATACACTGGATGACTCTCATCGGGCGTTATAACGATGTCACCATTGGACGGCAGCGCTTGAATTTGGTGAGCTTTTGCGTGCGCCCAGAGGGATGTGAATAGACTTTAACAGTTAATTATTGAACCCGCTTCGCACCCAGAAAAGTCTCATGGGAAGCCACCATGCGGATTTTCTGAGATCGGGAAAGCTGTTTAAAGGCATATTCTAGCTGAGTTGCTTTTGAGCGCCCGAAGGTTTCCCATACAGCGACCACTTTCACAGGACGACGCAGAGAGGTATACTTCGCGCCCTTTCCAGTGTTATGCTGTTTGAGGCGTTTTTCGACATCGGTTGCAATGCCTGTATAAAACGTCCCGGCGGCAGTTTCCAGTACATACAGATACCAGGCTTTGTCACGCCGTAAAATATAAGCAAAAACATCGGGTGAAAGACAGATTTGATCGACCCAATAACCCGCGTCAAAAAGGGGTATGATCGCTTCCCGCAGCGCATGGTACCACCGCCTGACCTTTTCGGGCGATTTCTGACGCATCTGATCGACCTCCGCCGGGAGTTCAATTGCGGCTTCAGGAAGCGTATAGTCATAATTTAAGAGAAGAGGCTCACCGTTTGCCACACGAAGAACATAAAATTCGGAGGGAACGGATCTGGCAAATGCAGGTTGCCCCGAATTGGAAAGTTTTTCTACATGGGGATGTGTAAGCGGCCATTCCACCTCAAATCGGTCCGAAACTAACCCTGCGTTGATGCCATCTGACATTTCCCCGTAAAGCTCAATATGAAGCTGGCGGCAGACAGCCCCCAACGCAGCGATATTAAAAACGGCGTTTTTCTGCCGGAGTGGGTCAAATGTCCATCCAGCGGCTGTATAGCCTCTTTCCATCACGTGCTGCCGCTGTGCAAATTTGATCTTTCGCCCGATTCCCTGCCGCTGATATTCAGGCAGGACACCCGTCATATGCGACCAGAAAATACTTTTTCCGCCTCGATAGCCGGGGAAACCAAAAGTAAAACCGATAGGATGCTCGCCATCAAAAGCAAGCAGCAGCAGTCCGCCAGCATGTTCCAGGGCATGGAGGGTGTTATAAGGGGTGATGGCAAGATCATCCATTCCCCATATCTGCCGCTGCAAGACCTCAATAAGCCGGACTTCAGCGGGATTGCGCGGTGGACGGATTGTGATCACACTACTCTTTGTAGCCCGGCCCAAGCGGAACCGACAGCATAAAACCAATAAAACCGACAAAAACACCCAGGTGCAGCAGTGTTGCGGGCAGACACAGCAGCAACCAGATTGAATCAATACTCGAATCACTAACAATGACGATCAAAACGATGCCGCTCACCAGCCAGCTTATCAACGTGAGGGCTGCTCCTGCGACCATCGGCAGACCACGATTGGCCGCCAGCCGTTTGGAGAAAGCGGTAAGCAGCCGGAATAGGAAGTTGTTTCTGTCAATAAATCGCAACATAAAGTCTTACCTTGTCAGTTTTTCGCGGGCAAGACGAGCCGCCAAAGCCGGGGGAACATCACCCCGCAAGATCACACCTTCAGGGGTATGGGTTTCACTCTTGATGACCCCTAACTTGTGTGCCAGGGCAATCAACTCTCCCTGCCGATAGGGCACAAGAAATTCAATGGGGACGAGAGAGCGCTGAATGACCTTTTCGACTGTCTCCAGAAGGTTCTCTAATGCAATCTTCTTCTGCGCGGAGATGGCAACAACCTCATCGTAACCCAGGTCTCTGAATTGATCCCCCAGATGGTCATCCTCCCAAAGATCCTTTTTATTCAAGACCAGGATACGCGGCACGCGCGGCATGTCAATTTCTGCCAGGGTATCCTCGACGGTTTCAATATGAGCCAGAGCATTTGGATGAGCACTGTCCACGATATGGAGCAGGACATCGGCTTCGAGAACTTCTTCCAGCGTCGCGCGGAAGGCCGCCACCAGCATGGTGGGCAGTTTTTGAATAAAACCCACCGTATCAGAAATCAATACCTCTTTGCCTGAAGGAAGTTGGATTTTTCGCGTAGTCGGGTCCAAAGTAGCAAAAAGCTGATCCGCAACATACACATCGGCGGCGGTAAGCGCGTTCATCAACGTCGATTTTCCTGCATTCGTATAGCCTACAAGCCCAAGAACAGGAATACCCGCCCGCTGACGCTGTATACGATGACGGCTGCGATGAGCGCGTACACCCTCCAGTTCGGATTTTAAACGGCTGATGCGCCGGCCAATTTCGCGTTTATCTACTTCCAGTTGTTTTTCACCCGGTCCGCGTAAACCCACACCACCCGCGCCGCCGCGTGCCGCACCACCGCCTGCCTGCCGTTCCAGATGTGTCCACTGGCGGGTCAGTCGAGGCAGCAGGTATTCATATTGAGCCAGTTCAACCTGCAATCGCCCCTCATGAGTCTGGGCGTGCTGGGCAAAAATATCGAGAATCACCGCCGAGCGATCTAAAACCTTCACCGCCTCGCCGAACGCTCTTTCAAGTTCACGCTGATGGCGCGGCGAAAGCTCATCGTCAAAGACAACGGTTTGCACATCCAGGTCAGTCACCTGGATCTTGATCTCTTCAACCTTCCCTGACCCGATAAACGTTTTAGGGTCGGCACGAACAACACTTTGATGGGTTTTACCGATCACCTCTAATCCGGCCGTCTGTGCCAGCAGTTCTAACTCTGCCAGCGATTCATGGACAGAGAGCAGAGGTCGTGATCCCTTGATTTCAATGCCCACCAGGTAAGCACGTTCAGTTTGCAAAACAGAGGGAATTTCCATGTTTTATCCCAATATTTCCAAATTTTTATCCCAAATTGGGATATAACTACAGTATACTTTGCCATTTTGCAATGCGGTTAATTGCTTCCATCATCCGGGGCTGCGGGGTAACCAGGCTAAAGCGCACATAGCCGCTGCCAGCCTGTCCATAGACAGAACCAGGTGTAATGGAAACACCTGCTTCGTGCAGTGCACCCCGGCAGTAAGCCACATCATCGTGATTAGGAACATTTGCCCACATATACAGTGCCCCTTTGGGGATGGTCTTCAGCTTCAGACCCATAGCTGGCATGGCTTCAACCAGCAGGTCACGGCGTTCCTGATAAATGGCATTACGTTCCTGAATCCAACTGCGTGAGGTATGATCCAACGCAGCTACACCCGCCTCGTAAACAGGATTAAAATGGCCACTGTCCATGTTGCTTTTCATTCGCAGCAGTGCCGAAACTGCTTCTGCATTGCCTACACACGCCCCCAGACGCCAGCCTGCCATGTTATGCGATTTTGAGAGCGACATGAACTCTACCGCCACTTCTTTTGCGCCGGGGACTTGCAGCACACTGGCCGCCACGTCACGACCATCAAAGACAACTTCAAAATAGGGATTATCTGAGACCAGCAAAATATCGTGTTTGCGACAGAAATCGACGGCTTTCGCATAGTCTCCCAAAGAAGCAAGAGAGCCTGTAGGATTATTGGGATAATTTAGCCACAGGATCCTTGCTCTTTTCACTACATCCTGGGGAATCTCGTCTAGCAGCGGGAAAAAGTTATTGTCTTCCGGCGCGGGGACGGTGTAGATTTCCCCCTGAGCAATTTTTGTCCCCATGATGTAGGCTGGATACCCTAACCCTGTGACCAGCGAAATATCTCCAGGGCTGATTACCGCCAGCGCCATATTGATCAGCCCTTCCTTTGAGCCGATCAAAGGCAGAATCTCAGTATCCGAATCAAGATCAACACCAAATAAGCGTTTATAATAGCGGGCAACCGCCTGACGGAATCGGGCTGACCCCCGATACCCGGTATACCCATGCTGGTCTTCACGCATTACATGACTGGACAGCACTTCGCGCACAGCAGCAGGCGGCGGAAGATCAGGACTGCCCATATCCAGTCGGATCACATCTACTCCTGCCTGTTGTAATTTTTTGACATCATCCGAAATTTTGACGAAGGGATAGTCTTCTAAGTTCCGGATGCGGTCCGCAAGTCGAAAAGCCATAGCAGCCTGCCTTCTAAGTTACAAACAAACATTCTAATAACGCCTCAAGATCACGCAGTGCTCGTTCTGCGTAAGCGGAAGCCCGTTCACGTTTCCCTTTAGGAGGAGCTTCTAATGCTGGCAGTATACCAAAGTTTGCCTTCATCGGCTGGAAATGCCTGGCTTCTGCATGTGAGACATAAAAACATAAGGCCCCCATCATCGTGGTTTGGGGAAGCACCATTTGTGGCTGTCCATGCAGAGCCCGCGCCGCGTTTATTCCCGCTACCAGGCCGGTGCCAATATTGCCTACATAGCCTTCCACCCCTGTAATTTGCCCGGCAAACCACAGATTTTCCCTGTGCCGGAACTGCATTGTTGCATCGAGAAGCATAGGCGAATTGATAAATGTGTTCCGATGCATTTGCCCCAGCCGATAAAAGGTTGCGTTTTCAAGCCCCGGAATCAGGCGGAAGATTTCTTTTTGTACAGGCCATTTCAGATTTGTCTGGAAACCAACCAGATTATAGAGAGTCCCCGCTAAGTTATCCTGCCGTAACTGCACCACCGCATAAGGGCGGCGTCCTGTACGCGGGTCGATCAGACCAACCGGGCGCATCGGACCAAAAGCCAGCGCTTCACGCCCCCGCCGGGCAATTTGTTCAATCGGAAGACAGCCTTCAAAGAAACGCGGGTCATCGCGCTCGAAATCGCGGAGTTCGATAGTTTCTCCCGCCAGAAGAGCATCTACAAAACGCTCATATTCTTCCTTGCTCATTGGGCAATTGATATAATCACCGCCGTCATCCTCACCACGCCCATATCGACTGGCTCGAAAAGCCACCTCCATATTGATCGTTTCGGCGTTTACCAGCGGGGCGAGGGCATCATAGAAATACAGATACTCCTGCCCAATCAGTTTTTCAATTTCCTTCGCCAGAGATTCAGAGGTAAGCGGACCAGTTGCGATGATAGTGGGTTCATCAGGCAGCGTGGTAACTTCCTCGCGCTTCAATGTAATCAAGGGATGCTGACCAATGGCATTCTCAACTGCCAGTGCGAAAACCTCCCGGTCAACCGCCAGTGCTCCTCCCGCGGGGACAGCCGCCCTGTCCGCACAGCGCATAAGCAGAGAATTCAGCCGTCGCAGTTCATTTTTGAGAAGACCAGAGGCACGGTCAGGCAGGGCCGAACCCAGCGAATTACTGCATACCAGTTCAGCTAGATTTCCGGTACGGTGTGCCGGAGTCTGCCGCTGGGGGCGCATTTCATAGAGTACCGTTTCGACCCCCAATTGTGCGGCTTGCCACGCGGCTTCCGTACCAGCCAAACCACCACCAATAACGTGTAATCTTGCCATAGTTACCATTGTACACGACAGTCTGTTCAATTGGGTGAGCGCATTAACTCTTCTGAAAACCGCAGGTAAATATGGGTTTTTTCCAACCCGGCAGCCGAAGGAGTTGCGAGTTCGATAGCACGGCGATAGGCTTCTGCGGCACTTCGGTACTTCTCAAGCGCAAAATTCGCATTGCCCAAAAGGTTATAAACACGCCAATCGGTAATCGGGGCATTATCACTATCGGCTGTTTTTTTCATCTTTTCGATAGCCTCAACCGTCCGCTCATAATCCCGCATCCGGTAATAGCACCGGGCTATCTGGTACCGTAAATTGACTTCCCAGGGATGATAGGGATTAAATTCAAGCGCTTTTTCATAAGAGGCAATCGCCTGCTGGTAGCGTTCCAACCGGAACGATAAATTTCCTATAGTCTCGTGCACCTGACTCCAAGTCACATCAATACCCAAAGGCCGCTTGCTGCTCTGAAGGAAACGCAGATAATGCTCAATAGCCTCGGCTTCGTTCCCCTGCATGGTGGAGAGTACTTCACCAAGCGCAAAATGAGCTTCCGGAAGGGCAGCCCGATACGTCGAGCCATCCTGAATGCCGCGCAGAGCGCGGCGCCCTGTATCCAGCGCCTCCTGATGCCGGCCCAATTCCAGGTAGGCGCGGCTGATGCGAAGATAAAGCTGAATCAGCCAGCCGGGATCGTCCGATGAAGGGTAATGTTCAATAGCGAGATTGAAATATCGAAGTGCGCTTTCCGCCTGACGACGTTCAAAAAGCTCGATGAAACCCAGACGTTCATAACAAAGGGCATGAATATTCGGGGGATACGGCGGCACAGCAATCGCTTTTTGAAAATGTTCAGCAGCAGATTCTACATTGTTCTCACTCAGCAAAATACGCCCCAGTTGGTAATGTGCCCAACTGATAAGAGGGTGCTTCGATACAGTTTCCAAAATACTCTCATAACAAGCACGTGCAGTATCGGTATCCGCGCGATCCGCGAACCCAAACGGCGCCAGTTCAAACCGCGCAAAATAGATATCACCGCGCAAAATCCGTGTCCGAACATCTTTTTCCAGAGTCTGGTCCAGTGCCAACGCCGTCTGCAAATCTTCCAGGGCATCATCAGGTCTTGCGCCTTCTAATCTTGCACGTGCTCGCCTAACCAGGAGCGCCGCCCGTTCCTCGCTTTTGAAATCCTTCCCGCGCAGCAGACGCGCCAGAATGACTTCCGCGCGTTTGATTTCCTTGCGAGCTAACGCCTCATCAATGTCATCTAAAAGCTGTTGATCTATCATTTCATGTAATCTTCGCGGGTACGTTCGATAATCACACCAACATTATCAGCAAAACGCAGCGCACCAGGTTTATTCACTTCAACTCTTATATGTTCGGCCCCACACTCGGTCACTGCAAGACGGGCAATGCCATTCGCCAGTGCTTCGACAGTTTTATAGGAGGAATTTTCAACAAACTGAATCACAGCCTTATTGATGGTACGATAGTTTAGTAAATCGTCGGGGCTGTCGGTTTCCCCGGCTCTGCGGGTATCGGTATACAGAGTCATCGAGATCACGACATCCTGCTTGTCATTGAGTTCATGAGGGCTAAAACCAATCAGACAGCGTAAACGTAAATTTTGGATAAGAATTTGGTCTTTCAAGAACAAAATACTCCTAAAAGGTACGCAAAAAGATGTCCCTATGATAACGTATGAAGGTAGGGTGTAGTACCTATACTGATGATAAAAGGAAACTGCCCAATGGCAACACTGCGACTTTCCAAACTGCACGACCCCCAACTGCTGGAAAAATACGACCTCCGGCCCAACGGGGATTACAACCAGTCCGAAATCGAATATGCGGTGGAAAATATCCTCCGAAGCGTTGGGGAAAACCCCTTGCGTGATGGTCTGCTCAGAACCCCGAATCGTGTTGCCCGAATGTATCAGGAACTCCTTTCTGGTTATTTTCTTGACCCGTCAGAAGTCATTAACAACGCCATTTTTGAAGTGGATTATAGTGAAATGGTGCTGGTACGGGATATTGAATTCTACTCGTTGTGTGAACATCATATGCTGCCGTTTATTGGGCATGTACATGTCGGGTATATTCCGACCAACTGGGTTGTAGGACTGTCTAAAATTCCGCGTGTCGTGGATATGTTTGCCCGGCGGTTGCAGGTACAGGAACGGATGACAACCCAGATCGCTGAATTTATGATGGATATGCTCGAACCGCTTGGCGTCGGGGTCGTTGTGGAAGGGCTGCATATGTGTTCGATGATGCGTGGTGTCAAAAAGGCAAACGCACGCATGGTAACCAGCGCATTGATGGGATCATTCCGCGACGACGAACGCACCCGTGCGGAATTCCTAAGCCATGTACAGCGAAGTCTGGGTAAGGAGGTATAATTTTCACGAAAAATTATGCCTTTCTTACTTGACCTGAGGATAGAATCCGATTATCCTATAAGTGTCAATCGTCGAACTTTTGTTCTAAAGTGAACATGCGAAAGATTCCTGCCTCAGAGCAACCAACTCAACTTGTTCCAATAGGTGTTACCGTCCGTGAAGTTGCTGCGGCAACGCTTGCGCCACGTAAGCGAATCACCCTGGCATGGCTAGGGGCGTTTGGGGTGATGACGCTTTTGTGCATTGCCCTGAGTGCTGGGGCACTGGCGATAGCACGGTCTGTCTACTTCTCCCTGGACGAAGACCGTCATGTGATTTATGAAGTCGTTCAGCGCAAAGAGCCTGTAACCCTTGCTTCCACTACCGGTGATGTTGTCGCCAAAGTGCCGCTGTCCCCCATCTTCACCCCAGAGGTACAGTTCTGGAAACCGCTGATCGCGGAATGGGCGCTGGCCTGGGAAATTGACCCGAATCTGATAGCTACCGTCATTCAGATTGAGAGCTGCGGCGACCCCACCGTATCATCTGGAGCAGGTGCACAGGGATTATTCCAGGTAATGCCCTTTCATTTTGACCCTGGCGAGGATATGCTGGATATTCAAAACAACGCGCGGCGCGGCTTAGCGTACCTGAGCGGCGGCCTGGATAGGAGCGAAGGCAATGCAGGGCTGGCCTTGGCGGGCTACAACGGGGGGCACAGTGTTATTAGTAAAGGTTATGGTGCATGGCATTCCGAAACTCGCCGATACTACTATTGGGGCGCAGGAATCTATGAAGATGCCACGTCGGGTGCGCTGACCAGCGACCGTTTGCAGGAATGGCTGACCGCTGGTGGACAGGGGTTGTGTAATCGTGCTAGCCTCTCCCAACAGAACCTCGACCTGGATATGGTGGTAGATGACTAGAGATGGCAGAAAAACTCACTGATGCACAAATTGTAGAATATCTGAGAAGTGTACCAGGGTGGTCACGCAGTGGAGACGCAATTTCTCGTAAATTTACCCTGAAGTCTTTTCCAGCAGCGCTGATGTTTGCCAGCACGGTGGGTCACCTGGCCGAAGCGGCTGACCATCACCCGGATATGCTCATCCAATGGAAGCATGTGACACTGACCTTATCCACACACAGCGCAGGCGGCCTTACAGAAAAAGACTTTGCCCTCGCGCAGCAGGTGGATGCACTTCCCCAGAAGGCTTAAAATTACACGGGGCCACGCCGCCCCGTGCCGTTATTCCTCACCTGCTGCATGTGCCACACGGTCTGCCAGCGTCTTGAGATACTGCGCCCATTCTAAAATCTGCTGCTTCCGGTTGGAATCCAGTTTCGCTATATCGGACAGCCGGACAGTTCTGGCAAAGGAAATAAACTGCTTGAGATTCTTATGATCGTCTGTGTTCAAAAGCAGCGTTTCAGTTTCTAAATGGGCAGCCTGCGGTTTAGAATGGGTATTTTTTTCCGATACCGGTACTACAGTACCGCTATCAGTGCCAAATTCCTGAGCTGCCTGATAAATCAGGTCGGCGGTAGCGGCTTCATCTAATTTCAGGTCAAGAATCTGCCGCAGACGATACTCCGAAAGATTGGTATCGTCTGCCACCGTCCAGGCATCGTCCGGCAGCGACAACAAGGCCCGATACTGGCTCAACTGACGTACACTTTTCAGGCCAATCGCATTCAGCAGAAGTTCTGCTTTGCCACGCGGGATGCGCCACTGTTCTCCATCGGCGATCTGGGCGTAAAATGCACGGTCACAGTGCCCAGGTTGAACGAGCCTGTCAAACGGTTCAAATTCAGTCCCTTCGGCCCGGTATAAATCCATCAGCAGCAGCGCTAACTGACGTGCCTTGCCGATCGCGTTCAGGTTATCGCGGGCGTTGTTTTCGCCTGCCTGTCGCCAGATACTAAATTCATCCATCACACGCGCCGGGATTTTTGACCACTGCTCATCCCGTGTTCGTTGATAGAGGAGATGGAATGCCAGCCAGCGCCGTTCTCCAGTTTCCAGAAGGTACAGTTCTCCATCCCGCACAACCGTGATGGGGTTGGTCAGTCCATCACGCCGGATACTGGCCGCAAGGTCAACCACTCCCAACAAGGCGGCTTCTATGGGCTGAGGGGCAGGATTTCGTATCTCATCGCCTTCAGGAGAAAGAAGAAGCCCCACATCAAATTCGGAATCGCCCCGTTCTTCTTCAACCACCTTCAACCAGGTTTCAAACAGCGTTTCAACGTTACCATCCCACTGATGCCGGACGTTATACGGTACTGTGCGGCGCGGCTGCGTCGGGTCAGGGCGGATGTCGAAAATAGAAATTGGTTTGGCGGTGATGTGTTTATCCAATTTCCCCAGCAGCGGGCCGCCGTAGCCTTTGCGATCTACACTCTCAAAAGTAGGGTTATCCGTATCGACAAGGAAGGGGTTATCGGTTTGTGCGATTCTGGTACGCCGACTGCGACTAGACACGTTGCAGTACCCTTTCTACATTCTTGACGATTTGCCAGGCGTCCTCTGTGGCGGCGCTGTCCGGGGCATAATTAAATACCGAGCGCTTGCGGGCCGCGGCTTCACTCCAGATGATGCGCTGCGGCAGTACCTGCCAGACCAGCCCCTTAAACTGCGCCTGAAGTTTTTCCAGATTCTCCTGATGTTCCAGGGTGTTGGGACGGTATTTGTTGGGGATGATTCCCATCACCTCAATATCCCCCAACCCCAGGCTCTTTTTCTGGCGGCTGAATCCGTTGCGATGCCCAATCGAACTCCCCAGCCCCGCAAAACTGTAATATTCCAATTCTACCGGAAACAGCAGGTAATCCGTCGCCAGATAAATGCTTGCGTGCAGCAGAGAAGGGGTTGGTGAGGTATCAAATACAACCACATCAATCTCATCTTCCAATTCGGTAAGCCGCTGACGCACCGCCAGCACATTATCCGTGTTTTGCGAGATGGTGCGGGTTTCCTTATTAGAGGGGATGAGATAGACAAATCCTTTCACATCCTCGCTTGGCACTTTGTAGTTTTCAGCATCAATATAGAGCAGAGTTTCATTAAACGGAGCCTCGCGGACAATGAGATCATAAAATGCGGGGGAAGGGCTTTGACCAAAACCCATGGTCAGATTCGCCTGTGGGTCGCCGTCCACCGCCAGCACCCGATGACCTCGAATCGCCAACCCACAGGCAATCGCATGTGCCAGCGTGGTCTTCCCTACCCCACCTTTTTCATTTAACAGTGTGACCACTTTCATGAGCAGCCGCCTTTCAAAACGACAGCACTAAGGATAGTGGCAGATGGTCAACTTGGCAACCAATATTCTTACGAATATTACCTTATGTTGCACTTACTCTGGTTCGGTGTTAATGCCATTAATATCCTGGCGTATTTTTTCAACAATCCCACCAGCCACCGCCAGCCGCGCCTGCCGGATCGCATTTTTCATCCCCAGGGCGTTGGTACGTCCATGCCCAATAATGACTACTCCATTGACGCCCAGCAGGGGGGCACCACCAATCTCAAACGGATCAACCCGTTTATATACCCGCCTCAAGGCGGGCCTGAGCAGCGCCGCGCCTGCTTTCGAACGCATGTCTGCTCTAGCTTCGCGCCGGATCAGATGGAAAAGGAGATCTCCCATTGCCTCCAGCGATTTGATGAAAATATTGCCAACAAAACCGTCACTTACCATGACATCGACCGCACCATGCACTACATCTTTTGGTTCAACGTTTCCTACAAAATTCAGTGAGCTTTTTTTGATTAGTTCCCCTGCTTCTTTAATGAGGTCGTTTCCTTTGCCTTCTTCCTCGCCATTCGACAGCAGCCCCAGACGCGGATTCTTATGCCCCAGTGCGCTCTGCGCGTAAATGCTTCCCATCACCGCGAACTGCAACAACCACTGCGGCTTGCAGTCGGCGTTGGCCCCAATATCCAGGAGAATTACCGGGCGGCTGTCCAGCGAAACAATCGCACTCAGGCAGGGACGTTTAACTCCTGGAACGCGCCCCAGCGTACCCAGCAAAGTGATAGCCAGAATTGCCCCCGTATTGCCTACCGATACAAAGGCATCTGCCCTGCCATCAGCAACAAGTTTCGAAGCCACGTACACGGAGGATTCTGGTTTACTGCGTCCAACTTCGCTGGGTTTATCATGCATTGTGATGTGATGCGCGGCGTGAATAACGTCGATTTTCAGTCCTGAGGTTTCATGCTTGGTCAGCTCCTGCCGGACGACCGCCTCATCGCCAACAAGCAGAATATTATCCCCATATTCACGGGCAGCCTGCACAGCCCCCTCAACATCAGGGACAGGAAAGTGGTCACTTCCCATCGCATCAACAGCAATCCGCATCACCAATAATCCTCATTAGTTGGGCGAAAACGGCACATCCCCATCAACCCACTGTGGAGGGTTCGCCGTTATCATCTTCAAAATTTCGATTTCTCGTGCCAGCAGCGCTCGCTCCTGTCGCAGCAGTTCCGGCAAAGAAGGAATACTCAACAATCCCTGTTTGTCTGGCATCGGCGCCTGCAACACAATAGCGGTCAGGAAAGCCAGTTGATCCGGCTCGGATGGAATATTATCCAGTAAAATTTCTATCTCACCAATTTTTGCTATGACCTGGAGGTAATCGCGCAGGGCGGGTTCGAGCCGTACTGCTTCGGAAACAGCAGAGGGGGAATCCATTTGCTCGAACGGATAAAGCTCAACTTCTCCCATCAGATAGGCTTGTTTGTCAGCAGTTGTCGTGTGTATCTTAAACCGGTCAACCCCAACGGTAGCGATATTTATTCGCCCGTCGTCTTGCTGATCAAGCTGGGTAATATAGGCCATGGTGCCAATATCGAAAATTTTAGCGCCGGGGCCGACCTCACTGCCTTCCTCGATTAGCACCACCCCAAACGGTTCCTGACCTGTGACACAGCGGTGAACCATCTGCTTGTATCGGGGCTCAAAAATGTGAAGCGGCAGCAGCATCCCAGGGAAAAGCACCGTGTGCAGGGGAAAAAGAGGAATTTCTCTCACAACCTCAGTCCTTTCTCTATACCTACACACTAACACAAAGCCGCAAAATTGACCTTGATTGCACCAGGGCGATATGATAGCATAATAACAACTGCCCCGGTGGCGGAATTGGCATACGCGGCAGGTTGAGGGCCTGTGCCTTCGGGCGTGGAGGTTCGAGTCCTCTCCGGGGCATCAAGTAGGGGCTTACGCCCCTTATTTTATTCTACGGGATTAACCTCGATTCGCATCTGATAGACCCCCTGCGCCGCGCTAAAAACGTCCTCAGTACGAATAACCTGAATGATATAAGTGCCCTGTACTGGCAGGAGAATGTTTTCAGCCCGTATCCGGCCTTCCTCATCTGCGACATACTCTTGCAAGAACAAATTGCCAGGAGCAAAAACACGAATGCCGAGCGTAAAATCACCTTCCAGACGTTCAGCTTCAATCGTGATCGGCTCAGTGGGGCTACCCTGCCACAACCATTCGTCTGCGGTATCAAATACATTGATTCGTCCCGTAACAGGGGTTCCCTCGCTGATGGGCTCAGGGGTAGTGGCATTCACTCCCGCATCAAAGAGCACTTGGTAGGTACCGCCGGCAAGATCACTGGTCACAATCAAACTGTACGTCTGAGATGTGGCAGAGTCCAAATAGAGACGAATGAAAGTTGACCCGTCGGGCTGAACTTCTCCAACGCTGACTATCTGATTTGTATCACTGATAACATAGGTTTTCGCCTGCCAGCCCTGGCTGGTTGGGCGTACTGCGATTGTATACTCACCCGCCTGGTATCCGTTCAACAGCCATTCATGTACCGGGCTGTCGGTCGTCAAAACAACCTGTTCAAATTGCCCCAGCCTCAATGACCAGCGCCAGTTAGTCCGCACCGTATCCGGCTTCACTTGCAGGGTATAAGCTAACGGCACCCGGATCGCGCTGACGACTACGCTGTAGAGCCCATCTTCCAGCAAAAGCACCTGTTCCAGACGACCTGCGGCATTGGCATACAGCGGAATTCCATTCGGGCTTACAAGGGTCAGTACCACCAAACTTTCGCTCTCAATGGTCACGGTTTGTCCCTGGTTGGCAAAAAATACCCAGGCATCAAGCTCCGCCGACGAAGTAATTTCCCCCGAAACCGGCTGTCCGAGTTCTAATCCCTGCGCCTGGGAAAGACTGCTTTCAAGCGGTGACTTTGTTTCGCTGACGAGAAGCTTGTAAGCGGTCGCATCAGCGCTGTTGACCTTTACCTGATTCACCTCAAGGGTATATACACCGTTCACAGGAACCAGAATACCCTCAACACTCACCGTGTCCCCGTTTGCGCTGGTTTGAATCTCTAACGGGATACCATCTGGCATGAACAGGGCAATATCCAACGCTGCATCGCCGCCGATTGTTTCCAGCACCAGGGAAAGGCGGCTCCCTGCCAGTGCTTCAAACATCCAACGATCCTGTGGGTCATCATCGGAGATACCACCAAAAACTGGCTGCCCGGCAAGAAGACTGCTGCCATCCGAACCCAGGGTTTCCCCATCAGCAGCGTTTATGACACGTACAGAGTAGCCGCTTTCATCTGCCGCCAGCAAATTTAGCCATGTACCGACTCGTAGAACATAGGTGCCATCCCGCGGGATAAAAACGGGCCCCAGAATGGTCTCACTATCCTGGGCGATAAGCGCTCGCATCGGGCTGCCGTCGGGATCGAACAGAATCAAATCCACCTGCTGTGCGTTGGTAAAGGCCTTCACTTCAATCATCAGAGACTCGCCTGCTGCTGCGTCAATCGCCCAGTAATTGACGGGGGTTTGCTGACTCAAATCCGCGACCGTCGTGACATCACGTTCAAGAAGTACAACCAGTTCTTCATCTGGCTGAGGACGGGCAGCTACCGTCAGCGTGAAGGACAAGGGTGCAGAAGAAGCGACTTCAATGAGAAAATACCCTGATTGGTCGATGATCAGATTTTCGATGCTGCCAGTGCTGCGCGTGATGAGCTGACCATTTTCATCCAGCAAGCGAATTTCGGGTTGTCCCTCTCCACGTTCTGGCACGAATTCCAGTGAAATGGGGGTTCCGGATTCGGCATAAAAAATGTAATAGGTTTTCTGACGGGCAGACACCGACCCCGTAACAGGAACACTGGATTCCAGAGGTTGAGCACTCAGCGCTTCAGGGATCGTGAGTGAGGGGCTCACCCGAATCTGATAGCCACCCTGGCCATGTCCGAGAATTCCGCCTTCACGGGTCACGACAATACGGTAGGCGCCATCTGTCTGTAGGGTGAGGGGTGCAATGATGGTTTGCCCTGTCAGAGGATCATCCTGGCTGCTGGCAAGAACCGCGCCGTCAGGATTCTCCAACCGCACTGAAAAACTCAAATCGCCAATGGCCTGGATAGCCAGAACTTGCCCTGCCTGACCCTCATACAGCCAATTCTGGGAAGGTGCTGCGTCGGCCAGATAGCCAAATCCGGTACGTCCGGGAAACAACTGACCTGCCAGCAGGTCTGAGAGGCCACCATTTACAGCCAGGCGATAGCTCAAAAAAGATTCTGCTCTGGTATTGATCACAGCGATCTGATAAAAACCGCTTTCCGGCAGGATCAGGGACACAGAATTGGTGTCGCTTGCCAGCTCACCTCTCAAGTTCGAAAGGATCCGTCCATCAGGTGCAAAAATGGTCATATCCGGGAGGGTGATTCCTTCCAGGCCAAGTATCGAGAGTAAAACCTGTTCGCCAGCCTGCCCTTCATACAGCCAGAGATGTACAGGCCTATTACCCTCAAAAGTTCCAGCGACGCTGTCTCCGCGTTGAACGAGGCCGCCCTGCGAATCAGTGCCGCGTTCTCCTGAAACCAGCTCCAGCCCCAAATGGTAAGGGATGTACTCTCCCGTCGTGATTCGGCGGGTCGTTTGTATTGAAATCTGATAGATTCCATCGGCTGGCAAACGGAAATTCCGAATTGAAGTGCGTTCTCGAACTCGTTCGCCTTCCTGAAGGAGATTGTTCGCCCCGTCCGATAGACTAAGCAACAGGGGAATATTGCTTGCCGGAAATTGAAGATGAATACTCACCTCATCCCCTTCCTGGCCGACAAAATACCATGTTTGTGGTGCAGGGAGATCAGGCAAGATTCGGTCAGTGACCTGCTCTCCATAGGCAAGATAGCCTTCAGGCACCCTATTCCCCGGACGATACAACAACTCCAGATCCAGACGATAATTTCCACTCGTGAAACCACGTTCCCGGCCAAATCGTGCAACCTCAACAAGGTATTGCCCCGTTTGGGGGAGGGTCAGTGTAATTTCTGAGTCCTTAGAGGCCACAGAGTCGTCAGCCCAGGCAATGATTTGGCCTGCGGGATCATATAGCGTCAATAGGGTATCCAGGTCATCACTGGTTCTCAGCGCCGCCACCCGTACAACATCGCCAGCCTGCCCTTCAAAAAATCGCCTTTCCACAGTTTTTTCATCTGATAGTACGCCAATGGCCGCCTCGTCATAGGACAGAGAACTGGGAGGTAATGTACCATTCTCTAGCAGGGATAAGGTAATCTCGTAGCGTCCCTGGGTATCTCCCTCCGACGCTGGCTGCACAATAATCTGATAAGTACCATTGGACGGCAGCGCATAAGAGGTAATTGCTGCTGCTGAGCCACTCCTGCCTGTTGCCTGTACAAGGATATCTCCAGTCGGGCCCAAGACACGGACGTTCGGTGCAAGCCCGGAACGCCGAATCGGTTCCACCTGAACGTCCAGCACATCTCCTGCTGTACCCTCAACAGTCCAGACTTCACGTGCACCTGGTTTGATATTGCCAGGTAGTGTTTGTCCGCTGTTCAGGGGAAGGGTAACAGCATTCGACTGCTGCAAAGCGGTAAGGTCGAAGGTATAGGAACCTGTCGAACCTGATACGCCGCTCACTGTTATTGCGTATGCCCCAGAATCAGGGAGTGTATACTCAACTAACCGGGCGGGCTGTGTTGTTGTACCCGTGCGTGATAGAAGAGGTACATACTGTCCATCCTGGCGCTGCGCGTTGAACGCGGTTAGAGAAAATGCGGGTTGGATCGCACCATCCCCGGTGACAGCGACCCGAATAACATCCCCCTGCTTGCCCTCAAACAGCCAGACATCGCGGGTATCATCGGCAAAAATAATGCCAGTATGGGTTGAATTGTAGGGAATCAGGGTGCCGGAGGAGCGTGCAGTCCGATTTTGCAGCTCAACACTCAGATCATACGCCATGGATCCTGCGAATAATACATCCGGCGTCCCTACCAGCAGCGAATATATACCTGCCGTGGGCAGCACAATATTTTCTGTTCTTGCTCCGGTCGAGTCAGTGGTCACGCCAACCGCAACAACTGTTCCGTCGGGCGCTTCAATTTCAAAGCCGACGCTGGCAAGGTCGCCTCGAACCGGACGCACAGCAACAGCAATAACGTCTCCCTGGTTGCCAGACAGCAGCCAGCGATCAACCACATTTCCCTGTGTGAAAACGCCACTGACCGTATCGCCATACGCCGTTGCGTGGTCACCCGGCGTTAGGTAGGTAGCATCTCGCGTGAGGGTTATACGGTACCGACCGATAAATTCCCCCCTTACCTTGACCTGATACAACCCGGTGCGGGGCAGCATAATATCGCGCATTGTCACACTGCTCTCAGAAAGCAGTGCCCGCTGAAAATAGAATTCCTCCCCATCGCTGTCTGCCAGGGCAACGGTTAGATTTGAAGGGGCCCCAATTTCCAGCGGCTCAACGACGACATCAACGGATTCCCCCGATTCTGCCCTGAAAATCCAGATGTTTTCATCAAAAGAGCGGGTGATAGTTCCATAACCAACTCCCTCCAGTACGGCTTCATCGCCCATCTGTCCCTGAACGAGTGCCACCAGCAGGGTATACCGCCCATAGTCGGATTCTTCCTCCCTCTGTAATGCGGAAACATGAACCGTATAAAGCCCGGTTTCTGCGAGGGACGGGGTCTCTAAACGACTAAAATTCTGATCCTGAGAAAAAGAAGCTTCCTCAATGACATTGCCGCGTGGCCCCACCAGTTGAATTTCCGGCACAAACCCGCCAAGTTCATAGTATGCGGTCAGTGCAACAACACTGTTCTGCCGCCCCCAGAACACATAAGTGTCGATCTCATCTCTCGTCAGAAACTCACCCGGTACGGGGTCACCTACCCGTATTGGAACGACATCTTGCATTGTTGGGATCGTTTCATCCAGGCCAGGCACAATACTCATATCCAACAAGTAGGCGCCCCCTTCAACATCCCCAGTAACGACCAGATAGTAGATGCTGGCAGTAGGGGTACGGTATAAAACATGGTTTACTGGCAGGTCATGTTCCCAGTGTTCAATAACTGGCGTACCATCAGCGTTCAGGAGCATAATCCCCGGAGCAGGTTTGTTTTCCAGACTGGTCGCCGTTAATGAGACAAGCTGACTGCGAACGACATTCAAACGCCACACCTGACGCCATTCATTCGGCTTGATTTCCCCGCGAATCAGGTTGGGAATACTGACAGATACTGCATCCTCTAAAAGTGCCAAATCCCTTTCGGTGAAACCCGGCGTGAGATAATCTTTTACAGGCGGAACGGGACTCGTCGAAACAAAGCTTTCGCCAACCCCTGTTTCTATGCTGAGGGTGTTGGGGGGCGCAGGCATGAAACTATCTTCAACTGCTGCATCGAGTCGATAAGCAAGCTGACCACCATCACCAGCATTGTTCACCACCACCGTATAAATGCTGTCCTTATCGGGCCGCAGCCCAATAAGCTCAACCTGGTTGTCATCAGAAATCTGATACTCAGGGTAAAGATACACGCCGGTCTGGTCAACCAGTGCCAGCGAAGGCAAACGTGTCCCTGGCGTCAAATTCTCCAGCCGCAGTTTGAGAATATCCCCAACCCTGAGGGGGAGTTGCCAGCGGTGATAATCATCTTCATCATTCAATATAGCTTTGACTGTTCCCTGAAGGATGTTTTCAGAATCCAGAATTTCCTCCACATCGAGCGCGACTGGCCGCTGTTCCGCATATAGTCTGATCCGATAACGTCCCGGTTCACTTAATGTGAGGCCATTGAGCTGTGGCCCATTAAGTTGGGTCGAACGCGCCGTCCTGATTATTTCCCCCGAAGGCGCTTCAACTGTTAATACCGTAGGAACACGGGTATCGGCCGTGATGCGCCAGGTTTTTGTGTCGGTGACATCCAACACCTGCTCCTGAATCGGGCGCACAACGGAAAAAAGCTGGTTGTTCTGCCCAACCAACAGCTTACGGAGCTGGTATGGGCTGGAGGCGCTTACTTCAACTATATAATAACCATCGGCTGGCAATGCCAAGATCTGATCGAGTTCCGGCTGCGTATTAGAGCGGTACAGCACACTCCGGTCAGGAGCAAGGATTCTTATATCCAGCGGCTCTTGCAGATCCGTGTGGCGGAATGACAGCCGGATAAGCTCTCCTGATTGACCCTCAAACAACCATCTTTCAGACGTTCCGTAGACTGGCTCATTTTCAGGCAAAAGGTGAATCGGCAGGTCAACCTGCAACGGGCGCAGCCGGACGACAAAACCAATGCCATCATGATCAGGGCAGCCAACCGACGCAATTTCCAGGATATGCGGTTGCACACTGATAAATTCGACAGGGTAGCGCAGAGGCGACTGACCGATGATGTTTTCCTTCAGCAGTGGGCCGTTGGAGAAGATATTCAAATCAATGAGGCAGTTTGACCGCGAAAGCTCGATTTCAGCCATGAACATGCCAACTGTCTCTACGCTGTAGCGTGCCAGGGGACTGTCGAGAGTCAGCCTTCCGGGAGTAAGTTCGTCCACTTCCAACGTATTAGCAGTTGCATGGGGTCCATTCCGCAGTGTAATTTCTAATCGGTAGCGGCCAGAGGTTTCCCCACCAAAGCCAAAGTTGTCGCCTCGGCGACGAACCAGCACTTCGTATGTACCATTGCCCGGCAGACGCACCGCCAACAAGCGGACTTCGTTCTCTCCCTCGGTACGTCCCAGATTAATTCCACCGGGCGAGGTGAGTGCCAGTACCGGTTGCAGGTCGCCTTCAAGGACTTCCACATTAATGTCAACCACCTGCGCGGTGGTTCCGGTGAATGTCCAGACATGGTAGGGAATAGTATCATCAATCTGCTGAACAACAGGTTCGCCAAAATCCACTGATCCCTGCTCAAAATCCCGGCGGCCACTTTCTGACAGAGAGAGCACAAGTGTATAACTCCCCTGTGTTTCGCCTTGAGCGCCAATCTGGACAATGTAGCGCCCGAAATGTGGAATGCGATATACCAGAGCAGCCGTACCATCAGCATCGCCTCGGATTTGTGCCTGGAGTTGATTTTCCTCGTTCAGGAGGGAAAGTGCAGGGATCAGATCGCCTTCCGTCCGGTTAATGGTTAGCGTAATGACATCATCACGATATGCTTCAAACTGCCACCGACTGGTACCGCCGACTTCAAGAGCCGCGCTGACCGGGCTATCAAACTCCAGGGGAGTTTCCTGGGCATCAGCGTACCAGGTGATTACCCCCATCAGAAAAGCTAACCCCAGAATCGAGAGGCCGCGCAGCAGAAGTCTTTTTTTGAACATGATTCACCCGCCCTAGCGTACCAATCCCAATATTATAATCAGTTTGCGCTCAGTTAGCTTGTGTCTTGTGCCGTACAGACTATAATTGTTTCTCAAATCATCGGAGTTAATCATTCATGGCAAACGAGCAAAAAGACCTGGAAAAAGCCTATGGTCTTATCCAGAAAGATAGATTAGACGAAGCGCTGACGATTCTGAAACCGATTACACAGGCGAATCCCGATAATGCGGATGCATGGTGGCTGACGGCCAATGCTGCCAGTGAACCGCGTGATGCACGACGAGCCCTGGTCAATGTTCTTAAGCTCAAGCCCAAATACCCCAAAGCCCGCGACCTGCTGGATAAGCTCAACGAAATGTATCCCCCACGCGATGATGAGCTGCTCATGATGCTCGAAATTGAAGATATTGAACCGGAACTTCCCTCAGGGCCGTTGGATGAAGCGACGTTTGACCTTGAGGAAGAAGGTGAGGACACTTATGTGACCTCAGATATTGACAGTTTGTTCAGTGCAGGAGACGAAGAAGACGAGTTTGAACCCGTTTCGGAGCGGGCATCCGCCCGCGTGCGCGACGAAGAAGACGACCCGTTTGCTATTGCAGAAGACGACTTTGCGACGGTCGCGGAGGAAGAAGATCCATTTGCCAGCCTGTTAGCGGAAGAATCCCCGCGACGGCGGACCCGGAGCCTTCGCAGCCGGCTGACAGTTATTGCTGCGGCGCTTGCGCTCATTGCACTGCTGGCAGTCATTTTGTTTGTGTTTGTCCTGGGTGGCGACGAGGACACGACGACAGAGGAAGTCAATGTGCCGTCCGATCCCGGTGATCTGGTCAGCGTCGATGCAGCCTCCGTCAGCGCGGATAAAGCCGCGGAATTAGAATCGGTGCGCCTGACCACGGAACAGGAGGCAAAAGTGCTGGTTGACCCCTCTGCTGAGGTGGTCTATATCCGGGCCGAAAACGGTCTGGCGCTGATGGTGCGTGTCTGCACCGTGCCGGGGCCCAATATTCCTCAATTAGTCCAGAATGGATTCAGAGTCGTTGCGCCGCGCAGTACAATTGCCGCGCTCTCAGCAGAATTAACGATGGTGGGGGTCAGTATTCAAGACTGCACCAATCAGGATGTGCTGTACCGCGCAATGGCGGCGTCTCCTGATGCCGCCGCGTTTACAAACAACAGTACGGATTACGCCACCTTCCAGAAAACCTGGCAAAACATCGAAAGCTAACGTAAAGGCAGCGTAATTTGAAATTCTGAACCAACTCCGACTTCACTTTTAACCTGCATTTGCCCGCCATGTGCTTCGATGATGCTGTGGCTAATGGCTAACCCTAATCCTGAGCCGTTCATCTTGGTTGAATAGAACGGCTCGAATATCTGGGTGAGCGTTTCACTGGGGATGCCCGTTCCCTCATCTTTGATCACAAAATGAACCTGCTCTTTGTCGCTCCACAGCCGAATAATCATTGTGCCACCTTTTTCAGACATGGCATCGGCCGCGTTGATCGCAAGATTTAAAATGACCTGTTTTAACTGGTCGGCGTTGCCTTGTAGGAAAGGAACGTTTTGTAAATCAGTTTTCAAACTTATGTTGCTGTGTTCCATTTTTTTCCGTGTCAGCAGCAGCGTATCCGACACCAGTTCTTTCAGATTAACCTGTGCCATATTGCTGGACTCAGGCCGTGCAAAGTCTAACAAGCGCCGAACCGTTCGTGAGAGGCGTTCAACCTCACTGATCGCAACATTTAAATCAGCAGCGTCAACGACATCACCCGCCTGCAAGTTTTCTATCGCATATTCGAGGCAGCTTCGGATCGGCTGCAAGGGGTTGTTAATTTCATGGGCGATTTCCCCCGCCAACCGTCCCAAAGAAGCCATTTTTTCTGACCGAATCAGAAGTTTTTGGGCGGCCTGTAATTCTCGTGTACGTTCCTCAACGCGACTTTCCAACTGATTTGCGTAGCCACGCAGTTCATCTAGCAACTGCGTGTTCCGGATCGCCAGCGACGCCTGCTCACTCACAGAACTCATCAACCGCAAGTAGTCATTCTCCGCGTCGCTAAGATAGCCATAATAGCCAACTAACAGAAACCCTAACCGGTTATTATGATGTAACAACGGTGCAGCAATCCCTGTAGCCACCTTCCGTGAATCAGAAAAAAGTTCGCGCGTTTCTTCTGGCGACAGTACATGAACCCCCTGGGTCATCGCAGGCTCTACTGCAAGCTTGACCTCGGAAATATCATCATGCAGCATCAGGGTAAGCGCAGGTCTGTTTTCATGAGCGTCGATTTGAAGCAGGCTGATATTGGCTTTAAGCGAACGCTTCAGAAATTGAAGCAGTCGTTCTGCCAGGTGCCTGACCCCAAGCGGCTGATTAAGCTCAACGCCCAACGCCACCAGGGCTTCTAAATCCTCCGTGCGCTTTCTCAAGCGCTCCTTGAGTCTTGATTCGCGCAGTTTGGCGCTGATCCGAGCTAACAGTTCATGGTAATTAAAAGGCTTAAAAATGTAGTCGTTGGCTCCGGTGTCAATGCCCCGCACCACATCTTCTGTTTTGGTCGCGGCAGCGGTGATAATGATGCTTGGAATATGGCGGGTTTCTTCTTCTGTATCCAGTTCACGCAGCACCTGAAAACCATCCATCAATGGCATTTGCACGTCAAGAAGGATGAGATCGGGCAGCAGTTCACGAATCATCGCAATGGCGGAGACCCCATCGGTTGCAATCTGAACGTCATAACCTGTTCGCTTGCAAATACGTTCCAGCAATCCGGCGGTATCCGAATCATCATCAGCAATCAGAATAAGGGGAGGGGTGTGCATGAACGTTCGCCCTTTTTGGTCATATGCTACAATCTTGTATGTATTATAAGATAAGTCCTGTGGCGTTGGAAAAAGGCAAATCTATGAAATTCGCGTGGCGATTCACGGTTGCGGCGTTGCTGCTCATCCTTGGTTTCGTAGGGGGTGTGTTTGTAGGGCGATTTGAACCTGCCAGAGCGCAGGATGAAAAGGAGTTTCCCCTGTTAGATGAAACGGTTGGGTACATCGAAGAGTTTTTCGTCAAGGAAAAACCATCGCACACAGAACTTGAATATGCCGTTGTGCGGGCTTATCTTCAGGAACTGAATGACCCGTATACCTTTTTCATTGAGCCCGCAGTAGCTGCCAGCGAGTCAGATGCTTTGGCAGGGCGCTATGGTGGAATCGGCGTAGACATCCAGCGTAATGAGCAGGGCGAGTTTGTCCTTTATCCTTTTGCCGACAGCCCCGCATTGAGGGCCGGGATTCGAGAGGGTGATATTATCTTATCCATCAATGACACCGCTGTTGATCTTTCCTCCAGCATGGATACGATTCGGCAGGCGCTGCGCGGCGAAATAAAGGACGGCGCGGGTGTCAAACTCCGGGTTCGTAACATTGCAGAAACCGAGGAGCGCGAATATTTCGTTCAGTTTGAAGAAATCCTGATCCCTTCAGTCATCTGGCGCACCTTGTTTGAGGATGAAAGTATTGGCTACATCAAGATCACAAGTTTTACCAGTCGTACCCCCGAAGAATTCCGGCAGGCCGTTACTGAACTCCGTGAGTCAGAAGTCACGGCGCTGGTGCTAGATTTGCGCGGTAATTCAGGAGGGCTTCTGCAAGAAAGCCTGACCATCGCCGGCGAATTTCTGAATGGGGGAATTCTCTCGATAGAACGCCGGGTATCCGGTGAAAATGAGCTGCCGGATGTCGCAGGGGGTATCATGACTGACCTTCCCCTGGTGGTGCTGGTGAACAATGGCACGGCAAGCGCGTCTGAGATTGTTGCGGGGGCGATTCAAGCGAATGGGCGTGGTATCTTGATCGGACAGCAGAGTTTTGGAAAAGGATCAATCCAGCGGATTTTCACACTTTCCGATAATTCTTCGATCCACGTATCTACAGCCCTCTGGCTCACGCCTACAGGACAGACATTGGACGGCCAGGGATTGATCCCTGACATTACCATGATTCCGGACGAAAATGGACGGGATGTTGAATTAGGTGAAGCGATTCGGTATCTACGGCAGCAGCAAGGATAGGACGATGTCTACAGAAACCCAGAAGTATGATTATTCCTTTGGCACAGAAAAAAAACACGTCGAAGCGCCCTTAAATTCCTTTCAGGCGATTGTGCTGGCAGCGGTCGTGGTACTGATAGCTGTAACAGCTTTTCTGCTGGGTATCCTGTTCGAGCGGCGCACCAGCCCAGCTAATTCAGATGAGCTGGCCACATTCTGGCAGGCCTGGGATATTATCGAACGGGATTTTTACGGCAACATCCCGAACGAAGATGAACGTAAATATGGGGCTATCAAAGGGTTGGTTGCCTCCTTAAACGATCCCTTTACCGCTTTTGCACCGCCTGAAGTTGCTGAAGTGAATCGTCAGCAGCTTGATGGGCACTTTGGCGGAATCGGAGTGCAAATTGAAGTTAATGACCAGGGCGAAGTTTTCGTTGATTATGTTTTTCCCGGTAATCCGGCTGAGGCGGCTGGTATTCAGGTTGGCGATATCTTTGTCGAGGTTGATGGTCAGCCCGCCCGCTACGTGGGAACTGATAGACTGGCGGAGATGGTGCGCGGGGAAATCGGCACCGAAGTCAAACTGACGATGTATCGCCCCGCCGACGATGAAACCTATGAAGTCAGTGTCCGCCGCACAATCATTGAAATGCCAACCGTTTTTTCGGATAATCTGGACGGGATAGGTTACGTCAGCGTCACAAGCTTTAACGCGGTAGCGACTTCCCAGTTAGAAGATAATATCAAATCTCTCCTTGACCAGGATATCAAGGCGCTGATTCTCGATTTACGCGGGAATGGCGGGGGACTGCTGGATCAGGCCGTCAGTGTAGCAGATCTTTTTCTGGATGAAGGAGTGGTTCTGACCCAAAAAGGAACTGACGGTGACAAGGTTTTTGAATCTGCGGATGGGCAGTTAGCAGAATCGATCCCGCTCGTCGTGCTGGTAGATGGCGGCACCGCCAGCGCATCGGAAGTTGTAGCGGGAGCGCTGCAAGATAGAGGGCGTGCTGTCCTGGTAGGGCAGCAGACCTTTGGCAAAGGTGTGGTGCAGTTGGTGTACAATTTGACCGACGGCTCACAGCTTCGTGTCACCTCGGCAGCATGGTACACGCCCAATGGTAATGCTATTCACCAAAAAGGGCTGACTCCTGACATCCCCATGGAAAATCTGTTTGATCCTGAGGGAACTGATCTGGTTGAGCAGGCCGCGATTGACTACATTAATGAAGAGTATCTAGGCAACACGACTAATGACGGACAAGAATAACCGGGTCATTGCCCGCAATCGAAAGGCACTGCACGATTACGAAATTCTGGAAAAACTTGAAGCCGGCATTGTGCTTATGGGTTCAGAAATCAAATCCATTCGTGCAGGCAAGATCAATATCGGCGATGGTTTTGTGCAGTATGAAAATGGGGAGATGTGGCTGCGAAATGTCCACATCTCCCCCTATGAGGAAGCCGGGGTGTGGGGGCATGATCCCCTGCGTCCTCGTAAAATACTGCTTCACCGGAAGCAAATTTACTCCCTGTACCGCCGTGTGCAGGAAAAAGGATTCACGATTGTTCCGCTGCAAATCTATCTGAAAGACGGGCGGGCAAAAGTGGAAGTAGGACTGGCACGCGGTAAAAAGCAGTATGACAAACGCGACACGTTGCGACAGAAAGAGGATAAACGGCGGGTCGAACGGGCGCTTAAAGAATACCGATGAGTGATCTTCCACACTCCATCCTTGAGATCAATAATCTGCCCAGTCCGGAAAAACGTCAGATTTACCAGCGTTTAATTCCAGATTGGGTCTACAGCCGCTTTTCCATTGATCCGGTTAATGATGACGAATCCATCAGAATGCGCTGCCCAGCAGGCAGTCGGGCAATGGAAATGTCTGTTTACCATCAGCCTTATGCCATCGACCCAACACTCTACATTAATATGGTCGATACCAACAACAATCAGCTAATGGTACTGCTGGTCGTCATCAGTGACCCGGAATCCCCGCGTTACTACATCGACGTTGATTCAGAAGGTCATGCGACGCACTTTGGCACACACGGGCGCAATATTCCCGAAGAATTAAAAGCGATGGAAGCCGGGTTGGCGCCCGGTCAGACGCGGGCGGGGCTGCGGGCTTTCAAAGAATCGGTGCCTATTTTTGAACAATTTGTATCCGACATGGGGCACAATGTATTTTTCATCGAGCCGCTTGCCTATCACAACGCCATTATCTTTGAACGGTATGGTTTCCGCTATATGTATGGCAAAAGGGAAATGGATTATATTCATGCTGCCTTTCAACCGGGTGGAGAACTTTACGAAAGACTGAATGACTCTAATCCTTTCCGTCCCAGGTGGGCGTGGAACAGTGTCCGGGGCCGTTCCTGGGCAATCCATGATGGGATTCTAGGGCATCCTTTCACCGGCTTTCAGATGTACAAAAAGGTTGGGGAGCACGCAGGAGTAGACACTTTTCCCAATCGGCAGTGGTAAGATGCTCAAACCCGTACTCAATGAAAATGCGGTTTTGCAAGCACTGGAGTGTGTGCAAAATAGCAGCCCGCTTCCTGATCCCAATCCACTGACTCAGTTTTTTCTCGTGCGACAGCGTCTGCCCGAATATCTTGGTGGCAAACACGCCGAACTCAAAGCCATACGTGATATTCTGGAAGAATCTTTCCTGGCGGTACTGGGGGAAGACCGCCGTACAGCAGCAGATAGTCTGCACTATATCCAAAAAGCATTTCAGCTTCCACATCCACTGCTACAGGCCTACTGTTTGCTATATTACTGGTATATGCGGCCTGATCTGGGACTCACTGTGCAGGAAATTGCCAACGCAGGCGGCCTGGTTGAGCGCTCCCTCCGACGGCGGCGAGGAGAAGGGGTCAACTTTCTGGCACAGAACCTGATTGACCGGGAAGTTGAAACCCGCCACCTACACCGAAAAGAAGTTCTGCGAACCCGAATCCCGTTTCCGGTGGGGCGTTCGCTCTATGGGCGAGAATGGCTGGTCGAACGGATCATGGATGGGTTAGCCAACGGTCCAGTGCTGCTGACGGGGGTTCCCGGTATCGGAAAAACCACACTGGCGGCAGAGGCTGCCCATCGTCTGCTGCCGGAGATCGATGATCTCTACTGGCTGCACCTGCTGCCCCAGGTAGAGGGTGCAGCCCAGATCCGGGGAAAAATCAGTGCTGACGCGCAGAACGCCGAAACCTACCTTGTGAACCATACAGTCCTGCTCATCCTGGAAGACTTACAGCCGCATCATCTCCCGCAAATCAACCCGTCTTTCCTGCGCCACGCCAAGACCATAGCAACCAGTGTTAATCTACTGCCAGAATGGGACGGGGTGATCGTCAATCTCCCGCCGCTGGATGAAACGGAGTCTGCCCGGTTCTTTCGTGCCGTTCGGGGGAGTACAGACAAAAGCCAAGAGATTGTTCAGATTTCCGGTGGGGTTCCTGGTGTGATCGAGGAATATGTACGATGGGCACATCTGCTGCCCTCCACACATATTCCTGACTATCTTTCTCTCCATCAGTATCTTGCCCGGACATGGGACAGCCTATCGGATACCCTAAAACGCTCATGGGTGCTGGCGACTCTGGCAGGTGACGTTGAGTTTGACGACATGCTCACCCTGTTTGATCTTACTGAGCAGGATGTCTTTGACCTGGTGCAAAAACATATCCTGGTCGTGAATCAGACCTATCACCTGTCTCCCCATGCCCGGCAGTTCCTGCTCAGCAGACCCCATCATGTGGCTGAACTCGACCGTCTGATCCATGCTTCGCTCAAAGACATGCGCCGCGTGCAGCGTGAAGCCCGTTCCTGGGTGTTGATGTTATGCAACGGACTTCAGGGATATATTTCGCAGGAAGCGCTCGTGCTGCTCGTGAAAAAGCTTTCGTTGGTGATTCCAGCAACAGGGCTGTGGGAATTCTGGAAAACAGCCATTCAGGTGAACCGCCCATACCTGGACCCGTTCTGGTTGGATTTTGAAGAAGCACGTTTTTTGCGCTGGCAGGGGCAGTTCGTCCAGAGTATGCGTCTGCTGCGTACCGTGATCCAGAAGCTGGGTGAGCAGGGTGATTTTTATGGCTATGCTCATGCGCTGTTGGAACTGGCACTCGCCGCGTTATATCGAAATCAAATTTCTGCTGCATTGTCCGCAGTTAAAGATGCACAACAGGTTTTCCGGCGCCTCGATGATCATCACGGGCTGCAAGTGGCAACGAAGCTGCAAGCGCGGGCACTGCTGCACACTGACCCGCAGGCAACTGTTAATCTTTTAAAAAGCCTGCCGGAGCAGGATGCTTCTGTCCTGTCTGCAATTTGTGAGGCGGCGTTGCGGATCGGCAGAACCGAAGACGCGGTTGCTTATGCGCGGCAGGCAGCCCAATTGACGGAATCAACCACACCCCATCATGGGCGGGCGTTGTGCCTTTTGGCGATGGCGCTGCGTGCCGACCAGCAGCACTCTCTCGCCATTGATTATCAACAGCAGGGCGTCAACGTCCTCAATATGACCGTAGATATGATCGGGCTGGCGCGGGCCAGAAATAACCTGGGCGTCCTGTTTTATGAAGAAGGTAATCCGATACTGGCCAAAGCCAACTGGCGGGCAGCGCTGGATTTATTGAGCACCTTACAGGATCCCGTCGGACTGCAAACGGTTCGCGCCAATTTGAACACAAGTTCTATTCAAATTCTTCCGATTTCTTAAGTGAATTCTACCCTTTTTATTTCCTTTTCCTATCAGGATACGATACTATATGCCTAGTTTCTGGGTGAGGGATCATGCTCCAAAAAGTTTTTGTCTCGACCTGGTTTATAATAAGTTTGTTGGTTTTTTCTTACGATGCACTCGCTCAAACCCCTGAGGAAATCCCAGCCAGCTCTGATTGTCTCCGTGTCCAGGCTTACATGGATTCTGACATGACCCCTGATCGGTTTATCCAGGGGGGTGGGGAGTTAGAACCCGGTGTGACAAAGTCGGCATCTATTACCGATTTAGACGCTGGTGATCGATGGGTTTTCGGTGGCCGGAGCGGAACAGAAATCTCCATCGCCCTAGAAAGCGATATTCCCCTTAGGCTGCGTCTTTACCTTGGGATGAGCCAACTTCTGGATGTGACTACAGTGGCAGGGAGCCGTCCACCGCTCACCGCAGAATTACCTGAAAATGGTCTCTATACGATTGTTGTATCGCGCGAAAACCTGATTGATAAATCTATAGTAGGCAGTTATACCCTCAGGGTATCCGGCACCGCCTCAATTATTAAGCCTAATACTCTGGTGCTTATTCCAGAGGGATCCATAAGCCGATTCATTTTTTACAACCGTTTACGCCCAGGTCAGAACCGCGCTGATCTTAGCATGACACTGGACGGCCTGACCCCTGAACAGGTATCTGTGTATATCGATAGCGAAAATATTCCACTAACTAACGAGGGGAATATCCTGCCAATCTCTCTGTCTGCGGCTGGTTACTATATTATTGAAGTCCGAAACGGCGCAGGCGACAGTTTTACATTAAATACGCCGAGTGAAGTTCCCTCGCGGATTGCCACGCTGGAAACCCTGCAACCCCCTCGCTGGGATGCCTATCCGAATCCGCCCGACCTGACCCTGCAAAATGGTATCATCGAGTTTACTATGCAGGATAACACTCGTGTTCGTGCTGCCGCCGACACGTTTAGCTCGGTTTCGACCATCCCATTGTTTTTCTTTGCGGATCGGGGCTCAGGCTTTCGATTTGGCCGCAGTTCAGCAGATTCCATTACCCTGCTGGATGGCAGTCTGAGCATCTACCGTAAGGGCAGCAGCGGTTTCATTTACGTTGAAGCGTTTGATTGGCAGGGTCAGTTCGTTGACGACAGCAATTACCAGAATTTCCAACTGGTCTCCGGCGAAAAGGTTCGCGTGGATTGGCGCGAAACCGAAAGTCTGTGGATTCTGCCATCCTGTGTTGGCATTGAACTGACGCAGGGGCGGCGCATTATCGCTGAGACAACCGAAATCCTTGCCCGCCAGACACAGGGACCCGGTTTTACCTTGGAAGCATTTGCACCAGTACAAAACCTGACCTATGACCTCAATATCGACTGGGAAGGATTAGAACAGGTTATTCTTGAAAAAGGGACAGTGCGCCTCCTATTTGAAGGTGACCGCTACTTTCAAACGGATCGCCTGAATTTGAGGATACGACGCGAATTAAGTCAAGACACCGGACGCTTTACCCAGACCATTGAGGCTAACGGCGACCCATTTGTTTCCACCGACTGGGACAATATGGACGGAATAGTGATACAGGACGAAATTACCCTGATTGATGTTCAGGATGAACGCAATCTGATCTCAAGAACCGGGGGTGCTGTCCGCACCCTGGAAACAGCGGAGGCGGCGATTCGCATCCGCTGGGAAAATGGAGGTGAGAATCTGCTGCTGCCCGCCGCTGAAGATTTTATTGAGATTGAAACCCCAGCCACATCAACGTCTTACGACCCCCAGGCACTGCCGGAATCACCAGCCTTCCTTCCAGCAGGTTTCAACAATACAGGTCTGGAATGTTATCCGGTTAATACTGCGCTCAATCTTAACTGTGCGGAGAATGGGCATGTCAACCCGGCAAATGGAAATCTGGTTTATTCTGTAACCGACCTGTTTTTACCTGGATACGCCGTTGATTTAACCCTGACCCGAACGTTTAACAGCCGCAGCGCACTCATTGATGGGCCATTTGGGCCGGGTTGGGCAACTGACTACGTGCTGGACTTCAGTGTGCCATATAGTGAAAATGCTAAATCACGGAAGCTCACCGAAACCACAGGCTATAAAATGGCTTTAGACCTGACACAGGCCCCACGCGGTCAGGTGATTTTGACCACGCCAAGCGGCTCACGTCATCTGTTCCTTGCCGCAGCTATTGGTGACCCACTGGAATCAGATACCCTTCCGGGGTGGCTGATTGCGGAACGGTCGGATGACCTGGGCGCGGACTGGCGTGTTTATCGCAGTGATGGGCTGGCCTATATCTTTGACCGGGCTGGCCGCCTGACTGCTATCGACTATCCTCAGAACGGCGCTCTGGTTGTGACCCGGCTTGAGGCATTCCCATCAGCAAAATATAAGCTGCAAGATACACTGAGTGGTCAATATCTGTTTCTTGAATTTGACAGCCGACAGCATGTCCAACGCAGTGCGTTATATGCTGATGATAATACGCTGCTGGAAGAAATGCTTTATCGTTATGATGAGGATGGCCGGCTCATCCACGTTCAGTATGCGGATGGTACGGTTGCGGTATACGAATATGACGAAAACAACAATTTGACGGCCCATTCTGATCCGCGTGCGCCAGTATCGTCTGACTTGAATTATCTTTACGATGGCAATCATCGGGTTCGGCAGATCAGTCTGTCGGACACCCGTGCAACTAATTCCCCTGGCAGTAACACTGCGACCATTTATCGCAGATACAGCTATCGGGAGAGTGAGACAGCATTCACCACGACCATGTTTGACGAATGGGGCGGTATAGAAAGCTGGCAGTATGGTATTTCCCGCTCCCCGTCCACTGCCTATCGCCTGACAGCCCGGAGCACTCCGGACGGAGATATCGCGACATACGAGGCCGCTAATTTTCTGGTCACAAAAATCCTTTACGCCAGTCCCGCATACAATCAGGATCTTGTTTACACTGAGGATGGGGCAGTGCGCCTGATTCAGAATAGAAATGGTTTAATCGGCTTCGAAGCCACTTATGATGATTTATTCATCAATGGGCATTCTGTAGCGGCGGTGACGAGCTATCGCAATAACACCCAGGCAGGTCAGCTCCAACTCCAGGTTATCTATGACCCCGAAACCGGTCAGGTCAGGCGATATACCGATGTAAATGGGCTGGTCACAGAAGTCATTGAACGGGACCCTGTTTTGGGACTGCCGGCACTGTTGGTAGTAAGGGATAGGGATAATTCATCGGAAGTCCGCATCGAGTATGAGAAGCGTGGGTATCCTGTGCGGCGCGTTGACATCCGAGGCACCTATCAATTTGTCTGGGATCAACTGGGCAGATTAGTGGAGTACATTGATCCGCTTTCGCGCACTTACCAAGTTGAATACACGCGCGATTGTATGGTGATCACTGATCCGCTCGAAGTTCAGGCGACTTACTGCTATGACGAGCGTCGGCGCTTGATACAAACAGAAGTCTATGGCGAGACCCTCTTACGCCAGACCACGTATACCTATGACGCCTTTGATCGCCTGGTCGCCATGACGCAGTTCGTCAGTGAAGGTGATGAGACTTCCGCCCTGACCACAACCTATGTGTACATGGCAGGAGAGACCCCAGGTCACTGGATTTTGCAGACGACCGATCCATATGGACGGACACAAAGCATCGAATATGATGAATTTGACCGTGTCGTACAAACAGTTGATGGGCTGAACCGCGAGACCAATTATGAATATCAATTCGGGGGGCAGGATCAGGCAACCGTGATCACGCGCACGGACGCCACCGGACTGCAAACGCGCATTGAATATAACCTGGCTAACCAGCTCTGTGCTTTTAAGTATCTGAACAGCACCGGGGAAGAGGATGTTGTTTATAAAGCGTTTTACAACCAGGGCAGCGATACCTGCAATGAACCCCAGCGTTACATTTCGCTGCTCAACCTGCCCAATATGACGATTGGGTTTGCCAATTATGATGCGGCTGGCCGTCCCGGTCAGATTTTCTTCAGGGTGAATCCGCCTTCTGATAACCCACCTGGGTCACTGCTCACCCCCAATAAGCGGTTTTCGCTTGAATATCGCTACAATGAGTACGGGCGGTTAACCCTATACAACAGCCAGCAGGAAACCGAGACTCTCGAATCCGTTTCCCTGACCTATAGTGCCCTGGAGAATGGTGAACGGCTGGTGAGAGTAAATCGTGGAGCCGGGGGTGTCGCCCAAACTGTGGGTTACTATTACGATGCCCTTGACCGCTTGGTCAAAGTGGAATCTGCGGACGGCACGATTACTTACACCTACAGGGATTTACCGGAACGGCATTTGCTGGAAGTCCAAGTCGTTTTTTCCAGTGTTAGCACTGCCGAAACTCCCCTATGGGTTCTCTATTACGATGGGGTGGGTAATTTGCGGGAATGGGTTGACCATGATGATACACGGACAACCTACCTCTACGATGCGCTGTCTCGTCTCCTCGAAATCAGGGCAAATGACCGCTTCCTCGCCAGTTATTCATACAACAAGCTCAATCAAGTGCTGCTCATTCGCAACCAGTACCAGCAGGAGTACCGTTATGTGTACAACAATCTCGGACTGCTGACCACGCAGCGTGATTTTAATGATGTAGTCACAGTTTACACCTACGACCAGTTTGGAAATGTCAGTTCGGTTACAGATGCTCTTGGTTACCGGATCAGCTACATCTATGACCAGCATAACCGCCTGACAACGATTATTGATCCCTCAGGCCGTGAGCAGAGATTCGATTGGACGGAAGCGCGGACGGGCAGGCTGCGTTATACCAGCGGGCAGCGAACCATCAACTATTATTTTGACCTGATAGGGCGTCTCTGGCAAATACGAGACGAACAAAACAATCCCCACTTTCTCCGTTATGACTTCTCAGGGCGAATCACCGGTTTCCAACCGTATGCCGCTCAGAGTATTTATGATGAAACGGCTGGCTGGGCGTTTACCTATGGAACCAGCGATAATCTGGCAGCAATATATACCAATGGACGGCGAAGAAGCAGCCCGGATCATTCGGGTTGGGCATTTGAGTATGATCAGTTTTCCCGTTTGACAGAGCGCAGTGACCCGAATGAGCACCTGCTGACTTTTACCTACGACGGTCTTGGAAGGCTGTTGAATATTTCTGCGCCGGAGTCCTACAGTCGAACGTATACCTATTCGCCGCAAAACATCACTATAAGCGATGGCGCCAGAACCACTCAGTTTTCCTACGATGAGTTTTTCCGGCTGACGGCACGGACCGAATCAGAAAACGACTCAAGCGATTCTCCGCTTACTACAACCTATACCTATACAGATACCCGCAATTTTGTTCTCACGGATCCATTCGGTGCGCGAAAACTCTACATTTATCCGGAGGCGACTGATGTTGACCAGCCGTACTTTTTGATCCTCCGCGATGTTGGGTACGCTGAACCGACCGTAAACGAGATGAGTCCTGGCGTGGAACAGATCAGCGGACGGCAGTACCGTTATATCGTTAATGCGCGGGGCGAATTAATCGGCATCGTGCGGGAAGAAATTTTCACCAGCAGCGAAGGGGAAGTGATCCGCTACCGTACCGAAGAACAAATCAGCTACGATCCATCCGGTCGGCCTATCCGGTATGTCGATGCCCAGAATAACCCATTCACCCTGGCATACGATACAGCAGGTAATCTTATCACTTATCAGACACCGGATGGAACAAGCTCCTTCTACCGCTATGATCCCCTGAACCGCCTCATTGAAATTACCAATCCTGGGAATCAGGTGATTCAGATTACCTACGACAAACAGAGCCTGGTGGAAACGATCCGGTTGAACGGAGACCTTCTGGAAACCTATGCCTATAATCCGAACGGCACACTTCGTCTGCGTGAGTTTGATGACACTGTTATCGAATATCAATATGACAATGCAGGTCATATCGTTGGCTGGCGAAATCGTGGTGGAAACACCTCTGTTCAACTGGAACGCAGTGAGGATGCCTTTTCGTGGCTGGTCCGCGCCGGGGAAAACAATTTTTTATACGACGCACAGGGAAACATCGTATCGGCCTCTAACGATACGGTCAGCTACCAGTATATAATTGACCCGGTGGGGCGTCTGTCGAGTATCATTGAAAATGATACGACGCTCTGGAACTATAACTATTCACCGGACGATGGCCGTTCTTACACCCTGTTGATTGGGGATGATCCTGAGCACATGCTTGAGGTGACGGTTGACGCCGCCATGCGGTTAAGAAGCATTTCAGGCGGAAGCAACACCTTGACTGTTGATTATCAGGTTCGACTCAATGAAAATTTCATTCAGGCAGAGGTTTCCTGGGGGGACGGATTCAAGACACAGATCCGATTTAATCGCCTGGGGCAGGTTATCCGTGTTGTGCACAGCCGCAGCGCCATTGACTTTGAGACTCTGACCTTCAGTTATGATCTGAACTATCTCGGTCTGCCCCAGTCTATTGATGAACCGGAACACGATATTTTTGTTGGGTATGATGCCGCTTACCGACCCGCGATCACACGCTGGCTTTATACTGGCCCGGAAGACCCGAATCGTTTGCAGGACAGTGTTCAATATGCGTTCACGATCACCTATGATCGTTCTGGCAACCGGGATACTGAGTTGGTTCAGGAGTTGGATCGTTCTCAGCGCCTGTATGATTATAATTCGGAGGGCCGTCAGCTCAGGAACCGCATCGAGCAGCAAACGATGAATGCAAGCTGGGTGCTGCTGCTTGGACTGAGCGGCCTGTTTGCCTGGAAGCTGCGCCGACCTCAGCTTGTCTTTGCTGTATTTCTGACCCTATCCCTGGTCTCCGGGTCACCGTCAGCCCAGATAGAGGAGATAAACACGGGTTACGTCTATGTTTACAATGCGGATGGGCACCTCGCGGAGATAATTGGATATGCTTCGGGGAATGAGACGGGGCGTCGCCAGTTTTCCTACGATTCTTTCGGGCGATTGACCTCAATTCAGGGGATAGAAGGCCGAAGCAGTAGGTTCTCTTACGATGCCTTTGGTCGGCTCGTTGCCTGGGAAAAAGATCGCACCATCAAATTTGAATATCGTTACGATGGCGACCGATTGGTCGAAGTCTCAACCAATGGTGAGCGCTTTGTGCTTGCCGGAGCGTCCGATATTCCTCTGCTGTTAATGGATGATGGAACGCCGCAGTGGGTACTGTATGATGGACTGGGAGGCTTACGTCGGAGCTTCACTGGCACAGATTACATCACCCCGGATATTTCGAGCAGCCAGAATGTTTTTGGTATTCCTGTCCCCCAAATAGCAGCAACTGATTTTCAGTTCCAGGTTCCCTTTTTCAAGAGCATGTTATATGACCCTGTGAATGAGATTTACATCCGGTTGGATGGCCGAGCCTATGATCCTGCTACCGGGCGATACCTCCAACGTGATTTGCTGGGACCAGATGCAAACGGCGATTTATATGCTTACAAGCAGCAGCGTTTCGCGCTCCCTGTTCTGAAGAGGGACAAATATCCTTTTTTTGAGGGGATAAACGCCCTCTCTGCTGCCAGGTCGCAGGTTGAAGTTCTCTATGCAGAAGATGTGTTGCATAACTACACGCCGGATATTTCATTGGCATGGCAGGATGCAGGGCTAGCGTCCCTTCAGGCCTTTAACCAATATTTCCTGTCCCAACAGACTCGTTATACTGATTTCACTAACTGGCTTGGACATATCTATAACCCGCCGGGTGTGGTTGTTGATGAGGCAGGACGTTTCCGTCTGCTGGACGCCCATATGCCGCAGTGGGGCGCAGATGCTGTGCCGATTTTCGCCGACCAATTCCCACAAAATCAGCCTTTTCATGGGGGTATCTGGCAGCCACAGCAAATCACATCCCTTTTGCAGACTGAAGCCCCTGTGCCAACCTGGTATGCGCCCGACTCGTGGCGAGTGGATCGTTTCTGGAATTGGGCTACAGATGTACCTCAGCCGCAAATAGGCCAGCGGGTTCCAGCGCTTATTGATGAATATGTTCCGTACCCGTTAACAAAGCTGGATCATTACGATGAGCTGGTCACGGCGCTGGAGAATCTTCCGGTAGAAAGCGCGGGCGCATGGATTGAACAAATCGACACAGCGACACTGCCCACTACTCCTGAACTCCCGCCGCTTACTGTCAATGAAGGTCTTTCCCGGTGGTTTACTCTGGACACCATCCCGGTTTGGGAAAAGTTACGTGATATCTACCAACTACCTGAACCCCCTGGCCCACAAATTCCTTCAATTGGACTGACGGAGTTGGGTGAAAATCGTCTGGAGCAGCGTGATTAAGTCATCGTTTCTGGTTTCGAGGGCGCTGCCGACCAGCGGAACTGGCTCTTGTATTTGCAATGAACAAAAGGCGTTGTAGATAAATGTGAGAGGGCTTTCTCTGCCGACCAGTTGTTCACTATAGGCGGCATATTCCGGGACATCTTTGAATTCGACGAGGTGCCTGTACAGCGCATTAAACTGCAAACATTGATAGGCATCGGTGTTATTCGCTATATCAAACAGCCCGACCAGATTCTGTTCCAGATTAATTGGGATGGAGGTAGATAAAATCTCCGGGGTGGAGAGTGGAGTTCTGGTCGTGGTCGGCGTCCGGGTTTCAGTCGCCGTTGGTGTAAGTATAGCTGTCGCTGATGGTGGTGAAAAGGTAGCAGTTATCAAACCCGCAGCCTGAGTTGCTGCTGATGTCACGGCAGGGGTTGTGGGCGGGGTAGTATTTGTTGGAGATGGTGTCGGTGTAGAGGTTGAGGTTTCAGACACAGTCGGGGAAACCAGCAGCAGACCTTCGTCAGCGGGTTCAGCGTTATTTTCATCCAGCAGCAAGGCGACTACTCCAACAACCGAAATCGCAACAATAGCGACCACTGCAATAATCGCAAATAGAGGATACCCTCCAAAAGGAGGTTGACTGGTAGAGACTGCCGGGCCAGTCGGATAGCTGGATGCTAACGGTGGGTTATTCGACAAATAAATTGGCGTCTCCTGGGCGATCTCGTCGTAATACCCGCCATCAATAGAGGGGTTGCGCGGCGTCGCATCTACAGGCGCAAGCCCAACCGCACGCCGAAGCTCATTGGAAAATTCCTGCGAACTCTGATACCGCTCCTCTGGGTTGTAGGCAAGCGCCCGTTCAAAGACGTTATCTACGATTTCCAGATCAACATTTAACGGTTGCAGCATTGAGGAATGAGTCGGGTGATTCCAGGTTTTGTTACGTAGACGCTCGTCCATCAGCACTTTGGCTTCGGCTGCGGTTGTGATGCGATCTGTTGGACGAAAGATGGCATGGATACCGTAGAGAATTTCATAAGTGACCAGCGCCAGACTGAAAATATCCCCGGCGCGGCTGGGAAAGACTTCCGGCGGCATGTACAGGGGAGTTCCAATGCCAAGCTGAGTTTCCGCCATGTTTTCTTCTTCAAAGGCGACACTAAAGTCCATTAAAAAAGCAGTATCGTCGCCAATGATTTTGATATTGCCAGGTTTGATGTCACGATGAATATAACCCGCACTGTGGGCATAGCTTAACGCATCAGCGATCTGGCTGATGATGTCCATTCGTTTGACCGCAGGAATATTTCTGATTGCGCCTGTGTCCAGGATAGTATCCATCCCTTCGCCGCCGATGAACTGCATCACAAAAAAAGGCAGCTTAACGTTGCCGTCTCCTTCATAAAATGCCGGGATGTTGGGATGTTCGCCAAGCAGCTTCATGGCGGCGATCTCACGTTTAAAACGCTCCCGATGAATGGGGTTTTGGCTCTGAGCGAGATAGTCCCGCATGATTTTAACTGCTACGCTGCGTGGCTTCCGCAGATCACGCGCTTTCCAGACTTCCCCAGAAGCTCCATCGCCCAGCTTGGCCTGCAAAAGGTAATTTTGAAACTCGACACCACTTTTAATATCCAACCCTGGCATCTCCCGTCATGAAAACGAGTCTATCCAATCGGGGATGTTCCTTCAAAGCAGCCACATTAAAATATTTTAAACCCCATGCTAATGTGACTCGTTTCCTTTATAATCGTAATATAAGTCCTGATTTTGTGATAATGTGAAAATTCTTTGGCAGAAGTGGCGGTCGCGCCGCCTCATGAGGTCTATATGCGGCTGGATACACATACTGCCCGTATTTTTGTGGTGAACCAACTGGAAAAAGCCCGTATTGTTAAGGATATTCGATTCGAAGATGAAGACTGTGTGTTTGTAGATCTGACGAATGGGGAATCAGTCAATATCCATCTCTACGGGCGTCATCTGCCGATGCCGGAACTGTTTGATATTTTTGCGGTAGACAATCGGATGAATGCCCATACGCTCCCTTTGCTGCTGTGCCACTGGTTAATCCCCGAACATGGTGATACTTATGAGCCGCCGGAATGGATTGATTCCCTCCATACGATTTTTAGCAATCGAATCTATACGTATGAAGTGGATGGCCCGGATACATTCATTTATCCTGTGAATTTTGAACGCCAGAGAAAATCCCCGGAACGTATTGTGCGCTATGGCCCCGCAATTAAGAATCTTAATCTGTCCTGCTCAACAGTCAATCTCAATCAAATCCCGCTGACTGGCGCATGGAAAATCGCTGATTTTCAGGAACAAGCTTTTCAGCATGAGGCACCCAACCCTGAGCCAGAGCCTATGCAAACCTACAACGCCGTGCTGCTGCCGTATTACCGTATTCTCGATGTTGACATCACCGCCAATTTTGACGACATCAAAAAGAAATATCGTGAGCTTGCACGCTTGTACCATCCTGACCTGAACAAATCCCGGCACGCCACCGAATTGATGCAAAGTATTAACGAAGCGTATCGGAAAATTGCGGCTCACTTTGGCGGATAAATCAATCTATTCGGCCCAGCCAAGACTGATCCGTCCGCGCTGGATTTCCACTTGCAGAACTTCCACGTCGATTATGTCTCCAACAGCGGGGGATATACCACGCGGAATCTGGCTGCGGTGCAGCAGGCCGTCTTGTTTGACTCCAATATCGATAAACGCGCCAAAATCAACCACATTTCGCACCGTTCCACGCAGGATCATTCCTTCCCGTAAGTCCTCCATGGAGAGGACATCGCTGCGGAGAACTGGAGGCGGCAGCTCCTCACGCGGATCGCGTCCTGGGCGTACCAGTTGTTCAAAAATGTCGATCAACGTCGGCACGCCGACATTCAATTCCTGTGCAAGTTTTTCAATTGACTGCTGTTCTCTCAGTTTTGCCAGCGCTGTGGTTCTCGTTTCAACGGGGGTATTGGCTTTTAACCCTGCCTTGCTGAGAACCGCTTTTGCAATGTCGTAGCTTTCTGGGTGAATTGCGCTGACATCCAAAGGATTGTCCCCGTCGCGGATTCGCAAAAATCCGGCTGACTGCTCAAACGCCTTGAGCCCCAGCCCAGGTACTTTTTTGAGGGCTTTCCGGTTGAGAAACGCGCCATTTTCATCCCGGTAAGTCACGATATTCTGCGCCAGTTTAGGGCCTATCCCCGCTACATAGGTCAGCAGCGCCGGAGAAGCAGTATTCACATCCACTCCCACCCGGTTTACGACTGTTTCCACCACTGCATCCAGGGCAGCGGTCAGGCGGGTCTGATTCACGTCATGCTGATACATACCAACGCCAATTGACTTCGGGTCAATTTTGACCAGTTCCGCAAGTGGATCCTGTGCGCGGCGTGCAATGGATACTGCCCCCCGTAAGGATACATCCAGATCGGGCAGTTCCCGCCGTGCTAGTTCACTGGCGCTGTAGACACTGGCACCGGCTTCATTAACAATCAAATAATGTGTCCCATTACGGCTGCGGGTCAGTTCCGCAGCCAGTTGCTCAGTCTCCCGTGACGCTGTTCCATTCCCAATGGTGAGAAGGGTCACGTTAAAGCGGTCAATAAGGAGATGCAGGATTCTGAGCGCTTCGTTCCATTGTTTTTGCGGTGGATGAGGATAAATGGTGGTGGTTTCCAGCACTTTTCCCATTGGATCTACAATGGCAACCTTACAACCGGTGCGAAATCCGGGGTCAATTCCCATCACCGTATGCCCGACCAGAGGTGGTTGATTTAACAGGTTTTGCAGGTTGGACGCAAACACCTGAATCGCGTGCTCCGACGCCTGTTCGGTCAGGACACTGCGAACATCCCGTTCAATTGCCGGCAGCAGCAGACGTTTTGCGCCGTCTTCAATAGCTGCCTCAAGATAAGGACTCAGCGGCGAACGAGAATCAGGGCGGAAAAACCTGAGAATCACATCGCGCCAATCCCGTTCGGAGAGATCCATTTTGACGTGCAGAATCTTTTCCGCCTCGCCGCGATTAAGGGCCAGGATCTGATGTGGCTTAAGAGAATTGATTCGGTAGTCGAAGGCGTAGTAGAGATGATAAACCCCTTTTTCATCATCGGCGCCTTCGATTTTCTGCGTCAGTATGCGCCCGAAGCTGAGAGCTTTGCTACGTACCGTCCCTCGAATCTCGTCGTGATCGCTGATGACTTCAGCAATGATGTCCTGTGCTCCGGCAAAAGCAGATTCAATGTCTGGTACATCCTCATTCACATAGGGTTGAGCAAACTGATGAGCAGGTTGGCTGGTGCGGGGTTGTTCCAGGATCAGATTTGCCAGAGGTTCGAGCCCACGTTCGCGGGCAATGCTGGCGCGGGTGCGACGTTTTGGCTTATGGGGCTGGTAAATGTCTTCCAGTTCGGTGAGGGTTTCTGCCGCCTCAATTTTTCTCAGCAGGTCGGGAGTCATTTTGCCCTGCGCTTCGATGGAATGGATGATGGTGTCCCGGCGGTCATCGACCTTTCGCAGACTATCCAGCAGGTCATGAAGCTGGCGAAGCTGCTCTTCGTCTAACCCGTCGGTTAATTCCTTGCGGTAGCGAGCGATAAAAGGGATGGTGTTTCCTTCATCAAGCAAACGAATGGTTGCGGCAACCTGGGTCGGGCGCAGGCTGAGTTTGCTGGCAATTTTGCTGTCGTAGTTCCGCATCTGCTAACGTGCCTTTGTGATCCTTATCGTCTGAAGTCCTTGTTCAGCGTTTTCCCAGACAAGCTGCTGCGCTGCGCCAAAAGAATAAGTGCCGCTTGAAACCTCGATGTGGCAGCTATCTCCGTACCAGATGTCTGGGACATAGATAAGCGTTGGTGCGCTGGCACTCATTTCGATCTCTGTCTCGAAGCTGACATGAGCCCAGTCAAAGCGAATTTTTCGGATCTTGCCTGCGGCCCGCTGCACGTAGGGACGGCAAAACCCCCGGACTGCCCGCCCCCCGCTGTGAATATCTTCCGGGTCATTTTGCTGGTCACGACTGAAGATACTCAAATCTTCCAGGTTCCAGGTGTCGCCCCATTGATTGTTGTTATCGGGGGTGTAATTCCACTGGGTCGAGTGTATCAGATTTGAGTCCAGGGCATCATAGTGCATACTCAGAGCAAGCTCCTGCATTGAGAAATCACCATCCTGATAGGCTTTTCTTCCGTTCATATCAAACATGATGCCGAATTCGCCAATCAGCGTCGGTATCCCGCCCATGACGGTTTGGGAAAGCGTGTTCAGTTCGGCGAATTTATCCCGATACAGTTGAGCGACATTAGGCCGTCCATGAATCATTTGCTGTGTGGTGACATCCAGGGCAGCTTCGCCTGTGAAGGTTTTGGTGAACAGCATCAGCTCATCGTAGCGATGGCTGGCGTTAACGCATGAGCCCAATTCACGGGTATCCACGGTGAAACGATGGGCTTCAGTGGGGGTGCTTTCCAGAAAGAGAATAGAATCTGGATGAATACGCCGGATCGATTGAGCGAATTTTTTCACGAATGGCATCAACCCATCAGTTAAAAAATCGACTCCCGCAAAGTAATCCGGTTTTTTAATTTCGGGCTGGCCGTTGGCATTAAAATCCCAGACCCCAAGCTGATGCCACAAATCCTCCTGCTTCCATGCCGAAATCCCGTCTGGATTAAGGATGACACTTTCGTCTAACATGACTGGCTTGAAATTTCGCATTTCGATTCTGGGGACTTTTCTTGGAAAGCCAGCACCCAGCAAAATACTATCAGCCGGGGTGATCCATATCATTTGCTGGAAAATCGCTTCCGCGTCATTCAAAGAGGCTAACCCGATATAACCTTTGCCAGGTTCATTCATTGAGCCGTAGCCAAGCACATGCGGCATGTCTTTTATTCGCTGGGCGACCTGGGCGACTGCATTAATAAAGCTGTTCTGCAAAAAATCCTGAAGGGGCGTGCCATTGATAGTCACACCCGGTGCCAACTGATTTCCCGCGAAGAATAGGGTAAACAGGGTGTTGCAGGCCAGACGGAGATAATTGTTCGTCCATATCATTACGGGATAATCGGGATAGCGGCGCTGCATCGTGATTGCGGCTTCGCTGGCATCCAGTTTTGAAATATCAAAACCCGCCGCTTCCAGCGTCCAGCCGGGAGCACCATCACCACCTGTCATCCGGCTCCATACATCCTGATGAGGGTCAATGAACACGTAAAATCCATATTTCTCCGCCAGCGTAATTACCTCGGTCAGGTAGTCCAGATAGGCAGTGTCATATTGTCCGGGGGCCTCATGTTCAATGGCCTCCCAGGTAATGATAAAACGCAAAACATTAAATCCCCAGTGGCGCAGCCGTTGATAATGCTCATCGGCCTCCTCAAGCGGGAATGGGCGGCCTGTAAATGATACCTGCCGATGATTTGAAAAATCCGCCGGAAGATGAGTTGGTTCTGTGATCGGCATTTTAGAACTGCCACTCAGGTTAACGCCCCGTAACAGGACTTCACGTCCTAACGAGTCAACAAAGTGTGCGCCTTCGACTCTAAGTTTGTCCATGATGGGTATCCTCATTAAAGATTAAAGATTTGTGCCGCAGTAGCAACCGTCTGAAAATGAATATCTACAATATCTTCGACATTTTTGGCATAACCGCCTGCCATTGTGATAGCAACCGGAATGCCCGCCGTCCGGCAGTTTTCTAATACCATTTCGTCCCGCTGGCGCAGTCCTGCTTTGGTGAGGGACAGCCGACCCAGTTTGTCATGTTCATAGGGGTCTGCGCCAGCCAGGTAGATGGCAAGTTCGGCTTGCGATTCCTCAAGCGCATAGTCCAGCCCTTCGGCAAGACGGGCAAGATATACTGCGTCCGTTGTGCCGTCGTCTAAACCGATATCCAGATTGCTTTTCTGCTTGTGAAACGGGTAATTTTTCTCTGCATGAATAGAGAACGTGTAAATATCTGGGTTGTCAACGAGAATGGCGGCAGTTCCATCGCCCTGATGCACATCACAATCGATAATGACGACCCTTTTAACATGACCCTCGGCGATGATATTCAGGGCAGCAATCGCACTGTCGTTAAAAACACAGTACCCGCCTCCATGATCCCGAAATGCGTGGTGGGTTCCGCCTGCCAGATTCACAGCAACCCCCTCTTGAAGTGCTGCTCGACAGGATTCTAATGTTGCGCTTGATGATCGAAAAGAACGCTCGACCATCTCTGGCGACCAGGGAAAGCCGATTTTACGAATTTCGTGGATGCTGAGCTTGCCCTGTTGAACTCGCCGCAGATAATCAGAATCATGGGCCCGTAAGATTGCCTCGTCCTGGAGCGGCGGTGGAATGAGGATTTTCTGATGGGGGACCAGTCCTGAAGCCGCAACTCTCTGGCGCAGCAGTGTATATTTGCTCATGGGAAAACGGTGTCCCTCAGGGAGTGGCAGCGCAAACTGGTCTGTATAATAAACGCGCATGAAGTCCTGCTGTTATTCGGTGCCCACGGGCAGGCTGAATTGGAGCGTCGTCCCCTGGCCAGGTGCACTTTCCGCCCAGATTTTACCTTCATGCATTGTGATCAGCTCACGACAAATCGCCAATCCCAGTCCTGCACCCTGACGCTGCCGAACCGGGTTGCCCTCTATCTGCTGAAAACGCTCAAAGATTCGTTCCAGCATCTCTTCAGGAATACCTTCACCTGTATCCCGCACTCCGATAAGCACTTCAGGATCACCCGGATTCCACCGGGCAAACAGAGTCACGCTGCCTTCCAATGTATATTTGAGCGAATTTGACAGCAGGTTGAACAACACCTGATGAATCCGGGTTTCATCTATCTTGATAATGGGCAGCTCATCAGGAATTTCCAGTTGGAAACTGACACCAGGCACCCATGACAGACCGTGCCCCAGCTCATAAATTTCATGCAGGAAGGGGTAAAGATTAACTGGTTTTTTCTCTATTGTAATTTGCCCCTGCTCAAGCTTGACCATATCGAAAATATCATTGGTCAGCCGGACGACGATGTTAATCGCCTTGAGGGCGTTATTCAGCCATTCATCTTGTTCCGGGGTAACAGACCCAAAAGCACCTTCCAGAATAAACGTGATCGCGCTGACTGCAACGGAGAGCGGGCTGCGAAGGTCGTGCGCGATGTTACCCATCAGGATAGCTTGCAAACGATTGAGTTCGATGGCTTCCCGCCATCCACGCTCAACCTGAACCTGAGCTTCCTCCAATTCACGAGTACGTTCCTGAACACGCATTTCCAGGGCATCATTTAATCGGGCGTTGGCAACATTCACCGCCGCCTGATTGCCAAACAAAGTCAGCAGTGTCAGATCATCCTGATTGAACAGCCCTGTAAACGAGCGGTTTTCCAGAAAAATTGCACCGAGAACTTCTCCTTGTGAAATCATCGGAACGCACAACACCGAACGTAGATGGAGGTCTTTCACGCTGGAGGCAGTTCCAAATTTAGGGTCATTAACCGCATCATGCGTCAAAACCGCTTCTCGATCAAACAAGGCTTTGCTGATGATCGAAGTGCTGACCTGATCTTCTGGACTCTCGATGTCTGTGCCGTCATGGCTTACTTTCATACGGAAGTTGAAGCTGCCGTCATCCTCTAACAAAATGATGTAACCACGCTCGGCATCAACAAAATCTATTGCCTCGCGGAGGGTATATTCCAGGAGGGGGTCAAGCACCCGAATTTCAGCCATCTCGCGGCTGACTCTGAGCATTCTTTCGAGGGTATCTTGTTCCATAATATTCCTTGCCAATCGCTAGAAGATTATACAGGAAAACCCAGTTGAGGGAATCGCAGGTTCGTGTTATGCTTATGCGTAATGCCCTCTTAGCTCAGTGGATAGAGCAGTGGTCTTCGGAACCAAAGGTCGGGGGTTCGAATCCCTCAGGGGGCATTTCTTGGCGATTCAGTTACGCACGGTAATTGAGATTACCAACAAATGATATGTATTCCAATGAGGACAACCCATGACGCAACTTCCAACCCCTGCCGCTTTGCCCCTGATCCCGTATGATGGCGCATCTTTTAATCTGAAAGCTGCTCTTGCAGGAAAATCGCCAGAAACACAGCGCAAATATATCGACTGGCTCAGGTTATTTTTTGCAGAGGCGGTCGGCGTACAGATTCAAAACGTTGAAGCTATCCCAATCCGGCCCTTTATCGAAACCGTAACCCCGGCTACCGTTGAAGTCTGGCTGGGACAATATGCCTCGGAGGGACATAGCAAAAGCGGGCTGGGTCAGGCACGGGCTGCTATTATTTTTATGGCACGCACGCTTGTACTCGCCAAACAAGCGCCGTCGGCCTTCTGGCATGATCTGAAGCTGGTTGCGCTGCCCGACCACGCAGCGACAGCCGCATATGGCGAATCAGCGGGCGAGAATACAGGGGCACGATGGCTTTCGCCTGATGAAGTCAAACTCCTGATCAGAACAGCCCGTAACAACCGCAATGCGCCGAAGGGCGCACGCGATGTATCTCTGATCTGGCTGATGGTCACGCTGGGGTTGCGTCGTGACGAAGTTGCTAAATTAAAATGGGAGAATCTCTCCCGTCGTGGTGCCAAATGGGTGATGAGGATCCATGGAAAGCGAAACAAATGGCGAGCCGTCGATGTCCCGGCAGAAACCATTGTGGCGCTGCAACCCTGGGCGCGGGTCATCAGTGACGGCGCGAATGTTTTGCCCAGTGGTTTTTTACTGCGACGGGTCTTCCGTTCGGGAAAAATTTCGCATCAGGGCATTACTGGCAACGCGGTCTGGCGTATTGTCACGGATGTGTGGGAGCAAACGAACATGGTTGGTGATCTTGCGCCACATGATTTACGCCGCACCGCTGCCGCTATCGCGCTGGAAGCAGGGGCAACCGACCGCGAAATTCAGCGGATGCTTGGTCACAGCAGTATTGAAACGACTCACCGCTACCTCGCACCCATGAAAGAAAATACGGCAACCTACCGGATTGCGGAGATGATCGCTGATGATGAGGATGCGTTTTTTAACACTTAAACCCGAATCGCATTCATTTTGATATGTTCTGCCAGTTGGAGTGTCGCTGATGACACTGGCAGATGCCCGATCAAATATTCACGGATACCCTGTGTGATGTTCAGGGCGCGACTCCCTTCATCCAGATGGTCGTATCCAGCGAAAACCAGGGTGCCAATTAACCCAACTTGGACTGCGAAGCCAGCGCTTTGCAAGAGGGGATGACGGAAAAAGGAGTTTGCGTTAATCAGGATGCCAAGCCGTTTAATTTGCAGTGTCAACCGTTCATAGTTATCGCCCAGTTTCATAATATGGTCGGCACATTCCTGTACTTGCTCAACGTTCGTGGCGTCGCGCAACCAGATTGGCAGCTCTTTCGTGCGGAAGGTTTCGGTCTGGTAAAGCTGGTTTATATGGTTGCGAACCACCTGGGCGGCATCCTCGGTGTGAGCGTCTTTGATATCACTCAGCCAATCGGCAATGACATAGCGAATGAGGTCGTTTTTCTCAACAATGACCAGCACTTTTTCAACAATATTAACGAGCAGTGTTCGCAGTGCCCCAGCCAGAAGACCGAACTCAGGCCGAACTTTGTCTTCAAAACCCCATCCAATATCCCCAGCCTTTTGTGTACCTCGCAGCAGTTCAACCCCTTCTTGCACAGCTCGCCAATTCGCTTTACCATGAAACATAAGATACTTTATAAGCCGCAGAGAAACCCGTTCAGTGCATTCGTTAATGACAGAAATCGTATCCTCAATCTCGTACACCAGATCGTCAATGGCAGCTTCAAGGTTACCGGGACGTGGCAGAGAAAGTTGATAGACTGCTCCCTGATAATAACGGGCAGTTTGTTCGAGGCGTGCAGGAAGCTGGCTTCGGGTGCGGTTATAAGTGCTGTCCAGACGCGGGCTCTTAATGAGGGGGGGCAGCAGCGTGTCAAATTCAGCTTCGGGCTCATTTTCCAGTGCGACCAGGATTGTCCATAGAATATTTGCAACCTCCAAATCACCTTCAATCTGGTGCAGCAAACTATCTACTGCGGCGATCCGTTCCTCATGACGCTCAGCCTGAAGATAAGACTTGGTGGCCGCGGTCAGTTCTTCTGACGCGAAGTTAAATCCCTCAGCACGGCGTTCAACCATCTCAATCAGAGTTCCGCTGTCTTCTTTGACCAGGGGGGACATGAATAATTCGTACCAGGTCATATATCCACGCCGTGCTTGCAGGTATGATAATGCCATGTGGAAAACTCCCTTTTGCGTCAGTAACCACCGCTATTATAGCCGTTGTCACCGACTGGATGCCAATGGTACAATGAGTCGACTCATGCAACGTTAAGGGGAATTATGACAAATAAGAAGAGCCGTGTTCTTTCCGGTATCCAGCCGTCCGGAGATTTGCATATTGGCAATTATCTCGGAGCGCTCAAACAGTGGGTGGATCACCAGAAAGAGTTTGATGCGTTTTACTGCGTGGTTGACCTGCACGCCATTACGGTTCCTCACGATCCTGCGGAGCTTTGCGCCAAAACCCGTGAGGTTGCCGCGCTGTATCTGGCAGCCGGGTTGGAACTGGAACATGCAACAGTGTTCGTGCAGTCGCACGTCAGAGCACATACCGAACTGGCCTGGCTCTTAAATTGTATTACGTCCCTTGGTTGGCTGTATCGAATGACACAGTTCAAGGATAAATCCGCCAAATATGGCGCGGATGATGCTATTTTTGCCGGACTTTTGAATTATCCGGTGCTGCAAGCGGCAGACATTTTGCTTTACCAGGCGGAGTTTGTCCCGGTTGGCGAAGATCAGCGCCAGCATATCGAGTTAACCCGTGATATTGCAATCCGGTTTAATAACACGTTTGGGGAGACCTTCACACTGCCTGAAGTCATGAACCCGCCCCAGGGTGCAAAAATCATGGGATTAGATACGCCCGGCGCCAAGATGAGCAAAAGCACCGATTCGCAGCTCCATGCGGTTTACCTGCTGGACACACCCGATGTCATTATGAAGAAATTTAAGCGGGCGGTGACCGACTCTTTTGGGGAAATCAGGTTTTCGGATGATCCCGAACGTGCAGGAGTGAACAACCTCCTGACCATTTACCAGGCGTTTACCAGCAAAAGCAAAGCCGACATTGAAGCCGAATTTGAAGGTAAAGGCTACGGAGCCCTGAAGACTCAGGTGGGTGAAACGGTCGTTGAATCCTTGAAACCACTCCAACAGCGCTACCATGAACTGACAGGTGACCAGGGATATATTGACCAGGTACTGGCGCAGGGCGCGGAAAAAGCAGCTCTGGTTGCAGACAAAACGCTGGCGGATGCCAGAGAGCGCATGGGGTTTTTGCCGTCAAAACACACATGACTGAACAATTACTGCCGCCCCTTGTCGGTTGCCTTGTTTGCCATTCTGAAGGAACGACCTCACTTTTAGAGGGGCGGCGTATTCTGGGTTTTGGCAGTGAATTTCCTCTGCTAGAGTGTTCACACTGTCAGTCAACCGCGCTTCTGGACTGGACGGAAGACCGACCGGAATACTGGCGAATCAAATATCGTAAAATTCCCTCTCAATATAGTTTTGCCGCGCAGGTCTTCGGCCATGAATGGTTGGAATCCGAGCAGGCGCTTGAAATCAGCACCCAGGTCTATATCCATCGAAAGCGCCTTGATCAGACACGCAGTGGTGATTTAAGCTGGCTAAAGCCGACCCGTCTCATGCCGCCGCCGCCGCTGATGAGTCCGATTGAATGGGTCTATCTGGAAATCCCGTCGATTAGCTACTGCGAAACGCGACAGACCGGGTTGCTCTCCCGAAACAAAGATGCGAACATCTTAGATACGGGCAAGTTTTACGTGACCGATAGCAAAATCCATTTATTGGGGCAGCGTCGTGACCGCTCCCACAGGCTGACTGACATCCGGCGCCTTGAGTTTGCAGGCCTGTCCTGGTATGTCCACATTGACGGTGAAAATCCACATCACTATCACGGATATTCACAGGATGGCATCCTGGATGCCGAACTGATTATTGCCGTGATAACAACGCTGAAAAGTTCGGTTGCAGAATAGACATGGCACGTTTTATTGAAGGGCCCGCTGGTGCAGGCAAAACCTCCCTGGCGATCACCCAGGTGATGGACTGGCTGAGGGCGGGCGTTCCAGCGAATCAGATTCTGATCCTTGTTCCCCAGCGGACACTGGGGATTCCATATTTTAAAGCCCTCAATGACTCGGAGGTATCCAATGCAGCCAGCGTACAGATTGCAACCCTTGGAGGGCTGGCACGGCAGGCTTTAAGCCAGTATTGGGGGCGGGTCGCCAGTCACATCGTACCGAATTGGGATGGCCGTGAACCCGTTTTCCTGACGATTGAGACTGCCCAGTATTATATGGCCCAGTTTGTGGAGCCGTCCTTACAGGCGGGCTATTTTGATGGCGTCAGTGTTGAGCGGTCGCGGATCGTGGCCCAAACGCTGGACAACTTATCCAAAGCCGCGATTAATGCCTTTCCTCTCGATGAAGTTGTTGAGCGGCTGACGGCTGCCTGGGTCGGGCATTCCACCCGCCCGCGTGTCTACCGTGCAGCCATAGACATCGCAGGAAAGTTCCAGGCGTACTGCCGAGAAAATCTTCTCCTGGATTTTTCCTTGCAGGTTGAATTCTACATGAACATCCTCTTGAAGGATGAAATTTACGCTGGGAATCTCCGCGAAACTTACCGCTATCTCATTGCGGACAACCTCGAAGAAGATTTTCCCGTGATGCTGGATTTTGTGGATTGGCTGTGGCCTTCCCTGGATGATGCGTGTCTGGTCTATGATACGGATGCTGGTTACCGCATTTTTCTCGGTGCCTCTCCCGAGTTGGCCTACCAGTTTAAGCAGCGCTGCGATCAGGTGGATATGCTGGACAAACTGGTCAGTCATAATCCCGCAACCACAGAATTGGGAACTGCACTGGGAAATGCTTTTGGTGAGACACCGCAAGTCCCTGAACTGCCTCACCTCGAAGAGAGCTTTGAGATCGCGTTTTCCTCGTTCTATCCGGAAATGATTGACCGGGCAGTGAATAAGGTGGTGGAACTTGTTGGACAGGGTGTTTCACCACATGAAATTGTGATACTGGCGCCTTTCCTGGGTGATTCTCTGCGTTTTACGATTTTTGATCGGCTGCAAGCGGCTGGTATCCCTTTTGTATCACATCGCCCTTCCCGTGCGATTCGCGATGAACCGGTGGCGCGGGCGATGCTGGCGCTGATTGCCCTCGCTTATCCGGGGACGCCGGTGAAACCCAATAAAACCGATGTGGCCCACGCATTTGTCCAACTGATTGACGGTCTGGACCCCATTCGCGCTGAACTGTTGGTGCAGATTGCCTACCGCCCGAATCAGGATGAACTCGGCAGCTTTGATGCTATTACCCAGACGATGCAGCAGCGTATCACGTATCGGGTTGGCGAGCGTTACGAAAAACTGCGGCAGCGATTGATCGAATTTCGCCAGAATGCCAGCGAGATTCCGCCGGACTACTTTATGCAAAGTATGTTTGACTTTGCAGCTCAACCGGGGTATCGCTTTCATGTGAATCTGGAAGCAGGGCGTATTGTCTCAGAACTCATTGAGTCGGCACGTAATTTCAGGGCGGTTGTGAATCCTGATAATCCCGAAACCGATGTCAATAACTGGACAGATGTAGCACATCGTTATGCACAGTTAGTGGGTGACGGTGTGCTGGCGGCGCTGCATTTTGCGAGTTGGCAGGATGAATACTTCAAAGATGCGGTATTTGTGGCGCCAGCTTATACATTCCTGATGCGAAATCGCTTTGTGGATTACCAGTTCTGGCTGGATATTGGCAGTGGCGCCTGGGCGGAACGCCTTGACCAGCCATTGACTCATCCCTATGTTCTCCATCGTGCCTACCCCAAAGCAACGATGTGGACGGACGAAATGGAAGCCGCCGCTCAGCAGGAACGCTTGCGAAAACTAATTCTGGGGTTGGTGCGGCGCTGCCGCAAGCATGTCTATCTGGGATTTGCCGATCTGGGTGAACAGGGATTTGAGCAGCGTGGGCCCCTGTTGAAAATCTTCAATCATATTTTGCAGGCTTATGGAAATGCCGCCGATTCGATTTCGTGAAGCGCAGCGCAGGATCATTGAAGAATACAGCGGCGGACTGATGGGTATTTCCGCTGTACCGGGCAGTGGAAAAACCTTTACGCTGTCATATCTGGCGGCGCGGCTGGTGCAGGAGCTGGCGCGGGAATATGTGCCTTATGAACGCGAAGTCCTGATTGTGACCTTTGCCAACGCTGCGGTGAACAGTTTTAAGAGCAAAATTGCCGAGATTCTCCAGCGCGAACGGCGACTGCTGCCCTACGTAGGCTACCGGGTACGCACCCTGCACGGGCTGGCGCATGATATTGTCCGTGAACGCCCCGGCCTCGTCGGGCTGGCGGAGGATTTCCAGATTGTCGATGAACGGATCGCGGCTGCGATTGTACGGGACATTGTGCATTCGCACTTACCCGCGTGGTCCTCGCTGATGGATGACTATCTCTCGAATACGCTACAGCCCGCTCAGCGTCAGCGTGTTGAGCGGCGTGATTTTCCCGAATATCTTGTCCAAATCTGTGAGCGGTTCATCAAACACGCGAAGGATCATCTGCTTCAACCCATTGATTTGCAGGAAAAGTTTGAAGACGCAGGGCCGGAATACAATCTGGTTCGTTTTGCAATTGATGTCTATATCGATTATCAACGCAGTCTGGCATTTCGCGGTGCGGTCGATTTTGATGATTTAGTCCGACTGGCAATCGAAGGTCTCCAGCTCGATCCGCAGTATCTGGCGCGGTTGCAGGAGCGCTGGCCTTATATTCTGGAAGACGAAGCCCAGGACAGCAGCCGCTTACAGGAAGATATGCTGCGCCTGCTGACCGGAAGCCAAAACTGGGTGCGTGTGGGTGACCCGAATCAGGCCATTAATACCACGTTTACGACGGCCAGCCCACATTACCTGGTACGCTTTCTGGAAGACAAACATGTGTTGAGCCGTCCACTGCCTAATTCCGGGCGTTCCGGGCAGCCTATCATCAACATGGCAAATGAGCTGGTTCGCTGGGCAGTGAATAATCATCCCTCACTTGAGCTCCGTGATGCCTTTTACGAACAGGACATTTTGCCCGCCGAACCAGATGATCCACAGCCAAATCCGCTCGATCAGGAAACGACCATTCACATACACCATCAACCAGGCCAGAACGTGACTCCACAGCAAGAGATTGAAATGGTGGTACGAAATCTGGCTCGCTGGCTGCCGGACAACAAAGATAAAACGGTTGCCGTTCTGGTGCCGGAGAATAATCGCGGGTTCAAACTGGTAGAAGAACTTCGGCGCGAAGGCATTCCTTATGAAGAACTGCTTCGCAGTACGACCGAAGCGCGGACGGCGGCCTCCTATTTGCGATCCGTGCTGTTGTATCTTGCAGCGCCTAATGATGCGGGGGTGCTGGCCCGGCTGTATCGGGAGGTCTGGTGGCCGCTGACGATGGGGCCGGATGCTGAATTTGACCTGGCAGTCCCCGTTCAGGTGATTTCCCGCCAGCGGTACCTGGAAAACCTGATCTGGCCCGCCGAGGAATTTGATCTTGCCGACGCGCTGTCTCTGCCCGGCGAACCCGCCATTGTCCAGAATATCAGCGAGTTCATTGGCTATGTGAGGCGGTGGTTGGAAGCGCTTGCACTGCCTATCGATCAGCTTATCTTAACAGTTTCACAGGATATTTTCACGCGCCCACCGGACATTGCACTGTCCTACAAAATTGCGGTGCTGCTGAGATCGATGGCGGCAAATAATCCGGGCTGGCGGTTGAAGGATTTTGCCGAAGAACTGCGGTCGATTACCGAAAATCAGCGTAAATTTATCGGCTTTGACGACGCGACTGAAGGATTTGAGCCGACGCCCGGCGTTGTGACCGTTGCCACCATGCACGCCGCGAAAGGGCTGGAATGGGACAGGGTATATTTGATGGCGGTTAACAATTATGGCTTTCCATCCTTGCAGCCCGAAGATACCTATGTGGGTGAACGCTGGTTTGTCCGTGATCACTTGAATCTGGAGGCGGAAGTATTAAGCATGGCGTTCTCGGAAAATAAACTGCCTGAAGGTCGGGCTTCGCAGGTGCTGCGTGAGGAGTATGCCGAAGAGCGGCTGCGCCTTCTCTATGTTGCAATCACCAGAGCGCGGAAAGAACTCATCATCACATGGAACATGGGGCGTTACTGGGATCGGGGTATCATTAATCATCTGGCAAATCCCACATTATATTTACAGGAATGGCTAAAAGGTGCAACATAAGTGGAAAATTCTGCAAAGCGCCTGGCAGTATCCCTCGAAATTAGCCTCTGTTGTTAACGAGTTTGGGCTTCTCGATCTGACCGCCGCTATTCTGGCGCGGCGCGGCTATTCTACGGAAGCATCGGCCCGGTCGTTCCTGAGTCCTGATTATTATCATCCTGCGCTGCCAGAATCACTGCCGGATCTGGAACATGCTGCCGAAAGAATCGTGGATGCCTACCGTAAGAATGAGCGCATTTTGCTCTGGGGAGATATTGACACCGACGGGCTGACTGCGACGGCAGTGGTCTTCGAAGCGTTAAACGCTGCCGGGATGGAGGTGTATTATCATATCCCCGAAAGGCATGGGATTCATGTAGAGACGCTGCGAGAGATTTGCCAGTCGGTAAAACCAGCCGTCCTTCTGTCCTGTGATACAGGCACATCCGCCCACGCTGCTGCCAATTTTGTACGAGACAGCCACATTGACTTTCTCGTCACAGACCATCACCAACTGCCGCCTTCCCTGCCGCCGGTTCATGCGCTGGTCAATCCAAAACGTTTGCTAACGCCTCATCCCCTTGAGCACCTTTCCGGTGTGGGTGTCGCGTTTTTGCTGGTGCAGCATGTCTACGAAAAGCTGGGGAAATCCCGTGAACTCAATCTCTTTTCGGATCTGATCGCGCTGGGGATGGTGGCGGATGTCGTCCCTTTGCTGGCCGATACACGCTATTTAGTGCAGCAAAGTCTGAAAGCGCTGCGAGTTTCCAATCGCCCTGCCCTGATCGCGCTGGCGGAAATCTCTGATCACCCGTTATCTTATGTTACAGAAAACGAAATCGGTTTTGATTTTGTACCTCGGCTTAATTCGTTTGGGCGATTGAGCCATGCCGATAATGGGTTCAAACTGCTAACCACGCGAAATGCTGGCGAAGCGAGAATACTGGCAGCTCAGGCGGACGCCTTAAATCAGAAACGGCGGCTGCTCACGCGCCAGATCCGTCAGGCGGTACAGGAACAGATTCAAAAGGACACAACACTGCTCAACTGGTCAGCGCTGGTGTTGGAAAATCCGCACTGGGAGGCCGGGGTTATCAGCGCGGCGGCGAATCAGCTCGCTGAAGAATATGAACGTCCGGTGGTGCTGCTTGTTTCTGGGGCTAACGAAACTGCCTCCGGTTCAGTACGTGCGTTTGGCGGTTTTAATGTGCTGTCAGCGCTGGATGCTGTTTCTGACCTGCTGATTACCTTCGGCGGGCATGAACAGGCGGCGGGTATGTCCATTCTGGTCGAAAACATCCCTGCCTTCCGGCGCCGCTTTTCGAATGCCCTGTCCAGCCAGCAGATCTCGCCGCGCGAGATAGAAATTGAGGGGATTCTGTCCCTTTCTGAAGTCACACTCGATGCTGCCCGAAATCTTGAAAAACTTGCTCCATTTGGGGTCGGCAATCTCCGACCAGTGTTCCTGGCACAGGAGGTGCAGTTGGTCCGAAGCGCTAAAATCGGACGGGATGACCAGCATCGGCGGTTAACAGTACGCGAGTCTGGGGGCGAAAATACCTCCGTGCTGTGGTGGAACAGCAGTGAACAACCACTGCCGGAAGGCACATTCGAACTGGCGTATCAGATCGCACCTGTGATCCAGGAAGGTCAGTACGAGCTGCAAATCACGTTTGTGGACTGGGTACAGACTCGTCCCCCGGAAGTCAAACCGCTGTCTCAGATCGAGCTCATTGACTGCCGCGAGTCGCTGGATCTGCCTGCCATGAAAGTAAACGAGCCTTCGTTGGTTATCTGGGCGGAGGGGTATCCGCGCCACGACTCGCCCGGCCTGCCATTTTCCGAGCTTACCCCTGCTGAGGCCCTGCTTATTTACACTGCCCCATCTCATTTAAAAATACTGCAATCAGCCCTGAAGCGTGTCAGGCCAAGCCGCGTTTATCTATTTGCCGAAATGCCCGCCCTCAATAACCCCGATGAACTGCTATCAGCGCTGGTGGCACTGCTGAAGGCTGCCCTTGAAAAGATGGAGGGTCGTATCGACATCCGGCAGATTGCCGAACGCTTGGCGCAGCCTGAAGAAACGATACGCCTGGCGCTGGAAAACCTTGCCGACTTTGTCGAAATAGATTGGCTTACCCGTTCATCAGCGCAGATCAGGGCCGTTCATCCAATTGGCAGCGTGAAAATCTCACCGAAACTTCAGCAGGCTATTGAGGAAACGGCTGCCTATCGCCGATACTTCCGTCGTGCTCCAACAGGAAATTTGCTGGAATGAGTCGCTATCCTGTCCCAAGAGAAACGGCCCGGATCGAATATCATGTGTCCAACTCCCGCTTTATTTCTACTATCGGACGGGCGGAAACGGTCGAGACGGCACGCGCTTTTATTCAATCCGTTCGTGACGAAATGCCGGATGCGACTCATCATGTGTACGCATTTCGGGTGGGTTATGGTTCCAGTGTGACTGAAGGGATGAGTGACGACGGCGAACCTTCTGGAACATCCGGGCCGCCTGCCCTGGCTGTCCTGCGCGGTTCCGGGATCGGAGATGTGGTGCTGGTCATTACCCGCTACTTCGGTGGGACCAAATTAGGCACAGGCGGCCTGGTTTATGCGTATACCAATGCTGCCAAAGAAGCGGTTACAGCGCTGCCCATCGAAGAAAAGGTTGTGCGTAAACTGGTGGGTGTGACGATGCCCTACACGCTTTACGAGCGCTTCAAACGTTTATTGGAAGTTTATGATGGGATGCTGGATGGCGAGGAATTCGCGGGGGACGTGACCGTCTACGCCTACCTCCCGCAGGAAAATATTCCGCCCTTCACAGATGAAATCCGAGAACTCTCGGCAGGTCAGGTGGCACCGATTGTACTTGATGAATGATTCTCATGGATAGAACCCCACATGACAATGAGGGCCGTCAGGCAAAGGGCTGCTGCGACCGCACCGATGGCATCAAAATTACCCCAGTTGTAAATTTGTATCCCCATCAACCCACCTGTGAAGCGTGCAATGGAATGTCCGGCAACGCTGGCGCTCATCATGACGGCGCGGGCGCTGGGTAAAATTTCTGTGAACAGCGGAATAGAGGAAACAATCGCGGTTTCCACAAACAGATAGACGAGGAACAGACCCACTAGGGCGGCGGTCAGGCTGGAAAGCCGTGTCAGCGTAAGGTACATCAGAGCCGCCCCCAGCACCCCGAACAGGGTTAGCCGCTTTTTGCCAAGCCGATCCGCCAGACCGATCACCATGAATTCACCTGTGACTTCTGCCAGCGCGATCACGACCGCCGAGGTTCCCAATGCGGTGAGCTTCAGATCAAAGGTGGTTTCCATCCATCTGGCAAAGGAAATCGTAACCAGTTCGTTCGCGGTGATAAACAACAGGGTATAAATCAGGGCGGCGGTTGCGACAGGGCTGTTCCTGACGATTTTCAGTCCTTCGAAGAAGTTGGGAACCTGTGCTGTTTTGTCCGGCTTATCGGATGGCACATAGTACCAGATCAAGCCAAACCCGGCGGTGCTGGCGATGAACAGCATTACAAAAACCGCCGAGAGTCCCATCTTGTCTAGCAGGAAACCGGTTAATGGAGCGGCGACAATCAAGGAACCTGCCCAGGCCAGCTCGGTGCTGCCAATCGCTCGTCCCCGGTAGTGGTAGGGCACCAGATCGCCGATGTACGCCTGCATAGCCGGGTCAAAAATGATCTTTGAGAGGCCAAAGAGGATCATGACCACGTAAAAAACGCCGTAGGTAGGGGCCACAATCCCAGGAACTGCTCCCAAGCCCATCAATGCCATTGCGAGCAGCAGCACGCGCTTGCGTCCGTAGAGTTCGGACAGAGGGCCAAAAATCGGGCTGATGATTCCAACTCCGGCCTGTGTTGCCATCGCACCTTGGATGCTGCCTGTTGAGACGCCTAATGCTCGCCCGATAGCAGGAATAAATGGATAGGCGAATCGGCGAGACATGTTATTAAACAAACGTGCTGCCGCCAGCGCGGAGATTGTCCGGACGAGATGGTTGTTATTCTTTTGCAAGGCGGGTTTTCCCTCTGTGAAGATTCTATTGTGCCATTGATAAGCCGACCTTTAAATATCCGGACGGGCAATGGTATGCTAGGCTGCTATGAAACGACTGCTTCCCCGTCTGCTGCTGATGATCGGCGGATTCCTGTGTGCCCTGGTAACTTTTGGGGTGGTCATTCAGCTATTTCCGGATTTACTGCCATCAGGTTTGCGGAAAGACCCGCTTGACCAGCGTACCCCGAACAAAGAACTACGGTTTGTTTTTACCGATTACATGGGTGACACCTTTTACAATCCGCCGGGCATGGTACGCCCACCTGAAGAAAACCGTGTGCTGGAAGACTTTATCCTGCGTTATGATGAGGCGGGTTTTCGCCTGCCCCGGATGACGGCTGACCACTATCCGATTATCGCCCTGGGCGATTCATTCACGGAGGGAGGGCAGGTTCCCTGGGTAGATGTGCTGGCTGAATCACTGAATATCCCCGTGCGGAATCTGGGATGGCGGGGATTAGGTACGCTGGATGAAGCACGCATCATGAAGGATTATGGACACGATGATGCGGATTGGGTGCTGATCGGCTATTTTGAGGGGAATGACCTGAGTAATATCCACTCCTCTTTTGAGCGAATGCAGAGTGACGGCGCGATTCTGCTTGACCTGACGCGGGATATTATAGAGGAAGATCGTCCTTCTGAGCCTGTTCGCAACCCGGAAGATCGGTATCTTTACCCCTTGCGGCATTTTATCGAGGGACAAACTTACGAGCTGGCCTATGTCAGCGATTATCTCTGGTGGCTTAACGGCACAGAGGATGTTTTTCGGCTGTCACGGAATCTTGAGGAATTTCGCAGCGCCCTGGATGAAATCAAAAATGCGGCGGGAGACGCCTGTGTTGCTCTCGTATACATGCCGAGCAAAGAGCATATCTATTTCCCCTACAGTGATCCGGCAGGGAACCGGCGCTACGTGCTGGAAAACGGGCTGGAACTGGGGCTTGATGAAGCGGGATGGCTGTCGTTTGGGCCGCTCACGCCCCAAAACAATGACGTGCTCATCGACCGTCTGGATAATCAGCGGAATGTCATTCGGGAGGCTGTGCTCAGGGCTGGCCTCCAGTTCATTGATTTAACGCCTGTGTTTGAGGAATCCGTTTTTACGGGCGAACCAGCCTATTACCCCTATGATTCTCATTGGAGCGAACGCGGTCACTGGTTGGCTGGCGAAGCGGTCGCGGAATATATTTCGCAGCATAGGGATTGCCCGTTATAATTCCCCCATGAAACCGACCCTTGCTTTTATTGGTGCAGGGCGAGTGGCCTCTGCGCTGGCAATACGCCTGCACGAGCTGCACTACGTTGTAACCGGAGTGTTTTCACTTCGTCATGACTCAGCGGTTCGTCTGGCTGGCCAGGTGGGGGCAACGGCAGTGGAAACTTACCCTCAGGCAGATATTGTATTTCTGGCGGTGCCGGACGATGTTATCGCCGAGGTTGCGGCCCAACTTGTGCTCAGCGATCTTCAGTTGACCCGCGCGGTGGTACATCTTTCCGGTGTGCATGATCTGCAAGCCCTCAAAATGTTACATACGGTGGAAATCGGTTCGTTTCATCCCCTGTTCCCTTTCCGGGAAGGCACCCGTCTAAAGGGGGCGGAAGGCATGTTGGTTGGGATTGAGGCTTCACAGGAGTGGCTGCGGAAGGCCCTGGTGGAAATGGCAGGTGCGCTAGGCGGCAATCCGGTGGTGCTTCATGAGGGGAAAAAAGCGCTCTATCACACGGCGGCTGTGATGGCGAGCAACTATCTGGTTACGCTGTTTGATGTTAGTTGGCGGCTGATGACTGAGACCGGAGTGCCGCCCGCGCTCGCGCGGGAAGCATTGGTTACCCTGATGCAGGGCAACCTGGATAATCTTCGTGAGGTTTCACCGGAGCAAGCCCTGACGGGCCCCATTGCGCGAGGAGACACGGCGACCGTTCAAAAGCACCTGGTGGCCTTGAGCGGAAGGCTGGAAGAAACGCTTTACCGCGAATTAGGACGCGGCACGGTTGGACTTGCCCCAGGCTTGACACCCGACCAGCGTCGTGATTTGCTGAAATTACTTGAGATCAAGGACTAACAATGCGTATCAACGTAGGTTATTTCCAGAAACAGAAAGCCAGCGGTATTCCCATTACGATGCTGACGGCATATGACGCGACAACGGCACGGCTGGCGGAACAGGCAGGTCTCCAGACTCTGCTGGTCGGCGATTCGCTGGGCATGGTGATGCAGGGTCATGAAACAACCATTCCGGTTACGCTGGACGAAATGCTTTATCACACCAAGATGGTGGTGCGCGGTACGGAAAAAGTGTTTGTGATTGGCGACATGCCGTTTATGACCTACAACATTTCCTCCGACCAGGCGCTGCAAAATGCGGCCCGCTTTATTCAGGAGGCTGGTGCACAGTCGGTCAAGCTGGAAGGGGGGCTCCGTATGGCGAGCACGATACGCCGTCTGGTGGAAAATGGGATTCCGGTGCTGGCTCATATCGGGTTAACCCCTCAGAGTGTACATCGGTTCGGGGGATGGCGTGTTCAGGGAAAAACCTCCGAGTCGGCCATGCACCTGATTGAAGATGCCGAAGCGGTGCAGGAGGCCGGCGCCTATGCGGTGGTGCTGGAGCTTGTGCCGTCCGAGCTGGCGAAACTTATCAGCGAGCGGCTGACGATTCCTACCATTGGGATCGGTGCAGGTGCAGGCTGTGACGGCCAGGTACAGGTGTTTCATGACATTATTGGCCTGCTGGCGGACTCGCCCAAACACTCCCGCCAGTATGCTCAGGTTGGGCAAATTATCCAGGGTGCTATTTCCAACTATAAATCTGACGTAGAAAATCATCGCTTTCCCACTGAGGCTAACGCCTTCACGATGGATGAAGAAGCCCTGCAAGGATTATATGGAACGGTCAATGCAGGTCTACCGGACAGTCAGTGAATTTCGTGCTTTTCGGTCGGCAGTCCAGGGGACACTGGGCTTTGTACCGACCATGGGCTATCTCCATGAAGGACACCTTTCGCTCGTTAAGGCGGCCAGCCTGGAAAATGACCTGGTGGTCGCCTCCATTTTTGTGAATCCGATGCAGTTCAATTCAACTGCGGATTTGGCTGCCTACCCCCGTGACGAAAAACAGGATTTGTCGTTGTTTCGGGAAATGGGGGTTGCCAGTGTGTTTGTCCCATCAGTGGAGGAAATGTACCCGCCGGACTTTCAAACCTATATTCAGGTCGAAAAGATGACACAAAAATTGGAAGGTGAATACCGTCCTGGGCACTTCAGAGGAGTGGCAACGGTTGTCGCCAAGCTGCTGAATATTGTGCAGCCGATGCGGGCTTATTTTGGGCAAAAAGATGCCCAGCAGGTTGCCGTGATTAAGCAGATGGTACAGGATTTGAACCTTCCGGTTGAGATTGTGGTATGCCCAACGGTGCGGGAAGCGGACGGTCTGGCAATGTCCTCGCGGAATGTACGCCTTTCGCCTGAAGAACGTAAAGCGGCTGTAGTGCTACATAAGGCACTCGTGGCAGCTAAGGCAGCTTTTTATGGGGGTGAACGCGAACCGGAGAGGCTGCGTGAAATGATGCTCCAAGTACTTCACCAGGAGCCGCTCGCTCGCGTGGAATATGTGAGTATCAACGATGCGGTCACATTGGAGGTCGTAATCACCCCGACGGCTTCGCCCCTGCTGGTGTCAATGGCGGTTTTTATCGGAGAAATCCGTCTTATTGACAACATAATTTTGGCGTGAGATGATCGACCTCGTCGGGGTGCGTAAGAGTCGGCGGCATCTCATCGCCCCGATATAACGCGACCCGACACGCCGCGAGTTTTTCCAGCAGACGGACAGTCGTTCGAGGGCCATCACAGGCACGGTAACTAGCCTGGATTCGGGCTGCATTTTCCCGAAAACGCGGCTCATAAAGCACTTTGTCTATTGATTTTTGTAAATTATTTATATTTATGTCTTGTATCCTTAGACGAATCCCCGCGCCCGAATGCTGGATACGACCCGCCGATTCGGGCTGATCTCCCGTAATCGGGACAATAATCAATGGTTTTCCGTGAAAAAGGGTTTCCGTGACCGTATTATTGCCCCCATGACTGATGACCGCGTCCACTTTCGGGAGGATTTCTCGCTGCGGGACAAAATTTTGCAGCAGAATATTTTCTGGAACGCTCCCAAACTCATCCACTGCAACTCCCTTCCCCACTGCGAGGACTGCCTTCCAGGGAGCATTTTTTGCCAGTTGAATAACCGTCTCAAAAACTCTGCGTACTTTTACGATGGTTCCCATGGAGACAAACAGCGTTGGTCTCTGATCTTCCAACCATTCCCAGGGGAAATGGTTTTCACTTGTGTCCTGCCTTAATACAGGTCCCACATACACTACCTGTGGTGGCAGGTCGGTGCGAGGATACTCGTAGGCTTCCGTGGTCGGCACGATGAATAAATAAGGCGTCACACCAAAGGTCGGAAAATCCACGGTTGGCAGCCCATAAAACTTCCTCAGATGGTTCACCTTCCGGTCATCAATCGAAAGATAGACACGGCTTCCCCACCTTAAAAAAGGCCACAGCACTCGTTCCGGATGATACGGCGGCTTCCAATCCAGGCGGGCACCAAATGCAGGTGTATCCTTGCTTGGCAGTGCATTGACGATGGCACAGAATGTCGCATAGGGAATGCCGCACACTTCCGCCGCGATTGCCCCCGCATAAAAATTGTAATCTGCTAAAATAACATCAGGCTGCGCCTGCCGGATGATTTGAATAAGCTGCGAGGTGATTTCTGGCAGCAGACTGAAGAATCCAGCATGGGGTCTGTCCCACAGGAGACGAGGGAAATGTGGCAGCGGACGGCTAAATGAAGCCATAATGTTCTCATAAGCGGTCTGCGGGTATGCCAGCGCCGTAAAGTGGACAGGCAGGCCAGAAACTTCCGCAGCGTACTGCTGTCCTGTGACGAAAACAACGTCATGGTGTTTTTCAATAAGTGCGGCAGCAACAGCCATCATCGGGTTCACATGTCCGGTGGCGGGAAGCGTGGCAAGGAGAACACGCATAATTAGGCATCCTTTTTTGAAAGGTCAACAGAATGATGAGTAATCTTACGGGAACAACCCTGGGTGGTCGCTACCGCTTTGAAGCCCTGATTGGAGAAGGCACCTTTGCTCGCGTCTACCGCGTATATGACCTCAAGCGGGGGGTAGACCTGGCAGCGAAGGTGCTGCGAAGCGATGTGTCTCACGAAAGAACTTTTGTAGAGCGCTTCCGGCGGGAGGCGCAGGTGCTGGCGCGGTTGCAGCATCCTCACATTGTTCGTTACTACGATGTGGCCGAAGTCGATGGGGCGGTGTTTATCCTCATGGACTATATCGACGGCACAACGCTTCACAGCCATTTGTATCATCTGAACCGTCCCCTGAGTGTACGCGAAACCCTGCAATTTCTCCGGCCCATCAGCACTGCGCTTACCTTCGCTCATGGAGAAAATATTATCCACCGAGATATTAAGCCAGGAAACATTCTTCTGTCCAAAAGCGGTCTGGTCTATGTTACAGATTTTGGCATCGCGCACCTGCTGGATGACGCCGGCACCCTGACGCAGGGAATGTCAATTGGCACGCCGCTTTATATGGCACCTGAACAAATCATGGGGAAAACCATTACGCTGGCGACAGACATTTATGCGATGGGGGTACTGCTTTACCGGATGCTGACGGGCGAGGTGCCCTTTGCAGGCAAAAATCCACAGGCACAGGGTGCAACAGCAGCAGAACGGGTGGCCTATGAGCATGTGAATCTGCCCCCTACCCGCCCCAGCCAGCTTAACCCGTCCGTCGTCACCCAGGCGGTTGAGGATGTGATCCTGGCCTGTCTTCGTAAAGATCCACTGACCCGATTCCCTTCAGCAGTGGCCGTTCACGATGCACTGGCGGAAACCATCGGTGCACCTCCGGCGGGTGTGGAACCTGTAGAGCTTGATCCCCGCACGATTGCCCCACCTGATGTCAAACTGCCGGAATGGTCGCGGGTAATGGGCAAAGTCGATGCTGCGTCTCAGTTCAACACGCTTGATCCCTCGCAGCAGCCACCTGGGACGATGACAGGGAGCAAGCAAACGATGGTACACCAACCGCAGGTTCCCCCGGCCCCTGGTGGCTATCAACAAACACAACCTGGAATACCTCCCGCTAAATCCACCCAGCCTCACATGCAACCAGTTCAGGTTCCGCCGCCGTATGTTTCCCCTTATGAATCAGCGCCTTCTTATGCCGAGTCAGAAGTTGCCCCGGCGGGGTTAGACACTTCCCAGCCCTGGTTCTGGGTAGTCGTGGGGTTGGGCGCGATTTTTGTGATTGCTATCTGTTTAGGGGCGATTATCCTGGGTTTCGGGCTCTTTTCCGGAGACGAAGATAAACCCACCCCAACACAGTCCAGCAATGCCGTTCTCCCCGGTGGCGGGACGGCTAACCGGGATCGGGTGTTCATTTATGCGGGTCTCAGCGGCACCAATCTGGATATTTACCGGGCTAATATCGATGGGACAGGTGTTACCCGGCTGACGACCACCACGACGAACGAAAGTGCCCCTAAATTTTCTCCGGATGGTTCCCAGATTGCTTACCACGCCTACGAGGGTACGACAGGCCCTGCCGACATCTGGATTATGAGCGCGAATGGAACCAATCAGCGCCGCATCACGACCACTGCGTCTGATGAACGCAACGTGACCTGGTCACCGGACGGCACAAAAATTGCCTATCAAAGCAATGCCACCGGCAGATATGATATTTACCTCTATGATCTGACCAGCGGCGAATCAACCAACCTGACCAAATCCAATTTTAATGATATGGCTCCCGCCTGGTCGCCGGACGGTGTACGGATCGCCTTCCAGTCTGACCAGAATGGCGGGTACGAAATTTTCATCATCAATACGGATGGAACAGGTCGCACCGATGTGACCGAAGGCCTCTGGGAGGAAGCCATTAACCCGGACTGGGTTTTTGATGCAAGTCGGCTCGTTTTTACGGCAGGCTCGGAAGGCGACTATCAGCTTTACGCCATTAACCCGGATGCGGGCGGTTTTCAGGAATTATTTGCGCTGAAGAACAACAATCGTTTTGCCGCGTGGTCAACGGTCGGGGTGAAGATGCTTTTTATGGGCGGGGCTACGAATAACCCGGATATTTTCCTCACGGACTTTACCACCGGACGGACGACGAAGGTGGTGAGCAACGGCTTTTTCCCGGATTGGTCGCCCTGAGAATAGGATAAAGGGAACTAAAATCTGTGTAAACAGGCATAAGTTTTTGCTCTCGGCGCTAAGAAGTGCAATAATAGTGAGCGGAAACGTATCGGAAAAAATGTTTTTTGGAGGAATTCCCAATGGCGAGTGTGACTTACCGCCACGTTTACAAACGGTTTTCACCAGAGATAACCGTGATCAACGATCTGAATATTGAAATTGCCGATGGCGAGTTTCTGGTGTTCGTTGGCCCTTCGGGTTGTGGCAAATCCACCAGTCTGCGTATGCTGGCGGGTCTGGAAGAAATCACTGAAGGAGAAATCTTGATCGGTGACCGCGTTGTGAACAACGTTGCGCCGAAAGACCGTGATATTGCCATGGTCTTCCAGAGCTACGCCCTGTATCCGCACATGACGGTCTATGACAATATGGCCTTTGGTCTGAAATTGCGCCGCACGCCCAAGCAAATCATTGATGAACGTGTCCGCGAATCCGCCAAGAGTCTGGATATTGCTCACCTGCTTGACCGCCGCCCGCGCCAACTGTCGGGTGGTCAGCGTCAGCGTGTCGCGCTTGGTCGTGCGATTGTCCGTGAGCCCGCCGTGTTCTTGCTGGACGAACCGCTTTCTAACCTGGACGCCAAGCTCCGTGTAGAAGCACGTGCGTTCATCAGCCGCCTGCACCAGCGTCTCGGCACGACCTTCATCTACGTGACCCATGACCAGACGGAAGCGCTGACGATGGGAACGCGCATTGCCGTTCTATCTGCGGGTTATCTCCAGCAGATTGACAGCCCGTCCAAGCTCTATTCTTATCCGGATAATCTCTTTGTGGCAGGCTTTATTGGCAGTCCAGCCATGAACTTCTTCAATGCCAAGGTCGTGGAATCTGAAGGGAAACTGATTATTGACACGACTTCGTTCCGTATCCCTGCCCCGCCGGATCGTGAACATCTGCTGCGAGCCTATGTCGGAAAAGACGTGATCCTCGGCGTTCGTCCCGAAGACATTCACCATCCCAATTACCAGCCTGCTGATATTCAATCCGCAACGATTGAAGCAATTGTCGATGTCATCGAATTAATGGGCAACGAAAAGATCGTCTATCTCAGCTTTGATGATAGCAGCCAAAGCAGTTTCCTTGCCCGCATGGATCCGCGTTCGGATGTCCATCTGGGCGGCAAGACCGGTGCGGTAATTAACCTGGGGAACGTGCACCTCTTTGATGCTGCGACCGAGGTGGTTATCCGTGAAGACCCCGCCCCCAGTGAAGATGCAAAACGGGCGGCCCTTGCTTACAAGAGCGGCAAGCCGCACTAAGAAAACAACATTCATGAACTCGAAAGCCACGCAGCGATTGGAGCGTGGCTTTTTTGTTTGTATGGTAAACTGCTAGGATGAGCTTGAGGGTATATTCTGGTGACCCGTTCGATTTTATCGTTAACAATTATCGTGACAATGATCTGCACAAAAGGCCGGGCACAAGAGGCGGCAGGTATCCCCCTGGATGCTGTTCGTGAATATACAGGGATTCAGGCATGGCACGCTGCCGGATTTAAAGGGCAGGGAGTCCGTGTTGGAATTATTGACCGTGGGTTTGCAGGAATAGATCAGCTTGAGGCCGCGGTCACCTTCCCTGACTATATGGATACGGCAGCGATCTATAATGCCTATACCAATCACGGCACGCTGGTTTACCGTGTGTTTTATGAGATGGCGCCAGAGGCAGAATATTTTCTCTTTCAGCTTAACCCCAGTGGAAAAAACATCTCCGAGGCGGTGGACTGGATGCTCTTGCAGGGGGTTGATGTCGTGAATTATTCCGTGACGGTGCTGGAAATCCCATTCAACGGGGATAATCATCAGAGCCGGGAAATGGCAAGGCTGGCACAAAATGATGTAGTTATTGTGGCCGCTGCGGGTAACTACGGCCTGAGTTTCGTAACGGATACTTATAAAGATGCTGATGGTGATGGCTGGCATGAATTCGAGTGGGGCTATGAATCGATGTGGACTGCGCCCATTTTTACTTCCCCATTTGGAGAAGCCCATTTGCGCTGGCAGGACGTTTACACCAGCGCTCAGATCGACCTGGATTTGTATGTGATTGCCAGCGACGGCCAAACGGTACTGGAAGCATCGACGAAAGTCCAAAAAGGGGGAAGCGCGGATTGGCCCTACGAAGATTCCTTTTACCCTACAACGGCAGGCGTTCCGATTTATGTGGCCGTTCGTGCGAAAGTTCCCGGAACCATCCCTGATGGGACCGTGTTTTACCTCTATTTAGAAGACACAACCCTGGGTGATCCGACACTAACCGGGTCGATTGTAGCCCCTGGCGACAGTGCGGATGTGCTGACGGTCGGTTCCATTGAGGCGAATGAATCCCTGTGGCAGCGCAGCAGCCGTGGTCCGACCTGGGATGGCCGGACAAAGCCTGACCTGGTCGCGCCGACCCGTTTGCAGCTTTCCAAAAGCGAGGAGGTTGTGTTAGGGACAAGTGTCAGTTCACCCATTGTGGCTGCGGCTGCTGTGCTTGTTCGGCAGAGCCATCCTGACTGGTCTCAAATGGAGGTCAGGGATTTTTTGACCCGGAACGCGCTTGATCTGGGAGAACCAGGGCCGGACAGCTTTTTTGGTTATGGTCGCCTCTACCTCCCTCCCCCGCAGTAGCCCTAAATGTGCAAATTGGTTAAACTCAACTGAGATAGGTTGGCGGTGAAGATGAACCCTTTGTTTTCTGTAAGTGCGGTCAGTTCTGACCACAACTTTGATGACCAGTTAGAAATGCTGGCTCGGAAGTTGCAGGAGATGGGCTGGTCAGTGGTGCGAATTTCTCTTATCGACGAAGCATGGGAGCTCCTTCATAATGTGCATGTCACAGGTGAAGGGTGTGAGCTTCCTGATTGGTCAAAAGAAACCCTGCGAACAAAAATACAGCAGGAAAGCGCACGGGTGGACCGTGCCTATTTTTATCCTGGTCAGTGTGAGCAGGTACTGCTTCCCGTTTATGTATCATCTCAGTTGTGTGCTCTGGTCGAATTGTACCGCCCACAAAATCAGGCGTCTGTTTTTGATGAAAAGGCAGCGGCTTCACTGGCCTTATTAGAAAGCTATCTGGTGCTTGTTATCGAAAAGGACCGCCTCCAGAAAGAAGTGGAATTGCTGAATGAACAGGTGGATGAGCTTCAGTTCATTCGCAATGCGGATCGGGAGCTTTCTTCGCGGCTGGACCCTGCGCGAATTGTAAAATTGGCGTTGGATTGGGCCATGCGGCGTACCGGAGCGGATGCAGGGGTAATTCTGACAGTTAATCGCTTCTCTAACAAACTGGATATTCGTGAGTCATTTGGGTATCCCGCTGAGTTGCTGCAACAGGCAACCTGGTCGGAGTCGTATGGTGCAGTCGGGCGAGGCATCCGCTCGCGTTCCACTCTTGTGGTCGAAGATGTTCACTTGATTTCCGAGGGCGAACCTGCGCTGCCAGCGACCGTCACGAAACTGGTAGTTCCTCTCATCTCGAATCGTCTGGTTGTAGGAGCGATCAGCCTGGAAAGTGGTGTTGCGGGACGATTTGAACCGGATGCGGTCGAGTTTGTCGAGCGTATTGCAGGTATTGCGGCGGTAGCGCTTGATAACGCGCAGCTTCTGGAGCAGGCCGAGCAAATGGCTGATGATATGTCCTTGATCTACAATGCAGGACGCACTATTTCTTCTTCGCTGGAGTGGGATAAAGCGATTCAGAGTATTGCCCAGGGCATGGCGCTGGCGGTCAGTGGAACGAGTTCCTTAATTTACTCCTATGAGGATTATACCCACCAGGCAAAACTGCAATCTATTTACACCGTAAGCGCATTGCCGGATGGAGAGAAAGAAAACCTGCCTAAAATCGGTTCAACCTGGGATGTCAGACCGTACCCGACTATTCGTCAGGCAATTCGGGAAAATCACTTGGTTGCTCTTTATGCTGATGAGGTAAAACACCCCAGCGAAATTCAATGGCTGCAAGACCTGGGCACTAAAGCTGCTGCGATTACGCCTTTGACTGCTCAGGGAGAAGTCATCGGTGTTGCCGTCCTGCTGAAATCACGTCCGCCTTACCGCTATGCCAATTCAGAAATATTCGTCGCAGAGTCACTTTCTTCACAGGCGGCTTCTGTCTTGCGTCAGGTGATGCTGTATACCGAAATTTCCTCGTTGGAGAATCTCAAATCAGAAATGATACGGATGGCATCTCATGATCTTCGTGCTCCTATTGCCAATGCGATGGGTTATCTGGAACTGCTGGATATGGAAATCCAGGCAACGAAAACAGATGACATGGAGGTATTCATGGATAGCATCCGGCGCAGCTTAAAATCAATGGGGAATCTCGTTGATAACTTGCTGACCCTGGAACGAGTCGAAAGTCAGCGTAACCAACCGTGGGAAACGCTTCCATTTGATACCCTGGTACAGACGGTATTTGATGAGCTCTTGCCAGCCGCAAACCTGAAACAGCAGCACATGAAGCTGGTTATTCAGCCAGGTGAATACTCAATACGTGGTCATCGGACTCAACTGCAACAGGCGGTTGCAAATCTGGTGAATAATGGAATTAAATATACACCGAATGGTGGTCAGGTGACGGTGCAGATAGAACCTGATGGAGATTCTCGGCTGCACTTCGTGGTCATCGACACAGGATATGGGATTCCTGAAGATCGCCAGGAACGTCTTTTCCAGCGTTTTTACCGCGCCAAGCAGCCCGGTACAGAGCATATTTCCGGTACCGGGTTGGGCCTGAGCCTGGTCAAAACGGTGGTCGAGCGGCACGGCGGTGAGGTCTATTGTGTGAGCCGCTTTGGAGAAGGCAGTCAGTTTGGATTCCGGATGCCCAGATTCTCTTCATAAGGCTTCTACGATGGATGCGCCTGTTGCAGATGGGGTGGTCGCGTGAGCCGTCGCGCCAATATTTTCATCTTTATAAAAAGCAGCTATTGCCAGGTTCACGGCTTCAGCATCAGTCGATGTCAGGCATAAAGAACACAGGGTGGGGCCGCTGCCGCTGATCACGGTCGCCAGCGCACCTGACCGATAAGCCACTTCTTTAGCTTCTTTCAGGAATGGTATCAGGCTGGCTCTGGCGGGCTCAACGACCGTATCGCGCTGCATGGAACGTGCCAGCAGGTGAATGTTGCCGACGTGCAGTGCATGGATGAGTTCCGCTACTACTCCGGTTTGATGTACGAGTGCCTTCAGGGGAATAACCTCTGGCAGCACTGCACGCGCTTTGGCCGTGGGGACTTCAACATCTGGGGTAACCAGCGAGAGGTATAATCCTTCCGGGATGGGAAGACGGTGAATTTCAGCCGGAGTATGGCCCGTGATGAGGACAATACCCCCTAGCAGCGCCGGTGCAACATTGTCGGCGTGCCGTCCGCTGACTGCCTCCTCAGCATCCAGCACCGCTGGAAGCAGATCCTCACGAGTCATAGTTTCTCCGAACAGAACATTGGTCGCTACTGCTGCCGCGACAGCGCTGGCAGCACTGCTTCCCAGACCACTTGCCAGCGGTAGTCCTTTGTTCAACCACAGCCGGATACCTGTAGAGGCTCGCAGGTGTTTTAGTACGCTTTGCGCGGCAATCGCTGCGGTGTTCTTTTCCGGCGTGCGTGGTAATTTCCCCTCGTCCCCAGTGATTTCGACCACTTCAACGCCGGGGTGGCTGCTCATTTCGACAGTAACAAAATCCCCCAGCCCGTCTACAGCCAGACCTAGGATATCAAAACCGACCCCTAAATTCGCCACAGTTGCCGGGGCAAATGCTCTGATACGCTGCATAATCTATATCTTTTCTAACGCTTGTTTCAGATCTTGTATCAAATCGTTAGTATCTTCAATACCAACTGCCAACCGCACCAGACTGTCCTTGATGCCAATTGCTGCCCGATCTTCCGGTTCCATTTCATAATAGGACATGATGGCAGGTTGTTCAATGAGGCTTTCAACTCCACCCAGACTGGGTGCAATGTACGGGATCGTAACCGCATCAATAAACCGCCCTGTCGTCTCGAAATCTGCATTGAGTTCAAAGCTGATAACTCCTCCAAATCCGCTCATCTGCTTCACTGCCAGTGAATGGTCAGGGTGAGAGGCAAGTCCTGGATACCATACTCTTTTGACTTTAGGATGAGCCTCGAGAAAGTGACTGATCGCCAGGGCACTGGTATTTTGTCGTTCGATCCGCAGTGCCAGGGTTCGCAAACCGCGCTCCAGCAGAAACGCCGTATGTGGTGCTGCCAGTGCCCCTAACACACCCTGGGCATCCCGAAGTGCTGAGATTCGTTCTTTTGAGCCGACGACAACGCCAGCAAGAATATCGTGGTGTCCACCCAGATATTTTGTCCCGCTGTGTACAACGTAATCGATTCCGTACAGATAGGGCTGCTGATTTATCGGTGTACCAAATGTGCTGTCAATCAAGGTACGAATGCGGTATTTACTGCCTATTTCTGCCAGCCGGGCAAAATCAACCAGGCGTAGATAGGGATTGGTCGGGCTTTCAGAGATAAGAAAGCGAGTCCGCTTTGGGTCAATCGCCTGCTCTATCGCTTCGTAGTTGCCCATAGGCACAACGGTTGTGTCTATCCCCAGCCGTTTAAGAAACGTATTGCAAAACTGTCGGGTGCGCCGATAGCAGTCGTCAGTCATGATCACATGGGTATTGGTGGGCAGACTTGAAAGCAGGATATTGGTGATCGCCGACATTCCGGATGCATACAGCAGGGCATCTTCCCCGCCGTCCAGGGTTGCTAGTTTTTGCTCAACCGCATGTACGGTCGGGTTGCCGTATCTCCCATACTCTTCCCGCCCATTTGTGTCTCCATTCCAGATTTTAGAGTGCATGTAGTCGGTCAGATCACCTGTGTTCTGGAAGGTGTAGGTTGCACTCTGGACAATTGGCGTCGTAATAGAATGCCCTGGCTTGTGACGGTCAACACCTGCATGAACCGAGCGTGTGCTTGGGCCTGTATGTCGGGTCAAGTTTTCCTCTTTCTGCATCGGCTAGACTGTAGCTAAAGCAGGTCGAAATAGCAAGATTCAGCTCTGACAAAGGCCGCTGTGGGAATCTGTTATTTTTGTGTTGTCTGTGGTGTGTTTTGTTTTTGGTTAATGTCTATACGAAATGTATTGTTATATAACAGATGAGTTATTCCGCAGTAACAGGAGGCACAGAGGTTATTTTATAGTTTTGTTTTGGTTAGATTTACCACATAAAAAAAGGGGATGAAATGGTGATTTCATCCCCCTCCGATAAGGTTGGAAAAATCAACGCACGATGGCGTAGCTGATCTGAACGCTCACGCTGACAGCCAGAGATCCTGGAGCAATGGGAGGGGCAGCTACTGCCGCTTCAAACCCACCGCCACCACCGCCATAACCCGCAAAAACGGGGCTATAGTTCGGCTGTTCGACCACCATAACGACATCCCCAATGGAAACGTTCAGCAGTTGGGCAAGTTCCTCAGCCTTGGCACGCGCGTTGTCAATCGCCATCCGGCGTGCTTCGCTTTCCAGCGCAGACTTATCTTCCACATCATACATCACACCACCGACGGAATTTGCACCTGCTCCAAGCGCCGCGGACAGGATGTCCGGCACCTGCTCAGTGTCACGAACAGTCACACGCAACGTATGGCTTACACGGAAATTACCCTCTCCTGTTGGGCCTTCCGGTCCGTAGATAGCTTCACGGTAGATGTAAAAGTTCTCAGTCCGAACATCGGCTTCGCTGATTCCAAATCCGCTGAGCGCCACATTGACCGCATTGATGGTTTCGGTTGCTGAATTAACTGCCGCAGTAACATCAGGGTTGATGATCTCCACACCCAGACTAACATAGGCAACATCAGGTGAGGCATAGGCGGTGCCATTTCCAACCACGGTAATAGTGTCACTGGTTGGAGCCCCCTGCCCCGATGGCCCAGCCGCAAATGCAGAAGTGGCAAACACCAGAAGCAGAATACTGGCGATGGTTACAGACAAAATACGTTTGGACAATGTAGCCTCCTGTCCTTATAAATTCCACATCTATAATAACGCCGCTCGACGCGATTCGGTTCCCACCAATTTTTAGGCAATATCACATACCCCCCCTACCCTACTTCTGGTAAGATAACCCTGAATCTCACATCGAAACGGAGACACATATGGCAATAGAGGTAGCAATCCTGGGCGCAACAGGCGCAGTTGGTCAGCGTTTTATCCAGCTTCTGGAAAATCATCCCTGGTTTCGGGTGACCGAAGTGGTCGCCAGTGAACGAAGCAGCGAAAAATCCTATGCCGAAGCCACCAATTGGGTGCTGACCGGCAGCATTCCCTCCGATGTGGCCGGGCTGACCGTTAAATCACTAGACGCGCCCCTGACCTCTCCTATCGTGTTTTCTGCCTTGCCCTCCACTGTGGCGGGGGAAGTTGAAGCACGCCTGGCTGCTGCCGGTCATTATGTGTGTTCAAACGCCAGTACGTATCGCATGGCAGATGACGTACCGATTCTGATGCCGGAAGTGAATGCTGGACACCTGCAACTTATTGAACGTCAGCGCTCGGAACGGGGATGGAAAGGTGCTCTCGTGACCAACTCCAACTGTACGGCTGCCCCTCTGGTCATGGCGATGGCCCCGCTGCGACAGTTCCAGCCAAAAGTGCTCCATGTGGTGAGTATGCAGGCGATCAGCGGCGCAGGGTATCCAGGTGTTGCCTCTCTGGATATTCTCGATAATGTGATTCCTTATATAGGCGGCGAAGAGGAGAAGCTCAAGAAGGAGCCTTCCAAGATGCTTGGTGACTATACGAATGGAAAAATCGACCCATTGGTCATGACCGTCAGCGCAGCCTGCAACCGCGTGCCAGTGCTGGATAGCCACCTCGTGTGCGTTTCTGCGAAATTTGCAGAAAAACCGCACCTAGACGACATCTACATGGCCTGGGAGGAATTTCGTGGGCCTGATCCGGTGCCTGGCTTGCCAAGTGCGCCAAACCCGCCGCTCATCGTCATGCAGGAAAACGACCGTCCACAGCCGCGCAGGGATCGTGATGCAGGCAGCGGCATGGCAACCGTCATCGGGCGGCTGCGGCCGTGTGACGTGCTGGATGTCCAGTTCATCGCTCTGGCTCATAACACGATTCGCGGTGCCGCCGGGTGTTCCATTCTGAATGCGGAGTTGATGGTCGCCGAGGGTTACATCAACGGAATCACGGCAGCGACGGCAGAGTCGGCTGTGGCATCGGCGTAATTGCTGCGTCACATGGCACATCCACAACAGCGCTAGGGATTCCCTGTGCAGCCGCGCTGGCCTGAAAGCATACACTTTCGGGTCTGACTTCACCATCTGGGAAGCGAATGACCATGTTGAGTTTCTCAAGGGGCGGGTCAGCGCGGCTGAGGTCATAAACAACCACGCCTTGTCGCTGCTCAAGAACAATCTGATAATCGTCCCCCTTGCCCTGGATATGGTTTAGTGCGGTTGCATCCCGCCAGGCGGTTGTGACCGACCATTCCGCGGGGCCATACAGATAGGCAAACGCCTTGCTGCCTTCCGCAATCTCAATTCGCACGGTGCCACCCGATTTAAGGCGAACGGTCTCCCCGACCTCAATCGGGCGGTCAATATCGCTCACCAGAGACAATTCATTCCCATACACATCGGAGACTTGAAGGGTTCCTTCCAAACGGTCATATACGGCCCGGAAGTCTACCCGGAAAGGCGCAAGCACAAACAGGGCAGCGGCAGCGACAACAATCATCGCAAAAAATATTCCTGAGAAAATCAAGATCCGTCTGATCTCACTTTCGTAATTCGGTTGGCGTCGCCGTGTCATGGTTCCTCCTCAGCCCTAATACTATCCCAGAAAACAAAAAAGGACACCCGCTGGGGGTGTCCTTTTTACCCATTGTCAGGGCGGGCTAACGCGGGCGAATTGCCCAGCTTGGCAGATCTGAACGGTAGTCGTCGCTGCTGTAAACGTAGACCCAGGCATCATTATGCTCTTCGGGACGGGTAAACTCGTACAGCCACCAGGCATCCATAATCGTGAGATTCACACACCCATGCGACTGGCGATAGCCGAATCGGTCGTGCCAGTAGGCCCCATGCAGCGCGATGTCATTGTCAAAATACATGATGTATGGGATATTTTCGATGTAATAAAAATCGGGCTGTCCGCTGGCTCCTGTCATCGGGCCATAAACCCAGCGCTGATAGATCTTAAACAGCCCCTCGTTCGTCGACCACTGCGGTAAACCGGAAGAAATCAGCGTCGCCCACATCATCCGATCCCCTTCATACGCGACAGCCGTTTGCTCAAAAAGATCCACCGCCACCCAGCGCTCATTTTCCGCAATTTCCGCCGGACGCTCCACCGGAATGACCTTCGCAACCCGGATCTGCTGCACCCAGCGATCCGGCCCTACAAGATACCAGTTCCACCCGTTTACCTCTTCTGCGGCATAGATATTCATCAGCGTATAACGCTCGATTTTCTCGTAGGCTTCGACGGGTGGCCCGCCGGGGTAGGCACTCGGCTTGACCGGGGCGAGCATCCAGGCAAAAGGACGCTCAAGCGGCGCGTGAATTTCGACCCCCGCGAACTCGGACACATCCGCATCTGTAACCACTTCTGATTTGACCCACTGCCCCTGTCGTATCTGCACCCAGCCTTCAATCTGGCTCACAATACTGACGTAGTTGTAACCCGCTTCCACTGCGCCAATCAGGTTTCCGTTAGGCGCATCAAAAATATCGACATGCCCATTCAAACGGCGGAAAGTCCGCGAGTACACAATCTCCTTATTCATCGGGACCTGCACCACATTTGGCACAGGGTATAAATTCATTTCGGAGTTCGCAACTCGCATTTCCATCGCGCTTAAGCCAGAATTCAGCACGCAGTCTGGCTCTTCAACCTGCACCCCCTGCGCTATTGAGTCCAACGCCTGTTGGACGAGTTCTTCGCACTGTTCATCATTGATGTCACCGGGAAATGCGGCGACGGTGTGTATACTCATCAGTAGAAGGATAATAACAACAAGACCCAGGCGATATTTCATTCAGCTCCTCCGCTAACTTCAGGGTACAAGAATTGCTATTTTGGCGCGATACTTGCTAAGAATAAAGAGAATATCATCTCACAGTATGGAAATCATATGGAAAACGACGTAGTTCTGCGAGCAGTCAATGTCACCAAAGCGCTGCCACTAGGCAAAATCATCGTTCATGCGCTGCGCGGTGTCAACCTCACGATTTGTCGCGGCGAAATGGTAGGCATTGTTGGGCCATCCGGCAGCGGCAAAAGCACACTCCTGGGTCTCATGGGGGGTCTTGATAGTGCCACATCAGGTCTCCTCGAAATTGACGGCATCGATGTCACCCATTTGAACGAAAGTCGTCTCACCGAAGTCCGCAACGAAAAAATCGGCTTCGTCTTCCAGTTCTTTAACCTGGTTCCAACCCTGACCGCCCTCGAAAATGTTGCACTCCCCATCCAGTTTGCTCGCAAGCCCAAATTTAATCCCGAAAAACGGGCAAAGGAAATATTGGACATGCTGGGTTTGGGAGATCGCCTCAATCACCGCCCCATGGAACTGTCCGGCGGTCAGCAGCAGCGCGTCGCTATTGCCCGTGCACTGGCAAACAACCCCCCTCTCCTCCTGGCGGATGAGCCAACGGGAAATCTGGACAGCGAAGCCTCCGAGATCGTACTAAAAGCACTTCGAGATGTGCATGAAGAACTGGGGACAACCATTGTGCTCGTCACCCACTCCCCCGAACTGGCCGCCCGTATGGAGCGCGTGGTGGAGCTGGTCGATGGGCGTATTATCAGCGACAAACCAGCTCACAACGGGAGCAGACCATGAGGCAGTGGAGTTTCTATATACGTCATTCCCTGCGTGACCTCCGGCGCAATGGATCCCGCACGGCCTTTGCCCTATTCTGCATTGCGACCGGAGTCGCGGCAGTGGTGGCGCTGCGTTCACTGGCGCTCATGATCGGCGATGAGCTCACGACCAATCTCGCCGAAATCAATCGTGGCGACATCCGGGTTGCTGCCAGCGATGACCTAAACCCACGCTACTATGACCGGGCAACCGGAGGCGATTATGTTTTTACAGAAGCAGGGGTTAACGCCCTGCGAGACTGGGCCGCAGATGAAAATGTCGAAATCCAGTTCGCATCGGCGCTCAACTTTATTCAGATTCTTCCGGTCAACGAAGATGGCACTTACAGAAGACCTTTCTCCGTTGTCGCGCTGCTGATCGAGCCGGACAAATGGCCCTTCTATGGGGTCGTATTCAGCAGCCAGCCAGCCGTAATGCCGCTAAAAGACCTGTTTCCGGCTAATACACGCAGCATCGTGATTTCTGAGCGTGCAGCCCGCGATAACGGCCTTCAGGTTGGGGATGAGGTACGGGTAGGCGGCGCCGAGGAGCCATTTACCATTTCCGCTCTGATTCCGGATGAGACCGAGAGCAGTATACTGCTCCGTAATGGCCCGGCAGGTTTTCTGGGCTTTATCTACTTTCCCCTGGAACAAGGTGCTGAAATCGGAGTAGACCCTCTACCGGACACCGCCTATATCAAATTGCCGCTGGGACGCAGCATTGAACGGGTGGACGACTCCCTTACGGCCCGCTTTGGTGACGATGTGTCCCGCCTGACGACCCGCGAACTCGAAGAGCAGAACCAGGAAACCGCAGACCTGATTAACGAACTGATCCTCGTCATGGGGCTGTCGTCTATCCTGATCGGCGGCATTGGGATCATCAATACGATGCAGGTCATTGTCGGACGGCGGACCCTGGAAATAGCGGTGCTGAAAACCCTGGGACTGAAGGCCTGGCGCGTGACTATCCTCTTCATGGTTGAAGCCGGGTTCATGGGGCTGTTCGGTGGACTCATTGGCGTCATCGCAGGCATCATCCTGAGTTATTTTGTGCGCGATGTTGGCGAAGATGTATTAAATACCTCCCTCTCCTGGCGAGCTTATCCCGAAGCCTGGTTCAGCGGCCTTACACTGGGGGTGATCATTACACTCGTCTTTGGCTTCCTTCCTACCCTTAACGCGGGGCAGGTACGACCAGCCACTGTTTTGCGTCCCAACGAAATCAAACTCCCCAGCGCGGGACTGGTTCGCACACTCACCGCATTGATTGTCATGATTATCGTGTTTGGCCTCACCCTCAATGTAATTGTGAGCGGGCGGCTGGAGCTGTCTTTTGGGGCGGCATTAGGCCTGGGCGGTTTCATCGTCGGGTTGTTTTCCGGTGTCATGCTGTCCAACCGGGGCATCATTCAACCGGTCCGTGACGAAGACGCCGCCAGTATTGCCCAACGTGGGGCGATCATTCTTCCCAACACAGTCGCAGGGCTGATGCTAGTTACCTTTTCAGCAGTCCGTTTTTTTGCTGACCTTCACATCCCTTCCATGCTTCACTATGGTTTGCCCGTCCTGACAGGAATCCTGCTCTACTCCGGAATCAGCCGCCTGACGCGGTCACGTCCAGAGGTCGCGTTACAGATCGCACGAATCGCCCGCCAGTTGATACTCTGGGGCGGGGCGGTCATTCTGGGGTTGCTCGTCGGCGGCGGATTGTTTGTTCTGATCAGCAGCCTATATGCGGTTTTGTATCCTGACGGAGATGCAAGCACCACGCTTCAGATTGCGGGGGTGATCTGCTTTGGAATCGGCGCGATCTGCACTTTCGTATTTCGACTCCGCGGGAGTTCGGCAGCAGGAATGGTCGGTCTCGCGCTGGTCACAGCGGCGGTGTTGAGTGTCATCGGGTTCGGCGTTGGCGATCTGCTGAAAGCGGTTTTTGATGGCACCCGCTTCTGGAGTGAGGTCAAGACCGTATCAGTCGGGGTGATTGTGGTTGAAATCATCACGCTGGCATTTGCAGCCGCCTTTGTGGTGATGTATGGGGTCGTCTGGCTGGTTGGAAAAACCCCTAACCTGGGGAATGTCGATGTCAAACTTGCACTGAGGAATCTCTCGACTCGCAAACCGCGCACCGCCTCGACAATGCTTGGCTTGATCGTCGGTGTCGGGGCACTGTCATTGATCACGCTGACCACCAGCGCGGTGACCAGCGTACTGGAAACCCGCTTGGAAACAAACGCAGGCGGTAATGTCTTTATCCTCACACGGGACTTGAACACTGCTGAATCGGTCAAAAAACGTCTGGAAAGCCGTATCCAGGGGGTAAAATCCTTCAGCCAGTTCCAGTTCTATACTGGACGTATCATCCTGGTTAACGGCGAAGAACCTGAAATCAGAGGGTTTGAAAGCGGTGACGCGGCAGATGGCAATCGTGCTGAATTTGGGCGTGTGGAAAACGAAGAGGGGATCGGTTTTGGTTTTTCCACCATCGACCCCCGCACTAACCAACTTCAGTTTGAAATGAAAAAGGGTCGCTTTTTCACAGCAGACGATGTAGGAAAACCCTACCTCGTGCTGCGTGAACCCTTTCCTGGCTCATTTAATGACCAGCTTGGTCTGGAGGTGGGCAGCACGATCACCTGGCTGATGAAGCCGCCGCCGAGTTCGGGCAAAGAGGATTTTGAACTCACCTTCACGGTTATCGGAATCATTGACCGGGATTCAGAGCAGTTTGGCGCGGGCGATGCACTGCAAGTACCACCTGGTGTCGTGCCCGATTACATGCCGCCGGACTCGATCTTCACTATCGCAGATATTGAAGATGCTTACGTCGATGAAGCAATGGTTGAATTTGCCCAGGTTTCTAATGTTCTGGCAATTGAATTGGATTTCATTGTCCAGCTCGTGGAACGTTTGCTCGACCAGCTTGCCGCGATTCCTACGCTTGTCGCTATTCTGGCACTGGTTTCCGGTATTGCCATCATCGCCAATACCGTCGCTCTGGATACCCAGGAGCGCCGCCGCCAGATCGGAATTATGAAGGCAGTAGGGCTCAAAGGTTACCGCGTGCTGGGACAAATCATGTTTGAAAACGCGCTGATTGGCTTTGTCGCAGGTCTGATCGGCGTCCTCATCGGAGTGATTGCTGTGCTGCTAGTGGGCGTTCTGGGAGAAGCCGAAACGGTTAAACAGGCACTTCACTTGGAGCCTGCCTTCTATCTGATTGGGATGGCAGTTGCGGTTTCTCTGCTGGCGACGCTCATCTCTGCCTGGACTGCGGCTCGTGAAAGCCCGATGGAAGTGCTGCGATATGAGTAGTGTCGGGGGAGCATTACTCCCCCTACCCTCCTCCATCATCCGCGTTCTTTTATCTAATGACTACACGAAGGCTATTGACGCGCGTATTGTTGAACACTTTCGAGAACCAACGCTGTCACATCAATAACCTCCTGCATCATACGATCATGGCGCTGCCGAAATAGGCGCGGCGTATCCGGGTCGGCGAGAATTTCTTCCGCGCACTTTAGCGCCAACTCCTGCCGCGCCCGCTCGCCATTGAAATTAAACACCATCTGGTACTGCTTTTCCTGTTCATCCGTGTAGCCTCTGCTCGATGTGGACAGGAAAATCCCTGGCACCCCTAATTGTGCCGCTTCGCTTGCCATCGTAGCGCTTTCTCCAAAAAACAGCCGTGCAAAGCCCAGCACATGATGCACATCGCCATGTCTGCCTTTGCGTGCGTAGCCTTTCAGATCATCCGGCAGCGGCGATTCGGCACTGATGAGCACCCGTCCGTATTTTTCCAACCGCCGCACCACCTCATGCAGATTCGTCACACCAAAATCATGGGTATCGTGATGACTCGTCCAGGATACGAGACGCACAAACGTAAACGGTTCACCCGGCTGAAGTCCCTCAACTGCCAATGCTGCCGGGTCGGGCTTGAATCGGGAGGGGTGCAAATAGGCCAGTTCCTGATAGCCGTTATAGCGTTCGTGTTTTGCTCCTAAATCCTGCTGATAAGCACGCGGCGTAAAAATGCGGGTCGCCAGCGGATAGGAGATTTTATTGGCAATCTTCGCGTGTTCGGTGTCGTAATAGACCAGCAGGGGAATCCCACGCAGTCGTGCGGCATAGGCGATAAATGCGCCGGAGACCGCCACAACCACCTGACAGCGGTGTTTGCCGAGCAGCCGCCACGCCTTTGAACCATGCTCCACTAGTTCAATCGCCAGGCCGGATTTGCCCTGCCGCGCACGGCTCAGGCACTGGTACGGCCAGCCAGTTTCATCCAGTAAGGGCAGGGTCAGGTCTTTCTCCCGCGCCAATATCAGCACATCATGACCCTGCATCTTCCAGGTTTCAATCGCATTCCTGAAAAAATGGAAGTGTGCAGGGTGGCTCAAATCGACCGCGATTCGCACAGCTAACCTACCGAGTTGGGGTCTTGTGTGGGAATCGGCGGCCCAGGCGCAATTTCATCTGAGCTGCTGCTGCGGAGGCAGGAATTGTAATCCTTGCCTACCTCGATGCGGTAATCGACGGTGCGATCTGGATCAGGTTCGACCACAACCTGGCTCGGCCCAACCCGCATAATCTCCAGAATAGTTTCCAGGGCGCTGCCTTTTGTTTCTCCGGTATAGTCGTAGATGAGCGTCACATCACGAATTGAACCCGTTGTTTTACCCATAGGAACAGCACTGAAGCCTTCCCAGGCCAAACGATCCGAGGCTACCAGATCAAACCCGATTCCAAAGGCCGAACTGTCGATCACCTCTATCGAAACAGCCGCCCGTTCCAGACGGTTCCCGGTGGGCGGGGTGACGAAGTTTTGGGCCAGTTTATAGATTTCAGGCCAGTTTGGCAGCAGCACCGAACGGCCATCATCGGGGGTCGTCCAGTTAGAAGCGTGCACGTTCAGAATCAGGTTGTAGCGTTCGATATTTTGCATTTCCAATGTGGTCGCCAGCGGCACAAATTCCAGGACATCCGTCAGTTCCATGTCCGTGTCAACGATTTCCAGCGCCTGCGGCCACAATTCGGTCACCTGAGTCAAAATCCCCTGTTCTTTGGCCTGTTTCCAGATTGCCCGCAGTACCTCCATCTGGCGGCGCCCCCGGTCAATGTCGCTGGTGGTAACACGGCTGCGTGCGTACCACAGGGCATAATAGGGTTCGAGTGTTTTTCGCCCGATAGTCATCGTATAACGTTCGTAGCTGTTTTCGTCGTAAATATCCAGTTCGGGCGAAATCAGCGCCCAATCTTCAATCTGGCAGTCCACGCTGATTTCCAAACCGCCAAGCTGTTCGATGATCTGCTCAAAATCGCTAAAATTCACCCGCGCGTAGAAGTCAACTTCAATCCCAAAATTGTAGAGAATGGTCTCCTTCATCAGGTCAGAGGGGCCGCCTTCCCAGCCGATATCAAACGCCACCCCAAAGACCCGGTTAATGCGGTCAATCGTGTGTCCTGGAATGTACACCAGCAAATCACGCGGGATGTGCAGCATCGCTGCACTGCCGGACTCTTTATTGACTGTGACCAGAATGATGACATCTGTCTGACCAACGTTATCGCCGCGAGAGTCGCTGCCCAGCAGCACAAAATTGATGATGTCATCACTGTCTTCGACCAGAGGCGCGGGCGGCTGCACCGGTGCAATCGGTGTCAAAAATGGCGTGGAGTAAGTTCCTTCAAAGGGGTAAATTGGCGTCGGCGTCAGGGTTGCAGTAGGTGTATCGGTCGGTGTAAATGTCGCCGTTGGCGTCGGTGTATCGGTTGGTGTGGGGGAATCTGTGGAGGTCGGCGAATCCGTCGGCGTGGGTGTGGGGGTCAGGGTGTCCGTTGGGACAGGGGTTTCTGTCGGAACGGGCGTAACAGACGGACGCGGCGTATTGGTTGGGATCAGGGTCGGGCGGGAGGTATTGGTTGGAATCAGTGTTGGAAGCTGTGCCGCCTCCGTTGGAATATCAGTAGCAGTTGCCGTATCTGTCGGCATCATCGTCAAGGTCGCGGTAGGCTGCTGAGTGCTTGTTACAGTCGCGGTAAAGGTAGGTGTCTCTGTGGGTACAAGCGTAGGGGAAGCCGCCAGCGCGGTAGCTGTTTCTACCAGAACTTTATCACGTCGCTGGAGTTCATCGCGTTCTTCTAACGCATCCACAATGCCCGTAATCGCATAAAACAGGTAATAAGCCGTACCAGCGACCACCGCCAGGATGAAGAAAGAAGCCAGGCCTCTTCTTAACCAACGGTAAAATTGACGCATAAATATGCTCCGTAATATCGAAAACCGATGTAGTATAGCAAACCCATTTTTGCACAATCCCCTACGATTTCCATACGCGAAAATGAATAGCATCTTCCTGCCGCAGTGAGTACACTTGTGGGTATGGGAACTGTGGTTTCAGAAAACCTACTGCATCTTTTAGTACCATACCTCCCTACAGACCGCTTTCGTGCGTTGCTTGCCGGGCGTGATCTTGACGAGTTCACCGCAGGGGCAGCCATGATTGTGGATATTTCTGGTTTCACGCCGCTCACCGTCAAACTGGTGGAGCAGTATGGGCCGCAGCGTGCCAGCGAGGAGCTCAAACGACGCCTTAACCCAATGTTTGAAGCCATCGCCGGGCAGGTTTTTACACACGGCGGTAGTGTGATTCGCTTTGTCGGCGATGGCTTCACCGCCTGGTTCCCGGAGACGCTGGAACACGTCAAAGACTCTTTGCCTGGGGTGGTTCGCGCCTCCGTTGCTGCCCGCGAAATGCTGGAAATGATGAGTCTCTTTCGTGATCTGGACATTAAGGTTGCGGTCTACGGCGGAGAGGCACGGCGCTGGGTGGTGGGCGACCCCCGGCTGGGGCTGCTGGATGTGCTCACCGGAGCCGCAGTCGAAGGCGTCGCGGAGATTTCACAGCGCTACGAGCGCCACGATGCCCGCGTTAACGGTGACAGCGACAAAGTCTTCTCCGCCTTTCCAGAAATCAATTACGAGCACCTCGAAAACGGCGATCTCCTGGTGAAATCAATTGCAAGTCCTCTCGTGGAAAGATCGCGCCTGCACCGCTGGCCCGCCTGGGTTGCTACGGAAGACGTTGACGCCGTACTGGAAAGAGTCAGGCAGTTTATTGACCCCCTCATTCTCGAACAGGAAAGCTCCGGTCTTGGCAGCATTGCGGGCGAACTCCGCTACGCCACCCCTGTTTTTCTGAAATTTGCTGGTCTTGACTACAACACGGATCCGCAGGCCCGCCAGCAGTTGGACAGTTTTGTGCAGGACATTCAGAATATTCTCAGGGAGACACGCGGACGCCTGGTCTCGCTGGAAGTAGCGGACAAAGGCAGCGTGATTTTTGCCGTGTTTGGTGCACCCGTCGCCTTTGGGGACGACAGCCAGCGTGCCATCCACGCCGCTCTATCCTTCCGAGACCTTCCCTCCGTTCACCCCGCCATCAAGTCGCAGAGTATTGGGATCAGTCGCGGCCTGCTTTATTCCGGCACGGTCGGTGGCGAAGCCCGACACGAATACACCTCCCTGGGTGACGAAACCAACGTGGCTTCCCGGCTGATGTCGGCTGACAAAAACGGCGAAATTCTTGTCTCGGAAGCCGCGTATGAGGATTGCAGCGATTGGTTTGACTTTAAACCTGGGGAAATCGTCTACCCCAAAGGGCGCGTGGGCAAAATTCAGACCTATACGCCGATCCGTGTTACCCGCCGTTTCCGTCGCAGCCTTCGGAAGTCACCCATCGTCGGACGCGAAGCCGAGCTGGAAATTATCCAGAAAGCACTGGATGCTGTCAAAGACAGCAAACCACGCATCATCCGCATTGAGGGTGAAGCCGGTATTGGGAAAAGTCGCCTGGGCGCCGAACTCACTTTTCTGGCTGATTCCGCCGGAAACCGGGTGGTCACGGGTTTCTGCATCAGCACAGGCAAATCCGTAGCATTTTTGCCCTGGCGCCCCATCATCCGCACCCTAACTGAAACTGAAGATGAATGGAACGACCCGGCAGAAGTCGCCCACCTGACCCAATGGCTCCCTCGACAAAAGCAGGAATGGGCGGTCTGGCTGCCGCTGCTGGGCGATCTGCTTGGGCTGGACATCCCTGACAATCCGACAACGCGCAATCTGGTTGGTACCGCCCGCCAGCAGGCGCTGTTCGCGCTCGTCATTGATATGCTCTACCACACTGCCCAGACAAGGCCGCTGACCATCATCATCGAAGACACCCACTGGCTGGACGAAGTTTCCGAAGCCCTGTTAATCGAATTAACCTCCCGCCTCCTCATCGAACCCACAGGAATGCTCCTGGCACTTCTGCACCGCCCTGCCGAAGAAGCGGAGCACCCAACCGCAATCCTTAAAGCCTTGAGTGAAATGTATATTCATCGCCACCTTGTTCTGAATGAGCTCAATCAACAGGCGGTCGGCCAGCTTCTGGAAGGGCGTCTCAAAGGAAAGATTCCACCGGAACTCACCCACTTTGTCTACGAAAAATCGCAGGGCAACCCGTTTTTCGCGCAGCAGATCGTTGATGCACTCCAGGATGCAAATGTGATTACCCGTGTTGGTCCCCAGGTGTACATTGACGCCAGCCTGGAAAACCGGGATCTGCCTCAGACAGTTCAGGGTCTGATCCAGGCCAGAATCGACAATCTGACCGAAATGGAAAAACTGGTGCTCAAACTGGCGGCAGTCATAGGTCGGCAGTTTGAGGTGCGTGTCCTGTACCAGAGTCTCCCAATCGAAATGACGCCAGAAACAGTTATGCAGCACCTGCGTACCCTTGAAAAGCGCAAGTTCGCCCAGCTTGACGCGCTGTATCCCGAACCCCTCTACTCATTCCGCCATGCCATCACACAGGAGGTCACCTACCAGACCTTGCTGCACGGTCAGCGTCAGCAGTGGCATCGCACCGTTGGATTGGTGTTGGAAAATCTTGCCCCCCACAGTTATGAACGTCTGGCTTACCATTTTGCTCATTCCGATGACAAGGAACGGGCATTTGTGTACCTCGTCAAAGCAGGAGACAAATCCGCTTATGAGTTCGCCAACATCGCCGCCCTGAATTCCTGGGGGCAGGCGCTTCATCTGGCCCGCTCCCCAAAAGAGGAATTTGATCTGCTCTGTAAACGGCTTGAACTCCTCATCCGAATTGGTGACCGTGCCGCCACAACCGCCGATTTTGAGCGGCTGGTAAAACTCGCCGCGACAGCCCCTAATAACCTGAACTGGCAGCTTCGGCGGCTGCGATACCAGGCGGAACATATGTTGGAACTGGGTCAGTGGGAACAGGCACGCCAGTATGCGGAAGATGGCGTCGAAATCAGCAAAATCTATCACAACCCGGAAATTGCCTGGGAACTTCATTCCATTCTGGCACGAGTCTATTCCATGCTCAACAAACCGGATCGCCATAAAAAGGCCACTCAGGAGCTGCGAGCGATTTCCCAGCAGTTGAAAGACCCTTCCAAAGAAATGCGCTTGAGGCTCAATGATCTGCTCGAAACAGCAAAAAACACGACCGATTCCGGGCAGGAAGTGCTTGAAATGGTGTATGAAGAAATCAAGAAGCTGGCGGATCCGATGCTGGAAGCCAACTACTGGAACATTCGCAGCCGCCTTTCAATGCAACTCCAGCTCTATGTCCAGGCTGAAACCTACCTTCGGACTCAATTGAGCCTGTGGCGGCAGGTTGGCAACCGTCGCATGGAGGGCCAAACGCTCCATGATCTGGGTGTCACCCAGTACACACTGGGGCAGTACAGCCTTGCGAACGGACATCTCGTCAGCAGTTACAAGATTCTCAACCAGATTGGCGATAAATGGGGTGAATCCAAGAGCCTGGTGTACCTGGGGGCAATCGCGTTCCGGCGAAATGCGCCCGGCGAAGCTATTGCCTACATCAGGCGCGGCCTTGCACAGCAGGAGGAGCTTAACGTAGCGGGCGATATACTGCGTTCATTGTACTTCCTGGCACAGTGTGAAATAGCAAAAAAGAACTACAACGAAGCCCGCACGTTGTTTTATAAATCGGTACGGATCGCAGCGGCTAACAATCTCCTTCTTGAGACGCTGCCACAGTTACAGCTCAGTGTGGCCTATGCACGTGCCAAAAGCGCCACCCTACCTATGCTGGAAGACTTCAGCACCGCCCTGCAAAAAATAACCAGCGCTGACTTTTCTGGTTTCCATGATCCTGATCTCGCCTTCTGGGAAGCACGGGAATTGATGTCTGTCTTCTCAATGGACTTAGCCCCCCTCAAGGCTGCCTTCCAAACCTATCTTGACAGCCGCCTCAACACCCTCGCCAGTGACGAAGACCGCGCTGCGTTTCTTGCCATCGGGCACATTCCCAAACTGCGTGACCTGATGAAATAACTTTGAAAAAACTCTCCTTCATACTGATTCTTGGATAAGTCAAGGAGAAGACACATGAAACAAAAATTGCTCAGCGGGTTCATCCTGCTCGTCCTGATGATTACAGGGATTACCGTATTACCGGCGCTCGCCCAGGAGGATGATGGTGACACTGGTGCAGCCTGTATGAACGAGACCGAATTAATTGCCAGCCTCCTGGGAGTCGATGCGAATGAGGTCGAGGATGCACAACGCAGTGGTACCCTGGACGACCTCGCGGCAGAAAATGGCGTGGAGCTGTCTGCGCTCGCAGAAGCGCTCCTGGAAAACAAGCTCGCCTGCGACAACGAAGTTCGACAGAACACACTTCCAGAGCAGATTTGCGCCTCCCTGGAAGGGCATCGCCCCCTGGAAATTCGCCTTGAGATGAACCAGATTGATTGGAATCGCGCCGCAGCAGAAGCGCTGGGCCTGCCTCTGGATGAGGTACTCAGCCGCGGTGAGTCTATTGCCAGCCTGGCCGAGGCCCAGGGAATCGATGTCCAGACGGTGATTGATACGATTGTCGAAGAGGCCAGCCGCTTTGTCTATGCTCAGAATCAAACAGGATTCATTTCCGACGAAGAAGCGAGTAAACGGCTGTCAGAGCTCGCGCAGGAAATCACTGACTTCGTGAACCAGAGTCCAGGTGAATATCAGGCGGTCTCGGTGCTGGACGCCGCACGTGAAGCCCTCGGTTTGAGTGTCACTGATTTCTACCAGGCCCTTGTTGAGGGCAAAACACTTGCCGAAATCGCCAGCGACAACGGGGTTTCAGAAGAAGACCTGCTCAACGCGGTCATTGAAGCTGCCACTACCGGCATCGAAAACGCACGCGATATGGGGTTAATCAGCGACTGCGTGGCCGATGTCCGCCTTAATCGTTTGCAGGAAAGCGCCTCCGCCTACATTAACCGCGAAAATCCGGCAGAATCGCTGTTTGGCCTGGACTCTTCGGCTTTCAGTTTCAGTTTTGGGAGGCCCGGACAGTTCAATTTTCAGATGATTGACCCCGCACAAATCATCCCGATGTTCCCTGATTTCTTCCGGGATAATCCAGACCGTCCATTTTTCTTCTTTGATGACAAAGATTTCCAGTTTCAAATCCGCCCCGGCGATCTGTTTGGCGGCATTAACTTCCAATGTGCGGAATTGGAAGCGCTGGAAAGTGGCAGCATCCAGATTAAACCCGGACAGCGCGGCGAAATCGAAATCATCACGCCGGAAGGCACGTTCAGTTTCCGTGACCTCATGGAAAACTGCATCGAGATAGACATTCCCGACGAAGGTGAGTAACCTGAAGTTAGAAGGTCACACGGGGGCGGGTCACTGACCCGCCCCCTAAAGGAATGCCTATGCCAGAAAAAATACTCATCGTAGAAGATGAAGCCCGCATCGCACGCTGGACACAAACCTACGTCGAAAATGCGGGCTACGAATGTTTGGTCGCCTATAATGGGCGGGATGCATTGTACCTGGCACGCCACGAGAAGCCCGATCTGGTGGTGTTGGATTTGATGATCCCCGAAATGGATGGCTGGACACTCTGCAAAATCCTGCGCCAGGAATCCGACATACCAATCATCATGGTAACGGCCAAAACCCTGGAATCCGACATCATTAATGGCTTAAAAATCGGCGCGGATGACTATGTAACCAAGCCCTTCAGTCCGGCGGAACTTGTGGCCCGAATCGAGGCAGCCCTACGCCGTGCCAAAGGCCGTTTGCAACCTACCCACACGGTCAAAGTAGGCGACATCGAACTCGACCTTTCTGCCAGGCTATGCCATGTGAATGGCAAAATGATCACCCTGACCACCAGCCAGTTTGAGCTGCTGCACTTTTTCTTGCAGCACCCGAATCAGGTGCTTTCGAGGGAACAAATCATTGCCAATGTGTTCGGCCTGGATTTTGACAGTTTTGACCGGGCCGTTGACATTCATATTCGTCGTCTGAGAACCCGTATCGAACCCGATCCTTCTAACCCAACCTATATTCAAACCGTGTTCGGAGCAGGCTACCGCTTTTGCCCTGACAAGGAGAACTAGGCGATGCGCTTGCAGCTTTTCCTGAGTTTCGCGCTGACAATTGTTGTTGGCATGGTGGCAAGCTGGATCATGGCAGTCCGCACTACCGACGCCGAATTTGCGGTTCTGGTTTCGGATTCCAACTACCAGCGTGCGGAACTTATCGCGCCCAGTCTGCTGGCGGAATACGAGTCTCTGGGCAGTTGGAGCGCGGTGCAGGAAAGTCTGGCACAGCAAATCGCCCATCAGGTTGAACTCGCGGAAATGCTGCCTTCCCTGAGCTTTGAAATCGCGGACATGAACGGGGTCAGCACCTTTAGTATTCAGCACACCCCATTTTCAAACGACTCGGACGAAGACCTGACCTTCGCATTCCAATTGCTGGAACGATTTGTTGATCCGCAGGTGATCCAACAATGGCTTTCCCCTTCACTGGATCGTCCCCCTGCAATCCAGGTGAATGCCAACAGTTTTTTTGTGATCCAACCCAACAAAACAGACAATCGACTGCGTCGTGACACCCCCTTTGTGATCGAGCCGGCTGATATTTCCTGGACACTGACCAGCATCACCTCCGCCCAACAGCGCGGCATTGTGGTGGGCGACGATGGGCAGGTTGTGGTGGATACCAGCAGTGAGCTTCTCGGTAAGAAGGTCGATGACTCGTTTATTTCCAGAGGCGTGCCTCTGTATCGCAACGGGGCAAAAATCGGCACCTTCGTCATCACATCGGAGGATGGCGTGTATACGCTGGAACAGAATACTTTTCTGCAAAAAGTCCGCCAGGGGTATCTGGTTGGCGGTCTCATCAGCGCCGGATTGGCGCTCGTTCTGGCGCTGTTCCTGGCGCACCAGCTCAGCAGTCCCATTCGCTCCCTGACGGCTGCCGCCGTTCGCATTCAGAGCGGTGAGTGGGGCTATCAGGTCGGGTTCCGCGCCCGAAGTGACATTGGCAAACTCACGCTGGCCTTTAATGAGATGTCCCACCACCTGGCTGAACAGCGTCACTTACGTGCTCAACTGGTGGATGACCTCGCGCACGAACTCAAAACCCCGCTTACCCTGATGCGCCTGGAAACCCAGGGCATGGCAGACGGGCTGCAAACCCCACAGGATGCCGCCGAGCATCTCAACCAGGAGCTGGAAGAGGTCTCGGAGTTGGTGTCTGATCTGATCTTCCTTGCCAGCCGCGATACCGCCCCCACGCCCCAGATGGATTGGATTGATCTGAACATGGTGGTTACCAGCGCGGTGCGCCGTTTTGAAGGCAGCGCCAGTGAAGGCCGCATCCTAAAATTTACTCCCACTGATGACCTCCCCCCTATTTATGGTGATGCCTATCTGATACAGAGAGCCATCAGCAATCTGATTGCAAATGCCATCCGCTATACCCCACGCGGCGGCGAAATCACCCTGATGACAACACGGGAAACGGATACCTTACAGGTGATCGTAAAAGACTCTGGGGAAGGCATCCCCAGTGAACATCTACCCCACATCTTTGAGCGATTTTATCGTGCCGATAGTTCACGCAGCCGCCAATCCGGTGGGCGCGGCCTGGGGCTGGCAATCGTTAAACAGATCATGCAGCAGCATCAGGGGCAGGTTCTGGTCGAAAGCCAGGTTGGGCAGGGCAGCACCTTTCGCCTGGTATGGTCGGTGTAAAAAAAACCCCCTGGCTGGCAGGGGGCTTGCTGCTTAAGACGACTCTCCGCCGCCCGATTTCAATTCATTGAGTTTAGCCTGCCACTTTTCGGACAGTTTTTTGTACATATCCTCAGAAATCTCACCGTTCATAAGACGCATCTCAAGCGCTTCAAGGGCAGCTTCGATTTCCTCTGGGGTTTTGGGGACACCCGAAGCGGGCGCGGCCTGCTGCTGCTGTTGAGTAGGCGGCTGACCTTGCTGCATCTGGTTCATCATCTGCTGCATCTGCTGCATCATGAGCTGCTGCTGCATCATCTGCTGCTGGGCCATCTGTGGATTCATCATCCCTGCCAGATTTTGCCCAATGCCAAACCCCAGACCGGTGCTGGCGGCTGTCCCGCCCATGCCGGGGTTTTCCGCCGCTGCCTGGGCTACATCAAACTGACGCATGGCAAGACGCTGTTCAAACGAGCCGTATTTTTCCTTGTATTCCTGATCGCTGATCGCTTTACGCTGAAACGCATTGGCCTGAATATCACGCAGCACCATGCCGTAACGGGCAAATCCTTCGTTGACCAGGGCCAGGGTTGCCCCTTCCAGGTTATCTACAATTGCTGTTGCTTCCTGAGCACTGGTTGCACCCTGCTTAGAAAGCAGCACGCTCAATTGACCAACCAGCATACTCTGAATATTTTCGCGGAAGTTCTCCAGCCGCAGCGATGGTTTTCCGATGGCGTACTGCATAAACACCGCCGGATCAGTAATCTGAAGCTCCGCTGTGCCATTGCCCATCAGCAGCATAACCTGTCCCTGGGGCGTGATCATTTCAACGGGCGGATTCGTTCCCCAGCGAACCGTCGGCAGCGGTTTCAGGTTGATAAAGTAAATCTCCGCCGTAAAAGGATTACGCCCGTTGGTGACCATGCCAATCAGATTGGAAAGAATCGGTAGATTGGCGGTGCTCAGCACGTGCTGGCCTGGGCCAAGTACATCCAGGATTTTGCCCCGCGATACAAATACGGCGGCCTGGTGTTCCTGCACAGTACAAACCGTCCCCATGCGGAAATCCCCCGCGCCGCCCTGCGGCTCACGGTAGCTTAACTCATCATCCATCACATTGGGATGATCTACATAGTCAATGATTCGTGCCATATCCTAAACTGCTCCTTACGCTATACCTTTTAAAACACTATCTCTTAAATCATACGCCTGCCCGGCTTCCTGGGCGACTCGGTCAACTTCCGCCAGCGCTTCCGGAATCCCCTGCCCTGTCGTGACAGAAGTGGAAAAGGTGTCAATTTTCTCGGCAAGCTGTTCCGCGTAATCGACCATTGCCCCATCAAAAGCGTAAATTTTTTCAAGATCCTCCGGGCCAATCTTGTTGGACGCAAAGAAGCCAGAATAACCGGGTGTATCCGTCGCAATACGGGCACGAATAAGATCGATTTTAGCTTTGGTGCTGCGTGTCCGATCCATAAACATTAACCCGCTGCCTCGTGCCATCTCGCGTTCTATGCCTTCAAATTTGGTGACCAGGCCCTGATACTGCTTGGCAACATGGTCACGAATCATGCGATCCGCTTCGCGTCGGGCGGACATTTCCATATAGCCTTTAAAACCGGGAATTTTGCTGAGGAGATTTTCAAGAGAATTGCGTTCACTGACAATCTTGTCATATAAGTCTGTCATTTGCAGCCTCATCATCTAGCCAAAAATTCAATTATAGAATACAACATTGCCGAGGGTGAAACAAACTCCCGTTTTTTGGGGGTTTTTCAGGAAATGGAGAACTCATATGGGTGCAAACGACCAGGGGGCCAACGCCACGCAGAATCGATGGATTGTGATCCCGCGCACACTCTGTTTTGTAACCCATGAGCAGCATCTTCTTCTGCTCAAACGCAGTCCAAACACCCGTATTTTTCCCAACAAATATAATGGTCTGGGCGGCCACATCGAGCGTAATGAGGATGCCAGATCCGGCGCGATACGGGAAATCAGAGAGGAATCCGGTCTGGAGGTCAAAAACGTGCGCTTGCGCGGGGTGATTCATATTGACGCCAGCCCTTCCTACACCAGCGGCATCTTTCTGGTGGTATTCACAGCGGAAGCCCTGAGCCGTGAATTTACGAATAGTTCCGAAGGAACATTGGAATGGGTTGATCTCGCCCAAGTTTACGAAAAGGATTTGGTGGAGGATTTGCCGATTCTGCTGCCGCGTCTTTTTGGGGATAAGGCATCTCAAACCCCTTTCGCCGCACACGCCAGCTATGATGCCGGGGATCGCCTTATCCTTCGTTTTGGGGATGAAACAGAATAGTCAGGCTGCTTTTTCGCCGAGGTAATGATTCACTTCCTTGATGACTATACGCAAGTCATCTCAGGCGACCACACCCATTTTTGTCTCATTTTCCGAACGATTCGTGTTGATCGGCAGATAAATGGTGAATTTCGTACCCTCGCCGCGTATCGACTCCACATCGATCCTGCCCCGATGCAGTTCCACAATCAGCTTCACGATAGGCATTCCCAACCCGACACCGCCAAACAAATGCTCCTTGTACGTTTCATCCCGCACAAAACGTTCAAATAAGCGCGGCATAAACTCCGGGTCAATTCCAATCCCGTGATCAATGACTTCAACCTTGATATTTTCCCCGTTTGTTGACGCATTCACAATAATGTCACCACCTTCAGGGCTGAACTTAATCGCGTTATCCACCAGATGACCGAAAGCACGTGTCAAGCCATCAGCATCGGCCGAAATCAGAGGAAAATGGTCTTCAAAACTGAGAATCAGGTTGGTTCTTTGTTGCTCCGCGTAATCTTTTGCCTTTTCGACCACTTCTTCAAGAATATGTTTGACATCCACTTCACGGAAACGCGGCTCAACCGTATCGATCTCCTGAATAAACAGCAGATCATTGATCAAGCTCACCAGCCGATCCAGATTCGCACCAATCTTTTCGATGCTCATCTGCAATCCTGGCCCTTTCATAAAACCACTGCGAACCAACTGCATGTAACCCATAATCGTCGTTAGCGGGGTGCGGAGTTCATGCGCCAGGGTGTTCAGGAAAATCGTCCGCTGCTCACTGAATCGCCGCAGGTCTTCATACGCTTTTTCGACTTCCTGTTTCTGGGCTTGCAGTTCCGCAATTGCCTGACGATCATTCTCACGCATACGCTGGGTAATCACCCGTGCCATCGCCAGTACCATCGCCGGATGTTCCTTGAGAAAACCCTCAAACGCGGAAAGTTCCAGTTCGAGAAGCCTTGTTTCCCGTGTCGTCGTCACCGTCGCGCTGCGGGTAATAGTGGGATCAAGCAGCGCCATTTCGCCAAAAAACTGCCCAGGATGTCCCAGCCGAAGCACATGCTGGCTGTCTCCCATCCTTTTTGTGAAGACCACCTCTCCTTCGACGATCAAATAAAACACTCTTTCATAATGATCTTCATGACAAAGCACGGCATCAGGAGGATAGGTATGGATCTCAGCCACTTCCGCCAGACTCTCAATAACTCTTTCGACCACATCGGGGAAAATATTCTCAAGGAGGATTTTCTTTTCATCAGACATGCGGCTGTCCTGCAAATTGTTTTCCAACCGTTGCCATAAGTCTAACACATTGCGAGATCAACAAAATTTGAATCTCCTAACAGAGTATCGGTTTTCGGCTGTGTCGAGATCGATAAGCGGTCTGGTATTCTCCCACTGCTAGCGCTATCATACTCTGCGTTTGCAAGAATTCTGGGAGAATAAAAGCCGTGAAATATTACCGCTTCTGGCTTGGAATCATCATCATCATCGTCCTGTTCACCGGATGGGTAGTCTGGCCTGACAACCCCGGCCTGCACATCGATGCCCTGGGGCTTGACACGGATATTGAAGTTCGCCAGGGTCTCGATTTGCAGGGCGGGTCACGTGTGCTGCTTGAGGCAGTCGAAGGCCTGGCAACCGACATCAGCGGCGATGAACTGAACGCTACGCGGCAGATTGTCGAACGCCGTGTGAACGGCCTGGGACTCACCGAAGCCGTCGTCCAGACCCAGGGAAGTGACCGGATTCTGGTCGAGCTTCCCGGTATCAGTAACCGAGAACTGGCGCTGTCCACAATTCAGGGCACTGGGCTGCTTGAGTTTGTTGACTTTTCTGGGCTGGGCGTCAATGCGCCGCGCGAAGGCGACTGCATCCTCACAAACGCCCAAATTGAGCAGATTTCCCCCAACCCCACCTGTGCACCCGCCGAAGGTGAAACGGAGCGCCGTGAAGCGCAGCCACGCCTGGATGGAACCCCCTACACCACGGTGATGACTGGCAAAGGGCTGGACGATGCCCAGGCGGTGCCCGCTGGAACAGGATTTAACCAATGGGTTGTCTCCTTTACGCTAAACAGTGAGGGCGACAGCATCTTTGCCGACTTTACCGGCAGTCACATTAATCAACCGATGGCCATTGTGCTGGATGGCATCGTCATTTCTGCCCCGACCATCCAGGCACGCATTAGCGGCTCCGGGCAGATTACAGGCAACTTCACAAAAGGAGAGGCCGAATCACTGGCGATTCAACTGCGGTATGGTGCTCTACCCGTACCTTTACAGGTCGCAGCCTTTGATACCGTTGGTCCCACCCTCGGCGAAATTTCGGTTAATAAGTCCGTTCGCGCTGGCATCGTCGGGGTCATTACCGTTCTGTTTTTCATGGTGACTTACTACCGTGCTCCTGGCGTGGCTGCGGCCCTGGCACTGCTCGTTTTTGCGATGGTTAACTTTGCCCTGTATAAGCTGATCCCCATCACCCTTACCCTGCCCGCAATTACAGGCTTCCTGATTTCCATTGGAACGGCTGTGGATGGAAATATTCTCATCTTTGAGCGGATGAAAGAAGAAATTCGTGCGGGGCGCAGCCTGGATACGGCGATTCAGCTAGGGTTTGAGCGGGCATGGTCGGCCATCTGGACTTCCAATGTGTCAACCATCATCATCGGGTTCATTTTGCTGATGTTTGGGCGCACCTTTGGCGCGAGCACGGTGCAGGGTTTTGCCATTACCTTGATGCTTGGCCTGGTGATTAACCTGTTTACCGCCGTCATCGTAACTCGCACGTTCCTCACCACAATTGTCACATTTGCGGGTGGCTATCTCAAGGAACGTCCCGCGCTGCTGGGTGCATAAGGAGAAAATTCATGTTTAACCTGGTCGAAAAACGTCGATACTACTTCCTGTTTTCAGGGATCATCACACTGATTGGGGTAATTACGCTGATCTACTCCACTATCGAGACCGACCGCCCTTTGCAATTGAGCATCGACTTTACGGGGGGTCAGCTTTTTGAACTGCAATTCACAGAACCCGTCGAAGAACAGGAACTTCGGGATACCTTTACCGCAGCCGGTTTTCAACAGCTTGTTGTACAGGAACTCACCCCACTTGAGACCGAACTGCTGGACGAAACTGCCTACCCCGATGGCAGCCGCTGGTCAGTTCGTACTGAAGAAGTCGATGATGTGGCCTCGATTGATGACACCCTGGCATACATTGAGGAAAATCTCAATCCCCTTGACCTGGAAGCAACCACAACTTCGGAAGTGTCCGGTGCAGTCGGCGACGAAGTCACCCAGGCAGCGATTTTAGCAACCCTGGCAGCCACCGCGGTCACCCTGATTTTCATGTGGTTTGCGTTCCGCCGTGTACCCCATCCCTTCCGCTACGGTGCGTGCGCGATTGCGGCGATGATTCACGACATCCTCATCATGCTAACCGCGATGTCCATATTAGGGCTGCTGTTTGACTGGCAGGCGGATACCCTGTTTCTAACGGCAATGCTCACCGTCGTTGGTTTTTCAGTGCAGGACACAATTGTTGTCTTCGACCGCATTCGTGAAAACATCCCCAAGCGCCGTAATGAGACCTACGAAACCGTTGTCAACCGCAGCATTCTGGAAACCATCCACCGATCACTGGCGACACAGCTTAACGCGATTTTTGTCATGGTGGCGATTGCCCTGTTTGGCGGCGAAACCATCCGTCAGTTCATCATCATCCTGCTGGTTGGTCTGACAACGGGAACATACTCATCCATCTTCATTGCCGTGCCGCTGCTGGTCGCGTGGCAAAAAGGCGAAATTCCCTTCCTCAAACCTTCTGAGGAGGAGGTCTCCGCGCCTGCTGTTCGTGCCTCAGCCTGATCAGGAGAATTTCTCGCACAAAAAGCAGGTCATACGGCCTGCTTTTTCGTTGGCGATCAAACTTCGTGCCAGACTCTAAGTCCGCCCAAATTCGCGTGCCAGATCCGCTGCGCTCATGTGAATCATCGTCGGGCGACCATGCGGGCAAGTCAGGGGATTTTCGCAGCGCTCCAACTGGCGAAGCAGACCAACCATTTCGTCATAGCTGAGCACCTGCCCGGCCTTCACCGACGCCGTTTTGCATACGCGCCGCACAATTTTTTCTTCAATGGTGTCCGCCCCAGGTTCCTTGCCACTTTCCAAATCCTGCAAAATACGATTCAACACATCTTCAGGATTGTGGTCAGCCAGCGGAGCGGGGACAGCTTCCACCCGGAAGGCATCTTTCCCAAAAGGTTCAATGACAAAGCCAATCGCGTTCATCACCTTCAGGTGTTCTTCCAGCAAACGGGCAATCATGGGAGAAAGATGTACCACAGTTGCTGCAAGGGTATGCTGAATCAGCTTATCTTTGGCATTAAACTGCGCCATAAATTCTTCATACATGATGCGTTCGTGCGCCGCGTGCTGGTCAACCAGATACATGCCGGCGGGCCCTTCTGCCACGATATAAGTTGCAGCAATCTGCCCGACCACTCGCATCAGCGGCAGTTTGCGGGGGCGTGCGGGTGCCTCCATACCCACGGGAATCTCACGCACAAACGCCTCGTCGTCCTCGTCCCACGTCCAGACCTGCTGTGAGGGGGTCTGGCGTGGATAACGTCCGGCATCAGAGATATTCATCCCCATCTGCTCTGGAATCGTGGCAGACGGCGCGTTCCAGCCACTGAACGTCGTTACTTCCGCTACATTGGGTTGGTCTGAGAGCGCCTGCCGCACCGTGCGCTGCACCGCCGAAAATACCGCGTCAGGGGTGCGAAAACGAACTTCCGCCTTGGTCGGGTGAACATTCACGTCTACTTCTTCGGGCGGAAGTTCCAGCATCAGCACGGAAACCGGATACCGCTGCTGCGGAATCAGGGTGTGATAGGCTTGCACCACTGCATAGGTCAGGCGCGTATCGACAATACTGCGACCGTTTACAAACAGCATGATCTGGCTGCGATTTGCACGGGTAAAACTCGGTCTGGAGGTGTATCCAAAAACACGAATCGGGGCTAAATCCGGGCGTAGGCGTTCCAAAGGAACCACTTCAACCATATTGCGGAATAATTCCAACCCCAGAGAATCGACAATCACATCCCCCAGAGCCCCGCGTCCAGTCGTGCGAAAGGTTTCACGCCCGTCGGTAAACAGGGCAAATCGTACCCCCGCATACGCCATCGCGTATCGCATCACAAGCTCATTGATGTGACGACTTTCAGTCGCCTCACTTTTAAGGAATTTGCGGCGAGCAGGTACGTTATAAAACAGATTCTGCACCTCGACGCTTGTCCCAGGGGGCGCACCAATCGGCTGCTTATCTACCAGTTTGCCGCCGTCAAGGCTGATCCGGACTCCAACTTTTTCATCGACGTGCCGCGTGATTAACGTCATCTGGGAAACGGAGGCGATGCTTGCCAGCGCCTCACCCCGGAATCCCAACGTCTGGATGTGCATCAAATCGTCAAAGGTGCTGATTTTACTGGTGGCATGGCGCTGTACCGCCAGTTCGATTTCCGCTGCCGGAATCCCCGACCCATCATCGGCGCAGCGCAGCGAACTCAGTCCTGCGCCGCTGATTTCAAGTTCGATTCGAGTCGCGCCTGCGTCCAGCGAATTTTCTATCAATTCCTTAACAACTGAGGCTGGACGTTCGACAACTTCGCCCGCCGCAATCTGGGCAGCAACGGTTTCGGAAAGCAGGCGAATTGGCATGGTTATGAGCTGGCACCGATCACATTTTCGCCGGAGATCGGAATGGCAATACTGAAGACGCTGCCTTTGCCCTCCTCACTGTGCACGGTCGCCTCACCACCATGCTGGCGGGCCACATTCCGCACAATGAAGAGACCCAGTCCACTTCCCCGTATTGCTTTGTGTTCTTCACGGCGCACACGGCTGCCCTTGTCAAAAATCGCACCGATCTTGTCTTCAGGTATCCCCAGCCCATTATCTTGAACACTTAATTCCAACGTATTATTTTTCACTGCTGCCTTGACGGTGACTTCGCCCTTTTCCGGCGTGTATTTAATCGCGTTTTCCACCAGATTCCACAGGGCACGTTCCAGCATCATCTCATCAACATTCATCAATGGCACATCGGCGTCCACATCGCCTTTCAGGGTAATCGCCTTCTTCTGTGCGCTGGGGGTCATGGTCGAAACGACCTTTTGAACCACTTTTGCCGGGTCGCACAGATCACGACGCAGCTCATACGCTCCCATTTCCGGGTCAAGGCGCCCCGCATCCAGCACCTTTTCCACCAGATTAGTCATATCAGTGATGCTCGTCAGAATCTTGTCCTGCATTCGGGTTTGTTTTTCATTCAACTCCCCGACCATCGCCAGCATATCGACAAACCCCTTGGCGGCAGTCAGCGGCGAACGCAGATCATGCGAAACCGTTTGCAGGAAGAGAGTCATATTTTCGTTCAAGCGCCGCAGATGACTGACATCCGCTAGAATCAACACGCGCCCCATGCTCACATTATCGTCATCCATGACTTCGGAAAGCAGGGGCTGGAACGTCTTGGCCCCCACCTCAACGGACACGCGGGCTCCTTTCAGGTCTTTCTCATCCATGAGTTGCAGCAGTGCCGAATGCTGGACTACCGAATCAATGGGCTTGCCCAGCGCGTCATGGGCTGAGGTTGAAAAGAGCGTTTCAGCGGCGGGATTAAACACCTGAATCCTGCGATCACCGTCGATCATTACAACGGCATCTTCAATACTGGTCAAAATCGCCTCCAGGCGGCGGCGGCTGGCGTGGAGCGCCTCATACGCCTGAGCGTTGGCAATCGCAAGGGCTGCTTTTCCGGCCAGAATAGCGATGAATCCCTGATCGGTTTCATCAATCTGGCCGCTTTTTTCGAACCCCAGCCACAATATTCCAAGCGGCTGATTCTTGACCACAAGCGGCAGCGCAGTCATCTGCTTGAACATCATCGTTTCAGGCAGTAAGTCTGCACCTCGCAGCGGAATTTGCCCGTACCTCATGACGTGTTCCAGCACGACCTTATCAGCGACAGGCAGCAGTTCATGCTCCATGCCATAATAGAAACCATCGCCGTCGTTCAGAACGATTCGAGCGCTGCCGGCCTCTACCGCGCTGCACAAATCCTTGAGAACGCGCGGGATAGTCGCTTCCAGAGCTGAACTTTCCGCAAAGTATTGGGTAATTTCTAACAGCAGTTTTTGTTGGTACACTTGTTTTTCAGACATTGGCAGACACACAATACTCTGTTATGACTCACACGGCGAGGTTAATTATTCTTTTACTGGTAGCCTTGCACAAGCTGGATATTCCATGCTACACTGCGCGCACGACCATAAAAAGCATATCCAATCACGACATTTGCCGCAATACGGTAATATAACATATGGAAGGAACGAATGGCGGAAAAAATTCTCGTTGTCGACGATGATGTTGACAGTTTAAAACTCATTGGTCTGATGTTGCAGCGACAGGGCTACGAGGTCGTCGCCGCCAACGCGGGACAGCCTGCCCTTCAAAAAGCCTACCACGAAAAACCTGATCTTATCATCCTCGATGTTATGATGCCAGATATGGATGGGTATGAGGTATGCCGCCGCCTGCGGGCTGAACCCATTACGTCCGAGATTCCCATCATCATGTTTACGGCCAAAACGTTGGTAGACGACAAAATTATTGGCTTTGAAGCCGGCGCAGATGATTATCTGACCAAGCCAACCCATCCGGCAGAACTTTCCGCCCGTGTTAAAACGGTGCTGTCCCGGAGTCAGCAGCAGCGTGGCAGTGTTAAGCAGGAAGTCGGCACTGTTGGCGGGTTATCAATTGGGTTTTTAGGGGTTAAAGGCGGCGTCGGAACGACGACCCTGGCCGCCAATGTCGGGGCAATTCTCGCGCAAAAAGATACCACGATTCTCGCCGACCTTCGCCCTGGACAGGGAACTTTGGGACTGTCATTGGGGTTCACTCGCGCCCAGGGGCTGGCAAATGTCCTGAGTAACCGCCCCGCCGGAGAAATCACCTCGCGTCTGATTGACGACAACATGGTGACTCACAATTCCGGTCTAAAACTGCTGCTTTCCTCCACCCGCCCACAGGAAAGCCAGCTCACCACCACCCCGGAAGCCGTTTCCGCGATGCTGCGTGGTATGAGTTCGCTAGCTCACTATCGCCTGCTTGACCTGGGATCGGGCTTGAATCGCCTGACCGTCAAACTGATCCGCGAGCTAAACCAAACGATCATCCTGGTTGAACCTAACCGTGTAACCCTGACCATCGCCCGCGAAGTTCTGCGCGAAATCGAGGCACTAGGGGTAGGCGCAGGTCGCACGTCGCTGGTCATTTTTAACCGCGTACAGTCCAGCCTGCAAATTCCCTGGCAGGAAGTCGAGCAAACCCTCAACCACGAAGTAGCCGCCATTATTTCCCCCGCACCAGAGCTTGCCTTTCAGGCGGCAGAAGCGGGCTTCCCGCTTGCACATTTTCAGCCAAGTTCGATTGTGGCAGGGCAGATTTCCAAGCTGGTTGAAGAACTCATTAAACGTGGTGGTTAAATGTACGAGGCGGAAATCCAGCAGGCCGCGAACATGCTGTTACGAAGTAACCATGCAGTCGCGTTAACTGGTGCAGGAATTAGTACGCCCTCTGGTATTCCAGATTTTCGCAGCCCTGACTCAGGTTTGTGGGAAAAACATGATCCAATGGCGGTCGCCAGCCTGATTGGATTTCGCCACAGACCTGACCTTTTTTACCAGTGGCTGGCGCCGCTCGCCAAAACCCTGATGACCGCTCAACCAAATCCGGCCCATTATGCACTGGCAAAATTAGAAACACTTGGCATACTTAAAAGCGTCATTACCCAAAACATCGACCTGCTGCACTTGAAAGCCGGGTCAAAAACGGTCTACGAAGTCCATGGGCACGTCCGGGAGGCGACCTGCATTAGCTGTTTCACCGTGTATCAGGCCGAACCTTTTATGAAGGAATATCTTGAAAGTGGCGGCACCAAAATTCTGCGCTGCCCTTCCTGCGGAGGGGTTTTGAAGCCAAATGTAATCCTATTTGGGGAACAGCTCCCCTTAAACATTTTTAACGCCGCCAAACGTGAAATTCAGCAGTGTGATATGATGGTTGTTGCGGGGTCGTCCCTGGAAGTCTATCCCGTTGCGGATATGCCCCGGCAGGCGCGGGCGGCAGGCGCAAAACTGATTTTGATAAACTTAAGTGAAACCGATTACGACCGAGTGGCAGATGTTACTATTCATGGGGATGTGGCGGATTTTCTCCCGCGAATTGTGCAGGCAGTAGAAGCCCAGAAACCCCCGTTGGAGGTTGCCTAATTACGATGACAAACAATGAAAATACGACCCCACCCAGCACCAATCCAACCAGCAGCGATGAGTTCCACGTCAGCAAATATCTCCAACTGCTCGCACGGTATGAGCGTCTGATGGAGATCACCCGCCAGTTGAACTCCACCCTGGATTTGCACACGCTGCTGTTGCGAATCATCGACGCCAGCATCGAGCTGACCCGCACTGAACAGGCGTCTATTCTGCTGATTGACCAGAACACCGGAAAACTCCATTTTGAAGCGTCCTCCAGTTTAAGCGGCGGCGCGATGGAACAGATTGAGGTGCCCATTGAAGGCAGCCTGGCCGGATGGGTGGTCACACACGGCGACCCTGTGCTGGTGGAAGATGCCCGTAATGACCCGCGCTTCTTCAGCAAGGTAGACCAGACGATCAAATTCAAAACACGCAATCTGCTCGGTGTTCCGATGATTGCTCAGGGTAAAGTAATTGGCGTGGTCGAGGTCCTCAACAAAGTTTACGAGGACGAAACATGGACAGAGGACGATGTCAATACACTGTCTGCCCTGGCAGCTCAGGCTGCCATTGCTATCGAAAATGCCCGGTTGTTCCAGCAGAGCGATTTTATTGCGGAAATGGTGCATGAACTTCGCACGCCTTTAACCGCACTCAAGCTCAGCACCAAGCTGCTCATAGACGCACGCCTGAATGAGGAAACTCGGTCAGATGTGGTGGACTCAATGGCAACGGAAATCAATCGACTGATCGCGCTGACGACAGACTTTTTGAATCTGGCGCGGTTAGAATCAGGGCGAGCGCGGCTGGAACTGACGGAGTTCGAGATTTTCGCCATGATGCAGGAAAGCCAGCAGGTCGTCGAACACCAGGCCAGAGACCGGCATATCAACTTTCATCTCGACGGTGACACCATCAAGGTTCGGGCCGACCGGGATAAGGTCAAACAGGTACTGCTGAACCTGATGACGAATGCCATCAAATACAACAAGCCGATGGGCGGTGAAGTCTTCTGCACCTGCAAATATCTGGACGAAACGCGCGAATACTGCATCGTCGAAGTACGGGATACCGGCGTTGGGCTGTCGGTAGACGACAAGGAAAAAATGTTCCAGAAGTTTTTCCGATCATCCGAAACCGCCGACAAAGTCCAGGGCACCGGGCTGGGCATGGTCATCGCCAAACGCATCGTTGAAGCACACGGTGGCGAAATGTGGCTGGAAAGTGAGCAGGGAGTCGGAACGTCTTTCTTCTTTACCCTGCCTGTGGCTTAAGCAAAATTTTCATCGTCCCTGGACGAGCGGCATGTTCGAGTGCCTCCGCTGCATCCTCCAGCGGGTACACCGCCTCGATCAGAGGCTGCACGTGTACCTGCTTTTCACGCAGCAGATGGAGCGCATCGTCAAATGGCCCGCACCGACTGCCGTCAATTCGAATCTCGTTGACAACCACCGGGGATAAATCAACTTCACTCTGACCGTGATAAGTGCTTTTCAGGATAATCGTGCCGCGAGGCCGCACCAGGGCTAACGCCTTTCTGAACCCATCCGGTGATCCGGTGCAGTCCACCACATAATCGACGACTCCAGGGGTCAGTTCATGGTCGTATACAGCGCGAATCCCCCAGCCCACCAGCAGCTCTGCCTGACTTTCCCGCCGCACCAGCACACTCAGATCCGCTCCCGTGAGGTGTATCACCTGAGCGCAGAGCATTCCCAATCGCCCCGCCCCAATCAGCACCACACGATGACCCGCATACAGATGGTGGACTTGAGGAATCCGGCACGCAGCGGCAAGCGGTTCGGCAAAAACGGCGGCTTCATCCGGGACTCCATCCGGAACCAGATGCAGATTTTTGACCGGAAGCTGAATCGTCTCCGCGAAAGCACCCGGCATGTCCACCATACCCAGGATTTTCCGGTTTCGACAGTGGGTCACGTCACCCCGTTCACAGGCATCGCACAGACCGCACCAGATATTAATTTCCCCCACCACCCGCTTGCCAATCCACTGACGAGGGCCGTCAATCACCTCCCCCACAAATTCATGCCCCGGCACGCCGGAAAATCCTTTGTAGCCGCGTATCAATTCAAGGTCGGTAGAGCAGATACCCGCCAGCCGAATCCTGATTCTGGCTTCGTGGAGTCCCAGCGGCGGCACCTCACACCGTTGAACGGACAGACGCTGCCCATCCCACACCACCACACGCTGCTTCACGGCAGTTCCTCGTAGAAATAGTATTCCGCCCCGCGAATGCGCGTATATTTGTAATTATTCGCCCTTCCCACGTCCGAAGGCGGCTGTCCGTCTAATGCACAGGCCAATCCCACATCCAGGAGACCGTCTCCAAAGTTGACAATCGCCGTGTCCTGGATTTTATAGGCTTCCTTTGCCTGTCCTTGTAGCACCCCCAGGTTTTCGGTAGTCACGGTGAATTCGCCGTCTTCGGCGCTCCATGCCTGCCGCCACTGCTCACACATCTCAGAAAAGTCATCTGAAACACCGCTGAACGAACGCCCGGCCGCATAACCGATGTATTTTTCAACCACGCTGGGGCGCTCCACATAGGCCAGCACCAACAGCAGAAGCGAAAGCCACCCCAGCATCACACCCAGCAGGGTCAGTACACTTTTTCCGGATAAAAACTGTACAGTGATCCGCAGCGCGTTAAGCGCAAGCAACACAAATAAAAGTTGAATAAGGATGCTCAATATATCCATCGGGGGAAGGAGATAGTCGAATACCTGCTGAATATCCAGCACCCGGATAGCCAGAGGAATGATGAGGTGGAGCACCAGCACCCCGCCAAGTACCAGTGCACCGACACTGACATTTGACCGGACAAGCGGAGGCTGATTTTCCCATAATCGTTGTAAGCGTCCTAGCACGCCACTTTCTCCCAGCAAACGGCTAGAGTTTACCGCTATTGGGCCTGCCACGTAAAGCGGTAGTCCGGCGTGCGTCCGCCAACCGGAACAAACAAACCCTGTTCGTTCAGGAATTGCACAGAAACTCGCCATACAACACTATGCGGCTGATTGTCGGCAGGAAAGAAATCCGGTGGCAGAGAGATGGACGTGGAACGAGTTGCCTCGTTAAAGATTCTGCCTGTGGTCTCATCCAGTGCCTCTACCACATAGTATTCATTGGCCTGCAAACGCCCCACTGAAACCCATTGCAGCAGCACATTTCCGGTCAGACTTCCGCCGTTGACGGGAGAAACCAGAGCCGGCGCTCGGTGAGTCGGCGTCGGCGTCGGCGTTTCCATGCCCGAAGGGGAAGCCGTTGCCGTCGGGGTCGGAGTCGAACCCGGCACGTTCAAACACTGCCCGATGCTGACTACAGGTGGGCGCGGACAGAATCCCACATCGGACTGCGAAAAATCACACCCGCTGCAATCCAACCCGTTCGGGAGAGGATTCATCTCACAAATCCGACGCAGCGTCGTATCATTTTTTAACGCGATGCTCGTGAGGGTGTCATCTTCTACCACACAATATTGCCCAATAGCAACATAGAGTGCGGGATCCCCAATGCGTGGATCATACGTGGGGGTGGGCGGCGCGTTCGGGTCAACCGCCACCTGAATCGCGGTTGGGCGCGGCACAAGAACTACATTCCCTGGCCCTGGCAGATTACAGCCGGCAAATCCGTTAAGCTGGTAAAACTCCTGAAGCACGTCTAAATCCACATGACCATACTGATAAACGATGCTGATGCAGTCTTCGCCCTGCTGGAGGGTATGCTCAAACGGGCCAGGGGTATGCGTCGCGGTCGGTGTTTCCGAAGGCGGCGCGGGTGTCGGGGTATAGGATGGCGTCAGCGTGGGAGGGAAAGTCGCCCGCAGCGTACTGGTTGGCCCCTGGGTTGGCGAAACCGCCGGGGTCGGCGTGCTGCCCTGAATCTCCGGCGTATTGGTAGAAGTCGGGCTGACCGTTGGCGAACCGGCGACAGTGGGTTCCACGATGGTCGGTTCTTTGTCGTCATCAGTATTATTCGAGCAGGCCGTCAGAATCACAAAAAACGCGCAAAACAGGAAAAACTTCCGCATAAACTCATTTTCCTTGCCAGAAAAAACGACGTGGCGCGGTCGGGTAGCGTTCATTCAGCGCCACCACTTCAGCGATACTGCCCACGCCCCGCGTATCCCAGGTGACCTCAAAATCAGTCGATAACTGACACAGCGCCCAGTTCAAACGCCGCACCGCATAGGTAGTGCCATCAGTATTCACGCCGGGACGCATCAGCACGACGCTCACCGACCAGTTGTATTCCTGAGACTCTTTTTTGTCCGGCTGCCACCCCATCGGCAGATCAAAAGACAGGTCACAGCTCAGTGCCGTATGAAGCTCGCCTGTTTTTATGTTGGTCACACGCACCAGATAGGCTTCATCCAGTCCCAGAGTCCCGCTGGATGTCCAGCGCAGGGTTACAATCCGCGAAGCATCGAATTGTTCCCCCTCCCCCGGCGAAAACAGCGCGGGCACATTGAAGGTTGCCGTCGCAGTGGGGGTAGGGGTTTCACTGCCGGATAGAGTCGGTGGAATCGTGGGGGTAGGGGTTGGAGCAGGCACACGAATCTGCTGCCCTTCAGCGAGGAACACCGCGCAGGTTGGCCCCCCATACCGTTCCCCAAAATCACACTGGGGAAAATCGATTTCGGGGTTGATCTCCGAGAGCAGTTTCGCATCGATATTATAGATTGCGATGATGTCATAAAGCGTTTGATTCTGTATGACCGTATGCCACATCAGGCCGGGGTCAAGGGTAGGTTCAAGGGCAACAGCGCGGGTCTGCACAATGTCATCCGCTGAAACCGTCACGACGTTTGTGTCGGCCACCGTGACAACTTCACTGCTGGAACTGGACGAATTTTCCTCGATCAATGCCGGATCAACCGTAGGCGTAGGGCGTGGCACTTCAATCACCTGCCCAGCCTGAATGCAGGTCGGGCAGGAAAGGCTGTTGTATTCTACAATCGCATCCACTGCCGAAAAATCGACATGCCCGCACCGCAGCGCAAGCCCATACAAGGTATCTTCCGCCTGTACCGTAAAAACGCACGGCCCCTGCGTCGGAGTGAAGGTTGCCTGCGGCGTCACCGTCGGAAGATCGGGCACAATTCGCGTGTTAGTCGGGATAAAAGTCGGTGCAAAGGTTGCGGCGGGGGACAGAGTGACAAACCCATTATCTGCGGGGCTGACGATTGGGGTATTGGTACCTACAGATTCAGTGGTTACCCCATCATCATCACCCAGAAATGTCGTGATGCCATACACCAGTCCAGCTCCCAGCGCCGTGCCTATCAGCAAAAACAATCCCGCCAGCCAGATGCCGCCAGGAGCGCTTTTGACCATCAGATCATCCTCGCCCAACATCGAATCATAAAAACTGGGGGCAACTTCGCGCACACCCTGAAGTTTTACTGAGGTGGTTGAGCGTCCGGGCAGCCGTGCGTCACACAGTACGCAGGTACGCGCTTCGGACGTGTTGGTCGCGCCACAAATAGGACAAATCTGTTCTGTCATAGCGTCGACCATTATACCAGCGTCATGACCGCATTCCAGCGTGGCAGTAGCGGACTCGTGGGTGAGCCGTTTGAATCTTGGCGGGTTGCCTGTTATGCTGAAGTGATGTGTGGAATTTGCGGCATTCTGAATCAGAACGGCGAACCTGTTGAGCAGGCTCACCTGAAAGTGATGGCGGATACCATCGCTCATCGCGGGCCGGATGGTGAAGGTTATTACTGCGACACTGCAATGGGGTTTGGTTTTCGACGGCTGGCGATCATTGATCTGAAAACGGGTGACCAGCCCATTTACAGCGAAAACCGCCAGATTGTCACCATCTTCAATGGCGAGATTTACAACTACAGGCTCCTGCGTGACGAACTTTCCGCTGCCGGGCACGTTTTCGCCACCCAGACCGATACCGAAGTTCTGGTGCATGGCTACGAACAGTGGGGGCTTGATCTGGTACACAAACTGCGCGGCATGTATGCCTTTTCTATTTGGGACGCGGAAAAACGCCGCCTGCTGCTGGTCCGTGACCGCACCGGGCAAAAACCGCTCTATTATGCACAGTGGGGCAGCACGTTTCTCTTTGCATCGGAAATTAAAGCGATTCTCACCCACCCTGCCGCCCACCGCGCCTTGAATCACGCGGCGCTGCCAGAGTATCTGGCCCTGGGATATGTGCTGCCACCGCGCACAATGTTTGAAAACATTTATAAGCTGGCTCCCGGATGCCTTCTGACGCTGGAACCCGGCCAGAATCCCGAAGTGTCCGAATACTGGCGGCCCACCTTACAGCCCCAGAACCATTACTCCCGACAGGAAAATGCCGAGCGAGTCCGCGCCACACTGCGAGAATCCGTCCGGCTGCATATGATGAGCGATGTCCCGCTGGGGACGTTTTTGAGTGGTGGTGTTGATTCAACCACCATTACTGCCTTAACGGGTCAACTAACCGGGCAGCCTGTGGAGAGCTTCACCGTAGGATTTGATTACACAGGCGACGCAGTAGGCGACCGAAAATTCAACGTGGACTTACACTATGCCCGCGAAGCCGCCGACTTTTTGCGCTGCCACCATCACGAAATTGTGCTGCGTCATGAAAACGTGCTGGCGAGTCTGCTGCCTCAGCTAGTGTATGCTCTGGATGACCCGATTGCCGACACCGCGATCATACAAACTGCGTTTGTCAATGCGCTGGCGCGGCGATCCGGCGTGCCCGTCCTCCTCAGTGGTGATGGTGCCGATGAGATTTTCGCAGGGTATCCATTTTTCCAGCAGGCACACCGCGTCCAGCAGTACCAAACGCTGTTCCCCGCGTCCATCCGACATACGGTGCTGCACCCACTCATGCGACTGCTTCCCCCAAATGGACGGCTAGGGCAGCTTCACAAACTCATGGATAAGTCGCAGTTGGTGACGCCGGGAGAACATTTCCTGACCTGGGAACTCAACTTTTCATTTGACCGGATTCACGCCATGATGCAGGCGTCGGCGCTGGCACGCACCGGGACAAACGACCTGCTCAACCGGATCAACCAGGAACTCAATCCCCTGCCAACGCATGACATGGCGGACAAAGTGGGTTATGCGCGTCTGCGCTGGTGGCTCGCCGAAAACAGCAACATGCGCTTCGATAAAATGGCGATGTGGATGTCAGTGGAAACCCGCGCCCCATTTCAGGATCATGAACTGGTTGACCTTGCGCTGAGCATCCCCCTGTCGCACAAACTCCCCGGCAAGGTTGTTTTAAAAGATGCCGTGAAAGCCTGGATTCCCGCCAGTGTGATTAACCGTCCGAAGTGGGGTTTTACACCGCCAGCCTCAGACTGGTTACGAACCATTTTCCGCCCCCTGGTCGATGCCTACCTGCTTAACCCGAACCGACTCAGCACCAGCGGCCTGAACCCCGCTGCCGTGATCCCGCTGGTGGAAGCGCACCTCAACCGCACCAGCTACCATCTCAATGAGGTCTGGAATCTGCTTATTTTCCAGTTATGGTTTGCGCTTTACATCGAGCAATCGTTGGAGTTTGGCGAACGGTGGTCGGAGCTGGCTACTCTTTTTTAGATTTTTTCACCGCCATGAAGATGTCATATCCGGCCTGCTGCGCCGCTTTTTTGACCTCTTCTTCTTCCGATTCTTTAAAACATTCTTCCAGTGCAGCAAGCGCAGCTTCCGCGTCCGCCCCCAGCGCCTGAAGCTCAGCAATCGACTTCAACCGTACATCAGGCCGTTTATCCTTTAAGCGGGAGACGTGGAAGGCAATAACTTTTTCGAGTGATGAAGCCATGCACCTCTCATCCTTTCCATCAGATCATACTACAGGTTGTCAGTAAGATTTCATCATAAATAACGCTCAGCGCCGCCGCAGCTTTTTGGCCTGTGCCTTTGCCAGAATTTCCGCGGCTCGCCGACGTTCTTCCTCGGAGGCACCACTTTCCAACTGCTGCTTGCGAAGCTGGTTAAAATAAATGACCTTGCCCGACTTCTGCGCCAGCAGGCGGGTTTCCGGGTCCGGGTCGGTGCAGAAGACCTGCGCGAGAGGAATCAGCGCCTCAGGATCACCAATGGCCTCCAATTCCTGGATCGCTTCCCGCCGTACAGTAACGCTGGCATCTTTCAATCGACTGACCCATGCTGCGATTCTGGGATTCATGATAGCTCCTATTTGAACAGGTCGGATAATCCCGCGTCGAGTTCGTCAAGATCAATATTCTGGGGCTGGTCTACCGACAGTCCAGCATCCAGCAGGTCAAAATCATCGGTTCTGGCAGGAATCTGTGCCGGCGGCGTGGGTGGTGGCTCCCATCCCTGCTTCACAGCGTCAATATGCTGCCATTTTGTCTGGAGCGAATCCATCTCCGCCTTTAAAGAACGGTCATCACCAACCGGAATGATCAGATTCGCCAGCATAGCCTCGCGCTGTTTATCTGACAACTGGCCCGCGATGTGCTCCTCAAGCGCCTTCTCGGTGTTGTAACCGCGCTGCTGCGCCTGCCAGATCAGATTGCCAGCCCATTTAGCCGCCTGCCGCACCCGTTGATCTGAATCATTTTTAAATACATAATGTATCGCGTTCAAAGCACGTGTTTCGTCCAGCATCGCCAGCACTTGCAGCGCATGGATGCGCCGCGCCGGATCCGGGTCGCGCAGTTGATTTACCAGTTCCTGAAACACATCAACCTCCCTTCACCAGTATAACAAAATTTCAATGTCCCTACCTGGGAACCTTTTCCTATTTTTCTGTGACCAATAGGTTGAGTCTTTCATTCTAAAGTCCGATTTACAAAATGAGGTGAAACGACTTACGCTGAACAGGAAGATTCAACGCACACCTTAGCTAAGGAGCATCCATGGATTTCGACTACATGGATTTATCGCTGGTGCAGGCAATGGCAAAAGGGGATGTCCGGGCGCTGGAAGAGCTTTACTCGCGTCATGGGCAGCGCCTGTTGAACTATCTGATCGGACAGGTCGGCGGCGACGTGGTGCTGGCAGAGGAAATCCTGCAAAACGTCATGCTGGCGGCGTGGAAAGCCGCATCAAATTTCCGGGGAGACAGCAAGGTTCGTACCTGGCTGATTGCTATTGCTCGCAATCAGGCAATTAATGCACGCCGCAAACACAGACTCACCTCCGTTCCGCTCAACGAGGCCGACGGACTGCACAAAACCGGCCCGTTTGAACAGTTGCTCCGGGCTTCGGAACGCGCCGAAGTCCGCGAAGCTATTCGACAGCTACCGGAGGATCAGCGAGAGACATTGGAACTGATTTTCTATCACGGATTGACAGGCCCAGAGGCCGCCGAACTACAAGGGGTTGCGCTCGGCACGATCAAGAGCCGCTTGCATCGCGCCAAAGAAACACTCAAGTATATTCTGGAGGGGCGCAATGAATAACTGGCAGGAGCTGGTCCCATTCTATGTTGCAGGGCTGCTGTCTCCCAGGGAAAAAACCGCCTTTGAAACATTCCTCGCGCAGTCATTGGAATGCCAGCAGGCCGTCGCTGAATGGCAGGCGATTGCACACGCGGTCTGGGATGAAACGGATTCGCGCAGCCACAACTTACCATCCCTTTCTAAAGCGGTACTGAATCAGATTTCAACACCGCCCTACATAACGCGCAACGGCCACAACACCGAAAATCTGGAAGCGACCGTTCCGGCCTACAAGCCTCCACGGGTCGAATACGCGGACTCCCCCCGTGACGACTCGCCGCCGCTGAAGCTCAAACGGCGTTCTGCCGCCCCCATTTTCGCACTTTCGGCGGCTGCGGCTGTGATGATAACCACATGCGCTGTCATTCTGTTCCTGGCGCTGAGAAGCCCTGACGGCGACCCGGATCATGGCAGCAGTTCAAAGAGCACGCCAACGGTCATTCACAGCCCCACTGCTGACGCGACACTTACCACCGTCCCTAATATCAGCGTCTGTAACCTCAGCAGTCCGGCCGCTGTGAATATCTATGCGGAACCCAACGCAAACAGCACGGTTGAGGGCGTATTGCAGCCAGGTGTGTATCTGCAAAGTCTCAGAAAAACAGCAGATAACTGGTACAACGTCAGCCTGGGTTCCTCATCAGGTTGGGTGCGCGGAGATGAGGTACAGTTGACCGGACAGTGCGACGACCTGCCAGTGCCAACACCCACAGGTGTCCGTTCCACGCCCAATTTTGTGCCTTCACCGACCATGGTGCCCACGGAGGCGCCACCAGACGCGGATTACCAGCTTGTGCTGGACAGGTTCAGCGCCACAACCTTCAATGAAATTGTGTCCTATCCCGATGGTGATACAACAGACAGAATCGAACTTGAGCTTGCAGGGCTGACACAAGAGGACAACTACCGCGAGCTGCAAATTTCGGTCTACTGCATTCTGGGCGAAAATCTGGATACCCTGCGCTGGTACTGGGGCGAGGACACCTCGTTGACCAGCAGCTTCCAATGCGACGAAACCGGCAGCCTGGTGCTTTCCGCCAGCTCCAACCGCGAAATATTGATTGTGACGATCCCGGAAGGCAGCCCCAGAAGCGTCGTTTCCTACACCATCACGATCACCCCTACCCTGTTGGGAGGTACGCCCGTCGCAACCTCGACTGCTGCCAGCGTCCCCACCGCGCCGCAGGATTCAGAGCCTCATACCTTCGAGCTTGATCCGAATTCAGTCCGGCAGTTGAGCGAAAAGCTGTCCGTCCCGATGCCGCAGGGCGACAGCGCGGATAACATCACCCTGACACTGACCAACGGTATTTTCGGTCAGCGCTATGAGTACAGCCTGCTGTTGGTTTGCAGCGGCCCCGTGCCGACTGATGTCCGCTGGCTGGTCGGTAACAGCGACACCGCGTACCGGTGCGGCGATGAGGTCAGTGAGGTTTTTCTGTCGGTTGCGGACAATCAAAAACTGGTTTCTGTAATTCTGGATGAATACAGTTACGCCAACTATATTGAGTATACCCTGATTGCCCAGCCTGTCCCCTCAGAGGCGGTCCCTACCCTGGAAGGCTCAATCGCACCGAGTGACGGCGAGCCGCACGACTTTATCGTGTCACGTGCGGGCAGCAACCGCTTCACTGACCTGATTTCTTATCCGGATGGTGACACCCTGGATCGGATTCACGTCACATTCGCCGACATGCAGGCCGGTGAAATCCGTCAGGTCGAAATTTCGCTGATCTGTACGGGTTCTGGGCTGGAAAATGTGACCTGGGCAATCCTCAACAGCGAAAAATCCAACGTTTGTGCAGGCACGCTGTACGCCACCTTCACCGACCAGAACAACCAGATCAGCTTTGATGTCACCTTCTCCGACCAGACTTCAGGCACAGGACTGGTCTCCTATACCCTGGAAGTTCGTGAAACGCCCTGATTACCTGGGGGGATTGTGGAGTATCCCCCCAACTGCGGAATCAAGGACAGAAAATTTCAGAAAGCTGCCCCTGTTTCCTCTCATTGGCGGGCAGGTTAAGACCACACCCCACCTGATTTTGTGCCATTCTCTTCGTCGGTATTTGCCTGGAAGCGCCTTACCCCAAATGAGGACTACTCCTCGATGTGAAATGTATAAACAAAATCGTGGGTCTGGGCGAGTTCCATCACCATCGAATGCTCAAGCACATCGCCGATTCCGGTCACCCGATCCCACATATACATGGTATCAGCGTCCGTCACTTCGATAAGCTGCTTGTAATCGCGCCCTACGTTGACACGCAGGAACTCTTCCAGCGGGTAATAATCTGGCACAAAGACCGCACCCATATTATCCAGGGGAAACGGATTGTGGTGCGAAGCCATCCAGCGCGGCGCGTTAACGACCAGAATCCGGGAATTTTCGTCCTCCGGGAGCTGCTCGAAGAAATCCTGGTAGGCTTCCCCCAAAGCGGTATGCAGCGCTTCCCGCCCCTGCACATAAGTAACACTGATCAACATCACACCTGCAAAAATCCCCAGGGTGGCAAACCGGGAATACCCGCGCAGTTGGTCAAAAAGAACCGCGTAAGTCAGGGCGATGCCAGGAGCAGCCGCATAAAACAGACGCGGCGAACTCAATACATACCCTTCACCCAGGTACAGCATGGGCAAGACACAGGTCAGCGCAAACCATCCCGCCCCAACAAGCAGCAGCCGACGTGCTGAAGGCTCCGCCCCGGCGAATATCGCTGACCAGAAACCCGCAAAAACAAGTCCTCCCAACCACGCCTGTTTTTCCGTCGAAAGTGGGGCATAATGTGCCGCCCATTGAAAGGGAAAACTGATTCCCTGCACCAGATAGGCCGCCTTCACATGATAAGTTGTCCAGATACCCGTGCCCCGCAGACTCAAAATCGCCAGCCCTGCCAGACCCAGCGTGACATATGGGAACAGCTTAGGATAAGTTTTCTCCAAGGTTAGCGGGTTTGTGTACCAGTGGGGCATGACCGTCATTAACACCATACCACCAGACAGAGCATACGCCGCGTGAAACAACCGTCCCAGCGGAATCGCAGGCAGTTCCCGTCCCGTGATCTGAGTCCACAGGTAAATATATACTCCAGCCGCCACCACCATCGGCGCGAGGATCGCCACCAACCGCCAGCGAATCTCACGCAGATTCTGAGTCAGGATCACCACCATTACAAGAATCGCGCTGGCAAACAGCCCATTTTCATGAATAAACGGTGCTGCCGCCCCCGCCAGCACAAGGATTCCGGGCCTTTTCAGATGACGGAACGAACGCAGGGCAGCGGTACATGCCAGCAGTACCGCCGTCAGCACCAGTGAATGGAACCATGCGAGCACCCACACCACTACCTGCCAGTTGAACGGAAAGACAGCAAAAATCATCATGGCTGCAAACACCGCGAATTGGCTCAGCCGTAGCTGTTTCGCCAGCAAACCGACCAGTGCTGTATTCAGAACATGGTTTAAGATCATCAGCCCATGCCAGAAGGGGGCCGACGGGTCAAACCCCATCCCATAATTGGCCCGCAGGATCAGATTCACGACCGGACGATAGTAGTTGTTGGCGTAGTAGAGACCCAGGTCTGCATGAGTCATGATGTATTCGCTGGAAACCGTGCTCACGCCTCGAAGGTGGATCACATCATCAGAAAAAAATGGCAGACGGATGGCAGGCAGATAGAGGCCAAACGCCACCAGCAGCGGCAGCAGCAACCAGAGGTTTTTGAGGCGGTGAGCTGTAGGCATCAAGTAAACTCCTGTCCATGTGTCTTTTCAACCAGTAAGTCGTGAAAAAGACTGGCAGAGTTCCCTTTTTGCATATCACTTTCAACATGACTTCTGGCACTAGCTTTTCATGGCAGCCAGCTAAATAATGAGTGAATGAGCATAGCAGGAGAATTGAAATGAAAGTACAAATATATTGGCGCAGGTATGTCCTGGTAGGGGCGGGTGTACTAGTGGCACTTGCTGTTCTTATCCAGTTAATACCGGTAACCCGTGATAATCCCCCGACCAAAGCTGAGCCTGCCTGGACTTCTGCTGAGGTACGCTCAATTGCTGAAAAAGCCTGCTTTGATTGTCACAGCAACAAAACAGATTGGCCCTGGTATTCCAAAATCGCGCCGATCTCCTGGCGGGTAGCAGGGCATGTCCATGAAGGCCGAGAATATCTCAATTTTTCGGAATGGGATAATAACAACGAAGGGGATGAATTGGTTGAAGTTGTCCAAGAAGGCGAAATGCCCCCCTGGGACTATAGATTAATGCACCCTAATGCAAGGTTGACAGACAAAGAAAAAGACCTTTTGATGGCAGAATTTGCAGCTCTTTCAGACGGACACCAGTCGGACGACTCCCCAGAGGAAAAGGATAACGATTAGAATTATAATTTATGTGGATTATATCGCAAAAGCTCCGCACACCTCTTTTTATAAAGGTACCTTCTGCTTTATAATAGGATGGTTGAGAAAGGTGGATTAATGAATCGTGAGGACGCCTGGAAAATCGTCACCGAATTTGTTCAATCGGACAGCTTACGCAAACATATGCTGGCAGTAGAAGCTGCGATGCGTGCCTACGCTAATCACTACGGTGAGGATGCGAATAGCTGGGGATTGATCGGTCTGCTGCACGATTTTGACTGGGAAATTCATCCGACCCTGGACAAGCATCCCGTCGCGGGGGCACCGATTTTACGTGATCGCGGGGTTTCGGAAGAGGACATCCGCACGATTCTGAGTCACGGCTTTGAGACCGGGGTGCCGCGAACCACCCTCCGAGACAAAGCCCTCTACGCAGTCGATGAACTGACCGGGCTAATTACCGCCGTCGCGCTGGTTCGCCCCAGCAAAGACATCCGCGAAGTAAGTGTCAGTTCTGTTCGCAAAAAATGGAAAGACAAAGCGTTTGCGGCAGGAGTTGATCGCCACGATGTAGAACTGGCCTGCCAGGACTTAGGCGTTGAATTGTGGGAATTTCATGTCCCGCTTGTCCTTAAGGCGATGCAAGACCGCGCCGCTGAATTAGGTTTGGATGGAGTCAAATGATCCCTCTGATTATCATTTTCGGGTTAGGCTCACGCCAGAAGCAGGTCGGTGAAGGACAGTTTTTCTGCCCCCGCTGCGGCACGCAGCGCCGCTATATCCAGAAGCAGGCCAACCGCTATTTCACGGTGTTTTTCCTTCCGGTGGTTCCCCTCGGCAAGATCGGGGATTTTGTAGAATGCCAGACCTGCCACGCCGCTTTTGAAACAACTGTCCTAAACTTTAAAGCGCCGCCCCCGCCTCCACCATCGCTGGCGCAGCTTCTCAACACGGCTAAAGAGCGCCTTGAACGTGGCACCCCGATTGAATATATCCTCAGGGACATGACTGCTGCCGGATTAGATCGTGACATCGCCCATTCGACGGTAACCAACTTTGTCAAAGATGGCAGGAAAACCTGTTCATCCTGCGGCCTGAGCTACCATCCTGTCGCCAAGACCTGCCAGGGCTGCGGCAAACTGCTGTCATGACCAGCCTTCGCAGCATAATTGCATCGCTGCTTCTCCTCATCGCAGTGCTGGCAATTGTGGTTCCATTGCCGGACGAAGGGAAAGAGTATCTGCTGCGGGAAGAAGAAGCCAGCGATGCAACACTCACTGTTTTCTCTGATCGTGAGCCCGCCCTCATTGAACCCCTTCTCGCGCAGTTTGAGGCCGATACAGGGGTCAAAACCCGGCTTATTCCAGTTAAAACCGACTCCGCCGTTGGGGAAATCGCCAGCTCTGATGCCATCCCCGATGTGTTTCTTAGTGAGGACAGCCGTGCGATTTCCACACTGGCTGACGCCGAACTGCTGGATATGCTCCCCCGTTACCTGACCAATGGCCTTGACGCATATTTCATTGAGCCGGATGGTTTGTGGGCAGGTGTTTCGGCACGGGTGCAGTTTATCGTGTATGACCCGCACCAATGGACACCAGAAAATCTCCCCAGCCCTGTCGCAAACGAGATTGGGAAATTCCTTTCGGGTGAAGTGGACGCGGTTCAGGTCAGCTCACCCGTTTTACTCCGCGCCCTGGATAGCACCGCTCCGCGTCCATTCGCTTACCTGCCCGTCGAAATTTCTGCCTCTGGCGTCGGCATTTTCGCCCGCTCAGATTCGAAACCCCTGGCGCAGCAGTTCATCACTTATCTGTATTTTCCGGCGGGACAAACCTACTTCCGAGATGCTGCTTATGAATACCCCCTGATGCCTGGCATCGAGTCCGACCAAAGGCTCATGCCACTTGCCGAGATTTTGCCTACAATAGAGGGGTCAAACAACAACAAAGGATCACCCTGATGCGCCGCAAACTACTTTCTGTGCACAGTCTCATTGCGACCCTCCTCGTTTTTACAGGCTGCAACAGTCTGATGAGCCTGGTGGAAGATATTTTTCCGTCAAATGAAGTCGCAGAAACTACGATAATCACGACCAGTGGGAATGCCGTCCTGGATGCCGTGTACAAGAATCTGGAAGCAGCGAATACAGAAAATCTCGACCTGTACATGTCTACTGTCCACCCGGAAAGCGTCTACTTCGATAGCACTCGTGGTGTCATGGCAAACACCTTTGCCACCTACGATCTGAATTATGACATCACCGAGCTCGAAATTGTTGAGCAGACCGAGACCGAGGCCCGCGTTCGGTTCACACTCGTTACGACCCGTGTAAGCGGCCCCGCCTTTAATGACAATATTGTCACCGGTGTCTTCATTCTGCACCCGGACGGCGACGAATGGAAAATTTACGACCAGACTATTGACAACATGGAATACATAAACGACTAGTGAAGATTCTTCTTAAACTTATCGTCCTGGTCGTCTGGATCGCGCTTATTCTCGAAGTCATGCTCCGCCTGATGGTCTACACAGGCCATCTGCCGGAGCGTGTCCCTGCCGATATTTTTGCACCCCACCCAATTGGCTGGTTTCTCGAACCCGGACAGGATGTGACCATCGCCTCGCAAAACGGGGTCATTCGCATTCAAACCAACAGCGCTGGATTTCGGGATCAGGAATACCCTCTATCAAGAAATAACAAGCGCCGTTTGCTGATCCTGGGCGATTCGTATACCCTCGCCCTGGAAACACCGCAGGGGAACGTATTCCACGTCCAATTAGAAAAACTATTCGGTGGAAACACGGAAGTCATCTCGATGGGCGTCAGCGGTTACGAACTGGTCCAGGACATGCTTGTATACCAGAAAATCGGCGCGGCCTACCATCCCGATCTGGTGATCCTGATGCTGTACATTGGGAATGATCTCACGGGCAATCAGCACTGGAAGCACCTGCCCTACTATGCCCTCCAAAACAACGAGCTTGTGCTGCACAACTATCCTTATACCGGCGAGTTTAATCTGCCATTGGTGACCACCCAGCGCAGCACCTTTTTGATGCGTCACTCGATGCTGGCCTTCACCCTCGGCACAATTTTTCGCCGCCAGCCCCATGCTGAGTCGGATGATCTGGGGTACTGTGATTATTGGACATCTGTGAATTATCCAAATCCGACCGTAGAGGAATGGGAGCTGTCTGAAGCCCTGCTGATGGCACTTCGAGATGAGGTAGAAGCGAACGGCAGCCAATTCCTGGTCGTTATCATCCCTACGGAATTCCAGGTGGAAGCAGACGACCTGAACGAGTTTCTTAAGACCTGCACGATTCCGGATTATGCCCTGGAACAGACCCTTCAGGAACAACTGATTGCTCGCCTGGAAACCCAACGGATTCCCTATCTCGACCTGCTGCCCGTGTTCCTGCAAAACCGCAATGCCCGCCTGTACCTGCCGGATGTCGATATTCACTGGTCAGCAGAAGGGCATCGGGTGGCAGCAGGGGCCATTTATCGGATGAGTGGGGAGAAGCAGGGCAAAACGGTAAAATAAACTTGTTGGTAGAAACAGGTAAAACGATGGAAATTACCCTTACGATTAATGGTGTCAAGAAAACTTTTGTGTGCAATCCTGGCGATTCGCTCCTGCGGGTGCTCCGGCGCGAGGGTTATTTCAGTGTCAAATATGGCAGTGATGACGGAACAACTGGCGCTGCGGCGATCTTATTGAACGGGAAATTGGTTAATGCTGAATTGATGCTGGCGGCACAGGCCAACGGCCAGCCGATTGAAACCATTGAGGGCATGGCAAAGGGTATCAGACTGCATCCGATACAGGATGCCTTTGTCCGAACCGGAGCAATTCAGTGCGGCTACTGCACCCCCGCCATGATCCTGGCAGCCAAAGCGCTCATCGCCCAGAATCCCAATCCGACAGCGGAGGATGCCCGCGAAGCCCTTTCAGGGGTACTGTGCCGCTGTACGGGGTACATTAAACCGATCCAGGCGATTTTGGAGGCGGCGGCGGTTATGCGCGGCGAGCCGCCCACCGAAATTGATGTGAATGTGGTGCAGCCGCTGACCTTTATGCCCGGTGATGACGGTGGGCAGTCAGTAGAACCGCCCGAATTCCCTTCTGGCAGCGGTGGAACCCAGACCCGCCAGCACATTCTGCCGAAATTCATTTACGCGCCGCAGGCTCCCCAAACCAGAGTCGTTGGCAAGCCGGAAACCAAAGTAGACAGCATCAAGCTGGTCAAAGGCAATCCAGCCTTTGTAGATGATGTAGAATTCCGGGGAATGCTGCACGCCAAACTCCTGACCAGCCCGCACGCCCATGCACGCATCGTCAAGATCGACGACAGCGAAGCGCGAAACATGCAGGGGGTTCACGCGGTAATCCATTGTTTCAATGTACCGCGTGTTAAGTATGCGTCCGGGGGACAGTCTTACCCCAACCCCAAACCGTATGATCAGGTCAGCTTCGACAACAAGGTACGCTACGTGGGGGATCGAGTCGCAGCGGTGGCCGCCGAAACACTTGAAATCGCCGAAGAAGCCATCAGGCGGATCAAAGTGGAATATGAAATTCTGCCTGCCGTATTTGATGCAGAAGCCGCAATGAAACCTGGCGCACCTATCATCCACGACGAAGACGACACAGAGGGAATTTTCGACGCCCAACGTAATATCAGCCACCATATTCATGCCCAGGTTGGAAACGTGGAAAAGGGATTGGCTGAGGCCGACCACGTTTTTGAGCATACCTATCATGTTCATCAGGTGCAGCAGGTTCCAATTGAGCCCCACATCGCCATTAGCTGGTGGGATGCCGACGAACGGCTGGTCATTCGCACGTCAACCCAGGTTCCTTTCCATGCACGCCGTATGGTTGCCCCGCTGCTGGGTCTGCCTGTCAAACGAATCCGTGTGATCAAGCCGCGCATCGGAGGTGGTTTTGGCGTCAAGCAGGAAATGCTCATTGAAGACATCGTTGGTCATCTCACCATCGCCACCGGGCGTCCCGTGCGTTTGGAACTGAATCGAGAGGAAGAATTTGTCTCAAGCCGCACACGCCATCCCCAGACTCTGACATTCAGAACGGGTGTCAACAAGGACGGCCAGCTTGTTGCGATTGATATGAAAGTCATCGGCAATACGGGTGCATACGCCACACATGGCCTCACAGTGCAGACCGTGACGGGGCTGCGCGGCCTCAGCACCTATAAAAGCCCGAATATGCGCTTTGAATGTTTTGTCGTCTACACGAATATCCCCGTCCCAGGCGCCTATAGAGGCTATGGCGGCCCACAAGCACTCTTCGCCCTGGAAAGTCACATGGAAGAAGTGGCTCATGCGCTCGGTATGGATGTCATCGAATTTAAGCAGTTAAATTACATCCGGGAAGGCGACCCGCTCCATATCGCCCCTATGCTCGGCGAGGGCGAGGCAGAAAATGTCACCAGTGTACCGATTATCATGTCCAGTGGACTTGATGAATGTGTGGCGCAGGGGATGGACGCGATAGACTGGGAACGTCGTTACCAGGAAGGCTGGCGGATCGACCCCGCTCGCCCACATATCCGGCACGGCATCGGCATGGCAATTTGTATGCATGGGACGGCCATCCCAGGGCTGGATATGGGCGGGGCGAGCATCAAAATCAATGACGATGGGTCGTTTAACCTGCTGGTCGGCGCGACTGACCTGGGCACAGGGTCGGATACGGTACTGGCACAGATCGCGGCGGAAACCCTCGGCGTTCCCACCGAAGACATCATCGTCTATTCGTCTGACACCGATATGACCCCTTTCGACACAGGCGCATATGCCTCCAGCACCACCTATATTTCCGGCATGGCGGTCAAAAAAGCAGCGGAAGGCGTCCGCGAACAGATCAAACACCGCGCTTCACGCATTTTCGGATTAGACTCGACCGAGGGCATCTATCTCAAAGACCGATATGCCTGGTCGCCGGACGGTCGCAGTGTGAGTCTCGAAAAAATTGCTCTCCACTCGCTCCATCAGGAAGACCAGCATCAGATCATGGACACCGCTTCCTACGTTTCGATGGCCTCCCCGCCGCCGTTTGCTGCCCAGTTTGCGGAAGTCGAAGTTGATACCGAAACCGGACAGGTGACGGTCAAAAAACTGGTCATGGCCGTGGATGCAGGGGTGGTAATTAACCCGATTACCGCCAGTGGTCAGATTGAAGGCGGCATGACACAGGCGCTGGGCTACGGTCACTGTGAAGAAATGATCTATGACGACAAGGGCCGGATGCTTAACGCCGAGTTGGGGCCTTATAAAATCTACGCCGCCCACGAAATGCCCGAACTGGAAACGATTCTTGTGCAGACTTACGAACCCACCGGGCCATTTGGGGCAAAAGCCATCGCTGAAATTCCTAAAGACGGGGTCGCGCCGGCGCTTGCCAGTGCGATTTTTAACGCAACAGGCGTGCGGGTCCGTGACATTCCATTTACGCCGGAAAAGGTCTGGAAGGCTCTGCACAGCTAAAATGGCGGACGTGACCCCACTCGATGGAATCCGCGTGCTTGATTTTACCCGTATTCTGGCGGGGCCGTTCTGCACGATGCTGCTGGCCGACTTCGGCGCGGATGTAATTAAGGTGGAACGCCCTCACTCTGGGGATGATACCCGTCAGTGGGGGCCGCCCTGGGCAGGCGACGGTGCAGACAAACAGAGTGCTTATTACCTCAGCGTGAACCGCAACAAACGCAGCCTGACGCTGGATTTAAAATCGGCTGAGGGGCAGGAGGTCGCCCGCCAGCTTGCTCTGAAGAGCCACATTCTGATCGAAAATTTTAAGGTCGGGCAGATGGCGGAATACCGCCTTGATTATGAGACCCTGCATGTAGAACACCCTTCCCTGGTTTATTGCAGCATCAGCGGATATGGGCAGACTGGCCCCTATGCCCATCTTCCCGGCTATGACTACGCTATTCAGGGACAAAGTGGCCTGATGTCCATCACTGGCCCGGAGGACGGAATGCCTTATAAAATCGGTGTGGCAATCTCAGATGTCCTCACCGGAATGATGGCCGCCAATGCCATCCAGGCAGCGCTGTTTCATTCACAAAAAACAGGACAGGGGCAGTTCATCGACATTGCCCTGCTGGATACACAGATAGCGTCGCTGGTCAATGTTGCCAGCAACTACCTCGTTTCTGGCAGCCCTCCGATCCGCTATGGGAATGCTCACGCCAATATCGTCCCTTACCAGACCTTTGAAGCGTCTGACGGCTATTTCATCCTGAATGTCGGGAATGACGGGCAGTTTAAGCGGCTATGCACGGTCATCGAACAGCCTGAACTGGCACAGGATCAACGATTCGCCACCAACCCCGCCCGCGTCGAGAATCGAGATACCCTCATTGCCATCCTGGTGCCGCTGCTCCGCAAAAAAAACGCCGCACACTGGATCAAGACACTGCGGGCTGCCGGGGTTCCTGCCAGTCCGATCAACGATATCCCCACCGCCCTATCGGATGAACACGCGCAGGCGCGAGACCTGGTGCAAACAGTCGCCCTGGCAAACGGAACCCTGGTAAACCTGTTGGCTCCAGTGACCCGTTTTTCGGCCACTCCTGCCACCCTGCGCCGTCCGCCGCCCCTGCTGGGCCAACATACAGATGAGATATTGCAGGAATGGCTCGGTATGAGTTCTGAAATAATTTGCCTTCATCGGGGGCGTGGCATTATCTGAATCCTGGCAATTTCTGATAAACTTACCATTGAGATAACAACCAGAAGGAAAGACGCAAGATGAGCAGGTGCGCCAACTGCGGCAAAGAGAACGATCCCGGTGCGTTGTATTGCGGTCAATGTGGCAAATCCCTGTCTGATAACCAGCCCATCACCCGAACCCCGGAAAATGAACTCCTGGATGAAGATACAGCGGGAATGGAAAAAAGTGATTTAGTCAATGAAAAAAGTCTATCGGATCTGTTTAAGAACGATTTTGCCAACCCTTCGCCGCCAGTCGCACCCCTGAGCGCGGTCAAGGGCGAAACCAAACCTGAACCCCTTCAATCACCCTCTTTCAAAACAGATTCATTTGCCACACTTAATGTGGCTGCATCGTCGATTCCAGATGTGTTTTGTGAAGTCTGCAAATCAGAACTGCATTCGAAGGATGATAAATTCTGTTCCAACTGCGGCGCACCCCAGCAGCAAAACCTCGAAAAATGTCGCTCGTGCAAAACACCCCTCATCCCAGGGGCGCAGTTCTGCCATTACTGCGGCGCCCCAGTGGTGGCGGTTCCGCAGGTTACCCTGCACATGGCGAACAACGATCTCGTTTTTAAGATTCCGCCTCGCGCCGAGGTGTTTACCATTGGGCGCAACGTCCCCCAGCAAAACAATTTTGTTGACCTTGACCTTGGCCCGTATGGGCAGCGACGTGTCTCTCGCCAGCACGCTCGATTTGTCCTGAAGGAAAACAAATGGTATCTCGAAGACTTAAACAGTAAAGCAGGAACACGCATCTTCAATGACCGGCTTGCCCCTTTTGAACCCAAGCCAGTTGAAGATAATATGATCGTTTTCTTCGCTGAGCTAAAGTTCAAAATCTCGATGAACTAGACATTCTCGAATGGCAGAATCTCCCTCCTGAAGGAGCAGTTGAGACCGTTAAAAAAACGCTAGAAAAATCGGACTTTAGTCCGTTTCTAATTCTCCTCTTATATGATTCCCTACCGGAGTGTGTTAGGCTTTAGTCAAGCATATTAGGGAAGAAGCGGCATGAAAATCCTCGGTATCCACCACATCACATTAATTACCGCCAACGCACAGCGCAACGTGGATTTTTACACACGTGTTCTGGGGCAGCGGATGATCAAAAAAACGGTGAACTTCGACGCGCCCGGTTACTACCACCTCTATTTTGGGGATGAAACGGGGCGGCCCGGTACAGCGATCACCTTTTTTGAAATCCCCGATTCAGCCCCTGGCAGATCAGGGATTGGCGGTACCCACCATTTTGCCCTGCGCGTGCAGGATTATAACGGCCTGCTCAAATGGAAGCGCCGCTTGACCGACTTCGGGCTTGAGGTGAGCGGTCCCTATGACCGCCACTACTTTAAATCAATCTACTTCAATGACCCGGATGGCACGATTCTGGAAATTGCGACGGATGGGCCGGGTTGGACCGTGGATGAAGAAACGGACAAAATCGGCACAGAGTACAAAGCACCCCCCGAAGCTATGATGGTGAACAACCGCGACGAAAACCGCATTAGAGGAGAAACCTGGCCGGAACCCGTTCCCGACATCACCTCTGATATGGCGCTGATGGACGGAATGCATCATATCAGTGCTATCGGCTCCGACATTGAACGCACCCATGCTTTTTTCGGCGAACTGCTTGGCATGAGAAGAGTCAAACAAACATCGAATTTTGACGACCCGAACTCAGCCCACTGGTATTGGGGCGTTGATGACGGCAAACCCGGCACGCTGATTACCTACTTTGAGCGCGACCCCAAACGTACCCGCCGCGCCGAAATGGGTGCAGGCCAGACACATCACTTTGCGCTGGCGGTCAAAGACGAAGACGAACAACAGCAGTGGCGCGAAAAACTCATCCGGGCCGGTTTCCGCGTATCCCCCATCATGGATCGCATCTACTTCAAGAGCATCTACACCAACGATCCCGACGGGCACATCGTTGAACTGGCAACCGTTGGACCCGGTTTTCTGATTGACGAGGACGAGGCTGAGTTGGGTCAAAAACTCATGCTGCCGCCCTGGTACGAAGATCGCCGCCCCGCCATCGAGCAGATTTTGACCCCACTGACCACGCCGGAATGGAACGGAGTGAAAGTCCGATGATTCACCAGAATCAGCCGCTTTTAGCGGCAGGAAAACCGCTCTCAGACGCAAGCGCCGCGATGATCATGGTTCATGGGCGCGGCGCATCGGCGGAAAGCATTCTCTCGCTGGCCTCCGAATTCGACCTGCCGGAATTTGCCTATCTCGCACCGCAGGCTGCCGGGTACACCTGGTATCCCCAGCGGTTTATTGCGCCCACCGCGCAGAACGAGCCTCATCTCTCGTCTGCCTTGCAGCGTGTCGGCGAAGTGGTCGTCCAGATCGAGCAGCATGGTATCCCTGCCGAAAAAATTATCCTGCTGGGGTTTTCACAGGGGGCCTGTCTGGTGGTTGAATATGCGGCCCGAAACGCGAAACGCTGGGGTGGAGTCGCTGTCCTTAGCGGCGGTCTGATCGGTGACAAAGTTACACTGGAAAACTACACGGGCTCGTTGGATGGCACACCCGCCTTCCTCGGTTGCAGCGACCCAGATTTTCACATACCCGCCGAGCGAGTCCGCGAAAGCACTCATATTCTGCGTCAGTTAAGCGCGGATGTGACCGAACGGCTGTATCCCAACCTGGGGCACACCATCAATCAGGATGAAGTGGACTTCGTCCGGCAGATGATGAAAAGTATCCTCTGAAACTGTCCTGTTCCCGCTCCTGTCAGGGCGGGAACAACAGAACCTTTACCTGATTCCACCTAAAGTCTGAAGCGTAAATCTCTCGAAAGGATCACACTAGAGAGTAACGATTGGAGATTAATCCTATGCGCTTTCGGATTCTGATTTTACTGATGTCTCTTTTGGCGGGAATAGCCCAGGTGTCGGCTGCCGCGCCCGAACGATGGTACTTCGCCCAGAACCTCGTGGATGGGCAGGTCATCGCCTATACAGCCAAAGGGGAGACCAATATCCTCCTGAACGGCCTGACCGAGCGCGGTTATGGCTACGCCCTGGATGAACAATCTGCATTGGCGATACTGAATATTGACGGCACACCCGGCCTGTTTCATCTCACGCCGGAGGCCGCCAGCCAGATTCCCCTGTCTTTTGATCTGGCGGTACTGGAAGATGAGCTGATTATCCGAGAAACCCATCTGCCCTATGTTTTTATGCAGATTCCCGGTGATGCATCCGTCGTAACCGGGCTGCTGGTCAACGTTGAAACCCACACAGCAGAAATGATCAGCCCAACGCCGGTCTATTTTGGTCAAGACAGCCTTCGCTTTTCGGAAGACGGACAGATGCTTCGTTATGTGCGCCAGGGAGACAACAATTCCACCTGGCACCTTGTTGAACGCACGCTTGCGACAGGCAATGAGCATATTTTTTTCACTATTGAAGAAGATCGCTTCGCCCGCATTGCCGCCGACCGATATGGCGAACACTGGCTCTACGGAGCCCCAACCGAGCCTGTGACCTATTTGCTCATTAGCCCCGATGCCAGCGCCGCTGTATTAGCGGAGGACTCGGAACGTTTGTGGGGAATCTTTGATGACAATGTATATGCGACCCCGCTGAACTGCCTGAAAAACTGCGCCATTGAGTTGTATCCCTTTGACGGTGGCAGTAATTTGACATTCGTCGTGCCAACCAGCGAGGGGGCTGTGGTTCCAGTTCATATGTCGGACGCATCGCAGTTAACCGCCTTTGATCTCTATAGCAGCAGTCTGGTCAACATCACACCCGATGGCACGGCCTCGCTGCTGGGTTACTGGACATCATTGAGTGTATGGACACCCTTTGATGAAATCTTTTCGCCGGACGGGCGCTGGCTGCTGGTCGTTAATGATCCGGAGAATCCGACGCTGTTTTCGCTGTGGGATACGGCCAATCAACAGACCGCGTTTGAAATCCCATACACCGAACCGGTCGAGATACTCTACGACGACGGCGGCATCCTCATTTACGAAGGAACAGATATTACGTACCTGTATCTCCTTTCAGATGAACCGCCTGTCCAGCTTCCTCACAGTGACCAGGGACATTACTACGCGATTGCGGACGATGGTTCGATTCTGTTCTGGCAATACGGAGATGCGATGCCCCCTGGCCTCTACACGTATGATGCAGCGACGGAGAGTTACACTCTGCTGATCGAAGCCGCCGAAGTCCTGATCCCATAACAAGCAGAGCGCCTTCCGGGGCGCTCTTTTTGCTTTCCAACAATTGCTGCTATGATAAGCATTAATGGAAAGGGGAATTGGCATGGCGAACCGGGTCATCCATGAAGCACTGCGGAAAGTCTTTGCCAGCACACTCAGTGAAGAATTACTGAACCAATTAGCCGACACCGTGCGGGTAAAGGAATATCCCGCCGGAGTGCTGCTGTGCAAGGAACGGGCGATTGAAGATACATTTTACATCCTGCTGGACGGGCGTGTAGACATCATGAAGCACCTGGAAGGCGGTCTGCACTTCATTGACACGCTGCAATCCACCTGTTTTGGCGAACTCGCCCTGATTCTCGATGAACCCCGCACCGCTGATGTCATTACGGCAGAAGCAACCCGTGTTATCGAAATCAACCGCAGTGATTTGGATGCCTTTGCGAAGCAGTCACCGGAGATTGTCATCGCAATCTGCAAAATTGTCATCAAGCGGACGTTGGCGCAATTAGACCGGAGCGTCGAGGAACTCGCTAAACATCGAAGAAAGTTGCAGACTCCGCCCAAGTTTTTTGTCAGTTATGCCCGCAAAGACCAGCCCTTTGTCGAGCAGTTAGCCATCGATCTCAAAAGACGCAGTATTGATGTCTGGCTGGATCTCCACAACATTGACCCTGGCTTAAGCTGGTCACGGCAGGTTGGACGAGCGCTGGATATGTGCAGCGCGATGATTCTGGTGCTGTCACCGGACGGGCTGGAATCGGAAAACGTCGATGACGAATGGAATTACTATCTGGACAACAAAAAAATGATAGTCCCCCTGCTCTATCGTGAATGCCGGGTTCCCTTTCGCCTGCACAAACTCCAGTTTATTGATTTCACCCGGCAGTCCTACGATACCGCGCTCAGTCATCTTGTGTCGGCGCTGCATGTGATTCAGCAGAGCTGATATTTGCGGGCGGGATCTGGCGCACCAGAACCTTGTCAACGCGGTTGCCATCCATATCCATGACTTCAAACCGCATTCCCGCCCAGTCAAAATACTCTGCGGATGAGGGGATGCGCCCAAGCTGATGGAGCACAAACCCCGCCAGGGTCAGATACACGCCCTCTTCCGCTTCGGGGAATTCCACATCCGGCAGCACTTCCTCCAGCTCATTGATCGGCAGCATCCCGTCCAGCAGCCATGAACCATCTTCGCGCTGAATGATGTCAGGTTCCTCCGTAGCATCGACTTCACCAAACACTTCTCCAACCAGGTCATCAATGGTCACGAACCCTTCGATGTTGCCAAACTCTCCAATCACGAGTGCCGCCTCACAGTGAGCCGCCTTAAACATGTCCAGGACTTTTGCCACACGGGTACTTTCCGGCACAAAAATGGGCTGCCGAATCAGCGACTTTAAGTCAAACGGCACCTGGCTCAGGATGTGCACCAGCAGATCCTTCGCCTCCACCACCCCCTGCACATTTTCGATGCTGCCTTTGCAGACCGGGTAAAAATGAAAAGGATTCTCGATGATTCTTGTCTGGATGTCTTGGTAAGATGATTCTGTGTCCAGCCAGATGATCTCAGTACGAAAGGTCATTAGTTCGGTGACGCGCTGGTCGGCCAATCCCAGCACGCCTTCGATCATCTCCTGCTCGGTCGTCTCGAACACCCCCACCTTTGTCCCCTGCTCAATCAGGGCCAGCACCTCGGCTTCGGTGATTGAGTGTTCCTGCTGACCACTTCTACCTAACAGCCAGAGAACAAATTCGGATGAAACACTGAGCAGCGAGACCACGGGTGCCGCCACTGCCGACAGACTCTTCATGGAGGGCGCGACCAGAGCCGCCGCCTTTTCAGGATTTTGAATGGCAAGCTGTTTGGGAACCAATTCACCGATAATCAGGGACAGGTATGTGGTGATCGTCACAATCACAGCCAGCGAAATCGTCTGGCTGTAGGGTTCAAGCGCGGAGATTTTCTCCACCTGTCTGGACAGATCGTCAGCCAGCGCCGCACTCCCAAATGCGCCCGACAGCACCCCGATGAGCGTAATCCCAACCTGCACGGTCGAAAGAAATCGCCCTGGAGACTGCGCCAGTTCCAATGCGGCCTGTGCTCCCTGGCTGCCTTCTTCTGACAAATGCTGCAAACGCGCCCGGCGTGACGATACAACCGCTAGTTCCGACATTGCGAGGAATCCATTGAACAAGATCAGGATCAACAGGATTAGAAATTCCAAAGGGTTTTTTACTCCTGCCCTTGAGGGAAGTGTAGCAAAAGTCGGTTAATCGTAAAGGAAAAAGCATAAGATTTGTATAAAATCGAGCAGGAAAATTCGTGGAAATCTCCAGCTTGCGCCTGAATATCCTTCTGCTTGCAGCGCTGTTTGTGTTGTTCGTAGCCCCCGTCCATGCTCAGACCGTGAATTATGTGGTTTTTGTGTTGGATAACACCCTGTATGCTCACGCCCTGCATGGCGCCGATCTTCGCGTGCTCAGCCCCATGTACCCCGGTCTAGAAAATACCCTGCCACAAACCACCGACAGTACAAATCAGGTGCAGCGCAGCCCGGTTCAGCCCGACGAACGCTTCGGTTTTTATCAGGGAATCTGGTCACCCGACCGTCGCCAGTTTGTCTACATTCAAATCCAGTTTCCAGTCTACCAGCTCAAACTTTACTCCGAGGATCAATCGAAGATTCTGCTCGAAAGCGAAATCAGTGCCCAGCGCGGCTATCTTGTGCCGCTGGGCTGGAAAAGAGATGGCGGCATCCTTTTGTTGGAACGCTACATGCTCTATAACCTGAAAAACGCTGTCCGCATCTGGCAGATAAATCCACGTGATGGAGAACTCAAGCCTTACGCCAATACTTCCATTGCACAGTTGCACGGTCAAAGTATGACCCTCGGAGAGCGTGCCTTCCTCGGTTTTGACGTGGAGAATCATCTCGGCTACTGGTTTGATTTTGAGAGCGGTCAGTTTTCAACCTTCGAGTCCGCACTGACTTTCCCTGAGTCTTCTGTTTTTGAAGTGTTTCCCGTTCGCATCCTGGGCATTGTGACCAGCAGTGAGCTTGTCGAACTACTCAACCAGCTTACCTCCTCGACTGCGGTTCCCCCGGTGTACCCCGCCGCGTTTTTGTACTGGCCTCTGCCCACCAGCGAACGCCAGGTCACCTGCTATCCCGATTCACCCTTCACACAGGCCAGGCATGAGATCACCTGTCCCGCGCTGGGACGAGAATATCCCGGTCATGAAGGAACTGACATCGGGAGTCTGCCGCTTGACACCCCAGTTTACGCGGCTGCTCCAGGTATCGTGGTGGACATCAATTCTGACTGTGACACAGACAATCCTTCGTGCGGCAGAGCGTATGGAAACTACATTACGCTTGAACATAGCCTTGCAGTAGACGGAGCAATTCAGACCTGGTACACTGGCTATGCCCATTTGAACAACGTGTCTGTAACTCCCTGGGAGATCATTGCCGATCTTGCCTTGCCCATCGGAACATCGGGAAGCACAGGCGAAGGCGGTCCTCATCTTCACTTTGAAGTGCGCTACCCCCATCAGAACGGGCCGGAACGCTGGGTTGACCCCTGGGGCGAACCTTCCCTTTGGCTGGGTGGAAGCGCCATGCCCACAGCCAGTAAATAGCACAAACCAGAGACTAACTTTTGTCTCAGTTTTGTTAGTTTTTGATGAAGATCAGGCGCTTAAATGGGAAAAGAGTATAATTACCCTTAAGATTGTAAAGGTATCGTACTGTTTCTATACAGATTTAGTGATTTTATAGGGAGATAGAGGGGGGAATATGCCTAAAAGGAACTATTTCCTTCTAAGGTTTGCGGTAGCCTGTGTCCTCATTCTAATACTGATCATCACCATCTCGCCCAACCAGCAGAGCGTGTTTGCAGCCTGTCTCATCCAGGGGACAGTCTTCAGAGATTATGATGCAGACGGAGTTTTTGACGCTGCCGAACCTGGTGTGCCTAATATTACAGTCAACGCTTACGACGCGACCAATGTACTCGTCGCCACTACCGTCACCGGGCCGCTGGGTACCTATACCCTGGATTTGAGCGCGATTCCGGATCAGGAGGTTCGCGTAGAGTTCGACAACATCCCGACTTATCTGCGTCCAGGACCCTCTACACCCCTAGCAACAGGCGGGAATGTGGGACTGCGAACTACCGTCACATTCGTTACGTGTGATACCGGAGCAGGTGTACCCGTTGCCCCGAACGTCAATCTCGGTCTGGCAAATCCGGGTCAGTTCTGCCAGACAGGATCACCTAATCTGACGACAAACTGTTACGTATTTGGCGATAACCTTGCCGGCCCAAACAGTGCCAGCGATGTGCTGGTTTCCTTCCCGTACACTGCAACAGGACTCAACCCTGCCCTGGAAACGCCGGAAGCCATCGCGTCACAAATTGGCTCCACGTTCGGATTAGCTTATCATCGCGGCGGCGTGATTCTTGCAGCCGCCTTCATGAAACGGCACAGCGGTTTTGGCCCGAACGGAACTGGCGCGATCTACTCGATCTACCGCACCGCCGGTGGCAACCAGATTGGTCTTTTCATTGATATGAATACGATTGGTGGCACAGGCGCGGATCCGCATCCTCCAACGCAGGCAGGGTATGACCGAGACCTTAATTCCTTTGATGCTGTTGGCAAAATGTCGTTAGGCGACATTGATATTTCCGACGACAACCGATTCCTGTACGTCATGAATCTGCTCAATCGCACCCTGTATGAGATTCCGATTGTCTACAATCCGACGGCTACCCCTCCCATTTCGCCCAGCCTGGGTGGGATTCGCGCCTACCCTGTACCCAGCCCCGCCTGTACTAACGGGCAGTTCCGGCCATTCGCCACCCACTATTATGACGGTATCGTCTACGTAGGCGGGGTATGCAGCGCGGAAGGCCCCGGCGGCACCCCAGCGAATCTTACCGGGCACATCCTTCGGATGACCCCCGGAGTCGGTTTTGCCGGGGCGCCTATTTTGAGCTTCCCTCTGAACTATCCGCGCGGTTGTGCCTATCGCGGACCAGTGGTTGGCTGCACGCTGGCTCCCTGGAACCCCTGGACGGCCACCTGGCAGGCAATACCATCCCATAATCCTGGTTTCTTTGCCCTGGAATATATTTACCCGCAGCCGATCATCACCGACCTGGTAATTGATGAAACGGGCATGACCATCGGAATCCGAGATCGTTACGGTGACCAGACAGGATACCGACAGAACAACACGATCCTGGCAGACAACGCCCTCTACACGGGTGATACCGCAGGAGATACGCTGCGTGCCTGCCAGGATGCAGCGGGAAACTGGGTACTGGAAAGCAACGCCTCCTGTGACGGGCAGCCCGCTGGTGGCACCGGTGGAGTTGACACAGGACATGGCCCCGGCCCCGGCCCCGGGCCAGCAATCGGCTTTGGCGAGTTCTATTTTCAGGAAAGCTTCCCCTATCATGACGAAACCTCGCTGGGTGGCCTGACCTATGTGTACGGCAGGGGCGAAGTGGTCGAAACCGTTTACGATCCGATCAATAACGCAGCCCAGGACTTCCAGGCAGGCGCTCTCTGGATGAGCACCACAAACGGGGCACGGACTCGTCCTGACGGATACTCGCTGTTCGATACCGGTGATGGCGGCCCTCCCCTCAACGGTACTTTTGGTAAAGGAGGCGGCCTCGGCGATCTGGAAGCGATGTGTGGCCCTGCCCCGCTGGAAATCGGCAACCGCGTATGGGAAGACCTGGATCGCAACGGGCAGCAAGACCCCGAAGAGGTAGACTTTGGCGGTGTGACCCTGAGTTTGTATATTGATACCGATGGCAATCCGGCAACTCCGCCGGACACCCTGGTAGGCCGCACCACCACCAACGCGGAGGGTGAATACATTTTTAATGCCAACACGATTCAAGCTTACTTAACGGCCAACGGCATTGCCCCGGTTCCCAATCTCCATTTCATCGACATTGACCGGGATGGCCTGCCCAACGTTCCGGAGCCGTTTGGCGTGCTGCCAGAGCGCACCTATCAGATCCGTATTGAGGGTGGACAAAACAACTTTGACGCGGCAGGGGACGTACTTTTTGACTATTACGCAACCCCGCGTAACACAGTCGTCACGGACATTGATTCGAACGGCGGTGTTCCCAATTTTAATGCGGTTGTTGACCCGACTAACGAGCCTATAAGCGAAGTCTTCACGATGGGGACTTTTGGCGAAAACGACCACACATTTGACTTTGGGTTCGCCCTGCTGCCGAGTGCGCCGCCGGTTCCACCTGGCCCAGGTGGTGGCGGTGCTGGTGGAACTGCCCCTACACCAGGGCCACAGGTATCACCCATCCAGAAAACGGTCAATAAGTCGTTTGTTGTTGTCGGTGATACTCTGATCTGGACAATCACGGTCACTAACTTTGATGTTGTTCCAACAGACTTTGGAACTGTGAGCGATACGCTGCCTGCACAGTTGGCGGTTGTTTCTCTCAACCATTCTGGCGGGGGGCAGCCTACCCAGAACGGTCAGACCGTCAATTGGCCTGTGGGCATCATCGCTCCGGGACAAACGGTCACGCTCACCATCGTGACTCGTCTGGGCACTGGTGGCAGCGGCGCGTGCCGTCCCGGCGGGCCAACCTTTGTCACCAATGAAGCCTGCCTGACTTCCGGTCTGTGTTCCGAAATCAGCGTCTTCTGCGAACCCTCCCAACTTCCGGCGACAGGTGAAGTCCGGCACGCCCCCTGGCGGACGCCAGCCTTTGCAGCAGTTCTCGCTGTGATGATCGGGCTGTTCACGCAGCACAAACGCCTGATACGGTTATTCCGCTAAGCAGCGTTATCAGCATCAAAAACCGAGTCTCGTAAGACTCGGTTTTTTTCAACATTTACGGCAAAATAGATTCGGTAAGATTTGTATAGGATTAGTAAGTTGACTGAACAATGGCTGACCCTGACGGAGGCCGCCAAATTCCTGGGCGTTCATGCCAATACCCTCCGCCGTTGGGCGAACAATGGAAGCGTACCGTATCACACGACGCCGGGTGGGCACCGTCGTTTTCTGATGACAGAGTTGGAATCTGTCGTCAAAAACACAGCCCTGATTCCTCATCGGGAGAATACCGGGCGGGTCTGGGCGGACTACGCGCTGGTCGAAACCCGTGAACGGCTGCACGAATCCCCGCATCGCTGGGACAAATTCACCGATGCCTCAGATCGGGAAGAAAAACGCGAATTGGGGCGGCGTCTGTTAGGGTTAATCATGCAGCATATCTCCAACGGCAACGGCGACGATACCCTGCTGCTTGAGGCTGCCAGTATCGGCGTCCGCTACGCACAAAGCTGCATCCGCTCCGGTTTAACTGTCACGGAAGGACTCGAAGCGACCATGTTTTTCCGTGATGCCATGACAGAAGTTGCCCTGCAAATGCCGGAAGTGGCACAAGTCAGCGCCGACGACCAGGTGCGCCTGCTGCGGAAACTGAACCAGGTCTTTAACATGGTGCAGAAAAGTGTCGTGGAATACTACGACAAACACAATTCAGTCAAACAGATCGAGGAGTAACGGCCATCCTCACTCCCGGACAGGGTTCAAGGGTAGCACCCATATGAGGATGGACGTTTTGCGGCAGAAGCTTCAAATCAAACTGCTGCAAAATCCGCGCCAATATAATCCTGGACTCAATCTGTGCAAAGTACGAACCGATGCAGTTGCGCTGTCCCCCACCAAAGGGCAGATAGGTATATGGTATTGGGCGCTGTTCGGCAAAACGTTCCGGACAGAAAACGTGTGGCTCCGGCCAGTATGCCTCCATATGATGCGTGAGGTAAATCGAATACAGGACTCGTGTGCCTTTCGGGATGTTATATCCCTGAAAAACCAGATCTGCCGCTGCGATGCGCGATCCCAGGTGAATCGGTGGATACATTCTCAGAGTCTCATCAATAACGTATCCGAGGTAAACCAGTTGCGATAGCTGTTCCCATTGTGGCACCCCATCCCCCAGCACCATATCGACCTCTTCTCGCGCCTTTTTCAAAACACTCGGATGTTTGCCCAGCAGATACAACACCCACGACAGCAGCGCGGTGCTGGTATCATGTCCGGCAATCAGCATGGTTAAGAGCTGATCCCGAATCATCCCTTCGCTCAAATTCGGATTCACGACCAGCATTCCCAACAAATCATCGGTTTCGGTGATATTTTCCCGACGACGACGGATCATCTCATACAGATAGCCATCCAGCGCTCGCAGTTTTCGCTGGTAACCCGGACGCGGCACTCCACGCCAGAGCATCCACAGCCCCGGCGAAATATACTGTATCGACTTCATGATAGGTGCCCACAGCGCAGCAAGCTCCCCGCGAAAGTCCACTCCATAAAGAGTATCCACCAGGATAAGCAGCGCGATTTTCCGCATCTCAACCAGCATATCGACCTGCTTTTGAGCAGACCAGCCGCTCGTGATCTCATCGGTTCGCCGCCAGAAGGAAGTCACATAAGTTTGAATCATTTTGCGATGCAGCGCGGGATTCATAACACCGCGAATCGAATCATGGGGCTCGCCATCGATCACCAGAACCCCTTGACGCAGCAGCGAAGTCACCGGGTCACCTTCACAGCGCCAGAGAAGCTGATCTTTCTCATCCACCAGGACAAATCGTGCCGCCTCCGGCCCCACGACCATGACAGGCTTGAATCCAGGCAGGTTAATCCGAAACACGTTGCCAAGCTGCAAATGAAATGATTCAAGGGCTGCCAAAATCGTTTTTTCGCGCACCCATGCCCTGAGCGCTTCAAGCGATACGGTCGGATCGGCCAGTGGAATCATCAAAATTCCATTTCCAGTTTCGTATTCAAGAGGGTAAATACATCCTCATCCCGTTCCAACCAATCAATCATGTCCTCGACGGTTCCGGCTTTTTCCGCCCTCCCGCAGAGACCTCGATAAGGACAAAACCTGCAAATGCCCTCGTGTTCCGTTTTGGGAAATTCAGTCTGCCCTTTGATCTGTTCAATCAGTCGCATCAGGTAGGCTTCATCGTCCTGAAACTGTGCCACCGTATAGGGCAGAATTTCCGGTTCAGTCGGGGCATTTGCAAACCAGTACACCATCTCGACCTGTTCAGGAATGAACGCATGACCCATGACCCCGGATCTGACCAGCACATAACGATATACCCGCGTCTGAATATTGCGCGTCAACCACTGAGTTTTCGGACGCTTGCGAGTCGTTTTCCAGTCCACGATGACGGCACGCTGTCCGGCTTCAATCGCCAGCAGATCATACTTGGCAACGAGATGATGCCCGGCAATCTTTGCAGACAGCAGAATCTCCGGAAATCGCGTCATCGGCAGGTTGGCTGGGGGATAAGCCAGGTAATTTTGCCACCAGGAGCGCAGTTCGTCCCCGCGCACTACAATTTCATCAGCAGGGATCCCCAGGATATGCTGTTGTACCAGGCGGTGGAAGGTTTCTCCCTGCTGTATGTAACGTTCATGCTCCAATGCGGGCTGCACTTCCGCCGCAGGCCACGCCAATCGGTCGATGTAGCGCAGTTGGAAGCGCCGCACACATTCTTCGTAATCATGCAGGCTGCTCTGGCTGAATTGAAATTCCGGTGTAATCGACATGATGTTTTCCCTCTTAAAATTCGCACAAGCCATACGCCAAACTTATAATTTCACTAAACATGGGGATGAGTTTTATGAAATGGCTACGGATTGTTGTTTTTATTCTGGCTCTGGTGATTATCTCACATCCACCGGTACGCAGCCTACAGGAAACCCCTAAAATCGCATTTTTCAGCGCCCGCGATGGCAATCTGGAAATTTATACAATGAACGCAGACGGCAGCAACCAGGCGCGTCTGACCAACACACCTTCCCAGGAAATCAACCCCGACTGGTCACCGGATAACAGAACGATTGCATTTATGTCTGATCGGGACGGCAACTGGGAAATTTACGTGATGAATGCTGACGGCAGCTCCCCTGGTCGCCTGACCTATGAAGGTGCTGAAGATTGGTCACCTGCCTTTTCCCCGGACGGCACCCAGATCGCCTTCGAGAGCCAGCGCGATGGGAACTCAGAGATTTACCTGATGAACCGTGATGGCAGTAACCAGCACGCGATCACCGACACCCCGACCACAGATGAATGGTCGCCCGCGTGGTCGCCGGATGGCACCCAAATTGCCTTTGCCTCAAACCGGGATGGGGATTGGGACATTTACATCATGGATACCGATGGGCAAAATCCACGCCGGGTCTATGATAATGATCTGGATGATTACATTCCGGCGTGGTCGCCAGATGGTCAGTACCTGGCGTTCCAATCGACCCTTGAGCAGCCGTTTGAGGAAGAAATCCGGGTCATCATGGTCGTCAGCGTGGATGGGTCAGAGGTAAGACAGATCACAGACGAAAGCACTGATAGTTATGGCCCAAACTGGTCGCCCGACGGCACACGCCTCGCCTTCGTGAGCTATCACCTGGGCAAAGCAGATATTTACACCATGAATCCGCTGGGCGGTAAGGTCGTTAACCTGACCCGGCTGGAAGAATATGGGGACAATTATGCCCCTGATTGGAGTTACTAGATGGGAACCTCGATCCACGCTGCCACAACGATGGGCGCGGTCAGCCTGACTGTCCGCGATCTGGCACGGTCACTGGAATTTTATCAGCATAACCTCGGCTTTAAGCTGCACCGCCAGGAAGGGAAGCAGGCCCAGCTTGGCGCTGGAGATGCGGATTTGCTGATTCTGAACGAAAACCCAGCAGCTCCCCCCCTTCGGCGGGGGCAGACCGGACTATATCATTTTGCTGTGCTAACTCCGTCCCGCGTGGCGCTGGCGCAGTCCCTGCAACGCCTTGCCGAGACTCAAACTCCCATCCAGGGTTTTGCCGACCATAACGTCAGCGAAGCCATCTATCTGGCCGATCCAGACGGCAATGGCATCGAAATTTACCGTGACCGTCCGCGCGGTGAGTGGGAATACGATAACGGCAAAATCAAAATGGCGACTGACCCGATTGATTTGGATGGTATTCTGGCTGAACTGAACGGCCAGAACCTCTCCTGGACAGGCTTACATCCGGATACGGTCATCGGTCATGTCCACCTTCATGTATCTGATATAAAATCGGCGGAAGCGTTTTACTGCGGCGTCCTGGGTTTTGATTTGATGCTGCGGTATGGGCCCAGTGCTTCATTTGTGTCAGCAGGCGGCTATCATCACCACCTCGGTCTGAACACATGGGCAGGAGTCGGCGCTTCCCCGCCCCCGCCCGATTCCATTGGCCTGATCTGGTATGCGGTTGTTTTGCCAGACCAGGAAGCGCTTGATGAAGTCGTAACCCGTGTCAAAGTCGCTGGGGCTCCCATCAAAGCGCACGCGGACGGGTTTCTGGTGCACGACCCGTCGCAGAACGGCATCCTGCTAAAGACATAAAATCGCCTTAGTGCCAGTTCTGACCCAACCTGCTAACATCTCCTTATTGCTAATAACGGAGATAGAGTTATGAAAATAAAATTGGTCGGTCTTTTGGCAGTTTTTCTGCTCACGATGCTCCCGGCCTCGGCGCAGGAAGTCACGCAGGGGGATGTTGAGGTCATGAGCGGCGGGCAGGCCTATCAATCCTATCTCGCAGCCCCGTCTGAGGGCGGACCGTATCCCGGCGTCATCCTGATCCACTCCTTCCGAGGGCTGGAAGAAGGCTACAAAACGATGGTTGACCAGTTTGCTGCCGAAGGATTCGTGGTGCTGGCCGTCGGCTGGCAGACTTTTGAGCAGAGTCCCAGTGATGATACCGTCAAACAGCTTGTTGAGGACAGCATCGCCTTTCTCAGCGAGCGTGACGACGTAGACCCCGAACGGCTTGGGCTAACAGGTTTCTGTGCTGGTGGGCGCTACACCATGCTCCTGCTGCCGCAAATCGATGCCCTCAAAGCCGGAGTTGCCTGGTACGGCTTCCCGTATAATGGGTCCCCTGCCCCGGCGGATTTAATAGGCGATCTGACCGCCCCTATGCTCATCATTCACGGCACAGCGGATGACCCCAGCCCGATTGCGGACATTTATCGCTATGCAACCTCCCTTCAGGAAGCAGGGGCGTATTTTGAGCTAAAAGTCTATTTTGGCGAGCCGCACGGATTCATGCTGTCTAACAGCCAGTTGCGCGATGACGAAGTGGCGCAGGATGCCTACCGGCAGATGGCGGACTTCTTCAAACGGAAACTCTGAAAAAACAAGCCCTCGTGATGAGGGCTTATTTTTTGTGCGCGCTGGACGGGACTTGAACCCGCGGTCTCGGCCTTGACAGGGCCGTATGTTAACCAACTACACCACCAGCGCATTTTTTGTCTCAGGTTAATTAAATCATACAGGCACAAAAGGGAAGATTCAAGGGTAATTTTCCGGCAGATTAAGGATTTTTAAGGTAAAAACGCGGCACACGCGCCAGCAGCGATGTGGTCACTTCATAATTGATGGTCTCGGCCCACTGCGCGACTTCCTCTGCGGTGATTCGTTCTTTCCCCTGCCGCCCCACCAGCACGACTTCATCCCCCACATGCACTTCCCCTGCCCCGGACACATCCACAATAAGCTGATCCATTGAAATCCGTCCAGTGATCGGTACCCGTTTGCCATTGACCAGCACCATCCCACGATTCGTATTCAGACGATGATATCCATCCCCATAGCCAACAGGCACAAGGGCAATGTGGGAATCCCTCTGGGTCACAAATGTTCGCCCATACCCTAAACTCGATCCGGCGGGCAGCCATTTGGCACGCGCCACATGGCTTTTGAGGGTCAGCGCAGGGCGGATTTCAAAGGCTGGTTTCAACGCAGCATTTGGGCGCAGCCCATACATCGCGATTCCTACCCGCACCATATCGAGATGTGTTTCAGGATGGTACATGATCGCGGCGCTGTTCGCAGCATGATAAATTGGAATATTAAAATCGGCGGCTTCCACATCAGAAAGAACTTGTTTAAACACTTCAAATTGATATTGCGTATACGCCGGATCAGGGTCATCAGCGGTGGCAAAGTGTGTATAAACCCCTTGAATGCTCAAACGTGGGAGCGTGCGTAGGGTATTCAGGAACGGCACAATCTCATCCGGCAGCAGTCCTGCCCGCCCCATGCCCGTATCGACCTTTACATGCACATTCATTGTCCGATGAAGCTGATCAGCCGCAGCCGAAAGCGCCTGAGCGGGCTCTAACTCAGTAAGCGTCATGGTCAAATCATAAACCACTGCCGCCTGCATTTCGGTCGGCAGCGCATAGGACATTACCAGGATCGGCGCGGTAATCCCCGCTTCCCGGAGCTGCGCCCCCTCAATGACCCGTGCTACTCCAAGCCAGGTCGCACCTGCATCAAGCGCCGTTCTGGCGACCTCAGACGCTCCGTGCCCATATGCGTTTGCCTTAACGACTGCCATTACCTGCGCCGGAGCCACACGCTCCTGCACCGCACGGACATTATGGGCAATCGCATCCAGGTCTACTTCTATTGAGGTTGTATATTTTTGCATTATGGCGCTTTCTGTCTACGAATAAGATAACGCGAGTTCGCTGCATTAAACTCGCGTTACTTTATCGGAAGCGGTGCAACATTTCAACACGTGCAATCCGGCCTTAGTTCCCCACTGTCGGCGGCGCGGTGGGTGCCCAACTGCGAATGTAAGCGGTGATGGCGAGCACATCTGATTCGCTGAGGTAGCCGCCCCAGGCAGGCATTTTCGTTCCGGGCACCCCATTGGCGATAATCTGCGCGAGCGCACTGTCTGGCGTGTCGTCCAAGAATGGCTGTGCGTTCAATGCCGGGGCAATCTGCGTGCCGTATCCATTGACCCCGTGACACTGCACACACAGAATGCCAAACAAACGACCGCCCTCTGCGATGAGCTCTGGTGTCATCTCCACCGCGATTGGCGGCGGTGCCGTCGGAAGTGTGATTCCGGCAGTTTCCAGCACAGGATAATTGCGGATGAAGTTGACCAGATCCGTCACTTCTGTCTCGGACAGGATATTTGACCACCCCGCCATCAGAGTCCCGGCTACCCCTTCACGGATGATTCTGGTCAGATCATCATCGGTAAGGCGGCTGCGAAGGTCTTCTGAATTCAGAGTTGGCGCAATCGCCGTACCATGACACGCAACACAGTTTTCCGTATAGAGCGTAAGCCCATTCGCCAGCGATGCTCCATCGGGCAGCGCCTGAATTTGTGTCATGGTCTCCGGGCTTATTTCGACCACAACCGGTTCAGGCGGCGTCAATCCCAGTGCGGCCACCCGTGCAGAAACAGCCTCCCAATCAGCATGATAGATGAAGGTCACGAGTTGTGTAATGGCGCTGTTGCTCAGCACACCACCCTCATCCACTGACCAGGCCGCCATTGTGGTACCGTAGCGTCCCCGTGCGATTGTTTTCAGAATACTTTCCTCATCCATCATTCGCAGCGCATCGCTGTTCAACGGCGGTGTGCTGAGAATGCCTTCTCCGCTTGCACCGTGACAGCTCACACAGTTTTCGGCGTAAAGATCAGTCGCGGCGGTCACCGCTTGCGCTTGAATTTTGGCCGTGGCTGTTTCCTGGCGGTCAGTTTCTGTCAAAATTACGTAACTGAGCACCGTGATTATCGTCGCCACAGAAAAGATGCCCCAAAGATGCATTGTGCGTGTCATGCGGTCGCCTCCGGGTAAACCACATACCTGTCATCGGCGTGGTCACGTTCAATGCGTTTACCTGTATCCACCCGAATCTGACCGTCTTTGATCGTCAGAGCGAACAAATCCAGCGGGCGCGGCGCGGGAGGATTCAGCACTTCCCCATCCCGCTCGAAAGCCGAACCGTGACATGGGCAGACAAACTGCTGCTGTTCCGCATTCCAGGGAACAGAACAGCCAAGATGCGTGCACTGACGGTAAACCGCCAGAAAACCGCCGTCATTCAAGCGAACCAGATAAAACCGCCCGTTTACAAAGGGGGTCACGCTGCCGGATGGAAAATCATCCACCGCCCCAACATCGAAGAGTCCTCCGAATTCTCCTGCATCCACGTGCGGCGAGACAAATTTCAGCCCGATGAACGCACTTTCCCCGCCAGCGAGAGCCAGCAGACCAAGCCATGACGCTTTTAAGAAATTTCGTCGTTTCATCTATCCTTCTCCTGTTTACAGCGGCGACACCAGCGCCATGCCTTCCCCCCGGAAGGCGATCCCAATAACCGTCAGCGTGATAAAACTGGCAAGCAGCAGGCAGAACAGGCTTAACCGTGCTTCGCTCCGATACGCCCTGAACAATCCACGCAGCAGTTCCCAGTACAGCCACAACAGCCCCAGCAGCCATGCCAGGGGTATCCAACCGTTGCTCAAAATCGTGGGCAGTGAGGGCAGGAGTTCCGGCAGATTCAGGACATACTCATCTACCAGCACCAGCAGCACAGTTCCCGCCACGCCCATCACGGTTCCCAGCAGAGCCAGCCAGCGCCCTTTGACAGACAAAAACCAGATTCCTTCTCCATCTACATCCGGCTCCAGATAGGGAAGCACGACCAGCCCGACCAACCCCAGAACGGGTATCACAATTGCTGCGAAAAAGGGGTGAAAATGCAGGAGCAGTTCCTGAATCCCCATAAAATACCAGGCCGCCTTGGCTGGATTCGGGCTGTGAGCAGGGTCGGCGGCTTCCTCCAGTGGTGCATCGACCAGCGCCGCCCAGGTGAGCAGAATAGCAATCATCACCAGGGCAAAAACCGCTTCGCGGCTGATGAGATGTGGGATCGTGGTGACTCTTTCCACTTTTTCGGAAATCACGGTCCCGATTCGGCGGGGAATACTGAACCCATCCTTACGTGTCCGCCATAAATGAAAGCTCATGATGCCAAACAGCATCAGGGGGATCACGGCGACGTGCAGTCCATAAAAATTGGTGAGTGTGGTCGCATCTACCTCCGGTCCGCCGAGAATAAAGCGCCCTATCCCTTCCCCAACCACCGGCACATACTGCAACAGGCTGACCCCCACTGTAATGGCCCAGTAAGCCCGCTGATCCCATGGCAGGAGATACCCTGTAAAATTGGCGGCTCCGGTGAGCAGCAGCAAACTTAAGCCCAACAACCAGTTAAATTCACGTGGGCGGTGCAGCGCATTCGTAAACAGCACCCGCAGCATATGCAGCACAACAACCACGATCATGGCATTGCCGCTCCAATGATGCAGATTGCGAATAAGCTGCCCAAACCGGATGTCCGTTTGAAGGTTCTGCATATTCTGATAGGCGGTATCCGGCGAAGGTGTGTACACAAACATGAGCATGACACCCGTCACGACCAGCACCGCCGAAAGCAGCACAGCCAAGCCACCCAATCCCCAGGTGTAGGTTAGTTTTATGGAAGGGGCAGCAACCTTACTGGGATGCAGGTGCAGCACCAGATTATTCATCACGGCCCGCATTCTGCTCCGATCATCAGTGGGGGTGAGTGGTTCACCCCGACTGATGGATTCTACGACACGCTGAACAAAGTCCGACATCAGCTTTCTCCTAATCTGCTGGTAGCTAGTGGCCACCCCGGTAGCCGTTGCCCTGACCATTGCCCCCCTGTCCGCCGCGCCCTGGGCCACCCCACAGAGGCCGCCCGTTCGGGTCACGCAGCATCAGACTTTCATCCGTCGCAGTTTTGGTGATCTGCCCTGCCATAAACTGCCCATTCTGCCAGTATCCGGTCAGGCTGATGGCATCGTTTACCGCGAAGACAATACCCTGGGCCGCTGCAAATGACGGCTGTCCCGTTTGCACCGTCAGGGTCTGTCCATCCTGAGTCTGAACTGTCAGGCCGTTACGTCCAACTTCTGTAATCGTGGCTTCCAGCATGATCCATTCCGTCACCTGCGGTTCACTAGTGCCTACAGCGCCGCTGCCAGCGTTCCCTGCACCGCCCGACCACATCGGCTGACCGGATTCATTCCGTGTGACAATCGCTGTCCCGTCCGCTTTGGTAACCACACGAGCATGATACTGCTGATCCAGGGCGAAGCCTTCCACCATGACACTTTCACCTGCCTGTAGGATGCCCTGTGTCTGCCAGAAACTCGGCGGCCCAAGCTCAATGTAAATGGAATCAGCATCAGGTGGCTGCAAAGTAAAACCGAACTCATCCACGCTCGTAACGATACCAATGCCTGTCCACGCCGCCCCCATATTGTTCTGGGCGTTGATCACGGGAACTCCACTGGGCTGCTCGATGGTGGGTGCTGCCGCCGGAACCTGAGCGGAGCTCTCCTGTACCTTTGAGGCTTCATAAATGGCGATTCCCATCGAACTGAAGATAGTGAGGGTCAGAACTCCGATGATGATATTCTTGAACATTTCAATTTCCTCCATTTTTGTCTTTGTCCATAAGATAGGCGCTAAAAATGTGGAAATTGTTAAGAGGTTGTGGGGAGATTATAGGGATATGATAAACTGGCTGCCTTTACCAACCTCGCTTTCCACACGAAGCTCACCCCCGTGCAGGCGGATGAGTTCACGGGAAATGGCTAATCCCAGACCTGAACCGCCCTGATCTCGCTGTCGAGCTTCGTCTGTGCGGTAAAAACGGTCAAAAATATGGGCTGCCTGTTCTGGCGATAAGCCGGGGCCAGTATCTGTGATGACAATCTTCACGGTTTCACCCTGCCCTTCAGCAGTGATCGTCACACTGCCACCTGCGGGGGTATAATGAAGCGCGTTTGCCAATAAGTTAGACAAAACCTGCCGCAGGCGCCCTGGGTCGCCAGACAGCGTGGGTGTATCCAAAAGCACGGCCCTCAATTGGATGCCGCTGTCCTGGGCAAGTGGTTCAAAATCCTGCACGATCTGCCGAATCAGGTGACCGACTTCCACAGGTACTTTGTCGAGCGGCAGGTTATGGGTTTCAGCGCGAGTCAGCGTGCGTAAATCCTCCACCAGCCGCGCCAGATGAAGAGCCTGGTTATACACCACGCCCACCTGCTGGGTATCCGTCGGGAGAATACCGTCCAGCATTCCTTCCAACTGCGTCCGCATCACACTGACCGGGGTGCGTAGTTCATGGGCAATGTCAGAGGTCATGCGCTGCCGCACCGCATAACTTTCCGCCAACGAGGACGACATCCGGTTAAAAGAACGGGCGACCTGCTTCAGTTCGGAGGCACCCTGTTCTGGCACATGAAGACCCAATCGTCCTTCAGCCATATCCCGCGCTGCCCGACTCAGATTCTGGAGCGGACGGGCAAACCACCACGCCAGGACTCCACCCAAAATCAGTGCCAGCAAGAGGGTTCCCAGGCTGGTGAGGAGCAGCGCATCGGTGATTCTATCCAGAAAGTCTTGCTGGATTTGTATTAACCTGTCTTCTGCCGGGGTCTCCCGCACCAGAAAGCCTACCAATTGACCATTGGCATACAGTTTTTCGGCGCGTTCCTGCTGAGACGGGGAAAGGGTTTGCCCAACAATTGCGGGGTCAGTCGATGCTACCACTTGCAGATCGGTATCCGCCAGCAAAAATTTAGCACCGCCGCTGCGTCCGCTGCGTCCCGATTCGAGGGTTATCCCTGTCCAACTTCCATTCGTCTCGTAATAGTTTTCGAGCTGCGCGACACGATCCCCCTGCTCAATCCGGTTGGCCTCCCGGAGGTAGGTCTGAAAACTGCCGTCTACCGTAGTGTCCACCGCCACCGATACTACACCAACTGTCACCGCCGTGATCAGCAAAAAAGCGCCGATGAGACGAACAGCCACTCTATTCGTGAAAGCGGTAGCCCACACCGTAAATCGTCTCAATGCGATCCTCTTTAAGTTTGGCCCGCAAATTTTTGATGTGAACATCAATCGTTCGCTCGTAAGCTGCGAACGCTTCGCCATGAATATGTTCGAGAAGTTCCATGCGGGTAAATACCCTTCCGGGGCGGTTCATAAAGGTTGCCAGAATGTCAAATTCGCTGCGGGTCAGGTCAAGCGAATTGTCTCCCTCAGTAACCACGCGAGTTTCTTCATTCAGAACCAGATTTCCCACCCGCAGCACTTTTGCCTCAGGAGCAGCCAATTCATCTCCCGCACGGCGGAGGGCTGCTCGCACCCGTGCCACCAGGATACGCGGGCTGAACGGCTTAACAATGTAATCATCCGCCCCCAACTCCAGCCCAAGCGCCTGGTCAAACTCATCGTCACGCGCCGTGAGCATGATGATGGGGACACGGCTCTCCTCACGAATGCGGCGGGCAGCGGTAAAACCGTCCACCTCCGGCATCATCACATCCAGAACAACAATATCCGGATGCACATCGCGGACCACAAATAATGCTTCCCTCCCGTTGGCGGCGGTTACCACATGATACCCGGCCTCTTCCAAGTACATCCGAACCGTTTTGACCAACTGGGGTTCGTCGTCCGCTACAAGAACGGTCTGTGCCATGATTACTTACCTCACGTCCGTGAAGTGCATTTATATCATACAACACCGAAAGGCAGGAATATTTTTCGGTAAGAAAGAGGCAGGCCCACCTGTGGCTAATCACTCACACGAAACACCCACATCAACTTTCAAAATTTCGCCCTTACCGACGGCTGTTCCCTGAGCAAAACCGATATTCGACACATACAGAAAGTTATCCGGCCCGAAGGTCATCGCGGTTGGGAAGGTCAGCCCTTCGGACACGGTTTCAAAGGTATCAGAGTCAGCACTCTGACGAAGAATTTTTCCTGAACCGGGCACGATAAACGGCGGTTCAAGAATATTTCCTGTTGACGCCTCCAAAACATAGAGATTGCCGTTACAGTCAAATACGAGGTCAGCAATGGTGGTCAGATCGCTGGCAAAAACGCTGACTTCACCTTCGGGCATAACCTGGAAAATCTGCGCTGTACCATCCACATAAGGCAGAGGGCTGAAACTGCCCACGTAGAAGTTGCTGTCGGGTCCGACCGCCACTGCGGTTGTGGTCACATGGGCCTGAATGCTGCCCGCGATGTCCCCGACCCGCTCGATGGTACCATCTGGCATCACCCGGTCAAGTTCATCGTGATTAGCTTCAACCACATACAACACCCCTTCATGGCTGATCATGCTGTAAGGATTTCCCTCGACATCGTGATCCTCATCCGGTGCAAAATCGACCGGGTTATCGCGGTAATAGGTGCTTAAATCGGCGACAATGGGCGTTGTTTCGTCCTCGTTGACCTGCACAACCGCATTCGGAAATTCCAGGTGCCCCTTGGTACAGCCCGCCTGAATCAGTGCATACAAGACCCCATCCACAAAAGCCACATCTGCTACACCCAGAACCTCGTTCCCCGTCATCTCAGAGGTCTGGCCGGACGGGAGTCCTGCGGCAACAGTCGTTAACTGCCCATCCGCATCGATTTTGGAAATCCGTGAAGTGAATCCCCCTGTGATGGGACCAAGCGGCGGTGGGACTTGTTCACATACCCCATCCGTCGATTCTGTGCCACCCAATCCAGCTTCTGCCACATACAGATACCCATCCGGACCAAAAACCAGCCCGCGAGGGTTATTGAGTCCCGTAGCAAAAACCGTCGCATTTTCCGAAAGCGATTCCTGAGCAGCAGTTGAAATCGTAGATATGAGTACCAGAACTGTTAATAAATACACAAATTTTCTCATGATTCTCCCTATGCCATAGCAACTAAAACATTCTATCTTGAGGCCGTACAAGCGGGCAACTTTCGATGAAAATGGGGCGCTTGACTCTTACGTAACGTGATAGTTTAAGATACGGTTTGAGTAAGGAGGCTGACCCACTTGTACACTGTCAAGCAACTTTCCGATTTAGCAGAAATCAGCGTGCGGACTCTGCACTACTACGATGAAATTGCGCTGCTGCGCCCGACCGAAGTGGGGACAAACGGCTACCGCTACTACGATGATGCCGCCCTGCTTCGGCTCCAGCAGATTCTGTTTTACCGGGAGTTAGGTCTGGAACTGATGCAGATCAAGGAAATTCTGGACAGCCCAGACTTCGACCTGCTGACCGCACTGCGCTCGCATCGGGAGGTACTACAGAAGAAAATCAGCCGCCTGCAAAAACTGGTCAGCACCGTAGACAGCACCATCATGCACCTTGTAGGAGAAGTAGACATGAGCAAAAAGCGTCTTTTTGAGGCATTCAGCGAAGAAAAACAGAAACACTATGAACGATTGGCCCGGCTGCAATATGGACCGGACAAAGTCAATGAATCCGTCAAACGCTGGGGCAGTTATACCCAGGAGCAAAAGGAAGCTATTCAGGAGGAAGGCAGCCAGGTTTACAGGGACATGGTCGAGGCAATGAAGGCAGGACAGACCTCAGACAGCGCCGAGGTTCAGACTATCGTCCAGCGCTGGCACGATCACATCAATTACTTCTACGAGCCGACATTGGAAATCCTGCGAGGATTAGGGGAAGGATACAGCGCTCATCCTGATTTCATCGCCTTTTTTGAGAAACTTCATCCGGAACTGCCCAGTTATCTTTCGGCAGCGATTGCCCACTATGTTGATGAACTGGAAAATATCGAACTCGCACGAATGATCGCCGAGGATAAAGCAGACGCCGCCAGCAGTTAAATTTCGTGAGGGACGGGTGCTGGCCGTCCCTCAATCTTTATAGGTGCTACGACAGAACGCGCAGCCGTTCCTCTACAATACCCAGACTCGCCTGCAAATCGGTTAGTTTGTCACGTTCACGCTGGACAACCACCTCTGGTGCCCCATTCACGAATCCGTCGTTCGCCAGCTTGTTCTGGCTGGTCTGAATTTGCCTGAGCAGATTATCCAGTTCCTTTTGCAGCCGTTCACGTTCCGCCTCAATATCGACCAGTTCTTCGAGCGGCAGCGAAAGGGTCACATCCGCCGCCACCAGAGTCGCCGCTTTGCTCGGCGCCGGCCTGTCAAAATCCAGTGCCTCGATGTTGCACAGCCGGGTAAACACATACCCGTATTTTTCCAGTGTCTCCCGATACGATCCGGCAGCGACAATCGCGGTCAGGCGTTTTCCCGGCGCGACGTTGTATTCATTTCGCGCCTGCCGGATTTGCAGCACCAGATCGAGCAGCAGCCCCATCCGGTCTTCCGCCTCCGCGTCGTGGAGATCCAGATTCTCCGGCCACTTTGCCAGACTGATACTTTCGCCCTCGTGCGGCATGTGCTGCCAGATTTCCTCAGTAATAAACGGCATATATGGATGCAGCAGACGCAGTAGTGTATCCAGCGCGAAAACCAGCACCTGACGGCTGCTTGATTTTGCCGTTTCATCGTCGCCGTACAGGATATGTTTGCTGATCTCGATGTAAAATGGCGCGAATTCTTCCCAGGCAAAATCGAGCATCTGGCGGCCCGCTTCACCAAATTGGTAGCCTTCATACAGACGGTTCACGCTGTCCACCAATCCAGACAGGCGGCTTAGAATCCAGCGGCTTGGCAGATCAAGTCCGGCAGTTTCTGGTTTGCCCACAAGCACATCACCCGGCAGATTACTCTGGATAAACCGTGCCATCTGCCAGAGCTTGTTGCCAAAATTACGACCATATTCGATTTTGGTGACAGACAGATTCTGATCGTTGCCCGGAGACCCCGCCGTCAGCAGGGCAAACCGCAGGGCGTCCGCCCCATATTCGGCGACCATTTCCAGCGGGTCGATCACGTTGCCTTTGGTTTTGGACATTTTCTCGCCTTTTTCGTCCATCACCAGTCCATGAAGGTAGACCGTATGAAACGGCACCTCTTCCGTAAACCACATGCCCATCATGATCATCCGAGCCACCCAGAAAAACAGAATGTCATGCCCGGTTTCCATGACGGAAGTCGGGTAGAACCGTTTGAGGTCCGGTGTTTGTTCCGGCCAGCCAAGTGTGCTGAAGGGCCACAATCCGCTGCTGAACCAGGTATCCAGCACATCTTCATCCTGCACCCAGCGGCCGCTGTCATCCGGGGGGCCTTCCCGCAGCACTTTTATCTCGCCTGTCCCCGTGTGATACCACGCCGGAATCCGGTGCCCCCACCACAACTGGCGGCTGATGCACCAGTCCTGAATATTTTCCAGCCAGTGATAATAGACTTTGGTGAAGCGCTCCGGCACGATCTGAATAGCCCCGGAACGAACCGCTTCCAAACCCCGCTCCGCCAGGGGCTGCATCCGCACAAACCACTGCTCGGAAATCATCGGTTCGACGATTTCACCGCCGCGCTGGGTGACCGGCACCACCATCATCCGGTCTTCGATCTTAAGGGTCAGCCCCTTCGCTTCCATATCCTGCCACAGCTTATTGCGACATTCAAAGCGGTCTAATCCCTCATACGGCCCTGCATTGGCATTCATCGTTGCATCACGGTTTAACACACTGATGACCTGAAGCGCGTGCTTTTTGCCCAGTTCATAGTCGTTAAAATCGTGCCCCGGTGTGACTTTCAGCGCACCTGTGCCAAATTCCCGCTCCACGTACTCATCGGCAATGACCGGAATCGGGCGTTCCAGCATAGGCACATAGGCGGTCTTGCCAATCAGATGCTGATAGCGCTCGTCGTCAGGATGGACAGCCACCGCCGTGTCACCGAGAATGGTTTCCGGTCGGGTGGTTGCCACCGGGATAAATTCGCTACCCTCCACCGGATACTTGAAGTAATACAGCTTGCCCTGGATTTCTTCATTTTCTACCTCCAGGTCACTGACCGCCGTTTTGAGACCTGGCGACCAGTTGATCAGGCGCGTGCCTTTGTAAATCAGCCCCTGCTCGTACAGAGTCACAAAGGCTTCGATCACCGCTTTAGACAGGCCGTTATCCAGCGTAAACCGTTCTCGTGTCCAATCACATGAGGCACCCAACCGCCGCACCTGGTTTTGAATCTCACCGCCATATTTTTCCTTCCATGCCCAGGTGCGGCGCAGAAATTCCTCACGACCAACGGCCTCCCGGCTGGTACCTTCATCCCGCAGCGCTTTCTCAACCTGGAGCTGTGTCGCAATTCCGGCATGATCTGAACCAGGAACCCAAAGGGCCGCTTTGCCTTTCATACGGGCATGTCGGATCATCAAGTCTTCCAGCGAAACGAACATGGCATGACCAGCGTGGAGTGCTCCGGTCACATTTGGGGGCGGCATACTGATGACATAGGGTTCCGCATCTTCCCCGGCAACTTCCGGCTTGAAGAATCCGCTGGTTTCCCACCAGTCATAAATCCGGCCTTCCGCTTCGTGAAAGTTGAAATTCTTCTCAAGTTCCTTCATGCCCTATTTCCTCTGCTTTCATTGCCTTCAAACGCTGACTTGCAATCGATGCGGCGGTGGCGTTCGGATCGGGTTTGGTGGCAATCATCACCAGTTCCGACCGGTCGTGAATGACTTCAATATCGACGAACCCCGCTTCCAGTAATACCACCTGTACCTCCTCTGCCGTCAGAGGGCGGCACTGAACCGGATAGACCTTCGTCGTATACGAGTCACTTTCCCCGCGTACAATAAACTTGTTTTTGGTCACGATTCGCGGCGGGCCATCATCCCAATCCCATACCTCAAAGACCACAATCCGCTCACCCTGGTTGGCAATCGGGTCATGAACACGCCCCGGCATAAAACGAGGGCGCTCTTCCAGCAGGGGTTCAAAATCCAGCATTCCGATGAGCACGGTTCCGCCGATACGCAGCAGGCGATAAAACCCAGCGAGGGTTTCTTCGATGTCCCGGTCGGTAATCAGATGGGGAAACGCATCCCCTTTCGTCACGATGGCGTCCAGATTGCCGTTGGTCATGCGGGCAATATCCAGAAAACCTGCCTGCAAAAAATGAATCCGGTCGCCGACACCGTAAGCCAGCGCGTTTTCCTGGGCCTTTTTGACCATATTCGCGCTGGGATCAGACGCCAACACGCGGTAGCCAATTTGTGCCAGTGCAATCGCCTGAGTACCCGTCCCGCAGGAAGCATCCAGCACGGTGACGATTTTTCGGTCTTTGAACCATCGACGCAGCATTAATCCTTCGCGCTCCATCGACGCTTCCCAGTCTCGGTAGAGCAGATGATAATCTTCTGCAAGCGTGTCGTAGTAATCGGTATTCGCGCTCATCACAACCCCTCCAAACAAAAACGTCCCTGCCAGAATTCCGGCAAGGACGAATGGTTTTCGCGGTACCACCCTGCTTCCTGTACATCGGCACAGGCACTCAAACGCTGTAACGGGCTTGCCCGAATGAGCTTACTTGGTTTCAGCTCACCAACTCAGGAGCGACCTTCGGTGGTTCACTTTCGGTTCGTGCTTGCAGCCTCCGGCACAAACTCTCTGAGCGGGCTTCGCCACCTACTCCTCTCCTTCGCAGTCTTTCAAAAAAGAGGTTATAAGCCAACTATGGGAGTTGAACCCATAACCTATCGCTTACGAAGCGATCGCTCTGCCGATTGAGCTAAGTTGGCGCTTTGATTGGTGGCATTATAGCATTGTCTTTATCACCGAATCAATAGGCATTCCGAAAAAAGGTGATATGATAAACATCAGCCTACCCTGGGGGATTCATGCAAAATACAACCTCACGCATCAATCAGTTATGGTTTCTGACGCTCCTCTTGCTGCTCTTTTTTGCGCTCGCAACGGCGTGGTTGGATAAGCCTTTCACGGGGCACCATGACTGGGACAACGTGTTGTATACCCACGCGGTACGAAATTATCTCAAATTTGGTTACAGCGATCTGGGTTACATCCAGGTATACAGTCCCTTAAAATCGCTGCCCGATGATTTGGATCGTTCAGGCGCGTATGTCTACCGCCATAACCCCCCGACCCTTGCCATTCTTCAATCCTTGAGTGTCCGCGCTTTCGCCGACTCGGAAGCGTTTATCCGGCTGCCCAATATCATCATTACCCTGTTCAGCATCACCATTATTTACCAGCTCTCAAAAGCAATGTACGGGCGGCGGACGGCGGTGCGAGTCACCTTCTTTTTCGCGTTCGCGCCTCTGGTGGTCTATTTTTCCCGCGCGGTGAATCATGAGGCGGGCAATATCTTCTTCGTCAATGCGATGCTGCTGGCCTATCTTCACTGGACACGAAAAAAACAGCCCTCCTCGCTTGCCATCGCCCATATGCTGGCATTTGCGGGGTTGTGGTTCGGTCATTTTATGGCGTTTTTCCTGGTATTCTTTTTTATTTACGGGTTGATTTGGGGAACCAGCGAAGAAAAAATCGCCATTTTCACCATCTGCCTTGCCGGGTTTGTCGGATTTGCAACCTGGATTACCTACACCACCAAAGGGTTTGATTCCTACATCCTGGAAGAATTCGAGGAGATTTTTACGCAGCGCACCAGCACCAGCGCCGGAGACTCAGCGACGGTTGAGAGTTTCAATACGCTTGACTACCTCGGACGTATGCTGCTTCGAATCAGCTATGGATTCTCATTTTTTGGATTTCTATTCGCTCTGTTCGGTATTTACAGCCTGTACAAACAGGGCATGAAGCGCCAGGATTATCTCATCTGGGTACACCTGATCGCTGGGCTTGTGTATACAACCCTGTGGCGCAACGCAACCTGGATTCATGATTACTTTACATACTATGTAGTTGCACCTCTGGCGATCTGGGCAGGGTATGGACTGCATATCGTCTGGCCTCACGGCAGCACCAAACCGCGCAACCGCCCGCAGCTTTACGCCTGGGGCGGTCTGATCGGTCATGTTGTTCTGGTAATGGCCGTCTCTGTTGTGCTGATTGCCCTCAGCAACCGCTCGTTTTTAACGGTTGCCGATCTGGTTGCCGAACGCACAACCGAGGATGAACGTATCGCCACCAACCTGCCCTATCGCGGCCCGCACATCGAATTTTACGCAGAACGTACTATCAGCTTCGATGTCAAATTCGATGTAAATCAGTTAGACGAGGTTTTCACGACCAGAGGATACGACTTTTATCTCGTTTGCAATCTGCGAGAAGCACCCAACTGGCCTCCCCAGGTCACGGTTGAGGAGGCAAAGAGCTGCTATGCGGTCAGGCCACGTTAGTCGTTCAACCACTGTTCGCTGGCTTGCTGCGGAGTTAGCTGACCGGTGATCACCTGCTGTATGGCCGTGTCCATACCAGGAACAACTTCTGTATAAAACTGGCTGTCACCAAAAAAAACAGCCCGTTGGGCGTTATAGTCCGCTGACAGAATCGGCAGATACCCGCTGATTTCACTCATCTTGTCCTGCTGCTCCGGATCGAGCAGAAATTCCAGCAGTTTCAGGGAAGCGTCATAATCAGCATCACTCGCGTTCTGGCTGACCATGAACAGGGTTGCTTCTCCCACGTACAGATTATTCTGGGGCAGGCTGGCAAGATCCGGCAGCGGCGCAATCCGAAGGGTATCGCCCAGTTTTTCCCGAAGCACGGGCAAATCCGCTGTGCTCGCCAGATAAACCGCCGCATTAGACGTGCTAAAATCATCAGCAAAGCTGACGGTTGCGCTCATATCCAGCAGTCGTTGAAAATATGCGGTTAAGCCATCCGCAGTAACATTGAGCCGCCCGTCAGGGGTACGAGCGCTGGCAGTGTTCGCAATGGGCATCCACAGACTAGTAGTCATAAAATTGGGTCGGACAATGGTCTCATGACCGGATTGCACAAATGCGTCATAATTCTGAGGTACATCGGGTACACGCGACGAATCGTAGACCAGGATCGGGACGTTGATCTGCACTGGAAATCCGTACATCTGCTCGTTACGAATGCCTACCTCAGCGGCATTGACCGGCACCAGCATCCTGATCTGAGACGACTCGCTCAGAGTCAGGGGCAGCAGGCTTCGGCGTGCAAGCAGGGGGTCGAGCAGCACAGCAGGCGCGAGAATCACATCTGGCTCGCCGCCTGCCTCCAAAGATTGGTTGATGTCATTAAGAAAGGTTGCGCCTTCTTGCAGCATCAGATGAGTGGTAATGTGGGGATAGCGGGCCTCAAAGTCCGCCAACACTGCGGTATAAGCCTTAGTCATTCGTGGATCATGGTACCAGATAGTCAGTGTTGTTGGTGCTGGGGTGACAGTCGGGCGCACGAGTGTTGGCTGGGTCTCCGGGGAGTCCTCTCCACAAGCTGCTAGAATCAGCAACACAATGAAAAGCCCTATCAAACGTTTGGACATGTGAAAACCTCCATGACATATCATACTATGGACTTGAAAATCGAAGCCTTTCACACCGAAGAAGCCTTTGCCCAACTGCGGGATGAATGGAATCCGTTCCTGGAATCCAGCCCGCGCAACCGCTTGTTTATGACGTGGGAGTGGCAGTCAACCTGGTGGGCGGCCTATCATCCCGGCGAACTCTGGATTATCACCGTCCGTGACACCGAAAACAAGCTGATCGGCTTAGCGCCCTGGTTTATCCACCAGCACCCGAAAGGCCGTCTGGTACGCAGTGTGGGTTGTGTGGAAGTCACCGACTATCTGGAACTGATTATTCGCCCCGGCTGCGAATACGAAGTGCTGCGGGCACTGACGGAATACGCGCTGGCGGAAAAACAACGCTATGATGCGCTGGACTTCTGTAACATCCCGGCGGATTCTCCGATCTTGCGGGAGTGGCCTCCGCTGCTGGAAGCTGCCGGATTCACTGTCCGTATCGATCAGCAAGAAGTATGCCCCCACATCCCGCTTCCTGAAAGCTGGGATGCTTACCTGGAAAAACTGCTTAACAAAAAAGACCGGCATGAAGTTCGTCGCAAACTCCGCCGTGCGGGAACGGTCGAGATTCAATGGGAATATCTGGATGCACTCGCTTATCCCGAAGAAAGCGAACGACGTTTTGTCAGCCTGATGCGTGCCAGCAGCCCGGAGAAAGCCCGGTTTCTGGATGATCCCGAAAATACCGACTTTTTCCATCGCATGATTCCGGTCATCGCACAAAAAGGCTGGCTGCAAATCAGTATGCTAAAGATCAATGGCCTGGACGCCGCCGCCTACCTGAGTTTTGACTACGGCAACAAGATTTTGTTGTACAACTCCGGCCATAATCCGCAGATCAGCCCTGAAATCGGCCCCGGCATCATCCTGTTGACCTATATCATTCGGGATGCCATTGAAAAAGGGCGTGAGGAATTTGACTTTTTACGCGGGGATGAGGAATATAAATACCGCTTGGGCGGGCAGAATCGCCCGGTGATGATGCTCAACGCGCAGCCCAATTAACGTATGCCGGACGCTGAATTTCCTCATCCCAATCTGGAGCCGCTTCGTCTGGCGATTTTGAGCATTCACACTTCGCCAGAAGCGGCCCTGGGTGGCAAAAAAACAGGGGGGATGAATGTCTACGTCCGTGAAGTCGCCCGCGACATGGCACGACGCGGCATCCGGGTAGACATCTTTACACGGGCAGCCTCGCCCGACGAGCTGGGGAAAGTCCTTGACCTCAGCCCGAACCACCGTTTGATCTATCTGCCCTGCGGCCCCGCCCAACCCCTCGATACCAGTGTCATATTTTTACATCTCAACCAGTTCAAGAAGGCACTGGAGGACTTTGTCGAAGCGGAGCATATGCGCTACGACGCCATTTACAGTCACTACTGGTTAAGCGGTTGGGTGGCGATTCAACTGCGGAAAAAATGGGATGCCCCTGTCGCACAGATGTTCCACACGCTGGGGCATATGAAAAATCGCATCGCGGATAATCGGCGCAATCCCGATAATGACATTCGGATACGCGGCGAAACCGAAATTGTCAAAATCACTGACCGGATTATCGCCGCCACACCCGCCGAATATACCCAGCTTTTGATGCTGTATCGGGCTGACCGCCGCAAAATTGACATTGTCCCACCAGGGGTTGACCTCAAGCGGTTTTCCCCCGCCGACCCGGTGGAAGCCCGCCGCAAGATCGGCATCGATGAAGCCTGCAAACTCCTCCTTTTTGTCGGCAGAATCGAACCCCTGAAAGCGGTAGACACGATTTTTGATGCACTCGTTGAAATCCGTAACACCCGCCCGGATGTGTTGGATGATCTGTGTATTACGATCATCGGCGGCGATCCGGTACAGGGCGACGAAGAAATGCAGCGCTTGCAGGCGCTGCGAGAAATGCTGGATCTTGAGAAGCAGGTCAGGTTTTTAGGCGCACAGAGTCAGGACATCCTGCCGGATTTTTATCGCGCAGCCAGTGCTCTGATCATGCCCAGCGATTATGAGAGCTTTGGCATGGTTGCACTCGAAGCAATGGCCTGCGGCACACCCGTGATCGCATCTGAGGTCGGCGGGCTGGCATATCTGGTGCAGGATGGCATCACAGGCTACCATGTTCCGGTGCGTGAACCGGGTGCACTTGCCCAACGGATAATCGCCCTATTGACTGACACAGCGCAGCAGGCCAGGATGGGTGAAGCGGCTCACGAACTCGCAAAGCACTATAGCTGGTCAAAAATTACCGACAAACTTTTGGAAACTTTCGCTATGCTTGGCACCCGACCCCGGATTCTCTCGATGGGGTCTTCTTCCTAGCCGCCATAGGAATTTACGGTGTTGATAACCGGTGCGTACAGATAGGGTTCCTGATTTTGCAGGTCAACGGTATCGGCTTCATCCAGCAAAACCTGCCCTTTGTGGTACAGTACATCATTAAAAGAATCATACCGATAGCGGCGGTTCACCCATTTGTAATTCGGATGGTAAAAAACCACATTAAATTGCAGCGCGTCTTCGTCTAAAATCGCCACTTCATCCACCAGCCACACCGGGGCATACTGGCTAAGATGGTCACGCACTTTGGCGTCGCGTTTTTCGCGCATAATCTGAGTCTTCTGTTCGGGTGATTGCATACATGCCCTCCCAATTTTTACAACTATTTTAGTAGTCGAGAGGACATTTGAAAAGTATAATGGCGAGCACAAAAAATGAGCAAGGTCAGGTGACTGAACTGGGACTGGGTACCCACCGTCCGGTATACCTCTGGGCAGGCCCCGGCACAAGCCGCATGAACCGACTCAAATTCATGGGCCGCAAAGTTGATGACGCTGTCCATCATATCGCCCACACCGAAGCCGGCGCGGAGCGCATCTCGGCGATGGGGTTTAATTGGGTCTATTTAACCTGCAACTGGGGTTTCCCTCCAGAAATTGAGCAGGAAGATTGGGACTCGTTTCGTCAGGCGGTTCAGGTTTACCATGCGAAAAACATCAAAGTTTTTGGCTACATTCAGACCTCGAACTGTGTCTACAAAGGTTCGTACAAACACAAAGACTGGTACGCCATCGACCCTTTTGGCAAAAAAATCCCTTATTACACCGGACGCTATTTTACCTGCCTGAATCACCCGGACTGGCTGGCGGAAGTCCGCGATAGAGTCCGGATTGTGGTTGAGGCCGGGGCGGATGGCGTATTTTTTGATAATCCCTGGGTTGGCGGCGGCGGGGTCGAATGGAAAAGTGCCATCTGGGGTGTCATCGGCTCGTATTCGGAATACAGCCGCCGTGCCTACGCCAAAGACAATGATGGGGCGGAAATCCCGACGGTGCTCTACGTCGGGTCCCCGGAATCCCAGCAGTATTTACGTTGGCGGGCAAATCTTATGACCCGTGTTATCCGCGAGTGGGCCGACTACGCCCGCGAACTGAACCCGGCTATCAAGATCAGCGCCAACAACCTCGATGCCATCAACCGTAATGCGTTTGTCGAACTTGGCATGGAACTGCCCGCGCTGGCAGAACTTCAGGACATCGTCATGATCGAAAATTTCGCCCTGCCCCGTTTGCTCAAACATGGCGGCGTGGCAAGCAACGCGATAGTGCTTGGTGCGGCAAAAGCGCATACTAATCATGTTCCTGTCAGCACCATTTCGTACGAGCAGGGCATTGGCTTCGAGCACGTCTGGAGCGGCTGCACCTTTGCCCGCACCTTGCTTGAAGGCACTGCCATGAACTGCCCGGTTGTGACTAAAGGTACCGAATATCTCCACCAGAAACACTTCACCCTGCTTATTCATGACCGCTATGCCCATCAGCAGAATGACATCCGCCAGGTTAACCGCTGGCTGACGGAAAACGCCGCGTGGTTGAGCCAGCGAGAACCGAGCAGTGAGCTGGCGATCTACCATCCCTACCAGGCAACCCGTTTCCAATGGGAAGCGACCTGGCCTGCATTTTTCGCGGCCTGCGAAACTCTGTTTCACGCGGGGCTTCCGTTTCGCATCGTTGGAGATAACGGTTGGCCCCATGTCAAGACGTTGATTGTTCCCCCTGGAGATGTGGACAGGCTGGATGAGAACCTGCGTGCGTTTCAGGATCAAGGCGGCAAAATCGTCGCCCTTGACCAACCGCGTTTGGGGCAGGGAATCTGGCAGAATTTCAGCAAACAAGGGTCGTTACCACAGTGGAGAACGCTCCGCAGAGAAATTGTACGTTTCGCTTCGATTGGGTGGCGGACGTACCACCACATCCGTCTGATACGGGCACTGGCCGACAGTCTGGGACTGCCACGCTATCTGCTGGCTCAGGAACACATGTACGCTCTGCCACCCGAAAGCTTGCGGCGCGAGCTTCTGGATACAATCGGAACGTGGCAGCCGCATGTCGATGCAGAGCAGCCCCTGCTTTTTACCATGTGGCGTGAGCCATCTGGCGAATCTCAGTATCATCTCGTGAACTACAGTGACCAACCACAGCGGATCACGCTCCATTTGCCCCGTCTGGTCAAAGCACAGGTTTACACACCGGAAAGCACAATGGTGCCTACCCCGGTGGCTGGCACCAGTTTTCAGTTCGAGCTTAAAGTAGCAAAGGTCATCCGGACGCAAAAATAGGTAAGTTATGATAAGGTAGAGAAACAAATTAAATTCAGTTAGTATTTTTCTGTAAGCGACATTTTAACTAGCGCAAAAAGAAGAATCTGCGTAAGTTGCGTAGTTGAAGAGAAGGTCAGTTTTATGAAAATCCGAATCTGGGGTGCCCGCGGGTCAATTCCGACGCCGATGACAACCACAGAACTCCGCGAACGGCTCCGCGAAACATTGGAACGCAGTCAGGGGATTAATCTTAGCGATCCGGCGGCCATGAATCGCTTCATCGAACGCCTGCCACCCTATTTAAATACGGTCGTAAGCGGGAACACCACCTGCGTGGAACTGCGCGTAAACGATTCCCTGTTTATTCTGGATATGGGATCGGGGATTCGTCTGCTTGGCAAGGAGCTGATGCAGACGGAATTTGGAAGCGGAACAGGAATCGCTCATATCTTCATGAGCCACACCCATTGGGATCACATCGAAGGATTTCCGTTTTTCGCGCCGGCCTATACGCCCGGCAATGTCTTGCGGATTCACAGCCCTTTCCCGGATATGGATTGGCGGCTGCGCCAGGTCATGCGGCACCCGTTTTTTCCTGTCGAGTTGGACTATCCACAGGCCACTCGAATCTACAACCTTCTTACACCGGGCGAAATCCATGAGATTGAAGGGGTCACCGTTGAAATCCGCGAACTTCACCATCCTGGGTCCAGTTTCGCGTACCGGTTTACCTTCAATGATAAAGTTTTCGTCTACGCCACTGACGGCGAATATCAAAAAATGGAGCACGAATACACAGCCCTCTATGAATCCTTCTTCAAGGACGCGGACGTACTGATTTTCGATGCCCAGTATGATTTTACAGAAGCCATCACCAACAAAGCCGATTGGGGACACAGCACACCCAAGATCGGCGCGGAGTTGGCGTGGCGGGCGGGCGTCAAACGACTGGTCCTCACCCACCATGATCCTGATTCGCCCGCGCAGCATTTATGGAATAAAGTGGATGATGCTGACCATCATCTCCAATACCGGGCGTCACGCACAGGAAATGGGCATACCCCGCCTGTGGAAGTCCTGTTGGCCTACGAAGGTCTGACGATTGAAATCTGATAGGATAGATCGGTGTTAGACACTTACTTCAACTTCTTGCAGAATATCGAACGTACTCTGGGGGGCGGCAGAGGGGTCAAGTATGGCCTGCCAAGTACCCTGCAAAAAGTGATCGCGCTGTTCCGTGTCGATGCCGCCGAAATACGCCTTAACCAGCCTATCCTCGCTGAACTGCGTTTACCAAGCCAGTTTGGAGATTTCAATCGCATTACGTCTGAAACCCCATACACAGAGGCTGTCATTACGGGTGCGGAGGGGCATCTGGGAACACTCGTTCTCTACGGCTCGCGGCAATGGTCAGACAATGAACTGCGGGTCGTGCATCTTATCGCGCAGCAGCTTGGGGTTGCGTTGGAAAATGCCACCTACTTTGCCCAGATGAAACTGAAAACCAGTGAACTCAAGTGGATTGATAAATTTGGTGACAGCCTGCTCAATATGCTCAGCAGTCTCCAGATTCAGGAAGTCGCTGGACGCATCATGAGTGCCACCAAAGACCTGCTGGAAGTCGAAGAAGCGTCGATTATGCTTAAGGACTATGAGAGCGGCGACCTCATGTTATGGAGCCACACCCCCCCCGAAAAAGACTTATCGATCCGTCTGAAACCCGGTCAGGGTATCGCAGGCTGGGTCGTGGAATATGGCAAAACTGCCATAGTGAATGATGTCAAAAAAGACCCACGCTGGGAGCCCGCCATTGATGAAAAAGGGGGGTTTGATACCCGTTCCATCATCGCCGTACCCATTATCCTGGATGACGAAATCATCGGGGTGATTGAAGGTATCAACAAGGTCAACGATATTTTTGACGAAAGCGACGCTCAACTCCTGCGTACTATTGCCAAATGGTCTGCTATTGGTGTGGGAAATGCGAACACCTATGAGGCACTCAAGCACACCACCGAGCAGCTTGCGGACGCCAAAAAACAAACGGCAATGGCGCATATGGTGTTAAATCTGGCCCACAAGATCAACAACTCGGTGGGCGCGGTGCGCGTCTGGGCAATGGAAATGGCTGATGAACTGAAGGCCACCCCGCACCCCAGTATGGAAATGCGGCTGATGGTCGAAAATGTCCTGCACAACGCCGAGGAAACGTTACTCATGGTGCGGCGGATTCGCGGTGCCACAGAACTCCGCCCCGGCGACATTCGCCCGATTGAGGTCATTGAAGCCATGGAAACCGCCCTTCAGTTTTCCCGTGTGGATGCCGCTGTGAAGGTTGAGCGTCATTATGAGGACGGTATTCCCCGCGTTGGCGCGGATGCGGAACGCTTAGTTGAAGTTTTTTTGCACCTGATGAACAACGCGACCGATGTCATGAACGGCAGAGGTACGCTGACCCTCACCTGCCGCCGCGCCCAAAACGGAACCGTTGAAATCATGATACAGGATGATGGGCAGGGCATCCCCGACCATCTGCGCTCCAAGATTTTTGATCCTTTTGTGACCAGCAAATCCGATGGACTGGGTTTGGGATTGTGGATGGTCAAACTGTATGTAGAACTTATTGGCGGCAAAATCAGCGTTACAAGCACTGTCGGCAAAGGTACCATCTTCCGCATCACACTGCCACCCTGGGAGAAATAATAACGATGAATTGGCGTGCCCTCCTTGTTGAAGATCGAATTGACTGGCAGAGTATTCTCTCTCGCACGCTTATGAGTATGGGAGGCGAGGTCGATGTTGCCAGCAATTTTCGGCAGGCGCTTGCCCTGCTCGAACACACCCGTTATGACCTTGCCGTAGTTGATCCTGTTCTGGATAATGCCAACAAATACAACCGCGACGGCGTGCGAGTCATTAACGAAATCCAGCAGCGCTACCCCACTACCCCTCTGATTGTGGTCAGCGGTTCGGTCAGTCACATATCCTTGCCCGGTTCGGACGACCTGCTGAGGAAATTTCCGATCATTGAAAAACAGACCTGGAATAAAGAGACCTTCGTCAAACTCGCTCAGGATGCCTTGCATGGTGTCCCGCTGCCGGCCCGACATATCGACCGGGCCGAAAGCGTCATCACCAGCTCTCAGGAAATGCCTGTTGCACCTGTTGACGGCGAACGGAAAGGGGTGCCGCGCATCCTGATCGTTGAAGACCGCCCCGACTGGCAGGTAATTCTTTCTCGAACTATTGAAGAAGAAGGCTGGTTCTGGCGCACGGTACGGGACGCTGGCGAGGCGCTGCACATACTGCGGGAAGAAAAGATCGCGTTTAATATCGTGCTGCTGGATTTGCGCCTGGGCGATGCCAACATCCCACTGCAACACGCTCAGGGCTGGCAGCTTCTGGACTACCTGACCAGCGCTGATCTCGCCACACAGGTGATTATCGTAAGTGGCGAAGCCAGCCGAGGGGATGTGGCGACCCTGTTTATGAAATACTCTATCTCCGGTTTTGTGGACAAAGACAGCTTCCACAAATATGAGCTGATCGGGCTGATTCGCAAACTGACCGCCAGCGCCAAACTCCGGATCCAAACGTTGGGAGATTTCCGTCTCTGGCGCAATGGCGAAATCGTGGACGATTTTGGCGAATCTGCCGTAGAAACCCTGCTTAAAATCCTGATGACCCGGCGTGGTGCACCCGTATCCGTAGATGAGCTTGCCGACTTGATGAAATCTGAGTCGGTCGCGGCGGCGGACTTGCGCCCTCTCATCAATCAGATGCGGATGATCCTTGAACCCAATCTTGCCCAACCCGGCGATTCTTCTTTTATCGTGCGGGAAGGATCGGCTTACCGCTTTAATTTCTCAACCAATGTGCGGGTGGACTTCATCGAGCTGGAAGAAATCCAGAGTGAGGGCAAGCTCTATGAGCAGGAGCACGCCTACGCCAATGCCATCAAAACGTATGAAAAAGCCCTGCGTATCTATCAGGGAGAATACCTGCCCAAAGACCGCTTCCAGCAGTGGAGTGTTCAGCTTCGCAGCCATATCCAAACCAAATTCGCCAAAACGCTCAATCGGCTGGCGGATTTGTATGCCCGTGATGGCCGTTTAGAAGAAGCGATTGCAACCGCAGAATTGTGCCTGAAGCAGGACGCCTACCACGAAGCCACCTACCGCCGCCTGATGCGCTACCATGCCTGCCTGGGCAACAAAAACACCGCATTGATGGTGTACATGACCCTGGAAAAATTGTTCCGTGAATTCTTTCAGGAAGAACCCAGCGCACAAACGCGCGAACTGCGCGACTCGATTGCGGCGGGCGAACCCGTCCCATGCGTCGAAATTAATCGTAAATCCAGCTAAAGACACGTGCTCCTCAACCCGCTACAATCGGAGCGAAACATTGTGAGGAGAAACAGCGATGCCACGTGCATTGTTCAGCGTGTCCGATAAAACCGGACTGGAAACGCTGGCACAGGGTTTAGCACAGCTTGGCTGGGATCTGGTCGCCAGCGGAGGAACCGCCCAGAAACTTACAGAATCGGGTATCGAGGTTGTTCCGGTTGAACGAGTCACCAACTCCCCGGAAATGCTTGGCGGGCGTGTTAAAACCCTCCACCCTGCGATTCATGCCGGAATTCTTGCCCGTGATTCTGACCTGGACGAACTCAAACAAACGGGCTACGCCCCAATTGACCTGGTGGTGTGCAATCTATATCCTTTCCAGAAAGTCACCAGCCAACCAGGAGTCAGTCTGGACGAAGCGATTGAAAACATTGATATTGGCGGGGTGACGCTGCTGCGAGGCGCAGCGAAAAATTACAGCCGTGTGACCGTCATCGTTGACCCGGCGGATTACCTGCCTGTGCTGGAAGAAATCCAGAAAACAGGCCGCGTTTCGCTGGAGGTGCGTCGGCGGCTCGCGCTAAAAGCCTTCACCCACACCCGCGACTATGACGCCGCCATTACCGCTTACCTTGCCACAGGCAGCAGCCTGGAACACCCATTGAGCGACACCTTCACTCTGGCCGTCAAGCAAACCCAGGAACTGCGCTACGGGGAAAATCCCCATCAGAAGGCCGGATTCTTCGCCGAATCCGCCAGCACAGGGCCGCTGAACGGCGAACTGCTGGCAGGCAAACCCCTCTCGTACAACAACATCCTGGATGCGGACTCGGCATGGCGGGCGATCTGCCCGTTTGATCCGGAAAAGGAAGCCGCCGTTGCCATCATTAAGCACCTGACTCCCTGCGGCGTAGCAGTGGCGGAAACGCTGGCAGACGCCTTCACACCCGCGCTGGAGAGCGATCCTGTTTCAGCTTTTGGCGGCGTCATCGCCGTAAACCAGAAAATTGATGATGTGTTTGTTGATGCCCTGGGCAGCCTGTTCATTGAGGTCATCATCGCGCCGGATTTCGCGGACTCGGCGCTTGCCAGACTGAAGGATAACCGGAAAAACTGCCGGCTGATTCGCATGGCGCAGAATTTCCGCCTGCCCCGCCTGGAATTTCGCTCTGTGCTGGGCGGCGTGCTCGTTCAGGAAACGGACTTCGGCGATCCGGAAACCACCACATGGAAAGTCGTCACCCAACGACGCCCCAGCGACGAAGAAACAAGCGCGATGGAGTTCGCCTGGAAGGTTGTCCAGCAGGTCAAAAGCAACGCGATTGTGATCGCCCGACAGCGTGCAACCGTTGGTATCGGCGGGGGTCTGTCCAGCCGCGTGGATTCAGTCAGGCTGGCCGTTGCAAAAGCCGGTGAAAAGGCGGCTGGCGCGGTACTGGCCTCAGATGCGTTTTTCCCCTTCCCGGATGGTGTTGAAGAGGCCGCCAGAGCGGGTGTGACCGCTGTGATTCAGCCGGGTGGGGCCCTGCGAGACCAGACTGTCATTGAAGCCGCGGACAGCCTCGGCATAGCGATGATTTTCACCAACGTGCGCCACTTCCGGCACTAAGGCTTTTCCAGAATTTCAATACACCCAAGATGGGCGGGTGACGCGCCTGGCAGGGGTAGCCTGTCACCTGCCCAGTATCATTATTTTCCTGGAAAAACCTAAACGAAACGGTGTTCAGTTTGGGCGCTGAATTTCTAAGTGACTCATCATATGAAATTAAACCGTTTCTAAACTTCTCTGTTATAATTAGGATAATAATCAGAGGAGTGCCTTTATGAACAGCACAGCATCACAAATTCAGGAACAGATAAAATCAAATGCGGCACTCTTAAGTGAAAAAGCGAAAGAACTCGCCGCATTAGCGTCCGAACAGGCAAAAACAACTGCCCCTCACCTTACAGAGCAAGCCAGAACAACGGCTCATCAGCTCAACGAAAAAGCGAAGGAACTCGCGGCGCTGGCGGTCGCGCAGTTCAATGAGAATGCCCCTGCTGCGGCTGAATATGCCAAGAATATCGCCCAACAGCTAACAGTTAAAGCCAAGGAATTCGCTGCGATGGCGGCAGAACAGGCTAAGGAAACTGCGCCCACCGTCTCTGAACAAACGAAAGCCGCCGCCGCCGTGTTAACCGAAAAAGCCAAGGAATTCGCTGCAATGGCGGCAGAACAGGCCAAGATTACCGCGCCCGTCGTCTCTGAACAAACGAAAGCTGCCGCTGCCGTGTTAACCGAAAAAGCCAAGGAATTCGCTGCGCTCACAGCGGAACAGGCCAAACATGCTGCTGTTCAAATCTCAGAGAGAGCCAGAGAAGCGGCGCCCACAATGACGGATCAGGCCAGGACTGCCGGGCATTTCGTTCGGGAAGAAGTCGAAATCGTGAGCGGCCAACTCGTAGAGGGCGTCAAACATCTGATTGAAGAAGGCAACGTCCGCCGCCTGGTAATCAGCAACTCGGATGGCGAAGTGATTCTGGAAGCCCCGTTGACCAAAGTGGTTGTCGGCAGCGGCGTGGCCGCCGCGATTCTAGCCGCAGTCGGGGGGGTCGCCTCACTCCTCTCCAAAGTGCGTGTCGAAATTCAGCGAGAAGAACCTTCTTAAAGAATAAACAAGGGGCCTTCGGCCCCCTGTTTGTTTTATAGAGCTGGAAAGTTACTGCGCGTCGGCGTGGGCGGCGTTCGCTTCAGCTTCGAGTTCTTCCGCCACTTCCATCACATCACGCCCATTGCTGGTGACATCCGCCAGCGCTTCACTCACCAGGCCGCGTATCGCGCCATACGAAAGCTGCTGCGGCGCAAAGTAGAGCGTCACTTCAGGGTCATTGAGCAGCGCAAAGGCTTCCCCAAAGCGGGGATTTTCCGCCACAAAATCCGCCAGGCCAGCAGTGGCGTCCAGATTCATCGGGAAGTAAGAGGTCGCGGTTGTCCAGGCAACCTGCTGGTCAACACCCGACAGGAATTTCAGGAACAACCAGCTGGCGAGCTCCTGCTCCGGCGTGCTGGGTACCATGATGATGCTTGGCACGTAGATTTGCAGCGTGCGGTTGCCTTCTGTCCAGGGTGTGGTGGTCACAACCCAATCCGCCACGTAGCCAGCCGCATCCATTCCACCCTGAATGAACGGAAGACCTGCCGTGCTGCCCAGCGCCATCGGGTTTTTGCCAATCGCAAAGTCATCGGTGTTCCCAAACTGGCTGTCAGGGAGGTAAGCACAGCCCGAATCGTACAGGTCTTTGTAGAATTCAAACGTAGCGATCACTTCCGGGCTGGTGAAGTTGTACTGCCCATCCACGAAAATCGAGCCGCCGTGACTGGCAACCATTGATTCGAAGTTGGACGAGTCGGCTTTAATCGGATAACCTTCGGTTTCCTCGGCTTCCGCAGCCGCGCACGCAATCGCTTTGAATTCTTCAAACGTCGTGGGAGGCGCATCAAAGCCGAGTTCACCCAACATGGTCAGATTGACGGCCAGCACATTGGCAGAAATCTGGTTCGGCCATGCCAGCATCGCACCATCCTGGTCAGCAAACACATTGACCGCAAGGATGCCCTGATTCAGATTCAGGTCGCCAATGCCATAAGTCGAATCATTGACATAGGGGGTAATATCCGTCGCCGCACCATCCCGGTAGTAGCTGAGCGCGTCATTCTGGAAGCCCGCCACCAGGTTCGGCAGTTCACCGGAAATAATGGCCGCGTTCATCAGGTCACGAATATCATTATAGTTACCCTGGGCTGTGCCTTCAACCGTGATCCCCCACTCGTTGGTGCTGTTAAATTCTTCGATAAGCGCGTTCATGGTTGCAAGCTGCGGGTCGCTGTTATACTGATGCCAGTACACAACGGTTTGACCGGACGGGTCTACACCGCTCATATCCTGAGCAGAAACGGCACTCAACCCTACGACGAGAACGACTAGAAGACCGAGAATAATCAGTTTACGCATGTTCTCTATTCTCCATATCTATTCATCCCAACGAAATCCCTCACGTTGAGACTGCCTAAAAACACACCGCTTGTTCGGCGATGGAGGGTACTAACCTTTTAATCCTGAAGTTGCGATGCCTTCGGTAAACTGCTTCTGGGTGAAAAAATACATGATCAGGATCGGGACAATCATAATCACAGAAGCGGCCATTTGCAGGTGAAAGTCCCCTGGCGCATCCGAATTGACAAATTTAGTCAGACCTGCCGCCACCGGACGCCAGTCATCGCTTTGGGTCACCAGCAGCGGCCACAGGAGCGAATTCCACGACCCGATAAACGCAAAGGTGATGACGGTCATCACGGGCGCTCTGGAAAGCGGAAGTACAATCTGAACCATAAAACGCAGATGCCCTGCCCCATCAATTCGCGCTGCATCCCAGAGTTCATCTGGAATCTGAGCAAAAAACTGGCGCAGCAGAAAAATAGAAAACGCGGATGCCATGAAGGGAACCGTCAAGGCAGGCCAGTTGTTGTACCACGCACACGCCTCCCCACAGATCGTTGCGCTAAATCGGCCCAACCAGATGATCGTTAAAAAATTAGGAATCAAAGTCACAATATCGGGAATCATGAGCGTGGTCAGCATGATTGCAAACAACACGTTCCGCCCTACAAATCGCATCCGGGCAAAGGCATATGCCGCCGGAATACAGAACAGCAGCAGTCCGACGATAGTAATCACCGTAATCCGGGTACTGTTCCACATGAACCGCCCAAAGTTCGCACGATTCCATGCTTCCGTATAATTCTGAGGCTGTGGCTCATCGGGCACAATTCGACCCAGGCTGACTTCAGCCTGGGTCATTAACGATGAACTCACCATCCACATAAACGGAAGCACCGCGACGATCACCCCCACGATCAAAATGAGGTAGCTGAACACGGTTCTCCAGGGAAAGGGCTTGCGAACTTTAGCCATAAAACACTCTCCTGCTCAAAATCCGGTTCTGGAAGAAGGTTATCATCAGAATCGTCGCAAAAAGCACAAAAGCCATGGCCGACCCATACCCATACTCTGCTTTGGTGGAGACCGTTTCAAACAGATAAACCCCCACCGTATCCACCGCATCATAGGCCGCCGGACGCCGCATGATCCACATCTGGGTAAATGCCTGGAACGTTCCAATAATTGCAATCAGCGAAAGAAAAAACGTCGTCGGCGAAAGGAGTGGCAGAGTAATATGCCGGAATAACGACCACGTAGATGCGCCGTCAATGCGGGCGGCTTCATAGTACTCTGGCGGGATGTTTCCCAGCCCTGCCATAAAAATCACCGTGTCATACCCGATATACGTCCAGATCGACCAGATCATAATCACCACCAGCGCCAGTCCTGGCCCTTCCAGAAGCTGCGGTAAATCGCGCTTGAAAATCAGTTCATTCACTGGTGTGGGCTCAAGCAGCCACTTCTGAGAGTCGATCCCGAAAAACTTCAACATATAATTAGCAGGGGAATTATTGCGGTTAGAAAACATCGTTGAAAATACAACCGCTGTGGCTGCAAATGGCGTAATGTAGGGCAAAAAGTAGATGATACGGAACATAGTTTTGCCCCGCTGTGTATGAAACAACAGGTACGCCAGACCCAGACCCAGACCTAGCTGAACCGGCACTGTCCCGATGACATACAGGATCGTCACCCAGAATCCCTGCTCCAGATCATTGTCAATGGCCGTGATGGATTGAGGGAAATACACGATCAACAGATAGCCGCCCGCCATCAGGAGCAGTGCGGCCAGCCCCCAAAAAACAAAGCGGCGATCTTCATCCTGACGCACCGCCCGTGTCCAGACAGCATAGGCCACAAACAGAAGGATCGCACCCAGGCCGATAAAAATAATCTGTGTCCAGATGGGGAGCGATTCACCCGCATCCTCGGCTAACTGGATGGTCTCGTCCATTTCATTCAACGTCAGGCGCATCAACCAGGCACCGCCAATGACCAGCAAGACAGTCACGGTAATTCGCAGCAGCACTTCGACCCGATCTCTGGATCGTACCAGCCACAGACAAGCCAGACTGAGAACTACCCCTGCCACAAGTCCGAACAGCAGGCGGTAGCCAGCATCGGGAACCCCTTCAAATTTGAAACTGTTGAAAAATTCGTCCACAAACAGGGCACGGTCACGGGTCTGACCACGCGGCATCCGACGTGGCACATCCAGCACATAGGGAAGCAGTTTGAAGAACCAGTCTACAAAAAGTGCTGCCGCCGCTGCATTCACAATACCAGGAAGGATATACAGCCACATACCCCCACGAACCCGCTTCACCAACTGGTAAAATAGAATCGCCGCGTAAACCAGCACCGCAAGTGCGGTAAAGAAAAACAGGATATAGCCAAAATTCCCCAGCGCCTTATAGTAATTTTCCAACCCCAGATATTCGTCCGGAAAGCGCCGCCAGCGATAAAGACTGACAAAAAACGCAAAAGCAACCGGAAAAAGCCCAAAAATAAAAATGATTGCGCCCGCGGGAAAAATAAACAGATAGGCTGTCAGGTTTTCGAGCAGCACGCGCCCCTGACGAGAATCAAACCAATCTCTAGGCAAAGCAGCCACTAGCATCCTCGATTTCGTCTGCGCTGGATATTTTATCGCCAAAAACCAGGATAGCCTAACAGACTATTCTTAACACACGATGAAAAACCAGTAAAAGATTTTTGACCCGTTCTACCCGGTTTCTTCATCCTCATCCGGATATGGAGCCAGGGTGTCAAGAACGCGCTGGATTTCTTCAATGGCTGCCTGCCGTGTGACCCCATAAGCCGGATATAAATCCTTAAATTCATGATCGAACCTTCGCATCCGCTGTAACACAGTTGGAGGATGGGAATTAAAGATCGTTTGTAACCAACCACCGGGACGCGGTGCCAACGACTCAGCCACAAAATAATCTCCCACGATGACCAAATTGCCGCTTTCTCTTTTCGGGAAAAATATAATTTTCAGGTGGTCATCGGGAATCCTGCTAAAAAACTGCTGCACGCTTTCCAGGCGTGCCCTTCTCGCATGATCGCCCCGATGTGCGGCGATGTTAGCAGGATGACCCATAATCAGCGAAACGCCACAGCTTATTACATGACGCTCCATTGCCCTCAGCTCTTCCCGCTGGAGATGATGAAAGTAATCGCTTCGCGGCGTTTCCCCGGCAAAAACACCATCACGCGCCTTCCACACAGGATGATTGATCTCTTTATCTGGGATCGAGAATGTGGTTGAGCTGGCGCGAAACCGCACCTGACCACACACCCCAAGATCAGTGACCCACTGCAAATAGCGGATCATCATTTCCGCCCGGCTTTCCGGCCAATCGGCCACCTCCATAACCGCACGAGGTTTGTGGGGTTCAGGAAGCACCAGGCGTTCAATGTCGATGGCTTGCAGCCGTGCTATTAAATCTTCCATGCCTGGTTTCACCACCACCGCTTGCAGTTGAGCAATCATATCATTGGGGATGTCCTGCCCTTCCAACGCGATAGGCAGGATAGGGATATTGAGAGCCTGTGCATAACCGGTTTCCTGATGGACCCAGGGACGTTCCTGAGCGTTTTGCGTAATAAGCGGGATAAAAAGATGGGCGCGAGCGATCAGGTCTTTGATTTCATCCGTAAAGGGCATCCCCGGATGAATATTTTTGTCCCACAAAGGTTGCAGTCCGATACTTTCCAGGATGCCAACCATTCTCGTTACCAGGTCTCTGTCTTTGTGCGAATAGCTGATAAAAACACGGAAGGGGTATCTTTCTGGTGGGGCAGAGTCACTATCCATAAGTATTTCCTTGTTCCTTATGAAATGCTGTTTTAGCCTGATTATAAACCTTCGCGTCAGCAAACGGGTTCTTCTGCTATTATCATGAGTAGTAGATAGAGAGAGCCCGGCAGACATGCTTGAAATTTACCTCATCGGTTATGGAGTTATTCTGGTCTTTATGTCTCTGGTCTGGCTGCTGAGTCTGCCGCTGCAAAATTCCAGCATCGTGGATATTTTCTGGGGAACCGGATTTGTCGTTGCGGCAGGCACGTATTTTCTCCTTGCCGAAGGGCATGAGTCCCGAAAATGGCTTGTGCTGGCATTAACCGCCGTGTGGGGACTGCGACTGTCGATCTATCTGCTGTGGCGCAATGGGCTTCCTAAAGAAGATTTTCGCTACCGGAAATGGCGTGAAGAAACGGGTACAAGTTACTGGTGGAAAAGCTACTTCCGTGTCAATCTTTTGCAGGGAACCATTCTGTGGCTGGTCTCCGCACCACTGTTGGCCGCACAGCTTGGCGACCACAATCTGAACGTCCTTGATCTTCTGGGAATCATGGTCTGGGCGGTTGGGCTGCTCTTTGAGTCAGTCGGTGATTTTCAGCTTGCCCGTTTCAAAAGCGATCCTGCCAATAAGGGTCAGGTGCTGGATACAGGTTTGTGGCGCTACACCCGTCACCCAAATTACTTTGGTGATGCCGTCACCTGGATTGGATTCTATCTGATTGCGCTGGCGGCGGGCGGCTGGTGGAGCTTTTACGGAACGGCGCTGATGGTTTACCTGCTGATGAAAGTTTCTGGTGTGGCGATGCTGGAACGCACCCTGGTACAAACCAAGCCTCAGTATGCCGAGTATATCCGCCGCACCAATGCCTTTTTTCCGGGCAGACCGAAGTCATGATCTTTCAGCAGGCTATTTCACTTCTACTCTGTCGGACAGAAACCGATCCCCCAATGAGTTTCCCAACACGTCCTGGATCAACAAACGAGTTTTGGTCACACTGTCGTACATGCCGATTTCCAGAGTATAAGTTCCCGGCGGCACACGTACAGCAAAAGCATCCCGGAGAAGACTGCCGGGTATCCAGGCGGTTGTACTCGCATTGTGGTTTAACGGCACATGATCTTCTCCTGCAACATAAGTTCCACCCTCATCCAGCACATGCACGAAGGCAACATGTTCCGTTTCGGTGCGCCGCAGAGGCTGCCAGTACAGGAAGATGGTCAGCCCAAATTCATCCCCGCCCAGCAGCGTATAACCGCGCAGCCGGGTAACGTCCCCAACCTGCAAATCCAGCGGATTCTCGATTTCATTCGCTTCTGTGTAATAAGGACGGAACTGCTTCACCAACTCCAGCACAGGCGGGATCAACTGCGCGTTTTCCTGCAAGTACAGGCTGGCAGCAAAGGTATTGTCTCCCACCTGGACAAATACCCCCCTACCTGGCTCAAGCAGGGCCGCATAATCCTGAATTGCTGACCAGGGAATCTCCTCTGCCTCCCCGTGATAGTAATAACCAAACGCCGGGTCAAGATTTGTCACCAGCACAAGGTCATTCGGGTAATCACGGTTTTCGATAAACCGGGCCAGACTGCGCCAGTCCGGAGCTTTGGGCGGTGCTTCGTAAAAATAATCATTCAGCGAATACAGTGACACCCCTACCAGCACCGCCGTAATTACGGCTGGCAGCAGCGGCAACGATCTTTTTGATCCCTTCGCCTGAAAGCCGATCCAGAGCAGGGATAACAAAACCGCCGGAGTTATCGGAATCACATAACGCGGGCGGAACACGCTTAACCGCGTTCCAGCGATCATGAGCAAAATCAGTGGGGCAAAAATCCACAGTATCAGCAGGAGCCGCGTGCTTAGCTGCTTCCGCCCGCCGCTGCCCAATCCGACCAGCAGCACGGTCATTAACACTGCGCCAGTCATGCCAGAAATGGCAACTTCACCAAACAAAATCGTCGGGATAAATTCCGACACCAGCGCTTCGAGACTGACCTTCTGGGCTGTCCCCTCGTAGCCTGACCCTGACAGGCGTGATAGTTGAATGAACCAGGGGATGAGCGCAATCATCACCATGCCCCAGGTCAAAAACGCGGATTTCACCCTTCCACGATGAAACAGGAGCAGATAAACCACCTGCACAAGCACAAAAAAGGGTTCCAGCAGAAAAACATACAGGGCAGCGATCTCCGCCAGGGCATAAAGTATCCAATCTCTGGGCTGGCTTCGCTGGACGGCCTTCAGAAACAGCCACATCGCCAGCGTGCTTAACACTGACCAGATCGCGTAATTCCGGGCATCCTGAGCGTGCCAAACCTGAAAAGGATTCACCGCCCACAGCAGCCCCAGCATCCACACAGCCGCCCATGACCGGATGAATCGCCGTCCTAAAGCCATCATCAACGTAGCGCCGGGCAAGTTCAGCAGCAGCGGCAGCGCACGCATGGCAAACTCGCTGTCGCCCGCAAGCTGCTTCCAACCCCAGAACAATACAAACGCCCCCATCGGATGGGGTTCACGTTGAGCCAAGTCGTTCCAGGTTTCGGCGGGATTCTGCGCCCAGAAGCGCACCGTGAAGGCTTCGTCGCCACGCAGAGGGACACGATCAAGCTGGCAGACACGCACCGCCGCCGCCAGAAGGGTCAGCAGCACCACCAGCCCAAGCGCTTTTTTCACGTTAGTCCTCGTAGAGCAGCAGATCGTCCAACTGGTCAAGCTGATCTTTGCTCAGGGTCGGGTAATTACAACTCTTGGCGTCACGCAGATAGTTTTTCAGCGAGTATTTTTTCTTGTCCGGATTGGCGTAGAGGACGGGCACCGTCTGTTCGCCTTCGATGGTGACATTGGCTGCCGGGCTGATAAATACTACCAGCGGCTGCACGCGGATCGTGTCATCCCGCAGAAGTTCCTGCAAAAAAAGTTCGGTTTTACGCGCTTTGAGCCGTGCTTCCTCTGTCGGGTTGCCAAGCTGTTCCTGGCGCATAAATGCCAGCAGACTGCGCGACGTATGCCAGGTGTCATCCACCACCTTCTGTGGGCTGTCCTGAAAGCGGGTCACGATGGCGAACACACCGCTGGAATGGGCAATCACATGGGGGGCTGGCATCACAAAATTGTACAGCGAGGTCTCGCTGCCGATCCCCTTTAGCCCTTCCTGAAGCGCCATCCAGGGGTGGGGCTGGCGTACCCAGGCATTGGTCATGCGGACAGACAGCAGCACCAGGCCAAACAGAACAGGAATGGTCACACACTGAAAATAGAATCCCAGGTCACCGGAGGCGCCTACCTGGGTACTGAGGAAAAAACTGCCAATGAGAAAAGCAATGCTCACAAAAAACAGAATCTGGGCTAGTCTTCGACTGCGTTCAATCAAACTTTCATTCGTCACAACACGCATCGCGCCGCTGTATCATCCTTCACTCTGTGGAAATCCGGCAGAATAGTACCACATCCGTATGAAAATCACAGTCTGTCTATTCATCCTATCATGGTTATAATCTCCATGTGGAGGATACGGAATGGAATACGTTTTTTACCTGACGATCATTCTCATCATCATCGCCGGCTATTATTCGCTGTTTGTCATGCCCAAACAGTACGCCTTCAAAAAACACCAGCAGTATGTCCTGTCACTCAAGGTGGGCGATGAAGTGATTACGCACGGCGGAATTATTGGCACCATCACCGAACTGGATGAAGAAGTCGGCGTCGCAAAAATCCTGATTGCTCCCAGTGTGGAAGTCCGCATTGTGGCCGCCGCGCTGGTGCGCCAGTATGACCCGGCGGAAGCCGCCCAACCTGGTATGGAAGAAACTGAACAGCCGACCGCATGACCCGATCCCGTGTGCGCTTCACTGCCGCGACTCTGATACTCGCCCTGCTGGGCTTTGCCCTCTGGATAGTGGTCGCTCAGGACTCCGTGCCTGTGACCCAGCAGTACGCCCGGTTCGAAGTGCAATTTGATGTCCCCGGCGAATACATAAACCCTTATGATCCAAGAGAAGTCGAAACATCGGCCCGCTTCACCGCGCCAGATGGCTCGGAAATCACCGTCCCTGGTTTTTACATGGTCACTGAGGATCAGCAGGGTTGGTTTGTCCGTTTTACCCCCCAGCAGCCTGGAAACTGGTCATATATCATCGAGGCACGCATCTCCGGAAGTATGCCGTTCCCGGTGAAACAGGGAACGTTTCAAGTCGAGGATTCTGAGTCTAATGCCGGCTTCATTGGAGTAGAGGGTCGCTATTTTCAGTTCCAGAATGGGCAATCCTATTTCCCGGTCGGGCAAAATCTTGGTTGGTCTTGGGAAGAAGGCGGCGGTCTCACTACCTATCTGGAGTGGCTGGATGACCTCGCGGCAAGTGGCGCAAACTACGCTCGAATTTATGCGGATACCGCCTGGTTTATCGGTCTCGATTGGGCAGGCAAAGCGGGCGATTACTCCGCCGACCAGCCCGCAGCAGCCCAAATGGACACGATTCTGGAAGCTGCCGAGTCGCGGGGGGTTTACTTACAGGTTGTCCTGATCTGGCACCGCTCTTTTACCCAGTATCGCGGTCTGGCGGTCAGACCGCCGGACGACATTCCCCGCCCGGATATTTCGACGGATTTTGACAGTCATCCTTACAGCCAACTGAACGGCGGCCCGATGTCCGAGCCAAGCAGCTTTTTCACTGATTCTGAGGTGGGGCGGCTGCTCCGGCAGAAGCTGCGCTACATGATTGCCCGATGGGGTTACAGCCCGCACATTTTCGCCTGGGAAGTAGTCACTGATGTTGACCGTCTCGCAGGCTATGACAGTCCCAGCGATACCACTTTTATCGCTGGGCTTGCAGATTACGTCCGTGAAACCGATCCCTTTGACCATCTCGTGACGATTGGCAGCAGCGCACTGCTGGATGAATTACTGATGAACGACGCGCTGGATTTCATTCAGCTCCATATCTACCAGTCACGCCCCATTGAAGATGCGGTTGAACAGGTCGGTTTAATCCAGTATGAACTGACCAAAGCCTTAAATAACACAACGAAACCGGTGCTGCTGTCGGAGTTTTCCCTGAGCCCCTGGTTCGAGCCAACGGCTGATGACCCGACCGGAGTCCACATTCGTGCCACGATCTGGAGCAGCGCTCTGTCCGGTGCGTCCGGCGGTGGGATGACCTGGTGGTGGGATACCTATGTCGCGCCCCAGGATTTATATGATATTTACGCGCCCCTTGCCCGATTTACACACGATATTCCCTGGTCAGGCATGACATTTTCCCTGTCTGCGCTCATCGCCCAGGACGAAAATGCCAGTTATAAGCCAGTACGAGTGGCAGATTTCAATCGTTCCTCCAACTATGTATCCCCTTACGACCGCATCAACTGCATCACGCCGGATGGGACAACACCCCTGTCGGCGGAGCTGTCGAGCTATATTTATGGCACACGATCCAATGTGCTGGGCAACCGCCCGCTCACCTATCTGCTGGATGCCCCAATTGATACCCAGGTTACGATTGCGGTACGCGCTGTCTCGCCCGCCCGCACCGCAGTTTTGCAGATCATCCTGGATAACCAGATCTATACCACGCTGGAACTGAGCAACAACACATCAATTAATGTTCCCGTTTCTGCCGGGCTGCACTGGCTGATCCTCGATAATCTGGGTGAAGGGTGGGTTGAATTCGATTATCTCGAAATCAAGGACTACCGCGCACCGCTGCGTTCGCTGGCTGTCACCGACACTGCCCAGGGCATCGCCCTGGCGTGGATTCAGCACCGGGACTACACGTGGCAGAATGCCAGCACTGAGCGAAGCGCCGAGCACTACAAGCTCCGGATTCCGGGAATGCCACCCGGCGTGTACCGGGTTGAGTTCTGGGATACCGAGACCGGAAATGTTCTCGGTGAGGAACAGGTAACCGTTACCAACGGCTATCTGCTGATCAATTTGCTGCCAATTCAGACCCAACTGGCCGTGCGTGCGTTCCGAATCGAAAGCCGGGAAGCCGTTGCCACCCCTATTGTCCCTGACCCCACCCGCACCCCTTTGATTTCGCTCACGCCCACTGCCAGCGTCACCCCTTCTTATACCCCCTCCGTCACCCTGACACCCACGATCACAAGTTCACCCGTTCCGACAGCTTCACCAACTTTAACATCAACCCCTACCGCTTCACCCTCTGTCACCGATACAGCAACCGGCTTACCAAACCCAACGAGCAGTCCCACCGTTCCGGCAGCGGAGACCGCGGAAGTTCCCCGCCAGACTCGCACGCCGCGCCCATGATAATCATTCTATTACATCAATAATTAGGCGCGAATTTTAAACCAGTGTTATACTGCCCCACATGAATCGAACATACCGTCTTGAACTGATCGAACAAATCCTGCTCAACCACCCGGATGGCCTGCGGGCGGTCGAAATTTCCGCGCTCTGTGATGTTGATCGCCGCACGATTTACCGGGATCTGGAATATATGCAGGCAAAAGGCCTGCCGCTCTGGCAGGAACACGGCAAGTTTGGGATCGCACGCGAGAGTTATCTCGCCCATCTGAGGATCAACGCAAATGAAGCCGCGATTCTTGTGTGGGCAGTTCGGTTCTTGAGCCATCACCTTAAGCCGCGCAACCCGCATGTCGTCAGCCTGCTCAGGAAAATCGTGGCGGCACTTCCTCCTGAGCTCAACGGAACCATCGCAGCGCTCGGCAATCAGCCAGGACTCACGAGTTCGCCCCATCCCCAGATCAAGGTAATTGAGGCCATGACTGCCGCCTGGATCGAAGGGATTCACACCGAAATCTGGTACATGAATGCTGCGAAGCCACGTATTTTTGGTCCGTATGTGATCGACATCAACGCAAAAGGACAGCTTTACGCGATAGGCTACGACCATCAGACGGAACAAATTCGCCCCTTCAAACTCCACAACATTGCACGTGCCCGCAACCTGCCAGATAAACCCGTCACGATTCCCGATAATTTTGATGTCGCCCTTTATCTCAAAGCAGCACAGGCACACGCCGCAGAACCCGCTTCTGAAACCGTTGTTTTACGCCTGCATCCCCGTATAGTGCGGCACATAAACGGGCAGAAATGGTATTCCCACTATCACCTCGAATATCTGGAAAACGGTCACTGCCTGATGGTGGCGGAAGTTGTGGACGGGCGAGAAATGGAAATCTGGATTCAGGATGCGGGCCGATACGTGGAAGTGATCGCGCCGCAGAAACTGCGGAAGAACTTCCCCGCCCCCATCGGATGAAAGTGGCCGCTACAGAATCCACTCCTTCCCCAGGATGAGCGGATACAGCCAGTGAATGCCCCAGAAATGGAGCATGATGCTGTAAGCCGTTCCAATCACCAGCCACCAGATTAAGCCGCGTTTTGCCCCGCAGGCGGTAAGAATCATCAAAACCGGAAGCGCATCCAGCACAAAGCGGTAGCCAAACTGAATCGACCCCGTATTGTGATACAGCAGCGATGGCAGCAGTATCACGATCACACTCCCTGCAAGCAAGAGCCGCTTCTTATCCCAGGGGTATGCAAAGAACACATACACCAGCACCGGGCTGGTGAATGCCAGCCCCATCCCCCAGGGGTCAGGCTCAAACGAGCCATCTTTCACTTCCGGCGGGCGAACGGTGGCAGTATAAAAATTTTCGGGGAAAAACGCCGGGCTGAAATTCCCATGTTCCAGACGCCGTGCCGCCAATACCTCAGCTTCCTGGATGTAGTCGTAACCAAAATTCGTCGCCGACCCGAAGCGTACCAGGTTATACCAGCCTAAAAACCCTGTGCACAGCGCCAGCGGCACCCCTAACAAAACGGCAGCTTTCGCCAGCGCTTTGCCACGATTTTCGAGCAGCCACCAGCCAGCACAAAGGAGCAGTGCCCCAGGAACAATCGAGGGCCGCGCCAGCGCTACTGCCCCCAATGCCAGCCCCGTGACGAACGACCAGTGCCATTTCATGCCCAGCAAAAAAGGCCACAAAAACAGTGTCCCGGCCACCTGCCCCATAAACCACACCGTTCCCATGATGCTGAGCCAGCCATGTGCCGTCCCCAGCGCATAGAACAGCGTCAGCAAACCCCGCCGCCATGCCGGTAAATCCGGGACAAACACGCCCAGCGTAAAATCGCAAAGTGTCACGCTGGCGGCGCCAAGCAGCACCGTGATGAATATATCAGGAGTGGCTGCCGCCCCACGCACGGCCACCGCGGGCAGCATCAGCAGTGCCGGTAAGGGCTGCTGGGCGACATACCACCGGTCTTCGTAGCGAATCAGGTCGTAGGTAGATGGCAGACCACCCGTGAGGTAGGTTTCGCCGTTCAGAAACGCATCGGAGAGATACACAAAATGCGGCGCGACAGACTGTTTGGTCAGCAAATCCCCTGCCATCACCGCATAGACAAGCACCGCCAGCCCAAAAACACACAGGGCACGGACAAACGCGATGCGTGTATCGCTCCCCGATGTTTCGTTTTGCATGATTAACTTATTGCAGCGTAGCGGCCTGAACAGCCTCAAAAACCGGGCGGGGTGATCCGGTATCGTCGAGCAAGCTCCAATAACACTCGGCACGACTCTCCCCAAAAACCTCGCAGCCGTTGAGGTTCGACAGAAACATAGGCCCAACATAGGATAAATCGCGCCCTAGCTGGAACGCCCGCACCGTATACTGGCTCTGTTCCTGAGCATCTGTATAGGTGACAAACCCAAAATCAGGATTCACTGGAGTGCCGATCCCATCCGAGCTGCCCCAACCGAAACCTGTTACCCAGATGAATGCCCCGCTGTCGCCGTTGTCATTCATAATCTGGCGATAGGCACGCAGGGTCTCCAGGAAAAAGAATGCTGGCTGGTCATCCCAGGCAGGCACAGCCGGGCGATTATTCCCGCAGCAGGTGCTGTCCGGCGGATTCGCCCATCCGCCCGGTTGTGCGCCAACGGCATCCGAAAAATTCGCTGCGCCTGCCGCGTACATACCGCGTAAAAACTGCCGATCATCGACTGCGTTCACGCCGTCGTTTTCGGCGGTCGGGGCCAGGCCAGCCGTTACCACCAGCGCCGCCGGATCAGCCAGTTTCACCGCGTTATAGGCCACCGCCAGCAGATTGACATACTCCGACGGACTGATCGGCTTACCATTCCATTCACGGCGAACGTTTGGCTCCGTCCAGATTTCATACGCCTTGACCGCACCCTGATAGTGGCTGGCCACCTGCCCCACAAAATTCGCAAAATCCTGGTTTACAATTGGCGGCCCCTGTTCAACCGTTGTTGAGCGTGCCCACGCTGGAGCAGAAGCCAACGTCAGCAGCACATTCAGCCCCATATCGGTGAATGGTTTGACCCTGGCATCCATCCCAGCAAAGTCGATCTGGCCGCGTGTGGTTTCATAATCTGCCCAGTTGATCCGCAGCTTGACCCAGGTTGTCCCCAAATCCTGCACGCTGGACACCACCTGCGTTACATCCTGCCCCTGGAGAAAGGCCTGCACACCAAAGGCAAACCCAACATTTGACGCTTCGTTCATTGGCACCGGAGTCAGCAGCGCGGTTGACCCTGCTGGCTGCTCAACCAGCGGCACGGTCGTGGCGACGGCACCTCCCGCTGGAATACGAAGCTGCTGGCCGACCAGCACCACATTAAAGTCAGTAATATTGTTCAATGCCGCAATTGACTCGACAGTGACACCGTACAGGGCGGCGATGCTGTATAAACTCTCACCATCCCGCACCGTATGAAGGATTTCGTTAGGCGCGGGTGTGCCGCCCTGCCTCATCCGATACTCCGGTGAAACTGGCACCACCTCCGCCAGTGTGACAGAGGCACTCAGGATCAGGAAAATGATGGTGATAAGCACGGTCAATCGTCGCATAGCCGACCTTTCCTTAATTCAGTCAGAATTAAGAAGTGATAATAAACCAATTCGGGGGAATGTGCCATTTCGTCTCGTTTTCTGGCGGCATTTTCGGCATAATCATACAAATCATAGAAGTCAAAAGTATGGCAAAACGGAATCTCCCTCCCATCCCCGATTTACGTCTTGTGCCAGTCAGCGATGTACTGCCGCATGAGGAACATGATGCCCAGCGTTCCGCCCCCCTTGTGAAACGCATCAAGGAATCGAACGTCTGGTTGAATCCGCCTGTTGTCGCTCCGCTGGATTTGCAGCTAGAAGAAAACCAGAGTTTCGCTCTGCTGGACGGCGCGAACCGTTATCACTGTGTTCGTGAACTAGGCTATCCGCACATTCTGGTACAGGTCGTCAATTACAAAAGTGAATTTATCCAGCTTGAGACCTGGAACCATGTGCTGAGCGATGTTCATGCCGATGAAATCCTCCCTAAGATATACAAACTCAGGGGGATTCACCCTGAACACAGCGACACACTGACCGCCCAGAGTGCCCTGGCCCGCCGCGAAGCCATCGCCTACGTGCGTGTGCTGCCAGATTGGGTTTTGATGCTCATTGCTGACACGCAGGATATTCGTGAGCGCAACGCCAGCCTTCGAGAGCTGGTCAACACCTACAAAAGCGTGGCCCGCCTTGACCGGATTACGGGGGATGAACCGGAGCAGGTCAAGAAGGTACATCCTGGCGCGTCAATGGTAATCATCTTCCCGCGTTACGAGCCAGCAGAGATCCTGGTAGCGGCACGCGACCGGATTCACCTGCCTCCCGGCATTTCGCGTCACATCATTCAAGGACGGGCACTGCGCCTGAACTACCCCCTGCAAGAACTGGCGGATGCTGAAACTGATCTGCAAATCAAAAACGAGAAATTGCAGAAATGGGTGCATCAGCGGTTTGCCACCAGAAATGTTCGCTTTTATGAGGAGTCCATGTTCATATACGATGACTGAAGCACTGGAGTATTTCAGAAATGCCGAGCTTTATACCGACGACATAGAGTATCTGATGGTTAGTCTGCCACCGCGGGCCATCACGCTTGCAGCAGCGGTTCTCGCAGAGGTCAATGACCCCTTTGGCTGCCTGATTGCGGACAAGGATGAGGTGACCCTGTTCATTCCTGCCGAGTGCCTGGAAGATTACCGTGACAGGCTGCGCCACGCCCATTACTCAAAGCCGATGCGCCTGATTACTTTTGACATCCAGCTCCCCCCCACCCTGACGGGATTCATGGCGTTTATCGCGGATTTGCTGGCTCAGGCAGAAATTCCGATAATCCCTATAGGCGCTTTCCACCGAGATCATTTACTGGTAGAGGCGGATAAGTTCCCAAAAGCATGGCAGCTATTGAAGGATAAACAAAAAGCATGACCATCAACTTTTTTGAACCGGACGCTGTCCCTCAGCCGCCAGACAAGGTCAAAATCGAATTGCTGGAGAGCAGCGTGTATGAGGATCGATGGCGGGTACGGGTAGCGCTTCACGTGACCCCTTTTCAAGTCCGGCCCAATCTCGCCATTGCCCTCCTTACGGATAACGATGACACGGCCCTGGTTTCCGAGTTGAGCGTCATAGAGACCATGCACACCAAGATGGAGTTCACCATGCATATTCGCGGTGTGCCGGATCCGGCAGGAAATTACGTCCTGAAGGCCCGCCTGTACTACGGCGAAGACATTCTTAAACCTTTCGACCAGAAATCTCACCTGTTTTCCATTCCTCGCCTGGAGGGGCAAGATGCCAGATAAAGCCACCCTGCATGACATTCTCAGCACAGCTCGTATCATTGCGGTCGTCGGACATTCGGAAAAGCCCCACCGTACCAGCTATCAGATTGCCCAGGCACTGCGGCAGTTTGGCTACACGGTGTATCCGGTCAACCCAACCGTCAAGACGATCAACGGCGAGCCGTGTTATGCCTCGCTGAAGGAGATTCCAGAGCCGATTGACATTGTGAATGTGTTCCGCCGTTCAGAATATCTGATGGGTGTGGTCGAGGAAGCCATCGAAGTGGGCGCAAAAGTCGTCTGGGCGCAGTTAGGGGTTTCTGACCCCCAAGCGGCGGCGCTGGCAGAAGATGCGGGTCTGCAAATCGTGATGGACAACTGCATCAAGGTCAGCTATTTGCAGCTTATGCGCTAGGCCGCACCCTGAGAGCCGTTGGTATAGGTGCAGCCGTTGATGATCGTGCACTAAGGCTTTTCCAAGAAAATAATGATACTGGGCAGGTGACAGGCTGACGCCCTTAACACGCTGCCCCTGCCAGGTGCATGACGCCAAATGGGGTAGGGTGCGGGTGTTAAGCGCGTTCACAGAAGGTGCGTCACCCGCCCATCTTGGGTGTTGTATTTCAATTCTGGAAAAGCCTAAATGGTCCGGGCAACAGCGTAGCTCGTGACCGCATCCAGCGCCTTGAGCACTTCTCCACCGGGCAGGATATTCAGCGCATCGGCAGCCTTGCGGGCGTAACTCTGCGCGACTTCAAGCGACTGTTCCACCATGCCAGAGGCCCGCATCTCCCGTACCAGTTTCTCAGTTTCATCCTTCGATTCAAGTCGTTCCAGGAGATCAGCGTCGGAAATATAACCCTGCTCCACATAATACATCGCAGGCAAATTAAGGATCCCCTGCCGCATGTCATTACCAGCCGGTTTGCCCAGGTTTTCACTTGTGCTGACAAAGTCCAGGGCGTCATCCACAATTTGGAACGCCAGCCCAAGGTTACGCCCATATCGCGCCATGGCCGCAACCTGAGCATCTGTCGCGTCGCCAATGAGGGCAGCCGACACAGCCGCAGCTTCAAACAGCGCCGCCGTTTTGCCATAAATCCGCTCAATGTAAACGTCATAATCCGGCAGCACCCAGCGCGTCCTGGCTTGCAGAATCTCCCCCTGACAGATTTTCACCAGGGTATCCGCAAACAACTTCACGACGGGCACACTGTTCGCTTCGGCTGCCAGCGCCGCGGCCTTCGCAAACAAAAAGTCGCCGGTCAGCACAGTCACGCCCATTGACATTTTGCTGTGCAGGGTTGGCACCCCTCGACGTTCTGCGGCTCCATCAATCAAATCGTCGTGCACCAGTGTTGCTGTATGGAGCAGTTCAACCGACGCCCCAACGGACAAAATAGGCGAAAAATTCGCCCGGAACAACCGCCCAACCAGGAACGTGATCGCAGGGCGCAGACGCTTGCCCCCGGCTTTGATAATCATCTGGACTGCACCATCAAGCGTTTCATGTCCCATACTGGAGGCTTCCAGCATTTTTCCTTCCAGCAGATGAAGGTCATCCTGCAACCCATCCAGCCAGGCAGCTTTTGTGCTTGTTCCATTTGCAGCAACCATGTTTCCCTTATCCTCTAAGCCTTAATGCCTCTTCCATGCGCTCCAGAAGCGCCTGCGCCTGATCCAGGCGATTTTGTGGCCCGGATGCAGTTTCGATCTTTATCCGAAATTCAGACAGCGAATACCCGATTTTCGCCATGAAAATCTCGGTCACACTTTCAACCAAATCGGGGTGTCCCGTATAATAACGGCTGCGTTCGCCCAACGCTATAGCCTCTTGTGCTGCTCCCATCTGCATCAGGTCACGCAGAGCCAGACTCACCGCGCTTTTTGAGAGTGCACTCGCTTCAACCAGTTCGTCTACCGTCCAGCGAGATTCGCAGCTATGCAGCAGTGCAAAGATGATTGCTACACTGCGGCTCATGCCCAGCATCTTTCCCAGAATTAACAGCCCTTCATACAGATTATTCTCGGCAGTCACGGGGACATCCTTTGTGAATTTTGTCTCATTAGCAGATTATAGCAGATCGTTCATAATGGTCAAATAGTACAGAACATTTAATAAGTGATGAATTTCACAATTCGAGGCTGAAAGATCAAAAGCACGAGTCTTTGATCGCCCCATCTCAACAGCTAACCGTTTTTGTCACATGGTATCGTGTCAGTTTCGAGGACAGCAAAGGAATCGTTCTGAAAAATGGCCGTTCCTTCAATCCGCCAGGAGAGAAACACAACCGCGTAGTCGGGGTGATACCGCGCGGCAATTGAACAAAGCTGAGACTGTGTGAGGGGCGTAAAATTGAAGCGCTTCCGGTCAAATCCGAGGGCTTCCATCCGCTCAAGCCATTCGGCGGCCAAGTCCCGATTGAAAATCAGAAGCGTGCCGTCTTTCCAATCGCTGAAACTGGCGCGTTGAGCGTAAACGCGAAAACCATCCAGCGTGGGCGGGGTCACAAAATAGGCATCCTTGGGGGTATTGCTGCGTATCCAATGCTGTGTCTCCTGCCAGTCTCTCGTCAGAACGGCGTGCCTGGAAGGAACAGCGGTATCCACAAACAGCGGCACGACGAACATCAGCGCAGCAAACACAAACCAGCCCATGAATCGTCTGGTATTGCGGAGCTGCTGTTCCGGCATAATGCGCCACATCACCCCCAGTACGGAAGCAATCAGCACGGTCAAGCCAAACGCCCCAAAGGGGGTTACGGTTGAACCATCGCGCACTGCATCAAAATCCTGATAGAGTTCATACGGAGTCGGCTGCGACAACGGAAACAATTCCAGCACCACCCTGGGCAGCGCCAGGATAAACGTCAGCCCTAACGCCAGGATCACCTGCTGCCGACTGCCGCGCAGCCAGAGCGCGATCATATTGGAAAAATACAGCATGGCGAACAGATTCAGCACCCATGTACTTCTCAGCAGTTGAAGCTGGATAACCATCTCAATGGGATAAAGTTCAGTGAACACTGTGCCAATCACCAAGAGCGAAAAGATTCCCTGGGACATCCAGAACATCTGATGATTGACCTCAGTCGATGCGAATCGCGCCGAATACAGCCAGAGTCCCATCACCAGGAAAAACAACAGCCACAAATGCGACTCGACGGAAAATGGAAACACCGCATACCACAACCGCAGCCGCATAATGTCAACAAAGCGCTCTATCGAAAGGCTGTCGGCGTCTGGCGACAGGCCAAATTTCCACCACAATGTCGGCGAGGCCGCCAGCACCATAACAATGGGAAGCCGGATCAGCTTCCACGACCATTCCTGGCGGCTGCCCAGAAAGCCGAATCCCAACACGATACCTATAAACACGCTGGTCATCGCATTGATATTGGCCGCCAGGCCGAGCAGCAGCGCCCCTAACATATACCGTTTCCGCAGGGCCAGGGCCAGCCCCAAAAGCTGCAATCCGATGGCGGTTGTGGTATGCGTTGGGAAGGACGAGTGCAAAAAATCGCCCCCTGGATTCGGCAGCCACGCTGCCCACAACAGCACAGCAACCATGCCTGCATGTTTATCAAACAGGGTTTCCGCCAGAAAATAAACCGCCACCAGGGTAAGACCGGTAGAAGCGACATACAAACCCAGCATGACAAAATACAACGGCAAATAACGTGAAATAAGTCCAAGTGCCGGGTAAAACCAGGTGACGTAAGAATCACGCGCTTGCAGAACCATGTCACCCTGAAATAAACTGCTGTCTTTGTATGAGTAGATGATCGGAAGCTGAACAGATTGGTCACGGAAGTAGTTGACAGCGGCAAACTCAAAACCTTCCTGTACCCAGAAGGCGATGAGCAGCGCGTTCAGCAGGGCAAACATGATCCCCCAGCGATGGTAATACAGTCGCGCGGCCAACAGAATCCTCTCCTTTCTGGTGTCATTATAGCAGTCAGAAGAGAATGTTCTGGTTAATCAGGAAATAAAATCAGGGAAATATTGTTTAAGAATGACGGCAGAACTAATTAGCTTTTAGCGAAACAGCAGAGGAAGAGAGATGCGGCGTTTTCTCCCCATTATTCTGGGTGCAGTCTTTTCAATAGGTGCGGTCATCATCCTGTTTTCTCAGGTCAATTTTGAGGAAGTCATTGACAACATTCGCGGCGCGAATGGCCTTTACCTGCTCATCATGGGCCTGGTTTATCCGCTTTCGATGGTGATCCGCTCGGTGCGATGGCAGCATTTTTTACAGGCGCATCTCCCATTCTGGCGCTCGTTCCACATTACCAACATCGGCTATTTTTTTAATGCCGTGCTGCCATTCAGGTTAGGTGAATTTGCCCGCATTTTACTGATGAGCCGCGAACCCAGGCACAGCGCCGGCGCGGGGCTTTCCGCCCTGACCCTGGAACGCCTGCTGGACTTGTCATTCGCCCTGATGTGTGTTGGGTTAGGGTTGGCGCTCCTGCCAGACAATGCCGCCCTGCCTGCGGAAACAACCTCCACCCTGGGTATACTGATGGTCATAACCATCATTGGCGGGATGGTGGTGATCTTTCTGCCGCGCACCCACCCATTCATCTTACGGATTCTGCATATCATCAGCCGCCCCCTGCCCGACTCGCTGGCGCACCGGGGAATCAAATTTGTTGAAGATACGCTCAACGGCCTGCAAATCATCGCCACCCCCAGACGGCTGTTCAACACCCTTATTCTCACCACGATTACCTGGTCAACGTATTTTGCCTTTTTCCATGTGGGGCTGTTCGCCTTCCTGGAAAAATCACCGACGCTCGGTGTGGGATTTCTGGTTACGGGCTTCGTTGCGTTGGGCATCGCTGCCCCTTCCCTCCCCGGCGCGATTGGTGTTTTTCAGGCGGCGGCGGTACTGGCGCTGACAACTGCCGGATACGATACCGCCATTGCGACCAGCTATTCCTGGACGCTGTGGGTGGTTGAAATTGGCGCGATTGTGCTGGGAGGCATCTGGGGACTGTCTGCAATGGGACTTTCCTTCGGTCGCCTCACGCGAGAGGTCACATCCCAGCATTGAATTTCAGCTTTTCCTGAAGATAATGTAACGCTGTGCAAGACATCTAGGGAACGTCTGATATGAGCAATAAAACGCAGTCAAGACGCCAGTTCTTAGGAAATATGGCCGCCCTGCTCGCCGCGCCAGAATTAGTTCTTAAGCACAGGAAAGAATCACGCTTCTCCTCATTCCCCAACAGTGAGGCGAATCCTGCCCTGGCTGACGAGGCCGTGCTAGAAAACTATCTCAACTGGCTGGAAAAACCCTATCTTGCTGCTTTGAATGATGTCTTTGCCGAGATGATTGGCGTGTCGGCGGTGGGGCTGCTGCTGTATGACATGACCGACAACCAGCTTCTGGCAGGGCTCAAAACGGAAAATCTTTTTCCCATCGCCTCCGCCTTCAAAAGCGCTGTGTTGATGTATTTTGTCCATCAGATCGACGAATCCGTGTGGGGCAGCGTTCCGGTGGAATACTGGACGGCACGCCAGTCAGACGAGGTTCCGGAACCATACCGCGCCGCCTGGGAACAGCACAGTCCGATTCTCTTCAGCCTGCACGAAATGATCGTCATCAGCGACAACAAATCCACAGGTGTTGTACTGCAATATGTAGCCCGTCAAAAAGGCAGCACCGAACCGCTTGTCCTGTTTAACGATTGGTCGCGGGAGGTTGTTGGGATTTCGCAGCTTTCCGGCATGAGCGACTGGGCATACGGTATTTCCGGGATGAATCCCTCTGACAGCCGCTTTGTGGGGCGCGAAGCCAACATTGATTATAAACTGGTGTCCTACAGCAACATGATGACCCCGCGTGATCTGGGGCTGTACTATGCCTGGATGTGGAGCGCCATGAGCGAGCGCCAGCGCGAAATCTGCAAAACCGTGCTGAGTATCATCAAGGACGAGCGCCGCACCAACCTTGAAAAACTGGCGCATAACAACAGCAGTATTTCCTACAGCAAAAGCGGCTCCCTTGGCGTGAATGAAAGTGTGGCAGGCATCGTCATCACCGATGGCGGCATCATCCACAACCCGGACGGCAAAAGCTACCTGCTGATCTTTATGTCTGCCAATGCAGACACAAAAGTAGAGCCGATTTTTCAGGTCATGGATGACATTCTCAAGGGCAAATATGACACCACCATTGCACGGATGCAGGAAACACTTGACCGTGAACTGAATTACGCCCTGCTGTACGATCAGCATCTGACACAGGCGTATACCCTCAATGCCGATTTTCGTCCGGGCCAGTACAACTATGCTTTTGTCCGACCAGAAGGCATCCGCGTCTACAGCACCCCATCAGAGCAATACCCAGTTCGTAATCCGGTCATCAGTAATACACGATTTGGAGTGCATCTGCTGATGCAGGGTGCCCTGGTGCGCTACCAGACCATTGATGATGACGAATGGGTGCAGCTTATCCCCGATTCGCCTGCGGATAACGTCCAGTTCCGGTTAGGTTACCCCATGTACGTCAAACTCAGCGACCTGTGGCCGATTTCCTACGAATATTCACAGCCAATTCCGTACCTCGCCGATAGTTCGACCACACACAGCGAAAAATACGTGATTATCAGCCTCATCAGCCGCGAACTGATCGCCTTTGAAAAAGATACCCTGCTCATCAAGACGCCGATTGTATTGAACCCCTTTGCGACGCCGCGCGGCTCGTATGTTATTACGACCAAGTGGTTCGCTCGCAGTATGCAGCCCTGGGCCCCAGGGGTTCCTTTTACTGCCTTTTTCGATAACGAAGGATTTGCCATTCATGGATCGCCCTGGCAGCGCTGGGAACAGACGGTGAACAAAACCAATATCACCAAGCGCACCTCCGCGGGCTGCATCAATATCCCTAACTGGATGGTTACCATCGGAAATCACACCCGCCCGCTGGATGAACTGTTGTTCCGGTGGCTGGGTGGCATGGAACAGCCAGAATCCAAAGTGTACGAATATCCTTCAGAGACCTATCCTGCGGTGCGTGTGATCGTCGTGGATTACCCGGAAGATTTAAAGCAGTATTTCCTGCCACCAGGGATGGCTTCTGCCAAGATCGGTTGGCCGGATGTGATTGCTAAAATCGAAGCGGCGGCGCTGACTGCCCCCGATTCTTATTTTGCTGAGGCGTAATAACACGCGGGAATTTCCCCCGCCAGGGTTTCTGTTCCGTCCAACCGGAATACCGCGCCCCAGATTCGTCCGTTTTCCCCAATAACGAGGCGGAATATTCGGTCAGGGGAATGAACAGCCTGAGAACCCAGCACCTTGTCCTCCCGCAGCACCAGCCAGCGAACCCCCCGCGCTGCATCAGGGACAGGAAATCCGTCAGGGGCATCGGTCAAATAATCTCCGGAAAGCAGCACCAGCGTGTAATCGGGCAGGATTCCGGTTGCCAGCAGGGGTTCGCCTTCGGCATATGGCTCAAAGATGAAGGTGTAGCGGATCAGATTTTCGCCTTCCAGGAGGTAACACGTCCAGTTTTCCGTGAGCATCGGGCTGCCAATATGTCTCGTTACTGGCGTCGGTGCTGTTTGTTCCGTTGAATAATGCAGCAGCACACCATTTTCACCGACAGCCCATCCGTCATTCTCCGCGCCGAAGCTCACCGCATAGAGATGATTAAAGGTCACTTTCGGGATGGCTGTCCAGCGACCATTTTCGCCATAGAG
>WBUL01000028.1 GCA_008933735.1 Anaerolineae bacterium | reverse complement strand
CACTCATCCCACCCAACCAATCCGCTTCAGCGGCGGGTTCTGCTTCACTGACACCACTGCTCATCCAATCGGGCACGGCTTCCGCAGGTGCTTCCTCCGACGACAGCCAATCCAGCTCGGTCGCTTCCTCGGCTTCACTCATCCCACCCAGCCAATCCGCTTCGGCGGCGGGTTCTGCTTCACTGACACCACCGCCCAACCAGTCGGGCGCGGCTTCCGCTGGCGTTTCCTCCGATGACAGCCAATCCAGCTCGGTCGCTTCCTCAGCTTCACCCATTCCACCCAACCAATCCGCTTCGGCGGCGGGTTCTGCTTCACCTTCACTGACCCCACTGCCCAACCAGTCGGGCGCGGCTTCCGCAGGTGTTTCCTCCGATGACAGCCAATCCAGCTCGGTCGCTTCCTCAGCTTCACCCATCCCACCCAACCAATCCGCTTCGGCGGCGGGTTCTGCTTCACCTTCACTGACCCCACTGCCCAACCAGTCGGGCACGGCTTCCGCTGGCGCTTCCTCAGCTTCACCCATTCCACCCAACCAATCCGCTTCAGCGGCGGGTTCTGCTTCACTGACACCACCGCCCAACCAGTCGGGCGCGGCTTCCGCTGGCGCTTTCTCCGATGACAGCCAATCCAGCTCGGTCGCTTCCTCAGCTTCACCCATTCCACCCAACCAATCCGCTTCGGCGGCGGGTTCTGCTTCACTGACCCCACTGCCCAACCAGTCGGGCGCGGCTTCCGCTGGCGCTTCCTCCGACGCAGCAGGCTCCTCGGTGGAAAGCCAATCCAATTCCATTTCGGGTTCAATTTCTTCAATACCGCCTAACCAGTCTGCATCGTCCACATCCGATCCCGTCAACCAATCAGTCGGGGCAGCCAGTTCAGGTTCGGCTTCATCAGCCGTCAGCCATTGGGTCGATGGTTCCAATTCAGACTCTTCCGTGCTCCCTGCCAAATCCGGTGATTCTTGAGAAGGCATCGCAGGTTCTTCCGGTGAAGGTGTGCTCATCCAATCCGACGGCTGTTCATTGAATTCTTCCGACATTAACCACTCCAACTCACCTTCAAATTCTGTACTTTCCTGTACCGTTTCGGGTTCCTCTACCTGCATCCATTCCGGCAAGGGTTCGCTTTCTTCTTCACCCTCAAACGGAAGTTCAGACGGCGGTTGCAGCCAGTTCGTCTGGATGCTCTTCGCCTCTGGGCGAACTGACATCCCAGCCCCAAACTCGTCGTCCGACGGGGTCGGCAGCCATGCAGGCGGGGCAAATTCATTAGCACCCCCTAAAAACATCTCTTCATCGGCCCGTTCAGAAAGCGGTGCGATAAGTGTGTTATCAATATCAGCCGACTCATCGAAACTGGCAGCCAGGTCGGATGTGGTCGGCATTGCAACTTCATCGCTGCCCATAGCCGCAAAAAGATCAGCCTGCTCCTCTGGAAATTCCACTTCTTCAGGAAGACTTTCTTCAGACGGTATGAGCGGAGCCGTTCCCATACTCTTAAACCAGTCGGCTGCATCTTCAGGAGCTTCAAACTGCTGCACTTCCGGTTCAGCAAACTCCGCCCCTGGGGTGAACCAGTCTGGAGTACTGGCTTCCTCCGCCCAGTCATCTGCCGCTACCAGTCCCTTTTCAGTGGTTAATCCCTCGCCAAAATCGGACATCCAATCCAGGGTTGCGGTCGATTGGGCAGCGAGGGTGGTTGCCTGCCAATCCAATTTCTGGATCACAAAGGCGTTGGGATTAACATGTTCCTGTCCACTGACCAGCGCCACGCTTTCGTAAGGGGAAAGCGCTTCCACACGGTCTATGAAAGGTTTAGCGTCCTCCGGGCGTTTTTGAGCTAACCACAGCCGTGCCATAAGTTTATTGGCAGGAAGGAAATCCGGCAGAAATTTCAGCACATCCAGGGCAATTTCCCCAGCCTCGACATAGCGCTGGGCTTCAAATAAAGCTTCCGCCAGCAGCATTTTCAGATCATAACGCTGGGGTGCCCGTTCAACACCGTCACGCAGTTCCGCGATGGCCTGGTCGTAGAGTTGAGCGCTCATATACTGATGTGCAAGCCCAACACGGGTCATCTGAATACGTTCAGGAGGACGATTGTCACGTTTTTGATACAGGGTCTGAATACGCTGAATTACACGAGAATCATTAGGGGTAACTTCCAGAGCCCGTTCCAGATACCAGATAGCAGCGTCCAGGTTATTTTGCTGTTCGGCCACCAGACTCAACCCCATATGAACATCATAGTCATAAGGGCTGGCACTTAACACCCGGCGGAATATCTCGGCAGCTTCCGCAAAATTGCGCCGCGCCAGCAGGGTATTACCTAATAAACGGTAGGTGGCGATATTTTTGGGAAAGAACCTGAGGATATGCTTGCAGTGGTCAATGACTTCGTCATATTGACCAGCGCGTTGCAGATTTTCCAATTCTTGAAGGTAATCGCGCAGCGATACAGTTGGTGGCATACCTTAAGCCTCGATTCTTGCCGAGCAGTCTACCTTAATTATGCAATAGCCACTGGCAAATCGCAACCGAGGCTCAGTTGTAGAAATTCTAACCTTCCAGACGGGCGATTTCGCGCTCTGCCTTCAACAAGTCACGAGTTAGGCTGGATGCGGGAACTTTGAGATTGAAAATCTGGATTTTCCGGTTAATTTCTTCTACCTCTTTGCGAAAAACATTCTGGGCAGCTCGCCAGAACTGTTTTACTTCCAACCGTTTCAGCACCCCCCCTGTCCCGCTGGCATCCGCCAGACGCTTTTCGTCCGCGTGGTAGAGTCGATAAGCACGATTCAATTTTTCTCGCGCTTGTTGGATGGCATCCTCTATTTCTTTTTTCAGACCAATCCACTCCGGAGTGATGTCATTGTCCTTCATGATGCGGTACGCCAGACGCCATTCTTCGGGTACGCTGTTCTCATCCGTAAAGTTGAATGGTTTACCTTCGCCACGCAGATTGCTGAATACACCGTCCTGCATGGCCTTTTCGATCTGTTCACCTGCCAGATTCCATGACATGCTTAACCTTCTTCTCCTCCTATCGTAAACACCGATTGAACAGCCCCAGAGACATCACTCAAAGTCGCCGTTTCTCCAGATGACCAGATCGGTGTATTTTGATTCCAGTATAAGAACCCAGGCGTATCAATGCCGGTTCGGGTCAGAACACGGATAATGCTGCCTGGAACAAGCCGCACAGATGGGAAAGTGTATGTATTCCCCTGCCCATCCGTAAGCGTCCACCCTTGAAGATTGATTTCCCCGCCCAGATTCTGGATTTCGACCTGCTCCGCCGTAATATCCCCTGTATTGAGGATGTTGGTAATTTCGACCTGCGAATCGACTGCGGTTGGGGCAAGAGTCACCGTCGGCGCAACAATCGTCAAGTTAAAGGTCGGACGTGGGGTCGGTGTTACTGTCGGCGTCACTTCGGGTCGGCAGTCCCCACCAGGAATCAGCAGTTCATCGCCAATATTCAAGATGGTACGATCATTAATCCCGTTCAGCGTAAACAAATTGCTTAAAGACACCCCAAACTGCTCTGCGATTTTGCTGGCGGTATCGCCCGCCTGAACAAAATAACGTTCACAGCCATCTGGGGGCAGGGTATTCGTTGCCTGCGACGTGGCGGTATTGCTGTTTTGGGTTGGCAGATTCGGCAGCAGATTCGGCGGAATCGTCGGCAGCTCTTCGTCACTGGACGAAAACTGAGTTGGACGCGGCGTTGTTCCCCCCTGTTCCGGGGGCAAATTTGTGACTTCCAGAGCAGCCTGGGCGCTGGCTGTCGTGTTCCGTTCAATAGCAGCCAATGTGCCTGCCTGTGCATCAACCGTCGCCTGCAACGCATCCTGAGGAGGCCGCAGTGGGTCAGTAGTAGCAGTTACAAACACCACTATGGACGGTCTGATAGGCGGTTCTTCCTTATCCTGGGTCGATGAAAAGAGGGTGATAACCAGCAGCGCGACGGACAGCGACACTACCACATTAATAATCAGGAAAAGACCAGCCGAACGTCGACGCCCCATGCTTCGCTCCTATAACTGCCGAACACTGTGCATCCTAGCACAAGCTTTCTCCACAGAGCAACACGGTAAATTTGCTCGTAATGTAAAATGGTACTACATTGATTGTCTGATAGGAAACACCAATGCGGGAAACTGAAGCGAGTATCGAGCGGATTTGGCGAGTTGCGCCAGACATACAACGACTGGAACTGAGAGTCGATGATGCCCTGCGCCACCTGGAAGCGGGGCAGAGTTTGCTGGCAACCGGGGCCTCGTATCTGCGCGAACAGTGGCTGCCAGTGGAAGTCAAACAAAACAGCCTCATTGTTGAGCGGAGGATGGATTCAAGCTATACCCCAGGGCAAACCGTATCATTACTGGGGCCTATTGGCAATGCATTTCCCTGGATAGCCGGACAGCAAAAACGTCTGTTGTTGATTGCCTACGATACCTATCCCACCCCGCTGCTGCTGTTGGCGGATAAGGCACTCAAACAAAGCGCTTCCGTCGCACTCGTTTTGCTTAGCAGCGCCAGAGAGTATCCCTTTTCCGCGCTGCCTACAGCTATCGAAGTGATCTCAGGGCACGATAACGCCGTCTGGCCTGAGCGTGACGAAACAATCCTTTGGGCTGACCAGATTTTCGCCGTCACCAAAGATGCCCTCTCACAGGAGTATCTCTCCGAACTGGCCCAGATTGTCAAAACCCTCAAAATGAACCTGCACATAAACACGTTCTTTGGGGTGGTCAATCCGATTCAGCCGTGTGGAACAGGCGCTTGTATGGCTTGTATGGTGCGCTGCAAAACAACAAACAAGCTATCCTGTATGGATGGCCCAGCTTTTGATTTAACAGAGATCCTCCTGGTGTAGTCATGATTGAAATCACGAGTTCACGCAAAAATTCCATCACGGTGACCTCCCCGGTATTGTTTGCGGCAGGGACCGTCGGTTTTGACGGGTCTCCTTACCGCAAACTGCTTTCAATGGATAAATTTGGGGCACTGGTCACCCCACCGATCACCTTCGCGCCGCGCCAGCCAGCGACCGGTCCGCGAGTAGTGCCGCTTCCGTCCGGGTTTTTGATGCACACAGGACTGCCAAATCCAGGCATCAATCGGGTTGTACGCGATTACGAGAAAAAATGGAAGCGTAGTGTGCTGCCTATTATCGTTCATCTGGTGGCGGAAGCCCCTCACAAAGTTGAGCAGGCGGTACAGATTATTGAACGTTCCCAAGTGGTCGCTGGAATCGAACTGGGGGTTCACGAGCAAACAACCATGCGCGAACTCAGCACCCTGCTCGAAGCGGCCCGTCAGCACTGTGATTTACCCATTATGGTGCAGCTTCCACTGTATAACGCGGTGCCATTGGGTGAAGTCGCGCAGTATAACGGTGCCGATGGCCTGGTCGTAGCCGCCCCGCCGCGTGGCACAGCACGCGACACGCAGACCGGACGCCTGATCGGGGGAAGGTTATATGGCCCCTGGGTGAAAGCACAAACCTTGAGGGTCGTTGGGCGGGTTGTACAGTATGCTGAAGTCCCTGTCATCGCCAGCGGCGGTATCCATACCCCGGACGATGCCAGAGATTTTCTGACCGCTGGAGCAAAGGCTGTTCAACTGGATTCGGTAGTATGGACGCAGCCCCACATGGCAGAAATGATCGCAACCGATTTAAGTGGCATTGACGCTACCCGAACCACGCGGACGTATGTGTGGCAGGATGATGAGATCTACTCAGTTTCGATTGAGCCGCCGCCAACACTTCCTGAGCTTCCTAACCTGGAAGATGTAACCCAACAGGCTGATGTGGATGCAGAATGGAAAGACTGAAATTTTCCTTAATTCTGTACGCTGGTTTTGCTATACTAACAAAAACAGACAGGGGAAGAAAAAGTGAGTACGCTCACTCGTGAAACCGTTGAAAACATCGCTGAACTCGCCAAGCTCGACCTCACTGAAGCCGAAATCGAGCTTTATAGAGAACAGCTCTCGGAAATTCTGGACTACGTGGACATGCTCAACAGCCTGGATACTGATGACATCCCGCCAACAGCTTCCGTGCTGCCCGTGAATAGTGTTATGCGGTCTGACCAGACCCGACCAACCCTGCCAACAGACATTGCGCTGGCAAGTGCTCCGGATCAGGAAGCCCAACAATTCCGAGTGGATGCAGTCTTGGATGCGGACTAACGGTTGAGGTGAACGATGAGTCCATCGAGAGAAGTCATCCTTATAGCCGAACCTGACGAGAATCTTCTCTTGATGTTCAAAGCCTATTTTGAGCAGGAAGAGTACACAGTTTATACTGTCGCGCTGGGAAGTGATGTGCTGGAAGCCATGTTCAAACGTCGTCCCAGTATCCTGTTAATGGAGACACAACTTCCGGATCGCTCCGGTCTGGAGGTATTTGAAGCGCTGAAAAGCTATCCGCGCCTGGCCTATATTCCTGTCATTTTTATGGCAGGAGGGACGGAAATCGTCCTGCAAAATAGAATTCTGGAAGCAGGGGCGTATGACTTTGTCCAAAAACCCGTTGACCTGCCCGAACTGAATCTTCGCATCCGTAACGCGCTGCGCCGCAGTGAGGGTCATGTTCATCCACAGACCCGATTGCCAACAGGCAGGCAAATTGACGAAGCCCTCGCTAGTCTGCAAGAAGCGAAAGACTACTACCGCCTGGAACTGCGGGTAGAAAATTTTGATGCCTTTAAAGACCTGTACGGTTTTGTCACGGCGAAAGAGGTCATTACCTATGTCGGTAATGTTATCAGCGACTCGGTGATTGAGCTTGGGGCACCCAGGGATTTTGTTGGTCACCGCGATGAATCCCATTTTGTGGTGATTACGACACGTTCAGTGGGAGCACGTCTGTATGGGCATCTGAAAAAACGTCTGGACAGCCAGCTTCCTCAATTTTATACCTTTATCGAGCGTGAGCAGGGGTATGTCGAAATGCCAGACGGCAAGGGTGGCACCACTTCTAAGCCCCTGATGAGTTTACGCGCGGAGATTATCCAGGCGGATTAGCGAATAGTTATCTATGAATTTTGCTTAACTTTTACGATGATCCTCGGAAATTTGCTAGAATGGAGACGTTTGGATTTGGGGAATGTTATGGGTAAAAAGCGAATCCTGGCGATTGAAGATGATATGGATGTCGCCGAGCTTCTCATCATGTACTTTGACTCACAGGGCTATGAAGTTTTTCATGCGGATTCGGGCGGGGATGGCATTACCCTGGCACGTTCCAAGCTGCCTAATTTGATTCTATTGGATATTATGCTCCCGGACATGGAAGGTTTTGAAGTCTGCCAGGCACTGCGTCAAGCCAACCTGACCAAGTACATCCCAATCATTTTCCTTACACAGCGTAACGCCCGCTCCGACAAAATATCCGGCCTGCAAATCGGGGCTGATGATTACATCACCAAGCCCTTTGATGTAGAAGAACTGCGGATTCGCGTCCAGAGCAGCATTGCTCGCGCTACCCGCGATCATTTGCACGAACCGATTACCGGGCTACCCGCCGGGCCAATGGTCGAAGATGAATATCAGAGTTTTCTGCGTCAGCGTTCCAACTGGCATCGTCTGGATGTCCGTGTGGCAGGATTTACAGGGTTTAAAGATGCCTACGGATTCTTGACCGCTAACGAGGCGTTAAGCCTGGCGGCTAAAGTTTTGAGCGGCAGTCTGGTGGAAATGGGCGATGCGAATGACTTTATCGGTACGCTGGAAGATGCTCACTTTGTTGTTTTTACCCACATTCCGGAGATCGAAAAATACACGCAGGCCGTGAGCAAAGAGTTCTCTGAGCGTGCAAAAATGCTGTATCGCTTCACTGATGTTGACCAGGGATATGTCCTTGTTGACGAAAAACGTGAGCCGCTCATGCACTTTGATATTCAAGTGCACGCACCTGTGATCGACTAACAAATTTCGTACAGGTTATTGCGCTATTTCTCCTTGCTAGCACCCTGATTTTTAGCAGGCTCTCCAACTGGAGAGCCGAAAACTTCGGGCTTATTACCAACTGGCTTGGCGTAAATGGATACGTGGGATTTGCCTGCGCCATCACATCCGGTGTTCGGATTGGCGCGGGCAGCCCGTTTCTTTACTTTCAGTTTTAAGGCATACTTACTGGGCAAACACGAGGGAACGAGATGCTGAACAAGCTCACACTGTCTGACGCACGCGGAAAACTTCAGGCCGGAGAAATCACAGCCGTTGAACTGACCCAGGCACATTTAGATTACATCAAGACGCTGGACGATCAGATTAAAGCTTACATCACCGTCACCGAAGAACAAGCGCTGGAAATGGCTGCTAAGGCCGATAAACGCTTGCAAGCTGGTGAAAAGACCCCTTTGCTCGGTATTCCTATGGCGATTAAAGATGTGCTCTGTACCGAAGGGGTACAGACAACCTGTGCCTCGCGGCTGCTGGAAGGCTTCCGCCCGCCCTATACCGGCACTGCTGTGCAAAGACTCTTTGATGCCGGCGCGGTGATGCTTGGTAAGACCAACACAGATGAATTTGCCATGGGATCCAGCACCGAAAACTCTGGCTTTTTCACCACCCACAATCCGTGGAATACAAACCGAGTACCGGGCGGCAGCAGTGGCGGCAGTGCGGCGGCAGTCGCGGCGCACATGGCGATGGGCGGGCTGGGGACGGACACCGGAGGGAGTGTGCGTGCACCAGGAGCATTCTGCGGTATTGTGGCGCTCAAACCCTCCTATGGACTGGTCTCCCGTTATGGGCTGATCGCGTTCGCTTCCTCGCTGGACAGCATCGGCTGTTTTGGGCGCAGCGTGGAGGATGTCGCAGATATTCTCCAGGTCATGGCGGGCTATGATTCAAAAGACAGTACCAGCTATCACACCGACATCCCGGATTACAAAGCACGTTTGCAGGATGGAGTCAAAGGTTTAAAAATTGGCCTGCCCAGAGAATATTTCATTGAGGGCGTACAGCCGGCAACTGAAAAAGCGGTTCGCGCTGCAATCAACCATCTGGCAAGTCTGGGGGCAGAAATTGTCGAAGTGAGTCTGCCCCACACCGAATATGCCCTGCCAACGTATTATCTGGTGGCAACAGCGGAGGCCTCCGCCAACCTCGCCCGGTATGATGGGGTACGCTTTGGTGTCCGAAAATCATCCGGTGATGGCCTATGGCCAATGTACAAAGCAACACGCGGGCAGGGCTTTGGGGCAGAGGTCAAACGGCGAATCATGCTGGGAACTTTTGTGCTGTCAGCCGGTTATTACGACGCTTACTATCTGAAAGCCCAGAAAGTCCGCACGCTTATTAAAGACGATTTTGAAAAAGCCTTCGAAGCCGTGGATGTGATTGCCGCACCGACAATGCCAACCACAGCCTTCAAAATTGGTGAAAAATCGAAAGACCCCCTCGAGATGTACCTGACGGATGTTTTCACTCTGCCCTCCAGTCTGGCTGGTATCTGCGGGCTGTCTGTGCCGTGTGGCTTTGACGAGGACAACCTGCCGATTGGTTTACAGATTTTGGGGCCATTTATGCAGGAAACAAAGATACTCCAGGTGGCCGCCGCCTACGAATATTCAACTGAATGGCATCACCACGAACCAGCGCTGCCATAACACGAGAGAGGAAACCTGTTAATGAAGATTATTATCCCCCTGGCTGGCTACGGGACACGTCTGCGTCCCCATACTTATACCCGCCCCAAACCCCTGATAGAAGTGGCAGGAAAACCCGCTCTCGGTCATCTGCTAGACAAACTCAGCGTGTTAAAGGATGCCACCGAATATATTTTTATCGTAGGCTATATGGGCGACCAGATCGCTGACTATGTGGGCAACAATTACAAAATCCCTGCCCGTTACCTGGAACAAAAAGAACTGCTTGGTCAATCCCATGCTATCGCGCTGGCGAAACCATATGTCGGGGACGAATCTGTTTTTGTCATCTTCGTGGATACGCTGTTTGAAGCTGACCTGAGTGTCATTGAAAAAACAGACGCCGACGCGCTGATTTTTGTGCATGAAGTAGACGATCCACGTCGCTTCGGCGTAGTCACATTAGATACAAACGGTCATATCATCAAATTTGTCGAAAAGGCCGAAGTCCCTCCCAGCAATCTTGCCATCGTAGGCATGTACTACATCAAGAGCGGACGTAAGTTGATGGAGGCCTTTGACTGGCAGCTTAACTTCGAGAAGAAAACCAAAGGCGAATACTTCATCGCAGATGCACTACAGCACATGGTTGACCAGGGCATGAAATTTAAGACCGCCCCTGTTCCCGTCTGGTTAGATGTGGGCGTGCCAGATACCGTGCTGGCTACCAACCGCTATATGCTGCGGCAGGGCGGCATGGACAACTCCAAAGAAATCGCAGGCAAATTCCCGCTGGCGATTATCGTTCCCCCCGTGAACATCCACGTCACTGCCAAAATCGAACGTGCCGTGATTGGGCCAGATGTCACCGTTGCGGCTGGCTGTGAAGTGCGCGACAGCATTGTGCGCGACAGCATTATTGGGGAAGACTCAATCATTGAAGATGCCCTGCTGGACAAGAGTCTGATCGGAAAACACGCTTTTGTGGGTGGGCGCTATCGCGCTTACAATGTGGGCGATTCCTCCAGTGTGGGTTTCGCTGATGCAAACAAAAACCGGGGCTAAATGCTTGACACAGGCTTGTAACTTCTGATAGTTTGACTGAAAAGGGCACGCGGAGATTAGCGGGAATGGTTGCCAAAATTCAGAAGATGCAGGAAGTCGACGCGGAAACAGCGGCGGTAGTCGCAGAAACGTTTAAGATTCTGGCAGACCCCACCCGCGTAAGACTGCTGGCGGTTCTCGCCACCCGCGAAGTATGTGTTTCCGAACTGACCCAATTGCTCGAAATGGAACAATCCGCGATTTCGCACCAGTTGCGTACCCTGCGTGCGCTGCGGCTGGTACGAAATCGGAAGGTCGGACGGCAGGTATATTACAGCTTGGAAGACCACCCTATCCGAGACTTGCTCACGCAGGGAGTGGCCTATGCCCATCTCGACTAAAATTCGTGGGTGCCGCCAGGGTCTAAAACAATCGCTTTAGCCTCAGTGTGGTTATGGACCTGCTGCGCCCACTTTGCAATATCCTGCTGAATCGGCGGGAAGGTGTTGTAATGCATTGGCAGCACGTAGGACGGACGAATAAACCGGATAGCGTCCAGCGAGTCCGTCGGCCCCATTGTGAAATAATCTCCTACACACAGGATGGCGACATCCACCCCCTTGTCCCCGATCAACTGCATATCGGTGAACAGCGCGGTATCGCCGGAATGGTAAAAAGTCGTTCCAGGGGCAAAAATCAAAATGCCATGCGGTTGCCCTCCATAACTTCCGTCTGGCAGGGAGGAGCTATGAAAGGCCAGGGTATATTCCACCCGCCCAAAGCCAAAATCGTATCCTCCCCCGGTGTTTAATCCTGCTACATTTTTGACGCCTTTCCCCTCAATCCAGTTCGCTATTTCAAAATTTCCTACAACCGTTGCGCCTGTACGTTTGGCAATGGCGACTGTATCCCCCACGTGGTCACCATGACCATGAGACAGCAAAATAAAATCGGCGCGAAGTTCATCCGCTTTCATTGGAGCAAGCGGGTTACCTGTCAAAAAGGGGTCGATCAAAACGGTTTTACCTTCTATTTCCAGTTTAAAGCCGGAGTGTGCCAGCCAGGTTAATTGAATGCCCATATCAATAAAATCTCCTCTTGGAAACGCTTTTTTAATTTAACATTTGTTTTGCATCTCGACAAAACTTGACGTAGAACAGAGGTTCGCTTTATAATCTGCAAAACAGAACGTATGTGCAAAAGAAAGTTTTAGTCATGGCAACTTCACACACTTCCGAACCCAATCGGGCCAAGCTCTCGGATCGGCAGCTCAAAATCCTGGATTTCATCGAGTCCTTCATTGCGGTTAACGGCTACCCGCCGACTATCCGTGAAATTGGTGAGGCAGTAGATATTGGTTCAACCTCTGTGGTGAACTATAACCTGAACAAACTGGTACGCGAAGGTTTTTTGGAGCGTTCCAAGAAGGTATCGCGTGGGTTGCAGTTGGTCAAAGGAGAAGACGAGGAAGAAGCGGTTCGTCCCCGTTCGATGCGGGTGCGGGGCCTCTCTCGACCTGATGTACTTCATATCCCTCTGGCAGGCCAGATTGTCGCCAGTAAACCCGTTGAATTTTTCGACTACCATCACGATGAGGATGAAACCATCGAAGTCCCCCTGAGTCTGATTGGAAATGTGCCGCAGGATCAGGTTTTTGCCCTGCGTGTACACGGCCATTCGATGATCGATGCCATGGTAGACGAAGGCGATGTGGTCATCCTTCGCCGCCAGGCGACCGCCGATGACAAAGATATGGTCGCGGTATGGCTGAAGGACAGCAATGAAACAACCCTGAAGTATTTCTACCGTGAAGGCAGCAGAATTCGCTTGCAGCCTGCCCACCCACAAATGGATCCAATTTATGTGGATGCGAAGCAGGTTGAAATTCAGGGGCGGGTACTGGCGGTTTTACGCAGTCTTTAGGCATTCACCGCCACAAAAATGCTGGCGGCAAGCCCCAGCGTGAATAGGATGGATACCGTCCACCACAATCTAGCGGGTGTGATGTCTTCCAGCCGTCGTCGTGGAAAACCGAGGTCATCGACTTCGGTTTGAAGACGATAATAAGGTGTGATAAACCACGCAACCATGAGCCCACCAAGCGCACCGCCGATGTGGGCTGCGTTGTCGATTTTGACTCCCGCATTGCTGGCGTTCACGATGAAACCAATCGCAAGATTCAGCGCGGCGACTGTCCCTAACGAACGCAAACGCTGGCGGATGGCATCTCCGAATATCAAGCGGAAGAGCTTGAAGTTGCGATAGTAGTAAGCTACCAGTGCGCCAAAAACCGCAAAAACCGCGCCGGATGCTCCTATCGAATTTCCCTGGGTAAACAGAAAACTCGCAAGGCTGCCCATCAACCCACCCAGGAGGTAAATCACCAGCAGACGTACTGGGCCGAAATACTTTTCGATTTCCCCGCCAAAGATATACAGGGCGAAGCAGTTAAATCCGAGATGGCTGATGCCCCCATGTAAAAACATACTGGTGAACAGACGATAGTATTCGCCCTCAGCAACCAACAGGCTGGCATTGGAATATTTGGCGTAAAATTCGTTTAACTCAATGACGTTCAGAGTCATCACATACATGTGAATCACAGCGAGAACCCCGATAAGACCATACACCACGTAGGGCTTGTCGTTAGGATTCTTTACAAACGGGTTGGTCGGTCTTTTCTGCGGCGGGTAATTTTCCATGCTACACTTCTCTATGCGGGAGACTTGCGGATGAGCAGTTCATACAGCCCACTCTCAAAGGATATGTTAAAGCAAATCGTTGAACATACCAAGAGTGTGGTCGAACAACGTAAACAGGAGGTACCTCTGGAAGGCGTGCGAGCACTCGCAAGTATGCAGCGCCGTCCAAGTGACCTTTGCAGCCAGATTCGAGAAGACGGCAGGCTTTCGCTGATCGCCCAGATTCGCCGCGCTGCGCCAGAAACCGAAGGGCGGGTTGACAACTACGACCCGGTTATTCTGGCGAAGCGTTTTGAAAGCATCGGAGCCAGCGCCCTGAGCGTTGCGACCAACGAACATTACTATCAGGGGGGCATCGCTGACCTGACCCTGGTGACACAAAATACCCATCTTCCTGTAATTCGACATGATTTTGTGTACGACGAATATCAGATTGTGGAAGCGCGGGCAGCCGGGGCGGATGCGGTCTTGTTGGTGGCGGCGCTGTTAGAACCAGATGTACTGCGCGATCTCATCTCCACTACTCATCGCAATCGTATGACCGCTGTCGTGCAGGTACAAAGCAAGGAAGAAGTCCTGCGAGCGATTCAGTTTGAACCGCGTTTGATTGCGATCAGCAACCGCGACCTGTTCACTTTCGAAACGAATCTTGATACGACCCGGCGTTTGCGCGAATATATCCCTTCACGGATGGCGGTTATCAGTGTGGGGGCACTGCGAACTGCTGACGATATAGCTTATGTGCAGCAGGCCGAAATTCATGGAGTACTGATTGGTCAGGCCCTCCTTGATCCCCCTAATGCACGACAGGCTGTTCAGGAGTTATTTCGACTCGCATGGCGCTAAAATCCTATAAGGCCAGTTGGCGGCACCACAAAAAACATGGTTCACATCCCAAGGATAAACTCCCCTATTTAGGGTTGGCAGTAGATGTACGTTCATTGCTTGGGCTGATGCTGCTGTTTCTGGCAGCCTGTGGCTCTGACGAAGACAATCCCACCCCCTCGGATACCCTACTGGGAGATGGCAGCCTGCCTAAAGTAGTTGTAACCGTCGAGCTTCCGGCCACCCCTACCCTGACGGATCAACAGGCTACCGTTGTGACAACAATTTCTCCGACGATTCCCCCACGTGCCGGCACCCCAACAGCGACCCTGACGCCGTATGTGGGCGTGTTTATCGGTCAGCCGACCTCGGTTGACCCAGAAGGAAACGTGGTGGTTCCGCCGACGATTCCGCCCCTAGTGGTTATCCAACCCGGTGGGAATCCGTCAGGAGGAGGTGTCATTGCACCTGCTGCCACTCCTAATCCGGGGGGTGCAGCCTGTTCTATCCCCGTCGCAGATACCTTCCAGAGTGCCTACAACACCAATCCAACCCTGCAAAGTCTGGGCTGCCCACGTGAGGCCGGATATTCCCTCTCCCTCGTGTTCCAGCCGTTTGAACAGGGGCGTATGTTCTGGCGCGATACCCAGCAGATTTTTGTCCTGAGCAACAGCGGTAGCTTCTGGCGTGTGCCGGATAATTGGAACGAAAGCATTCCAGCAGATGACCCGACTTTGATCCCCCCACCCAACCTGATGCAGCCTGTGCGTGGATTCGGTTATGTCTGGCGCACAAATGAGACCATTAGAAACAGTCTGGGCTGGGCAGTAGTTAGTGAATTCCCCATTTCAAGTTACTGGCAGGAATTCGAGGGGGGGAGTGTTTTTCTTGGGGACAGCGGGCTGATTTTCGCCATCCCCAATTCGGATACAGGCCAGTATATCGGTGGCCTGTCCCCATAAGAAACAGGGGTCAAAGATTGCCGTAAACCTCCGGGCGGCGGTCATTCAACACGGGAATTGCACGACGGGCTTCATCCACCGTATCCGTTTCGATTGGTACGGTAAAAACACCTTCGGTATAGCCCGCTTCAAACACAATTTCGCCCCAGGGATCGATGACGCTGGAGTGTCCGAAGAAGCGGGTCTCTGTCCCATTTAACTCATCCACATCCGAGCCAATACGATTTACAGCCACAATGTACATGCCATTTTCAATTGCACGGGCGCGGAGCAGCGTCTGAAAGTGCGCCAGACGCGGTTCAGGCCATTGACATGGCAAAATGACGATTTTTGCCCCTTCCAGTGCATAGCGGCGGAATAATTCAGGGAAGCGCAGATCGTAGCAAATCGCCATCGCGGTTTGCCCCCAGGGCAGGCCAATATTCAGGGTCGCCTCACCCGGCGTCAGATACTGGTCTTCCCGCATTAAAGGAAAAAGATGGATTTTTCGGTATGCACCCATCACACCTGCTGCCGGGGAAACCACCGGAGCTGTATTGCAGATACCGAGGCCCCGTTTCTCCATCATCGACCCTGTGATAAAAATGCCCTGCTGTTTGCTCAGCGCAGCAACCTGGGCAAATAACCCGCCGCTCAAGTTACTGGCGAAATCTTTCGCCTTTTCCAGATCAAAACCCGCATCCCAAAGTTCCGGAAAGACAACCATATGCCCACCCTGTTGTTTCGCCTGGGTGGTCATCTGCTGCATTTTCGCCCAGTTGACACGCGGATTGCCCTTGCGGACATCCATCTGGGCAATACTCATGTTAACCTGTGCCACGTTTTATTCCTCGTCTATAAATCTGAGTGTTCTAACCAGAAATTTCTTGCCTGTCCAGCAACTTCTTCCATTGTCAGACCGGTGGTATTCAGTATAGGCAAGTTTAGTTCAAGTGCCTTTTTTTCGCGTTTAATACGCCCCAACAGCATCGAGCGGTTGCTCATTTCCTGAAACCAGCCGCCGTACCCCACATGCAATCGTCGCAAAATCTCCCCCAGTTCTGCCGTCAGGCAAAGGATGGGGCCCGTTTCGCGCAGCCGTTCCAGATTTTGGGGTTCGAGCAGCGTGAGACCACTCACCACCAACACGGTACTACGCCGCAGGGTAATTTCATCCATGAGCTGAGTTTCCAATGTTCGCAGTCGAGCAATCCCGAAACGCTCTTTAATTTCATCAGCACTGTAACCATGCCGCTGTTGAAGCTCAATTTCCATATCAAGGAAATTCGCCCCTTCCATCTGACGTGTAACAATCTGCCCAACTCCGGTTTTGCCAGTGCCAGTGGTGCCCGTGAGAATGAGATTGCGATAAGGGGTACGGTTAATAACCGCCATTCAGACCTTCTCTCCAACCGTCATATAGATTATCCAGAATCGGGTAAAGCTCCGACAACGTGACAATAGTCCCATCCGGCACAATCAAATTGCCGTCACGGTCTGTGGTGCTGTCAAATTCAGAAACACCTTCTTCGGGTTTTCGCCAGATCGCTTTCATGCCAACCGCCTTTGCCCCGGCAACGTCTGCTCGCAAGCTGTCTCCGACAAAAACAACCTCTTCTGGTCTGGCATGAAGCTGGTGCAGAGCCGCCTCAAAGATTTTGGCATGGGGTTTTAAATAACCCACATCCGCTGCTGAAATACGACATGGATTATCAAAGAATTCAATCAAACCGGTGGTTGTCAGTTCCATATCTCGCAGCAGCATCGGCTGGAAGGCGTTGGTGACAATGCCCATTTTCAGACCAGTTTTTTTTAGGACGGGTAGTTCCTCAAGCACGTCCGGGAAGGCCATTAGACCTGGAATCGGCTGCACATCATACGCCTCCAAACAGGTCTCTATGTCAATAAGATGGCGCGGTACCCCTTCTTTTTCCAGGGACTGCACCAGAATTTGCCCCAGGTGAGGCGCCAGCAGGCTTTGTTTGGCATCCAACCAGGCATCAAAAATAAGGGAGAGGGTGGTTTCAAAAAAGCGCTGCCGCTCTCTAAGCGGATAAACATGCTGATTCACATAATCATAGACTTTGCCGAGATGGTCAGTTTGATAGGCTTCCCAATCCACTTTGATTGCACGCCAATCTAACAGCGTACCATCCAGATCAAATAGAATCGCTTTGAGCATGTTCATTCTCCGAAGACCAGACTTTTTGCAGCGTCATGTCCACGTAATCTGAGGAAATCAGACGGTAGTAGATACCATTGTGCTCGCCCTGCACCGCCGCTTCCCATTCCGATGGACGATGAAGATGGGCATAAAGACACTGCGCCGGAGCATACTGCTCAATCAGCCGGCTGTAGGCCGTAGGGTTCCCCTCGGATGTAAACGGTGGATAGTGCATCAGAACCATCATGGGCTGGGCTGGTCGGCGTATTTCCAGCGCCGATGCCAGCGCCGATTGCAGCATTCGTAGCTCGCGTTCATATCGATTTTGGGGCGGATCCGGCTTATAGTACGGATCTTCAGGCGCAATGTGCCCCTGGGCTCCGCACAGCAGCACCCCATCCACAACCACACTATCGCCCTGTAAAGCATAGCAGTTCTCAGGTAAAAGTTGGTGGCGGACGGCTTCAATATCCACCCACCAGCGGTCATGGTTGCCGCGTACCAGCACTTTGCGCCCTGGGAGGGCAGCCAGCCATGCCAAATCAGGACGAACGCGATTTGCGGTGGTCGCCCACGATAAATCCCCCAGGACGAGCACCACATCGTCCGGTTTTACCTGAGATCGCCAGCTTTCCGCAATCCGCTCAACATGATTGCGCCACTTTTCCCCAAACCGTGTCAGGTCACGTCGTTTAGCAAAAGATAAATGGGTATCCCCAATAGCCCAGAAAGTCGTTTGAGTCACAGGCACAATTATAGCAGAAGGTGATTGTTGTATAATTGGAAAAACAGGTCTGATGAGGCTCATATGGACTTTGAAAAGCTCCGTGCCACCATGGTCGAAAAACAGTTAAAAGAACGTGACATCGCCGATTTTCGCGTTCTGGACGTAATGGGAAGAGTGCCTCGTCATGAGTTTGTCCCGCCCGAAATTCGTCATCTGGCCTATCGGGATGGGGCCCTGCCCATCGGTCACAATCAGACCATCTCTCAGCCATATGTCGTCGCCTTAATGCTGCAAGCACTGCACCTGAGTGGGCATGAAATTGTTCTTGAAATCGGTACGGGGTCAGGGTATCAAACAGCACTCCTGTGTGAAATGGCCGCTCATGTCTACTCTCTTGAGCGAAACAACGATCTGGCTGAGCACGCTGCCGCCCGGTTAGCCCAATTAGGCTATGAAAACGTTGAGATTTACGTCGGGGATGGCAGCCAGGGCCTTGCAGATATGTCTCCTTATGACGCGATTATTGTTAGCGCATCAGTGCCATCGGTTCCCGGCCCCCTCCGCGCTCAACTGCGCCAAAACGGCAGGTTAATTATCCCTGTCGGCACACGAAACCAGCAGCATTTAGAAATAGTTCGGCGCGACTACGACAGATGGGATACGGAACGGCTCATTCCAGTTCGTTTTGTTCCCCTTATCGGTCGGTATGGGTTTGACGAATAGCGTTTTCGTGAAGCAATTGGCGATACTCTGCCGCAAATCCTCCATTTTCAGTCGCAATAATCACACCCGCAAGTTTGTTAATCACGAGCTCCCCGAAATGTTCCAATAACCGTCGTATCTGGTCACCCATGATGGTAATAAAGTCTTCCCAGATAATGCCTTCCGGTAGGTTTGGCTCATAAAAAGGACGGGTGCTGTTAATGTACTCAATCACGGGTTTAAGTTCTCGGAAAACCAGCGTACCGGGGACATCGTATCGCACCACTGCCGGAAAATGTCGGGCAATTTGCCTTAATCCGGATTCCAGCGAAAAATTCGAGAGAGCAGTCTGTTCTAGTTTTTCTGCCGCGTCCGCAGACTGACCCAGTACACGCATAGCTCGCTGGGTCAGGGTATTGAACTCTGGCATCGAAAATTCGCTGTTGGTCGCCGCGATAATCACGCCATCGGGACGCAGCACCCGCCTGATCTCCTGGAGCGCCTGCCCCAGATCGGTTACATGATAAAGCATGTGATTCGCCAGAACGACATCAAAACTGTTCTCAGGGAATGGAATGGCAACAATATCAACCGCCATCAGGGAAATATCCGGTTTGGCGTGACGGCGGGCAGCCCTCATCATTCCCAGGGAAAAATCACAGGCAATATATTGCTTTGGCGGAATATATTTAAGCACAGAATCCTGATACGTCAGTGGGCCGCTACCTATATCCAACACACGCTCATGTCCGTGCCATTCGAAGCGTCCGAGTACCCACGCTGGAAAATCGATCTCAGGCTCACTGTAACGGTCGTGAACCTGCTTCCGGAGCAGCAGTGCGTCTTCGTTTCCAAATGCCCGGTCAATTAACATCTGCCGATAGGTATTCGGCTCTGAACTCATGTATCATTCCTTCGGTTTTACATTCCGCCTCTGACAGTAAGTATATAAACAACGCGCAAGATAGCAACTGCGTACTTCAAGTAGTGAAAAAAAACAACTTATGATATGATGCTTATATGAGCTTTTTCTCCCGTAGAAACCGCGATGGCGGCGAAAATAAAGAGCCCGAAGAGGAAAAGAAGGCTCAGCCTGCCCGCCCTTTTTCCTCGACACGAATAGGCGGGGATAATCCTGCGCGTCCGGGTGGTGGTGATGATAGAAGAAGCACTTCGGAACGCGATAGTCCTTTCTCTCGTTCCTCAATGTTTAGCCGCAGCAGCGATAATCCAGAGAAAAAAGATGACTCCTCATCGGATGAACCTAGAGCGCGTCCAGCCGGACTGAGCGGTCGTACCAATCCTCCCGCTGACCGATCTGGTAATCGCCCGCAGGACAGTACAAGCCGATTTGGCATTCGCGGCCCTTCTGAAGGGGAGCGTCGCCAAACCGGTGAAAACCCAAGCTCTGGCAGGACTACTTTTGGCGGCGGCATTCGACGCAACCCGGAAGACAGAGATGAAAGAAAAGACAGCGAGTCTTCTTTCGGTTCACGCTATTCCAGCACTCCCTATCGGCGGGAAATGGATGAACGGAAGGAAAGCGGAGAAAGTACCTCGCGCTATGGCAGCAGCCCTTACCGCCAAACCACTGACGAGACAAAAGACGAGGCAGGTTCTGGCTCCCGGCTGAGTATGTTCCGGCGTGGGGGTACCGAAGACAAAACGACCGAGAAAAAAGACGAAACGAGTGGTTCTCGTTTTGGTGGGCTCAGGCGTTCTCCCACTGAAGAGAAAAAAGATGAGGCGAGCGGCTCCCGGTTCGGCGGGCTCAGACGCTCCCCCACTGAAGAGAAAAAAGATGAGGCGAGCGGCTCCCGGTTCGGCGGGCTCAGACGCTCCCCCACTGAAGAGAAAAAAGAC
>WBUL01000014.1 GCA_008933735.1 Anaerolineae bacterium | reverse complement strand
AAGCACATCCGTCTCGGTATTGGTGGGGACAGGTGTTTCGCTGGGAACCGACGAGAGGGTCGGTGTTTCAGCAGGCAGCGGTGTCTCCGTTGGGATGGGGGTCGGCGTGTCGGTCGGCAGCGGCGTTTCCGTTGGGATCGGGGTCGGCAGCGGCGCTTCCGTAGGATTGACAAACGGCAAATCAACAGGTGTTGGTTCGACGAAAGGCAGCGGTGTAGTGCCATCGCCCTCCTGCGCGTGAATAGCAGGCAGAAATACGATTTGACCGATGACCAGTGCCGCCAATGAGAGGTAAACCAAGCGGCGGCGGGGGCGACGTAAGACCAGCCAGCTAAGTGCCAGAGAACCCATCAATGCCATATGTGTATAAGGTAAGGAAGATGTACCTGGGTCTTTCATGACGGTCTCAAAATATAGAATGCCGACTTGTCCAGCCGGAATGGACGGGATAGTGACACTCAAATTGGTATTGTTCGGGGGATTCGCCTGACTGTTTAACCCACTCACAGGTGCGGTGGTGGGGCAAACCGCTGCGACTCCAAATTGCAAATTGGTGGGAATGGTCTGGCGTGTAGTATCCAGCACATCCGTAATGGTCACATTAGCAACTGCGATGCTGTCCTGGCTCTGGGCGCAAACGATCCAGCCAACCCGATCACCAGGGAGCAGCGGCGTTGCAGGGGTTAAATCATAACCCTGTTTATTCACAAGCAGCGGCGCAGTCACATGGACGCTCACACTATCAGCATTGTTGAGGTTGTTGGTATCAACCTCGTTAAGGGCTGTCATGTTGGCAGTATTCGCAATGTCCGTGCCTTCTGTGCCGGGTTTGACCTGTGCCTGAATAGTCAACGTAGCGCTGCCGGGCGAGAGCGTGCCAATTGTCCACACCCCGTTGACAGAATTATAAGTACCCACACTGGGGTTGCTGCTGTTAAACTGCAAGCTTGTCGGCAGCAGGTCGGTGATTTCCAGACCCGTTGCATCAATGGCTCCGTTGTTCGTCACGGTAATGGTGTAGGTAATTACTTGACCGACTTCCGTCATCGTCACGTTCGCGGTCTTGTCAACCCCAACATCTGTTGGCGGTGCCTGAATGCTGATGGTGAACGTCTGCGGCGCGGATGTATCTCCACCTCCGCCGTTATCTTGCAGTCGAACCTCAATGGTTGCCGTGCCGACGATGCCGCTTGGCGTGTAATTCAGCGTACCATTGGTTGCTACTGCTGGAGCCACGGTAAAGAAGCCTGGCGGCGCATTGACGACGTTGACAAGGTAGCCGGAAACGCTCTGGGTCAAGTCTTCATCAGCCGGCCCCAAATCCACTGCGGTCACCCAACCGACGACAGTTTGCGCCGTATTCGTGCCAAGCGGATGCGTTTGGTTGCCCTGATGTGTGAAGCTGGGAGCATCGTTAACCGAGGTGACCGTCACCCGGAACGTCGTTTCCACAAATAACCCTGAAGTATCAGTGGCGCGAACGGTAATATCAGCCGTACCGTTTTGGTCGGGTAAGAAGTCCAGCGTCAAATCGCCAGTTGTGTTATTGAAGCCAGCCGAAGTGACCAAAGTAGGATTGGTGTTATTGGTGATGGTATAAACAAGACTTGCATCCGCGTCCTCGGCATCGGCAAACGCAGCAAACAGGTTGACGAGCGCATTGGGAGCGTCTTCCAGGACGGTCACATTAGCGAGTCCAGTGGTCGTCGGTGGTGTGTTGCCGGACGTAATGGCGAAGCTCTGCGTATGAGACCCGCCATCATCATCGGTCACCGTGACCGTGACACTGAAAGGCCCGGTGCCTGTGTAGGTATGCGTGCCATCGAATGACCCGGTAATACTGGTCGTGTTGGTGTCAATCGTGGCTGAGCCTGTATCAGCCGGAGTCGAATCACCCCAATCAATGGTGTAAGTGAACGTCTCATTGGCCCCGGAACCCGCATCAGTAAACGTGCCAATATTGGTCAGGCTGATCGTGCCACCAACAGGAAGACTTTGGGACGGTGGAACGGTAAGGACCGGTGCGACGTTATTGACCGTCACGTTGACCGTTTCGGTATCACTGCCCGTATCATCATCCGTCAGAGTCACCGTCACGTTCAGGGTATCCGAACCTGTACCGCTTGCCGGATGGTCATCCCGATACACGTGAGTCACGTTGAAGGTTGTACTGCCTGCGGCCAGATTGACGGTTTGTGCCGGACTGCCATCCCCCCAGTTGATGTTCAGGGTGAAGGTGTCCAAGGTTCCGACATCCGCCAGATTCCCCGTCAGGGTCGCCGTGCCACCCTCATTAAGCGGACTGGTCATCGCCACATTACTCAATGTGGGCGCGACGTTGCTCACCGTGACCAGCACACTGGAGGTGCTGCTGTTCAGGGTTTCGTCCGTGAGTGTCAGGTTAATCGTAGTGGTATCTGATGATGTGCCTGTTGGGTTGTCGTCCAGATAAACATGGCTGGTATTAAAGGCTGTAGTGCCGCTAGGCAAAAGCAGTGTCTGAATGGGACTGCCATCCCCCCAGTTGATCGCCAGCGTCAGGTCATCGCCTGAACCACCGTCGTTGACATTCCCTGTTAAGGTCGCTGTGCCATTCTCATCCACATTGGTGACGACAAGGTTGCTCATCGTTGGCAGCGTATTGGTCACGACTACCTGGAAAGTCTGGGTGGTAATGCCTGCATCGTTATCTTGCAGCGTCACCGTGACGGTGAAAGTGCCAAGTGAGGTATAGGTGTGTGCCCCATCAAACGAGCCGGTAATGCTGGTCGTGTTGGTGTCAATCGTGGCAACCCCGGTGTCGTCTGGTGTTGGGTCACCCCAATCTATGGTGTAGGTGAACGTCTCATTCAAACCGGACGCGGGGTCAGTAAATGTCCCTATGTTGACCAGGGTGAGCGGCGTATTGAGAGCCACCGATTGATTCCCCACAACGGTCAGTGTTGGTGCGACATTGTTGACCACGATATTGGCAACCTCAGTGTCCGAGCCGGTGTCATCATCTGCGATGTTCACGCTGACGATGAAATTGTCAGAACTGGTGCCTGCTATCGGATGATCATCCCGATACACATGGGTCACGTTGAAGGTTGTACTGCCTGCGGCCAGATTGACGGTTTGCGCCGGACTGCCATCACCCCAGTTGATATTCAGGGTAAAGGTATCTAGCGTTCCAGGATCCGTGATATTACCCGCGAGGGTGGCTGTACCACCTTCATCCAGCGGGCTGGTCATCGTCACATTGCTCAGAGCAGGGGCAACATTGTTCACAGAGAGGCTTGCGGTCGCGGTACTGCTGTCACTCGTTTCATCCGTGATCGTCAGGTTAATAGTGGCGATATCAGATGGCGTGCCAGTCGGGTTGTCATCCAGATACACGTGCGGCAGGCTGAAACTGACTGCACCGCTCGGCAGCAGCACGGTCTGAATGGGGCTGCCATCCCCCCAGTCAATGTCCAGTGTCAGGTCATCACCTGAACCACCGTCGCTGACATTCCCTGTTAAGGTCGCCGTGCCGTTCTCATTTACGTTATTGACGACCAGATTACTCACTGTTGGGACCGAGACTGTCACAACAACGTTGAAGCTCCGCGTGTGAGACCCGCCATCGTCATCGGTCAAAGTGACCGTGACCGTAAATGTCCCGGTGGCGGTGTACGTGTGTGTGCCGTCGAATGAGCCGGTAATGCTGGTCGTGTTGGTGTCAATCGTCGCTGTCCCTGTGTCCACCGGAGTCGAATCACCCCAATCTATGGTGTAGGTGAACGTCTCATTAGCCCCGGAACCCGGATCGGTAAACGTGCCAATATTGACCAGTGCCAATGGTGTATTGGCGTCGGCTGCCTGGTTCCCTACAACGGTCAGAGTTGGCGCAATGTTATCGACCGTGATATTGGCTGTTTCCGTATCACTGCCCGTGTCATCATCCGCCAGAGTCACCGTTACATTCAATGTATCTGAACCTGTACCGCTTGCCGGATGGTCATCCCGATACACATGGGTCACGTTGAAGATTGTGCTGCCCGCCGGAAGATTGACGGTTTGCGCCGGGCTGGTATCACCCCAGTCGATGGTCAGGGTGAAGGTGTCCAAGGTTCCAATATCCGCCAGATTCCCCGTCAGGGTTGCCGTGCCACCTTCACTGACAGAACCTGTCAAAATGACATTGCTCAAGGTAGGCGCGATGTTGCTCACGGTCAGGTTGGCGGTCGCGGTACTGCTGTCGCTCGTTTCATCCGTGATCGTCAGGTTAATGGTCGTAATATCGGATGGCGTGCCAGTCGGGTTGTCATCCAGATACACGTGCGGCAGGCTGAAACTGACTGTGCCACTTGGCAGCAGCACGGTCTGAACAGGACTGCCATCCCCCCAGTTGATCGCCAGCGTCAGGTCATCACCTGAACCACCATCCGATACATCACCCGTCAATGTCGCCGTGCCATTCTCATTCACGTCATTGACAACGAGATTGCTTACCGTCGGAAGTGAAGTGGTCACGGCCACCTGGAAGGTCTGTGTGTCGGACTCACCATCGTCATCGGTCACAGTGACCGTGACCGTAAATGTCCCGGTGGCGGTGTAGGTATGCGTACCGTCGAATGAGCCGGTAATGCTGGTGGTGTTGGTGTCAATCGTCGCTGTCCCTGTATCCACCGGAGTCGAATCACCCCAATCTATGGTGTAGGTGAATGTCTCATTAGCCCCGGAGCCCGGATCGGTAAACGTGCCAATGTCTGTCAGCGTGAGCGGGACATCAGTATCCGCCACCTGATTACCGACGACTGTTAAAGTTGGTGCAGCATTATTGACGGTCAATGGGACAGCATCGGTATCAGAACCTGTATCATCGTCCTCAATGCTCACGCTGATATTGAAGTTATCTGAGATCGTGCCAGTGGTTGGATGGTCGTCAATGTATGTGTGTGTCACATTGAATGTTGTGCTGCCTGCCGGAAGATTGACAATCTCATCCGGGCCGCCGTCACCCCAATTAATCGTCAGGGTAAAGGTATCGGCGGTGCCGGGGTCAGTAATGTCCCCTGTGAGGGTTGCAACTCCGCCTTCATCAACGGGAGTGGTGACGGCGACATTGCTAAGGGTTGGGGCCACGTTGTTGACCGTCACTGTGCCGTTGAAGGTATCACTGCCTGTGTCATCATCGCTCAGAATGACATCGACCTGGTAGCTGTCCGAAGCTGTACCGGACGGGTCATCATCCGGATAGGTGTGGGTCACGCTGAAGGTGGTGGTTCCCGCTGCCAGATTGACCAGCTCCGGCGCCCCTGCGCCATCCCAATCGATACTCAGCACAAACGTGTCTAAGGTGCCGGGGTCGGTAATGTCACCCGTCAAAGTGACTGTGCCATTTTCATTAACGGTGTTGGGCGTGAGCGTGACATTACTGAGGGTGGGGGCCACGTTATCAACCGTCACATTGACGGTTTCCGTGTCGCTGCCTGTGTCGTCGTCGCTCAGAGTCACTTCGACCTGGTAGCTGTCCGAAGCTGTACCGGACGGATCATCATCCAGATAGGTATGGGTCACGCTGAAGGTGGTGGTTCCCGCTGGCAGATTGACCAGCTCTGGCGTGCCTGCGCCAGCACCATCCCAATCGATGCTTAACACAAACGTGTCCAGCGTTCCCACGTCAGCAAGATCACCCGTCAGGGTAACCGTGCCATTCTCATTGACCGCAGCGGGTGCGAGCGTGACATTGCTGAGGGTGGGGGCCACGTTGTTGACCGTCACATTAACGGTTTCCGTATCACTGCCTGTGTCATCATCGGTCAGGGTGACAACCACACCGAACGTATCAGATGGGGTATTTGTCGGGTCATCATCCAGGTAGGTATGGGTCACGTTAAAGGAAGTGCTTCCGGCTGGCAGGTTCACCAGCTCCGGCGCACCCGCCCCTGCACCATCCCAGTCAATGCTCAACACAAACGTGTCCAGCGTTCCTGGGTCAGTGAAGTCGCCCGTCAGGGTAACCGTATCATTTTCATTGATCGGCGTGGTAATCACGACATTACTGAGGGTGGGGGCCACGTTGTTGACTGTCAGATTGACGGTTTGCGTACTGCTGCCTGTGTCATCATCGGTGATCGTGATTTCTACTGAATAATTGTCCGACGGCGTAGCGGTTGGATCGTCATCCAGGTAGGTATGCGTGACACTGAAGGTGGTCGCCCCTGCCGCCAGATTGACCAGTTCCGGCGCACCCGGACCCGCACCATCCCAGTCGATGCTTAACACAAACGTGTCCAGGGTTCCTGGGTCAGTGATGTCACCCGCCAGCGTGACCGTGTCGTTTTCATTGACAGGATCGGGCGTCAGGGTCACATTACTAACCGTCGGGGCCACGTTGTTGACCGTCACTGTGCCGTTGAAGGTATCACTGCCTGTATCATCATCCGTCAGAATGACCTCCACAGGGTAATTGTCAGAGGCAGTGCCCGTTGGATCGTCATCCGGATAGGTATGCGTCACGCTGAAGGTGGTGCTTCCCGCCGCCAGATTGACCAGCTCCGGCGCCCCTGCGCCTGCTGCGCCATCCCAATCGATGCTCAGCACAAACGTGTCTAAGGTGCCGGGGTCGGTAATGTCACCCGCCAGCGTGACTGTGCCATTTTCATTGACAGAACTGGTGAGCGTGACATTACTGAGGGTGGGGGCCACGTTATCAACCGTCACATTGACGGTTTCCGTGTCGCTGCCTGTGTCGTCGTCGCTCAGAGTCACTTCGACCTGGTAGCTGTCCGAAGCTGTACCGGACGGATCATCATCCAGATAGGTATGGGTCACGCTGAAGGTGGTGGTTCCCGCTGGCAGATTGACCAGCTCTGGCGTGCCTGCGCCAGCACCATCCCAATCGATGCTTAACACAAACGTGTCCAGCGTTCCCACGTCAGCAAGATCACCCGTCAGGGTAACCGTGCCATTCTCATTGACCGCAGCGGGTGCGAGCGTGACATTGCTGAGGGTGGGGGCCACGTTGTTGACCGTCACATTAACGGTTTCCGTATCACTGCCTGTGTCATCATCGGTCAGGGTGACAACCACACCGAACGTATCAGATGGGGTATTTGTCGGGTCATCATCCAGGTAGGTATGGGTCACGTTAAAGGAAGTGCTTCCGGCTGGCAGGTTCACCAGCTCCGGCGCACCCGCCCCTGCACCATCCCAGTCAATGCTCAACACAAACGTGTCCAGCGTTCCTGGGTCAGTGAAGTCGCCCGTCAGGGTAACCGTATCATTTTCATTGATCGGCGTGGTAATCACGACATTGCTGAGGGTGGGGGCCACGTTGTTGACTGTCAGATTGACGGTTTGCGTACTGCTGCCCGTATCATCATCGGTCAGAATCACTTCCACTGGATAATTATCCGATGGCGTAGCGGTTGGATCATCATCCAGGTAGGTATGCGTGACACTGAAGGTGGTGCTTCCCGCCGCCAGATTGACCAGTTCCGGCGCACCCGCACCTGCTGCGCCATCCCAATCGATGCTCAGCACAAACGTGTCTAAGGTGCCGGGGTCGGTAATATCGCCCGCCAGCGTGACCGTGCCATTTTCGTTCGCTGGATTTGGAGTCAGGGTGACGTTGCTCAGTGTGGGTGCAACGTTATTCACGGTGACCGTATCGCTGAAATTGGCGGTGCCTGTGTCGTCATCGGTCAGGATGACTTCCACTGTGTAATTGTCGGAAGCAGTCGCTGTGGGATCGTCATCGAGATAGGTGTGGGTCACGCTGAAGGTGGTGCTTCCCGCTGCCAGATTGACCAGCTCCGGTGCCCCTGCGCCTGCTGCGCCATCCCAATCGATGCTCAGCACAAACGTGTCTAAGGTGCCGGGGTCGGTAATGTCGCCCGCCAGCGTGACCGTGCCATTTTCATCAATCGGATCTGGGGTCAGGGTGACGTTGTTCAGCGTGGGTGCAACGTTATTCACAGTGATAGGGGTACTACCAGTCAGCGGAATAGAAGCACCATCAGAGACAGTCACTTGAACCGTATACACATCAGACGGCGTCGCGGTGGGGTTATCGTCATCATAAACCTTGGATGCACTAAAGGTGGTAACGCCAACAGCCAAATTTACAACCTGCGGAGCGCTTCCATCACCCCAGTCAATCGTCACCGTATGAGCATCACATGCCTCTCCGTTAAATGTACCGTCAAGGGTGGTACTGCTGCCCTCATCGAGCGTGTTGGGGGTAAGCGTAAGATTCAGGTTGGTTGGAGAGGCGTTTAACTCGCCAAAATTATAACCTGTGCCAGTATCTCCGGAGCCAGCAAGGATGCTGCTGAAAACATCATTAGCACTGCTGTTTCCGCCCAACGTTCCGATTGTGTCAATCCCATCAGTGTAACATCCTGTGGGCTGTGTTTCTGCGATGGTGTAATTTCCGGGGTTAAGGTTGGTGAAACTGTACGAACCATCGGCAAGAGTCGTGGTAGAGGTGTTCACAATACCGCCCAAAACATCTGTGCCGGTGACGGTTACAGTGACCCCGCTGATCCCAGGTTCAGTCTCATATATACCATTGTTATTCTGATCAACGTACACAAAACCGGAAAGCGATATTCGGCGGAACAACCCCGCGTCGGAAAGGTTTGCCCGAATAGGATTTGCTGTTGAAAGGGCAATGTTCGCCGTTGTACCGGTGGCAGGGAGCACATCACTATCGAAGTTTTCGTTACCCCCGATGTTTTGCGCGGTAAAGGTATGCCCAGCAGGTGCGACAACGGTAACAGTGTAATTATTCCCAGTGGCGGTTGCTAAACTTGAGAACGTAAAGAACCCATTGCTATTGGTTGTCGTTGTTGCTACCACGGTTCCGTTTAAGTTGACGGTTACGCCAGCAATACCCGGTTCGGTGGGTAAATCCTGGGTCCCGTCCATGTTAATGTCTTCCCAGACAAAACCAGTAATGGTACCACCGATATATTCAAATGCGCCTATATCGCAGTCCCCCACCTGGGGAACACCTATCGCGCCTGTGCCGTTAAAACCGCGTGGAACCCCACGCTGATCCGTCGCCGGACAGAAAGCATTAGCGGCTGCATCAAGGGCATTGCTCGTGCCATCAATCGCAAATGTGAGGGTGGCTCCGCCGTTATCACCCGCGCCGCCCATGCCGCTAATCGGAGTCCCACCACACGAACCCGCCAAAGCGCGGTTCACACCCTGGAGGGTATAAGTTCCACCTCCCTGGCAGGAATCGTTCGCAATGCTGTTGCGAAAGATGACGGTTGCACCTGCGTTGTTGTAAATAGCGCCACCTTCGGCGGTATCTCCATCTACATCGTTGTTGTCAAAGGTCGCGTGGGTAATGGTGACCGTTCCACTGGCGTTATAAATACCACCCCCCCGTCCAATATCACCATTGTTGCCCGGAGTGTCTGCATTGACATCATTGTTTGAGAACGTCGCATTCACCAGGGTAACGGTACCCGTAATGTTATAAATCGCGCCTCCCAGGGCTTGATCTCCCGTACCTGTCCCGTCTGCATTGGCGTCCCCATTCGCAAAAGAGACATTGGTAAAGGTGGCGGTGCCGCTGTTATAAACAGCCACACCCAGGGCCTGGTCATTATTACCACCACCATCTACCTCCAGGTCACTGCCATCAAAGGTTGTGCCTGTAACAGTGAGTGTTCCTGTATTATAGATAGCTCCACCCCGCGCTACATCCCCGGCATCACCGGAGTCAGCATCGGCGTCGTTATCATTAAAGGCGCTGTTGATAATAGTTAAGGAGCCTGCATTATAGATGCCCCCACCATCCGCATTATCAGCACCCGCGCTGCCGCTGCTGCTCGCATTGTTGTTAATAAATAAGGCATTGGTCATAACAACAGTTCCAGAAGCAGCATTGTAAAGCCCTCCCCCTTGGGGAGAATCAACGCCCCCCGCTGCGCCAACAGTGACATTGCTGTCGCTGATTGTGGTGGAGGTGATATTAAGGATGCCGCTGTTATAGATAGCACCCCCCTGAGCGGTATCATTTCCCCCTGTATTGGGAGCGGCTGCAAGACTGTCGTCTACGATGCTGCTGTCAAGGTTCAGAGTCCCCAGGTTATAAATTGCGCCTCCCTGTGCATTGCTGCTAATGCCGTTATCAACAATGACTCTTTCAAGAGTCAGGTTGCCGCCAGCAGCAATATGAAAGAGGCGGAAATTTGGGGTCCCTCCGGCGGTTGAACGCGCAATGGTAAATCCATTACCCCTAATGGTGATGTTCGAGGTTATGGATGGCAGCCCATTCGCGCCATTCGTCGTATTATTCACGGCTGTCAGCGTAACATTTGCTGTTAATACAATCGTATCGTTCCCGCTGCCTGCCGGGCAGTTGGCAGTTGCCGCGTCTGTATTAGCAGCGGTAATTGCCTCAACAATTGTACAGGTTCCTGTTACCGTGATAGTTCCTGCTTCTGTTGGAGTAGGCATCAATAAGGTGGCTATAACAACTACAAAAGAAAGCAGAGCGAGTTTAAGCAGTAGATAACCATACTTGATACATTTCATAATACCCTGCTTTAGCTAATTGTAATATTAGCTCTATGACTAAAAATAAAAGCTCCTTATTGAATTATAAACCAATAATAACAACCCCAAAATATACAAAAAAATTATTCCTGGCCAAAATGTCATGGTTTTGATAATATTTGTCATGATTTTATATACAAGTACAAACTCGCAGCGGAGCATCTTGTGAACGAGGGAATTATTGGACACCAAAATCCGAAGCATCGTGGAGAAAAGAGTGCCAACAGTTGTGCATGATGTCACCGAGTCCCTATATTACAAATGGCGTGCCAACGCCAGAGGAGTGAAGCTGTGCATGGTAGAACCGAGATGGAGATTGCTGCCGGCCTGTCTATCGACGATGAAACGGTGCGTCGCCCGCGGGTGCGCTACGCCGAAGGTGGTCTAGGAGCTGCATTGGAAAATGAACCGATGTTGGGTGAATAACAGATTGCCTACTTGACGGCACTGGCTTGCAGTGTACCCCCAACCGGATAGAAACGATGGACGCATTAACGACTGGCTGAACAGCGGGTGGCCGAGGGCGTGGTCGAAGCGATCAGCGCCAGCACCACCGGGTGCTGTCTGAAAAAAACGCACTGAAACCCTGGCAGGTGAAAAGTGGGCGTATTCCCAGCAGCACCCGCCTGTGGTCAATTTCGATGAGAAAAGTGGGACGCGCTGTTCGTCGAGCCGAATTGGTGACCGCTCATCGCAAGAAAATCGATTTTGCACACACCGTGCGCTATCTGGTTGATGGGCTGTATCCTGACACTGGACGAAGCGGATCGTATCATGGAGCGGGTGTGTTTTTACTTTACGCTGCCACATGGATCATGGCTGAACAGGGCGGCGATTGGGTGGAGGGGGACCATGCGGAACTGTGCCATTTCTCTCACTGTCTGAAGGCGCTGCGGCGAGCGGTGAAGTTGTTTCTCTCTGTCTGGAACCATCGCCAACCCTACAAACAGCAGTCTCCTCACTACTCTGCTCATGTTATGGTATGATCTAAAATATTATCCATCTCAAGGCTCCTATCTGGCCATTATGACGATCAATGAATACTTCCAACTTCTGAGACAAAAGCTGTGGTTTATAAGTACCGCAACCCTAGTCACTGGTTCCCTCGTTTTTCTGGTCCTAAGCCAAAAATCCCCCACCTATCGCGCCGAAGTAATTGTTTCAATTGGGGGATATATCCAATCTCCTAATCCAACTTCCCTTGACATTCGTGCAGGCGTTGAACTGGCACAAACTTATGCGGTATTAGCAACCACCAATGAAATCCTGGATGCAGCAACGCAGGAAGGCCATTTCCCGGTCAATGCAGAAGAACTGCACGATCTTGTTGAGGCGCGGGTTGTTCCTGCGACTTCACTGCTGGTTATCTCGGTAACATACACCGACCCAGAATGGGCCTCGGAGATGGCAAATATGATCGCTACTCAGTTGATCGCAAGGAGTCCCACAAACCTGACACCTATTCAGCAGGCACAGGTTGATCTGGCAAGTTCTGAAATCAGAGAATTGTCTCTACTGGTGGGGACAGCCCGCGACCAGCTTAATCAAATCGAAGAGGAACTGTCCCATGCAGCGGATGCACAGGAAACAGAAGCCCTGCGCGAACGACAGAACGTCCTCATTACACAAATTACGCTCGCCTCTTCAACCATTGCCCAGTATTCCAACACCATTGTGAGCCTCCAGGAACGTACAAACTCATTGACGATTGTTGAGCGTGCGACGGTACCAACATCCCCAAGCGGTTTTGGCAGACTCCCGTTGTCAATCCTTGGGGCAATTGTCGGGGCAATAGCTTCAGGCGTTTTCGTTTTGCTCTCTGATTATTTGAGCAACACCGTGCGAAGGCCCCATGAAGCCACCGCTTTGCTTGAAGTACCTGTTATAGGCGTGATCCCTATCAAAAATCTTAACAGGCCGATAAAGCACCTGGATCTGATTGCCAATTCAGCTTCCGCAGCCACTGAGTCGTATCGTGCCGTGAGGGCAAAGCTGCTTTTTCCTTACCAGGGGCGAACAAACCCATTCCTATTCGTAAGCCACAGTGAAAATGATGGTAAAAGTGTCATGATAGCTGGCCTAGGAATTGTTATTGCTCAGGCAGGTCTTCGTGTCCTGCTCATTGATGCGAATTTCCATCAGCCATCCCTGCACACAATGTTCAATTTGCCTGCTGAAAATGGGCTGGGTACGCTTTTGGCACAGGAGCTTGATTTGGATGAGGCCGATCGCGCAGAGCTTGTTGCTTCGTGTGTGCAAGTGACGCCTATTGCGAATCTCTCCCTGCTGGCGGCTGGCCCGGCACCTGCTGATTCCGCAGGTGTTTTTGGGTCTCAAGTGATGGCCCGATGGCTGCAATTCATTGAGACAGCAACCAAAGCACATATTATTCTCATGGACACATCTCCTTTATCCAGCACTTCAGACGCTTTTGTGCTGGCGGTCGGTCTGCAAACACCCGTCGTCGTGATTGTGCGTTCTGGCACGACTCCCTATGAAGCGTTGATTGACCTGCGAGCGCAGATTAAACATTTTGGTATTACGCTTGCGGGAATTGTCCTGATCAATCGCTAATTTCATTTATAAGCAAGAATTCCATCTCTTTATTTAAGCGATATTCCTTAGTCTTACATTGCTTATGGAGCAATTGCTCATAATTAACATGAGGAATTGCACTGGAACGTTATGCAATGCTTAGCTATATTAAGGAGTAGGCAGTGGCGGTTATTTTGTTTATAATGCACTAGCTTTTTAATTATTTAACTGGTGACATTGTTCTTATGATATTATCGATAAAAGGATTAGTAAAATATATAACAAAAATAGGTATTTCCCCTTTAAATAGGGACTGCTGCCTGATATTCATTGTTGTTGTTCTATTGCGCTTGTCTTTTGCGGGTTCGCTCCGTATTTTTCCCCTGGTCGTTCCGTCTACTACCACAAAACATGAATTCTCTAACTAAATCTTGAATCACGGACAGAAAAAATGGATAGGATCAGCCAACTACACCGTACACGCAAACTTCGTAAAGTTCGTGACGAATTTCTACCGTTTGCTAAACCATGCATTGGGGAGCTGGAGATCAGGGAAGTTGAGGCAGTTCTTCAATCAGGGTGGCTTACCACTGGACCACGCACACACTCCTTTGAAGAGAAATTTGCCGAGTACCTGGGCGTTGAGTATGCCATTGCTGTGAATTCTGCGACAGCAGCGATGCATCTTGCGCTTGAGGCGATAGGGATTCAAGCAGGTGATGAGGTTATCACCACAACATTCACTTTTGCAGCAACGGCAGAGGTTGTTCGTTATTTTAACGCGAAGCCAGTCCTAGTAGATATTGATCCAACGACTCTGAACATTGACGTGGAGCAGATCAAACTGGCTGTTACACCGAGAACAAAAGCGATTATACCCGTCCACGTGGCCGGGCAGTCCGCCGATTTAGGCGCGATTCACGAACTTACTACGCGGTATGGGCTGGCGGTCGTCGAAGATGCTGCCCATGCACTGCCAACATGGTACAAAGGGCGCCGCATTGGCACTTTAAGCGACTTCACGACATTCAGTTTCTACGTCACGAAAACACTGGCAACCGGTGAGGGCGGCATGATCACAACTGACCATAAACAATGGGCTGATCGGTGTCGTATCATGTCGCTGCATGGTATCAGCAAAGATGCCTGGAAACGCTACACGCGCGAAGGCAGTTGGTACTACGAAATCATGGCACCGGGATTCAAGTACAACATGACCGATGTTGCAGCGGCGTTAGGCCTGGTACAGCTTGGGAAGTTGGAGGCAATGACTTGTCGGCGATTAGAAATCGCAGCTCGCTATGACCAGGCATTCAAAGCTCATCCGGCCTTACAAATCCCAACATATCCGTCTTATACAACGCACTGCTACCACCTGTACATCCTTCGGTTGAATCTTGAAGCGCTCAGGATTGATCGCAATACCTTTATCGACTACCTGCGGGACGCAAACATCGGTGTTAGTGTCCACTGGATCCCCCTGCACATGCATCCTTACTACCGCAAAACCTACGGGTATAAGCCGCAGGATTTCCCGGTAGCGTTTCATGAGTACAAGCGAGTGATCTCGCTCCCAATCTATCCCACCATGTCGGATTCTGACGTAAACGATGTCATTGAAGCCGTGCTAGAAATCGCGGATTTCTTCGGAGAATGAGAAGTCCATAGGTTCGTTTACAGAGATCAGTTCTCATGCTAGTTTCTTCATCTGAGCCGGAAATTAAGGGGCTATCGCTCCGTGCGAATTTTTCGTGGACTTTCATAGCAAATATCATCTACACGGGTAGTCAATGGGGAATGCTGGTTGTGCTTGCCAGGATCGGTAACCCTGAGATGGTTGGCCAGTTTGCGCTCGGATTAGCCATCGCAGCGCCCATTATCATCCTTGCCGAGTTAAATTTGCGTGCTGTCCAGGCTACTGACGCGCAGGGGTTATACCGTTTCGGTGACTATTTGGGGCTGCGGCTCATCATGCTCATATTCGCCATTACAGGGATCACTGCCTTTGCACTCGGTAGTTATCGCTATGAGACAGCTATTGTGATTATTGCTGTTGGCGTAGCAAAGGGTTTTGAATCGACCAGTGATGTTTTTTATGGTCTTTGCCAGCGCCTGGAGCGAATGGATCGTATTGCCAGATCTCTGATTCTTAAAGCTGTGTTGTCCCTGGCTTTTCTTACCCTCGGCGTCTTGCTGTCGAATCGTGTTTTCTGGGGAACGGTCGGCCTTGTACTTGCCTGGGTACTGGTACTGCTGACCTATGATGTCCGCAGTGGCCGAATGTTGTTGGCTTCGCTGGAAGGAACATCCAGCGGTGCGCTTTCCCCCGGAGATTGGGGCCTTTTGAAGCCTCACTGGAATCCCAAAACTTTGCTTCGGTTAGCGTGGCTGGCTTTGCCACTAGGGCTTGTGCTCATGCTCATCTCACTCAGCGCAAGTGTTCCACGCTATTTCATAGAGCGGAATTGGGGAGCCTACGAGCTGGGCATTTTTGTGGCAATTGCTTACCTAGAACGTGCAGGCGCGACGATTGCCAACGCGCTAGGACAGTCCGCCAGCCCACGCATGGCAAAATATTACGCATCCGGGCATCGCCGCGCGTATGCCAATCTCTTGGCCAAGCTGATAGTTGTCGGCATACTGATCGGGGCGAGCGGTATTCTGGTTGCGGCTGTGGTGGGCAAGGAGATACTCGCCCTGCTGTATGGGCCGGAATACGCCCGATATACGCTGTTTATCACGATTATGATCGCCGTAGGAATCAATTATATTGCCTCTTTCCTGGGCTACGCCATGACCGCAGCCCGCTACTTCAGAGTGCAATTTCCGCTCTTCACGATCACGACGGCTCTGATGTTCGTGACCTGTGCCCTGATGATTCCGACCGGAGGGCTACAGGCGGCGGCAAATTGTCTCGTCCTTGTAGCCGTGGTGAGAGTTATTGGTGGCGCTTGCATTGTGTTTTATGCAATCCGAAGAGGATCAAAACCGGGAAATGACACAGACGCCTATTCGCATTCTTGAAGTGCTTGACCGTCTGATTCCCGGCGGCGGGGTTCAAGATTGGCTGATGAACGTCGCCCGCCGTATCGATCGGGAGCATTTCCATTTAGATTTCCTTGCCACCTGCGCTATGAGATACGATGCTGAATTGCAGGATTTAGGATGTCGTGTTTTTATCGGGCCATCCTATTACCATCTCCTGGCATACTCCCGGTTTTTAGCGCGTGTGCTTCGTGAGAACGGACCATATGATATGGTTCATGTTCATTCCCATTATCACAGTGGTCATGCTTTGCGTGTTGCTAAAGGGGAGGGGGTCCCTGTTCGGGTTGTGCACTGCCACGTAAACAACACGTGGCAACTACCATCCCTCTCACTCCTGAGGCGCGTCTTTTACGGGCATATGGTGAAATGGACAAAGCGGTTCGCCACAGATGGCTTTGCTGTGAGCCGGTCTGCTGCTAGAGACTTGTTCGGGGCGGACTGGTGTGCTGATCCCCGCTGGCGGATTTTTCCGGCGGCCTTCGAAGAAGACGCTTTTCGCCGCCTCACGGTGGATGCCGCTGCGGTTCGGCGTGAGCTGGGCATTGCTTCCGATGCTTTTGTCATCGGGCATGTGGGGCAGTTTACACGCGTGAAAAATCATGGCTTCCTCATCCGCATGATGGCCATAGCAGCAAAGCGGAGTTCCAATGTAGTTCTGCTCCTGATCGGTGATGGCCCGCTCCTGCCCGCAATTCGAGAGGAGGTAAACCGTTTAGGACTCAACGGGCATATTATTCTAACCGGGTATCGGGGCGATGTTCCAGCGTTGATGCTTGGCGCGATGGATGCGTTTGTTTTCCCATCACTGGCTGAAGGATTAGGTCTGGTTTTGCTTGAGGCTCAAGCCGCCGGTTTACCTATTCTCACTACGTCGGAAATACCGACAGAAGCAATCGTCGTTAACGCACTGGTAAAGACATTGCCACTGAGCCAGGGTGAGGTTGCATGGGCGGAAGCGGTCTTATCAATGGTAAACAGTGTCCCATCAGTAACCAGAGCAGAGGCGCTGTGCCTCATGCAAAGGTCATTGTTCAATATTGACTATAACGTTAGAGCGCTTGAAAAGCAGTACCAGGAACTCTATCAGCGGCGGGAGCAACCGACTTGAAATAAAGCAGGCGAGAGGCATGTTTATTCAGAGAGGACGCAAACAAGGATATCCTGACCATGCCAGGAGTATGGTTTTTAACCCTACCGGACTAACAGCATTGCTTTGGGAGCTGCCGTTCTGGTTTGGCGCGGCGATCTGGACTCTGCTGCCGACAACGAAAACACCCTGGTTGACTCTTGGTGATATCCCTGTAAATAGCAGAGTAATATTGGCCTTATTACTAGCAGGTTGTTATAGCGTGTTTCTCCTTGATGTTATGTTCAGGGAAAAGAACCTGCTTCTACAACGCGGTTTTCACAAAACCGAGCAAAGCGCCTGGGCATATCATCTCCCCATGTTCACCGGATTTATTTTCCTCTATATGTCTCTGTCCGTTACATGGAGTGGAATGACTGAACGGGCAGCAGTTGCCATGCTGATTGCGCTTGCCGGAGCAGGTGCGGCCTTTATCCTGGGGTACATGATGATCTCTAAGCGAAGCCCAGAAGTCATTGAGGGCTTTTTATGGCGTGTTACGATACTTTTAGCAGGTGTAGGTTTACTTTATAGTGCGGAGTCGTTTTTTACCCTGGGGCTTCGGACAGAAACATTCACAGGAGGAGAATTTGGCATCGCGCGAGTCAAAGGCCCTCTGTTTGCCTCATCAACGGGTTTCTTTGTTCTCCTGCCTGCGCTTGGCTTTGGCATTCAGATGACACTTCGCCGCCGCTGGGGCGCGGTACTCATCGTATTTGCATTGATATTGACAATTCTGGGGTCGGGATCACGAGCGGGTGTATATCTCCTCGGTCTGTATGTTTTATTGCTCATTTTATCGATAAGAGGAAAACAGCGACTTGTTACCGGCGTCGTTTTCTTAGTCCTTACAGCGACAGCGGGAGCTTTTGTCTTTTCCAACGCACAGATGGAACGGTTACTTTCGACGACCAGTGAGGGGCGTAGTAAAACACACGAAATTGCGTGGCAGCTTATTGAGAATAGAGGGGTGATTGAGAACCTCTTTGGCCCCGGCTATGGTGCTTACTGGGTTTGGTACTTGCAGGAAGCTGATTACAGAGATGAGATTTTTCGACCCTGGAAAAACGAGTTTCGGGGTGTAAGCACACCCTATGGCAGAATGCTTTATCATCCCCATTCCGTCTTCCTGGCGTTAGCTTTAGAACTGGGAGCAGTGGGGGTACTGTACTACACATCGCTTTGGGGGGTGCTGCTGAGTCTGCTGAGGCGGAGTATAAGGGGTGTGCCTTTCAGTGCGTTTTCCCTGGCTGTGGTCGCCTCTGGCTTTGGGATGTTCTTCGACTTATTTATTTTTAGAGATCCTCCATTAAATGTGTTCTGGTGGATTTATCTTTTTGGCGCGTTGGCCCTGAGCCGCGGCTGAATACTGATAACCCACGAAGAGAATCCTGTTGAGGAGCGGCTGGAATATGACGAAACCGACAATCTTACATATCTCTCATATCAGTAATGATTTGGCAATGGGGCCTGTCCATTCCATTCCCAGACTGGTTCGGGCATTGGATGATCTGGGGATGCCTGTTGCACTTTATACGACTAATCCGATAGCACCCTTTTCCCAAGAGCAAAATTATCCGGTTTTTTACTATCGTGACTACGGAAACATACTGGACATTACCCGTTTGCCTGCGCCATTTGACAATCCTGATCTGGTAGTTTTTAACGATGTCTATGTTATCCCACACATTCTGCTGGCATACCGCCTTCGCCAACGAGGAACGCCATACATCATGACACCGCGGGGAGGGCTGACTGTGGGGGCACAAAACATGAAACGTCGAAAAAAACGGATCGCCAATTTCCTATTCTTTAATGCGATGGTGAAAGGGGCCATCGCTATCCATTGTCTATCGGAAAACGAGGCTCAGGACACCAGAAAATGGGGGAGGCCTGTTTTTGTCGCGGGCAATGGGGTTGATCTGCCAACAATAGACGGCGGCGATCATGCTGGCGACCGGGATTCCCTTCAGCTTGTTTTTATTGGCCGGTTGGATATACACCATAAGGGCCTGGATTTATTATTAGAAGCCAGCCGACTGGCACAGGATGTGCTCCGTGAAGTCAATGCGACGATCAACCTTTACGGCCCTGAGGTCGCAGGAAGCAGAGCGAAAATGACAGCGTATATCTTTCAGCATCAACTGTCGGATGTTGTCATCCTTCACGGACCCACCTATGGTGCAGAAAAAGATTGGGTGCTAAGGCACGCAGACTTATTTCTCCACCCCTCCCGCTTTGAAGGGCATCCCATGGCTGTTCTGGAAGCGCTTGCTTACGGAGTCCCTTGCCTGCTGACGCCCGGCACAAACATTGGCGACGAAGTCTCGCTAGCAGGTGCGGGCTGGTGCACTGCACCGCACTCAGAGGCAATCGCTGCGTGTTTCAGGGAAATTCTTCGCAATCGCCATCAGCTCTCTGCTGCTCGATGTCATGCTCGCCAATTGGCGACAGAACAGTACTCCTGGAGGCATGTTGGGGAGCGTGTAGTAGAGGAATATTTGAAACTCCACCCTTTGGCTGCTTTTAACTGCGGGAAGCTGCAACATGACTCATAAAATTGGAGACGTTCAACCCTTTGTCAGTGTAATCATGCCAGTTCGTCATGAGGAAGCATTTATCCAGCGAAGTCTAGGCTCTGTGCTTGCTCAGGATTACCCCCTTATGGAAGTCATTATCGCTGATGGCATGTCAGAAGATAATACTCGCACGCTTGTTCAGATGCTCAGTGCTACCAGTCACGATATTCCAGTCTCTCTCATCGACAACCCTGGCAAAACAAGACCCTGTGCCTTGAATCTTGGCATCCGGCAGGCACGCGGCGAGATCATCACATTCGTGGATGGGCACTGCGAAATCGCGCCGGACTATATCTCGCAGTGTGTGAAGCACTTACAAGCCCACGAGGAGGCAGCGGTCGTTGGTGGCCCGATCAAAACCATTGGAACGGGGTTTGTGGGAGAGGCGATTGCCCTGGCATTGAGCACCCCGTTTGGGGTAGGTGGTGCCGCCTTTCGTACTGTACAGGATAGAATCATGTTCGTTGACACTGTTGCCTTTGGTGCTTACCGCCGCGAGGTGTTAGACCGAGCAGGGCCGTTTCGGGAGGAGCTTTCGGTCACAGAAGATGACGAGTACAACTATCGTCTGAGGGCGATGGGTTACAAAATTCTCATGAGTCCACATATCTGCTCGCACTACTACAGCCGTAGCTCTTTGGTCAAGCTGTGGAAACAGTATTTTCGTTATGGCCTGTACAAAGTTTTAGTTTTCCGTGCTCACCCCGGCCAGATGCGTCTGCGCCAGTTCGTGCCGCCGCTTTTTGTACTCGCACTGCTGCTGGGCGGGCTACTGGCACTGTTAAGCCCATGGCTGCTGCGCCTCTGGCTGTTATTAATTGGGGTCTATCTTGCAGTAAATTTGGCAGCGAGCGGGTACAGTGGGCGCAGGGGAGGATGGAAGTACGTCGTCATTCTGCCGTTAATCTATACCATTCTTCATCTAGCGTATGGGCTTGGTTTTCTATTAGGGCTAATACGATTTGGACGGTTTACTGACCGCTTTCGATGATGTCTGCAAGTTCAGCCCTCGCGTTTTCCCATACATCGGGGTCTGCTGACCAGCTAATATCTGTCCTGATCCACGTTGGCTCATCTGGGTCTTCGGCACCATATTCCCAAAGGGCGCGGGGAACTATTTCCTGGACAATCTGCGAGACCCGTACCGGGTCGATGGCGCTCGCCAGCGCCAGATAATCCACATCTTGAATCCCGCGGCGCCAGTACTTCAGGCGGAGACTAGCGAAAGGGCCTTCGACCCCATAAGATTCTCCGGGATAGATGCTGTCTGTGCCAGGATAAAACAGAACACCCTCACCGTTGCCGTAGGAGCATCCTGTTTCGCCCAGAATCGGATCAAAATTCCCGGAATAGCCAATCGTTCGTGCTGATTGGAAGACATTGGTTTGCCCTGTCCCACAATGAATGTCATGATAGTACGTCGATTCCCAGTAGAACCAACGATCAATAGATAGTTTATATTGCCCCCAGGCAAGTTCACGCAGGGCAACACCATCATCCTCAATGGTGAAACTGCCCGATCCGGGACGAAAACCGTTATAGTAGTATAATCTTTTGTCAGGGGCAGAGATGTACCCTTGAGCAATCGCAGCCCATTTCTCTGGAATACCAGACCCTGCAATAATCGCTGGAATATCGAGGCTGGGGACATACTCTGTTGCATCCAGTCGAAATAAAGTCGCCAGCGACATCAGCCGCGATCCAGGGCCCGGATTTTCTTCGATCCAACGTGCCCAACGCTCTGTCTGAGCATAATCTGTACTCTCATCGATCAGGTAAAGGAAAAATTCAGTAGTGGGCGCGGTTGTTTCGAACCATTCAACCCAGGCATCTGTCAGCCGGTGCATCTCGGTCTCGCCATCGTTCCGCCAATCCCAGTTGCCATATGTTCCAATAGAATAAATCCCGTTGCCTGTACCTACCCCAGGCCCATCGTAGCCGTTTGTGGGCTGGAACAGGCTGCCATCCAGTCGAGAGAGCCATTCGGGGGCGGGGGCGGCTTTAGTGTCGTCATCGGCAAATTCTCCCGCGCCAATCAGGGATAGACGATGCCGGTGGGCAAGCATAAAATGCCGATCTAAGATTAGACGCGATAGAGCTGCATCTGGTGTGCCCAGTAAAGGGTCTTCTGTGCCAAGATAGCGGAGATTGATGTCGTGGTATCCCACATAAACCATCGTTTGTGACACAGGAATATCAGGAAGAGTAAAATCACGAATGGTGAGTTCGACGGGTATTTCATGGGTGTTGTTTCCGGCAGTCACCACCAGAGCACCACGATAAAGTCCGGGAGGCGCCTCTTTAGGGATATAAACATCAACCCAGATGCTCTGATTGTGCCCTTGGGGAATGTCGAACTCCGGCACCAGCTCCAAGGGAATGGCAATATCGGGATAGAACTTATTGTGATCGGGACGATTCTCCCAGCGTCCCAACCCTTGTCCCTTACCGGTCCAGGGGCGTTGAAATCTCACTGGAATATGACGTTCATCGTAAACCGCATATCCAAGCGTACTCAGCCCGCGTATTTCCAGATAACCCACAAAAAAAAGTTCAATATTGCGTTCTGTCCAATCAAAAAGATCGTGATTTTCTGCGGATCCGATGACAAAGCCATCTGCCCCCGTCAGCGAATTAAACCTGATGTTTGTCACTTCAACAGGGTGGCGTGGGGCTTCTAACACAAGGTTAAAAGCAACCACTTCATTACGCGCCCCAAATACAGCAATCCTTGAGCCATCCCAAACACTATTCAGGACGGCTGAGGGGGCAGTGCTGGCACGTAATTCGTCACGTGTGACTTTATCTCCGCCTTCATTAGCCCAAATAACCAGGTCTTGGAAATCTGTCTGTTGGTGGAAGATCGAAAAGCCAAGCGGTAGTGCGGTGACCATGCAAAGAAGAATGAACCGCCACTGCGCGGAGTAAGGCCAACTGTTAAATCTCAAGTTTTTCCTTTTGCTCCAAAGATAAGACTATTTTAACCTCTTTTGGAGCAGCGCCTGTTTACCCGATTTTTTCGAGCCATTCTTCCCGCCAGAAGAAGAAGCAAGAACGATCACACGGGCCAAAGCCCCCTGTGCCCGTACAAACCAGCCCTTCGAGCAGAACAATTCCTCTGGCTTTCCTAACCTGAAGCTCGCGCTCATCAACGAAACGTACCAGCGGTTTAAAGACTCGCTGCTGCGTATCACAGTACTGCCACATTTCCGACATAAAAACTAATCCCTTAAGGTCATGAAAATGGTCGAGGGTGGCTTCAATTTCTTCACGGGATTTCACGCGAACCAGATCACCTGCTCGTAAGGGAAGCACATCATCCACAGGAAGGGGGGCAATTTCCCTTTTCTTGCCAGAGAGTCTCGAAACGACATCCAGAATCCGGCTCGCATAGTGCTTAATAGCCCGCTTGCGGGCAGGCCCCAGTTGTCGTGTCAGCAGGATTTTCAAGTGAGCGGTAAAAGACAGGTGAACATCCGAGGCGAGCCCGTTGGACATTGAGTTCATGCAGTAGATCTGACATTTTGTGGGTTCCATGGGAATTTGCTCCTGAAAAGCGTCCACATATTTCTCTTAAGCAGCCTGCGACAGAGTCGCCGTCTCTAGGTCGGACTTCAGTAGCCGAGGGCAGACTTGCTGATTTAAAGGAAGTTTGCCATTTTGGTAGAAACGCAGGCAGCCTTCAATTTTGGACAACCGGGTGTGATTCGGGTAACGGCTCACCAGATATTTTGTAAATCGGTGTGTGTGTCGATTTAAGATTGGGACCAGGCCGGGATGAAACTGAATGCGCTGGCGCACAGGTACGGCTGTATATCCCATTCTCATTTTGAAGGCGTCAACTTCGTCCGATGCACAGAGGGATTGAACTCCATAAAAGACCTTTGTAATACCGGGACGATTAATCGCATTGTGGGTTACGATATAAGTCAGAGCATTGTTAGCGTGGAATGGCAAATAGTCGGTTGCGCTCTGGTGATTGAGCATGGTGTAGCAGTCGTCACAAGTGACCGCCAGCAGTGCCGCAACCAACCGCCCTCTGGCGATGGCCCCCCAAGCCTCGAATCCCGGCAGGTCAGATGACGCCTTGCATCGGCGGCACCACCGGTCATAGTCTTCCTCATGAGACCTATGCTGGCGTTTTAGAGTCTCAGCCAGTAGACCCCAGCCTTCTTCTGCAAGACGCTCGAAGGGGATCTGCTCTATTACAACATTTTGCAGCCCTTTTCTGATCCCATTTCGTGCCCGGTGAGAGAGATCATGCAGATCATAAGTGCCATTTTGATAGACGGTGTGGTAGCTGATCGAGCCTAAGGGAGCACTAACCGGGGTAGAATAACGAACACCGACCGCCCCATGCTGGAGCAGGAACTGGGAAACTTCATGCTGAGAAGGGGTAATCATCCAATGCCAAGGAAAAGCCTGAAAGACTCGCAGCCCTTCATTGCACCAATAGGTGCTTTCTGTACGGATTACCTGATACCCCTGTCTACAACACCACTCAGCAATAACCTCAGCATTCATGAACAATTTCTCCTAAGCAAACTGTGATAACCTCATCCTCGCACGATGACCACCAGCGTTTTCAACAGGATTTTGAGATCGGTCAGCAGCGAATTATTTTGGACGTATTCCAGATCAAGTTGTAACTTTTTGGGCATCAGCTCGTGGATGTACTGCGCTTCCCAATCATTAGCGCTTAATAGTCCTTCTTCATGGCGGTATTGAACGGAGGCCAGGCTGGTGATACCGGGGTAGACTTTCAGGACTTTTCGTTGCTCTGGTGTATAGAGGGCGACATAGCGCGGATCTTCGGGGCGTGGGCCGACAAGGCTCATGGTACCTTGAATCACATTCAGCAGTTGGGGAAGTTCATCCAACTTGGTACGCCGTAGGATTCGGCCAACCTCCGTAACTCGTGGGTCACCAGCCCGTGTGATGTGGGGGCCTTCCCGGTCGGCATCCACCACCATCGTGCGGAACTTGTACAGAGTGAAGGTTTTCCCCCCACGACCAACCCGTTGGGAACAGTAAAAAATGGGCCCCCGCGAGTTCAAGCAGATCATCACTGCAATGACCACGAACAGAGGGGACAAGAGCAGCAGCCCAATAAGGCTGGCGGTCAGGTCGAATAGGCGTTTTAGCATCTGAACCTTTCCACAATTTTCTAAGCAGCAAGGCTGACCGCTGTTTCAAGCTCTAAGTGTTTACTGGCTTCCATGATCGCCAGCATCAGAGCAACAGGGTTTCCTCCCTCATGGCAAACCCCATTTTTAAGTAAGGCATCAATCCAGAACATGAACTTATTTGAGCGAAAGCGGTGATGGTCACAAACCAGTTTGAGAATGTCCGGATGGGGTGTCGCAAGCGCGATCTCAGCTTCCTCATGCAGCGCTTCATATAATTTTTCCCCGGGGCGAATGCCAGTAACCTGGATCGGGATGTCGATGTAAGGGCGCAGCCCACGCAGACGAATCATCCGTTCTGCGAGATCGATGATCTTCACTGCATCGCCCATACGCAGCATGAAGATTTCATTGCCTTCTGTCAGGCAAGCCGCCTGGATAACAAGATGAGCGGCCTCAGGGATACTCATAAAGTAACGGGTCATTTCCACATCTGTCACGGTGACAGGTCCCCCCATATCAATCTGACGCTCAAAAATAGGGACAACACTACCTCGGCTTCCAAGAACATTGCCAAATCGCACTGCTGTGAGGAGGGTGTTGTGAGTATTTTGTTGAGCTAAAGCAGAAATGAGTAATTCACACAGGCGCTTGCTCGCACCCATGACGCTCTGCGGGGCCACTGCTTTGTCAGTTGAGATCAGGACAAAGCGCTCCACCCCAAACTGGCATGAGAGTTCCGCAACGTTCCGCGTGCCCCCGATGTTGACTCGTGCTGCTTCGATCGGATGATCCTGCAACAGAGGAACATGCTTGTAGGCGGCTGAGTGGAAAACAACATCAGGGAGATTGGCTGAAAACAGTCGCGCCATCCTCTCCCGATTGGTGATATCTGCCAATATCGGAACCAATCTGGCTGGGTCTATTTGGGTACTGAGCTCGATCATCAGGTCGTGGAGGCCGCTCTCATTGTTGTCCAGCATAATCAGCTTGACCGGATTCTGTGACAACAAATGACGACATAGCTCCGAGCCAATCGAGCCGGCTGCACCGGTCACCAGCACCACTTTTTCTGACACGGGGGAGTTATCAACCCCTTGATGCCAGGTGACCGTTCGCCGCCCAAGCAAATCTTCGGGTTGTATATCTCGCAGCAGCGCACATCCATTCTTGCTATTGAGATGGGCAAACACATTCGGTGCGTTTTTAATGCGAGCATTGGTTTGTTCACAATAGGAAAGTACCTGGCGAAAGTCCGGTCCCGACACGTTGTTCAACGCAACGATGATAAGATCGATCTGATACCTTCGGGCGAGGGTGGGAATGTCACGAAGCCTGCCCAAGATCGGTACTCCCTCAACATACATCGACTGTTTTTGAGGATCGCCGTCAACAAAACCAACGATTACATAGTCATTATTCCCAGAGGCGCACTGCCGCTTAAGCTGCCAGACAATGCCCTGTGCCTCCAATCCGGTACCAATAATCAACACCCGTTCGGCTACTTTAGGGAACTCATGGCGCCAAATTGCCTTCCAACGCCAAGATGCACCCCTGATCAATCGCAAACGGTAGCGCACTACCACAAAACCCAAAAGTGACAGACTCTGGGCGATCAGCACAACGGCACGCGGCACAGGCTCTGGAAAGAGAATAATGACCAAGCCGAGGGTCATAACCGTCGCCATGCCCATGGCCTGGATGATCACCACGACCTCGTTCCCACTCGACTGCGACCAGATCCGGTGATAGACCTTAAAACCGAAAAGGCACGCTATTGTCAATGTGAGGGATACACAGTACATGAGAAAGAAGGCATGACGGTTACCTGTGAAACCAAAGAAAGCTGTGAAGCACAAAAGCGTATACACAGCGGTTATTACCGTAATATCGAGCATGGCGGGCAGAAAAAATTGGCGAACGTGAATAGTTGCTCGGTCTAGGACACCACTTCGCAAGCAGATACCAGACAACACCATAAACTCCCTAAGTAATCAATATACATATCTACCTGAACGCGTTTGCTGCGCTGCGTCTTGACGTGCCGGGTCCCTGGCAAGCGATCGATTAAAGTCAAGTGTGCCTTTTTGCTCACCATGGGCTATCTCGTCGTATCTTGCCGATGTCTGGGAGTTTAGAAATACCGTCTTCTCTATAATGTAGTATTATACTAATCATATTACAGTTTATGGATGCTATCAATAAAATGTGATGTTTAGCAGCATCAGATTATGACATTGCTCACTGAGGTTACAGAATGGTAATAATTTAAGACATAAGCAACACAATAGGTGTAGAGCTTGTGTGGTCATGCTCCGTCTTGGTGGAGGGTGGATAAGAGACCCCTTCCGGATAGAAGGTAACCGCTGACGATTGTAAAACACTACATTAAACTCGAATACTGCCGTTAGCCTGTCGCGTGGCGAATTGCTCCAGATCCGTCAGTTCCGCCCGCAAGGTGCTGAAAAAGCTTTCCATCATGGCATTGTCATACGGGTCTCCCTTATTGCTCCTGCTGACCTGAACGCTCTGCTGCTTCAGCAGCGTCAGGTAATCATCGGCTGTGTATTGGCTGCCACGATCCAGCCACCTCACGCTGAGTCTCGATGATCGAGTAGCTCATGGCTTGTTATTGATCCCCAGATCACGGGCCAGTTCCGCGATGGGCTTGCCACTGGTTTCCATCAGCCCTACGGCTGCCTGCTAGAACTCTTTGGGGTACATGCTGCGCTCGCGGCCATGCTCACCATTGCCTCCATCTTGCTCTGGCTATAGTTTGCAAACACGCCCCAGGTGGAGTAGTCTTTTATGAGTATAGGGAGGGTTAAGTCCCTTCCATACGAGGCTTTAAGGAGGTTGACAGCGACTCGTAACTTTAGAAAACCATCGTATTGTGAGAAGAATGCAACTATGTGAAAGTGTCGTTTACTCAAATAAGCACCTTGTATGATCGCACCCTCTAGGCGAAACATCACAAAACCGCTGCCGCTGATGGCTGTATTTTATATTATGATGATATTGCGGTCTTAAAGAAGCAGATTCCTGATACGAAGATGTGTAAGGTATGTCTTTAGCCGATTGAAAGTAAAAACATGGGCAGTTTACGAGCTTGGGATAGTCCTTATTCTCTCAGGTTTAGCCGTGAATTCTCCAGTGATATGGGGACTCATTGCACTTCTTAGTTACCTGATGTTGGGTATTTTACGCTTTTACTATCTTAAAAAGATTATTTTTCAGACTCGCATACTGGCAACTATTATTTTACTTGCGAGTTTCGGCTTACTCCTTTCCTTAGCTTGGCATTTCCCCTCACACAGCCAGCTCCATTTTGTCATTTATATTTTGGCGGGGCTTAATAGCTATTGTGTAGTAGCGAATGCAGTTTATTTTTATCCTTCGCTTCTGCGCTGGCTGATATTGGCGTTAGGACTGACTGCGCTGGCAATTGCGCTTGATATTTTGCTGGGCTACGGCATGGTAGAGGCGAATCCGAACATTTTAGGTGGCTACTTAGCGCCTATTCTTATCCTAATGCCTGTATTGATGCAATCAAAAAGAATTTGGCAGCGCATAGTTTTTATGACTATCAGTTTGGTTTTGGCTTATTTCATTCTGCTTTCCTTACGCAGAACATCGTCTCAAGCCGCTCTGATTGCAGCTATTTTGGGCGTATATTTTTTTGTAGTATTCCGCTCCATTCATATTTCGTTATGGCTCACCTCGCTTCTGATTCTGCTCTTGCTTCCGGTAGGGTTTGTGATTCGAGATCAACTCAGCCCGGTTTCATTTGAAACCGAACGAGCTATTGAAGGTCGGTTGGGGATATGGATTGGGAGTCTATACCTTGTAGAAGATTCGCCTATAACCGGTGTTGGCGTTGGGAATTACGCAACGGCCATCAAAAAGCATCCAATCTATGCCCGATACATTCCCTCCGCTGCGACCCCAGAAATCATGGAAGATTATTATTTACTAACAAAAACGGATCACGCCCATAATCTCTACCTGCACTGGATAGTCGAAATGGGAATTCCCATAGGTCTGATTTATATTCTTTTGGCATTTACTGTGCTCCATCTTGCGGTTAAAACGGCCCTGAATAAAGATTGGGTAGCAGCGGTTATTTGTGCCGCTTACATCACGATTTTGGCCAATGCCCTGTTTGATATGCCGTTATGGGCTTCCCGACCGGCCCTCCTGTTTTGGATTGTGATGGGAATGGTCACAGGGTATTCTCAGCAACCGCATAGAGAATAGTATAAACTATATTCGGATTGGCAAGTGGAACAGGACTATCTGCGCTGACTTCGGTTAATTGGGCAGGTATTGGTTTGAGTTTGCCATAAACAAGCCGTTTAAGAAATGCTCTACCTTGTAGGGTTTTTGGCATTAACCCCCACGTAACAAATACACGCCGCACCCGTTGAATAAGCCGTTGTTTAATACTGTCCTTCTGCACGGGAAATCCGCCGTAGAGTTCGATATTCTTAAAACCTGCTTCCATGAGGAGTTCAAAAAGTTCGGCCTGGGAATAGTAGTATTGGCTGAATGGGCTGGGCGAAAACCCATCCCATTCACGGTTCACTGTTCCTATAAGAAGTATTCCTCCTGGCGCTAATACCCGACGAGAATCCTGTACAAATTGGAATGCATCGGTTAAATAATAAATAGCCTCAAACAAGATGATCACATCGAAGCTGTACGCTGCAAAGGGCAAGGCATGGGCATCCAACCGCACAAGCGGCAGTTTGGCATGATAGGTTTTTTGGGCAACTTGTAACAGCGCGGGGGTATAATCACCCCCAACCACCTGTTGCGCTGTGTGGCTCAGGTAGCCAAGTCCAATTCCAGCCCCACAACCTACCTCCAGCACCCGATTTCCTTCCACGAAGCTGCGAGCAAAATCATAACGCTGAGATAACCGGGCAAGCTGTTCAGAAGTTGCCCTGCTGCCGGGAATTTCAGTAACGGAACTAAAATCTACTATTTCGCGCATAAAAACCCCGAACACAGTCAGCGACATAGCGAACTTGTGCATCTGATAATTCGCAGTGCAGAGGCAGCATAAGGGCTTTTGCTAGGATTGCTTCCGTGCGGGGCAACTGAATATCAGAAAGGTTCAGTAACGGAAATTGGTGAACTGCCTTTCCACCCCAGGGCAGCAGAGTTTCAATGCCACACTCAGTTAAATAGCTTCTTAAGCCATCCCGATTTTCGGCTTCCATTTCATAATTTTGAAAGACATCAAAGTGAGCATCCTCCTCCATAGGAGCAGGCGGAAGCACGACTTCAGAAATATCCCCTAAGTATTGATGATAAATAGAAGCAATTTCACGGCGGCGCTCAATCCATGATGGGACATAGTTCAACTTTAAGTCAAGCCATGCCGCGTGGAGATTATCCATTCGATGATTGAAAGACCATCCAGCTAAATCTCCATCTGGCAGCCGTCCGTGATTACGCAGCAGTTTAATTTTTTCGGTTAATTCAGGGCTGTTGGTGGTAATAGCGCCGGCATCGCCATACGTTCCTAACAGCTTGGCAGGATAAAAACTAAAACATCCTGCTAATCCAAATGCACCCGCCTTGGTCCCTTTATACTTCCCGCCTAATGCCTGTGCCGCGTCTTCAATCACCTGCAATTGATATTTTTCAGCTATACCAAGTAGCCGCTCCATATCACAAACTCGCCCATTAAGCTGAACGGGCATGATGACTTTGGTACGTGGGGTAATGGCTGCTTCAATTAACTCAACATCTATCAGATGGTCATCCCCTATATCTATCAGAACAGGGGTCGCGCCAACACGATGAATAGCAGCGAGAGTAGCAACGAAAGTATGAGATACAGTAATGACCTCATCATTTTCACCAACGCCTGCTGCTTTTAGAACCAAATAGAGAGCATCTGTGCAGTTACTAACCCCTATAGCATATTCAGTTCCAACAAATTCTGCGAAGTGAGCTTCAAAATCATGAAGTTGTTGGCGAAGCATCACATCTCCACGACTCAAGAGCGTGTCCACTATTTCCAGAATTTCGTTTCTCAATTTTTGATACTGTTGAGGATAATCTATAAATCGCACTGTCCAATCGGTCATTTTTCACCTTGTTTTACCACTGCTTCGATAACTCGTGCGATGCTTTGGCTATCAAGTCCATGAACTTCTTTAAGATAAGTCTGTTCTCCAGCGACTGTGGTGTAGGCATCTTTCAGCCCCAGACGTTTAAAGCATTTTAGCCGTATCCCTGATTCTAAGAGGATTTCGGCAACAGCACCCCCTAAGCCTCCTAGAATACTGTGTTCTTCTAAAGTAAAAATCCGGTCTGTCCGTTGCGATACTGCCAGCACTGCTTCTACGTCTAATGGTTTAAGAGTAGGCATACTGATAACCCCTACCTCAATACCATTGGTTTTCAATACCTGGGCGGCTAACACTGCTTCTTGGAGCAAGCCGCCTGTCACAATCAGGGTTGCATCCTTCCCCGTACAGACCGGGATAGCCCGCCCAATTTGAAAGTTGAAGGTTTTTTGATGCACCACTGGCTCATTTGCCCGCCCTAGCCGAAGGTAAACCGGGCCGGGGTGTTTTATCGCCGCTTGCGTTGCTAAGGCTGTCTCAACAGGATCACCCGGCGCAATAACCGTCATATGCGGCAGAATCCGCATAATCGCCAAATCTTCTACAGCATGATGAGACATGCCTAATGATCCATAGGACAGCCCGCCCCCAATGCTCACAATTTTGACATTTGCGTTGTGGTAACAAACATCGTTGCGTATCTGCTCCAAACAGCGTATCGTGGGGAAATTAGCAATAGAATAAGTAAATACAATTTTGCCGCTTAAGGCTAACCCAACCGCTAGCCCGATCATGTTCTGTTCTGCGATGCCTGCGTTAACGTACTGCCCAGGTAATTCATTCGCAAAACTGGCGGTTACGCCAAACCCCAAATCGCCAACTACCAACATGATTCGCTCGTCTTGCTTAGCGGCCTCCAGCAATGTATTGATGAACGCGGTTCTCATCAGATAGATTGAAGTTCCTGTAAGGCAGCATCGAATTCTTCTCCCTGTGGAGAACGATAATGCCACAGAACTTCATTTTCCATGAAACTAACCCCTTTACCTTTGATGGTATGGGCAATAATACAGCTAGGAAATCCATTTATAATGGGGAGTTGCAGCAGAGCCGATTGAATTTCCTCAATGTCATGCCCATCAATTTCGTGTACTTGCCATCCAAAGGCACGCCATTTGTCGACAAACGGCTCTAAATCAAGGGTTTTTTGAACTCTATCGAGGCTTTGTATCTTATTGTAGTCCACAATCACGGTCAAATTATCTAAATGGTGATGATGGGCAAATAAAGCGGCTTCCCAAACTGTGCCTGTGTCACACTCCCCATCACTCATGAGGACGAACACGCGATACGGAGAGTGGCTTCGTTTGCCGTCCAACGCCATTCCAACCCCAATTGGAAGGCCATGCCCCAGTGAACCAGTTGAGATTTCGACTCCGGGTACGTGATGAGAGACATGACCTATCAATAGAGACCCATTTTGATAGAAGGTATCTAACAAATCAGGTGAAAAGAAGCCTTTTTCTGCAAGAGCGGCATATAAAATAGCACAAGCATGACCTTTGCTCAGAATAAAACGGTCACGGTTCTTCCAATGGGGATTAGAGGGGTCAACCCGCAAAATAGTTCCATACAATACTGCTATTAGTTCTGCTATGGAATAATTTCCACCAATATGGGAACTTTTCGCTTGGCTAACCATGTTCAGAACACGCAGCCGCAAGTGCCGAGCAAATGCAGTTAATTCTTGAGATTGCATAATCTTACTCTAGAATTGCAAATCCAATATAAGGATCCCACTCTAGTCGTTGTAAGCGTAAGTGTGAAATTCCCACTGTATCGATCAAGGCCTGGGTTTCACCAGGCCAGAGCGGATTATCAAGTTCATCAAAAGCTAACACTGCCCCTTTTGGCATTCTTGGTAAAAAGGTTTCCAGGGCAACACGAGTAGGTTCGTACAGGTCAAAATCCAAAAACAGGATACTCACCACCAGATGAGGATGTTGTTCAATGAAGGTTGGGATCGTCTGAACAGCATCGCCAGGTACGAGATGTACCTTGTCAATGTGCCCCAGAAAACGGTCACGGTCATATTCTGTAATCAGCTTTTGCAGTTCCGAATAGGAGTCCGTTTCAAATTGACCGGGTTTGGTTTCATGAAACCCGTTGACATCCTTCTCATGAAATGAAGGGAAACCTTCAAAGGTGTCAAATCCATAAATGCGCCGTGTCAGATTTTCTGGCTCCAGAATAGTGCTTAACTTTGCCCACGTCATCAAGCTAAAGCCCTTATACACGCCACAGTCCATGATGGAGCCTTTGACGGGCAACGCCAATTTAAACAGCTCATAAAATGCCAAGAAGCGCTTTAGATGCTGACGACGGACATATTTAGGAAAATTCTCCAATTTGGTTTCTATAGGGTCAGGAGATGCAAGGAAGATCTGGGCAATTGCCTTTCCTACTTCCATTTCTACTGATGTGCGAAAATTTTTCATTGAAATAGCTTCAACACCCTTCATCACGAACAGTATATAATGACATCCACAAAAAGAAAAATGGCTTTAGGGGGTCATTTGAACATTTGGATTTATAATCACTATGCCGACCCACCAGAACGACAAGCAACCCGCACGTTCGATTTAGCAGCCGAACTGGTCAAAAAAGGGCATCAGGTCACCATCTTTGCTGCGAGTTTCAGCCACTATACGTTCCAGGAAACACGCACGTACCACTTTAACTTTTACCGTAGCGAAAGGATTCAAGGCGTGCGTTTTACCTGGCTAAGAACTTTCCCATATCAGAAAAATGATTGGCGACGAGTGGTGAATATGCTGACCTATTGCTTAGGCGCTGGGCTGGCGAGTTTCAGGGGTAAACCAGATGTTATCATTGGCGTGACTGTCCACCCCTTTGCAGCTTTTTTGGCTTATCTCGTTTCTCTCCTAAAACACGCAAGATTCTATTTTGAAATCACCGATTTGTGGCCTGAAACCTTAATTGAGTTTGGGAAGCTGTCTGCTGAAAGCAGGGTTGCGAAGAGTCTTTACGCCCTGGAAAAATTTTTAATGCAACATGCTGTTAATATTATCGTGTTGCATCGTTATTTGAATGTTTATACCCATCCACGCGGTATCCCAAATGAAAAACTGGTTTGGATACCACACGGGGCTAATCTGGCTCATTATCACGACCTGCCCCCGTATGCAGGCAAACACAAGCAGGAGCTTTTTACCATCATGTATACCGGGGGTATCGTGTGGTCAAATGATCTTGATACGATCATTGAAGCAGCCGCCCTTGTAAAGCATATTCCTGTTCAGTTTATCATTGTCGGCGATGGGACAGATAAACCGCGCCTGGAGGAAAAAGTACGGCGGATGGGTCTGGAGAACGTGAATTTTCATCCTGTTGTCCCAAAATCCGAACTTAGTCGGGTAATGGCGCAGGCGGATGCTTTTATCATGGGAATGCGAAACTTCAAACTGTATGAATATGGCATCAGCACTAATAAGCTGATAACTTATCTTGCCTCACAGCGTCCGATCCTGTTTGCGGGGTTGACCCCAGGAAATCCTGTTGCCGAAGCCAACGCCGGGTTTGTCACTCCTACGGAAAACCCGCAGTCTCTAGCAGAAGCCATCCAAAGACTTGTGAGCTTAACCCCAGAAGAAAGAGCGGCCTTAGGTCAAAATGGGCTGCGTTACCTCAAGCAATATCATGATATTGCCCTGTTAGCCAATCGCTTAGAAGCTGTTTTGTGTAGCTAAAAATGCGGCAGGACTATTTTTTTTCACTTAGTTCGGAAGTGATTACGCTGTTCAGCACTCTTTTTCTCTTCCGATTGGCAAAACACTTGTGGGGAACGGAAGGGTTTGCTGAATATGCTCTTACACGGCGTATTCTTTCCCTTATTATCCCAATTGTGTTTGTGGGGCTGGGCATATCCTTGAAGCGCTATCTGGCCTATCACCAGGCGCGGATAGAAATAACCACACGCAGCCGTTATTTCCTGAGTGGACTGGTGATCATGCTATTCACCAGCATCAGTGCTTTTATTATTCTTATAATATTTGATGATACTTTCAGCCTGCTGTTTTTTGATAACCCCAATTACCAACCCCTTATCCTGCCAATCGCAATTAATCTGCTCGCTTTGTCTCTCCATGCTGTTATTCAAGGCTATCTGATAGGAATGCTTCGCATCCGGTTAGCCAGCCTATGGCAAGTCCTGACTATCGGTTTTCTGCCTATTGCAGCCTTTGGGCTATTTTCGTATTCGGTGGAGAAAGGTTTATTGGCGCTTGGCGCGTTTATGCTTATCTTCGAAATAGGTATTATTAGTCATATCCTTCTGTACGAAATCCAGCTTCACGCTATGGATAGGCAAACTACCCAGGAACTGTTAGGTTATGGAATTGGACGTGTGCCGGGGACTTTCTTTTTTGGGGTGCTGTTTGCCTTACCCGCCACTTTTAGCAGTCATGCTCAAGGGGTTGAAATAGCAGGGCAGGTTGCCTTTGCTATCTCTGTTTTAAATATATTGGGGACGGCTTTTGCACCGGTCAGTAATGTGATTTTTCCCTACTCGAGTGAGCTGCTAGGAAAAGGTGAAATCAAACGCTTGCGAAAGCTGCTAATTAAACTCATGATTTTTGTTTTGGCAGTAGGGATAGCAGGGACACTCTTTTTGGAGTTATTTGCTGACCAGGTCCTCCAATTTTATCTGGGAGAAAGATTGGAAGAAACCATTTTATTCGTAAGGATTATCGCCATAGCTTTTCCGCCTTATTCAATTTATTTAGCGCTCCGTGACGTTTTAGACGCTTATTATTACCGCCCGGTAAACAGTATCAACCTGGGTGCTGCATTGCTAATTTATTTATGTCTCAGTATGCCTGTCATCCTGTTCGATGGGAATTCGTATCAGATTTTAAGCGCTTTTGTGGCCAGCCTGTTTGTCTTAGGAATATTGTCTATCGTCGCCGGTATCGGGATTTTTGGTCTTGGCCCGATTTGGTGGAGGGTGAATAAGAGACACCTTCAGGATAAATAGTCGGCTTCATAGGCCAGCGGTCTGCGGTAGCCCAGCGACAAATGTAAGCGCTGTCGATAGTAAAACACTTCAATGAACTCGAACCCTGCTGTTCGAGCCGCCCGCAGGGTGCTGAAGAAACTTTCGATCATAGCCTTGTTCTAGGGATCAGCCTTACCACTCATGCTGACCTGAATGCCATGTTTCTTCAGCAGCGTCAGATAATCATCGGCAGTGTATTGGCTGTCACGATCCGTATGCTGGATCAGGTCAGCAGTACGATGAGGTCGCCGGGCTGTACAGCCTGCGTGCCCAATATTATGACCCCTCTGATGGCCGCTTCTTATCGCGGGATACCTACGCGACAAATAACCCTGTCACGAATTATGATCCATCGGGGCAGTCTGCGTTTCCTGATTGCCGTTAGCCCGCAGGCTGCACCCAATACCGCACCTCCTCCCGAAATTTGCCGCCGAGAAGTTGCCAGATAGGTAAAAGCCTGGGTACTTGCCTTTTAAGTCCTATAATGCGGCTTCGTTCCCAGTGATGGATTCCAGATGTTACCCGCAGTGGAACCCGTACCGGAAGCAGCCCATCGCATCTTTTCGACCAGGATTTCGGCGATGATGGAAGGCAGTCTCGGGGCGAAGAAACATTTGCCTGTACTGTGCGTCGAAATTCTGGTGATCTTCGTCATTACATGATCCCAAACTTTGCAAAGGCTTCGACAGCGCTCATGCCTGCCTCCAATGCCTGGCGCACGTGTTTTTCTCCGCGTACTTTGTCCAGTGCGCCATGAAATGCTTCTTCCTCAGCGGCTCTTGGGATGACGCAGACACCGTCCAGATCACCAAATACGATGTCACCGGGGGCAACACGCACCCCCCCAAACTCGATAGGGATATTAAAGTCAATGACTTTGCCGCGAGGGCCCTGATCCTGCGCGTAGCGCCCCTGGCAAAAAGTGGGGAATTTTAAATGGAGAATTTCGCGGGTATCTCTTGCGTAGCCATCTAAGACCGCACCAGCGGCCTGGAGTCGGATAGCACGCGTGGACATCAGGCCGCCCCACAACGCATAATTTGGTGACGCCCCTGAACAGATATACACATCATTGGGTTTCAGGGCATCCAGCGCTTCAAACAGCAGTCCGAAGGGTTTCGCCATCAAGGCATTTGCGCTGTTTGGAGGCTGCTCATCAAATACATCTGCTTCCAGAACCGGCATGGCCCGCCCGATGACAACCATTTCATCATGCAGCGGTTTCAGGTAGGGGGGCAGGAACTGGTGCCGCAGCCCCATTTTGTCCATGATGTCCCCGACAACAGCGGTAAACAATTCACGTCTGGCGAGGGCGAAAAGCGCTTCGTCATTATTCCAGAGAGTCATGCTCACCCTTTCACCGTGAATCTGACCTTGACGGCGCTCACCAATTCAGGGGAAAGCTCAGCGTAGTCAGTGGTTTCAACACTGGTTTCGCTGCTATCCACAATAATGATATGCACGTCCGGTGACAGAGCGATTTTCCAGCCGCTAAAATCCAGCACTGGTTTATATGTCTGTTCAAAAGATTTTCCTTCGACAACAAGCCGTTGCGGTATGAAAATCATTACTACTACTTTCCCTTCAGCAGATCGAATGTCGAATAAAAGCAAAGCAGATGAAAAACCTCGTTAAAACCGAGGCGTTGGGAGGGAACGAGAACTTGGTCGAAAGACAACTTTTTAACCATTATTTGAGGCGCAGTCTTATTGCTTTAAATGATGATAGATGAGACGCAAGCTGTCAACCTATCATACAAGTTGAGGGGAGGGCAAAGTTAAAAATCCCTCTCTTTTCTGTTTAAATATCGTTCGCGCTGGCGGGTTCCGGATGGATTCTACCAGAACCACATGACACCACGTTACAATTCCGCAATCAAGGTTCTTATAGTCTGTAATATAATATGCAAATCTGTCCATAAGGATTGTTTTTCAATATATTCCAACCCTAAGCGCATCTTTTCAGGATGAATCTTTTCCATGTAGTCTTTGTCAGGATTAGTGCTGCCTTTCAAAATCTCCCCCTCGTCGGCAAATTTTAGTGAGGCATAATCTGTGAGACCGGGCCGAACTGTTAACACACGGCGTTCTTCCTCAGTATATAAATCCACTGCCCATTGCACCTGGGGACGAGGGCCAACGAAGCTCATCTCTCCTCGCAGCACATTTAATAACTGGGGTAGTTCATCTAATTTATAACGCCGAAGAAATTTGCCTACCCGAGTAATACGTGGGTCGTCGTTAGGCGTTGAAGATCCACCTAACTTATCCGCTCCAACAACCATTGTCCGAAATTTCATCATTTTGAACGGCTTTCCGTGCAGCCCCACGCGGTTTCCTTGATATAAAACGGGACCGGCTGTATCCAATTTGATAAAAAGCGCAACCACGATAAGCATAGGAGATAAAATGGTTAACCCACCCAACGCTAGGGTAAAATCAATAATGCGTTTGGCAGATGGATAGGTCATCTTAGTATCCTTGCAGAGAATTTAGCACTAAGATATCACAAAGTGAGGATGGTCGAAAAGTAATGTCCATTTTGGAATCGAGAGAGCTAAAAATCTCTGCTTTGATTGGTTTTATCAGTATATTTTCTTCGGTTGTTTATATTCAATTGGTTTATTATTATGATTTTTTGTTAATTCCAATAACACTTATTCTCCTCTATCTTTTGTTGTTTGGGGGAGCAGTGTATTCTTTTTCTAAAAAGGAGGGGTATTATTCAACCATTGTGATATGGGGGGTGGGGTGTTTTCTGTATTATATTGCACTCCCAATCGAACTTTATGTGACTCAAACGGATACGTTTTCTATTAGCCTTCTAACCCTCCAGACCTCTTCTCGACAGCTTATTAAAATCGTTGTTGCTGGGATTATCGCATTCTTGGCATTTACTATTGGCTACAGGTTATCGGGATTTAACCCTCTTGGAAGGCTAAGTGAACAGCAGGTAAGACAGCGCGTTATTCCTAACAGCGTATTTTTTTTATTAATGATTTGCTTAATTGCGCTTCCATTAGGCTTTTATCCTCAATTTGTACTTTCGTCAACTTATGAAGGCAATTACACAATTAGCTATTTGGACTCGCTTTATGCCGTAGTGACTACCTTTGCTTATTTCGCGGCTGTCATTGTAGGCGGAGCGCTCCTTATTCGTTCAGGGTTGATGGCATCGTTTCTGGGTTTTCTTCTGCTGGGGCTTGCTCTGGGCTGGGGGCTGTATAGTTCAAATAAGGACCCGCTGCTGCTGACTTTGTTAGCATTGGGAGCACCTTATGCAAAACGCAAACTGTATCAAGCACAGTTGCTACCCCAAATTTTCCTGGCGGTCTTGGTTACATCTATCTTATTTATGCTTTTTTCCAGTTTTCGCGCTGGACAACTGAACCCAGAGACGTTGGCTAATATCCGATACAGTTTATTGAATTTTGACCCGGCTGGCCCTTTTGTTTCGCTTGTTACTGTCACCCAACGTCCCTCCCCTTTGCGTTTTGGAGAAACGTATTTGGATAGTTTTTATCTGCTAATTCCGCGTTTTCTTTGGGCAGAACGCCCTTTAGATTTGTCTGTGATCTTTGCCCAGGAGATGATTCCTCGATGGCAGCCAGGACAAGGCTTTGGATACTCCCTTTTGGCGGAGGCTTATCTAAATTTTTCATGGTTGGGGGTGCTGCTCCAATATTTTCTCATAGGACTTTTCTGGGGTTATTTGTGGAAAGGTATCCGCCGGATTTTCTGGTACTTTTCAAATGATTTTTGGCTGAGTTTTTACTGGGTGTGGGGATTTTATATTCTTCTGACCATGCACCGTGCACCTCTTGCTGGGACAGTTAAATCACTGGTTCAGGCAAGCGTCCTCTTTTTCATCTTTTCATTTTACCTGGATGCAGCACGATGGACGAACCGAAGATAATGCGAATTTTGTACGTCATTCCGGGTGATCCAGATGGATATTCCATGAAATTTGCCAAACAGGAAGCCTATTGGGTCGGGCAGATGCCTTCTGTTGAGGTAGAAACTTTTTATTTGGCTTCACGGACTTCTCCTATAATCTTGCTTAAAGAGCTAAAACGCCTTCGCCGACTTATTCAAACGTTTCAGCCACACCTTATACATGCCCAATTTGGTACAATGACTGCGTTTTTCTGTGCGGTTTCGACCCAAGTGCCACTGGTTATCACCTATCGGGGCAGTGACTTGAACCCCGCAGTTGGAATGAATCAAACACGGTGGTGGGCAGGGTATCTGCTTTCTCAGTTGGCTGCTTTACGTGCAAGCCACCTCATTTGCGTTTCAGAAGAACTTGCACACCGTTTATGGTGGGGCAAGGTGTCAGTGATTCCTTCTGGTGTTGACCTGACAGTTTTCCAGTTGCAGAGTTATGAGGCAGCAAGATCGCAGATTGGTTGGGGAATAGATGAGCGAGTTGTCTTTTTTTATGCCGGAGCTTCGCCCCAGCACAAGGGGATAGGGCTGGTTGAAGCTGCCGTTGAATATGCCAGCCGCACCTTGCAAAATATTCGGCTGGTGGTGGCAAAAGGGGACATTCCTTTCGAGCAAATGCCTCTATTTATGAACGCGGCTGACTGTCTTGTTCTCGCTAGCTATAAAGAGGGCTCACCTAATGTAACGAAAGAAGCTATGGCTTGTAACTTACCTGTGGTTACAGTAGAAGCAGGAGATGTAGTTAAGCAGCTAACAGGTGTTTTTCCCACCGAAATCGTTCCACGAGATGCTGCCGCCCTTGGTGACGCTTTGGTGAGGGTTTTGCTTGAACGTAAACGCTCTAACGGGCGTGAAATGGTAAAACACTTGGATGTGCAGTGTATTGCCAGTCAATTAGTTCAAACTTATCAAAGGATCTTAAAACGCTTGTGAGGACACCCGTTCCCTGCTGTGCCAGAATGGATGCAGCAGCCCTGTCCCAAAGTTTAGAGTAGAATGTGGGGCGGAGAAAAGGACAAAGCACGATGTCAGCCAGCAGTGGCAAGTGCCCAGCAACGGAAGAACAACCACGTGCCAGATCGTCGAAGAAGTAGCTCAGTGCGAGTAGGGCGAAGAGGGTGCGCTGCTGCGGCGGGAGGGACTGTACCACTCGAATCTGGCGAAGTGACGAGCAAACCCGCACATAAAGTGTACGTCGTCAAAAGAAATGAGACAAGCAAGGCATTTTGCTAAGAGACATTTTGCCCTATTATGCCCGCTTTCTTAAGGCGGTTGCATGTGCCAGCAAATGCTGGGTGCGGCGCAGGGCCAGGGTTCGCCGTTTAACGGTTGCCCGCTCAGCTTCAATCTGCGCTGCGCGTCCGAAAAACACATCCGCCGGGGTCACATTCCCCAACGCCTCATGACACGATTCATCGATGGCCTATTCTAAACCTCTTTCTGCGGCTGTAGTACTAACTTTTCCAACATATCATCAACCATTTGTTGGGGTGGGGCAGCCAAATCACGACCTTGAAACCGTAGCAGATTCACTAGCGGTACATCCTTGAAGAATTTGAGGGCATCAATACCCATCTTTGTCCCATCTCATGTAAGAGATCAACATTCCAAGAAGCGGAAAGGGCGGCTGCAACTGGAAAGCAGGTAGCGGGATAACTTTCTGAACGCATTCTTTCTATATCCACCAAACGACGGAGACCATGGGGTCCATCGGTTACAGTAATAGAGTTTAGCCCCAATCGTTCAACGGTAACGGTCAGCCATGGGGTAGCACCTGTGCATAACAATGCCTTTTCTTCGAGGGTTAACGCGGCTAATAAATCAGCGGCCTTTTTGGACATAAAAAACTCCCATAACACTGAACATCTGGTGTTCAACGCGCTAAATTTAGGTAATAGTGAAGTGATAATCGCCCGCATCAAGCTCATAAACAGGTTTGGCAGTAGACTCACCATTGAGGGTAACCTTCTGTTGGTTAAAGGCAGGCAAGTAAACGGTTGCGCTTGAATTGGGTGGAACAACCAACGCCAAGGAAAAGGTGTTGTTTTCAATTTTCCAAGCAGACCTCAGTTTCCCATAAAGGGTCTGAAGCTCAGCCGAAGCTGAGGTCAAACCACCACCCGGTTGGGGTCGAATGATGACATGCTTGTAACCCGGGTTTCTCTCGTCAACTTCGATACCCGCTATTGTGTTATAGAGCCATGCGCCAATAGCACCATAGGCATAGTGGTTAAAGGAGTTCATTTGAGGGGTCTGGAAGCCGTTATCCTCCGTCCAAGCATCCCAGCGTTCCCAAATAGTAGTCGCCCCTTGTGTTACTGCATAAAGCCAGGAGGGCCAGCTTGTCTGCTTTAATAACTCATAGGCAACCTCTAAACGACCATTTTGGCTGAGTACATGGTTCAAATAGGGGGAGCCTACAAAACCTGTGGAAAGGTGCATCCCACGCCGCTCAATATCAGCCACTAATTCCTCAACGGCAATAGGACGCAAATGATCGGGGAGCAGATCAAAATGGAGGGCTAGGACATAGGCTGTCTGAGTGGGTAAAAACAACTTGGTATTAAAAACTTCTGAATTGATAACACCATAATCCACGACTTGCAAATTACCACGCGAAATGGCATCCGCATGGGCAGCCACATTACTGAGCAGGGCGGGTGCTGTGGCAATGGCCTCACTACCAATCAGATAGCGTGTGCCAAAAGCCGCTTTTACCTCCTCAAATAAGCGCTGGTAGCGAACAACGTCTTCAGCCTTGCCCAAGATTTCGGCGATATTCGCCATCAGGCAGGCATCATATGCCAAAAACGCCGTGCCTATCAGGTCATGTGGGGTATCCGCATTGATGGATAACCAATCGCCAAAACCCCGCCAACCATCATAATCTGGCGCACACCGTATATAGTCAGGGCTGGTGTTAATCACAAAATCCATAAAGCGTGTCATTGTCGCATAATTACTTTCAAGAATGCGTTTATCCCCATAGCTTAGGTATATTGTCCAAGGACAGATAATCACAGCATCCGCCCAAGCAGGACCGCCATCATCCATGAACTGTGTTTTTAGCTTGGGGACAATAGGGGGGATTTCACCCTTTGGACTCTGGGCATCAGCAACATCCTGCGCCCATTTTGTCATGAAGCTGGCAACATTCATATTGAATGCAGCAGTTCTGGCAAAAACCTGAATATCCCCTGTCCAGCCAAGCCGTTCATCACGCTGGGGGCAATCCGTTGGCACGTCAATAAAGTTACCTTTTTGCCCCCATTGGATATTGCTTTGCAATTGGTTGATAAGCGGGTCAGAGCATTCAAAGTGTCCCGTTGTAGCCATCTGGGAATACAGAACAATTCCTGTGACAGTATCCTCGGTTATCTCACCGGGATAGTCAGATAATTCCACGTAACGGAAGCCATGAAAAGTAAACTTGGGTTCCCATACTTCTATGCCCTCTCCCTTAAAGGTGTAATGATCGGTGGCGCGAGCCTTACGTAAGTTATCTGTATAGAGTGAGCCATCTTCATTCAGTACCTCAGCAAAACGGAGTGTAATCGTTGTTCCGGCTGGCGCAGTCCCTTTGAATCGCACCCACCCGACCATGTTCTGTCCCAGATCGAAGATGTAGCTGCTGCGATCAAATGTCCCTACATACACCGGTTCAGCAATGGGCTTCAATTCACTCATCCGTTTGACCATGGGAGCATTGGTCGCTGCCAAGACGCTGTTAGGAGCATCGAAAATTTCAACAGGCTGCCAGTTGCTATCATCAAAGTTGGCAGTATTCCAGTTGGGCATTTCTAGTCGAGCATCGTATGCCTCGCCCATTTGAAAGTCGTTCTCTAGTAATGCGCCAACCCGATACCGCCATGAACTGTTAGTGATAATGCGATGGTTGGTTCCATCAGTTAGGGTGATTTCCAATTGAGCCAAAAGTCGCGGGCGGTCAAAATATTGCTGTCGCTTTCCCCAGCCTACGTGCCCTACCGCCCATCCATCCCCCAGGATAGCGCCAATAGCATTATCACCCGATTGGAGTAGAGAGGTAACATCATAAACCTGATATTGAACCCGCTGATGGTAATCTGTCCAACCAGGAGTAAATACGTCATCACCCACAGGTTGTCCATTAATTGAGCATTCGTATAAACCCAGCGCCGTAATATATAATCGCGCTGACTTGACCTCACCAGAAAGGGTAAACGTTTTTCGCAGATAGGGGGCTGGAATGGTGCTATACGCTCCGCCTACCAAAGCCGAGCCTATCCACTGCGCCCCCCAATCATCCTTTTGCAGCAAGCCCATTTCAAACCAAGCACCGTCACTTTGATGGGCGGTATTGGTTTCGTCCCACACAGTTACCTTCCAATAGACTCGCTGGCGTGATTGTAAGGGCTGTCCCTCATAGACCACCTGTACCGATTGATCGGACTCGACTTTGCCACTGTCCCACACATCACCAATCCCTTGCTGTAATTGTTCAAGCTGGCTGGATGCGAGGATGCGATACGCCTGCTGCCGTGCGCCATATCGATTTGTTTGCATCTGCCAGCTTAATCGAGGCTGCACTACATCGATCCCTAGTGGATTCGTGCGATATTCGCAAATGAGATTGGTGATGAAGGTCATTAATCGAGTCTCCTCATAAAGATAGTTTTTGAAATCTTGACAACCGTTTGAATACTTTGTTACACTCAATTTACACGAGTAAGCTGAGTCGTGTCAATGCGTAGTATAGATTTATTTGTGACTTTTAGGATATGACATGAAACGTCCCACCCAAGCTGATGTTGCCCGTTTAGCGGGTGTCTCCCGTGCTACAGTCTCTTATGTGCTGAACGACCAGGCAAATGGAAGAGTGCCTATCTCGGAGGAAACACGTCAGCGGGTTTTGAACGCCATTGAGGAATTAGATTATAAAGTTGATGCGCGGGCGCAATCGCTTCGGAGTGGGGATACCAAGACGATTGGCGTCCTCCTCCCTATCTACGAAAACCCATTTTTCTGGCAAATTCTCAGAGGGATTTCTGAGGAAGCGGAGGCTTCTGGCTATAGTCTACTTTTAGCCCACAATTCCCTTACTCCCGAACAGGAGAACCAGAGCGTCAAGGAACTCGCCGAACAGCGTGTTGATGGAATGATTATGTTAATTGGTTTTAAACTGCTTACTGAACAGGTGAAGAATCAGCTTCGCAACTCTGAACATCCCATCGTCGAGATTTCTGGTACTACTTCCGAGTTTGACTACGTTCATCAAGATTATGGGGCTGGAACCCAGGCTTTAATGTCTCACTTGTTTGAGCTTGGACACAAACGCATTGGCTTTATCTATGGCGTCACCGTTCCTGCACAGGGCTTTGACCGTCTTCATGCTTATCAAGAGGCATTGGAAACAGCAGGATTACCCTATGATGAAACGCTCGTTTATCACTGTGGGGAGTTGATGGAAGATGGCTATCAGGCTGCCCAAGAGCTGTTGAAACAGCCAGACCCTCCGACAGCACTGATAGCCATTAATGACTTATTGGCAATGGCGGCAATCCGCGCAGCTATTGATATGGGACTGCGTGTACCAGAAGATATATCTATCGCAGGTTTCGACGACATCCCTTTTACCGATTTTATTGTTCCACGCTTGACGACTGTTGCAGGCAATCCCAAACAAAATGGTCGGGATGCGGTACGCCTCTTGCTCAGGCGGCTCAATGATCCAAACCGACCACAAGAGGTCATCGTCGGTGGCGGGGAACTTCACATTCGAGAGTCCACGGGTCCTGCACCCGTTTAAGATTCTAAAAATTAAACGTGTCAACCTGGTAGAAAGGATTGCTAAGAACAAAAATTTTGTTTACAGGATAAGCTGTTCACCCAATTGTCCGAAATGAAATATTAGTCTAAAGGAAAAAACTAGATGTTGAGAAAATCATTTATTCTTGTGCTCGTGTTAGTGCTGATCGCTATACCGATAGCATCAACTGCGATGGCACAAGATACCATCACGTTGACCTATCTTGTTGATGACAGTCAAGCCAACTCAGGGATGGCAACGGCACTCGCCGAAGCATACATGGCGCAGCACCCAAACGTCGAGATTGTCGTTGAATTGCGTCCGGGTGGTACTGAAGGTGACAATATTGTCAAAACACGTCTGGCTACTGGTGATATGACCGATGTTTTCTGGTATAACTCCGGTTCGCTCCTGCAAGCCTTGAATCCAGCCCAAACCCTTGTTGACCTATCGGATCAGCCATTTATTGAGAATATTGTTGAGTCGTTCCTGCCTACGGTATCACAAGGTGATGCGATTTTTGGCGTTCCTACTGGCACAGCAATGGGCGGCGGTATTCTCTACAACAAAAAAGTCTATGAAGAACTGGGTCTCAGTGTGCCAAAAACATGGGATGAATTCGTGGCGAATAACGAAGCCATCAAAGAAGCAGGCATCGCTCCGGTACTGGCTACCTTTGGAGATACATGGACTTCACAGTTGTTCGTGCTTGCGGATTATTATAATGTCGAACAAGCCGTGCCCGGCTTTGCTGAAGCATACACCAACCACGAAGCGACCCATTCGGATACACCAGCCGCTGCCGCAGGTTTTGCTTATCTGCAACAGGGCTATGAAGAAGATTGGTGGCAGGAGGACTATGCTACAACCCTCTTTGAACCCGGATTAGCACTGTTGGCAAACGGTGAAGTGGCACACTACCCCATGTTGACATTCGCACTGTCCACTATCGAAGCCAACTTCCCCGATCAGGTCAACGATATTGGCTTCTTCGCGCAACCCGGCACCGATGCCGAAGCAAATGGTGTAACCATCTGGATGCCGCCCGCAACCTATATCCCACAAACCACAGAAGGTGAAAAACGTGAGGTTGCCCTCGATTTCTTGAGCTTCATTGCCTCAATCGAAGGTACAGAGGTACTCACCGCAGAGATTGCTCCTACTGGTCCCTATATGATTAAAGGCGCAACACTGCCGGATAGCGTTCTGCCTGCGGTAAAAGACCTCGCAGCGTATATCGAATCGGGCAATTCCTACCCCGCACTGGAATTCCTGTCACCCATCAAGGGACCGAACCTTGAGCAAATTTGCGTTGCAGTTGGAACGGGTCAGATGGACGCAGAACAAGCAGCCGAGGATTATGATCGTGATGTTGAAAGACAGGCTCAGCAGTTAGGACTTCCGGGCTGGGATTAAACCTCTTTGAGTTTCTTTGTTCCTTTTTCTCGCTGGGCTGGATGGCTAAGATCCAGCCCAGTGACCCGGAAGCCCAGCACCTGCTAAGCGAAAGTGTGATTATATAATGAAACAAAACAATCAACCACAAGTCATCAAACAAATGTACTCTAATTGGTTTTATATGCCGGGGTTAATTATATTTACGGTGTTCTTTTTGGTGCCAACAGCACTTGCCTTTTACTTCAGTTTGACACGCTGGACACTTTTTGACTCGACTTATATTGGTCTGGATAACTACAAAGAATTTTTTGATGACCCGCAGCTTAAGTCTGGTCTTCAAAACACAATCATCTATGCAGTGTTAACGAGTGGACTTAAAGTTATTATTTCCCTGCCTCTTGCTATGCTGCTCACATTTGGTGTACGCCTCCGCACATTTTTTCGCAGCATCATTTTTTTGCCTGTATTGATCAGTGCTGTAGCGGTAGGCATTACCTTTGCCACCCTGATGCAACCGTCCACTGGACTTATCAATGAAGCCTTAGAATATTGGGGACTTCCACAGCCCAATTGGTTAGGTGATCCTGACCTCGCCATCTATTCAGTGGTGATCGTTGATGTGTGGAAGGGAGTCGGCATTGCGACGCTGATATTCATTGCGGGCATTTCCTCAATCCCACTCGATTATTTCGACGCTGCAAAGCTCGAGGGTGAAACCTGGATCAAGTTTCGTCATGTCATTCTGCCGTTGTCACGCAACGCGACTTTTACCGTCATTCTGCTGTCCTTCATCGGCGGGCTGCGTACCTTCGATCTGATCTGGACAATGACACGGGGCGGTCCGGGCTTCGCATCCGATGTGCTGACATCGGTCGTTTACAAGCAGTACCAAGCTGGCTTCTATGGCTTATCATCCGCGGGGAATGTTGTGCTGCTTGTTCTTATCATGATTCTCGTGTATCCGATGACACGTATCTTTAACCGATTGGAATTGGAATTATGACACTCCGAAAGCTTATTGGCATTTTATGGTTAGATTCTGTGGTGATGGTGGTGTTTAGCATCATCTTTATTGTGCCTTTTGTCTTTATCGTGCTGACAGCGGCTAAATCACAATCAGAATCTGCACTTTTGGAGTTCACACTGCCCGAAAAGTTTCTACTCAAAGAAAACATTAAGGAAGTGATCGAATTCCGCGATAGGCGAGTGTTATTGGCATTAAAAAACAGTACGATTTTGACGATTGGTTCAGTGGCCCTGATTGTTATCATCGGCTCTTTTCTTGGCTTCGTAATACAACGTCGTGCCAACAGGCTTGCATCGATTGTCAGCACTTTGCTGCTGATAGGGCTGATTGTCCCTCCGGCAGTTGTACCGACAATCTACCTGCTGCAAAAGATAGGGCTCTACAAAACACTGATTAGTTTAGTTCTGATCGAGGTTGCTATCCAACTGCCTTTTGCCACTTTGATTTTCAGGACATTTGTTGCTTCGATCCCACGCGAGATAGATGAAGCGGCAATTATAGATGGTGCGAACCCATTTCAGTTGTTCGCACATATTATCTTTCCTCTGCTGCGGCCCGCCAGTGTGACGGTGGCGGTCATTTCGGCAGTTTTTATCTATAATGATTTCACTTTACCACTCTATTTTCTTCCCGGCGAAGATAATGTAACAGCACAATTGACTCTCTATAGCTTCAGGAGTCAGTTCAACACACAGTGGAACTTGCTCTTTGCCAACGTCATCATCATCACGATTCCGCCACTCATCATGTACATTTTCTTCCAACGTCAGATCGTTGCAGGTTTAACAGCGGGTTCAGTTAAGGGATGAGCCTTGCTTGGTGAATTTCCGTTCGTTAAGAATAAGGTCTCTATTCTCAGAAACGGCGTTCTAGCGTTTCATTATCAAGACATCATGACGATTCCAAACCTGAGCGGGCGCGACTGCATCACAGGCTCTAATATGAGCGTGTAAAATATAGGTTCTCCATTTTTCTTTGGATAATAAGCAGTGCCGCTCCTATGAATCCGCCTCGGCAGCTTCAATGCGTGTGAACCTGCCCCTCCCACCTGCAAAGTGCTCCATCGACAGCATAGGCGTACCTGGGTGGCTAAGGTTTTTCACTGGCCATTGCAGGCAGGTAATCTGTTCCAATCGCTCATGCGAAATGCCAGCGTAAATAGGAGTCAGAGCCGCGATCTCAGTCATGATCTGGGATGTGTCATGATAGTCCCAATCACTATAGTCGCCGTCACCATTATTTCGCCGAAGGTGACGGGACAGCTCGGTAAGAGCTAACCAGTCAGGACGAGCGTTTCCTTGAGGGGCGATTGCCTGATGCACCATCTGGATTCGCCGTTCGGTATTGGTAAAGGTTCCGGTTTTTTCAGCGAATGTCACGCCGGGCAGCAGCACATCGGCATGGCGCGAGGTTTCCGAATCGAACGCCGCCATGTGCACAACAAAGTCACAGTTGTGAAGGCCGCGCTGTATGTGCGATCCGTTGGAAGCGCCCGCTACCAAATCCTCGCCCAGAATAAACAGCGCCCTCAACCTACCCTCTGCTGCTGCGCTCATCATCTGCGTGGCAGTCAGACCAGGCCGGGTGGGTAAACCTTTACCCCAGGCTGCCTCGAACTTCTTACGAGTCGCATCGCTATCGACTGGCTGGTAGCCCGGATAGTAGCTCGGATGCCCGCCCATATCACAGGCGCCCTGAGTGTTGTTTTGTGTTCGCAGCGGTATCACGCCTCCGCCGGGTACACCGAAGTTACCCAACAGCAGTTGGAGGTTGATCAGACTCAGCACATTACGGCGGGCCGCCGGATAGTTCGCCAAGTCTATGCCCCACACAATCGCCATAGGACGATTCGTCGCCAGAATTTCCGCCGCGTGCTGCAAACTCGTTTCATCGAGACCGGATTGCTGTGCCACGTACTCAGGGGTGAATTTGTCGAGGCAGGACTCGAAGTCCTGAAACCCGGTCGTATACTTTTCGATGAAGGTGCGATCTTCCCAGCCGTTTTTCAGAATGATGTGCATCAGGCCGTTCACCAGAGCTGCCTCCGTGCCCGGTCGATGGACCAGACGCAGTGCTGCGTATTCTGACATGTTGATGAAATCCGGATGAGCCACCACCAGTTTGCATCCTCGCCACAGCACCGCCCGGCGGAGCTTGACGCCGAATATCGGATGTTGTTCGCTGGTATTGGTGCCAATCATCAAAATGGATTTTGCTTCGTTCGCCACATCGTCCAGTGAATTCGACGGAGCGTTCAAGCCTAACCCGCTCTCCAGACCATCCACAACGCTGGCATGGCTGACTCGCTCGCAGCAGTCGATATTGTTGGTTCCCAGCAACTGGCGGGCCAGTTTGTTCATAAGGTAATTTTCTTCATTTAAACACCTGCCGGAAGTCAGCAGACCAATGCTGTGAACGCCATACTGGTCGCGTGCATTTCGCAAGCCTCTGGCTGCGAAATCCAGGGCCGTGTCCCAATCCACTTCTACCCACGAGCCTCGATTATGTGGGCGGGCTGTGCCGTCCAGCAGATATTTTCGGACACAAGGCTGCTTCAAGCGATTCGGCGACTGGATAAAGTCGTAACCGTAGCGCCCTTTCACACACAGATGATCGCCATTGATCGGCGCTTTTGCATTTGAGGTGACGCGCAGGACACGTCCTCCCGGCACATCGTCTTTGATGTTTAAATCAAGCTGGCAGCCAACCCCGCAGTATGAGCAAGTCGTCGTGACCAGCCGATCGGGAGGGCCAAGTTTGACTGACATCTTATTGTCCAGGGCACCAGTCGGGCAGTGTGCTACGCAGGCTCCGCACGATTCGCACCGCGCTTGAAGCATGGTGGTATCCGCCCCTGCCACGATTCGCAGATCATAACCCCGATAGGCTTGTGTCCATACAAATCGGCACTGAACTTCGGCGCAGGCGCGTACACAGCGGGTGCACATGATGCACTTGTTCTTATCCACCCAGATGAACGGGTTGGGGTCGCTGTCGATCAGGCGGAACGGCTTCTGCGCCATCGTGCTTTTCATGTCAATGCCATAGTAATTCACCCAGTAAGCAAACTGCGAGTCGATGGTGGGGCTTCCGTTGGAGTGGGTGTAACCCGCATCATAGAATCGAACCAACAGCAGTTCCAGAATGGTGCGGCGGTAGCGGGTCAGGGCAGGGCTTTCGGTGCGGACGATCATTCCTGGCGCGACAAGCATGGTGCAGGCTGTGGCCGGCAATCGCAATCCCTGAATATCCACCGAGCACAAGCGGCATCCACCGTAGGGTGTCAGGTCTTTGTGATTGCACAGGGTTGGGATGACAATCCCCGCCTGCTCGGCTGCCTTCAACACGGTGGTGTTTTCAGGAACGTCCAGGGTCTGACCATTGATCGTTAAGCTGATCATGGTTTTATTCTCCTTTAGCCTGCCTTCTGCATCAATTCGGATTCATGTTTCGCAATCGGACAGACACCGACCGGACAAACCTTGTCGATGATGTGCATTTCAACTTCTTCCCGGAAGTATTTCAAAATATCCCGCAGGGCGGTTGAAGCGGTCTGACCCAAACCGCAGTTTGATACTTCACTCATCGCCTCAGAGATATTCTGCATGACTTCCAGATCGCTCAACACGGCTTTGCCCTCGGAAATCTGATTGATGATTTCATACAGTCGCAGCGTTCCAATGCGGCAGGGTGTACATTTGCCGCAGCATTCATTCCGAAAGAACCGCAGGATCACCTTAGCGAGATCGACCACACAGGTATCTTCATCACACACCAGCAGGGCACCCGATCCGAGAGAGACACCCGCGTTACGGAACGAGTCAAAGTCCAGCGGGGTGTCTTGCAGCTTTGCCGGGACAATGGTTCCGCTGGAGCCACCCGTCTGCACCAGTTTCAGTTTTTTACCGTTCCGCATTCCTTTGCCGTAGATGTCGATGACCTCACGCAGGGTAATCCCCATGGGAACTTCAATTAATCCAGTGAAATTGACATTGCCCAGGATCGTATACACTTTGGTGCCGGTGCTTTTAGGGGAACCGACCTCGCGATACCACACCGCGCCGTTACGCAGGATAGGGGGCACGTTGGCGAGGGTTTCCACGTTATTGACGACGGTAGGCTTGCCAAATAGTCCATATGTTGTGGGATAAGGGGGGCGTGGGCGTGGCATCCCGCGCTTGCCCTCAAGTGATTCGATCAGCGCTGTTTCTTCACCGCAAATGTAAGCACCCGCCCCGGCATGTGGGTGGATATGAAAACTATAGTCTGTTCCAAAAATATGATCGCCCAGCAGACCAAGCATTTCTGCCTGGTGGATCGCATTTTCGATGAGATGATAAGCGCGAGGATATTCGCCCCGGATGTAAATGTACCCTTCATGGGCGCCAATGGCATAACCAGCGATGGTCATCGCTTCCACGATGCTGAACGGGTCACCTTCCAGGATCAACCGATCTTTAAAGGTGCCCGGTTCACTTTCATCGGCGTTGCAGATGACGTACTTGGGGCTGCCCGGCGTGCTGGCTACGAAACTCCATTTACGGCCAGTCGGGAATCCTGCGCCGCCTCGACCCTGCAAACCCGATTTATCGATCTCAGCAATCACCTCAGCCGGGGTCATTTGAGTCAGTGCCTTGCCTAAGGCCTGAAAACCATCATTTAAGATGTAATCCTCAATGCTCTCCGGATTGACGATACCAGCGCGTTCCAGGACGATCCGCTTCTCAATGGGCAGGGTCCCTCGGCGGTCACGTGTCCAGGCGATTTCCGGTGCCAGTTCACGCATCAACGCCAGCAGGTGCGGGACGATGTTCCCTTTATAGAGGTGTTCTTCAACAATGGTATGGACATCCTCCAGCCTGACCGGTCCATAGACAGCCGCATCAGGATAGACGATGACTAATGGAATGTCGTCTCGTAAGCCAACATCGCGGATGGTAGACACGGCGATTTTATCGGAAAGACCAAATTCATCAATCTCTTCAAGAAATTTATGAAACACCTCTTCAGCGCCGCGTTCCAGACTTGCCTGATCCACTGAGACCAAGACCATTGAACGGATTACCTTCATGCCGCACCTCTGTACGCTAAAGCTGCATCTTCACTTATACCGAGCAAGAATTTCCGGCACCTGATCCGAAGTGACATTCCCATAAATGTCATCGTCCACAAGGAAAACCGGCCCAACGCCGCACACTCCCAGACAACTGGTGGTGAGCAGTGACCACTTCCCGTCCTGACTGGTCTCGCCAATCTCCAGGCCGAGTTCGTTTTGTAATGCCTGAATGACCTGACGCCCGCCCATGACATGGCACGGGGCGCTCTCGCAGAATCGGATGACATGTCTGCCTAACGGTTTAAGGGAAAATAGCTGATAAAAACTCGCCGCCGAATAAAGATGGCTGTCGGCGAGGAACACCCCTTCTGCCGGAGCGTGAATGCGCCGCCGGATTTCTGGCAGCGCGGCGGTCGGAATGTAGCCAAATGCCTGATTGATCTCATTCAGGATCGGGATGACTGCATCACGCCTGGCCCCGTGCTTGGCGACGGCCTGTTCGACCAGCTCCACAATATCCAACGCTTTAGCTTCCTGCACCATGATCTGACCTCAATCGGTTTGACATTACACTTCGACCACGAAGGCTTCGAGCACTTTGCCGCCCAGAACATGCTCGCGCAAAATCCGTCGGGCTACTTCAGGAGTCACGTGGCCGTAGGTCACTTTAGACGTATCCGCAGTGATAACCTCAACAATTGGCTCGTGTCCGCACAGACCGATACACCCGGTTTGGGAAACGATGACCTCGTTGAGATGGTCGTCATCCACCTGCTGCTGTATTGCCTTCAGGGTGTCGAAAGCGCCAGCCGCAATCCCGCAACTGCCCAGACTGACGATCACTTGAACGTTTCCCAGATGAGTCTGGCGCTGTTTAGCCTCAAACGCTTTTTCTCGAAATCGGTTCAGGTCTTCAAGTGACCGGATCTTTTTTTTCATAGGTGTTCTTCCAAAGCAATTTCATCCCGCTGCAAGCTGCCATAGACACGCTCCACAGCCTGCGCTACCTCGGTCGAGATCGGATAGCCAAAAGCCACAACGCGCGGCTGGATGCCGATCAAGTCAACCTTTGGCACAAACTCTCGCAGCGACTGTATTAAATAAGACAGCGGAAGTGTATGGGTTGTGATTAAAAAAGGGTCTTCAATCTTTTCTATCCCGATCAGACGAATTTCGCCCGGCGCCAGATCCATATCGGCAGCATCGACAACCAGTACCTGCTCCGGCGCAATCTCACGGATCAGATACAGGCAGTTCTCCGGTGCTGATCCGCCATCCAGCACTTCCCACTGTTCCAGGGGATTCTGCTGGATCTTCTGGGCGAGCAGCGATCCGGCTGCATCATCGCCCATCATTGGATTTCCAACCGTGATCAGTAATTTTTTCTTCATACGGTTTTACGTACCATTAAATAGAGCGCCGGTTCTACGAGCATCGTTTGCAGGCATTGGATCAACATATCTGTCCAGCGCCGTTCACCAGCGTCCATTCCAGGCAAAGAATCCTTCAATGCTGGCAAAAGGTCGCTGGCATGACTCTGGTTGATCTCTATTTCACCCCACTTCAGCAGACCCGCTAATTTACTTCGGGCAGCACCTTCTGGGAGGTGAGTCAGCCACTGGCGGTAATCTTCCGCCGGAATCTCCATCAATTTCTGAAAACAGTCCATCACGCCGACATGATGCCCAATCGCCAATGAGTAATAGATCACCTGTCGGGGGCCCTCAGGAATATCCTGTTCTCGATTGACGAGCTTATGGGTCAACTGGTAGAACACAACCGTCATGAGTTAACGTGCTCCATGATAGGCATGGTAAATGCTTTCCAGGCGGGTCACGATCTCGGTAAGCCGGGGATCATCTTCCTGTTCAAGATAGGCCCGAACCGTCTGCTCGATGGGTTGAGAATCACCCTTGATAAGGCCAAAAAAAGTTTCGGCGATTCGCTTCCCATGCCAGTAGCCAGCCATCCGCCGGGCCTCGCGTTCAATTTCTACCCGCAGAATCAGCGGGATTTCCGGATGACGCGGCAGCACGTGTTCATTTTCTGACTGGACATGGTGAACGGCTTTCAACTTCTGGCTCAGAATGCCAAGTGCCATTGCGAAGCCGTAAATGGTAGCCGCAGGTGTTGGCGGGCACCCTGGAATGTAGACATCAACCGGGACGACCTTATCAGCGCCACCCCAAACGCAGTAGAGGTCATGAAAGATGCCACCTGAACAGCCACACGCGCCATAAGCGACGCAAATCTTCGGATCTGGGGCGGCATGATACGCCCGTAGTGCAGGGACGCGCATTGACCGTGTCATCGAGCCGGTGAAGACCAGCACATCCGCATGACGGGGTGACGAGACCACCTTGATCCCAAAACGCTCAACATCGAACAGCGGTGTGAGGGCTGCGAAAATTTCGATCTCGCAGCCATTGCAGCCGCCGCAGTCCACACGATAGACGAAGACTGAGCGCTGAATATCTTTGAGCAGTGCGGCCTTGAGCTGTCCTATCTCGGGATCTTGATGAATGGCATACTGGCTGCGTTCTGCCAGCATTGGATTGCTGGTCGTGTTATCGCCGAACATCAGTCTTTCTCCTGATAAAGACCCACCATCTTACGAACGTCATTCTTGCGTTTGCACGCCGGGCAGATTTCCAGCAGGGCGCGGACGTTCGCTGCATAGTCATCGGACAGGCCGCTCTGTTGGAGCAAGGCATCCACATATTCAATTTCCTTAACAGGCGCAAAATAGGTTCCGCAGATGCGGCAGGCTGCCAGTTTGTAGTCAGCGTGGTCGTATAAGTCCTGCTTATCCGCGACGGCCAGCTCGAAATCCTGGCTGAGGGTAATGGCACCCGTGGGGCAAACTTCCTCACAGCGCCCACAATAAATGCAGCGCCCCACAAACAATGACCAGGTGCGTACTCCTTGATCGAGATCTGTCGTGATCGTCAGCGCGTTGGGGGGGCAGGCAATCGCGCAGGCTGCACAGGCGATGCAGCGTTCAGGATCGTGATGCGGCTTGCCCCGAAAACCCGGCATCACCTCCACCGGTTTGGAGGGATACGAGATGGTGGCCTCGCCAACTCTCAATACTTCCCTGATCAGCTTTAGCATAATGCCTATCTCCTCATGCTGCTATTTCAGCGGCGAGTCTTTTCGTTCGATACAGTAGCGTTCCATTTCCTTGTATGGCACGATGGTCGCTTTTTTCTTGCGGACATCAATGACCGTTACCCGTTCGGTGCAGGAGTAACATGGATCAATACTGGCGACGATCAGAGGGGCATCGGAAATGGTATTGCCACGCAGCATGTAGCGCAGCGAAGGCCAGTTGTTATAACTGGATGCGCGGCACTTCCACCGATAGATTTTCTGGTTATCACCTAACATGCTCCAATGGATATCTTCACCGCGAGGGGCTTCGACATAGCCGAGCGCAAATTGGAATGGTTTGTAAGTAAAACCTTCCGTCAACACGGGCCCATCGGGCATGGCGTCGAGACAGCGTTCGACCATCGAAACCGATTCAAAAAACTCCTCGGCGCGAATCAGGGTACGCGAAAGAACATCACAACCCTCTTTCGCAATCACTGTCCACGGGACACGGTCGTAAGCGCAGTAGGGATGGATCACGCGGATGTCGCGGGCAAAGCCAGAGCCTCGCAAGGTCGGCCCGACAGGGCTGTAGTCACGTGCCACCTGTGCTTCCAGGAGGCCAATGTTCTGCGTGCGCTGGACGATATGGGGTGTCTCCAGCAGCATATTGACCAGCGTGGTCACTTCCTGGCGCAGCTCGCCAAGCAGTTTCAGGGTGGTTAGCCGCTGCTCTTTTAAGATGTCGCGCCGCACACCGCCGATCAGGTTGACGCCGTAGGTTTTGCGTGATCCTGTCAGGAGTTCCGCCATCTTCATCGCTTTTTCGCGCACACGGAAAAACTGCATGAAGCCCGTGTCAAAACCGACGAAGTGGCAGGCCAGCCCCAGGTTGAGCAAATGGCTGTGCAGGCGTTCGACTTCGAGCAGAATCGTGCGGATGAACTGTGCTCGTTCGGGCACTTCAATGCCCAGTGCCCGTTCAACCGATGTGCTGTAAGCCACGTTGTGAGCATAACCACAGATGCCGCAGATTCGATCCGCCAGGAAGGTGACCTGATCATAGCTCATCCGGCTCTCGGCGAGTTTTTCCATCCCGCGATGCACATAGAACAGCCGATAATCGGCATCGACAATGTGTTCACCATCGACATATAAACGGAAGTGGCCGGGTTCATCGGAGGTGATGTGCAGCGGGCCAAGCGGAACCTGGACAATGCCTTCCCCTTCGACCTGGATGAAATCATACGTTTCATTTTCTGTAGTAGGCTCTGGCCGGAAACGATAATCCATCGCATCCTTGCGGAGCGGATACAGATTATCAGGCCAGTCGTCGGGCAGCACCAGACGGCGCTGGTCGGGCAGTCCGATGGGTTGGAGGCCAAACATATCGCGGGCTTCCCGCTCATACCAGATCGCAGCGGGGACTTTCGGCGTGACCGCCGGAAATTCGGGCTGGTGGGGTGGAATCTGGGCGTGCACGACCACGTAGGCCTTCTCAGCGGGCGGTGCTTCATCGCCGTTTCCTTCAACTGACAGGATGTAGTAGATTGCAAACTGGCCGTTTAACGGGCGTTCATCGTTGACCGCCACTGAAGCGAGCCAGCCACCCTGCTCGTAATAAAGCATTTCCACCACATCCGGAAGGCAGTTTAGGGAGACAGTCAGGGTCACCTGATCGGGCGCCTGCCAGGTTTCATCCAGAATTGAATTGCCAAAGCGAGCCCGCACTGCTTCGACATAACTCTGACCTATCTTAGGTTTCGTTTCGTTCCCGATCACCATATTGAACCCCGCGTCTTGTTCAGTATTTTTCTATGGGTGTCCTTATTCACCGTCCCACCGCCTGGCTGGGATCTCCGTTCAACAGCATGTCACTTGCGCCATCCAGCAGCGTCGTCAGTTCCGATGGGAGATATAACCCAAGGGTAACGATGAGCAGGATGAAGACCGCACCGGGTATCAGGGTTAAAGAATTGGATTCACCTTTGACTATGCCATCCGGTTTTTCACCAAAGAGGGTGGAGGCGATCACCCGGAAGAAAGCGGCAAAAACAATGATCAGCAGGAGCAGGCACAAAATCATCAACCACACATGACCGGTTCCCAGACCAGCTGTGACAATAAAAAACTTGCTCACAAAGATATTAAAAGGAGGGAGGCCCACGAGGGCAAACGCGCCAATGATCAGCAGGACGCTTGTGAAAGGTATCGCCTGTACCAGCCCTTTCACCTGATCCAGACTGCGGGACCGGTACTTAATCAGGATGTTGCCTGTGGTGCAAAACATGAGTGCCTTGACCAGGCTGTGGTTGATGGCCTGCAAGAGTCCGGCAAAGATTCCGACCGAGCCACCCAGCCCGAAAGCGAGCACGATGAGGCCAATATTTTCCATACTGGAGTAAGCCAGCAAACGCTTGATGTCACGCTGGACATACATAAAGAAAGCTGCGGCCGCAATGGACAGCGTGCCAAAGACAAGGAAAAGATTCTGGACAAAATCCTGACCAAGAACGAGATTGGTAATGGCCGCGAAGCGAAACACGACCAGCAGGGCACAGTTAAGCAGCACCCCGGAGAGCAGGGCACTGATCGGGCTGGGTGCTTCACTATGTGCGTCGGGCAGCCAGGTGTGCATGGGGAACAGACCTGCTTTGGTTCCAAAACCGACCAGCACAAAGATGAATGCCATCTTAATCAGGGAAGGATCAAGCGCCTGCGCGTTTTTCATGATCTCTGTCCACAGCACGGCGTCACCGGGAACCTGCATCACATTAAACGCATCGGAATACACGAGGATCGTCCCATACAGGCCGAAGGCCACCCCGACCGTGCAGATAATGACGTATTTCCAGGCAGCTTCAAGCGACGCCTGCCGTCCATAAATTCCAACCAGGAAGGCGGAACCTAAGGTAGTCGCTTCCACCGCGACCCACATCATGATGATATTATTGGCCGTTACCACCAGCAGCATAGAAAATAAGAACAGGCTAAAGAGGCTGTAGTATGTGCTGAGCTGGTTGTCGTCGAGTTCTCCCATCCTGAGGTCATGCCGGGTGTAACCGATGGAATAGATTCCCACCAGAAAGCCGACCGCGCCAATAATCAGCAGGAAGATCGCGCTGAGGCTGTCCACATGCAGCCAACGGCCCAGGCCAAATATCTGCCCTGAACTGACCACCTTATTGACAGTCACCAGGGACATCACCAGTACCAGGCTGATACTCAACAGGTGAGAGATCTCCACCACCCGGCGTCTGGTGCCGTTCAGCCAGCGGGCCGCGAAGGCTGCCAGGGAAAAGAGCAGAGGGATGAGCAGGAGCCAGGTCAGTTTGGTTGTTTCAGTCATTTGGCACTCATCCTTTCAGGGTGGTCAGGTCAGATGTGTCCAGGGTATGAAGGCGCTTATAGATCTGATTTCCAAGCACCACCATGATGACCACCCCGAATACCGCGTCAGTAGCAATGCCAATTTCAACCAGCTCCGGCGCGTTGTAAGCCAGCAGTGCCAGGGTCAGATGGGAGCCGTTTTCCATCAGGCAAAAGCCGAGAACCTGTTTAAAGAGATTGCGCTGTGTCAGGATGCACAACTGACCAAAGAAAAAATGGGCCAGTGAGATCGCCAGAGCTGGTTTATACGACTCCGCCGCTTCAAGTTGGATCTGGTCCACCACCATGAAAGAAACGGTTACCGCCGCCGCCGCCAGGAAGAGAGAGAGCCTGGTGCCCATGACATTACGCGGTTTTTCAGGATCACCGACCCGCGACAGCGCTCTATAAAGTATCCAGGGAACCAGCACAACTTTGGTGGCAAAAGCACTGGCCGCCCACAGGTAAAGCTGCTCGGCTTCAGTCGTGTAGGCGAGCGCCAGGAAGATGCTGACCAGCACCACAGACTGAAGGCTGTACAAAAAGGCCGACCAGCGTGGGCGCTTGGCCTCGATAACCAGCAAAGAGGTCAGAATTAATAATCCAGACAAGCTGTTTACGAGCGTTTCGCTCGGCATCCGTGTCTCCTCTTCTATTTCATCCCAGCCATACCATCGCCCAATAACCTGAGACAAGCGTCAGGCAGACCAGCACCACCAGCACAAACTGGATTTGTGGCGCGAGGGGTGTTGAAGCAGCCACCTCGCTTGAGGGTTCCCCAGGCACCGCTGAACCGAACACCCAGAAGAGCCAGGCAAAACTTCCGATGGTCTCGACCACCGCCATCAGCATCAGCACGATTAACCAGGGATCGGACTCGGCTGCTTCAAAACCGCCTGCCAGAATGCTGAATTTGCTGAAGAAACCGTTGAAGGGGGGGACGCCAGTCACCGCCAGCGTGGCAACCAAAAAACTGCCACCCACCAGCGGCATTTTGCTCATGACCCCTTTCAGCGAAGGCAGCATCTTCGTGCCCGCCGCATAGCTGAGCGCACCTGCTACCAGGAAGAACAGACTCTTGGCAAAGGCATGGTTAAAGATGTGGGCAACAGCACCGTTGAAAGCCAGGCTCGAACCAAAGACTGAGACCGATAGTGCCAGGAAGATATACGAGAGCTGAGTGATGGTCGAATAAGCCAGCAGCCGCTTCAGGTCTTTTTGAGGGAAATACATCAGGAACCCGTAGATCATCGTCATGACTGCCATAAGTGCGCCAACGGTTCCGATCACGGTGGGCACACTCCCCGCAGAGATGAGGCAGCGGGCGAAGATATACACCCCCACTTTAACCATCGAGGCGGCGTGCAGGTAAGCACTGATTGGAGTAGGTGCGGTCATGGCGTCTGGCAGCCAGAAGTGAAAAGGCAGTTGTGCCGATTTACCCCAGGCGGCGATCAGTATTCCGATAAAAATGACGATCTTAGCGTCATCATCCAGATCGGCGAGTGCCGAAAGCTGAAACGTGTCACTCTTGCTAAACAGGACTGCCGTTGATACATACAGTCCGAGCGAAGCGACCTGTGTCGTGATGATGGCTTTCAGGGCGGCCTTACGTGCCTTGAGATCATCGTAGTAACCGATCAACGCCCAGGAGCAAACACCCGTCAATTCAAAAAACCACAATAAACCGATCAAGGTGGACGAGTACACCAGACCATTCATTGAACCGATGAACATCAACAAAAAGCAATAATATCGACGTTTGAGGTCAGGTTCGGGGTGCTCACGATTTTCTGCACTGAGGTAGCCTGCTGAATAAACGACGATCAAAAACCCGACTAAGCTGACGGCTAACCCGATCAGGGCGCTGAGCTTATCGATGATGACACCAAACACCACGATCCGTTCTTCCGAAAAAACAAGTAAGTCTTCCGTGGTGCTGCTTTGCCGATCCGCTGCCTGGTCGATCAAAACGAACAGGGTGCATACAAAGGCCAGGCCCGCGATAAGCTGGCTGGATCTTTTGACCCAGTTGGACGGGAGCACCAGCGACAATCCGCCACCCAAAAAAGGAAGCAGGAAACTGGCGAGGACTAACGCGACCACTCTTCGTTCCTTCTCAATTACACATTCGCCAGATAAAACACAAAGGACAGGATTGCTGCCCCTAAAGCAGTCCAGGTCGCAACCGCAGCCTTCAGGTAACGCACTCTTGCCATGGCGTTTTCCAGCACCGCCACAACAAAGTAGAACAGACCGACCTTAAGCACATAAACCACCGCCCCCAGCAGAATCCTCAACAGCGATGGAAGTTCGGTGGAGGTCATGGTGGCGCTGCCAAAGGGCAGGAAAACCGCCAGGAACAAAGAAACGAGGATGAGCTGTTTTAAGTAAATTCCCCATTTCATGAGTGCCAGCGCTGGCCCGGAAAACTCAGCCAGCGGGCCCTCCTGGAGTTCTTGTTCAGCTTCTGCCATGTCGAAAGGCAGTTTGCCCATTTCAACGAAGATCGCAAACGCGAACGCGAGCATACCCAGCCAGACCGAGGTGTAATAAAGGATTTGCCCATCGGCGATTTTGGTACTGATTACACCCAGGTTGGTGGAGTCGGCCAGCAGAGCCATGACGAACAAGACCAGCAAGATGACGGGCTCCACTAGGACGGAAATGACCAATTCACGTTTGGCCCCCAGCCCGCCAAAAGTATTGCCCGTCTCAAGGCCGGACAGGGCGAAGAAAAAGCGTGAGAGCGCAAACAAATAAACGACCAGGATCAGATCGCCAATCCATCCGAAGAGAGATTGCGTCGTGAAAATCGGGATAATAGCTGCCACCAATAACATCGTGGACACGCTGACAAACGGCGTAATAAGGAAAACCCATCCGGCCTGGCTTGAGACGACCTCCTGCCGTTTCATGAGCTTTACCAGATCGTGATAGTTCTGGAAGATGCTGGGCCCACGACGATTGTGCATTTTGGCTCTCAACACGCGGGAGAATCCTGAAAACAGCGGCGCGAGCGCCAAAACCGCGAACGCCTGTAAAAACCCGATGAGGATCACACCGATATAGGTCGTCATGACATTTTCCCTAATGGAAAACCACGATCAGCAGGATAATCAAGGTAAGAACGATGTAGAGACAATAGGTTCGAATATCCCCCATTTGAAGTGCCTGAATGTGATTTCCCAAATAATCCACCACCCGCGTGGAAGGCGGCCTGATGGCGTTTTCCACGAAAGGTTCTGCACGAGACAAGGACTCTTTGGAGCGTTTGGCCCAGGTCACAATCGCCCCCAGTGGCTTCCGGGTGACAGACCGGAGCAGATAAATCCAGCTAAAGATCACAGCGATTGGCTTGTCAAAACTGCTGGCTGAACTGGACATCTGGCTGGAATATCCGTAACCGCAGGCCCAGGGGTCATCCACAACCCGCCTGCCTGCCCGGTAACCGCCATAAACGGTGACCAGCACGATTGGAACGACCAGCAGCCCCAACAAAAGAATCGCAATAAGTGGAGTAGAGAGAACCGCCGTCCCCATATTGCCCGGATACACCCAGAGTTCAGTCGCAACCTCAGCAGATGGAACATTCAGCACATCGGTGACTACATTCGCCAGGTAGGGAACAACAAGTGAAGCGCCCAATCCCAACGCGATGCAACCAATCGCTAAAATCATCATCCCCGTGAGCATGGGGCCCGGCACTTCGTCCACCTGCCTGGCACGGTCACTACGGGCGGGACCGGTAAAAGCGCCCCCGTACATCTTGACGGCAACCATAAGGGCCAGCGCCCCTACCAGCGCCAGGATCGCTGCCGACAGGGGTAATACAGCCCGGACAATGAATTCTTCTGCCCGGTTCCCCGCAAAGAAGGACTGATAGGTCAGCCATTCGCTGACGAACCCGTTGAGAGGCGGAATTGCCGAAATTGCCAGTGCCCCGACGAGGAAGGTCAAGCCAGTCCAGGGCATTAATCTGCCCAACCCTCCCATCTCATTCAGGTTGCGGGTATGAAGGCGATAGTCCAGTGACCCCGCACACAGGAACAGCAGCCCTTTGAAAAAAGAATGGTTCAGGAGATGGTACAGCGCTGCCAAAAAGCCGAGCAGCGCCACCATCGGCAGATCGGTCGCCAGACCAATCATCCCGGTTCCGACTCCCATGAGAATGATTCCCACATTCTCGACGCTGGAATAGGCCAGGATTCGTTTGAGGTCGTGTTCAGCCAGCGCAAAGAAAACTCCCAGCACCGCCGAAAGGGCGCCAGCGCAGAGTACCACCAGCCCCCACCACAAGACCGATGCACCCAGCATATCCACGCAGATTCGCAGAATGCCGTAGACTGCGGTTTTAATCATCACGCCGGAGAGCAGTGCCGAAACCGGTGAGGGTGCGGCGGGGTGCGCTCTAGGCAGCCAGATGTGCAGCGGTACAATGCCCGCCTTGGCGCCAAATCCGAAGAAGGCCAGCAAAAATACCAGATCCCGAGCGGTTGATGATAGCCGGGCTTGGCGAAAATCTGCGAAATCGAAACTGCCAGCCTTCGTATAAAAGATAAAAAAAGACAGCATAATCAGGGCTGTCCCGGCGTGCGCCACCAGCATATAGAGATACCCTGCCTGGATGGACTCCTTCTTCTCGCTTTCAAAAATGACCAGGAAGTAAGAAGCCAGCGTCATCATTTCCCAGAAGATCAGGAAGTAAAAGGCATTGGCGACCGTCACAACCAGCAGCATTAACGCCATGAAGAGGTTGGTGAAAAATCCCAGGACTCCTGGGTTGCGGGTGGGGTAATGTGCGAGATACGAGATGGAATAGATACTGACGGCTAATCCTAGTGTACAGATTATGCCAACCATCAGTGCCGAGAGGTTGTCCATCTGCAAGGTAAAATGTCCAAAGGGCGGTGGAGCAGAAGTTTCCAGATTGGTCGGATCCTCAATGCTGGCCCGCGCAACCGCGACAAGCCCGATGCCAGAGGCCGTTGCGCCAATCAATCCGGAGGTAACGCGGGCAGCCAGGCTCAGCCTGCTAAGCAGCAGCGAAGCGACTGCGCTGACTCCAAATAACAGCACGGAAAGTAGCAGAAGCTGAACCGCGTCCATCATTTTCCTCTACAGTGTACGCGCTTTTAAATCCTAGTCCCTGGCCTCCCCCGCTTCCAGTTGAGCGAATGTCTTTGCCTGTTCGATAAATTCTGGCGGCTGTTCGGTCTGTTCGTCCACCAGACTGAGGGCTTTGTGTGGGCAGGCGATCACGCAGGCTGGCCCTTCCTCGCGGAAGTAACACAGGTCACATTTGACCGCGACTGTTTTTTGACCGATGTCCCAATTTAAGAGAGACAAGCGCTCCTGTAACCCAATTTCACGCAGATACATTGGATCCGCCTGATAGGGTGTATTGAGGTAGGTATATTGTCCGACATTGAAATCAAATTTCGGGGTCGGTGTGCCGCCCGGAACAATCGCCCCAAACGGGCAGGCCACCGCACACATCTTACAACCGATGCACAGGCTTTCGTTCAGATAAATAGAATCGCGTTGGTACGAGATGGCTTTGACCGGACAAACCGCCGCGCAGGCCGGTTCTTCACAATGGCGGCACTGAATGGGCATGGTCCCGTGTGGTGGAGTATGGATGATATACAAACGAGGATAAGCTTGTAAGCCTGCCTGGCGATGGCTCTCGACGCAACCTGCCACACAGGCATAACAACCAATACACTGGCTCGGATCAGCAATCACAAAGTGATTCACGCCAAACCCTTAGCGGCTGTTGCAGGCAAGGCTGCAACCAGCGCCGCACTAGCCACACGTTAGCAGAACCCCTTTCGAGTCTGCCGATCGGTGCGGGGCCTTTAAAAGGCAATTGTGACAAATTTCACATATAGTATAAAGCAGAATCTTGAGTCCGTCAATAGGAAGTGGGGAATAGTCAGCTCCTCAGCCTTGAGTTTGGAGGGATGGGGGTTCTATTGACGGCAGGTGATCCCAGTAGAACCCTTTCCTTGATTAAAACAGATCGTTTTTGAAGACAATCATGGCGCAAATAGCAGATCCACCCTGGATAGGATGGGCGCCGCACGTGGCCTGTCCAATGGTCCGACAAACTGTTTGCGACTGCGCGGTATTCTAACGGATTTCCCCCTCCGTGCAGATTCAAACGAACTCCGAACGGTAAGATGCTTGCAGGTTTAAGTAATATAAGGTAAGCTACTTGATAAGTGTATAATTGGCGTAATACAAGATGGTACGAGTTTTGTCGAATGGTATAGCTAACAAGGCTAGGGGGCAAAAATGAAGAAGCATCGCGGGCACGTCCTTGTTGTGTTATTGAGTGTGTTACTCCTCCTCATTCCAGGCAAATCACAAATATCTGCAACCTCCAGTACACAGCTTGCTCTGCAACCAGAATGTGCCGTTACCGCCCAACTGATCGGTGGGCAAGGCTTCAATTTCTCTGGACAGGGCTTCAATTTCTCTGGGCAAGGCTTCAATTTTTCTGGACAGGGTTTTAACCTGTCGGGACAGGGTTTCAACCTGTCGGGACAGGGCTTTAACCTATCGGGACAAGGCTTCAATTTGTCTGGACAAGGTTTTAACTTTTCGGGTCAGAACTACGCCGACCCCAATGTCGTCGCCAATGAAATCCTGAACAACCTTGCGAATCCGAGCTGGCTTAGCGACCTCCTCAACAGCATTAATCTCCCAACCGGTGTCGGGTACGGTGAAGCGCAGTCGGCGGTGATCATCGTGGATGAAGGTCTACACTTGCTTGAGGTTCAAGAGGTGCTTACCCAGCTTGCCGCCACGATGAATATGTCCGGCATCCGCATCGAAACGATTGACATCTCGTCTCCAAGCATCAACTACCGGGTCGCTAATATCGCCAATGCAATCGACAGCCGGGTACAGCTCCTGCGGTCGCAGGGTGTAACCAATACGACCATCAACATGAGTCTGGCGTTTATCCCGTGTTCCGACCCTGTAACGGGTTTCAACTTCGACTCCTTTATCGCCGCCGTGAACGCCTCCAACCAGGGTTCAGCAGAAGTGACCAACGCGCCGGTCGTGCCTTTTTTTGAATGTGTATACCATGCTCCCAATGGCAAGCGGTATGCACGTTTTGGGTTTGAGAGCGACAACACACGCTCGGTGACTATCCCTGCAATCGGTTACAACAATGTTTTTATAGGAGCCAGCTACCCCGAACAACCCGAAGTATTTGAAGTTGGGCGTCACACAGGCTTTGTTGAAGTCCTTTTCGGCCACAAGAGTATCACCTGGAAACTTCGAGGCCCCGACGGTGTCTTGCGTACAGCCGTCGCATCTAAGTACGGTACGCCGTGCAGCGCCCCCCTGCCCGCCGCTACACAGGCTGTGGAACCCATCCTGGAATGTGTTTACGAAGCCGGGAATGGTAACTATGTAGCGCGTTTTGGCTACCGGAACGCGAATGCTCGCACGGTATATATCTCCACGAATGGACCCAACAAATTCATTCCGAGTCCCGCCAATCGTGGGCAGAACTCGCACTTCCTGCCGGGGCGACACGCCAATGCCTTTGAGGTGGTGTTCAACGGCGCGGATATACGCTGGCAGGTCAAGGGGCCCGACGGTGTGACCCGTTCGGTGGTGGCGCGGCCTATTGCTTCAACCTGCGCCACAGATTCGATTGTGATCGATCTTGGCGATTATCTGGCATTGACCGGCGTTTCTACCGAAGATATTCCCGAAATCATAATCGGTTATCTGAACGACACCACCGATACCTCGCCTCTCCGGGATTTGCTGCGCGGGTATCTGATCGAAAGCGCGAATCCCAGCAGCCCCTACAACACCGTTGCAGTCGTTTCCAGCGGCAACTACCGCCCCTGGGCGTCGGTGCTTGGCGCAGCCTACCCCGGCGAGCCGCTCGCCCCAGCGCGGTGGCCCGAAACGATTGCGGTGAGTGCCTCACTGGGTAACAATCCCGACCAGATCTGGTTTTTCTCACATGATGGCAATATTATGGCGCGTGGTGCGGGCTACCAACTCGGCACCAAATTCTATGTTGCAGGAACATCCTTTGCCGCACCTGCGGTTTCGCTGATGCTGGCACAGTTCGGCAAGTTTGACGATGCGTGTATTTTCCCTGAGGTCAATGGCGTGGTCTACCCGCCTTTGCGTGATCCAACTACACTGGGCAATGTCTCTTTGGAAGGTGCTGTCCTGCCCCTCTATTGTGATGTGCCGCAGAATACACCGCCCATCGCGGCCGACGATGAGTACACAGTCAATGAAGATACTGTTCTGACCGTTCCGGCAGTTCAGGGACTGTTAGCAAATGACAGCGACAGTGAGGGTGACACCCTCACGGCCACGCTGGTGACCCCACCAGCGAATGGTCAATTTGTCCTCGCGGCTGATGGCGGGTTCACCTATACCCCCAATCTGAACTACAACGGCACCGAAAGCTTCACGTATGTTGCCTCCGACGGTAGTGCCTCATCCAATGTCGCCACAATCATTATTATTGTCGAAGCGGTCAACGATGCTCCGAGCATTACCATCAACCCGGTCGTTACGGATGAAGATACCCCGGTCGATATCACGTTTGATATCGATGATGTAGATGGCGATCCCGTGACTGTCAACGTGTCTGATCCGCCAAACGGCAGTGTAGTGCAGACAGCGACCGGTGTTAACTACACACCTGACCCGGATTTCAATGGTACGGACAGTTTCACCATATCCATAAGTGATGGGACGGTCACCGTCTCTAAAGATGTAAGCATCACTATCCTGGCTGTCAACGATCCGCCGGTGGCAGAGAACATCACAGGAAGTGTCAATGCTGGCGAATCCTTGCCTGTGACCCTCGTTGGCACCGATGTGGATGGAGATGCCCTTTCCTACGAGGTCATCAGCACACCCTTCGGCGGTTCGCTTAGCGGCGTAGCCCCCAATCTGATCTACACTGCCAATGTGGATGTCTGGGGCACCGACACCTTCACCTACATCGTCACTGATACGAACGGCGCGAGCAGTGCGGTTGCAACGGTTTCGATTACGGTGAACGCCTTCCCGGTGGCGAACGCTCAGTCGCTGGCGATGGACGAAGATACCGCTCTTGCGATTACCCTTTCAGGATCGGATGCGGAAGGGGCCGTCCTGACCTTCACCGTGCAAAGCCAGCCAGCCTATGGTGTCTTGAGCGGGACTGCGCCGAATCTTACCTACACCCCCAACGCGAACTTCTTTGGCCCGGATGCCTTTACCTTCATAGTTAATGACGGCATTGTGAACAGCCTTGCGGCAACCATAAACATCACAGTCAATCCTGTGAATGATGTGCCGGTTGCTAATGCCCTTAGTATCGTTACGAATGAAGATGTGGCAGTGCCTGTAACCTTGAGCGGTTCGGACCTTGACGGGGATGTATTGAGCTTTATCGTTGTCGCCCAGCCCATGAAGGGTACTCTGAGCGGTGTTGCGCCAAACCTCACCTACACCCCCAACCCGGATTTCTACGGCGCGGACAGCTTCATGTATGTGGCGAATGACGGCATGGTCAACAGCGTCACAGCGACAGTCAATATAACCGTCAACGCGGTGAATGATAAACCCACCTGTGCATTGGCTGCCCCCCTGATACCTGTCTTGTGGCCGCCGGATCACAGTATGCAGCCGGTGACGATCGTCAATGTGACCGATCCGGATGGTGGCACAGTGACCATTACCATTACTTCAATCAGGCAAGACGAACCCGTCAAAGGCCATGGTCATGGCAATACCAGCCCTGATGCGAGCGGCATTGGTACCAGCACGGCTCTGGTGCGTGCCGAACGCGCTGCCAAGGGCAATGGTCGCGTGTACTACATCCGCTTCCAGGCCTATGATGGAACGGACGGTGCCTGCACCGGCGTGGTTGAAGTGGGTGTTGCTCACGATCTAGGCAGCGGCGCCGTGCCAATCGGTGAGGGGCCCCTCTATGATTCGACAAAACACTAGTCTTGCAGGTTGATAGGTAAGTTCTCGCGCTGACCCTCTGTAGAGGGTCAGTGTTGTTTCCGGGTAGGTGTGGACAGCCCCGCTGACGAAGGCATTGTCCCAGATGCCCGATTTCACATATACTGGAATCCATAAAGCGTGTTATGCACTTTTTACCCCTCATCCCCCAAGCTCACACAAGCGGGGAGCAGAGGCGCTTTTTGTCCCTCTCCTTGCGTGCGTGGGAGCGGGACGGCTCGCCGTAGGGGAGCCGGGTGAGGGGAAAATCACCACACCCAAGTGCATCACAGGCGCTAGCGAACACAGGAGTTGCAGCATGGCAGGGTCAGATTCAGTCACGATCGCAAATCGCTATGAATTACAGGAAATCCTTGGTCGGGGCGGAATGGGCGAGGTGTATCGAGCGTATGACCGCCTCACACAAACACCTGTTGCGATCAAGAAGGTGCGTGCGGGTGTATATTCCCCGACGCCAGACTCGGATGAAAGCAGCCATGATCCCCATATTGCGCTGGCACAGGAATTCCAGATTCTTGCACGCTTGCGTCATCCTCATATCGTAAGCGTGCTGGACTACAGCTTCGACAAAGACCAGCCCTACCTGACCATGCAACTGCTCGAAAATGCCCAGACGCTGGACAAAGCTGCAAGCAATCTGTCGGTGAGTGGCAGGATCAATCTTCTGGGGCAGGTTCTGGAGGCGCTGGGATATCTGCACCAGCATGGTATCCTGCATCGTGATTTGAAGCCTGGAAATGTGCTTGTTGTTGACGGTGTCGTCAAAGTCCTGGACTTTGGTGTGGCATTGGCAGCACACGACCGCACCGGAGCAGATCGCATCGTGGGCACCCTGTCTTATATGGCACCAGAGCTGCTCCAGGGCGATCCGCCGACGGTTGAATCGGATTTGTACTCCTTTGGTGTAATGGCGTATCAAGTTTTTGCGGGTCGGCATCCCTTCCGCTGGGAAACTCAGTATGAACTGTTGGAAGACATTCTAAGCTCAGACCCAGATGCCACACCGCTTGAAGACTACTCTGTGCGCCTGAAGATGGGCACTGATGTTGCGGCCGACGATGAACCAACAACCTTGATGCCAGAGCGCGTGGTGAACATCGTCGCTAACAACACCAGTGAATCAACAAAGGGCTATAGTCCCCTGACCAACTTAATCCTTCGCCTGCTCGACAAATCTCCCAACCACCGTCCAGGCGATGCACGCGCGACCTTGCGAGAGTTGTATAAGACCTTTGATTTGCCCGTTCCACGCGAGAGCATGGCGGTTCGAGAGAGCTACCTGAAGGCAGCAAAGTTTGTTGGGCGGCGTGCTGAACTCAGCCAGTTGAGCGGATTTATCAATCAGGCGAAAGCGGGCAAAGGAAGCATCTGTTTAGTCGGGGGGGAAAGCGGCGTGGGGAAGTCGCGCCTGCTGGACGAGCTGCGCGTCTATAGCAAGGTATCTGATGTAGAAGTACTGCGGGGGAAGGCAGTCGAAGGCGCAGGCCTGCCGTATCAGGTGTGGCGCGATGTTGTTCCGCAGCTTGTGCTGAATATCGAAATCAGCGATCTGGAAGCAGGGGTAATCAAAGAAATCGTGCCGACGATTGCGACGCTGCTGGGGCGCGAGATTCCCGATGCTCCGGAACTGCCGGGGCAAGCGGCACAGGATCGGTTGCTGCTGGTACTGGTGGAGATTCTGAGACGCCAGACAAAACCGCTTCTGCTGATCCTTGAAGATTTGCAGTGGACAAACGAAGGGATACTGCCCCTAAAACGGTTTGAAGAGGAAATCGCTAACTATCCTATCATGATAATGGGAAGTTACCGGAGTGATGAGAAGCCAACCCTGCCGGAGGAATTACCAACCGCCGTCGCCATCGTTCTGGAGCGGCTAGGGGCCGGGGAAATTGCCGAGCTCGCTTCTGCGATGCTCGGCAAGCAGGGCAAAAACGCCGAACTGGTGCAGCTCCTTGCACGGGAGACAGAAGGCAATACTTTTTTCATGGTAGAAGCCGCGCGTATGTTGGCGGAAGAGGCGGGCAGTCTGATTGATGTGGGCGACCTTACCCTGCCAAAAGAAATCTTGACGGGCGGAATGCAGGAGCTGCTGCGGCGGCGCATTGCGGCGGTACCAGCCCAATACCAGCCCTTACTCCAACTGGCGGCGGTCGTGGGGCGGCAAATTAACCAGGATGTGCTGCGTGTTTGTGAGCCAGAGACCGACTTGGGTGAATGGTTGCAGGCTTGCGAAGCAGCGGCGGTGTTCGACGTTCTGGACGACAACTGGCAATTTGCCCATCATAAGATTCGGGAAACACTCATTGCCGAACTACCAGCGGACACATCTGCCCAGATGCATCGTCGGGTTGCCAGGGCAATAGAGAGTCTCTATCCCGACAACTGGGAATACAACGAAGTCCTGCTGGAGCACTGGTGCGCCGCAGGGGATGTGGACAAACACCTCCACTACCTGAACCTGGTCGCACGCCGCCAGATCAATATTACCGCCGAATATACCACTGCCTATCGGCTTTTGGAACGTGGTATGGCGCAGATCGCTGATACGGATCCACGTCGTGTGGGGTTGTTGAATTGGGTGGCACGGGCACGCTGGAAACAGGGGCAGTACGCTGAAGCTGAAGGGGCTGCACAGCAGGCAAAGACGCTTGCAGAGTCGATTGGCGATGAAGCTGGCATTGCCAGCAGCAAGAATTACCTTGGACTCGTGGCATGGGAACAAGGACAGTACGACCTGGCCGAAAATTACTATCAGCAAAGCCTGGCGCTGCGGGAGAAATTGGAAGATCAAGCGGGTATCGCTGCGAGTCTTTCCAATCTGGGCAATGTTTACCAGGCAAAAGGGGATGTTGCCAGAGCGCAGGAGTTCTACGAACGCAGTGCTGTGATTCAGGAAACCCTGGAGGATCGCTGGGGATTGTCGAGCACCCTTAACAATCTGGGGGCAGTTACCGCCATGCAGGGCAAGTTTGATCCTTCACTTGCGTTCTTTGAACGCAGTCGTGCCCTGCGAGAGGAAATGGGCGATAAACGCGGGCTTGCCGCGACGCTAAACAATCTCGGATTTGTCGCGTACCTGAACAATCAATTTGACACCGCACAGGATTACTACTGGAAAAGTCTGGCAATCGGCGAATCCATCGGCGATACGTCGGGTGTCGTACATACCCTCAATAACATTGGTTCCTTGCAGGTTCAGATGAAGCAAGATGACGCCGCCATCCAGACCCTTGCACGCAGCCTGTCGATGGCACGTGCGCTTGGCATGATACCCCTCATATTGGAGATCTTTGTGAGCTACGCGCAGATCTTTGCCCGTCGAGAACGATCCGAGCTCGCGGCAGAGATAATCGGGTTTGTGTCCAATCATCCCGCCAATAACCAAGAACTGCGCCAGAATTGCGAGAACCTCATGCCGGTGCTGAGGCAGACAACAGCGCCAGATGCGCTGCAAGGCCATCTGGATAAAGGGGCTGCTCTGGCGTTAGAAGCCGTTGCGGAATCCATTGCCAGGGAAACCTAGAGCCTGTTATGAGCTTTAGAGGCAGTAAAGCCGGAATGGTAGTGCTGGTAGTTGTGTTGAAGAAGGACGCGCCCATCCGCGTGCACCCTGCCGCCCCCGGCGCAGCCAAAGGGATCAGGATAAGTCGGATGGCATCCGAGGTAGCTGGTGGGTGATTCGCCCTTACGAAGGTCGAATTTTAAAGGTCCCACAAACGAGAATGATGAAACATGAGCAGCCGAAACAGTGAGGCGCTAGCGAATATTGTGCAGGCGATGGAATTACGCTACGATAGTCACGCTAGAAGAACTTTTTTCTTTAGTCGAAAACGCTAAGAATGGCACCAGCTTACTTTTCACCCGAAACCGCTTCTCTAGCCACAGAACTCTATCAACAAGTTGCCCATCTCCCCCTGATTTGCCCACATGGACACGTTGACCCGCGCCTGTTCGCCGAACCAGATTATCCGCTAGGGACACCGGTTGATCTCCTGGTCATCCCCGATCACTACATTTTTCGGATGCTTTTTTCACAAGGCATCCCGCTGGAATCACTCGGCATCCCACGCCGAGACGGTGCTACAGTGGAAACGGATCACCGCAAAATCTGGCAGATTTTTGCCGAGCATTTCTATCTCTTTCGGGGAACGCCCACCGGTATTTGGATCAGGGACGAACTGCGCGATGTTTTTGGCATCTCCGAAAAACTGAACGGACAGAATGCCACTGCGATCTATGACCAAATCGCAGCAAAACTGGCGGAAATCCGTCCACGACAACTGTTTGAACAATTCAACATCGAAGTCCTTGCGACAACTGACGCCGCTACCGATTCCCTGTCCTATCACCGAACCATTCAAAAATCGGGATGGCGCGGTCGGGTTATCCCAACCTTTCGTCCCGATGTAGTGGTCAATATAGATCGCCCTGACTGGCATGAGAGTATTCAGCAGCTAAATGAAGTCACAGGCTCAGACATTCGGGATTTTTCCACCTATTTGCGGGCTCTCCAGAACCGCCGGGCATATTTCAAGTCCTTGGGGGCAACAAGCACCGACCATGCCGCCCTGACTGCCTATACCGAATGGCTTTCGGCGACAGAAGCCGATGCCATCTTCCAGCGGGCTTTGCAGAGAAATGCCACGAGGGAGGACGCTCAACGCTTTACGGGGCATATGCTCATTGAATTTGCACGCATGAGCCTGGAGGACGGCTTGGTGATGCAGATTCATATTGGCGCTTACCGCGATCATAATCCGCGCATTTTTGAATGGTTTGGACGCGATAAAGGGGCCGATATTCCTGTCAGTGCGGAATTTACGCGCAGCCTCAAACCCTTGCTCGATCAAGTGGGCAACCATGCCGACCTCACCCTGATTTTGTTCAGCCTCGACGAAAGCACCTACAGCCGCGAACTCGCCCCACTGGCAGGTCATTACCCTGCCCTGAAGTTGGGACCACCCTGGTGGTTCTTCGACAGCCTCAACGGAATGCGCCGCTTCTTCGACCTGGTGGTGGAGACAGCAGGCATCTATAACACCGTCGGGTTCAACGATGATACCCGTGCCTTTCCTTCGATCCCTGCCCGCCATCAGATGTGGCGGCAAGCCTGCGCGGACTGGTTAGCAGGTCTGGTGCAGCGCCACATCATTGATCGGAGCGATGCCGATGAGATGGTCGTCGATCTGGCGTATCGGCTCGCCAAACAAGCCTATAGATTGGATTAGCGCTTGCCTGGTCTTGACCCGTTTTGGTGGAGGGTGGATAAGAGACACTTCAGGATAAATGGTCGGTTTCAAATGCTAATGGGCTGCGGTAGCCCAACGACGAATGTAACCGCTGGCGATTGTAAAACACTTTAATGAACCCTGCTGTTCGAGCCGCCTGTCGGTCAGCAAAATGCGCCAGGTCGGTGAGTTCCGCCCGCAGGAAGGGCAAGTAGGGATGATGGTGAAGCTGCTGGAGCAGGTCAAGCGTGGGATTGGCTGTTCACCGCAGTTGTGCCGGGCGGTGGGTACTCTTGCCCAACACGGCTCGCCTCACGGGGCACGAAGATGCACGCCGTAACTGGCAGGAGCAGTCGCACCCCCGAACCTGTCGCTAAGCTGTTGATCCTGCTGTTGGATGATTGCTCTGAGCAGTCAGGCTGTTCAATGCCTCTGATTCGCCCTGCGGCTGGCACGCCGCGCCGTTATGGGAGCATGTTTCCAGCAGGCTTGCGCGATTTCACGGTGTTCGGCAAACGGCGCACTGGCTGTCTGGGATTTACTTTTATCCCAGACACACGATTTACCTGAAAACAGGTCCTCTCCTCAGGCCATTCAGGGATGGGTGAGGGCGATAATCTTATCAAAGCGAAATTCGTTGACGAGCATTTGCAGGCTGGCGGCCAGACCACCATCACTCTGACGAATTTCCGCAATAATACTCAGCGATTCTTCGCTGTCTGCCATACTCGCCGCGTGGTGTAATCTCGAAATCCAGTCTGGCGATGATGCTTTCAGGCTGTCCAGTGTGACTGCATATGGGGTACGGACAGCGGATGGATTCTGCTTCTCTTCATAGATAAATTTCACGCCAAGATGCTGGGCCAATTTTTCAAAAATGGTGGTTTCACGAAAGGGTTTGCGAACAAAATCATCGCAGCCGTCTTCCAGAACCGACATCCGCTCATGTTCAAAGACGCTGGCGGTCAGGGCGATGATTGCTATCGCCTGCCCTTTTAAGGTGGATTTGATTTTCCGGGTGGCCTCATGCCCATCCATCACAGGCATTCGCATATCCATGAAAATGAGATGCGGCTGCCATTTTTCAGCGATTTCCACCGCTTCTTTGCCATGCTTCGCTTCGCGCAGTTCAAAACCAACGGGTTCCAGCAAACGCCGCAGCAGCGTCCGATTTTCCCATTTATCTTCAGCTATCAGGATGCGGTAGGCAGGTTGGCCCGGCGCCAGTCCAGTAACGCAACGGACATACTGGATGGTATTCATATCCTGATCATCCGCCAGCGTCGCTACGACATCAAAAGTGAAAATGGAACCCTTGCCTACCTCACTCTCCACCTGAATCGTCCCACCCATCAACTGCACAAACTGGCGGCTGATAGCCAGCCCCAGCCCCGTCCCTTCCTGCAAGGTTTCGCCGCTGGTCGTCTGCGAAAAAGCTTCAAATAATTTGTGCATTTCGGCAGGCGCTACACCATGTCCGGTATCCGCGACCTTGAACCGCAGGCGATAAGACTGATCAAGGGGGGGATCACATTCAATGTTGAGGGTGACCCCGCCTTCTTCGGTGAATTTGATCGCATTGCTGAGCAAATTCAGTAAAACCTGCCGCAGCTTGCTCTCATCGGTGCGAATGTAACGCGGCACATCAAAAGCATATTCCATACTCAATAACAGTCCCTTGCTTTCCGCCCGCGCATACAACATATCTTCCAGGCTGTCCAGCAAAAGATACAAGTCAAAGCCGGAGACATTCAGCGTGGTACGCCCCGCTTCGATTTTGGACATTTCCAGCACGTCATTGATGAGTTGCAGCAGGTGCTCCCCGCTGCGGCTGATAATCCCCAGATTTTCCTGTTGGGCAGGCGATATATCCGGGCTGCGTTCCATCAGTTGGGCAAACCCCAGAATGGCATTCATTGGCGTTCGCAGTTCGTGGCTCATGTTTGCCAGAAATGCGCTTTTGGCAACGTTGGCGGCTTCAGCTTCCTCTTTGGCTCTTTCAAGCTCGCGCGTGCGAACTGCCACCAGGTCTTCCAGATGATCGCGGGCGGCACGCAGACGGGCAAAGGTCTGACGCAGTGTTTTTTCATACTGCCACGACACCAGCGCAATCAAACACCAGAACACCACTGGAGCCAAAAACAAGTCTGACCCCAACCTCACGACAATCGCCTTACCCAGCATCAGCAAAGCTGCCGTCACCAGAGCGGCGCGTCCGCTGATGAGAACACCCGCCAGCAGGATCGTCAATCCGCCCAAAAAGGCTGGTGTAGGCGCATTAGTGGCCTCCCCAACTGTGGTCACCATAATCCAATCGATATAAACGGTAAGCCCATATCCGATGGTAAAAACATACCCAGCCAGTTTTGCGCTGTAGCTTCTGTTCACCCCCCACGTTACCAGCCCAACCAGGAATAAATTCACCGGGGGCAGGGTCTGGGTAAGCAAAAATTCAACCGTGTGGTTGTCTTGGTAGCCATTGACTACGGTAATATACGTGATTACAACTCCCAACACCACCAGTGCGGAGGACAGCACATTCAGGATATTTCTCTTGCGCTCTAATTCGCTTTCAATCTCAAGGGGGTCAAAATCAGGGGGAGGAATATTTGCCGGGCGAAAAATACGTTTTAAGGATTGAAAATTCATTTGTTACCGCCATGAAAACGACTATGTGATTCCTAAATAATACTCGATTTTTTCCAGAACCTCTTCGAGACGAAATGGTTTGAGAATAGAATCCACCGCGCCCACCTGCTCCACGCGGTTTTTGTCCATCTCTTCTCCCAGGGCCGTGATAAAAATGACGGGAATATGCTGCAAACCAGCATCGGCTTTTAAGGCTTCACAAACCTCGTAGCCATTCATCATGGGCATATTGATGTCCAGCAGAATCAAATCCGGGGCGGCGGTACGGGCGGCAGTCAGTGCCATCTCACCACTCAACACCGAGCGCACTTTGTACCCGGCTTCCTTAAGCATCGCCATCAGAATTTTCAGATTGTTGGGCATGTCATCGACAATCAAGATGTCGGCAATTGGAGCAGTCATGAAACAGGTGAAATACCTTTCCGAAACGTCCCCCTGCATGATGCAATAACTTTAAGTGAAAGCTGCCCGATTTTCACCCGTCAGGTGGCTGGCCAGGTGGCCAGTATTTTACTCATCGGAAACCAATCCATGTTTGACAGCCAGCGCTACCGCCTCTGTACGACTTTCAACACCCAGCTTGGACAGAATGGTGCTGACGTGAAATTTCACCGTCGAACGGTTGAGGTAAAGCCGGGCCGCAATCTGGGGATTATTTAAACCCTTGACCATCAAGGCCAGCACCTCTAATTCGCGCTCCTTCAGGTTGTAATTCGGCTCCGCGGGGCGAATACGGGACCGGATCAGGGTCTGGGCGGCTTCCGGGGCAAGCACCGACTTTCCAGCATAGGCCGCACGAATGGCACTGGACATTTCATGGATGGAAGCATTTTTGAGCAGGTAGCTGATCGCCCCCGCCTGCAAACCGTGCTGTACGTTATCTTCATCGTTAAAGCTGGTGAGAATGATGACTTTGACATGCGGATACTTTTCCGTTATCTGCTGTGTCGCTTCGATGCCATCCATGTTCGGCATGACAATATCCATCAGGATGACATCCGGCTGCACCTGCCCGCACAGGCTGACCGCTTCCTGTCCATCACGTGCTTCACCCACCAGTTCAAGGTCATCAATTGCATTCAAAAAACCGCTGATCCCTTCTCGCACAACCTCATGATCGTCTGCCACCATCACCCGTATGACCGCCATGTTTGCCTCCTGTTTTAATCCTCTATTTTGTAAGCCAATATCACATCGGTTCCCTGATTCTCTGCACTGTGGATCGTAAACGAGGCACCGATCAATCCGGCGCGTTCGACCATAATCCCGATGCCGAAGTGATCTGACAGAGACTGATTGGGGTTAAAGCCGCTGCCATTGTCCCACACCCGCAGCACGACTTCCCCGTTTTGATCGCCCAATTCAATCCCAACACGGGTGGCGCGGGCGTGTTTAAGGATGTTGTTCAGCGCCTCCTGTGCGACCCGATAAAACACCGTCTTCACATCAGGATCAAGCGAGATGGACTGGTCAATCTGCACATGAACGTCGGCTTTTGAGCGGGCCGTCATCATGTCGGCCAAATGATGCAGCAAATCCCCCAGTGCGGTTTTCACCAATGCTTCAGGACGCAGCTCGATGAGCAGGGTTCGCATCTCCGCCAATGCGCCCTGAGTCAGTTGGTGAATGCGGCGCAGTCCATTTCTGGTGGATTCATCCGGGCAGGTTATTAGAAGGGTTTCCGCCATCACGCTCGCAGAAAAAAGAGTCTGGTTGACCGCATCGTGCAAATCACGGGCGATGCGCTGGCGCTCTTCCATTTTTGCCAGCTCCTGCGACTGGAGATAAAGGCGGTAGAGATTCAGATGATTTTCTACACGAACGATCACTTCTTCAGTATCAAAAGGCTTGGTGATGTAATCAATACCACCCGAATGAAACGCCTCGACTTTATCCAGGGTTTCATCCAGGGCGCTGATAAATATCACGGGAATTTGGCGCAGTTGTTCATCGGTCTTGAGAATGCGACAGACCTCGTAGCCGTTGACATCTGGCATATTGATGTCCATCAGAATCAATTCGGGCGGGGCTGTCCGCGCCGCCATTAGCCCCATATGGCCGCTGGTCACGGCGCGGACTTTATGCCCGCGTTCGTTCAGAATCGACACCAACATCTGCAAGTTAGCAGGGTTATCGTCGATTGCGAGAATATTGCCGGGAACATCCACTTTAGAACGCCTGCACTGCTGATTCAACGCTGTCAAACAGACGAAAGAAGCGATCAAACCCGATGATCTGGAAAACACGTCGGATTTTCTGGGAGGGTGACGCCACAAGCAAATCACCGCCGCTGCCCTGGTTCTGGGTCAGTCTTGCTGCCAGGATTCGCAGCCCCGCACTGTTGATATAGGTAACCTGTGACAGATCCAGAATCATATGATGGCTGCCCGCTTCAAACGCTTCCTGCAAGGTGATTTCCAGATCGACAGCGCCCTCACTGTCTACCCGCCCCTGGGGTCTGAAAATCCTGATGTTGTCCTGTGTACTTTCAGTGATCTTCATGCCGATCTCTCCTATTGTAACCTGAAAACGGTGCTTGACTGCTGGCGACCAGGCGCGAATCGACTTCCCTTAAAATACGCCCGTCGCGCACTTCGACGACATGCGGTACCTGTCCTGCCAGGTCACGATCATGCGTGACCATGACAATGGTCGTTCCCTGCGAAACCAACTCCTCAAACAGCGCAAAGACCAACCCGGCTGATAACGAATCCAGATTGCCGGTCGGTTCATCACCCACGATCAATCGTGGATTATTCGCCAGCGCACGCGCAATCGCGGCCCGCTGCTGCTGCCCACCGGAAATCTGGCTGGGGTATTTTTGCGCGACATCCGGCAAATCCACCCGTTCGAGCAGTTCCATGCCCCTCTGTTTACGCTTACCCGTATATGTTCCCGTGTAGTTCATCGGCATCATCACGTTTTCCAGCACGGTCAGAGTAGGCAGAAGCTGGAAAAAGTTGGCGACGTGAACCTCGCCTTCGGTGGGACGGTCGATGCCGGTAATCATATTGATGAGTGTGCTTTTGCCACTGCCCGAAGGGCCAACGATGGCGACAAACTCGCCTTCCCCGACGCGGAAATCCACACCTTTGAGGACTTCCAGCGTCCCGGCTTTCGTTTTATATAGCTTGCGAACCTGTTCCGGGTTGATCAGCGCCTGGTTTTCATTGTGATTCATGGTCTCTCGCCCCTGTGGTCATCGTTTATTGATACCGTAAGATGTCAGAAACGGTCTTGCGCGAAGCGGAAATTGACGGATACAGGCTTGCCAGCGCGGTGATCGCCAGCATACCGATCACCCCCGCAATTGGCGCGGATGCTGGATAAGTGAGTTTGAAGGCGTCACCCAGTTCCAGCGCAGCGGTGATTAACTGGCTAAGGCCATAACTGATAGGCAGACCCACCACCCATGCCAGGATGCCAACAATCAAGCCTTCGGTGAGAAATTGCAGCGCGACAGAAATTGAACCCGCACCGATAGAGCGCATGACACCGATTTCCTTCTGACGCTCGAAGACACTCATCGAAATGGCCGTCAGCAGACCCAGCGCACCCACCAGAGCAATTAACCCGGCGGTGACATTGAAGATAATCTGAAAACCGCGCACCAGGGTGGTGATTTGTTCGATGAATTCCGGGAAGTTGCTGTAAGTGGCGGTGATTCCGTTTGCCAGCAGCAGTTCATTGATGTCCTCAATCACATCAGCGGTTTCTGCGGCGGTGGGATCATCCTCATCCAATTTGATGAGCAGATTGCGTGCGGCAGGCTGACCGTTGAGGGTATACCCTGCAAATTCCGCGACGGTATCCCAGCGCATCCAGGTGCCGTCAAAGGGGAAGGTCGAGACCCCGACGATGGTGACTTCGCGCTTACTGCCTGCGCCCGTAATGACCATGGTATCCCCGACACCTTTTCCAAGTGAGTCCGCGATGCCCAATGTAATGATGATGGCATTAGGGTCGCTGCTTTCCGAAAGCTGCACGCCGTCCTTCAGGTCAATGAGGAAGGGCGACAGCGGCGTGTCAGGGTCATAACCCTCTACGCTCACACCGTAATCAGCACCACCTTCGGCGGACTCGTAGCCTTCGATTTCAACTTGCAGGCCATTGTGCGGCTGGACGAATTGAATGCCCTCAATGTGATCCTCAATCAACCGACGGACAGTTGCGAAGTCCTGCTGCTGGTCAGGCTGAACAAGGATTTCTACATTGTACGTATCGAAGGTGTTGTCCAGGACACGGTCAACGCTGGAAAACAGCGCAAATATTCCCATGAAGGCCCCCGCAGCAATCGCCAGTGTGATCATGGTGAACGCCAGCCGTCCTTTTTTCTGTGAAACGTTGCTCAAACCCTGGCGTATGGTAACAGGCAGCGGCAGGCGTCCGACCAGGCGGGCAAAAAAGCCTTTGCCATAGCTGGAGTCGATACCGAGGTCGGTCATAGCATCCAGAATTTTGACCCGCGACCCGTTGAACACCGGAATCAGCGCTGCCAGTACAGGCACTGCCAGACCGATCACGACGCCCATCATGATGGAGGTGGCTGAGAAGTCGAATTTATCGACAATCGTGTTCATGTTGCCTGCCATGCCTTTTGCGGCGAAGTATCCTGCTGGAATCCCTAACAGTACGCCGGGCACGACACCCAACAACCCATAACCCAGGGCGATTCCCGCATAGATTACAACATTGTCCCAGCCAGTCGCGCCCAGTGATTTCATCACCCCGATCTGCCGTTTTTGCTCGATCACAATCGAGTTCACCACATTCACCACCAGGAAACCGGATACTACCAGCGCTACGATACCGAGAATTCCCAGTACGCTGCTGATATTCGCAGCCTCGCTGATCTGTTCATTTTCGTCCGGATCAAACACAAAGCTGATATAGGGAATATACGGGGTTTCCGTCGAGATGACGTTTGTCAGATGACTTGATTCTGCCTGCGCGGTCTCATAATCGGTGTAGCGAATCTGGAGATTGGTAAAACCCTGGACACCCGATATATACTGGGCATCTTCAAAGGTCGTGAAAACCGTGCTGCTCATTTTCACATTGTCAACGACAGTGTAGGGCTGGAAGACGATGCCGGAAATCGTCCAGGTTTCCTCAGGGATACCTATGCCCTCACCCGCCTGGCTGACCATACGCAGCGCCAGCGCATCGCCCACTTTCAGATCATAGGTATCCGCCATCCGGCGTTCGACGGTAAGCTGTTTGGAACCCGCTGCCGGATAGTCACCCTCAACCAGTTGCAGTGGTTCAAGCTGCAATTCGTTCATCGGTGTGAAGTAGGCGATCAAGGAACCCTGGTCAAAATCATCTGAACCGGGTTCTTTGAAGTAAAGCTGGCTGGTGATCTGTCCATCCGCTGTTTCCACACCGGGCTGTGCGCTCACCAGTTGCAGGAACTCATCGCCGCTGGGAAGCACAACCTCGCTTTCGCTGGTGGTCAATCCCATTTTTACCATCGAGAGTTTGTCTTTTTGTATGTCGTGTTCAAGGCGGCTCACCAGGATATCGCCCATCGAGAACAGAGTTACTACGCCCAGTACACCGATGAAAATGCTCATCGACACGAGCGCAGTCCGTCCTTTGCGTGAGAGAATATCTCCCCAGATTTTGCGTGTGCGTGTTTTTAACATGTTCAATCTCCCTCTTAGCTGAAGACCTGCATCTGGCGTAAAGCCTGCAATTCCTGTGTGCGGCGGCGGGCGGCGGCTTCCAAAGTGGTCTGCCCGATCAGCCCATCATTGATCTCGAAGACTTTAGGGACATCTCTGACCAGTTCTCGGTCATGTGTCACGATAATGACCGTCGTGCCCCGTTCACTGAGGCGGCGGAACGCATCAAAAACGTTGCGGGCGCTCATGCGGTCAAGGTTGCCAGTGGGCTCGTCGCCAATCACCAGAGCCGGATTATTCGCCAGAGCTCGTGCCAGCGCGACCCGCTGCTGCTGCCCACCGGAGAGCATGTCAGGGGTTTTATAGGCCTGATCTTGAATGCCGAAATAACCCAGCAGCTTTAGCGCCCGACCTCGACGCTCGCCGGACTTCCAGACGTTGGCGAAATCCATCGGCGCGATCACGTTGTCAGCAACTGAAATCGTCGGCAAGAGTTGAAAAAACTGAAAGACGATCCCAACATTGCGGGCACGCCATTTGGTCAGTTTGCGTGGTTTTGCCTGCGTGATGTTGACCCCGCCAATGGTAATTTCCCCACTGGTTGGTGTATCAATCGCGGTGAGCATGTTCAGAAAAGTGGTTTTGCCACTTCCTGATGGGCCGATCAGGGCGACAAAGTCGCCTTTACAGATGTCAAGATTGATGCCCCGCAGAATATTGAGCGGGCCTGCGGGTGTCTGATAGGTCTTGACCAGATTACTGACGGTGATGAAGGACTCTGCCATATACTTTCTTCCTTTTCTGTCTTCACAGCTAAAAGGATAGGTCGTCGTAGGGCAGAGATCATCTGGCAGGTGGGTAAACTTTGTCGCTTGAGTGGATAGCCCAGGTGGACTGGTCAGATGGCTGGTTGCGAGGGGAAAAGCGGCGTGGAGAAGCCGATGTGACACATCAGTTTGTGCATTTTGGAACTAAATTGCATCTGCCGATTGTTACGCTACACTGAAGAAAATCACCTTTTATACCTTGATGGCTAGTTGCCGTTCATGAGTTTCAAGGCTAAAACAGGCGTTGCAAAACAAACTGTAAGCCGATGGACGACACCTTAATTGTAACGACATTTGCTGTGATTGATGAAGTCCTGAAAGCCGCCGGTCATCAAAGTCATCGGCTAGCAGGCGTGCCAGATAGCGAAATACTGCTGGTGGGAGTGGTGGCAGCCCACTATTTTCAAAACCATCACGAGCGTACTTTATATGTGATGCAAGGCTTAGGGTATATCAGCACGTCCCGCTTTAACCGACGGTTCCACCGCTTGCGGGAATGGTTGCGGGCGGTGGTCGTCAGTTTGGGGGAGATGTTGACTGGCGGTACGATTTACATCATCGATAGTCTGCCCATACCTGTGTGTAAACGGGTGCGCGCTGTCGGAAAGTGCGTGGCAAAGCCTGTTGCGGTTACTGTGCTGCCAAACGAGAAAAATACTTTGGAAACTGCATCTCATCTGCACCCAAGAAGGCATTCCGGTCACGTTTGAACTCCTGCCCGCCGCCTTCCATGACCTTACGCCCGTTCACGAACAGGCTTCCCTACTCCCTAATGGGGCATTCCTCCTGGGGATAAAGCTTACATCAGTGCCGCTGATGAACAGACCATGTTGGCTGACACGGGGGTTCGTCTTGTGCCGCAACATCGTGCTAACCTACCCCCCAATACCTTTTTGGAACAAGCCTACCTGTGCTGGCATCGCAAGTCGATTGAAACCGTCAACAGTCTTCTTGAAAAAATGGGTCTCCAACGGCCTCACGCACAAACTAATCATGGCTTTGACTTGAAGATTTATGCTTCCCTTTTGGCGCTTATCTGCTTTTACCACCTCTAGCAATCAGGGCAGTTTATGTATTATCAGCAGCTAAGTCCTATGGAACGAGAAGAGGCAGAAGGAATTTTCCAGGACGGAACATCTGAACAAATCAGGGAAACTTTAGTCTGAGTTGCTCTTTACGATACTGATTGGCGTTGGGTTCAGGGAAAATGTTTGGAATTTTTGAAAACAGGCGATATTCAGATTAAAGCTGTCGCAATTTTGTGTTTAGGGCATATCGCAAGAATTCACCGTACTATCGATTGGCCTTTAGTTAAACCTCTTCTCATATCGCTTCTTGATGATGATAAACTTTCAGGTTCGGCAAGTGATACATTGGATGATATTGCTATCTTTATCGCCGATTCTTAGTTGTAAATTTACCAGAGTTAACCCAGCATCTGTACACTCCAGCAGCAGGGCATGATCAATGTCATCCGGGTTAATTTCATCCTCAAAAAAGTAGAGCAAGGGCATCTGTAAAGCGCTGGCAAAGATTGGCACGCTGACCGACACCTACGATTACACCGCTTTTGGGGAACTCTACGCGCAAACAGGCACAACGCCCAATAATTACCTGTACACAGGCCGGCAGTATGATGAGGTCACCGGGCTGTACAGCCTGCGGGCGCGGTATTATAACCCCGCTGATGGCCGCTTCCTATCGCGGGATACCTACGCCTACCACTACCAAAATCCCATCGAGCTCAACCGCTACATCTACGCAGCGAATAACCCTATCACGAATTATGACCCACTGGGGTTGATGCTCACGGCAGTAAGCACTTACCAACCCTCACGGCAAAGTGCAGGGCCGTTGGCTGCTCTCGGAGCAGCAGTCAAATGGTTGTATGCTCAGGCCATTGCCTGGATTTACCTCTCCCCATTAATCCCCGCCGTATTATTTCTGGCAAGTAACCCTGCCGTATATGATCTGGTGGGGGCGGCTGCCAACTATACTTATGACACAGGTCAATACGCCGACTTCTACAACTGGGCAAGCGATACCCTGCAAGCGGCCGCTGATGATGCGGCCAATCAAGCCGCGGTTTGGCAAAATACCACGGCCTTTGTCGATGCCCTGACAGACACTGCTTCTGATACATGGGACAAAGCAAGGATAAAGACAAAGAAGATAATGATTATGATTCTGAAGTATATTATCATTATACAGATGAAGCTGGATTTTTAGAAATTAGCCTTACAGGCATCATCCGAGCAAATTCTAGAAATCAAGTATATGTGACAGAGATGAAAAAAATACTCCTATTGGTTTTAGTGCTAACTCTCGTTGTGGGGTGTACCCAGACGACTGAAAAGAATGTTATTAATCTCTCCAACCTCCAACCCCTGCCCGTTTACGCCGACAGTGAAATTGTTCCCTTGCGGATTTCAGTCGCAGCCGTTATTTCGCCTAAAGGGACAGTCGAAAGTTACCAACCCTTAGTCGATTATTTGAGCCAACGATTAAACCGCCCTGTCGAGCTGGTTCAACGGCGGACTTATGCAGAAACCAATCAACTACTAAAAGCAGGTGAGGTGGATTTGGCTTTTGTCTGTACCAGCGCATATATTAGTGGGCATGACGAATTTGGCATGGAACTCCTTGCTGCACCACTAGTCAATTCAGAAGCGGTTTATCATGCTTTACTGATAGTCCCTATAGATAGCCCTGCTGAAAGTATGGCAGATTTGCGGGGACAAGTGTTTGCTTTCACAGACCCAACTTCTTTTAGCGGGCGTGTTTATCCCACATATCAAGTACAGGAGTTGGGCAGCACACCAGAAACCTTCTTTGCACGTACTTTTTTCACTTATAACCATGACAACGCCATTCGTGCAGTGGCAGCAGGATTAGCGGACGGAGCATCGGTAGACAGCCTTGTGTATGAATTTGCGCTTCAGCGTGATCCTGCACTAACGGAGCGCGTGAAAGTCATTGCCATATCATCTGCTTTTGCTATTCCCCCAGTGGTCATTAGCCCGAATACTCGCCCTCAATTACGGGCAACGTTACAAAGTATTTTGTTTGAAATGGATAGCACTTTAGAAGGTCAGCAGACTTTAGCGGCACTCGGCATTGAAAAATTCGTGCCCATTGAGGATGGCGCCTATGATCCCATCCGCGCCATTGTTCACGGTGTTGGAGTTTTAACCCCATGACAGTTCGATACACCCTCAATCGCCTGTGGATTATCATTAGTGCAGTCAATATTCGTATCAAAATCATGGGCATTGTATTGGGGTTGGTGGTGTTGTTGGGAGCAACTGTCACCGTTCAGGTACGTTCTATCCTCGCCCAAAATATGTATGCCCAGCTTGAGGATCAGTCCATTTCAGTAGGTCATGACTTGGCAGCACGTTCTACTGATCTCATTCTTATCAATGATGCTTACGCTTTACATGAGCTGCTGTATGATACCCAAACGAACAATGCCAACGTGCGTTACCTGTTTGTAGTCAGCCCAGATGGAGAAATCTTAGATCATACCTTTGGCGATGGATTTCCCCCTCAATTGTTGGAAGCCAATACCGTCTTAGCCAGTGCAGATCACCATACACGCTTGTTGAATACTGATGAAGGAAAAGTATGGGATACAGCAGTCCCTATTTTTGGTGGGCAAGCAGGCACAGCACGGATAGGTATCTCGGATGTAAGTGTTAGGCGCACTGTCAACAGTATTACGGGGCAACTACTGCTCACAACCTTGCTGGTTTCAGCGATTGGAGTTACGGCAGCAACAGCACTAACCTGGGTGCTAACTCGCCCAATCTTACAATTAGTTCAAGCGGCACAGGCAGTCGGACAAAGTGATTTTACTCAACGGGTGACTCGCTGGGCAAATGATGAAATTGGCGACCTAAGTGATGCCTTTAATGCTATGACCGAGCAGCTTGAGCTGGCGGCAAAGGAACGTACTGAGCGCGACCAACTGCGTGTCAAGTATGTGAGTGGCGTTATCGCCGCGCAGGAAGAAGAACGCAAACGGATTGCTCGTGAACTCCATGACAGTACCAGTCAGACGCTCACCTCATTATTGATTGGTCTGAGGACGCTCAGCGATAGCTGTGAGTACCCGGAGATTCGCACCCATGCTGAAGAACTGCGAAGTATTGCAGCCAAAACCTTAGATGAAGTCCATACCTTGGCATTTCAACTGCGTCCCAGTGTTTTGGATGATCTGGGGCTGCCCGAAGCCTTACAACGGCATATCGCGGACTGCCGCCGCCGCTACAACTTTAATATTGATCTGGCAATCAACGGGTTAGAACAACGCCTGCCAACGGATATTGAAACAGCCCTTTATAGAATTACGCAGGAAGCTCTGACCAACATTTCACGTCATGCCAAGGCTGAAACCGCCAGCGTTTGCGTCGAACGACGCGAGAATAAGGTTATTGCCATTATTGATGATGATGGCAGAGGTTTTGATCTGCAAGCTATTGACCAAAGTAATGGACACCTGGGACTGTACGGTATTCGGGAACGGGTTGAACTTCTGGCAGGCAACTTGGAAATCGAATCAGCACCTGAAATGGGCACTAGTTTATTTATTGAAATTCCGTTGGAGGAGTAATGGAGCAGTCTATCACGATTATTCTGGCGGATGACCATACTGTATTGCGAGCTGGGCTGCGTCTGCTTTTAGATACCCAACCTGACATGCAAGTGATTGGTGAAGCCAGTGATGGATTGGAAGTGATCAGGTTAGCAGAAAAGCTGACTCCTAACCTGATCATCCTTGACCTGACAATGGCAGGCTTAGGTGGAATGGAAGCGTTGCCTCTGCTGCGAAAAGCTGCCCCGGCTGCGCGGATTCTGATTTTAACTATGCACGATGACGAGAGCTATCTGCGCCAAACTTTACGCGATGGGGCATCAGGTTATGTCCTCAAGAAAGCTGCCGATAGTGAGCTGCTATCTGCTATCCGTGCCGTCATGCGGGGTGAAGTGTATGTTCATCCTGCCATGACAAAAGCGCTGCTCAGCGACATTATTCCGCCAACTTCCGATAACAATGAACATCCTTGGGACCTCTTGAGTGAACGCGAACGCGATGTCCTGATCAAAGTCGCTCGCGGACTGACCAGTGCCAAAATCGCCGAACAACTTAACCTGAGCCAAAAAACCATTGAAACCTACCGCGCCCGCGGTATGGAAAAACTAGGGCTGCGCTCACGGGCAGCCCTGGTGCAGTTTGTGTTGGCACACAACCTCTTCTCAGAAGCCTGAACCTGTCAGGAAATTCCCCACATATTCCCCACAAAATGCGGACTTTTCCCGCTATAAGCCATGTTCTCAACGGACTATAGTGAGATAAATCATTTTTTTTAATGACGGTTAAAAAAGGAACTGTCTATGAACACTTCAGCCGAAGTAAAAGAGGTGACCCGGCGTAATTTTTTACGTGGGGCTGCGGGCTTGACGGGTGCGGCAGTGGCGTTGGCAGCATTGGATGAATTAGAAGCCCATCCAGAAACAGCTTTAGCCAGCTATGAAGCCCAGATAGCGGCACTGCAAGCAGTCAATAACGATCCGACTCAGATGGATGTTCTGGAACGGATGCGGATTGAGCTGCTGCGTGCTTTGCAAAAGCCAGTCGAAGATCGCCGCTGGATCATGGTCATTGACCTGCGAAAATGCGTAGGCTGTCATGCCTGTACGATTGCCTGTGTTGCAGAAAACAAACTGCCCCCAGGTGTTGTTTACCGCCCAGTGCTGGAAGAAGAATTTGGCGAGTATCCCAATGTGACCCGCCGCTTCACACCCCGCCCCTGTATGCAGTGCGAGAATCCACCCTGTACACCAGTCTGTCCCGTAGAAGCAACCTACACTAATGCCGAAGGTGTGGTGGTTGTGGATTACGATCAGTGTATCGGCTGCCGTGCCTGTATTGCGGCCTGCCCCTACGGTGCGCGTACCTCGGATTTTGGTCTGACCTACACCGAAGATTTACCTGTTGCTGACAATCTCATCGTAGGTATGGACACCGCAGAAGCCTATGAACGCGCCTCAAACTTTGAATATGGCGAAGCCCGTTCACGTAAAGGTCATTCCTCACCGATTGGCAATGCCCGTAAATGTCATTTTTGCTTACACCGCGTCCGTGTTGGTGAGCTGCCTGCCTGTGTCACCACCTGTATTGGTCGTGCCACCCTGTTTGGCGATGCCAACGATCCCCATAGTCTGGTTGCCGAGATGAGTGCCAAACCCAATGTGATTCGGCTGAAGGAAGAACTTGGCACAGAACCGCGTGTGTACTACCTGGTTTAGAAAGGATGCTGATCATGACCAAAAAAGCGATTTATGGTTTAAGCGTTCTCGCAGTGGTTCTCGGCTTGTATGGATTTTACAGCCGACTTTTTATTGGGGAACGTGAGGTTAATTATGGCTCCTTTGTAACCTGGGGGCTGTGGGTGGCGATGTATTTATTCTTCGCTGGGGTAGCCAGTGGTTCATATATGGTGGCGACCTTGGATTATTTGTTTGAAATTCCGCTTTTCAAAGGGGTTGGTAAATATGCGTTGTGGGGTGCAATGGTTACACTGCCCGCTGCCCTGATGTCCATCGGATTTGACCTGGGGCATATGGAACGCATCTGGAAAGTTTACCTCAACCCCAACTTCAGCTCACTCCTTGCCCAAATGGTGTGGGGTTACACCATCTTTGGTATGGTGATTTTGTTAACCTTGTGGATGGTTTTCCGTTCACCGGAAAAACCACCGCTCGCGCTCAAATTACTGATGGTTGTTGGTTTTATCATGGCGATTTTTGTTAGTGGCGGTGTGGGTGCGCTGTTGGGGGTCAATGCCAGTCGTTTGGTATGGCATGTTGGGTTATTACCTGCCCAATTTCCGATTTTCTCTGCCGCGACAGGTTTTGCCCTGCTGCTGGTGATCCTCGCTTTCTTTGGGCCAGAGGATGATCCCCGTCTAGGACAGCAGTTGCGGGTGTTGGGTATCACGGTCATCGTCATGCTGATTGTGAAAACCTATATCTTGTGGGCAGACTTCTCCATGTCCCTCTACAGTGGGGTGCCCCAAAACGTGGATGCTATCAACGAAGTGTTGTTTGGTCAGTATTGGTGGGCGTTCTGGATTATTCAGATCATTCTCGGCACAGTGCTTCCTGTCATCGTGCTGGCAATCCCAAATCTCTCCCGACAGAGATTGTGGGCAGGTGTCATGGGGCTGCTGGTATTGGTCGGTTTCGCCGCAGCACGAGCCAATATTGTCTTTCCAGCCTTGACCATTCCCGAACTGGAAGGTTTAGCCACTGCTTTTAGCGGTCCGCATCTGTCGTTTGAATACTTCCCCAGCCTAATGGAGTGGTCAGTCACAGTTGGAATTATGGGGCTGGCGACGCTGGCATTCCTGATTGGGCTTGACCGCCTGCCGTTTTTCAAGAAAGTACAGGACTTATCTCATGAGCGATAAACTTGAAGTAACTCAACCTGATAGCTGCGATCTCTCACGGCGCGACTTTCTCAAAGCGAGTGCCATTGTGGGTGGAGCCGCCGCGTTTCTAGGCAGTCTGCCTATCTTTAGCCGACTTATCCAGGCGCGAGAAGCCTTGGCTGAAGGCGAATTCGTCTATCCACTGGCAGACCCCCATAACCATATTTTCACCTCCTGCTTGCAGTGCAATACCGGCTGTGGCATCAAGGTGAAACTGCTGAATGGCGTGGCTGCCAAAATTGATGGCAGCCCCTTTCATCCCATGAATATGTACCCTCATCTTGCCTATGATACGCCTGCGGCTGAGGTTGGCACCGTTGAAGGCGCAATTTGCCCCAAAGGGCAGGCAGGCCTACAAAGTGTTTATGATCCCTATCGTTTGGTGAGCGTCCTCAAACGTAAGCCTGGCACGAAACGCGGCGAAAACAAATGGGAAACCATCTCCTTTGAGCAGGCAATCACCGAAATCGTGGAAGGTGGCGATCTGTTTGGAGAGGGTCCCGTTCCTGGCTTGCGTGAGTCTTATGCGCTGACTGATGCTGGTATTGCCAAACAAATGGCAGATGCCGTCAAGAAAATACAGGATGAAAAGGATGCAGAGGCAAAGCTGGCTCTAATCGAAGAATTCAAGACGACCTTTGCCGATCACCTTGATAAGATGATTGATCCTGATTATCCCGATTTAGGACCCAAGAATAACCAATTTGTCTTTGCGTGGGGACGCTTAAAAGATGCCCGTAAAGACATCATCAGCCGCTTTTTGGGAGCCTATGGCACTACTAACGCGCATGGACACACCACCGTCTGTCAGGGCAGCCTGTATTTTACTGGCAAAGCGATGTCAGAGCAGTTCACTGATGGCAAGTGGACGGGGGGTGTCAAGTTCTACTGGCAGGGTGATGTTGGCAACAGCGAGTTTGTCATTTTTGTGGGCGCATCTCCGTTTGAGGGGAATTATGGTCCGCCCCTGCGTACTCCACGCATTACCACCAACGCTGTTTACAATGGCATGAAATATGCTGTGGTTGATCCACGTTTATCCAAGACGGCTGCCAAAGCCTGGAAGTGGGTGCCTGCCAAACCAGGGACAGAGGGGGCATTGGCGTTAGCCCTGATCGGTTGGGTGATTGATAACGGGCGTTATGACAGTCTCTACCTCTCGGCTGCCAACAAAGCGGCGGCCACAGCGATTGCTGAACCGACCTGGACAGAAGCGACCTGGCTGGTCAAGCTGGATGAAGATGGCAAGCCAGGCAAATTCCTACGTGCCAGTGAGATTGGCTTGAAGGAAAAAGAGGAACGACCCCTCTCGACTGATCCCGAAAAGACCTATGAATTTGATTACTTCGTTGCTCTGGTTGATGGTGAACCTGTAGCGGTTGATCCGTATGCGACTGACCCTGAAGCGGCTGTACGCGGTGACTTGTTGGTAGACAACGTTAAACTGGGGGATTTCACGGTCAAGTCAGGGCTGCAAATCATCGCCGATTCTGCCCACGAACATACTTTGGAAGAATGGGCGGAAATCTGTGGTGTGAATGCCCACGACCTTGAGGAAATCGCTGCTGAATTTACCAGTCATGGCAAACGGGCGGTTGCCGATATTCATCGCGGTGTGAGCCAACACACCAACGGTTTCTATAATGTTTACGCCTGGTATACCCTCAATGCGCTCATTGGCAACTATGATCATGCAGGTGGGTTGATTAAAGCCTCGACTTATTCAGCGAATGGCAGCAAGAAAGGACAGCCCTACGACATCAGTAAAGCCAATGGCAAGATGGCTCCCTTCGGGACAAGTATTATTCGCCATAACGAAAAATACGAAAAAAGCACGCTGTTTGCACGGGATGGATACCCTGCCAAACGCAACTGGTATCCCCTCTCCAGCGACATCTATCAGGAAATTGTTCCCTCCATTGGGGATGCTTATCCCTACCCCATCAAGGCATTGATGCTCTATATGGGGTCGCCAGTCTACTCCCTGCCCGCCGGGAACACCAATATTCCCATCCTGGCAGACCCGCAAAAACTGCCGCTGTTTATCGCCATTGATCCCTTCATTGGGGAAACCAGCATGTATGCGGATTACATCTTCCCTGACACTATGTACCTTGAACGTTGGGAATTTCATGGCAGCCATCCGAGTGTGCCGCAGAAAATTCAACCTGTACGCAACCCTGCGATTGCGCCTTTAGTGCCAGAAGTAACCGTGTTTGGTCAACCAACGCCGATGTCGCTGGAAGCGGTGCTGCTGGCAGTGGCGGAAAAGATGGAACTGCCCGGTTTCGGTACAGGTGGATTTGGGGATTATGGCGACTTTAATCACCCTGATGACCTGTACCTCAAGATGATGGCAAATCTGGCTTTTGGTGAAAAGGAAGATGGCTCAGATGCCGTGCCAGATGCTGACGATGTGGAAATGGAAATCTTCATGGCAGCCCGCCAACATCTACCTGCCAGCGTTTTTGATGCCCAGCGCTGGGAAGCCATCACCGGGGACCTATGGAAGAAAGTGGTGTATGTCCTTAATCGCGGCGGACGCTTCCAGGCCTTTTCTAAAGGGTACAAGCAGGGTGAACTACCCGAAGCCAGCGAAAACTACTTCTCGCTTGATCTGGAACTGGCGGGTAATCCCTTTGGCACGATGGTCAATCTCTACCAGGAAAAGACCTATGACACCAAGAGTGCGATGACAGGCGAACATCTGGCAGGCTATGCCAGGTATTTGCCGGGTCCCTTTGATGTGCAAGGGAATCCACTGGCCGATGAAGCGGATGGCTTTGACCTGCGCCTCATCACCTACCGCGAAATTGCCCAGACCAAGAGCCGCACCGCTTCCAATTACTGGCTGCTGGCAGTTCTGCCTGAAAACTTTGTCCTCATGCACAAAGAGGATGCGAAAGCCCGCGATTTAGAAGATGGTGACGAAGTTCGCATCATTTCCCCCACCAATCCTGATGGTGAATGGGATTTGCTGAATGGCAGAACCAAAGCCATGATTGGCAAGGTCAAGACCACTCAGGGTATTCGTCCCGGTGTCATTGCCTTTGCGCTGGGCTTTGGTCACTGGTCGTATGGTGGCGTGGACTTTGAAATTAATGGCAAGACCATTAAAGGGGATGAACGCCGCGTGAAGGGTATTCATGGTAATGCAGCCATGCGGATTGATCCCTACCTCCAAAATACCACCCTGGTTGATCCAGTGGGTGGCAGTGCGGTGTTTTATGACACACAGGTTAAGCTCGAAAAGGTCTAAATGGATGTGAGTGAGGTGGTGCTGGTCATCAGCACCACCTCTTGACGTTAGGAGATTAAGTCATGCCTGCCCTCGGTACACCCGAACTGATTTTGATTTTGACGGTCATCATTTTACTTTTTGGCGTGGGGCGCATCAGTCGTCTTGGAAAAGAATTCGGACAAGGTATTCATGAATTTCGGCAAAGTCTAAAAGGCGAGGGAGAAAAGTAAGATGTCCGAGCTTGAACGGCTTTTACAAATCTCGATTGCCCAGCATGACCATCTTTGCCCGCGCCAGGTGTTGGGGGTACGGATGGGCATGTATGCGGCTGATCTGCTGCATGTGCCCTATCAGCAGAAGGACAAGCGGCTGCATACCTTCGTCGAAACGGATGGCTGCTTCGCTGATGGGATTTCGGCTGCGACAGGCTGTACGTTGGGGCATCGGACGCTGCGGTTGATGGATTTCGGCAAGGTGGCAGCGACTTTTGTAGATACACAGACAGAGCAGGTCGTGCGTATTCGCCCCTCGTTGGATTCGCGCCAGCAAGCGGCAGTCTATGTACCAGAAGCTCGCAGTCGTTGGCACCGCCAGCTAGAGGCTTATCAGGTGATGCCGCTTGAGGATTTGTTCGATGTTCAAACCGTGACACTAACAGTGTCTATGCAGGCGCTCATAAGTCGTCCCGGAATACGGGTCAACTGCAATGTTTGTGGCGAAGAAATCCTTAATGAGCGCGAGGTTGTCCATGAAGGTTTAACGTTGTGCCGCGCTTGTGCGGGACACAGCTACTACCGTGTGAATGAAGGGGTTTATCCCTTACAGGCTGAGATGGCATAATGCGCGATCAGTTGGGCAGACCATTACAAGACTTGCGAATTTCCATCACAGATCGGTGTAATTTCCGCTGCACCTACTGTATGCCTGCTCACCATCAGGTTTTTTTGTCAAAAGATGATCTGCTTACATTTGAAGAAATCACTCGCCTGGCGCAAATTTTGGTTGAGTTAGGGATTCAGAAAATTCGCTTGACGGGTGGTGAACCACTCTTGCGGGCAGGCATTGAAAATCTGGTTGAAAAGCTGGTACAGATAGAGGGACTGCATGATTTGGCGATGATCACCAACGGTTATCTGCTGCCTCGCAAGGCTCAGGCACTTAAAGCAGCGGGCTTACATCGGCTTACAATCAGTCTTGACTCGCTTGATAATGCGGTTTTCCGTCACATGAATGGCGGCTTGGCGAATGTCGAGCAGGTGTTGGCGGGGATTGCTGCCGCAGAACAGGCAGGTTTTGCACCGTTAAAAATTAATGTGGTCGTTCAGCGTGGTGTGAATGACCATACACTGGTGAATTTGGCACATTATTTCAAAGAACGCGGTCATATTCTAAGGTTTATTGAATATATGGATGCTGGCACATTAAACAACTGGCGTATGGAATCGGTTGTCCCAGCCCATGAAATTCTTGCGCGTATTGATGCGGTACTGCCTCTTGAGCCTGTTGAAGCCAGCTATCTGGGTGAGGTAGCAACCCGCTACCGTTATCGGGACGGATCAGGTGAAATTGGGGTGATAGCCTCTGTTACGCAGCCATTTTGCGGGAACTGTACTCGCCTGCGACTTTCAGCCAATGGTCAGCTTTACACCTGCCTCTTTGCAAAAGTAGGGCTAAATCTGCGTGGTCTGCTTCGCAGTGGTATCAGCGATGACAAACTTAAGGCACATTTGGCAAAACACTGGCAGCAGCGGACGGATCGTTATTCGGAGCTAAGGACAGCTCAGCCCACCCAAGAAAAAATTGAAATGCATTATATTGGGGGCTAGCTGTCAGTTAGTGCAGCTATTTTGGCAGGTGGTCAATCTCGCCGTATGGGAGCAGATAAAAGTTTTATCTTGTTAGATGGTAAACCTCTTATTCGGCATGTGATAGATTGGCTAAAACCTTTAGCAATGCCGATGATAATCATCACGAACCAGCCAGAAAAATATGCTCAATTTGCTTTGCCACTCTTTAAAAATGTCATTCCAGACCGAGGCTCATTAGGTGGGCTTTATTTGAACACCGATTTATTGCACCTAACACATCCTTTGCCCGTCCAGCGTGATGCCCAGCACGATATACACCGCCTGGCTCTCGACTTTATGCTCCTTTTTGAGGTTGAAATACAGCGCATCCAGGTAGATGATCGGGTAAATCGCCTCCAGCGGCATGATCTTGGTGGTGAGGGTTTGCGCGGACACCTCCATACCATACATCTCCTGTAAGGCGTCGGTGATGTCGCGGGTACTCATGCCTTTGGCATACATCGTGATAATCTTGTCTTCCAGCTCCGCTTCGGCTCCCACAGACGTGCGAATTTTCTTCTTGGCGTGACCGTTGCGGCTGTTGCCTGAATTCCGTCCTTTGGCTTCGTAGCACTCATTTCCGCTTCCAGCATCGCTTCCATCGTCTGGGCATTGGATTGTCATCCCACTATTTTAGCTGTTTTTCTGCTCTGTAAAACCGCATTCTTTACCCGCTTGCAGTATAGTTGATCCAGCGAAGCGGGGTATCCGGTTGGGTGATGATGTATTCACGGTTGGGATCATCGAATATCCGTATTTCATGTCAATCCCTCACCGCATTCGCTTGTATGATGCGCTTGTATTCATGAGCCGTCCGCTTCCAGGTGCGTTCCTGGGTCTGATAACTCACGTGGATGATGCCGAAACGCTGCGAGTAGCCAAAAGCCCATTCAAAGTTGTCCATCAAGCTCCAGGTGAAATACCCTTTGACCGGAACCCCGGCGTCAATCGCGGCTTCGACGGCCTTCAGATGGGCTTTCAGGTATGCCGTGCGCCGGGGGTCTTCAACTACGCCGTTGACAGGTTCGGGGTCTTCAAACGCGGATCCGTTTTCGGTGATGTAGAGCGACGGCGGTTGGTACTCCTGATGGAGGCGCATCAGCACCTGCCGAAGTCCATCCGGGTAGACTTCCCAGCCCATCGTGGTCAGTTCAGAACCGGGCGTGGGGTAGCCTCTGCCCTGAAGTGGTTTGGCCTTCGGGTCATGCACGATCAGCCAGCGCATGTAGTAATTGACACCCAGAAAATCAATCGGGACGGCGGCGGCCTGAATTTCGCCAACACCCGGCGCGTTTTGGTGCAGCCAGTCAAGCAGGTTGTCAGGGTATGCGCCTTTGAAGATCGGGTCTAAGTACCAGCGAAAGGTATAAGAATCCACACGGCGGAATGCCTCCACATCTTCTGGCTTGTCGCTGGCAGGCTGGCGATAGTGCAGATCGAGGGTAATACCGACGCTGGCATCCGGGACATTCTGCCGGATGACCGGAACAGCGGCCCCGTGCGAGAGCAGCACATGATGAGCAGCCATCAATGCCGTCGGCAGGTGTTGTATACCGGGCGCGTGGCGTCCCTCGTAATGGCCGGTAAAAGCAACCACCCAGGGTTCGTTGAAGGTCGTCCAATCTTTCACACGGTCTCCCAGACGGCGGGTCATCAGGTCGGCATAATCCGCGAACCAATGGACAATATCGGGGTTTGCCCAGCCGCCTCGATCCTGCAATGCCTGGGGCAGATCCCAGTGATAGAGGGTCAGAAAGGGGCGAATACCTGCCTCAAGCAGTGCATCCACCAGATTATCATAAAAGTCTAATCCGAGCGGGTTGCTCGCGCCAACGCCTGCCGGGATCACCCGTGCCCAGGAGGTTGAGAATCGGTAAGCTCCCAAGCCAAGGGCTTGCATCAGCTTCACGTCATCCCGATAACGATGATAATGATCGCAGGCGACATCGCCTGTATCACCATTCAGAATCTTTCCTGGCGTATGCGAAAAGCGTGTCCAGATACATTCACCGCGTCCATCTTCCCGCGCAGCCCCTTCAATCTGGTAACTGGCAGTGGCGGCTCCCCACACAAATTCTTTTGGAAAAGGCATGATTGCTCCTTAAGCAACCCACATGTCGAACGTAAACAATGCCGTCTGCATACTTAACAACAGGATACTGCCTGTTGTCCAGGCGCGATCAAACGCAGCACTTCGTCCCAGACGGCTCAGGAAGATGAACAGCGATGGGATGACCAGCACATAACGGATCAGGCTTTGCGGGGCGCCGCTGGTCAGCGGAATGACCAGCGCCATCATCCCAAATAATGCCACCCCAGGATAAGACCGCAGCGTTAACAGGCAGGCCCCAAATGCCAGCAGTACCGCGCTCAATTCCAGTAAAAAATAGACCCGCCGCGCCAGGACTTCTCCGCTTTTGATGTCTTCCCATGCCTGCCTTGTCCCATCCCCAAAACGCTCGAAGTCGAATAGACCGCGCCCGAACCAGGAGTCTTCGACCAGCGAAAACTGATTTCCCAGGAAATGCGACCAGATCAAATAGGCAGTCACCGGAAAGAGAATTGGTAGTCCCCGGTAGATGATCTGCCTATTGAGGGATTGGAGATCAATCGTCCGAAGCCAGGCTATTCCCAGGGGGACAACCAGTACCATTCCAGTAGCCCGCGTCCAGGTTGCCAGCCCCGCCAGCAGTCCAGCCCAGAACAATCGGCGGTGATGGATCAATGCCAGACAGCCAAAGGCCAGAGCCACAAACAGCGCTTCGGTATAAACCTGTGCCAGGAAAAAAGACGAGGGAAAAATCAGCAGGTAGAAAGCCGTCCGAATTCCACCCGATTCTCCCAACTCGTCGCGGGTCAGGTCGTACAACGCGAACATCCCAAACAGCGTGCTGACCAGCGAAACCAGGACCCCCGCCAGCGTCGTGGTGGCAATAGGATTCAGATCGAGCAATCGTAAGGGCTGCCGGATAACGCGCATGACTGCTGGGTAGAAGGGGAAAAAAGCATAGTTCATGGAGAACCTGCCTTCAGGTGTGTTCACGTTTCGGATCTCGGGATCATCATAGCCAACCGTTGCTATCGACAGATAAAACTCCGAATCCCATGACACCTGCCGATTCATGAACGGCTCCACAAGATAGGCCTTACCCTTCTGGCTGTTCTTGGCAGTTTCTGCGGGCGTCCAGCGCAGGGCATAATCAGGGCGATAAGGCTGAAACCGTGCCTCCACCAACATTTGAAACCCCAGCATGATGACTACCCAACTCAGCCAGATCGAACACAGTGTCCGGATGCTGCCGGGCTTCACGAGAAAGGCAAAGCAATTCATGACAGCCATTCCCGCAGCATGGCGAAACTTGCCCGAATATCTTCCGTGGGGTCAAACTGCTCCGGCTCGTGTTCGATGGTAATCACGCCTTCGTAGCCGATCTTCTGCAAGGCACGAACACAGCCTTCAACCGGAACGATACCGGCTCCGTACCGGCAGGTATGGTGCGTCCCGGTCTCCATCACATCATTCAGATGCACATGGAAAATGTATTGACCGAGTTTTCGCACAGCATCTACGGGGTCATAACCCTGGGTGGCAAACCATCCGGTATCGAGCGCAGCACCAATCGTTCCCTCTCCGCCGTCGCCGATGCGGGCCAGCAGTGCTTCAGGGGTTTTCTCGGCATGATTTTCCAGTGCGAGCCTGAGGTTGTACTCCTTGAGCAGCCTGACCAGGGTTGGTCGATCTGTTTCCAACAGGGAAGTGATTCCGCCGAGGATGGTAATGTTCAGGGCGGCGGCGAGCTTGCAGGAACGCTCAAATTCTTCGGCGGTCGCCCCGAACCATCCTGCCAGACTTACCGGATTTAAACGATGCTGCTTCAGCCGGTCACGAGCCACCTCGATATGTCTCTCCGTCGCCCAACCGGGACCCAGATGGGCAAGCCAGATGTCGATTGCCTCAAAGCCCAGTCCGCGAACATCACGCAGAACCTCATCTAGCCGTTCAGCATAGGTTTCGACGGGCTTGAAGTGCGCGATGGCGGCATTTTCGCCCTGCATCCAGCCTTCGGTAATGTTGTAACTGACCTGGCGACCTACGTAATTCGCGCTCATGAACGATATAGGATTCATCAAACCTGTCTCTTTAACGTGACGGATACACCTGACAGGGTGAGGGTCTGGGCAGTTGTCTGTCTTCCGCACCCACATTAACGACCATCAAAGTCAGCATCCCCTCATCGGGCCGGGCGGCATCCGGTTTAGGAGCTTGATGAAATCGTTCATTTGATTAGGGCTTATGACGGCATCATCCACAACCAGCCCGAACAGATAATGCAAGAATCTAAGTTTCATTCTCGTATTGCGCTATATAGGCTTTATATAAACGATTGAGATGATCCCAGGGGGAGAGGTAGTAGTCATCCGGTTCGATCCCAAGGCTTACCCTGCGGGCTGCCTTTTGAACCGTCGGTTTGGCTGCCGCGAACCTGCGAATCACATCGGCATGAGGCTTCAGGGAACCGTCAGGGCGTACCAGACCAAAGAACCGCTCGTGCCGGGCTTCTTCACATGGAGGCTTATCCCACAGCGCTTCCACGTAGTCGGCATAGCACCACATGAAAGCACCTGTCGCGCCGACTTCGACCAGCTTGGGCAGCACGGCTTCAACATAGGCAGCCAGGTCTTCTTCTGAGGCCATGAACTGCTCTCTGGGCTTGCCGTAGGCTGTCCAATTCCAGTTCTGAGAGGGCTCTCCGGGAGCAGCCGTGCAGCCTCCCCATTCCTCCATCAGGGTTGGCTTGCCGCACAGTGCCGAGACGAGCGCACATGTGAATGGTACATAATCCGGGTCGAGGGGATGGCGGGCAACCGGCGTATACATCGGATACGAATGCATGACCGCCACGTCCGTTTCGGCAAAGACCTGGTTGACGCGCAGCCCGTTATCTTCGCTGAGACTGGCAGCGTGCAATCCGCAGGTTACCGGATGCACCGGGTCAACATCCTTGATGAGAGTCACCATCTCTCGCACCCAGCTTCGCCCTGTCTCAGCATTGGGGGGCCAGGCGAACAAGTCGGGTTCGTTGCCCAGATTCCACATCCAGATAGCGGGATGATCTTTCAGGGTGCTGACCACCGTCTTCAAGAGCAGTCGTTCGGCATCCAGTGTTACGGGATCGGTGAATTGATTCCGGTATGCACCCGGCACTACTTTACCCCCGCTCACCAACTGTCGCAGATGCGGTGAGGGAGGAGCAGCCTGGGCATCCAGCATCCAGCCGGGTGCCCAGTTCGGTCCGCTCATGTGTCCGGTGAAAAAGGTGACATCCAGCCCCAGCTTGAGGTCAGCCGCAATGTCACAGACTTTCCCAAGGTTATCCAGACAGGACTTCGAGACGGTATCCGGTGTTGGCTGCCAATCATCCCACAGGAGAAACAGCCGAACCACGTTCATGCCAATGTCGGCGATGATCGTGAATTCATCTTTAACTTCGGCGGCATCAAAATCAGACCACCAGTACATCGCTTTACGCCGGGGCCAATAGTTGACCCCCAGGAGAAAAGGTTCGCTCATTTGCCATGACCCTACTTCTCAACACCCGTGATTACCACGCCGCGCATAAAGAACCGTTGCGCCAGGAAGAAGATGATAACCGGCAGCACCAGTGCCATAAGCGAGGTGGCTTGTATCAAATCAGGGCGTGAACCGTAACGGGCATTGAAAACCTGCACACCCACCGAGATTGGCTGCAAGTCGCGTTTGCCCAGCAGATAGATCAAGGGGGCGAAAAAGTCGTTCCAGGCAAAGACAAAATGGAAAATGGCAACGGCAACAATGGCGGGCCAGGACTGCGGAATAATCACCTGAAGCAGGACACGGAGAGGCCCTGCACCATCAACCATAGCTGCATCCTCCAGCTCTTTCGGCAGGGTCAGGAAGTATTGACGCAGCAGAAAAACGTTATAGGCATTGGCAAAGAAATGAGGGATCATCAAAGGCAGCCAGGTTCCGGTCCAGTTGATCTCGGAGAAAAAGATGTAAGTCGGGATCAGGGTGACCTGATTGGGCAGGATGATCGTGCTGATGAGGATGACAAATAGGATATTCTTGCCAGGGATCGGGAAACGTGCGAAGGCGTAAGCGACACAAATACATGACAGCAGCGTACCGATCACCCCCACCACTGCGATGATGAGTGTATTTCGGAAAAGCAGCGGAAACCGCACCTGAGTCCAGGCTTCTTCAAAGTTTTCCCAACGCGGGGCGAGCTTCTGAACCTGTACCAACTGGCGCCAGTTGCCTTCCCACTCAATGAAGCCCGCATCGGGGTTTTCAGGATCAATAAACTGGCTGACCTGACGTCCTGGTTTGACGAGGGCAAGCTCTTTTGGTTCGGAATCGATAGTCACCTGAAAGACGGGGTAGTCTTTGCCTTCATAGTTATAAACGCTTGGCACTTCGGGCAAAAGGGGAACTTCTTTTAATTTGGAGACCGCCAGAACATCTCGTAGAGAGACTGTCATCATATTAGCAAACGGCATGAGATAGACGCTGAGCAGAAGGAGTGTAAAGAGCGTCACCAGCGCCGTCAGCCCAAAGCGGCGGAGCTGACGAGCCTGATAATAGGAAATTTGCATTTGGGGTGAATTTGCGGCCACGAGATCATCCTCCTGCGTAATAAACCCAACGGCGCGATGTGTACAATACGAAAATAGTCAGCAGCAAAGCGATTGCAAAGAGAAACCAGGCGATGGCTGAAGCATAACCCATATGTCCATACAGGAAACCTGTTTGGTACAAATGCAGGTTGATGAACTGGAGTTCTGGATTAACCCTTGTCTGGGAAGAAAGCGCGTAAGGCAGAACGAAATACTGCATCAGTCCGATAATTGTCAGCACCAGATTATAAAGGATAACCGGCGAAATCATGGGGAGGGTGATGCGTAAGAATCGTGTGAGTATCCCCGCTCCATCGACACGAGCGGCTTCGTACATTTCGGTGGGGACACCCTGCATTCCAGCCAGCATAGTCAGCATGGCGTTGCCCACACCCCACAGCCCCACCACCACAAGGGCGGGAGATATCCAGGTCGCGTTGAAAAGCCAGTCAGGGGGGTCGCTCATGCCAGCCCAGACCAGGATGCGGTTCAGCAAGCCTGTTTGTCCATTGAGGAAGCTCTGCCAGATATAGACGCCAGAAATGGCTGGCACCATATAAGGCATGTAGAACAAGACGCGCAGCACTCTTTTCCCTGCCAAATATTTTGAATTCAGCAGGGCAGCCAGCAGCAAGGGAAAGATGATGGACACCGGAAGCATAATCATACCGAAGCGCAGAGTGATCCACAGCGAATGGCTCGTTGCTGGATCGTTGAACAGTCTCCTCCAGTTATCCAACCCATTCCAGTGGGGCTTCCCTCCAATGTCGAAATCTGTAAAGCTGAGGTAGAGAGATACCATCAACGGGAACAATGTAAACAAGAAAAAACCTGCGATCCACGGCGAAAGAAAAATCCAGCCCCACGTTCGCTGCTGCTGTAAAAGCGACCGGGTTTTGCTTTGTTTCATGTCAGTTGCCCTGAATTGGGAAGAAGCTATTTGCTCTGTCATGATAAGATTAGCCCTTCAACAAGATTGAAACGACCCGCCTTATGAGTAAGGCTGTTGGTGAAGAAAGGCGGGTCGTCAATCGTACTTCTGTGTTGGGCAGTCGCGCTAGAGAACGACTGCCCAGTTGCTATGCCAGGTGGCTGCTATCCACCTGCGTCAACAATTGCCTGAAGATCCGACTCAAGCCGATCCAATTCTGCATTCACGTCCATACTGCCGCCGTCATCGCTAAACAACAGGACTCTGAATTCATCGAAGCGGTCTTGACCCTCATTGTAGTTAGGATACCACTCTTCATGGTGCGGGTTGGGTGCCAGCGCAGCACTGTTGGGGATCACCTCCCAGTGGGTCACGCTGGGATACTGTTCAGCCTTCGCCTGGAGCCAGCCTTCTTGCAGTTCGGTGCGGACCGGGAAGGCGCCATAGACGTTCAGCAGGTCGCCAGCGGCTTCACCCAGCAGGTATTGCAGGACTTTGAAGGCTTCTTCGGGGTGCTTACTGTCTTTGTGGATGCGGAAAGTATCCAGGTCGATGGGGGCATAGATGGTGCCCTCGTAAGCAGGCTGCACCGCGATGTCGAAGCTGGTGTCCGTTGCTGTCAGATCATTCATACAGCAGGTATACCAGGCCATCGTGCGTGCCATCCCCACGCGACCAGAATTGAAGGCATTGCCAGCCAGAAGGTCACTGTTCAGCTCGCTGTTCGTCGGGATGAAGTGATGTGTCCAAACCCCATCCCACATCCATTGAGCCCGTGCACGCCAGTTATCCCAGATATGAACCTGACCGTTTTCATCCACAACATAGTTCGCCCCAAAGGTATGGAATTCAGAGCGCAGGGTACCATACTGGTCGACCCAACCCCATTGGACGATCTGGGTGGGATCAAAGTCAGGGCTGGTGGCATCATTGCCGTTGGCATCGACGGTCAGAATCTTGGCGATTTCGGTCACCGTGTTGTAATCCCAGGGGACTTCGGTGCCATCCGGCATGATATAGGGATCGCCAGCCACGCTCGGAGGATAGTTCAAACCCGCCTCATCAAACAGGTCAACATTGTAGAACAGCACACCGGGGAAGATGGCAAACGGAATACCGGTCAGCCCTTCGCCCAGAGTGCGATAGGATTCAACCAGATTTTCGGGGATAGTCGCCAGATCCATACCAGAGGCCTCGATATAGGGTTCGAGGTCAAGCCACTGCCCGGCAAACCGGTTGGAGCCACCGAAGCCAACAGGGCCCACAACATCGGGGGCATTGCCAGCACCAACCAGGGTGCTGAAAGCGTCGTCGGCATCAGCAAAGACGGTGATCTGAATTTCTAGCTCGATCTCGTCCTGGCTGGCATTGAATTCATCAACAACTCTTAGTTGGGTTTCCTGCTGCTGCGGATTGTCACCTGAGCCCAGGCAGCAGAACCAGATGATCTTCACCCTATCCTGTGCCTTGGCAACCGGGCTGGCAGTTACCACCAGAACGCCGACGAGAAGCGTAAGAACGATCAAGAGTCTAAAATGCTTAATCATTTTATTCCTTCCTTAGTTTTAATCACTGATGTTGAACTGCGTTTTGTGTTATCTATCTGCGCTTCGCTTACCTCCTTCTATGCGGTCTGGGAGCGTTCCCAAATCGCCCCAAAAAAAGCTAATCAACCATTCTTGAGGTTGATTCCCGCACAACCAACGCCACAGGCAAGATTTTGTACAAAGCGTGCGGAACATCATTGTCCAGAACATAGACCAGAGTTCGCGCCGTTTCTTCGCCCAGTAAGTCAATGGGTTGGCTGATTGTGGACAAGGGTGGGTTGGATATTGCTCCATAGGGCACGCCATCAAAACCGATCACGGCAATATCCTGCGGCACGCGGAGACCGGCCTCACGGATGGCTCGCATCGCGCCCAATGCCATGATGTCACTGGCGGCAAAGACACCGTCCACATCGCGGACGAGCAGCCGCTTCATCGCTTCATACCCGCCGCTCTCGGTATAGTTGCCGTGAGGGATAATCAATTCCGGGTCGATAGGAATATCGGCTTTTTCCAGGGCTTCGATGTAACCTTCGCGCCGCTGATCGCTCGAACTTTGCTTCTGGCGTCCCTCAATCATCCCAATACGGTGACAGCCTATATCCAGCAAATGGCGGGTCGCCATGAAGCCCCCGTTCCGGTTGTCAACATCCACAAAGCTGACATTGGGCATTGAAGACGGTGCGGCTCCCACAAATACCGAGGGTTTTCTGAAATTAGACAGCCATTTCAGGAAAGTCTCATCGAAAGTGGCAGAGGCAATAATCAGACCGTCGATCAGACTCTCATTGAAGACAGAGTCATAGAAACTACGGTGATGGTTGCGAACCGTGGACAGCCATAGAGTGACCCCATAACCGAGTTCGTTGCTCGCCAGCGTGATGCCTTTGAGCAAAATAGGGAAGAAGGGGTCGGCAAACAAGTCACTGACATCGTGGGGTATTAAGACACCAATAACTCTAGATCGCTGGGAAGCCAGTGCCCGCGCGGCCAGGTTGGGTTGGAAGTTGTGTTCCCGGATAATACGTAAAACTTTCTCGCGGTTTTTCTGGCTGACATACGGCTGATCGTTAATAACCCGCGATACGGTTGATCTGGAAACACCGCTTAATCGTGCAATATCTTCTAAACTCAGATCCTTAGGCACGTTTCGACGCCCCTTGGATAATATTTCTGGGAACAATTCTGGGAGCGTTCCCATATATATTATATGATTTGTTTCAGAACTTTGTCAATCACCTTCCAGGGTTTTGCCCAAAGAAGGTACTTCTTTCACTGGACTATACCAGTATAGTCCAATTCGGTGTAAAATGCAAATAGATTTGCAGAACAGGAAAGTACGTGCCATGAAGCTGGAAGAAAAAATCGGTCAAATGCTGATGGTCGGGTTCGAGGGGCTGCAAGCTCCGGCCTACCTCTTAGAGTGGCTGGCGCGGGGGCATCTGGGCGGCATTATTCTGTTTGCCCGCAATGTTGGCACCCCGGAACAACTGGCAGAACTCACCCACTCGCTTCGCCAGGCTTCTCCATACCCCCTGTTTATTTCTATCGACCAGGAAGGCGGCGCAGTCTCTCGCCTGCGGCGGGGTTTCACCGAAAGCCCTGGCGCGATGGCACTGGGCGCGGCAGGTTCCGAAGCCCTGGCGGAAGAAGTGGCAGAAATGATGGGGAAGGAACTTCGGGCAGTGGGCATCAACTGGAACCTGGCTCCGGTAGTGGATATGACACGTAACATCGACAACCCCAGCGTGGGCACGCGATCCCTCGGCAGCGATAAAAACCTTGTTGGCAGGCTGGCGGCTGCTCAGGCACGGGGATTCGCCAGGGCTGGTGTTATTGCTTCTGCCAAGCATTTTCCAGGATTAGGCAACACACCTGTCGATACCCATGAAGACCTGGCGATCATCGAAGATACGCTGGCTGATCTACGTGCCGGCGATCTGGTACCTTTCCAGACGGTTATCAACAGTGGTATTGCCTCAGTGATGATTACCCATGTGAAGTTCCCGGAACTCGATCCACAGTATCCTGCCACCCTGTCGCGCCGGATCATCACCGGACTGCTCCGCGAAGAAATGGCATTCGAGGGTGTTATCTGCACTGACTGTCTGGAAATGAGTGCGATCACCAAGTACTACTCGGCGGCCGAATCGGGCGTCCGTGCGGCTCAGGCGGGAGCCGACGTGATCTTGTTTTCCCATACCGAAAAACGCCAGAAAGAAGCATTCGAGGCATTGGTGGCGGCTGTCCGGTCAGGAGAACTCCCAGAAGCGCAGGTTGAGGCAGCAGTTCAACGGGTGACTGCTCTCAAAGAAACCTACGCAGTGGAGGTAACAACCAATCCGGCGCTGATACGCCAGCCTGCTCATCTGGCCGTCGGTCAAAAGGCTGCCCGTGCCAGTATTGTCCTGCACAAAGCCGGAAGCCTTCTCCCGCTGGGTGATTCTAAGGTAGGGCTGATCGAGTTCTCGCCCAATCTGGTTTCGCAGGCAATGGATGCCACCGGGTTGAACCTGCTGTCCGATGTACTCCGCCGCAAGCTGCCCACCTTACAGAGTGTAATATTGGATCCACAAAATCCAGACAACCTGGAACGTGCTCATCAATTGGTTCGGGAATGCGATATACTGGTGGTCGCTACTCGAAACGCTCATCTGCTGCCCGCACAGCAGCAAGCAGCGAAGCAGTTACTTGGAGAACATCCGAAGACTGTTTTATTATGTCTGCGTAACCCATATGATATTCAGCAGCTCTCCGCCTCGACCGTCATGTGCAGTTGCGGGGACAGCACACCTTCCCTGGAAGCCATCGTGGATGCACTGCTGGGAGAGTTTATGCCGACTGGTAAATTGCCGGTAGCCCTGTGAAGGCTCTACCGAGTGAAATGAACACACTGAAAGGAATCCCGAGATGAAGTTTAGTATTGCCTCTTATAGTTTCCATCGTCTGCTGGCGTCAGGTCAGCAGGACATGTTCAAGTACATCCAAGATAGCAAGGACATGGGCATGGCTCAGCTAGACCCCTGGAATGGTCATCTGGCGAGCTTAACACAGGAAGACCTTGCCCTCAAGAAACGGGGCGACAGAAACGCCTCCTTTTCCCCGGAGAATCTTGCCTATGCCAATAATGTTAAGACGGCGATTGAGGAATCCGGGCTTCCCCTCGCGTGTCTGGCAGTCGATGGGGCACATATCTACGAACCCACCCCCGAAGCCCGCCACGCCAATCGTGCCTCAGCCTACCGATGGATCGCGGTGGCTCAGCAATTGGGTGCCAGCCAGATTCGCATCGACACAGGCGGCACATCCGAGATGTCTGAGGAGATGTTTGATCTCATCGTGGAAGGGTATCGGGACCTCCTCAAACGGACACAGGACGCGGGTCTGGAACTCCTGATGGAAAATCACTGGGGCGCAAACAATGTCCCCGACAACATCGTCAGAATTTTTCAAGCTGTTGACGGAATTGGGCTGTTGTTCGACACCAACAACTGGGCAGAAGGTATGCAAGACAGGGGTTGGGAGATGTGCGCTCGCTATGCGCGTTCGGTTCACGTCAAAACCTTTGAGTTTGACGAACAGGGCAACGACCCCACCGTTGATCTGCCAAAAGCCATCAAGCTGCTGGTGGATGCCGGGTATGACGGTGTCTGGGGCATCGAAAGCGTTCCTCGGGACGGCGATGAATATGGAGCAGTCCAGAAGACCCGATCACTCATTGAGCGGATTCTGAAGGGGTCATAGACATGTCACTACGGATTGGCATTATCGGCGTTGGCCAGATCGGCAAACGTCATCTTGAAAACTACCAGAAGCTCAGCGATGTCGAAATCGTCGCAGCCGCAGACATCAACGAGGCAGAACTCCAGCGGGTGGCTGCCTCGTACAGAATCCCGCATACCTATACCGATTTTCGTGAACTCCTGCGCCGGGATGATCTGGATGCAGTCAATGTCGCTCTCCACAACAACCTGCATATGCCGGTTACAGTCGCTGCCCTGGAAGCTGGCAAGCATGTCTACTGCGAAAAACCAATGGCTGGTTCTTACATTGATGCCGAACAGATGCTTGCCGCCGCCCGGCGCACCGGACGAAAGCTGAGCATACAGTTGTTCTCCCTCTTTACCAATGAGACCAAAGCTGCCAAAGCTCTCATTGATATGGGTCGGCTCGGCAGGCTGTATCATGCCCGCTCCACCGGATTTCGGCGGCGGGGTCGCCCTTACGTGGATGGCTATGGCAGTGAGTTCTTTGTTCAGAAGGAATTTGCCAGCGGCGGTGCTCTGTACGACATGGGGGTCTATCACATTGCCCAGGTTCTCTACCTTCTGGGCAATCCGGTGGTCAGGACGATCACGGGCAACATCTATCAGGAAACATCTATGAATGAAGAACGCCGTCGAAAGAGCGGTTACAATGTCGAAGAACTCGGTATCGGATACATCCGGTTTGATAACAATCTCACCCTCGATGTGATTGAATCCTGGGCAATCCATCTTGATAAGTTCGAGGGATCATCTATCGTTGGCTCGGCAGGGGGCATCCGTCTCAATCCGTTCGGGTTCTTTCACAATGAAGGAGACCTGGAAATTGATGCCAAAGTGGATTTGGAGGCATTTCAGATTCGCACCCATCGGCTGGATGACCGTGCCTATGCCTACGACAGTTCCCAACAGCATTGGGTCGCTGCTTTGCAGGGTCAGGTAGACCTGCTGCCAACTGCCGAGATTGCCCTCAATACCATGTTGATTTCAGAAGGCATCTACCGTTCGCATGAGTTAGGGCGCGAGGTCACCGCTGAAGAAGTCAGAGAGACCTCGAAATCGACGGCAAGTGCACTGCATGAATTCGATTAAGAGGGTTACATTTAGCGCATCCGCGTAGGCTTTTAACTCAGGATGCCCACAACTATGCAATCGGGAAGCGGCGCGTGTATGCGACCGAGGTGCCGGTTTTTGCCAGCGTTTTACAGGTGCCCTTACTCTACTTTTTTGAGGATGAAATTGACCCGGATGACATTGACCATGCCCTGCTGCTGGAGACCAACCGCCTGCCTACCCTGGAAGCCAAACAAAGTGCCCTGGAATTAGTCCGGGTGCTTGCTAGGTTGTATTGACATTTCAGCGTAACCAGATGAGTGAGCTGACAAAGTGCAGGAAACCGAGATAGCGCTTTGCCAGCTTGTCGAAGCGAGAAAAGATACGCCGAAAATACTTGATTTTGCCAATAAAACACTCCATCAGATGCCGTTCCCGATAGCGCCATGCATCGTATTGGCGCGGCGCTTTGGCATTTTTGTTGGGTGGAATGACCACTTCAATGCCCCTGGCGTGCAGTTCATCAACAAAATAAAATCCTTCGCGCCATAGCTGCGATCGGCGATCAGGTGCTCAAATGCCAGGTCAACGGTCAGATCATGCGCCTTGATGATGTCGTGGCGCTGCCCCGCCGTTTTTTTGTGGCCCCAGCGGCACTGGCATGAGCACGCACCACCGTGCTGTCCACCATGCCATTTTCCATATCGGGATCGTCAGCGAAATGTTCAAGCATTCGTTCCCACACGCCATTTTCGCACCAGCGGGCAGCAAGCGCCACTGGGCCCCGCTGCGACTTCGCCATTTCACGGCTTCCACGAAACGACGGCATTCTGCCTCGTTTCCCACATCGGCATTCGGGTCTTGTCTCAAGAAATCCCGAATTTTTGTCCAGTGTTCGTCGGTTAGTCTCACATCGCTCATGCGACTAATGAACTGGAAGCAAAAACAGAGGATCCTGGACTTATGTGCCGCAACTCCCACTTTGACCAGGCATACCAGGAATAGTCCCAACGCGGGCAGCAATTTTCTGGGCTGACCGTCCGCTTGAGTAATCAACGCTCAACACACTGCGCGGATCAACATCTGACCAGAGCACATCGTCTTGCGAGAAATATGCTGCCAGCATCACATAATCTTCCCTAAAGGCATAGCTATTAAAGGCGAATGCTGCCTGATAAAGCTCTGCTTCGGATGCGCCCTGGGACGCCATCAATTCCAATAAACCCAGAACCGCCATGCCATGATTACAGTCGGGATATGCTGTGTGATTACCGCAACAAGGGCGATAGGCACCCAACAGCAAGGCATTCTACCTAATAAATAAAACAGGGCGTGTGGTTGGCACGCCCCGATAATTTTCTACGGGCCAGGAATCTAATCCTCATCAGATTGGAAGTGTTCCCAGCAAGGATGTGAGGTGCTGTCCCAGTTCATCCTACCCCCGCCGAACATGTAGCTGAGGTGTTCCGTTATATTTTCGGTCATGTAGGCCAGCATTTCGTCTGCATCCTCCTGGGAGAGATAGCCATTTTCGACCATATATGCCATGTGTTCTTGCATTCCAGATAGCAGCGCGGCCTGCAAATCAGTGGTTTCTACACCTTGTTCCTGCGCGATATCCAACAGGTTCTTGCCGGAGCGCAGCTCATTCCAGAGGGCTTCAGGCTCTAAACCGAGCGTTTCGGCGGCCAGCGCAAACATGGTGTTATTGCCCACCATCATTCCACCGCCTCGCATCATTCCATGATGCCCATTACCCATCATGCTGCCGTGCATTCCAAAAGGCATGTCATCATGATAAGGCCCTTGAGCATAAGTGGATACAGCACCCAATGCCAGTACAACGATTAAGACAGCGACGATCCCAAACAACTTTTGATTACGTGTCATGGTATTACCTTCCCTTCATTAGTCGATGCTTCCATCATGCACTATGAATTTGAAGTGTTTTTTGAGGCTGTATTAAGTTTGTGTTAAATTTTTGTTGGTCCCTCTGATATTTGATTTGCCCTGCCTCCGTTTTTATTGGCTTCGCCATCGATTAATTCGCCTCAAATGCCAGAACACGACGCTCTGGTGATAATATCTGGATGACAACCTCTGGAAATTGTGGATCAAGTGGTTGACTCGAACTGTCAGCAATCAGACACCAACTGAAATCATCATATCCATGAATAACCAGAGTCAGCGGTGGGTTGTTGCCACGATATACCAGCAGCACGATATACTCGCAGTTGCAGGATGTTGTGCCGTGATGCGGACAGGCACAGTCATGGAGCAGTGACCGGGCAACTCGTAAATCAAAAGATTGGATGACCCGGAATCCGGCAGTGTGAAGGAGCTTCGTCATCCGGTTCGCAGCCTCGTTACTTGGGAGTGATAATGCAATCTCATGCGCCACAGCAGTTTCTCCATCTTGTCCTATCATTCAGTTTAATTTGCAGTCCTTGTGATTTTAATCCGCATTTTTTCGCATCCGTTGTCGCGCGTTTTGACTACCTTGAGGCCGCTATTCGGCCTGGGGACACCCCGCCAAATAGCGCAGTCGGGTAAACCGATTACGTGCTATTCTAATATAGAACCCTATTGAGGAAGCTTTTTATGGATGGACCCATTCGTGTGATTTTAGCCGACGATCATTTGGTTGTTCGGCATGGCATCCAGCAGATCCTTGTCAAGGCCGGAATTGAAGTCATCGCTGAGGCGGAAAATGGCGAACAAGCGCTAGATATTATCAAGGAATATCGTCCCGATGTGGCTGTACTTGATATCCAGATGCCAGATTTTAGCGGGATTGAGGTCGCTCGACGGGTGCGGGCGCAGGGGTTGCCAATTGGCTTACTGATCCTGACGGCTTTCGACGATGACCCTTTCATCATGGCTGCACTCGAAGCTGGCGTAAATGGCTTTGTCCTCAAAACTGCCGATATGGAAGAAATCGTTGATGCCGTACAGGCGGTTCATGAGGGGAAATCGGTAATGGATCCGGAGATCGTCCCCAAACTGATGCGGGCGGTCGTTGCCTCTCATAAACCACCGCTACCCTACGAACCGCTTAGTGAGCGGGAGCTGGAAGTCTTGCGAGCAGCCGCACGAGGGTTGACCAACAAAGCCATCGGTGTTCTCTTGAACATCAGCGACCGCACCGTTCAGGGGCACTTCCGCCATATTTTTGAAAAACTGGCAGTTGCCAGTCGCACCGAAGCTGTCGTGAAAGCGGCGCGACTTGGCCTGGTGCAATTACCAGACATCGATGAAACTTTACCTAACTAGCCTCCCTCTCCAGCTAGTCGCCTTTCTTGTGCTGCCGCTTCTCATACTTCTAATGATCGTCGCGCTGGGCAGTGTGGCGCTTCACCAATCTGCGATGCGCGAGATGCTCGCCAGCCATAACACACAACTTGTTCGGGGAGCAGCAGCCAGCGTTAATCAGCAAATTGACTTGCGCTGGTCGACTCTCAGAGAATTGTCTGTCAGCAATATCCCTGACTGGATTAATACCTACTTTGATGGCGGTATAATTCGCTATACAAAAGAGGGTCATGTGTTGAATGCGTCTTCACAAGATACAGATTGGAATGCCCTGTGGCAAATCCTCAAGGTGAATGAGGCAGACAGTGGCATTGTCCCGTTGATAACCAACTTTCAAAATGACACTCGCCTAGCCATCTGGGTTACGGACCCGGATGGAAATGAAATCACGGTCGTGGGCATTGTATCGTTGCAGGCGCTTGGCGTGCCCGATATTCTATCCAGCTTACACGCTTCAGCGGCACATACCACCTATCTGATAGGTGGTGATGGGCGGATCCTCTACCACAGCGACCCTTCGGAGGTAGGCAAGGTGGTTTCTTATTTTCAGGGTGGGGAAGCGCTGCCTACCGGGGGCACGTTTGAGCTTCGCAGGAACGAGAAGGGCGAGGAAGTTATTGCAACCACCGTTCCTCTTTCTATAAACGAGTGGTCGCTGGTGCAGGAAGAACAATGGGTGCAAACATTCAGCCCGCTGCTGCGCTACACACAAGCTGCTCCACTGGTGCTGGTTCCGAGTTTGCTGCTGGCTTTCATAGCCGTGTGGTTTGGCATCCAGCGGATTGTCTATCCATTGCAGCGGCTGGAAAATCAAGCAACCAACCTGGACTGGGGCGACTTCTCCGCCATTGACCAACCCGTGGGAGGCATTGAGGAAATCCAGCGATTGCAAGCCACCCTAAGACACATGGTTCAGCGGATGCAGAAAGCGCAGACCGGGATGCACAACTACATCAGTGCCATCACGAGTGCTCAAGAAGACGAACGGCTCCGCCTCGCCCGCGAACTCCATGATCAGACATCGCAATCTCTGGTTGCCCTCAATCACCGGGTGCAGATGATCGCTCCTTACCTGAATGATCAGCCCGAAGCCGCCGAGCTTGTTTCGGAAACACGTTCTATGATTACGCAGACTCTCGATGATTTGCGCCGTGTGGTACGCGCCCTGCGTCCGGTCTACCTTGAGGAGCTTGGATTAACACCGGCCCTGCAAATGCTGGCCCGCGATCTCGACCCTGACAAACAGATGCGCGTTGAGTTTGAAAGAGCAGGGTCCCCGCAGCGCCTGACACCGGAGAACGAGATTGCAATCTATCGCATCGCTCAGGAAGCCCTGAGCAACGCCTGGCGACATAGTGAGGCGACCCAAATATGGCTCACGGTTCAGTTTGATGATCATCAAATTATGGTATCGGTGCGGGATAACGGGCGAGGTTTTGTGGCGCCCCGCCATGCCATCGAGCTGACCGAAGGTGGGCAAAGGCATTTCGGCATTATGGGCATGTATGAACGAGCTTCACTTGTTGGCGCACACCTTCATGTTCAGTCAGCGCCGGGGAAGGGAACAAAGGTTACTATCCGCTGCCCAATTCCCTGATAACCACACCTCGATGCTGGATTAGTAAAAGCCCCCCAAGAGGGTCAGGAACGTCAGCAGGCCGATCTGTTAGCCGCGTCGCAGTTATGGAACCCGGTTTGATACACTGGTCAGCGCTTTGACAGGCTCAATCGGATCATTTGTCCGCAGCCGAATGCGAAACCGATGCTTTCCATCCATCCCTTCATGCATCATGAAGAGCAGCTTGATTTCGGTCAGCACCCCTCCTAGACTTCCACCTGAGGGGCATCCAAAATTGTCAGGCTTTTGTCACCAACGTTCTGCACCTTGAATACCGTTTCAATCGTTGTGCCCAGTCTTATATCGCCGTAATCAAAGGTGTCCTGCGCGACTGCAACGCGCGGTGCACCAATCACCTGCGGCACAAAGTCGTCGGGAGTACTATCGTCGCGGGTAAATAAAACAATACCCAGCGCAGCCACAATGACCGCAGCGAATCTGCCAAACCAGAAATATTTATGGTTTAATTTTACCTGCCGAGATTTCACTCCGTGCCGCACTTTGCGTCTTCTGTTCATATTGAATGCTCCTTTGGAAGGATGTAAAAGGGCGGATGAACTTCGTCATGTCTTCTCCCCTGTCCACCATTACTTCCAAGTGTATCGGACAAGAAAACAGTCCCTATGCGTGAAATCGCTGTTGGGGAATACGCAGAATCGCGCATTGAGGAGGAGCCGATTTTTCAGATAAATTTCAGAGTAATCGATACTGATGGAGAAACCTATGATAAAAGTTCTGCTCTGCCTGACAGTTGTTTTTATCACACTGGCCGCCTACGGCGTCACACAGGTGGTGGCGGAACCCTTTTACAGGGGGCAGCCGCCTTTCCAATCTGATCCAACACCAACTCCAGATCACGCGGCACATCATGGCCCGGCGGTGCTGCAAGGCATGGTCTGGGTCGCTAACGAAGCGGGTAACAGCCTTAGCGTGATGGATGCGGGCACTAACACCGTTATCACCACTTTGACGGGAATCGAAGGTCCCCATAATATTCAGGTTGCCCCGGATGGCAAAAGTGTCTGGGCCGTCAGTGGACATGACTCGCTAGCCGTGAAAATTGATGCCCTCACATTTATCGTGATGGGAACCGTCCCAACAGGAAATCACCCTGCACATGTCATTCTTACCCCGGACAGCCAGACGGTCTATGTGACCAACAGCGAAGACAACAGTTTAACCGTGATTGATGCCGGGTCGTTGGAGGTGCTAGCAACTATCCCTGTGGGAACCTATCCACATGGCTTGCGCTCCAGCCCGGATGGGCAGCGGGTCTATGTGGCAAATGTGAATGATGGGACTTTGAGTGTGATCGACACCGCTACTAACATCAAAATCACCGACATTGCTGTTGGTGAAAAGCCTATTCAGGTGGGCTTTTCACCGGATGGCGCGTTCGTCTATGTTTCCTTGAATGCTGAAAATGCTCTCGGGAAAGTCGATACGATTTCTCAGACGCTCGTGAGCAAAGTCGAGGTTGGGATCGGGCCCGTGCAGGTCTACGTTACCCCTGATAACCGCTATGTCCTGGTAGCAAATCAGGGAACGCCCGATAATCCAGGTACAACCCTTTCCATCGTCGATGTGGCATCTTTTTCCCTCGTTGGGACGGTAGAAACTGGCAATGGGGCGCATGGCGTTGTCGTCGATCCGTCCGGTCAATTTGCTTATGTCACTAATCTATACGAAAACACCATCTCTGTGGTAAATATTGCCGAACAGGAGGTCATTGCCACCGTGCCAACAGGTGAGGCTCCGAATGGCATCAGTTTCTCGCCATTAGCGCCTGCTGCACCACCCTCAACAGAAATCGCTTTAGCACTTTCATCCGACAGCAGCCCGGATACCGCCTCGGATGACCATGATGCCCATCATCCCGCCGCCGAGGACACCACCGCTACTCCTGCTCCATCCGGTCATAGCAGTATGGGTCACATGCCAGGGGACGGCGAAATGATGACCCAGATGCAGGGGATGATGGATATGATGATGGGCATGGAAATGTCCGACGAAATGATGTCTATGATGCAGCAGATGCAGGGCATGATGGACATGATGACCTCCGGTGAAGATCAGCAGAACATGATGCAAGCGATGATGAGCATGATGGATATGATAATGGAGATGGAGATGTCCGGTGAGATGATGTCCATGATGGAAGACTTGCAGGATATGACGTCTATGATGATGTCCGAAATGGAAGGCGCGGCAGCCGATCAAGGACACCAGATGGAAGGTACGGGCAGTGGCGGACATGGCATGGAGCCTATCAGCAGCGAAGGTGTTCCATTGGCAACGGAAACTCGCGGTGGGCAGCCACTGGAATTCCATGAGGAAGATGGGGTGAAGGTCTTTGAACTAACAGCTCGGCCTGTGATCTGGCATCTCACCAATAATGTACAGGTGACGGCATGGACATATAATGGCACAGTTCCAGGTCCCATGATCCGGGTAACTGAAGGTGATCCTGTTTGTATCATCCTCAACAATGAGCTCCCCGAACCGACAACAATCCACTGGCATGGCATTCAGGTTCCCAACGCGATGGATGGTGTACCGGGTGTAACACAAGATCCTATCCAGCCTGGGGAGACTTTTGTCTATGAATTCGTTGCCAAACCTGCCGGAACTTTCATGTACCACCCACACTTCAATAGTGATACTCAGATTGCACTGGGCCTCTATGCCCCATTCATTATTGATCCTGCCGAAAACACTACACAACCTGATGTCGATGTATCCATTATGCTTTCGGAATGGCGGGTAGAGAATGGCATGACCTACGCTGCGATGCCAATGGCGGGTATGGAACCCAACTTTTTTACCTTTAACGGTAAGGCTTTTCCGGCAACCGACACACTTGAAGTCAAGCAGGGAGAACGGGTGCGTATCCGCTTGTATGGTATTGGACAATTTACCCACCCAATCCATCTGCATGGAGTTCCTTTCAAGGTTGTCGCAGTTGACGGCTTTCCCATTCCCGAAGACCAGCAGTTGAGTATGGATACGATAAATGTTGCACCAGGACAGCGCTTTGATATTGAGTTCATCGCCACTGAACCCGGCAGGTGGATGCTGCACTGTCATATACCCCACCACACCACCAATGCTGACGGCAGCGACGGCGGCATGATGATGATTGTGAATGTCACTGAATAAGCTGATTGAGCTTCCACGAGTAGATAAGAGGCGTATAGCCCTTTATCTTTTTGGGCTTGTATACGGAGAACTTCATCGAATCTTAATGGAAGCGATATAGAGGCTTCAATAACTCTCTATATCATAAGGAATAATCGTAGACACAGGGAGATATAAAGATGTTCTATGGACATGATGTATGGAGTGGTGGCTGGCTGATGCTGCTGTGGATGTTCATCTTCTGGGGTGGGTTGGCACTGCTGGCGACCTGGGTGCTGCGGGGATTGTTTGTCACTGCCGGTCCCGGACACCCGACAGGAACTCGTTCCGCTCAGGATATTGCTAGCGAACGTTATGCACGCGGGGAAATATCGCGTGAGGAATTTACCGAGATTGTGCAGGATTTAAAAAGCGCAACCCAGAAAAGTGATGTTTGACGGAACTCTCCGCATCTGAAATCCGGCATGAAGCAGAATCAATCGGTTGGGAGGATAGGGCTTTCCTGACCGATTTTTTGCGTATTGAAACCGCGTAAAATAGCGCATGTCTGGCTGTCCAATAGGTTGTACCCTCATGAGTAACGGCATAGATGAAAAAGTATTTGAGATGAATGTACCCTGACAAGACGCAACCTGTTATACGAGACAAGCAAAACCGTTCTCAATGTACTGGGTATTGCCGCAACTCTGGCGCTCATCCTGCTCCTTTTTGGTTTGCGCGAAGGCATGTATACCACCCTGACCACTTATGTACAGCGGATGGATGTTGACCTGATCCTCGTCCAGACAGGTGTGCGGAGTATGCTGTCGTCAAATTCTTCGATTCCAGCATCTGAACATGGGGAGATTGCAGCCGTTTCCAATGCCGCCGAGACAGCCCACATTCTGGTGAGCAGCATTATCTTCATGGATACAGATATGAAGACCCCTGTGCTGCTGGTAGGCTATGACCCTGTTACAAGTGTCGGCGGTCCCTGGAATATCACCGAGGGGCGCGGCGTTGAAAGTGATGATGAAATCTTGCTGGACATCTGGCTGGCACACCGGAATAACCTGACCGTGGGTGACACGACCCGGATACTCAACCGCGATTTTCGCGTGGTGGGCTTAACCCGTGAGACTTCTTCCTGGGTGAGCCCCTATATTTTCGTCTCTCAGAAAGCAGCCGAAGACATCCTGCAACTACCGGGGATTGCCAGCTTTTATCTGCTGCGTTTGCCCGAAGGTGCAGACATGACCAGCATCGCAGAAACCATCGAAGCCGAGATTGATGGAGTAGAAGCCCTGACCGCGGAGGAGATGGCGAAAGCAGATCGTAAAGTTCTCGCGGCGATGCTGGACACACCGCTAAAACGGGTGATTGCCATTAGCTTTGTTATTGGCACAACCGTGATGGGACTGACCGTGTATATTGCGGTGACAGATCATCTAGGGGAATATGCCGTGCTCAAGGCGGTGGGAGCAAGCGGCAGTTGGCTGCAAAAACTGGCACTGCTGGAAACCCTGTATCGTACTGTGTCAGGTTTCCTGCTGGGTGTCGGGCTGGCATACCTGGCAGGCAGGCTCATCATGGACTTAATGCCACAGTTCACCGTTATCCTTCGTCTCGAAATCATCGGAATGACGGGTCTGGCTGCCCTGATAATGGCACTCATCGCGGCGGTATTACCCATCCGGCGTATCATCGCACTTGACCCGAACGAGGTCTTCACCTCCTGATAAGAAGGCATAAGAAATGCTGAAACTTGCGTGGAGCAATTTGACTTATGACAAAACCCGGTTGACGATCAGCGCGGGGGGTGTGGCTTTAGCGATACTGTTGATACTGGTTATCAGTGGCATTTTCGCAGGATCGGAAGAACATGCAGTGTTGTATATTCGCAAGCAACCCGCTTCATTGTGGCTTATGCAGGGTGGTGTCGAAAATCTGCATATGAGTTCTTCGATTGTGCCAGACACCACTCTTGAAAAAGTTCGTCAGATACCGGGTGTCCGGGAAGCAACAGGTGTTTTATATGGCGGTGGCAATGTCGAGATCGGCGATACAATTGGATATGTTGGAACTTAGACAGCGGGCCCATCATCGACCAGCCGATCTATCCGGTGGTCAGAAGCAGCAGTAGTTCTGTGTAATCTGGAAGATCAAATGCGCTTTTTGGCGCATGGCAAGACGATCATTTTCTGTTAGGATGTTAAAATCCCATGGTACTTTATCGGAGGTATTATTCCCCCTCATGAAAGCACGCTATGCCGGATTGCTGCTATTTTTGGTTGTTATGGTTGGCGTAATTCTTATCAGTCTGTCCTTCTCGGAGACGGACGAGACCCCTCGCATGGATAACACGAATATGCCGGGTATGGTACACACCACCGAGTCGCTAAATACGCAGGGTGTTTATCAGACCCTTACCATTGAGGAATTTGCCAGCATTTTGGATACCCAGCCGGATCAATACACGATCATCAACGTTCATATTCCGTATGACGGAGAAGTTCAGGGCACGGATGCCCATATTCCCTTTAATGACCTGGATGCGCTAACGACTGCTTTGCCAGACAAAAATGCTTCTATTATCCTGTACTGCCGCTCCGGCAATATGAGTGAACAAGCCAGCCGCCAACTTGTTGAGCTAGGCTATACACAACTGTGGGACGTCCCCGGCGGGATGAGTGCCTGGCAAGCCAGTGGACGCGAATTATTGACCCAGTAAGGAAGGTGCATGAATTGGCAAACGAAGAATTAGCAATCATCGAACATAGTACCCTCTCAGATAAAGCAGCGGCACGAGTGACCGAACGCCTGTCAAGCCGTATTGTCGGTTACGATGTGGCGCGTGCTGCTGCCATTTTTGGCATGATGATCATCAATTTCTGGGTTACTCTGGCGCGAGATTCTGTTGGGGACGGATTTACCGCATCGCTGCTGGCACCGCTCTGGGGGCGGGCAGCCGCGACTTTTGTCATGCTGGCGGGGATCGGGGTGTCGCTGCTGACCAGAGAAGCCAGACAGTCCCCTGAAAAAATCAGGGAAAAGCAGCGGCTGCTCCTCAAACGTGCCTTGTTT
>WBUL01000013.1 GCA_008933735.1 Anaerolineae bacterium | reverse complement strand
GGCGAGCGGCTCCCGGTTCGGCGGGCTCAGACGCTCCCCCACTGAAGAGAAAAAAGACGAGACGAGCGGCTCCCGGTTCGGCGGGCTCAGACGCTCCCCCACTGAAGAGAAAAAAGATGAGGCGAGCGGCTCCCGGCTGAGTATGTTCCGGCGTGGGGGTACCGAAGACAAAACGACCGAGCGAAAAGACGAAGCGAGTGGTTCTCGGTTCGGCGGGTTGAGGCGCTCCCCCACTGAAGAGAAAAAAGATGAGGCAAGTGGCTCCCGGCTGAGTATGTTCCGGCGCGGGGGCACCGAAGACAAAACAACCGAGAAAAAAGACGAGACGAGCGGCTCCCGGCTGGGCATGTTCCGGCGCGGGGGCACCGAAGACAAAACAACCGAGCGAAAAGATGAGGCGAGCGGTTCCCGGTTCGGCGGGCTCAGACGCTCCCCCACCGAAGAAAGAAGAGATGCCCCTACGCCGCCCAGCGCCAGATCATCCAGCATGGATCGGTCTGCTACCTCTTCGATCACACGATCCACCGGTGTACATGGCACCGCCACCCCTGCAAAACCAGGCACAGATAGACCCAGACCCAAAAGCAACCGCGCAGCCGCCAAGCCGCTGCCCACCGGAAAAGATCGTCTGCCGAAACTTGTCAAAGCGGGCCCATCATTAGATTTTCAATTGGATATGCTCGGCGGAGTACTGGTCGTTGCCGCGTTCATTCTGCTAAGTGGATTTTTTTCCCCCGGCAAAGCAACTGGCGTTATTGACAGCTATCTCGCACAGCTTTTTGGTATCGGGCGGCTGTTAGTGCCGTTTGTGCTGGGTGGTGTCGGGGCCTGGCTGCTCGTTTCACGCTTCGGCAACGTAATGTTTGACATTGAGTATTTCCGCATTTTTGGTGTGGTACTGCTGCTCATTGTCATCATGGCGACCTTGCAGTGGGGTTACCTTTTCTCAGAAACCGTACCCTCCTACACCATTCTGGAGCAAAACTCCGATACGCTGTGGCGAGATGGTGAGGCTGGCGGTATCGTTGGTCATGTTGTCTATATCTTTTTCGCCCGCCAGCTCGGAGATTATGCGGTTGTTGTATTTTTCTTCTTCTGGTGGGTTTTCGCCCTGATGCTGGTCTTCAAAACTTCGCCCAGCCAGCTTGTTGAGCAGGGACGCAATGTCCGCCACTCACTGCAAGTCCGTCGAGAGGCCGCTCGTGCTCGTCATGAGGCCAAAAAAGCGGACATGCCCGCCTTAGCGGCTGCCGCAGTTGCCGAGGCAACCGCCCCGCCAGCCGCGCTCCGTGCCCCTCAGGAAACTGCTGGCCGAACCACCACGCCGGAACAGGATCAGGTCAAAGCGGCAGAAACATCTGCTGCACCTGCCCGGCAGACCCCTGAGCTATCTGAAGAAAAACCTTCCCGAATGGGCCGCCTTTTCAGGGGCGGCAAAGTGGAAACCGAGCCTGAACCACGAGTGACCTCCGAAGAAGCGCAGGAACAGCGGAAACGTCTGTTCGGTTTACCTGGACGGCGTATCTCCGCGCAGACCGCTGAACCAGCCTCCGAAGAAACAAAAGTAGAAGCAGAAAAATCAGTTGAAACCAGCGAGGCTTCATCCAGTGGGCGATTGGGGCTGTTCGGTCGCCGTCGCCAACCAGAGGAAGCGGCTACAACTGATGAGAAAAGCTCTGAACGGGTAGAAGGCCGCCGTTTGGGTCCGAACAAAGCGGAGAGTAGTACCGGGAAGAACGAAGCAGCAAGCTCCGAAACCGGTGAGGCAAAAAGTGCAGGTTATGGGCGGCTTGGCATGGGTCGTCTCCTGAATCGACCTGCCCCTGAATCGACCGAATCAGCATTGGCGAAACCTGTCGAATCAGCTTCGCCTCAAGAAAGTATGGGCAGTCGCTTGGGTCTGGGGATGCTCCAGCGCGGCAAGCCAACCGACAGTACTACAGACGAAAAACCTGCCGCACCTGAGGCTACCGAAGAATCCGGCACGCAGAAACGTTTTCTGGGCGGAATCGCTTCGCGTTGGGCAGGACGTAAAACTGCCGAAGAATCCGATGAAAAACCGGAAGGCAAAGCGCCAGAATCCAAACCCTCACCCGATCACCCTGCGGCGGGAGTCAGGGGACGGTTAGCTGCCGTCCGGAAATCTCCTGAAGAAGCAGTACCATCTGCCGAAGAAACCGTAGAACCAAAGAAAGAACCGGACGTGCTGGCGGAGTCCGGCATTAGCAGTCGCTTGAGTGAAATGCGTGCCAGACGCCTGGCTGCATCAAATGAACCCACAGCAGACTCTCCTTTTGGGCGGCGCCCGATCTCATCTGAGGAGTCATCGGAACGCAAAGATGGTGAATATCCAAGGCGACATATGCCCTCCAGGGAAATGTCCAGCCCCTTTACTCGCCGAACAGCGGATGAAACGACGACCACAGAGGGTGAATCCGAAGAAGAACCAACCCAGGCCGAGAAGGTCGAGGCGCCAGAAGTAATTCTGCCAGAGGAAACGAAAAACGACGACGAAGCGCCAGATGAAATCTCTGACGGCGGCTCTCGCCGATCCGTTGAGCAGCGAGACTTGTTTACTCGTCGATTACCTGCTAATGGCGGCGAAAATGAATCCACAACACGCGATCCGTTCCGGCGACGGGAAATTGACCGCCCGATGGGACTGCGCCGTTCACTGGAGACGACAACCCCGGAGCCTGCGGAAACGGCGGAGGAAGCCAAGTCCGAAGCGCTGCCCGCCGCCGAATCTAAAACTAAGATTGAAGAGATCACGACGCCTGGCGAGTCAACGGAAACACCGCCCGCAGTTCAGGAAGAAGTCAAACCGGCTCAAGCGCGTGGCATGTTTATCCGCCGTTTCCAACAATCGGAAAACACTGAAGCCGCACCCATTACAACTGAGCAGCACGACGCTCAAATAGATACTGTGTCTGCTCAACCAGAAGAAAAACCTGTATCTGAATCTCAGGCTGAGCTACCACCCGCCGAGGTGATTCATTCTGTCGTTGAAGAGGCTGCTTCCAACCCCGAACCCGCCTCGGAAAGCAAAGTTGAAGTAACAGCGGCACCACCTCCTGTCACGGAAACGCCAGAGGAAGACAAGCCGCAGGAGTGGAAGCTGCCCGAATTTATGACGGTGCTTGAGCCGGGCAGTGGCCAGGAAATTGACCAGCACTACCTGCTGGAACAGGCACGCATTATTGAAGATACATTGTCCAGTTTTGGCGCACCAGGCAAAGTCGTTGAGGTGAATTCGGGGCCGGTCATCACCCAATTCGGCGTGGAACCGGATTACATCGAACGGCGCGGCGGGCGCACCCGCGTCAAGGTGTCCGCAATTGCCGCGCTGGAAAAGGACATAGCACTGGCCTTAGCCGCCAAAACCATTCGCGTCGAAGCACCAGTTCCTGGCAAGGGCTTTGTAGGCATCGAGGTTCCCAACGCGAAAGCAGCACTTGTCAGCCTGCGCGACGTGATGACCTCTAATGAGCACCAGAGAATGCAGCAAAAATCGCCGCTGGCAATTGGCCTGGGTCAGGCGGTGGATGGGGCCCCGATCTCAGCCGATTTAACCGCTATGCCGCACCTGCTCATTGCTGGAACAACCGGGTCAGGGAAATCTGTCTGCGTGAACGCGATTATTTCCTGCCTGCTGCTGCAAAATACCCCCACCGAGCTTCAGATGATCATGGTTGACCCCAAGCGTGTTGAACTGACGGGTTATAACGGCATCCCGCACCTGATCTCTAATGTGGTGGTTGACCTGGAACGTATCGTGGGGGTACTGAAGTGGGTACAACGCGAAATGGATGAGCGCTACCGTAAACTGAATGAACGGGGTGCTCGCAATATCCAGGAATATAACCGCCGTGCCCCTGAAGGCTCAAAAATCCCCTATCTGATCGTCATCATTGATGAATTAGCCGATTTGATGATGCTCGCGCCGGATGAAACCGAAAAACTGATCGCCCGCCTCGCCCAGATGGCACGCGCCACAGGCATCCATCTGATTATCAGCACCCAACGTCCCTCGGTGGATGTCGTCACAGGGTTGATTAAAGCCAACTTCCCGGCACGGATTGCCTTTGCGGTGGCCTCCGGCACGGACAGCCGTGTCATCCTGGATGCTCCTGGCGCAGACCGTTTACTGGGCAAAGGGGACATGTTATTCCAGGCTCCCGACGCATCTGCGCCTGTCCGTATGCAAGGGGTGTATGTTTCTGACGTGGAAATTGAAAAAATCACCCGCTACTGGAAGGAACAGGCGGTATTTGTAAAACGCAGCACGAACAACTTGCTGAAATTGGGGGATGAGTCTCACCGTACTGCACAGATGCCTGTGTCACGTACCGAGCGTTTTGGGTCGGAAATTCACCAACTACCGCGCCCGGAACGCCAGCAGACCTTCTGGAAAGAAGTCGATGAGTTGGCCGCCGAATCCATCAATGATGATGCTGACGACGGTGACGATGATGATATGTACGAGGAGGCGGTGAACATCGTGCGCCAGTTGGAAAAAGCGAGCACCTCACTCCTCCAGCGACGCCTGCGAATCGGATACACCCGCGCTGCCCGCCTGATTGACCTGATGGAAACGCGTGGTGTAATCGGCCCAGCGGAAAGCGGCAGCAAGCCCCGCGACGTTCTGCAAAAGTTCGATGAGTAGATACTGTACAGAGAAAATTGAAATTTGTTATGCCAGGATGGAAATATAAGCCCCTACCGAATTGATAGGGGCTTTTGAATTTAGTACACAGGGACCGACGGGTCGATTTTATTTGCCCAGGCATTGATCCCGCCGAGCAGGTTAACCGCGTTCGTAAAACCTTCGTCTTCCAGCCAGCGCACCACATCTGCGCTGCGAACTCCGGTGCGGCAGTGTACCACTACCGGCACATCACGTGGAATCTCGTTCAAACGCTGGCGCACCACATTCTTAGGAATAAGCGCATTCGCCCCCATGCTGCTGATTTCGGCCTCGTGTGGGTCGCGCACATCCAGAACAAAAAGGGGTTCGCCCGCGTCCAACCGGTCTTTGAGCTCCCTGACCGTGATCCCAGGCACGATCCGTTTTTCCACATCCTTACCGTATTCACTGCGGTCGTGAGCAGGCACACCGCAAAACTGTTCATAGTCGATCAGTTCGGTGATGGTCGGATGATCCCCGCAGATAGGGCAGTTTGGATTCTTGTGAATTCTGATAGTGTCCCAGGTCATTTCCAGCGCATCATACAGAAGCATCCGCCCGACCAGCGGTTTGCCGATCCCCATGATGAGCTTGATGGCTTCGGTGGCTTGCAGTGTGCCAATTGTCCCCGGCAGAATCCCTAACACACCGCCTTCCGCACAGCTTGGCACGAGGCCAGGCGGGGGTGGTTCGGGAAACATGCACCGATAGCATGGGCCATCTTCTACCCCAAACACGCTGACCTGGCCCTCAAAACGAAAAATGCTGCCATACACATTCGGGATGCCCAGCATCACCGCTACATCATTGACCAGGTAGCGTGTCGGGAAGTTGTCCGTCCCATCGATGATGAGATCGTAACCCCTCGCAATTTCGAGCGCGTTGGCGCTGGTAAACGGCACTTCATACTGCACAATTTTGAGGAAGGGGTTTACATCCGCGAGTGTTTCTGCTGCTGACTGCAACTTAGGCTTACCCACATCCTTTGTGCCGTGGATCACCTGTCGCTGCAAATTGGTGAAGTCCACGACATCGTAATCCACAATGCCGAGGGTTCCCACTCCTGCTGCTGCCAGATACAGCGAGGTCGGACTGCCCAGACCGCCCGTTCCAATCAGCAGAACTTTGGCGGCCTTGAGCTTCTTCTGCCCCTCTACGCCAACCTCTGGCATAATGAGGTGGCGGCTGTAACGGAGGACTTCTTCTTTGGACAGCTTGACCTCGGCTGGGTCAATCACTCTTGCTGCTACTGCCATATCATTTCCTTCAGCTTATTGCTTCTAACTGTTGTCTCAGTTTTTCCGCAGACGTAACCCCATGATTCACAGCTCTGGGTATACCTGTTTTATCCAGAATATAGGTTGTTGGCAAGGACATTACACCCCAGCGCTGCGCGGTATCCGGGTCGGTTTCTACATTGACTTCAATAAATTGTACACTGCCAACCTGTTCCAGAAGATGCTGTAACGCCGGACGCTGCTGGAACTTACAGGGGGCGCAGTAATCAGCGGTAAATAGTACGACTCCAGGCATCCCAACCGCGAAATTACTCAGCAGGGGGTCGGTTTGTGCCACACGACGCATCTGCCAGGTATTAAAAATCCGGTACACAGCAGCCAGCGCGACGAAAATAAAAATGGTGAGAATCAGGCGTTCGATCATGTTTTATGCCTCAAGCGGAGCGCGGTTAAAACCCGGAATCCCTAATTTGTTTAGCTGATAATAGACAAAACACCCTGCACAGAAGCCGACGAACAGATTCAACGCCGCCAGCACGACCACAATCCAGCTTAAAATCCAGCCGACAGCAGCAGCCTCTGCCAGGAGCGCCAGGGTAGACGCCGCCAGAAATACTCCCCCCACCGCCATCGCAAAACGGTGTGGTTCAGGGTTGTCCGTCTGCACATCCGGCTTCACAAATCCGGCTGGCCTTAAGATCCGCTGGTAAATCCACACAAACAGTCGCGCCGGGGGATAAGCTGCCCCAATCACCATGACGGCTGCGACGAAAGCAACCAGTACAGTTGAACTCAGAATAAACGCCAGAATCAGCAGCGTGATGATAAACGCCTGATTGGTCCGCAGGGCATTGTGGTCTACTTTGCGCGGCATGAATTTATCCTCCTGCAATTGATGGGATAATACGGAGCTCGTCAGCTTCATCAACGAGTGTTTCCAGCCCATCACGGAAACGGGTATCCTCCTGCCCAATGAAAACATTCACGAAGCTACGAAGCTTATCCCCATCGAAAATATGCTGGCGGAGGTCAGGATACTGGCTGGTCAGGTCTTGCAGCACCTCTTTGACCGTATCGCCAGAGACAGGAACAACAGCCTGCCCACCTGTATACGCCCGCAGCGGGGTTGGGATTTTAATACTTGCCATCTTTACTCCTGTTTTGTGTTAAACTGACTTAAACAAAGGGTGAGTCCTGTCTATTCCAGGTAGCCACGCGCAGGACTCACGCCATAGAAAAGGGTAATTCCTTACCCTTTTCTATTTTTCTGGTCCCTTACGGATGGGATTCCCGATCAGGTTACCCCATTCCGTCCAGGAGCCGTCGTAATTGCGGACATTTTTATAGCCCAGCAAATACTTCAATGCAAACCACGAGTGTGAAGAACGTTCGCCAATGCGGCAGTAGGCCACAATCTCATCTGCGTTTTCGTCAATTCCTTCAGCCCTGTACAGCGCACGCAGTTCTTCCGCACTCTTGTAGGTGCCGTCTTCATTCACCGCCTTCGCCCAGGGAATATTGCTTGCACCGGGAATGTGTCCGCCGCGCTGGGCTGTTTCGGTCAATCCTGGAGGGGCCAGCACCTTACCCGTGTATTCATCGGGAGAACGCACATCCACCAGCCCAAAGCCGTTTTTACCCAATCGTGGACGAATGTAATCACGGTCAGCACGGAATTCCTTGTTGATTTTGTCTACTTTGTAATTGCTGCGCGGATAAGCTGGCACGTCACTGACAAATTCGCGTCCGTCAAGTTCCCAGCGTTTGCGCCCACCATTCATCAGGCTGACATTCTCGTGATTGTAATATTTGAACAGCCAGAAAGCATAGGCAGCAAACCAGTTGTTGTTATCGCCATAAATCACGACATGGTCATCTTTTGAGATTCCGGCTTCTGACAGCAGCGTTTCAAAATTTTCCTGCGAGATAATGTCACGCAGTTCCTGATCCTGAAGCTGCGAAGTCCAGTTGAAGGCCACCGCACCGGGAAGATGCCCCTTCTCGGCATAGGTGCTGGTTTCTACGTCGATCTCGACCAGGCGGACACCGGGCGTGTTCAGATTCTCGGCGACCCAGTCCGTACTGACGAGTTCTCTAATACCGGTTGAAACAGCGCTCATGATACTAAATCCCCTTGATTAATTGACTTTGATTTCTTCCAACGCGACCGGGTAAAATCGGTCACGGTTGTCAGCCAGTTCCCAGGCCAGCGATTCCACCGCTTCGCCTTCCCGCACCGACACAATCAGATACAAAAAATGAGGCCACGCATGAACGCGGTCAAATTCTGAAGGAACGGCGGGATGATTGGGATGAGAGTGAAAATACCCCAGCAGCGAAAGTCCTCTGGCGTCAGCTTCGTCTTCGGCGTCCTGATACGCACCACTTTCCATCAGATAACGGTGGTACTGCTCCTCAGTCTCGAAGCTGTTTTTCACAAAGCGGCTTTCCGTCACAATGCGATGCTCGTTTTCCAGTTTGCCAATCAGAAAACCGCCACCCTCGTTGGGAAAAGTACCTTCCAGATAACGACGGATCTGTGCATGAATATCGGTGGAAATAATGACAGTCATCAGTCTCTCTCCGTCCAGAACCGATCCGATAGGTACTTGGATGCATTGTCAGGGAAAATGGTCACGATGACGGCACGCTGCCCGGCTAGCTCTTCCGCAATTTGAAGCGCCCCGACCATTGCCGCCGCCGAGCTGATCCCAACCAGCAGGCCTTCTTCCTTCGCCAGCCGCCGCGCCATTCTGTAAGTTGCTTCCGTGCCAATCTCAAGATTCCGATCTGCCAGGGTGGGGTCATAAATACCAGGCTGAATAGCCGTAGGCATGTGCTTTAGGCCTTCAAGCCCGTTAAACGGCGAATCAGGCTGAATGGAAATGACCTGGATCTCCGGGTTGTAATCCTTTAAGCGGCGACCAGTTCCCATCAACGTGCCGCTCGTCCCTAATCCAGCGAGGAAATGGGTCACGCAGCCTTCGGTCTGTTCCCAGATTTCCACACCTGTTGTTTTGTAATGCGCCTGCCAATTGGCATCATTGTTGTACTGGTTTACGTAGAAATAGTGATGCGGGTCAGCCGCTGCCAGTTCGCGCACCGCAAGAATCGCACCATCAGAACCGTCGAGTGGGTCGGTAAAGACGATTTCCACGCCGTAGGCCTGTAGAATTTTGATGCGCTCAGGGCTGACATTTTCCGGCATGAACAGCTTGACCCTGTAACCACGTGCCGCACCAATCAGGGCATAGGCAATGCCAGTGTTGCCGCTGGTGCTGTCCAGCAGCGTGGTTTTGCCCGGTTGAATCAGACCCTGCTCTTCCGCCGTCAGGATCATGTTATAGGCAGCGCGGTCTTTAACACTGCCTGCCGGGTTGTACCATTCGGCTTTGGCGTAGACCTCGACCTGCTGCGGCAGATGGGCGGTTATCTGATGGAAGCCAAGCAGGGGTGTATTGCCAATCAACTCTTCGATACGCTGGCTTTGTATTCGAGGTCTGGTGTTTGTTAAGATCACGTGCTTTCTTCCTCAATTGATTTAAACGAAAAAGGTCAGCAGGCAAATAAAAAGAGAGTGCCTTCCGTACACCTTCCAGCGCATCCAGCGCTGCTCAGGGACGCCTCTCTTCTTCGCTGCTGACCTTTGTTGTTGCTAAATCGGCTTACTTATCTGTGTGCGAAGTGGAGATTAACGCCCCTGCTTCCCACACATACAAGCCTGCAAGTATAAGCTCATGCCAGGTTATTCCAAATCTGAATACACACAGAGTTTAGGCGACGAATTCGATGTTGTCAACGAATTTGTCTGATTTTGACAAACTTCTAAGAAAATGGACGCTGTTCCGTTTTCTTTTCTTACCCTGCCCAATCCCGCAGATACAGAAAATCGTGTCCGATAGTGCGGCGGCTCATTTTGGGAATATTGGGCATTGTGCGTTTATAATGATTCGCCCGTACACGGCGCCAGACTCTATTCACAAAGTCAGCGTTAAAGCCTTCCTCGACGCATTCTTCTGGGCGGTAGCGCTCATCAACCAGCAAATACAAAAGCTGATCGACCATATCATAGGTATAGCCGAGTTCATTTTCGTCGGTCTGCCCTTCCCACAAATCAGCAGATGGGGGTTTTTGAATCACACTGCCGGGCACCCCAATCGCTTCAGCAAGCTGGCGCACCTGCCGCTTATACAGATCGCCAATCGGCTGCATGGCGGCAGCGCTGTCACCGAATAACGTGCTGTAACCAAGCAGCATTTCCGTTTTGTTGCTCGTCCCGATGACCAGACCCTCAAAAGCAACTGATTGATCATAGAGGATGATCATTCGCGCCCGTGCCATAACGTTACCTTTCCGCACGGGACTCATATCGGGGAAGCGCTCAAAAAGCGGATCCACCATGCCTGTGATTTCTACTGTATCCGCCTGGACAGCCAGCGATTCGATGACCGCGTCTGCATCCGTCAGGCTGTTTTGCGCCGAGGTACGATAGGGCATTCGAAAGCATTTGACGTTGTCTGCCCCCAGTGCTTCTGTAGTCAGGTAAGCACTCAAGGCAGAATCGATCCCGCCGCTTAACCCGATCACAGCTTTTTGCAGTCCGATACGCTGCACCGAATCGCGAATAAAATCCACGATAATGCGGCGTGCCAGATCGGTATTGATTTCCAACTGCGGCAAAAATTGTGTGATGGTCATGGGCGAACCCCTAATTCGACCTGCACGTCCAGCGTCTCTGCACCTCGCACAAGCGTCATGGTCACGACATCCCCTGGCGAAGTATTTTCAACCAGATAACCGAGAAGCTGGTCTAAATCGCGCACGAAAATTCCGTTAATTGCCACAATGATGTCACCATCGACAAAAATATCCACCCCGCGCACGGTCTGGGTGCGTGTGCCACCGCGTATCCCTGCCACCGCCGCTGGTGATCCCGGTGTGACATCTTCAACCAATACCCCATGATCCACGGGCAGCCCCAGAACCTCTGCCAGGGCTGCTACGCTGAAGCCGGGTTCGTCCGGCACTGTTGAAATGCCCAGCCACGAATACCGCGCTTCGCCATTTTCAATCAACTGGGGCACAATTCGTTTAATCGTATTTGATGGCACGGCAAAGGCAACCCCCTCAAACGTACCACTTTCGGTACGAATTGCCGTGTTCACACCCACCACTTCGCCTCGATAGTTCAACAGCGGCCCGCCGGAATTACCCGGATTAATCGCCGCATCCACCTGAATGATCGAAGGATTGTTAAAGCTCTGATTTGCCTGGCTAATCAATTGTGCGGAGGGCAAAGCCCGTCCCAGTGCACTGATGATGCCCTGTGTCAGACTGCCCTGCAACCCGAATGGATTACCGATTGCCACTACACTTTGGCCGACAAGGAGCTGGCTGCTGTCCCCCAGGGTAACAGGGATCAGGCGGGCTGGATCGACATCCACGCGAATGACACCAATATCGGAGTATTCGTCGATACCGACGATTTCCGCATTGGTCACATAACCATCATGAAATGTGACGAGAATTTCCACCGCATCCCGCACAACATGGGCGTTGGTGATAATATGACCTTCAACATCATAAACGAACCCTGACCCGCTGGCGTCTATTCCGTCATAAAAGGTGGTGCGCTGGGTGATTTCGATGTTGACCACCGCCGGGTTGACCCGCTGGTAGATATTAATACGGGTTTCATCGCCAGTGACTATATCCTCGACCATCGAAATCGGCACCAGGGTTGGCGTTGCGGCCTGTTTTGCCAGCGTATCAATGCGCGTGCGGCTGGCTTTCGGCGTGTAAATTTCCGCGCCTGTTTCCCGTATCGTATCCACTACATTCAGGGCAAATATGCCCACAGCGACCATACCCATTACCAGGGTCACGAAAAAGAAGATTTTCGCCAGTCTTTCCATGCTTTATCCTCGTTTTATCCTTATTGACGACGCAGCGCGGCCAACCGCCTGAAAAGATCTTCCTCTTCAGGTGTCAGATCAGTCGGGATCTGAATCATGACACGGGTATACAAATCACCGTGTTCTTTCGGAATGTTCAAACGCGGCATTCCTCGCCCCTTTAAGCGAATCGTGCTGCCAGACTGGGTACCGGGTGGAACTCGCAGTCGGACGTGTCCCCCCGGCGCTGTAATACGGATTTCCCCGCCCAGCACCGCCGTATAAAGAGGAACCTCCAAATCCATATAAAGATCGTCCTCTTCGCGGGTGAAAACCGGGTGTTCCTGGACCTTGATTTTGACATATAAATCTCCGGCTTTGCCACCCGCGAAACCGGGTTCTCCCTGCCCGACAAAACGTATTTCCGACCCAGTTTTAACCCCTGGCGGGATATGCGCGTTAAAGGAATTTCGACCCTTATCAACCCGGCGCTTGGTTCCCGTGTAGGCTTCCTCCAGAGTAAGTGTAACTTCTAACTCCTGGTCATATCCTTGAATCGGCTGTTTATTCACCTGGGCACGGCGTGTGCCGTCGCCAAAAATGGTGTTAAAGAAGTCCGAGAAAATACCGCCGGATTCCTGGCGTGACTGGGCGTAATCCTCCTGAGTCCAGCGGCTCCAATCAAAACCTGTGCTTTTAACACTGGAACGCTGCCAGTCATGATAGCTGACGCTTAACTGGTCAAAACGGCGCCGTTTTTCTGCATCCGAGAGCACCTGATAAGCTTCATTAATCTCCTTAAAGCGCTCAGCCGTAGCCGGATTTACATCAGGATGATACTGGCGTGCCAGACTGCGGTACGCCTGTTTGATTTCTTTTTCAGTGGCGTTGCGCGGCACACCGAGGATTTTATAATAGTCTTTGAATTCCAAGTCAACTTACCAGATGTTGCGGGTTCTATCTTAGAGTATAGGCGAACCTTGAGGCACTGAAAAGTGACGGTTGGCTTATCACTCGTTACATCTGCTTTTGGTAGGGTAGCGATAGGTATGTTAGTTTCTCCTTAGGGCAGTGAATATTTCTCATCAATTTCTTACTTAAGGTATAATCCAACACAATCTAATGTTTGGATCAGTGATGACCGATATTCTCTTTGGACAGTCCTATTATCTGCGCTTCGACCCCAAACTCTATGAGGCGATGATGCCCTATCCGCCGCTTGGCACGCTGTTTGCAGCCAGTTTCATGCGTGAGCAGGGATACAAGGTTGCATTATTTGATGCCATGCTCGCGGAGTCTGAGCAGGAATGGGCAGCCGCCCTGGACAAATTCCAGCCAAAGTATGCTGTGATTTACGAGGATAACTTTAACTACCTCAGCAAAATGTGCCTGCTGAATATGCGGACAGCGGCTTTCACTATGACGGGTATGGCAAAATCACGCGGGATTCCGGTCATTATCTGTGGTTCAGATGCCACTGACCATTATCCGGCCTACCTGGACAAGAACGCGGATTATGTAATTCGCGGCGAGGGTGAATATACCCTGAATGAATTGCTGGCCTTTCTTACCGGAAAATCAACAACCCAGCCGCAGAACATCCCTGGCCTGGCCTTTTACGATGAAAACAAAAAGTTGGTCGTGACCCCGCCCCGGCAGGTCATGAAAGAACCGGACGCCCTGCCCTTTCCAGCCTGGGATTTAGTCGATGTTCCCCGCTATAAAAATCTCTGGCTGGAACGACATGGTTATTACAGCGTCAATATGGTTACGACGCGGGGATGCCCGTATAAGTGCAACTGGTGCGCCAAACCTATCTGGGGGCAGCGTTACAACGTGCGTTCGCCGCAGAATGTGGTGGCTGAAATGCAGTGGCTGAAGGAGCATCTGCATCCTGACCACATCTGGTTTGCCGATGATATTCTGGGGTTAAAACCGGGCTGGGTGCAGGAATTTGCTGCTTGCGTGGAAAGAAGCGGTCTCAAAATCCCCTTCAAATGTCTTAGCCGAGCCGATTTGCTGCTGGTCGATGACACCATCGAAGCCATGAAACATGCAGGCGCGGAAATCATCTGGATGGGCGCGGAAAGTGGCTCACAGAAAATTCTGGATGCGATGGATAAAGGAACGACGGTTGAGCAAATCTACGAGGCTACGCGCAAACTCAAAAAAATCGGCATCCGAGTAGGATTCTTCTTGCAATTTGGGTATCCGGGAGAAAACCGGGAAGATATTCAAAAAACAATTCAGATGGTACGGGATTTAATGCCGGATGACATTGGCATCAGCGTCAGCTATCCCTTACCGGGGACAAAATTTTACGAAAGCGTCAAGGCAGATTTAACGGTTACCAACTGGAAAGACTCCGCTGATCTGGCAATGCTGTTCAAAGGCCCCTATCCGACCCAATTCTATCGCCAACTTCACACGGTTGTTCATAAAGATTACCGTTCTCGTAAAACGTGGCAGGCATTAAAACGCGGTGCGGTTAAACCCTGGAGACGCCACGATGCACGCCAGCTTGCCGCCATGCTGTACCATCGTTTGACACTCCCGGCGGCGCAGGCCCAATTAGATAGATTGGCGCAGCTACCACACCGCCCGACACAGATGATCATTAACGAACACCCTTCGTAGCGGTGTGATAACTCACGGATGGATTAACTTTCACGGTAATGTCCTGGGACATTTGCTTCTCCTTTGGTTTTGCTACTCGCCTAATTCTGGCGATTGTCTTTGTCTTTTTTCTCGTTCCCCGTCCACAGGTTTTGTAGATAGCGGTACAGGGGTTTGTTTTTCTCAGCGTCCTTCTCTTCCGGACGATGCTGAGGTTCATTTTGCTTCAACGACTGTTCGTAGACTTCTTCAGCACCCCAAACATTCAAATACATCATAACCTCCGCTTCTTGTATCTCAGCCACTGGTTGTTCGCGTTGGTGTACATCTTTCTACCGACTCCGATACGATTTGGTTCAATAAACATCAAGAGTGTTGCGTGATACATTTCAGCTAATCCTTTCGTCCTAAAACAAAAAACCGCAACTGGCGTGCCGTGCGGTTGTTCTTCCGTCAATTGGGTATGAACAACTAGCAGGCTGTCAGGAATACACCCCCATCAACTTGGGCAGCGAGGAGCGCATATACTGAGATGGTAAAGCACATGATCATTTAATTACGCTCCTTTCCTGTTTGCCTTGCTATCATGTACAGTGTAAGGTGCTTCCAAAACGTTGTCAATAGGTCGGATTAATGTTTTAAGAAAGCTTTACCGATGACTTTTTCACTAGAGGAACATCTTGCCCACCTGCCCTATTTTCAAACTCTGGATAGGGAGACTCTTACCCGAATCATTCAGCAGGCTTCCCGCCGCGAATTTGACCCGAACACATTCATTTTTCTGGAAGGCGACGCAGCCTCAGGGCTGTGGGTTCTTGAACGCGGGCGGGTCAAAATCTATAAAATCAACCTCAACGGAACAGAGCATATTTTGCACCTGCTTGGCACAGGAGACACCTTTAACGATATAGCAGCATTGGATGGTGGGGTGAATCCTGCCAGTGCTGCGGCGCTGAGCACAGCAGTGGCGTGGTTGATCCCCTCAGAGATTTTACAAAACCTGATTCATACACACCCCGATTTTGCGGCGTCAGTGATTAAGACGCTTTCCGGGCGGGTGCGGGCGCTGGTGCAGCAAATTGAAAGCCTTGCACTGTATTCAGTGACGGCGCGGTTAGCACGTTTTTTGCTGGAACAGGCGGAAAACCCGTCTCTTAGCGGCCCCGGCATTACCCGCGCTGCTATCGCCGCCTATCTGGCAACACAACCGGAGACCGTTAGCAGGGCACTGCGAACTTTAGAAGCAGCAGGAGCAATTCGTTTTGACCGCCATGAGATTATTATTGCACGAGAAGAAATTTTGAAAGCGATTTCCAGCTCTTGATTTAAATCAAGGGCTGCTTCTGTTTTTGCCTGTATCCTGTAAAAAAGCAGGCAAATATGACTCTCTGGCTACCTCACATTGATTTACAACGCTGTTTAGGCAGCGGCGATTGCATATCAAGCTGCCCTACGCAGGTACTTGATCTGGTAGATGATCGGGCTGAAATTGTTCGGCCTGACGCCTGTACCTACTGCGGTTCATGTGAGTGGGCCTGCCCGCAGGGGGCTATTTCGCTTGCTTATCTGATTCGGAAGGAAATCCAGACTCCCAAATGACCCCACGATACTGGATTACTGGCAACCTGATTGTGATCGCCATGATTATCCTGACCGGATTCGCGCTGGATTACAACTTCAACCGGGAGCCATCGAAGATTGAAGTCGAAAAAGCGCCCACACAGGCAGGAGCTGTTGTTGATGTGGAATATACCCTTAAAACGATGACCGGCGGTTCCCCGATGATGGCCTTTGTGGGCATAGGTGGCGAGATTGACGGGCTGATAAATCCTGCTTTGCAAGCCAGCGTGGGCGAAGTGGTCAAAATCAACCTCTTAAATGCTGATCCAGTAGAACATGATTTAGTGATTGATGGATACAACGTCACAACGGGCAAACTCTACCACTTTGGCGAACAAAAAAGTGTTGTTTTTCAGGTCTCTGAATCCGGTGAATTTGTGTATTTTTGCTCCGTGCCCGGACATCGTGAGATGGGCATGGAAGGCAGGCTGGTGGTCGAATAAATGCCGCCCATTACGCGCTGGTATATTAAAACCGCTCTTTTGTATTTCATCGGCGGGCTGCTGATGGGAATTGGCGTGATGGCAAATTCGTCTTTTGATTTGCCTGCTGTTTTTGGCACACTGCGTCCGGTGTATATTCACATGCTGATTGTTGGCTGGCTGACTCAGTTAATTTTTGGGGTTGCACTGTGGATGTTCCCCAAATATTCCAAAGAAAAACCACGGGGCAGCGAAAATCTGGCATGGACAACCTATCTGTTCCTGAATACAGGGCTGCTGCTGCGAATAGTGGGTGAACCGATGACCGCTTTGAATTATCAAACTGGCTGGATGCTGGCAGTCTCGGCGGTCTTGCAGCTGATTGCGGGCTGGGTGTTTGTCATGAACACCTGGGGACGAGTCAAGGAACGCTGAAATGCCGAGCTTAAGCCAGTGGATGGTACGTGCCAGCCTGCTGTATCTGGGTGCTGGATTTACCCTGGGGGCATTGATATTGTTTGACAAGGGCGTGCCTTATGAGCCGGATGTCTGGCGATTTTTGCCCCTGCATATTGAAATGCTCATCCTTGGCTGGATGGTTCAGCTTGCAATGGGTATCGCATACTGGATTTTGCCGCGTTTTGGCACCCAACGACGCAAAATTCCGTTTGCTTCCCTGGGTTTTTTAACGTTGAATCTGGGCATTTTACTGGTTGGAATCGGCACCTGGCAGCAGTCATGGACCGATCTGGCCCTCGTGGGACGCATCGCGGAACTCGGCGCAGCCGCTGCATTTGTGGGACATGCCTGGCCACGTGTCAAGGCACCAGGGGTTCGATAACAAAAAGGAAAATTTGTGACCCTTTTATCCAGTTTGATGATCAGTTTATAGTGGAACACCCCAAATAACTCACCTGAGGATATGGAAAAAATGACCAGTTACATGTTTATCGAAAATCTGGATACGCTGCTGCCCGAACTCACCCCAGGCAGTGTTGTCAGCCGGGCATTTCTCAAAACAGACAGTCTCAATGCAACTCTGTTTGGTTTTGATGCAGGCGAAGGATTAACCGAGCACACCTCGTCTTACCCGGCAGTACTGCATTTTCTGGATGGAGATGCAGAACTCACACTGGGCGAGGAAAAAATGCAGGCCAGAGCAGGCGCCTGGGTCTATATGCCGCCCAATCTCCCGCACAGCATTCTGGCAAAAAACGCAGTAAAAATGCTTCTGCTGCTGATCATCAAAAAAGGGTGATCCCACCCTACAAACGCCGATCAGTCCGATCAGCACCAAGCTTGCGAGCGGGTTTACCGGTGATGGTGACGGATGTCCCATTGGTATCCAGCGAAGCATAAAATTCGGCGTCGTAGGTGCGCGGCTTAATAACCACAGGCATGGGCACCGCATGACCCATGATAATTGCCTGCTGTTTGGTTTCCAGACGTGCCAGCACTTCACGCAGGCCGCTCGCCCCGCTGATACCCATCAGCACAGCGTTAATATCGCGCTCATTGTCCAATAGTGCTGTGACCCGTGTCCCAACCTGACTCATCACTTCCTCGTCAATCGCGCTGGGGCGCTGGTCTACGATCAGTAGGGTCACATTATATTTCCGCATTTCACGGGCAATGATGCCAAAAATGGTCTGGCGGGCAATCAGCGGGTCAAGAAATTTGTGCGCCTCCTCAATCGTGATGAGAAGCTGAGGCGGTGTAAGGGCAGCGTCCCCCAGCGACTTTTCGACCATATCCACGTACATATGATGCAAACGGCGGGTTAGATAGTTAGCAACAAGGATATAAGCCGGGATATCATTCCCATAACGACCAAATTCCAGCACGACACTTTTACGCTGCTCAATTAAGTGAAAGATATATTTTACGCTGTCTTCAGTCGCCCCATCCTTGCGTAAAAATCCATAACGCTCAAACCGCCGCAGCCGCGATACCAGCGCTCGAATCGTGCCGAATGTCATCCCGCTGCGTCCGACAACTTCTTCAACCTCATCGGTGTCACGCTCAAATAAATCGAGCAGTTCTGCAATCCAGTTTTCACGGAACTCTTTTTCAAACCAGTAAGCAGCGTCAATCATTGGATCGCTCAAATCCAGCGTATTTTTCAGCATCGCCAGGTCAGCCGCTTCGATTTCGTTATAACCGATTTCAATGGCGCGGTCATAAGGTGCTTTTCGGCGAGTAGAGGATTCCGCATCCAGGGTCAGAATCGAGACTTTGGACGGGAAAAGCTGCTTCAGCCCCTTGACCTTGATGCCGCTTTCGGTAGTAATCTCCCAGCCATAATCGTTGTGCATATCAAAAATGAGATTCACCGCCATACCACGATGAATCAAGCCCGCCATCAATACACGAGTCAGGAAACTTTTACCCGTCCCGCTTTTGCCAAACATACCGATAGAACGTTCTACCAGCCGCCGTAGATCCAGATTCACCTGCGTTTCTTCCAGTTCCAGGGGCGAACCAACATTAAAGTGGGTTTCGTCTTCATCCCCAAATACCGCATTGACATCATCTACGGTTGCGACTTCGACGGAGGTAAAGTGTGCAGGAATAGTTTTGACAGGCCGCACATTTTCATTTTCATCAATAACCAGCATCGGCGTGATATGGATTTTTCCATAAGCGGTTGTTCCCGCGTACACTGCCAGCATAAAAGGATTATCTAAGTCGGGGGGATCAGATTTAATGGTTGGATTCGTACTGTCCAGCATGATGTCGGTCAGCATACAGAAAAAACGTTTGTACTGCCCATGCACGACCACATACCGCCCCACCGCCAGTTCCTCAATGGATTGGTCGGCGTCCAGTTTGACTTCCAATCCCTTGCTGAGCGAACCACCAACCACCGTCCCAATCCGCCGGGGATGTTCATCACGGGGAAACCAATCCACCAAATTGTCGCTTTTCATCACCATTACAGCACCCTGTTTTTGTCTAACGTGCAAGCAGCGCGGTCAATTCCAACGGGTTGACCCAGACCCCACCCAGCGCGGTTTCCCAGTGCAGATGCGGCCCAGTGCTGCGCCCGGTATTGCCCGTGCTGCCAAGAACATCACCTGCCTGAACCATATCTCCTACCTCAACCAATCGCTCGGACAGGTGTGCATAACCACTATACAGCCCTGACCCATGATCCACCAACACATACTCGCCGCGAATTGGCAGCGATTGGGACAAAACGACCACCCCATCAGCAGCAGCAGCTACAGGAGTACCGACAGAGATCGAATAATCTATCCCTGTATGGCGCTGCATAATGTCCCCATTGAAAAAGCGGATGGTGCCGAAGCTGTCACTGGGTATTTTTGTGAATGGTGGCACCAGACCCGTTTGCAGCCAATTTGCCCCGTCGCTGAGGGGTTTGATTTTCGCATCCAACAGCGCTAATTCCTCGTAAATCACATCTTCATCCAGCAGCCCTTTTAAATCAGCAGGCAGGCTGATCGAGGTGCGTAAAAACCGGGTGCGTAAAACCTGAATGTTTTCCCAGACATACTCCTGAGAACCATCGTTATAAAATATCAGAATGGACAGGCGATGGAAACCCGGTTCTGACGCCATTGGAACCCCAATGAATCCGACAAATTCCCCATCATCATTAGGAGGAAAAAGATACTGGTTGTCCAAAAAAGCGGCTCGTACCTTCACTATATCTTCGCCGACAACGGTGATCATGCCAATATTTCCCTGTGCCAGCCGCCGAAAGCCGATTTCAACCTGTGCATCCGATGCCTGGACAGTGCCTGAAAACAGAGAAGCAAGGCTGAAAATCAGAAACATCCACTTTTTCAATCGCTGGTATCCTGAATTTCAAACTGGATGCTGTCCAGAATAGCCTGGATCTGCGGTAAACCGCTATCCGTTGCCGTGAGCGGTTCAACACCGGTAAAGAAGGCGAAATTCTCGCCTTCAACGCTCAGCACGACGAAGAAGCCAGCGGTATCATTGGAGTCAGGACAGTCCGTGACTGAGTAGATTGTCCCCACCCCGTCATATTCGCCAACCTTCTGCTGGCGGCGTTCGCTGCCCAGACTGATAGTACAGGCTGCCGAGTCAAAAACAACCCCGCGCAAAAGCTGCAACCCGTCGGCATATAAACTTAATTCGCCGCTTCCCAGATCAACCAGTGTCGGGAAACTCCACACCACCCAGATAAACCCAAACGTGTCCCCTTCTAACTGTCCCTGATACAGCGATACAGGCAGTGTTCCCTGCAAATATTCGCTGCTAATGGGCACAAACACATGGGCTTCACCCCAGCCAGGCGGGAGCGTAATCCTGAAAGGTGGCGGCACACCCCGCTCAATCTGCGGTTCAGGGGTCGCTGATGCTTCAACGGCAGCAGTTTCAACGGCCATCGTCTGCGGAATATCCGTTGCAGTTGGCGCAGCCTGGGCTGTTCCCGCTAAATTAGGGCTTGGAGAAGGAGACTGCAATCGCTGTGTGGCTGTCGGCTCAACCGTATCGCTTGGTATGCTGGTTGGGGTACGTGACGGCTCGACCGAGGGTGCCAGGGATGGTTGCAAAACCAATGCCTGTGTTGGAAGCACTGCCGCCAGAGCTTCGTCGAGGCTAAAGATCGGCACATCAGCAAGATTGCCTTCTGCGGCGACCTGCGACTCCAGAATCCATCCCAACACTGTTCCACTGCGGCCTATCAGGTAAAAAACATCATCCTGCGCCTCGGTTTTGCCCAGAATATCCGCTGTTTCCCCCTGCACCAGTCGGGTTACCTCGGCTGACTCCCGCTGCGGATTCAGAAAAACTACGGCTACAGGGACACTTACCCGCAGAATCGGATCATCTAGGGGGGATGTGGTCGCGGTCAAGGTCAACACCGGGGTAGGGCTGAGAACAATGGGGGGAGGCGTATTCTGGTCAAAAGCGACCACACGCAGCAGACTGATTTCCCCTATCACTTCAACCTGCGACCCGGCAATCCAGCCAAACTGGTCACCCTGCCCAACCTGATACCAGGTAACGCCAATAAGATCCGCCTCGGTACGGGCAAAAACGGGCACCTCGTCCCCTTCAATCAGGCGGAAAAGCACCTCGGCATCACGGGAGGGATGCGTAAAAACACGCGCCTCACTCACGATCACACGCAGGCGCGGCGCGGCAGGAGAAATTTTTACCTCTGGCTGCGTGGTCTCCTCACGACAGGCCGCCAGCACTAATACCAACAGGATAAAAATCAGCCTTCGCATTCAAAACAACCCTTTGGTAGTGAAAGCGAGGCCATTGTACCATCATTTGTCTTCTTTTTTGGCCGGGATGACAAAAACCGGACAACCCGCCGTGCTCAGTACCTTGTGGGTCACACTCCCTAGAAGCAGCAAACTCAGCCCGGAACGTCCATGTGTGGACATGACTATAGCGTCAACGCCCAGTTTGTTGGCTGATTCGACAATGGTTTCGGAGGGTCGCCCGGATTTAGTCAAAATATCAATCTGTAACCCTTCACGTTTCATATCCGCCGACACATGCTGCAAGTAAGATTTGAGATGATCGGTGCGGCGGGTACGCATGGATTCAATTTCTTCTTCAAACCCGGCCATCGGCACCGGGCCAGGGCCAATCGCGCTTGGATACAGGGCGGGAGTCACAAATTCAGACACATCAATGACTGACAGGAGGGTGATTTTGCCATCCGGTTTCACAATTTTCAGCGCATAGGGCAGCGCGGTTTCTGCCAGGGCAGATTCATCCAGGGGAACTAGCACATGCGACAGCATTTTTACTAATCTCCTCTTTTTCTCCAGATTACACGATCACAGCAGCCATGTTTAGTGCAATCGCTCATGTTTTTCGTGGTCAAAGACAATCGCCCCCTTCAATGATGCTAGAATAGAATCATGAGTTTAAAAGGTGGTTGAGAAAATGCGGCGGTTGATGTTGAGTCTTCTCTTGGTGGTTCCGCTATTCATTTTTGCCCCCATGACCCGATCGGCATCCGACCTGAAGCAACTCCTGTCCAGTGATGACGGCCTGATTTCTATGCGCGTACCGGAAGGCTGGTATCTTTCCACCGAATCCAGTGATACCCGTGTACTGCTGATTGCAGCTTCGGATGCGGGGCGTGCCGCCGATTGGCAGGCCGAGGGAGAACCTCTTTTCCACCTGTACGTGGATACTATCCCGGATGGTGAACTTAACAGCCTGTTGCAGAGCACTTTAAAAACCTACGGCTTCGGAGGTATCACAGTGGACGCAGCTCCCGTCCATCTCACGGGCATGACCGGGACACAGTTTGACGGACAAATCGACAGCCGCCAGATTCGCCTGGTGATCACGAACTTCAATGACCAGTGGATACGATTCGTGGCTGTAGGAGACAAAAGTTCATGGGATAGCCCTTTTGTGGATGAGGTACAGGCCAGCATCGTCATACTGCCGCAGATCGCTGTAACGCCGCGCGGTTGGTCAGCTTCGATTCGCGCCCCGCAGGGCTGGGAAGAAAGTGGTTTCAGCAGTTTTGTGCAGTGGAAAGCTCCCGCCGATGGCGTATTTGAGGGCATGGAAGTCTGGTTTCAGGCGGGCTTGCGAGCTGACCTGGTCGGCAACGGTGAGCCTGTATTTGTATTGCAGTCCCTTGGCATCATGTACGCGACCCAGGTAGACCAGAACACCGCAGAATCGGGATACTTAGGTGGACTCAGCGCAACGCGGGTGCAATTTGAAAGTTTTACCCATACAGGGGTCGCCATCAATGTAGAAAATCCTGATTTTGGCACGGCGAATCTGGTGGCGCGTGCCCCGCTCGGCACCTGGACGCCAGCGCATGATGCCCTGGTTGAAGCCATGGTTGCCAGCGTACAAATCTCGCCGCCTACCGCCGACGCTGCCCCGGTCGGTCTGCGAACTGGCTATCGCGCTCCCGATTTTGAGGGAAGCATCACGGATGGCAGCACGTTTGCGCTGGCAGACTATGCAGGGCAGCTTGTTTTTGTACATTTCTGGTTCGTGAACTGTCCCTACTGCCAGGAAGAATGGCCTCATGTGCAGGCCGTTTACAGTGAGTACAGAAATGAAGGTATGGTCGTACTGGCAATTAACGCAATTGACTCACCCGATGCCATTGAGCGCTACTTTGCATCCAGTGGATTGGATGTGCCGGTGGTGTTGGACGACGGTACCCTGCATGAACTGTTCAATGTGAGCGCCTTCCCAACCACCTTCGTTGTGGGGCCAGATGGAATAATCGTCTCGGTAGCACGCGGCCCGATGAGCGAAAATAACATGCGTTATCTGGTGGAGCAGTATCTCCTGGGCGATTAGTCCTCACTAAAAATCTTGAGCCATTCATCAAGCTCAGCTTTAGACAGGCTGGGGTTGTCTTTTTTCTCTTCAGAGAGTCTTTGCTGTTTCTGGGCGGGCGCGTGCATCTGAGTGATAAATTCCTGTGCAGAGAGAACGGACATTTTTTTCTGGCGGGCAATTTCAGCCAGTTCCTGGTCAGAGGATACCAGCGTATATGCAGCAGGATTAGCTGCTTTTTCAATCAAACTGCGAAGGACATTATCAGCGGAAGAGTGTTCAGCGGCAGCAAATCGGGCGGTAACCCTGCTGTTAGAGAGACTTTTTTCAATACCGCCCGGAATTCCGGTATCAAAAACAACAGTCATTCGGATGTTTTTGGCTGATCGAGCCGCAAAACTGCGTAACTTTAACACCAGTTTCATTTCATCATCCGGGTCTGCCAGGTCAATATCCGGCATCTGAGCGATCAGATTGTGGCCGTCAATCAGGTACATACTCATATTCCGAATGTTCGCATGTTCACATCTACTCGCATTGAAAATCGCTCTGGGCGGTGCTGATTTTTTCCAGCAGCACCTCATATAAATTCAGGTTCGTATTTGCATCCTCCTCGGCCTGTGCCAGCAGCTCACAGGAGTCCGTTTCAGTATCATATTCCTGGCTTAAGAGTGCCAGTTGATAGGATGCAATGGGGAAGGGAACCGGTGCACTTTCCAGGGCAGCAATATAGTGCTGGTAAGCCATTGCGTCATTACCCTGCTGCTCAGACAACACCGCCAATCGCCAGTTGAGGAGATAATCATCAGGAGCAGCATTCAAGCCTGCCTGATATGCGAACGCAGCGAAAGTTGTATTGTTATTGACCTCATTCAGATAACCACCAAATAACATCAAAACGGGCGGAATACTGTCCGGGGGAAAGAGATTCAAACTCTGCGTTGTCATATCCAGCCCGCGATTGCCGCGGGTAAAAACCTTATCGGCTTCGGCGGCTTTTTCATCTCCAAGTGTCTCATAGATCAGCGCACGCATAGGTTCCATGCTGATAATCGTCTGACGGATGTCCATTCCTTCCGTTAAGGAAATCCAGCGGTTGGTTTCTTCCAGGGCAGTTTCAAAATCTCCCAGCGAGTAAATCGCCATAATCCGGTAGAGCAGAGTAATGAAATTAATCTGATTCGTATTATCCCACGGCACATCAGCCGTAATCCGCAGCACTTCCTCATGATTACTATTAATGTAGGCCAGCAGCATGTCGTCAAACACGGGCATTGGGTTATCCGGCATTAATTCATACAGCTTTTGAATATCTGCCTGGGCACGTTCGTTCCTTCTCAAAAACATGCCATTAATAACGTACCGCCAGTTATAGAGGGTGATGTCGTTGGGAGCAATTGCCAGCGCATTGGTCGTTGCTGCGTCTGCCTGTTCATATTCTTTTGCCACAAAAGCCTGGGTGATTTCCAGAAGGTAACCGTCAAGCGGGGTGCTGGGGACAATTTTCTCTCCAAGATTCACCGTCTCCTCAGACCAATTGAGCAGAAGTCCCACCATCACGACCCCATCACCCTGCTGCATCATGCGATTAAGCATCATGATTTGTGAATATATGGACACACCAGCAGGTACACTGTCCACCAACCGTGCAGCGAAATTTTCGTCTCTGGGCAGGGTGAATCCGGCACGGTCAACGGCGCCTTCCGGGTAGCCATTTGCCTGGATGGTGACTTCCAGAGCGGCGGCATCCATCACTCCCCAGACAATCAGGGTCGCATTTGCCTGTTCGGCAAGTGCGGCAGCATCTTCACGGGAATCAATTTCCTGTGCCACATTTTCCAGGCGAAATCGATTGCCCAGCAGCACGGCCAGATCACCGGTTCCGAGTGCATTTGAAAGGTAGCGTGTGACATTGACACCAGCGGCTTCATCGCCTTTGACATTGGCAACCAGCACAAGGTATTCATTTTCGGCTGCCGGAGCAAACCCTAATTCGATAGCGGTGGGTTCTTTCTCACCGGCTTCTTCCTCTTCAGAGTCCGAATCCGCCGTGAGCAGCAGAAATGCTGCCACCGCGGTAACAACAAGCACCGCCGCCAGAATCGCGATAAGACCTGTACGTTTCTGTGTTCGCGCTATGACGGGCCCGGATTCAATCCTGGTAGCCTCGTTATCTTCAACGATCAGAGTCGGCCCGGACTCACGGGCCAAACGATCCAGATCAGTCATCAATATCTGCATGGTCTGGTAACGGTCATCGGGATTTTTTGCCATTGCCTTCCGCACAATATCCCGCACATGATAAGGCAAATCGGGACGGATTTCACGCGGGTCGGGGATGGGAGCATTGGCGTGCTGGGCGATGATCGACAGGGTTGAGTCTGCGTCATAGGGAACCTGCCCGGTGAGCAGTTCATAAAAAACCACGCCGAGCGCATAAATGTCCACCCGATGGTCAACGGGTTTCCCATAGCCCTGTTCTGGTGCGAAGTAATGCGGCGTGCCGATGGTCATTCCGGTGTACGTCAACTGCCCCTCGCTGATGACCTTTGCGACACCAAAATCCACAACCTTGACATGCTGGTTCGCAGTCAGAAAGATGTTCGACGGCTTGACATCCCGGTGCACAATTCCTTGCTGATGGGCGTAAAACAGTGCATCCGCCGCCCGCCGTGTGACATCCATAACTTCTTGCAGAGACAGGCGCTTTTCCTGCTGGGTCATCAGCCGAAGCAGGCTGGCAAGGTCACTACCGCTCAGCAGTTCCATGACCATGAAGTAACGTCCATCTTCGGCGCGGTCAAAGTCGTAAACCTGAATGATGTTGGGGTGGCTGAGACGAGCTATCGCCTTGGCTTCACGCTCAAAGCGGGCCGCAAACATATCATCGGTGAAGTCCCGTTTGATGAACTTGATGGCCACTTCGCGGTCTAAGTTCAATTGGAGGGCGCGATAGACTTCGGCCATCCCGCCCTCGCCAAGTTTTTCAAGGATTTGATACCGTCCGAGGAGGATACTCATGGGTTACCACCCCCTTTTAGTTTTGAGTATACTCCATTCGGCTGGTCAGGGTTTAATTTCGTAGGCCTCCCCATCAATGACGAAAATCAGATGCTCGCCCAACGAGAGATACACCCCGATTTCAGGATGTTCATCCAACAGCGCGAAGTAATCATCACTCAGAAAAGTGATTTCGGTCGGTGTCATGAGATCAGCATCGTAAGTCGTATCAATCCAGGTTTCATTACGCCAGACGAAGGTTCTGTCGCCAACCACCCGCAGCGCATCACCACTTTGCCCCGATTGAGATTCAAGATTCGTCTCGCCGCCGGAGATGACACCAGGACTGGCAGTGGCAAACTGCATGGGGGCCGCAGCGACCTCAGACTTTTCCAGTTCCGCCGCCTCATCAGCAGCACTGACCGCGTCCGCGCCAACATAACCTTCATTTAATGTCCCGAAATCTTCTTCAGCACGAGTCGCGGCATTCTGTACACCCTGTTCAGTAAAAATGTCGTCTTCCTCAATCAAGAACGAGGTATACGGCGTGATGATCCCGTAGCGCAGACTCAATCGCACAATACTGTCGATCAGTTCAGGATTTTCACCGTTCAGACGAATGCTGTTCATCAGTGCTCCTATCTTGCGAGTCGCCCACAGGCGTGGTATCAACGCCTCACCACCTGCATTGTCCTGAAATTCAAGGCGATCATAGACAAACGTGCGTTTTTCACCGTTGACTTCACCCGTGAGGGTTACTGTGGCATCGCCTTCGCCCTTGTACCGTCCGGCGACAATCAACTGGGAGCCGAGGAACAAATCCGGCAGAGGTTCACCAGGATACATATCTTCCAGCACCACATCCCCATCAACCTCTAATTCGAGATTTGTCATGACCGGTGAGGAAATTTTGTTATACAGCACAGAGACTTCCTCATCAATCCGCTCATTTGGGCGGACGTAGCTGCCTGCCCCCCGGAAAATCTCGTTTAGTCGATCCAAGAGAAAGGTATCCACATCATCCCCTACGCCAAAAGTGAAAATGCGGATTTTGTCTGGTGCGTTGGCTTCAGCATTTTCCAGGATGTCTTCAACATCGGTTTCGCCCTCTGTTGGCACCCCATCGGTCAGGAATAAAATCACCGTCTGGCGGTCAGGATCAGCCATTGAAAAAGCCTGTTTCAAGCCCCCATCAATATCAGTGCCGCCAATCGCCTCCAGGGTGCTGACCCACTGCTTCGCGCCTTCCACGTCGGACAGGCCCTCAAGGTCATTGCTGTAGATGCGCCAGCCCGTACTGAAAGCCACGATATTAAAGCGGTCTTCTGAGTTCAGATTGTCCAGCACATACTTGGTCGCATCTCGTGCCTGTTCCCATTTTTCCCCAAACATTGAGCCGGACTGGTCAAGCACGATAATCACATCTTTGGGAACAACACGCACATCCTCTGTGCCAATAGGCGGCGCCACCAGCAGCAGGAAAAAGCCAGGTTCGCTGGCGCTTTCGCGGTAGGTAAGCAGATTCACATTGATGGTTTCCGAAGCCAGCCCGTAATACAGCACAAAATCGCTGACCTCATGCACCTGTGTCGCCTCGTAGCCCGCCCGGAAATGAAAATCATCCTCACGGCTGAGCGCGATGCGATGTGAAGGCGAATAGACGGAGCTGATCTTGTCGTTGGAAGTGACTTCCACGTTCACCGACAGATTTTGCACCGGGAACTTACTGAATTGATCAGTTCGCAGGGGATAAACATAGCGTACCAGCCCATTTTCAACAGGCAAAATGTGGTTGTATTCAATTTCAATTTTGATTTCATCGTGCGGCTGAATCGGAAATACGCTGGCCTGAATCGCGTCTCGCCCGATGTATTCCAGCAGGGCGGGGTCACGAAGCTGACGGACAATTTCTTCGTAAATATCGCGTGCCTCATCGGCATCCAGGATTTTGGCCTGAATTGGTTTGCCATCGACATACATCACCAGACCCGAAACAGTTGCCCCTCTTGGAAGCGGGAAAATATAGGTTCCTTCGGCGGGGCGCTCACCTTCATTGACAAATACCTGCTCAACGCGGGTCGTGGCAAGCTGGTTATCAATTTCGACATTCACACGATGCATTCTGAGGTAAACGCCGGGTTCGGAAACATTCTGGGCGGAAGTCGGCACGACCCCAACAAGGGTCAGCGCCAAAAGGACTATTAGTAGACGTTTCATGAAAAAAGCCTCCAGAAAAATGTGCTTCTGAAGGCTTAACGCTTGCGATGAGGAAAAAGTTCCCTCTAGTGGGGTTCAAGCCAGTAGGTGCTGCCCTCGCCTTCGGCAGTCCAACCGACAGTGCCGTTGTAGTCCACCAGCCACCAGTAATAGCCGTTGCCGCAGCGCGGGCCATCCAACACCGTGAATGTACCTCCTGATGGAATCCACCCCATAATCGCGCTGGCACTGCCGGTAAACGGCTGGGTCCGCAGCACATTCGGCAGACCGGGCAGCACAACACCCGTCCCATTAATCTTCAGGCGCGGAGTCAGGGTACAGGCAGCAGAATCGGTGGTCACGGGTTCAACCCAGTATGTTTGACCTTCGCTCTCACCTGTCCAACCGACCACACCACTATAACTAACCAACCACCAGTTAATTCCTTCACCACAGGTCGGGCCTTGCAGCACATCAAATTCCCCACGTTCCGGGATGCTGCCAATTACTGCACTGTTTGCGCCCTTATTCGGTTCCGTGCGAATGACATTCGCGCCCAGTTCCGGAATTACCCGTCCTCGCTGCCCAACCAGTAAACGCGCTGGCACATTACCGGAACAAGCACCCGGTACAGGCTCAGGAATCGGGGCGTCAGATTGAATGTACCAGTATTCTGCTGCCCAGACGACCGCCGCGCCGGGAAATCCGTCATTGAGCCCTTGTGTTCCTGGAACCTGTATCACCTGTCCCTGTGTCCAGACATACAGTGCATCAGTGATATAAGCAAAACTCATCCCGTCCGGGCCAGGTGCCAGCCCACCATAGCTGGTGATGCCAAAATAGGGAAGTTGAGCAAGGTTATTGACGAAGTTATCAATGACGAACCAATTGACATTGTACGCGCCATTGCCTGGCTGCACGGACATGAGCAGTGCGTTCGCTGATACGCCACCATCCGCTTGCAGCACAGGATTTCCATCTGCGGGGGCAATACTTCCATTCACCGGGTTCAGAACAGCCGTTTGCCCGGAGGAGTATACCAGCCCGATACTGCCACCAAACCAGAAGTCCTCCATCACGTAACTGCTGTCAAAATCAGCCACCTGGGTCGCCGAAGTAAGGCTTCCATCCGGTTGGTAAACATACACCGTTTGCGCGAAGTTATTTTGATTTTGATCGAAGCTGCCGATGTTGTATGAAATCCCCCCTGATCCCCACTGGACGGGTGGCACATATACGCCGCCATCCATAAATGGGAGCGGCAGGGATGGAACCATCACCTTGGATATCCCTGTAACGAAATCATAGGTGACCAGCCGGAACACAAAATCATTCGCATTCACCATCTCGATCCAGGCCAGCGCATTACCATCTGGCGACCAGGCTGGGTCGGAACGGATAATTGCACCATTCTCAACCGTCACCCCGGCAGGTTGGTCAGCAACCCGCTGGGCTTCAAGCGTAGCCACATTCATCACCCAGATATTTGCGGGCATGTCCCCTGGAAACAGTCCGGCGTCGTTGATGGCATTCACCGACAGTTCCGCCCACGATTTGTACGCCACACGAGTCCCATCCGGAGAAATGACCGGACGGAAGTTATACCCCCATTGAGTCATCTGCGTGGGCTGGGCGTCTCCTGGCGACCATTTCCACAAATCGCCATTCATGAGAAACACTAGGGGGGGGTGCTGAGCGGAAGCAGGAACAATACTCACCATGAAGGTGAGCAATAAGGCCGAAATGACCGTTAGCGGCGTGATTTTCTTCATCAAACTTCCTCCTTGATGCACCCCATTAGACACATAAAAACAGAAAACGGTTCCCCTTTAGTCTAACATCGGGACCGTTTTGAAATATTTATCCTGATCAAATTGAGTGATTTTCCCCTCACCCAGCGCTTCCAGGGCAGCCCGCGCCGCCGCTGCATCTTGTTTAAACCGGGCAATATGAATGCCCTGACAAACATCAGGCAGTGGGTCAAGCCACTGCACTGAACGCAAAAACATTTTGAGCGCACCTTTGTAATTGCCGCGCTGAATCTGATAATAAGCCACACCTACCTGCAAAATCGCACGGTAAACTTCACCAATAGGATGGCCCTGTGCTTCAACCCAGGCATGTTCCAGTACCTCATGGGCTTCCCAGTAGTCACGCTGATTGAACAGACGGATACCCTCTTGGGCCAGTTCCGGCAGCGGCTGTTGGCAGCCGGTTCCCAGGGCGGCATAGTAATTCTCATCCCATACCCGTGCATGACGTTTGACCCAATCCGGCAGACGGGCCGCCACTTCATTCCGACTCATCACCCCGGTTACCCCGGAGGCAATGGCGATTCCGCCCCGTTCTCCGGTCACATTTTCACCAATACCTAACATCGGGATACGGCGGGTCGCGGGGTTCGCCTTTAAACCCTGTACAATGGCCACCCAATCGCCAGAGTCCTCGTCAATATCCACCAGCATGACGGAGGGGCGCAAATCAGCGGCGGTATTAATCGCCCCTTTTAGTTCTATTCCCCAATGAAAATCATAATCAGGAAGCAGAGCCCTGATCTTTTGTTTCAGGACTTCATCTGAAACCAAACCCAGCGCCAGCGGTTTTTTCATTTTTGTTCCTTCCTTTTGCAAAGGTTAAATCACTGCGAGAACAGTGACAAGCGCAGTATAATGATGCGGGTGAAAGGGCAAAATCAATGCACATTAAACTCGGTTTAATCGGTTTTGGGAATGTCTTACGTGCATTCGCAGAACTCTTACAGTTTAAAGCACCCATTATTGAGCGAGATTACGATATTCAATTTTCGGTGGTAGGGATTTCAACCCACTCACATGGTACTGCTATTGATCCCAATGGTTTGGATTTGCGGGCGGCTTTGACCATCGAAGCTTTAGGTGAGCTTCATCACGGCGAGCCCCTTTTTGATACTTTTGATTTCATTGAAAAGTGTCCGGCGGATGTGATGCTGGAAGCAACCTGGCTCGATCCCAAAACCGGGCAGCCTGCCACTGACTATGTAGGTGCGTCACTGGAAATGGGCAAACATGTGGTCACAGCAAACAAAGGCCCGGTTGCATTTGCTCACAGCGAACTTACCAGACTGGCCCGTGAGAGAAATCTCGGTTTTTTCTATGAAAGCACCGTGATGGATGGCGTTCCTATTCATAGTATGCGACGCGAAGGTTTGCTGGCCGTCGATGTTTTAAAAATTCGCGGTGTATTGAACAGCACGACCAATTACATTTTAACCCGGTTGCAGCAGGGTATTTCGATGGAAGAGGCCATCCGTGACGCGCAGAATATAGGGGTTGCAGAGACCGACCCCAGCAACGATATTGACGGTTGGGATGCCTCAATCAAAATCGCGATTCTGGCAAATACCTTCATGGATGCGGATTTGCGTCCGATCGATGTAGAACGAACCGGAATTCGCAACGTCACGATGGAACAGGCACAGGCAGCCCATCGGGTGGGAAAAGGACTAAAACTGCTGTGCGAAGCCTACCGCGAGGGTAGTGAGGTCAAAGCGCGGGTTCAGCCGATGCCGCTTGACAGCAGCGACCCCCTTTCTTTGCTGGAAGGCACAAACACGGGTTTTGTGGTCGTAACAGATATTTTGAACCGGATCGTCGTCATGGGTGGGGACTCCGGGCCAGACACCACCGCCTATGGAATGCTGGTTGATGCCATCAACATTGCACGCGGTAGACGCTCATGGTAGAGGCCATTTACCGCTTTCCTGACGATTTCCTGTGGGGAACTGCCAGCGCCGCGCACCACGTTGAAGGAGAACTCACCAACAGTTGGTCTGCCTGGGAAGACGAGGGAGGCCACGTTTTCCAGAACCAGAAACACGGACGGGCATGTGAATGGCGCTTCGGACGGTGGCAGGAGGACGCAGACCGTATGGTTGAGCTCAACACTACCTCACACCGTCTGTCCGTCGAGTGGAGCCGAATCCAGCCCGCGCCAGATCAATGGGATGAGTCCGCGCTGGAGCAGTACAGCGACATAATCGACGGGCTGCTGCACCGGGGCATTATCCCCATGGTCACGCTGCATCACTTCACAAATCCCCTGTGGATTGAAAAAGAAGGCGGATGGCTGAATCCAAAGACGGTTGACCATTTTGTCAAATTTACTGAAAGGGTTCTCGATGCACTGGGGGATCGAGTTGACTTATGGTGCACCTTCAACGAGCCAATGGTTTATGCAGTGCAGGCATATCTGGTCGGCATGTTCAGCCCTGGGGCCCGCAATCCCTGGCGTATGTTCGACTGCGCCGAAATGCTGCTGCGTGCCCATGCACAGGCTTATCATGTCATCAAACAAAAAAATCCTGAAGCAAAAGTCGGAATTGCAAAACACTATGTTGCTATGGAAGCAGCCCCCCCCAAACTTATTCATGGACGCCTGGTCGGGTTGCCACACCGCATCTTTAACGAGGTGTTTGTGCAGGCTCTGGTCAGTGGAGAGATCGATTTTCCCCTGCGCCGCCGGGTCATTCTTCATGACTTACCCGGCACATCGGATTATATTGGTCTGAATTTTTACCAGCGCTACCGGGTAGCACTGCATCCCCGATCTCCCAAAACTTTTTTCCTGCAACAGATCCCTGACCCGGAGTCTCCCCCTCCACCACCCCTATGGGGAGAAATTTATCCACAGGGAATCCATGCCGCCAGCCAGTGGATCTGGGAAAAGACCCGTCTCCCAATCTACATTACCGAAACGGGAACCCCGGACATAGGGGATGAGGTGCGCCGCTGGTTCATCGCGCAGTTGGTTCGGCATACCTGGCACGCGATCAATTTCAACATTCCTATCAAGGGTATTTACTACTGGTCGCTGACAGACAGCTTTGAATGGACAGCCGGATACAATCCTGAGTTCCGGTTTGGCCTGTACGAGATGAATTTTGAAACCCAGCAGCGCATTCCACGCCAGAGCGCGGCTTTTTACGCCGAGATTGCGGCAGCAAAGGGGCTGTCATCAGAGATGGTACGCCGCCACGTGCCGCAGTTAGCAGAAAAATTATTCCCCGGTGCACCGGGCAAAATACAGGTGAATTTAAAGCCGCATTAACACAACGCTTAGCTTCGTGATAAAATCAAGGAAGATGTGGCAGGAACGACAAAACATAAATTTACATGCCCGCTTGTCACGCTTTACCGATCTATGCTATATTGCCCTGAATATACGGTGTAGGAAATTCGCACATGCGCGTTCTGGTGATCTCAGATATTCACGCTAATTTACCCGCCTTTGAAACCGTGCTGAAAGATGCGGAAGGGGAGTGGGATTACGTCTGGTGTCTCGGTGATGTGGTGGGCTATGGCCCAAATCCTAATGAATGTTGTGACCTCCTCAAAACCCTGCCGCATCTCTGTTTAGCAGGCAACCACGATTGGGCGGCATTGGGGCGGTTAGACATTCGTACTTTTAATGCGGATGCCCGCAAGGCTGTCACCTGGACGATAGAAACCCTAACCGAAGAAAACACCCGCTACCTCGCCGATTTACCAACCGCATTTGTGCTGGGAGATTACACCTTGGTGCATGGCAGCCCGCGTGAACCTGTCTGGGAATACATTCTCGATCCGTTGATTGCCGCGCTCAATTTTCCACAGTTTGAAACGCCGATTTGCCTTGTTGGACATACACACACACCGATCATTTATCAACTGGTCAGCGAACAGGGTGATACGGATCCCCTGCCACCGGTCTACCGTGAGCCAAAATCCCTCAAAGGACAGCGCTTGATCATCAACCCTGGCAGTATCGGCCAACCGCGTGACAACAACCCGGACGCCGCATATGCGATTCTCCATGTTGAAGAAAAAATCTTTGAACACCGCCGTATTCCTTATCCGGTTGAGCATACCCAGGAAATGATGCGGAATGTGCATATGCCCGAACGCCTGGTGACACGACTCAAACATGGTTGGTAAAACCTAAAAACCCTGGTAAATGAACGGTGGCGTGGCGTCTGCGGTCACAATGATGAGCAAGATCACGACCACGCATAAAATCACTGCATAACGGTTTTCACGGGAAAAAAGCTTTTTAAACATATACCCTACGCCTCAAACAGGGGCGGACGACCAACCGCATGGTTAACAGACAAACGCCCCTTGCCCAACGTCCACGACTGACTGCCTGCTAACGCTTCCTGCAAATAGCGATGTGCGAGGGTCACCGCCTCGGTCAGCGAACGTCCTTTTGCCAGCTCTGCCGCCGCTGCTGAGGCAAAGGTGCAGCCAACCCCATGCGGATTATCCGCCGGGAGGCGGGGCGCAGTCAGGTTTATAAATTGTGCCCCATTGTAAAATACATTCAAGATAATGTCATTGTCCGGCAAGTGCCCCCCCTTGACGACAACAGCCTGACTTCCCAGGCCATGTAACAGCTTGGCAGCTTCATACAGGTCTTCATGGGTCCGCATCGGGCTGCCCGTCAAAAGAGCAGCCTCATCAGCATTGGGCGTAATTAAGGTCGCCAGCGGCAACAACCGATCCCGGTAGGCGCTTATGGTGCCCGCGCTCACGAAGGGTTTCCCGGAGCCATCAACCAGCACGGGGTCTACTACTATATGGGGCAATTGATAGCGCTGAACTTCCTCTGCAACCAGGGTGACCACACTTTCCTTCGCCAAAAAACCTGTTTTGACCGCATCTGTTCCAATATCATTTAATACAACTTCGATCTGTGCGCGGATATACTCGTCTGGCACAAAGTGAACACGGTGAACTTTTAGGGTATCCTGAGCCGTAACCGCTGTGATGGCCGTGCTGCCAAAAACACCGCGTGCTTCCAGGGTTTTGATGTCAGCCTGAATTCCAGCGCTGCCGCCAGAATCTGACCCGCCAATGCTTAATACTCGTCTGGGCGTCGTAGTTGACACGTTTGTACAATATCCTTATATTAAACAGGGCGAATATGAATTTGCCCTCGCTACGCTGTTGGAGTATGATACAGCGCAGTCATTCCTGCTACCAGGAATGAGAAATAATACTCCAAACTACTTTCTCGTATAGGAGTCGGATAATATGCAGCCAGGCAGCAGTGGTGGTTTTCGCCTCATCGTTCGCCGAGGGCCTCAGCCAAACCAGGTTTATGAACTGACCAAAGATGTCATCACCATCGGTCGAGACATCACTAACGATATTACCATTAATGACCCGGAAGTGAGCCGCCACCATGCCAAACTCATCCGGGGCGGCGGCGGTTATACGATGGAAGACCTGGGGTCTACCAATGGTACGTTTGTCAACGGGCAGCGTTTGATGGGTGCCCGTCCGCTTTCCCCAGGTGATATGGTGGGACTGGGTGAAACGGTTACACTTGCCTACGAATCTACTGTGATGGCAGGCTATGCGCCTACCCAGCAGCCTCTTGGAGGGCCATCGCCTGCGCCGGGTGGTTATGCGCCGCCATCACCCTATGCGCCTCCCCCATCTCCAGGGGTATCGGCACCACCACAGCCCCAACCTCAACCCCAGCAGCAGTACCCAACCTACCAGCCTTATCCGCAAACACAGCCGCAGTATGAATACTCGGATTCACAGCCATCCAGACCCATGTATAACTATGAAGCGGAACCCGCTGGTGGAGGCGGGGGCATGGCTCGCTGGCTTCTGTTGGGCTGCGGGTGTTTTATTGTTCTGTGTGTGATAGGGGCAGTCGTTGGCTTGATCGTCATTGATGCCACCTGCTCCTGGGATGTAGAGCCGATTTCCAGCATCATAGAAATTTTTGATCTCACGGTGGACACAAGTTCTAGCGCTTGCCAGTAGGCGTCTCAGCCTCCAGAACAGCGCGTAAATGGTCACGGCGTGCCTGACCCCCTAGCGTTTCCAAAAGCCGGACTCCCAGGGGGTCAATGATTTCACGCAGCAGATGCAGTTCCTCTGATGTGGGCGGCGGAGTTTCATGCACATCAGGTGCAATTTCCAGATCAAAACCCGTTTTGGCCTGAATGCGCTCAACCGTTACACCACGATGGTAAGTCACCAGGCGCATTCGCCCATTCGCCCAATCGAACTGTCCTAAATCCGTCACCAGGCAATTTACCCCTTTTCCACGGATGCGCTTTTCGCTGTGACCCAAGCCGCTCACGAAATCCAGTGTTTTCACAAAGGTTACCCGTGAATGGCGCGGCACATACAAATAGATTTCGTCGGAATAGGTGGTCACATCGGGGATCCCCCCTGTACCAGGCAAACGCATTCTCGGCCTGTGATAATCCGTGCCAAAGGCAATATTGTTGAAATTTCCGGCGGCATCTACCTGCGCGGGACGGAAAAATTCTTTAGCCTTTAAACACGGCAGCACATCCGCTGCCGCCTGGACAAAGGTGGTATGGAAAATAGCCTTTCCCAGCCACAGCGATTCGATAGATGCCACGCCGAGAGGTGCCCAATCCTGACATACCCCCTGGCCGATAGCAGAAGCAAACCGCAAATTCGGGGCATGAGTCAGCCGCGCAAGAATGTATCCGGCAGCGACCAGCGGCGTTGCCAACCCCTGGGCAACTACCTCACCATCGTTCACCTGATGGGCAATACACACCGCCAGTTGCTCATCGGGTGTGAAAGGTTCACCCACCATTCAAAACCTGTGCCCACACCACATCTGTCTCTAGTCCCGGCTGCGACCGCCCAGCACCAGCATAGCGTAGTAGGCAAATTGGAGAATCGAAGTCACCATCGCGGCGAGATAGGTCATCGCGGCAGCACGCAGCACCGCCTGTGCCCCACTTCGGTCTTCCTGTGAACGCAGTAATCCGGCTCCATCCAGCATATTCATCGCGCGGCGGCTGGCATCAAGCTCAACAGGCAGAGTCAAAATCGAAAACAGCACTGCCGCTCCGAATAGAACCAGACCGAGGAATGACAACGCCAAGACATTCATCAGCAAGCCCGCGATGATCAGAATATAGGAGAAGTTCGACCCGATCTGCACCGCCGGGATCAAAAACCCTCGCACGGCGATCAACGGGCTGTTCTGGGCATACTGCTGAACGTGCCCAAATTCATGAGCGGCAATTGCCATCGAAGCCACACTGGGCTGGCGGGCAACACCGGGAGAAAACCGCACGACCTGACCGCGTGGGTCAAAATGATCGCCCAACTCTTGCGGTGTGCCTTCCAAGGCCACGTTTAAACCATACTTCTGCATTAACTGCCGGGCAGTATCCACACCTGTGAGGCCAGAACTGTTTGCGCGTTTGCTCCATGTTGAATAGGCGTTCCTGACCATCATCTGCGCCAACCCGCTGAGCAGCAACGCGGGCAGCATCACACATAGGAGATAATTCGTATCGAAATACATCTTCTCTAACCACGCTCCTGAATAAACAACCGGGAGTTCTCACTCCCGGCTATCTATTATAGACGGTTAATCTCAGAGGAAGATTAGAAATGTCCGTAGAGCGGTGCCTGAAGCTGTTCACGTTTGATCCCCTTGAGGGCGCGGATTGCTGCTTCAAGCTGGTTATCCTGACCCGCCGCCGCTTCAGGATCAAGTTCGACCATCACATCAGGTTCAAGACCGGCACTATCTACCGAGCTTCCATCCGGGGTAACCCAGCGGGCAATAGACACCCGCACAGCCCCACCATTAGACAGAGGATTCACGATCTGCACCGTGTTTTTGCCAAAAGTGGGGGTTCCTACAATCACAGCGCGGTCAAGGTCTCGCAGTGACCCGGCAACCAATTCGCTGGCACTGGCGCTGCCTGCGTTCACCAGGACTGCAAGCGGAACTTCCGGCGCAACAGCGGTTGAGTTGGCTTCAAATACCCGTTCCTGTTCATTAGGAAGCTGTTCAATGAGAATGACCCCTTCGTCAATAAACAGACGAATCACTTCCAGAGAGGTATCCAGAAAACCGCCGGGGTTGTCGCGCAGGTCTAACACCAGACCATTTAAGTTGTTGGCGTCCATCTCAATGAGGGTTTCGCGTAACTCGTTGGCCGCTTCGGAAGAGAACTGATACAGACGAATATAACCTACATTGTTATCGAGCATCCGGGTTTCCAGGGTAGGCATGACAATCCGGTCACGAATCACGGTGATTTCAATCATTTCGGGTTCGCCGTCGCGTAAAATACCCAACCGCACGGCTGTACCCGCCGGCCCACGCACCTGATTAATAATTTCAGCCTGCGAAAGCTTGGTGATGTCCTTGCCGCCCACCTGCACAATAATATCCCCAGGAAGAATGCCGGACGATTCCGCAGGAGAGCCGGGGAGGGGACTCACAATGATTAACCCACCGGTTTCCTCGTCCTGGCGGACAGTGGCACCAATACCTTCAAATTCACCAGTCAACGATTCATTCCAGGCGGCCAGTTCTGTCGGGTCAAAGTAGTTTGTATTTTCATCGCCGAGCGCTTCTAACATCCCTTCCAGCGCTCCAAGCATCATCACTTCATCGTCTACCGGGTCAACAAACTGTCCCTTCACGATGTCATAGGCTTCCCAGAACGGGCGAAAAACTTCTTCAGTTTCAGGAGATTGGGCTTCTGCCTTTGGCGAAACGGAACGATTCGCAGCAAAAAATCCCGCGCCAAAGGCTACTGTCACCAGCAGCACCAGGCTAATCAGAGTGCGTAGTCTAGCCATCTTATAGAACTCCAAACTTACATGCTTTCGTTTATTCTAGCAGCATCCCGTAAAACTGTATCCTCTTGTGAAGATATGCTTGCGTTTTATTATATTACGCCCGAAACCAAAAAGCTGTCCAGATAGCCCACGAAATCGTGACGATTGCAGGCGTCAATATAGCGTAAAACTTCAAAACCCCTGATAGGGTAAAGCGGATAACATGAGGTCGGCGCAGCACCGCCAGGGGCGTGAACCACTGCGGTCACCCGCACGCCGGGGATATGCACCTCCTCTGTTATTTTTTCGACCACTTCTTCAGCAGTCACGATAACCGTCCCCGCAATCATCGACAGTTCCAGATCAACGCCGAGGTTATTATTCAAAATAGCGTTGCCATACCGATCTGCTTTAACCGCATGAATCACCGCGACATCGCAGTGCAGCGCCGGGAAAGCTACCAGCGTTTCACCTGTATAAGGATCCTGAATGGTTTTTACATCCGGTCGCAGCCTGAGCAAATCCGTACCCAGCCATGCGAACCCCGGCATGAATCCGACCCCACCCATCGTTGCCCGAAAACCAAGCGCTAAACTGGCTTCGGTTTCCTCGCAGATGGAAATCTGCCCTGCATTGGCGGCTTCTGTAAACATTGGCGCAAGCCCGAACGCCTCCAGGCCAAAATAGCAGCTTCGCACACGCTTGACCATCCCTGCTCCAACCAGCAAATCCGATTCGAATCCGGCAGTGAAGCACAACAGGGTTAAATCAGTTGGGCGGTTCGGGCGTTGAAGCAGGGCTTTGACAAAAGCAACCGGGCGGCGGTACATCATCAGGCCGCCTAATCCGAGTGTATCACCGGATTTAACGAGCTGTGCTGCATCAGAAAGAGAAAGGAGTTCAGGCAGTGGCATCGCGTTTTTCCGCTAATTTTTGACCTATTTCTATGAGCAAGGGGTAATTCTCACAACGTTTTTTCCAATCTTCAGGAATCGCACCCAGGCCAAGCCGGGCGGCGCTTATTCCACCTGTAATGCAGGCAACCGAGTCGCTGTCCCCTTCAATATTTGCGGCCAGACGGACGGCTGCTACATAGTCATCCGGGAACTGCCTCACACAGTAGAATGCCATCGCCACCGCTTCTTCTCCGACCCAACCTTCTCCTATGTGCTGGAGTGCCGCCACTTTGTTCGTCCAGCCTTCCACATGCCCGATTCGCAGGATGGCCTGGTCAAAATCATCCGAAATGCCCCCGGTGGCTTGTAATACAGGGCGAAACCAGTCCTCTGGATGTATCCCATCCAGCGCCAGTTTGATCATATACGCCGCTGCAATCGAAGCTGCTTTTGCCGCTGGATGTCCATGTGTAATGATTCCACTGGACACCGCAACCTCTTTCAACTTTGCCGCATCGTGCTGGTAAAAATAACCTATCGGCGCAACCCGCATCGCTGACCCGCAGCCTTTAGATTCAGCAATTCCCGATTTACGCCAGGGGATACCGTTTTCAAAATTGCGGGTTCCAGCGAGACAGGTGTTTCCCGGCGCACGGTTGTTTTCCGGACTGTGCATCCATCGGACAAACTCCCGTCCGACCGCCTGCATCAGTGTATCAATATCCCCGTCTCCTGCCTCAATCAAAGCGTTGGCGACGGCCAGGGTCATCTGCGTATCATCCGTGTACAGAGCAGGACTGGGGGGCTCCATCATGCCAGTCGTGCCGTATTTTTCGTACAGCCGCTTCAGGCTCAAAAATTCAACCGGATAACCCAGCGCGTCTCCCAGGGCCAACCCCAACAATATCGCCTGGGCCTGTTCTGCACTCATCCTTCGTTCTCAACCTGTTCAAGGGGTTTTTTATAAATGAGCCAGGTGCATTCAGGATGCCCCATGGCGATACAGGTGGTTTGCTCCACTTTGACCGATTTTCCGCCTGTCACAAAACTGCCACCCTCTATGAATCCGGCTTCCCAGATCCAGCAAATCGGCGCGTCCGCTTTTTTACCCACACAGCAGGGACAGTCCGGCGAACTCCAGACAAAGTGTTCTTTTTCCTCACGCAAATTGATCCGTATGTCAAAATGCACACGATGATACAGCTTACGGAAACCATCCGCCGTGTTATTCAGGCTCATGCGCATGGCCTGCTCCGTGGGAATCACTTTAAAAACAGTTCCGGCAAATCCAAAAAGGGGATGGTTTTCAATCATCCAGCGGGCAGAGATTCTCCCAATCCGTAAAGCATGACCTTTACCCGCCCGCCCATAAAACTGTATCATGGCATGGTTCAAATTAGAGTAATCCCGGAACACATAACCCGCGCTGAAGTCAAGGTTGTCCGGGGGAAAATTGTCAATCGCATTTTCCAGTCCGGCGAAGCGGAGCATAACATTGAGCGCGACTCTCCCCGCCACGTCTTCAATCGCCTGTAATGCAGCTCGCATATATCCGTTGGCAATAGGAATGGCGGCACGGTGATCAGGAGTTTCCTTGTCAGTCACGTCAATTGGGGGCAGTGACATTCTCTTACGTCCTTAGTTCACTCATTAAGATATAAGTATATAATCTCTTAGACGGGAACGGAAAAATTGATGGACGAACTTGAAACGCTAACCTTTCACGTAAGGGATGATGAAACTGAACAGCGTCTGGACAAAGTGCTGACGGACAGGCTGAAAGAGTATTCCAGAATGCAGGTACAGCAGTTAATTAAGAACGGGCTGGTCATAGTGAATGACCGGGAACGCAAACCTGCTTACAAACTGGAAGCGGGGGATACAATCACCGCGCAAATTCCACCAGAGGAAGAAGAAGGTGAAGTCGAACCGCAGGACATCCCTCTCACTGTGCTCTATGAGGACGACTACATCGCCGCCATCAATAAGCCTGCTGGACTGGTGGTGCATCCCGGCTTCGGGAACACCGAAGGCACCCTGGTGAATGCACTGCTGGCACGCTGGCCCCAGGTCAGGAACGTGGGGCATCCTGAAAGAGCAGGAGTAGTGCATCGTTTAGACAAAGATACCTCTGGTGTGATTCTGGTTGCGCTGACAACCAAAGCACAGTACAACCTCATGCGCCAGTTTGAGGAACGCACCGTCAAAAAAATCTACTGGGCACTGGTTGATCGCCATCCGGATACCCCGGTAGGGCGAATCCATGCGCCTATCGGACGTGACCCGCAGCAGCGCAAAAAAATGGCGGTGATCCGAAGCGGCAGAGAAGCAATAACAAATTTTCGGGTCGTGGAACGTTTTCAAGACCATACCCTGATGGAAATCCACCTTGAAACAGGTCGTACACATCAGATTCGGGTGCATATGGCTTTTATTGGCTCTCCGGTTGTCGGGGATACCGTCTATGGTTTCCGCAAACCGAGCGTAAAAATCGGGCGTATGTTCCTGCACGCCAAATCCATCACCTTCCGCCACCCAATCACGGACGAAGAACGTTTTATTGAAACAGAACTTCCATCAGAATTACAACAGGCACTGGAAAAGCTGCCCCGCTAGCAGCAGCGAAAACAGCGGCGTTCCCGCGCTTAATAACAGCAGGGGTTTGGCGTAGGTTTTTTTGGTCACTGTATTCGCATACTCTTTGCGATGGTGTGGGGATGCACCAAAAGTTTTGATCGCGCTGATGTGCTGTTTTGTGCCGTAGCCCTTATTCGAAACCCAGTGATAATGCGGATACGCCTCGTGGAGACCGCGCATAATTTCATCGCGGATAGTTTTAGCCAGAATTGAGGCGGCAGACACAATCGGCGTGCTCTGGTCGGCGCGAATGCGGCATTCGGTTCGACGGGCTTTGTCGCCCAGGTCGGTGAGTTTCAGGTTGCCGTCCACGATGTAATAGTCAGCCTCGACGCGCCGGACTAAACGCTGGAAAATTTCGCGGTTTGCCCAGCCAATCCCATAAAGATCGATTTCCGGCACGTCTATGCACTCAACGAAATATTCAACCCGCCCTTCGTGGTCGGCAACCCAGGCTTCGCGTTTTTTCGCGGACAATCTTTTAGAATCTACTGCATCAATCGCATAATCTTCCGGGGCGACGACGGCCACTGCAATAATCGGGCCAGCCAGCGGCCCGCGCCCCGCTTCATCAATCCCACAAATCAGCCGCATAAAAACTTATCCCTGCGGAGCGCCTGCTACAGCCCAACCCCCGGTATCTCCCGTTAAACCCGCTGTCTCCATCGCTTTGCGGAGCTGATCGGACAGAGGATCAATATCATGGGCGACGGCGTAAGGCAAATGGTTATTGGCGACAAAAGCAGGCAGATCGTTAATTCCTATTTGAAGCTCCGCGAGCCGGATTTTGTTCACCAGAACCCCGGCTTGTTCCAGTGCATCACGCAGTGCGCCGGGGTCTTGACCATGCAGTGCTGACGTTAGCAAAATGCCTGGCGCCAGACATTCCGCATGAGAAACATCCTTCACCCCGTTGTTTTGCAAGGCAAAAGCAAGATAGTGTTCTGTACCTTCCTGATGGCGGGAATGCCCAAGCTGATTGGCGAGTTGGACGGAAATTCCGGTCAAATCCATCACCCCGCGCATTGCTTCTACTTCACCGCGTCCGATGCCTGGAGCATATTTGATTGTTTGCGAAGCAATCCCGGCTGCTACTCCTGCTGCCCAGGGCAAAAACGGATGGTCAACCTTGTTCTGTTTAATTGCGTAACGCCAATCCAACAAACTGGTCACAATTGCCAGCATGTCTGCCACCATTCCAGCACGACGATGCATATCGCCAGCTAAGATGACCTCCCAATCTACCACGATACTTTCTGCTGCGCCGGTCGAAATGTTATTTAAAATCCCCTGGCTCATCAGTTCAACGTGAGGCTCAAACATCTGGTCGCTGTCCAGTTCAATGGGCACAATCACAAGCGGCAGGTTATTCTCATGGGCGACGACCTTACCGATCTTGAACTGGGTGCTGGAACCAACCGCATATATAACCTTCACCATCGCAGGGACATTTTGCGAGAGGGTGTGGAGAAATTCATAGTCGGTCTGTTCCGGTTCTGCCTGCACGACCAAAGGCAGACCCAGCAAACCGCCGACCCGCTCCCACGCCGCCGGACTGGTAATTAGAGCCGCCGGACGCTCTTCTTTCCATTCATTTAGTTTTCCATAATAAACGATGGGTAATCCGGGTATATTTTCCATAAGGAGTTCCAATAACCTGTTAGCATGTGGTTAGTTTAATGCGTTCGCCCCCTTGTTTGCAACTTTAAGTCACCCTATGTAGTATTTCTGAATACCATATGCTGTGGGGAAAAACACATGGCAATTGAAAGAACAGTGGTCTACAAAATTGATGACCAGGCGATTCACGTTAAAGAAGAGGGGCCAGCCGACCGTCAGGTCGCGTTGTTTATTCACGGATGGTCAAGTTCCTGGTATGCTCTGTCGCCAATTTTCCAGGAATTTAACCGGCGCTACCGGGTCATGGCGGTAGATTTGCCTGGGTACGGCGAATCCCCTCGCATGAAAGAGCGTGCCACCATTCCGGCTTATGCGGATTTGCTGGCAAAACTCATCCGGGAAGTAACAGATAAACCCATTGTGTTGATTGGGCATTCAATGGGGGGCATGATCAGCCTGACTCTGACCCTGCGTCATCCGGAACTGGTGGAACGAATGATTCTCATCTGCCCCACAATTAGCGGCAAACTTTCCATGTTCATTAATATGTTTGTCTCGCCCATCACATTCTTAGAGCGATCTGTTATTACCAACAGGTTTATCTCGGCGTTTGAGCCTTACTTCATTCAAATTACGGATCGCCTGATGCGCCCGGCCTCATTCGCAGACCGTACAGAAATCAAAGAGGATGAATATACTCATCTGCGAGCGGATGCACGACGTCCGGGGCAGGGACGGGTTCGGGCGGAATGTTACCGTGCCATGCGGGAAAATGACCTGCGCGGCAAACTTTCGCAGGTCAATAAGCCTGCCCTGGTCATCTGGGGTATGGAAGACAATACCGTTCCCTTGCGCGATGCCAGTGTAGTCGCCACCGAATGGCCGGATGCTGACCTGAGAATGATCCCCAACGCGGGACACTGGCCTCAATTTGAAACCCCGGTGATTACACGGCGTTATGTTAAAGCTTTTATGGGGACACCCGTAAAGCTATTAAATCTGGAATTTTAAGAATGGGTTAATAAGCCCCCGAATCGGTCGAGAATGCACTAAAATATCCTTACATCTGGAGAAAAAATGCCAAAAATCATTTCGATTCACTCATTTCGCGGGGGCACAGGTAAATCCAACACGAGCGCCAATATTGCCGCGTTGATGGCGAAACGCGGGATGCGTGTGGGGGTGGTGGATACCGATATTCAATCACCGGGGATTCATGTTCTGTTCGGACTCACTGAACACGACATGCAGCACTCCCTGAACGATTATCTGTGGGGCAAGTGCGAAGTTCAGCATACAGCGCATGATGTCACCCAGCATATTGCGGAAGCCGCCCACCATCCGTTATTGAATGGCAAGGTATTTCTGACACCATCCAGCCTGAAGGCAGGTGAAATCGCCCAGATTTTGCGCGAGAAGTACGATGTAGGACTATTGAATGATGGATTTCATCAGTTGATAGAGGCGCTTAAACTGGATGTGCTGCTGATCGATACACATCCCGGACTGAATGAGGAAACCCTGCTCTCAGTCGCAATTTCCGATGCCCTGGTCATTATTATGCGTCCCGACCAGCAGGATTTTCAGGGTACTGCCGTTACGGTGGAAGTTGCCCGTAAGCTCGAAGTTCCGCGCATGATGATTCTGGTGAACAAGGCCCCGCTGACCCTGAAGCCGGATGAAGTTAAAGCCGAAGCAGAAAATGCCTTCGACTGCCGTGTCATTACGGTACTTCAGCACAGCGATGAGCTGATGGCGCTTGCCAGTCGTGGTGTATTCGCGCTTTATTATCCAGAGCATAAAATCACCCAGCAGTTAGATGAGGTCGTGACCGAACTGCTGGCGTAGTTGAAGCAGGAATTGCCATGTTATCTAATCCTCCTCCAAGTCTCACCAGCCCGCCCTGGTCAAGCGTGACCAAACGCACAGTGGCTCTCATCGTGGTTGGGTTAGCACTGCTCATTACGATCCGTCTGGCTGAGGCGTGGTCGGTGATCGTTATCGCCATCGTCCTTTCCTATCTTCTGTACCCTATTGTCGATTTTACGGAAAAATACGCCCTCAATCGGATTAACCCGCCTGAGCTCCGCCGCGTGTTGGCCGTCATGCTCACTTTTGTCATCGTCATGCTTGGCCTGACTCTTGTGATTCTGCTGATCGTTCCCCCTGTAATTTCACAGTTGGGAGCCTTCGCAGACAACACGCCTGAAATCGTGACTACAGTCGAAGAACGGGCAAAGGAACTGCTGGATCGCCCGGTGAAATATGGCGATAACACCTTCAACTTTTGGGAAGAATTTGTTGAGGGAGACAGCGGCGCAAATGATTCCGAGACAGCAGGTACTGATCTGGCAACACGCATCAGCAGTGCCATTAATGTGCTGTCCAAACCTGCTGTCAGTGTAGCATCCCTGGCCTTCAGTTTTTTCTTTAATGTTTTTCTTGTTTTTGCGCTGATGTTTTATCTGTTAAAAGACGGCGGCAAGTTCATCGACAAAATCGATAATATTGTTCCCGTTGAATACCAGGGAGATGCCAGGAGACTCATCTATGAACTTGGCCTCATCTGGAATGCGTATCTGCGAGGACAGATTATCCTTGGCATCATTATGGGTGTCACAACCGGTCTCACTGCCGCTGCGCTGGGTTTACCACAGCCTTTGGTACTGGGGCTGTTGGCAGGGCTGCTCGAATTTATACCCAATATTGGGCCTATTGTCGCCGCGCTTCCGGCACTGCTGTTTGCGCTTATTTCTGAAAGCAACACCATACCCGGCTTAAGCGGTGTTGCTTTTATGCTGATTGTCATGGCAGCTTATTTCATTCTTCAGCAAACCGAGGCACTGGTCGTCGTACCGCGCGTGATGGGTCGTAATCTGGACTTGCATCCCTTTGTGGTGATGGCGGCTGTCCTGTTTGGCGCTTCGCTGGCGGGGCTGCTGGGCATCTTACTGGCTGCCCCAACTGTGGCGACAGTTCGGTTGTTTATCATTTACATCTGGGGCAAACTGGTTGACCGTGACCCCTTCGCCCATGTTAAATCTGTTCGTATCCCACAGCAGGAAGACGCGATTTTACCATCAGCGGTCAAACCCGCGCTGGCCGAACCCGACATCCCTGACCGCGAAGGTGAAATTGTTCATGGCAGCAAGGTATAAAATGAACATCTTAAAGCAAATTTTCCAGACCGGAGAACACGCCGAACAACAACCCGTCAAGACTGAGCCGATGACTGAAGCAAAAGTGGACTTTAGTTTTCGCATTTACTGGACTAAAATGGCGCGGAACTGGAACGCGCCGCGACGGATGGAAGTCCGTCAGCAGGTGTTGAGCCTTACAGAAGCGGCAGATTTTCACCGAAATCTGATTGAGAAACGATATACACTCCGATTAGATGATATTCCCGAACAAACCCACAGCGGCGCAAGCCTGATGGCTTTGCTGGAGGTACTTGCCGCCCTGGATAAGATGGAAGAAAGCGAGTAAACAACTGTGACCGACAGCATCAAAATGCAAAACCTGTACGAAGGTGAAAGCCTGAGCATTTACCGTGTCGAAGATGAAGATGGCGAGGTCGGCTTCGACATCACCTTTTTCGATTCTGTGACCATTCATTTCATGCGCGAAGAATGGAACGAACTGGTTGAAATTATGCAGCAGCTTGAAGTCGAAGAAGAAGACGACGAATAAGCGTTGTTTTCCCCGGAAATCCTTGCGGCGCTGAGGGAATCGCCTGAGTTGCTTGCAGAACTGATGCAGGCTGACCTCAGCGCCGCTCATATTTTGCCCCTGCTGACCCAACTCCGGAAATCCTATCCGCCCGAAATCGCCGCCGCCGCGCTGGAAACCGCACGCCTCCGCCAGAAAGCAACTGCGAAATTCTCCCGTGCTGCGGACATGTTCTTCACCAGTGAAGCGCTGCAACAGGCCTCTCATGAAATCATAGCCCGCCACCATGCTCAGAAACTGGCTTGTTTTGATCGGGTCGCGGATTTGGGCTGCGGCATTGGCGGAGACATGCTGGCACAGACAACACACGTCACCGGGATAGATTTGGATTCTACACGGCTGCACATGGCACGCCATAATGCTAATGTCTACGGCGTAAAGGCCGATTTCGTTCAAGCTGACCTGGCACAACCTCTTCCCTTTAACAACATTCCTGCTGCTTTTTTTGATCCTGCTCGTCGTGATGAACGTAAACGCCTTTTTTCGGTGCGCGACTACAGGCCGCCATTAGATATTATTCAAACATGGTGCTTCGACGCGCTGCTGGTCAAAGTCTCGCCGGGGGTACAGATCGCAGAGATTGCCTATCTGGGCGCGGGCATAGAATTTATCAGCCATGACGGGGAACTTAAAGAGGCGCTTTTGCACTTTGGGCAACTGCAATTTAGCGGCAGGCAAGCCACAATACTCCCAGAAGGTGAAACCCTTGTCCCTCTGGGATACGAGCCGCCCTCCCTGACCGATGCTCCCCGCCGCTATTTATACGAACCGGACCCGGCGGTGATTCGGGCAGGGTTGTTCTCTGAGATGCTGGCCCATTTGAGCCTGAACGCCTATCGCTTGGATGAAGACATCGCTTACCTGACAGGAGATGAATGGATTGAGTCCGGCTGGCTGCGTGCATGGCGCATCGACGACTGGATGCCATTTCACCTTAAAGAGCTTCGGAAAGTCCTGCGGGGAAAAAATATCGGACAAATCACGGTCAAAAAACGTGGCAGCCCGATTTCACCGGAACAGCTTCAACATCTCCTTCATCTGAAAGGCAACCAGCACGCCACCGTGATTTTGACCCAATTGCACGGACAGCCAATTGTGTTGTTAAGCTACGGCTGAATCCAGCCAACCAGGGTAACAAATTTTTCCATCCCTTTTGAAAGCAAGATGGTTTCGCCCGTATCCAGCCTTATCGCTGCCACCTGCCCATTGGCAAAACAATCTGTATAACCCTGCCACTGCGATGATTCATGTAAATCGTAAGCAAGCCATGCTCCATCTGGCGAGTACTGCGGGTTGCAGCCGTTAGCGATGAAATTTTCTGCGCCTGTTTCAACATGTGACACCCATAACTCATAAATTGGGGGCTGGCGGTTGCGTTGAGAGAGGCGACTGCCCGCTAAAAATACCCCATCCGGTGACCAGACCGGGTTTTTGCCAAAAAACGGCATGGTGTGGGTCTCGCCAGTCTGAAAATCATACAGATACAGCCCATTAAAATCGTTGCCCGCCGCATCACGCAGCCGTGCCCGAAAAAGAAATGAAGGGTGGTCTGGCCGGACAGATAGAAATTCGGCGGAAGCGGATAAAAATGGCGCCTGCGAGTTGGGAAACAGCGAAATTACGTCCGTCAACTGTTGTAAATTCCCATCGATTACCGCGTAAAGATTCACATAAGGGTTACTTTGACCGGACATGCTGTATAAACGATTCTCAGCCTGCTCCAGCCCAGGAGCCGTGACCACCACCGGCCCATAGAGAGGCGATATACCAGCCAAAATGCGCTCATGGTCAGGTGTCACCACCGGGGTTACTTCTCCAGGAGTGAGCAGTGTTTCACCTGTGTTCAGCCAAAGTATGCCGTTTTCATATCGTTCAAACCGCTTGTTTTCTTCGGCTGCCAGCAGCACTTCCCGATTTCCCAGCATATCCACCAGGTAAAGGGCGTGTGGGGGATTTGGATCGTCCGTATTGTCCCGTTCGAGCAGAATCACAGCGGGAACATCTGGCGTTGGCACGAAAAACAGCAGGACAACGAGCAGGAACAGAATTTTTGGCATCAGCCGCTAGCCCCATTTTCTGGATGTTGATCATCTGAGGGCAGCGGATTTTTGTCAACGGTACAATTGCGTAAACATCACGGAGAAAAACCAGTGAAATTGCGACAGCTTGGCAGTTTGATGGTCAGTGAGATTTGTCTGGGCAGTATGACCTTTGGTGGCCAGTTGCCCGCCTGGGATGCACGGCAGGTGCTGGATTATTTCGTGCATCATGGGGGTAATTTTGTGGATACCGCCAATGAGTTTAACCAGGGCAAAGCGGAAGAAATCATCGGGCAGTGGATGACCGATGGCAGACATCGCCCGCACATGATTATCAGCACCAAAACCTACGCTCCTGAAGATGGCGACCCAAATCATCGCCGCCTGTCTCGCCATGCGATTCTGTATTCAGTGGAACAGAGTTTACGCCGCCTGCAAACCGACTATATCGATATTTACGGCACCCACTACTGGGATGCTTATACACCCCTTGAAGAAACACTCGCAACAATGGAAATGCTCATCCAGCAGGGTAAAGTTCGCTATGTTGCCTGTTCAAACTACTTCGCCTGGCAGGTTATGAAAGCGGTAGGGATTCAAAAATACAACCAGTGGTCACCGTTTGTTGCCCTGCACGCTCAGTACAACCTCATCGAACGGAGCATAGAATATGAGATTCTTGGCCTGCTGCAAAGCGAAAAACTCGGACTGCTGGCCTGGAGTCCCCTGGCAGGAGGATTTTTGACTGGCAAACACACCTCAAATCGGCCTTTTGATGAAAAAACACGCTTTGGGCAGCAGGATAGGATGGCCGATATGTACCGGACTCTGGCTGATAACGAGCGTGGTTGGCAGATTCTGGAAGCGGTCCAGGACATAGCCAGAGGCTATAACATGGCTCCGGAACAAGTCGCCATCGCATGGGTACTCAGCAGGACGTGGGTTAATTCGGTCATCATCGGAGTGAGTCAATTAGAGCAAATCGATGTTAATCTTGCCGCTGCCGAACTTGAATTAGCCAACGACGATCTGCTGACCCTGGAAAGAATTTCTGCCGTTCCTATCCCTTATCCGGGATATATTGTGCAGCCCTAAATCTCGGTTATTCCTGCCAGCAGCCCATCAACATCCCGGTCAACTTCCCACGGGTAAATAATATGGGCATCCGTGACCGCTCCGTAAAAGTCAGGCGCGGCATTGTTGAAAAGAGAACGATAGGGGTTAAAATGAAAAACGCAGGTATAGGCTTTTGCGCCCGCCGCCTCGCAGCGCCCTTTAACAGTGCTGCTGGTACGTCCGCTGCCCCAGACATCATCCACAATCAATATCTGCCGATTTTGGATCAAGCGAGCTTCGGGAAACTGCAAAAAGGAAGGCAGCGCCAGTTTGGGGTCAAACTGCTGTTCCCCCACCTGGGAAATAATGGGGTCCGGGAAGCGAACCGCCGCTGTAACCACATAGTTAATGTCCAGCGCCTCCGCCAGCAACCCCCCTGGGATAATTCCGCCACGTGTAATCAGCAAAATTGTATCAAAACCCTTCACCGCGTCTATCTGCGGGACAAGCACATCAACCAGTTTGTCCACTTCTTCCCAACTGACCAGTTCATGGCGAATAGGCCCACGCGGGTTCTGCATGGCGGTCTCCAGATGAGATTTTTAAGCGAGGATTATAGGCTCATTAAGAGCCAGCGTCAATGTTTTAAGACTGTAAATGCGGTAACATAGAGGACAAATAAATCCTCAGGAGTGTTTTAAGATCATGCTCAGACCTTTTGTGAATGAACCCCTAACCGACTTTTCCAAACCGGAAAATGTCGCTGCCTTTGAAAAAGCAATCGAGCTTGTTCGTTCGCAGTTGGGACAAAAATACCCGCTCAGGATTGGTGGGCATCAAATCTGGGACGGGAATACCTTTAACAGCATCAACCCCGCCCGCCCGAAAGAGGTGGTCGGCACCTTTGTGAGCGCCACCCCTGCCCATGTCGATCAGGCCGTTGAGGCTGCTCATGCTGCATATCAGACATGGCAGTACACGCCCGCCTATGAACGCGCCCGCTTTTTGCTGAACGCGGCGGCTGAAATGCGCCACCGTAAGCATGAATTCAGCGCATGGATGGTGTTTGAGGTCGGAAAAAGCTGGGTCGAGGCTGATGCCGACACCGCCGAAGCAATTGATTTTCTCGAATATTATGCCCGCCAGATGATGCGCTTGGATCATGCCAGCGATCTCCTTGTGCCCTATCCACCGGAACAGTTGGACTTGCAGTATATCGCGCTGGGTGTCATCGCGGTGATTCCGCCCTGGAATTTCCCGAATGCGATTATGACGGGCATGACCAGCGCCGCTGTTGTAGCAGGTAACGGCGTGGTGCTGAAACCGGCCTCGTACAGCCCGGTGATTGCGTACAAATTCTGCGAACTTTTATGGAATAATCATCTGCCTGCTGGTGTGCTGAACTTCCTGCCAGGCCCTGGTGGAGCGATGGGGGATGCACTGGTTGATCATCCCAGGACTCGCATGATCGCCTTCACTGGATCAAAAGCCGTGGGGATGCGAATTTTTGAACGCGCCGCCAAGGTGCACCCAGGACAGTTATGGCTCAAGCGGACTGTGCTGGAAATGGGTGGCAAAGACGCTGTGCTGGTGGATGAAACCGCCGATCTTGGGGCCGCCGCACAGGGTATCGTAACCAGTGCTTTTGGTTTTCAGGGTCAAAAATGTTCGGCAGGCAGCCGCGCGATTCTGGTCAGCAAAATTTATGATCAGGTGGCAGAAATGGTGGTCGAGCACGCGAAAAAGCTGACTGTTGGCGAAACCGACAAAGGTTTGAATGTGGATATGGGCCCTGTCGTCAACGAAAAAGCCTTTAAGGACATCATGTCCTATATCGAAATCGGGCGCAAAAACCATAAGCTGCTGCTCGGCGGAAGTATGATTGAAACGGACACCAACGGTTATTTTATCCAACCAACCATTTTTGGCGAAGTACCAGGTGATGCGACCATCGCCCAGGAAGAAATATTTGGCCCGGTGCTGGCGCTGATTCCCGCATCAGATTATGACGACGCGCTACGAATCGCAAACAGCACCGAATATGGTCTGACCGGAGCCGTCTACAGCCAGGATCGCGCACGGTTGGAGCGGGCACGCAAAGAGTTCCACGTCGGCAACCTGTATTTCAATCGCAAATGTACTGGGGCGCTGGTGGGTGTGCATCCGTTCGGGGGATTTAACATGAGCGGCACGGACAGTAAAGCAGGCGGGCCGGACTACCTGCTGCTGTTTACACAGGCCAAGAGCATCGCCGAAAAGCTGTAAATGTTACCGGGGCGTAGATCTACGCCCCGCCTTCACCACTTCAACCGTTTTTTGAGTTCCTCAATGGTGTGGTAAATGATCGGGCAAATGCCGACCCCGCCCAGAAGGTCGCCCAGTAGCCAGCGAAAATCTGGCGTAAAGGCAGGGTATTCACGGCAGGAAGTCGGGCGGTGTTCATAGACAGAGCACAGTTTCTCGTTTAAAAAAGCACAGGGCTGTTGTTTAAAAACACCCCATTCGCCTTCCATCTCGGCGCGAGGATGGTCAATGATTTCGGAAAGGGGGATCAGGACACCCTGTGAAAGTCGTTCAGCGTCACCAGGGGTCAGGTAAACATCCAGGCTGCGGCAGCAGTTCGCACATTGCGTACAGTCCACCGCTTTGATGATCGGGGCGGCAATTTCCTCAACTAGGGCATCCAGTTCGGAATCGCTGAGTTCGTCATAATCCTCAACATAGTAGCGGAAAGCCTCATAATCATCTGGCAGTTCTGTAACCAATTCTAAATTCATGTGGTCTATTTTAGCGGAGTTCCAGCACGGCCTGGAACTTGGTTTTACCTGTTCGTTCCAGGTAATTTCTCATATCCTGAAGTGCCAGATTATAGGCATTCAGTAAATCCCGATCCGGCCCCTTGTAGCGGCGCAACGTCTGCAAGGCACAGGCACTGCATCCACGCATGGCCCGGTAGCTGTCGGTCTCACACTCCATGCAACCGTTCATCCGGATCATCATCAACATGAATGCCAGCACTTCAACATCGGTTTCTGGCAGCACGGACAAATGTCTGATCAGATCGCGCCAGTCCGGGCCACGACTATCCGCAAGTTCAGGAATTACATAAGCAGGGAACATTAACTCGTTAGCAGTATACATTCCACGGCCACCTTCTCATAGCAAATGTGTTCTATAGCTAGCATGATAGCATGGTTCAGTTAAACATTTGGTTATAGAATGGTTTGTTTCTTGCGTGGCTGGCGTTTTGGAACTACCTTTAAGAAGGGAGGCTGAACATGAAAATACGTTTTCCAGTGCTTATTTTTCTGATGGTTTTTAGTATAGCGGCTGATGGTTTGAACTGGCAGTTGGTTGAAACCCAGTTTGTGAATGATGTGCTTGGTGAAGGTGGACGCCCTCCTTATGAAGCCATCATCGCGCCGGACGGGTCAGCACTGGCTTGGGGGATCAGAGGGAGAGAGGGTGGGTTGTGTATTTATACCTTTGCTGATGCCACCAAAACCTGCACGCCCTGGCCTGAAGATTATGACCGTTCAGGTACAGACTTGGTCTGGTCAGCCGACAGCCAATTTCTTGCCTTCACTGAAAATTTCTTTCTCAATTTCCGTGAACCCGATCTTTGGACATTTGAGGTTTCTACATCCAGTTTTGCTAACCGGACTCAGGATAACGAAACCGATACCATTATTGATGAAGCGTTTGACGGTCTGGTGGACTATCTTCCCTTCTGGAATCCCGCCGACAACGGGTTGTACTTTTTCCGCAGTGAAAAATTGGCCGATACCTATACACTTACCCTTATGCGACTTAACGGGGAAATGGCTGAAATGGTGCGCGACCTGACCAGCGACCTGCCTCAGTTCGGTATTTTCAGACGACCTGCGATTGACCCAGGTGGGCAGTATATAGCGCTTCCGGTTGCAGGGCGTGAAAACCGTGACCCGTTGAATGGAGTGTGGCTACTCAATCTGGAAAATGGAGATTTAAACCAGATTATCCGTTACGATGATTTTTCTGAGGTAGTGCCGGAGTGGGTCGAGAAGGATGTTCCAGTAAATATTGAACACGTCCAGTGGGCTGGAAGCCAGGGGTTGGTAGTCTTCCTCTACAGTGGTGCTTTTGAGGCGACCTACGGCCTCATCAACTATTATTACTTTGACCTTGCCACTGAAAAGCTGACCCCTTTGTTTGATTTTTCTGGTCTGAACGAGCCAGCGGACATGTTTCAATTGGATAGTGAAGGTCAAACACCCTTTTCGCACTTTCCCCGTGTTGGTGTGGTCGCGCCGGACGGGAGCGCGTTTTTCTACGTTCACTATGCTGAACCGCGTGCAGAGGTAAGGGTATCCGCGCTGCCGCTTCCACCTGGAATAAGCGAACCACAGCAAATCGGATTCATGGAAACATCCCAGGGGCTGCCCGACCCACATCCCTCAATGGCCCAAAATGGCACCGCGTACATGTTTGCCTACGTCATGAAGTTTGAAAGACAGTGATGAAAAAATTCCCAGCCTTCCTGCTATTCCTAATCCTGCTCCTGGCGGGCTGCATTGATGGGGGGGGAACTGCCGCACCGCTGATTGTTGTTGCTACCCGTGCCCCTCTCGATGCCGGATTCCAGACTTACCTACACCCATCAGGGGTTTTTAGCATTCGGGTGCCGCCGCAGTGGATACCTGATCAGCTTCCTTTTGAGGACGGAGTTAGGGTACAGTTCACCTCAATTGAGAACAGCGAACGGGTGGTTCGACTCACTGTAATGGTTATCAATACCGGTGAACCACTGACTGCCGAAGCATTTGCCAGGGCGGTACAAGCTTACCAGCCACAGGAAGATGGCGTCTGGACAGCGACCGCCCCACCTGCCGCTATGACCGATGGCAGTGTGCGTTTGCAGGGCTTACGTTTGTATCCAACCATCGGCACACGCGGATTTAATATTTTTTTGCAGGGCAACGGCAGTTATTTTTCGTCTGTCGAAACGGATGTAACTGGCGCCGACAGCGCCATGCTGCAAACCCTCATGGCGTCCGTGAACACCTTTCGGGTCAATACAAATGTTCCGCTTGGGATCGGCAGTGTTAACCCGATGAGTGTAACTTCCGCCTCCGGGGTGCTGGGCTTTGACCATTACACCCACTGGGAAGACACTAACGGCGGCTTTAACATCACAGGTGAAGTGAAGAATCTGGCCGAGGTACCGCTTGAAGCAGTCCGACTAACCGCTTTTCTGTTGGATGCCGAGGACAATATCCTGGTAGAGCGTTCCACTATCCTCGCCTATGACGTGCTTGCCCCAGGCGAATCAGCCCCATTCCGTATTCGTTTTGACAGCGGGCGCCCCAGCATCGCTGTGCGGTATGAAATTCAAGGGGCAGCACGGGCAGCGGAGTTCTCTCTCAGCACCTTTTACGGTAACGACAACTTCCTGATTGGCGAAGACCGTGCCTTTTATAACACCAACGGCTTTTTGACTGTAACAGGTCTCATCCAGAACAACAACACCAAACTGGCAAAATCGATCCGTGTGCTGGTCGCCATTGTCACTGACGAGGGACAGGTCGTCGCTGTACAGGATACATTTATCAATAAAGACCAGCTTCTCCCTGGAGAAGCGACATCCTTTGAAGTTACCTTTGATGAACTGGGCGGCAATGCTTTCAAATACAAGATTCTGGTGCAGGGCACAACCGATTGAGCCGCTTCTTTCTCGTCCTGCTCTTGCTCATGCTCCCCGTCAAGCAGCACCAGAGTTTCATCCTGACCCCTGATTTGCAGGGGACGATCAACCTGAGTGGTGGCATTACCGCCTTCATTGGCTATGGCACGGTCTCACAACCGACACGCCTGACCGCTGCTGCTGATGGAAACGATCTCATTTTGAACTTCGACCTCCCCAACACTACATTGGGGATGCTCTTCTACATAGAAGACAGGGTATACTTTGCTGATACACCGGGGAGGATTGCCCCAATTCAAGGCGACTATCTGATTTATTTCGACACGGTGCAGCTATTCGCCCAATCCGTTGAAAACCCACATCAGGTCACTGGTCTGGGCATGATTGAGCAGTTTTCAACGGATTTACCCCTTGAACGGCAGGATGCCGTGGCGCAGATTGTCGAGAAACAGCATATTCTGATTACTGAGGAGGGGCAGCGTTTTCTCTCGGCTGCACACCTTCCCCGGTACACCAATCGCTTTCTGGGGCAGGATTTAGGGCATCCCGCCACGTTTCAATTTTTGGGGCGGGCACGGGAAAACGATATGCCAGACATAGTGCGTGCGCTGCTGCCAACTCTCCCGCCAGGTCTGCCATTCGGCCAATTGAGTTCTCTCCATTTGTGGCTGCCATTTGATTGCTCGCACGACTGGGTCGTTTCCTGGGGGTATCATTTCAGCACTCAGCAGAATCGGTACGCGCTGGATTTCGCATCGGCGGAGGGAGCCGGGTTAGCACAAGGACTTCCCATTCGCGCTGCCCATGCCGGAACAGTCTATCTCAAACGTTATGGTTATGAAGATGGCCTCGTTGATCTGGGTTACGCCGCACGAGTCGTCCACGAAGATGGCATTACATCCACCCAGTACGGGCATCTGGACGAGTCGAGCCTGTCCTTCTGGGGCATAACCGACCTGGCTCCATTTGAATGGATTGAAGTTGGGGAGGTCGAAGCAGGTGAAATCATTGGCATGACAGGATCATCGGGCTATTCCCTCGGCGCGCACATTCATTTCGCGCTGTGGACATATGGCCAGAGCCTTTACCGTCCCTCCTTTGATCCCGGAGGGGAATTATCACGCGGGATGAGCTTTCCGGCTGCATCCCGCGTTGATTGCGAACGTTATGAATAAGCGCGGGTTACTGTGCGATGCCCCAGAATTCTACCGAATTCGGGCCGGGGAAGATGAGCATTGTTCCGTCTGGGCTAAAGGCCATCGATCCGGCTGCCCTCTTAATATCGGGCAAAGAAACCAATACTGAACCGTTGCTGGCATCCAGCAGCACGATCTGGAAATCCAGTACATCAATCGGGCCATCCGCAAAAGGACCGCCGCTAACCGCTATCAGGCTTCCATCCGGACTAAAGGCTACCGCCGACACTACCGCACCAAACTGCCCCTGATTTAAAACAGCCGTTTCGTACAGCAGAGAATAGCTGTTCATATCCCAGACACTGATCGACCCATCGCCCCTGCCAACGACCAGTTTTGATCCATCTTGTGTAAAAGCCAGGGTATTTTCAAAGGGGAAGGCAATCACATCCAGGGTAGCAAGCGGCTGCTGGCTGTTTACATCCCAGACAATCGTATTCTGCTCGGTACCGATCACCAGACGCGCCCCATCCGGGTGAAAAGCGATTTGTGTGACCGGCACATCATGATTCAGCGAAGCAGTATCCGTTCCGCCGGAGGTTTCCCAGATTCGAACCGCGTTGGAACTGTCCGGCGCACCTGGCCCGTACAGCGTGATTGCGCTGTGACTGGTCGCAAAACGGCTGCCGTCAGGGCTGATAGCAACCTGAGCCAGGATGGGCTCATCATTCAGGAGAATGTAGTGCAAGCCTGTCCGGCTGGCGACATCCCACACCTGAATAGCGGGTACACCATTGGTAATATCATAAGGCGTATCAATCAAAATCACCCCGTTTCCGCTGATTGCCATGCGGCTGCCCATCGATTCCAGCATTTGCGGAGTCAGCGTGGCCGCGTTCAAGTCATACAGCAGCAGCCCTGTTGTGTAGGTTTGAACTGCCAATGTCCCATTGGAAGCTACAGCAACCTGAGACACCCCACTGACTAACTGCCCTAACCTGGCCACACCGGCAGCGTTGGCAGGTGAAAGAGGCGCACGGTTGGCCGCCAGCGTCAGCTCAGTTACAGCCACACAGCCTTGCAATTCGATTAACCCCTGTTCATTCGGGCAGAGGTCGTCCAGATCGGTTACAAAATCGCCATCACTATCCGGGCAGTCAAAACCCGGCGCGCCCGCATCGTTTGGGCAGCGGTCGTTCAAATCCGGAATACTATCCCCATCAGCATCCGGTGGGGCCACACCAGCGGGGCATCCATTATTCAACCCGTCACCAGGTTGGTCAGGGCAGGCATCATACTGATCTTCTAAAAAGTCCTGGTCGGCATCGAAAATACACCCGTTGTTATCTGGCGACCCCGTTTGACGCGGGCAAGCATCGTCAAAGTCAGAAACGCCGTCAAAGTCACTGTCAGGGGTAGTGCCAGCAGGACAGCCATTGTTGCCAGCATCGCCCACCGTGTCATAGCAGGCATCAATAATATCCGCAACCCCATCTCCATCAAAATCGGTCACCTGATCCTGGGTACAGCCTGCCAGGGCAGCGTCTCCAGCGATGTCAATACACACGTCCGTGCGGTCAGGAACACCATCCCCATCCCGATCTGACTGTACACCCTGGGGACAGCCAAAATTCTGGGAAAAGCCAACTTCTTGCGGGCAGGAATCATAGGGGTCAGGCTGCTGATCTCCATCCGTGTCCGGGCAGCCACCCAGCATCGGATCACCGGGAATTTCCGGGCAGCTTTCGCCTACGTCTGGAAGTGTATCGCCATCAGTATCCGGCGGTGCTACTCCTGCTGGGCAGCCATAATTTTCCGGCAACCCGGTTTCACTCGGACAGCCATCAAATTCATCAGGAATACCATCTCCATCAGCATCCGGCAGTTCCTGCTGCGCCATGACAGTGGTTATCGAAGCAATGAAAAGGAGCAGAAGCACGAGACGCAAAACAACTTTTTTATTCAACGTTTATCTCCCTTGTCCGTCTGTTCCCATTGTAGGGGAAATTGATACAAAAGAGAGAATCTTTAAGCTATTTGACACTGGCCTCACGGACAATGAGGTTGTCAAAATCGACATTGACCTGAGATTCTTCCCGCGATTCGGTCAGCACCCCTGCAATAAAACCCACCTGACCGGATTCAAGGTAGCTGGCCTCATCATCATCTTCAACATCAGCCACAAATTTCTCGTTGACGTACAGCGCAAAGTAGTCACCAACGCAGACGGCACGGATTTTATTTGTGGCTTCATGCTTCTTAATCGCTTCGTGCTCGCGCCATTCCACCAAAAATGACAGGCTGCGCCCATCAGCGCGGGCAATGGCCCCGTAGCCGTCTCGGCCGACGAGAAACGCATAACCTGCTCCACTATCATCCACGCGGCACATCACCCCGTAAAAATCCTCGCTGCCACCGCTGATGAAGCGGGCATCAACCTCAATATCAACATCCTGGGCAGCTTCGCCACCCTGCCCCCAAATATAAGCTGAACCACTGGTGGTATACTGAATATGGTAAACTCCGCCCTCGATCTTTAAATCAGCATCAAACGGACGGTTGCTTTCACGATCAGAAAAATTACCCGTTTCAAAGGCCGTTTCATCCTCAAAATCGATGGTGTACAGAGGATCACCCACCTGGATGTCATTTTCGTTCCGCACGGCCTCTTCACCACAGGCCGCCAGCACAAAAACCAGCAGCAGTACCCAGCGCTTCATAACCTGTCCTTTCACAGCATCCAGAATGGTTCAGAAAAACAAAACTTACTTTTCAAATTCACCAACCACAAAAGCATCACGACCATCAACAAGCGGAATCCGGCCCTGTTCAGGATGGAAAAAGCCAACCCTCACCACATATTGACCCGGCGGCACATTTGCCAGCGGAATCGTGTGAGCATCTTCAATAATTTCACCTTTTTCCCAAAGCAGCGTGCCATATTCTGGCGGCGCGTCTCCCTGTGCAACGGGTTGTACGTCATCTGCGGGGGTCAAATGAACAAAGACGGTATAATCCGCTGTGAATGTATCCTGTGCACGCCATACCAGATTCACCAGCAGGTTTTCCCCCTCCTGGGTTATTGTGGCCTGCATGAGTTCGGCCAGATCATTAAAATACGCCAGCGGCGGGGCGGTAAATTCGCGGTCTGTTGGGGCCGGGATTTTAACAGTCACCAGGACGTGTCTTGCCAGAGTTCCACCGTTGTATCCCACAATCAGCAAAATATCATACAACCCTGGCGGCGCGTCCTCGCTGACAGGAACGACATGATAGGTCGTTGTCTGCAAATTTTCCCAGCGTTCGGGGGGAAAAGTCTGCTCAATTCCGCTTAATACGGCTTCGCCATCATCCAGCACCTGGAAGATCATCAGCACATCATACACTGGCGTATACTGATTTTTCAGTTCCCAATCCAATCGCAGGCGCAAAACTCCGCCCGGTGCAATGTGTCCCCGATCCGATCCGATATTTTTAAGGCGCAGATCCGGCCCAAAATCAAGATTAACTTCCTGTGCTTCCTGCCAGGGAAAACAATCGGTGCCGCGCCGCCAGATTCCGTCTTCGTTCGAGTAATTAAGCAGTTGAACAGGCACACTCGTAGGAAACACGACATTTTCATCGGACGGCAGCAGAAAATCAGGGGCGGTCGCAAGCAGCACATCCTCAAACGTATCAAGCACATATAACTGTGGATTACGTCTGCCCTCCATTTGATAAGCCACCCCTTTGATATGGAAGGCTTCCTTGTCACTGCCCCAGTAACCGACGCTGCTGCCAACTGTTTCTGTGTCAGCCACGCTTCCGCGAGGTTCAGATTGAGTAATCAGAAGTGCAAGCAGCACCACCGCTGTTAAGCCGGATGCCATTTTTAAGATTTTGGTTTCATGTTGCAGCGTAAATAGGATAACAATCACCAGCGTCAAAGTGAGCAAAGCCATCTCAGCGGAAAAAAGGCTGTATCCGACGCCCCACACAATAATCAGAATTAGTAGAGGGGGCGACCTTTTGAGGGAACGATAGGCCCAGAAAAGTACCACCGCCCCGAAAACCAGAATAACCTCACTGGAAATCTGCGATTCAGCAAGCGGAGCAAGGGTCAAACCGTGTAAGTCATCGAAATACCACGCTGCAAAGCCGTACCAGACCAGGGCAGGCCACACTGTCCAGCGCCAGTAAACAGCTTTTTCACGAACCGCCTGAATTCCGAGGAGGATGACAAAAATAAGGGCGACAGGCGAGATCAAAATCATAAGCCCGGCCATAATGCCTGCAAGTCGCCATTTTTGCGACCAAGCCAGATCAACAGCCACCAGTGAAAAAGCGGCCAACCACCCGGCCACACCGCCAAAGGACACATCCGCAGCCAGAAAAACTGCCCAGGCCAGCGCAGCGCCGATGCCCCATTCAAAGGGTAAACCCGCATGGGAGAAATTTCTCGCCAACGCCGCCGCCCCAATACCCATCATGACCAGCCACAGGAGTACAGGCGGGCTATTGACTTCGCCAGCGGGGAGAGAAACCGCCGCATGAGCCAGCACAATCAACGGCGACCAGGTCAGCAGGATTTTTTCGTCCGGGTTAAAAACGAATCCCTTCCCCTCAACGAGGTGGCGGGCATAACGCGCATTCAGATAACTGCTGTCCGGGTGCGGATATTCGTGATTCTGCGTCAACAGATACAACAGGATGGCAAAAAACACACAGATCGGATAGATCCACTTAGTGGAAGGCACGCAGCCATACCTCCAGATTCACCAGCCGCCACAGCCCGCTGATTTGATAGGCATCAGGAGACTGTAATTTCCTGATGGCTTCGGCGGACAGGTAATTTTTCGAGCGCACATCCTGACTGAAGAGCGTATTAATCTGTGGGGTCAATTCTTGCAGCCAGCGCGACTGCGGTGTGGTATAGCCTTCTTTATCACGCCGCAGCCGGATTTTTTCCGGCAATATCCCTTTCATCGCGTCTCGCAGCAGTACCTTCGTCCAGCCATTACGGATGTGGGCATCGGCGCTGGTCGAAAAGGCAAATTCCACCAGCCGGTAATCAAGGAACGGCACCCGCGCCTCGATTGAAAAAGCCATTGAATTGCGGTCTTCATAACGCAGCAGAGCAGGCAGATTGGTACTCCATACATCATCATAAAGTTTTTGCGCCAGCGTAGGATAGGCATTGTGTTTGATCTGCGACACGCCGTTATAACGGAAATCCGGCGCGATGAATTCCGGGGAAATCGGCTTGTTGGACTGCATTTTTGCACCTGCCAGCTTCCAACCCATGTTTTGCAGCAGCGCAGGAGCAAGGTTATAGCCAGTAATCGCCAGGGTGGGCAGCCATTTCGCATTTGCCACGTCCCTTGCCCCGCGTAATTCTTTTACAAAACGGTCAGGCCGCCCTGCCCGGAGCGCATTAGCAAGATAGTAACCATAGTAGAAGTGATAGCCCCCCAACACTTCATCCCCGCCCTGCCCATCCAACAGCACCGTGACACCGTTCTGGCGGGTGAGCTCCATCACGCAATATTGGGCGAAAATCGCAGTTGAACTAAATGGCTCGTCCTGATGCCAGATAAGCCGCTCCAGATGTTCCCACAACTTTTGTGCGTCCGGGCGGGTAAAATTGCTCTGAGCACCTGTCTGGGCGATCACTGTATCCATATACTGTTTTTCGTCGAACTTTTCGCCCGCATACACAGCACAAAAAACACGCTGCTGGTCGCCAATCACGTCCCGCCGAATGCCCTGCTCCTCTTGCAGCAGCTTATTCGCCAGCATGACCACACTCGACGAATCCAATCCACCGCTTAAAGACGTGCCAATGGCGACATCGCTCCGAAGACGCAGCCGAATCGAATCGGTCAGCAGATCGCGGAAGGCTTCAACTTGTTCCTGATAATTATTCCCTGTGAAGTGGGTCTGATATTCAAAGTCATAGTAGCGCCAGATTGTTAATTCACCCTCCGCGTTTAAGGTCAGAGCATGGCTGCCGGGGAGCTGGTGAATACCCTCAAAAAACGTATCCTCATCGGAAACGATTGCGCCGTTAACCAGGTAGTTGTAGATTTTTTCTGGTTTAGCACAGCAGGGAATTTCAGGATTCGTCACCAGCGCCTTGATTTCCGAGGCAAATGCAAAGTAACCATCTCTAAAAAAGTAATAGAACGGCTTGATGCCAAACCGGTCACGAACACAGAACAGCCGATTTTGCTGCCTGTCCCACAAACCGAAGGAAAACATACCGTTAAACCGGGGAATACAATCCGTTCCCCACTGGCGGTACGCGGCGACAATAACTTCAGTATCCGTTCCCGACTGGAAGGTATGACCAAATTTTTCCAATTCAACGCGAAGCTCGATGTAGTTATAAACTTCACCGTTGTAAGTAATCCAGATTTGCTCGTCGGTAGTGGTGAGCGGGCCATGACCAGCAGGAGACAGATCCAAAATCGAGAGACGGCGGTGAGCCAGCGCTGCATCACAGGGATAATCTTTTAAGGCACTGATGGCAGGCATATAGGCAAGTTCTGAGGGAGTATCCTTGCCACATGCCGCGCGAAATTCCCCCGTCGAAATCTGAAACAGCGAGAATCCCTCATCGTCCGGCCCACGATGAGAGAGGGTATCCGCCATTTTTCCGATATGCTGCGCCGCTCGTTGATACTTGAAGTCTACAATACCGGCAATTCCGCACATGCTGACCTCCTCAAAACGTCTAGCTTACCTTAAGAGCAGCAGACCCCATAGGGCGATTGTTCAATGCTTCCATGACCTGTGCTACAATTCGCGCCGTTATGCAGGTATTACACATTCTCAAAGGTCTCGGTTTAGCCGGAGCGGAAAATCATCTGATGATTCTCCTGGCGGGGCTGCGCGAACAGGGGATTGATGCGCGTATGCTGTTGTGGGTTTCTGCCGACAACCAGGCTGATGATATCGTGAAAGAGGCACAACGACGCAGCATTCCAATAGAACGCTGGGTCATGCCAGGGAATTTCGCGCCCGGATTTTTCCTTAAGCTGGTGCGCTATCTGCGCCAGCAAAAACCGGACATTGTGCATACCCATCTGGTACAGGCAGAAACCTATGCCATCCCTGCCGCAAAATTGGCGGGCGTACCTCATGTCATTAATTCCAGCCATAATGACGACCCGTTCCGTCGTCATCCGATTTTCAGACTTCGCAGTTGGATTCTGTGGCGCCTCACAGACAAGGGGATTGCCATATCCGATACAATACGCCGGTTTTTGATCGAGGTTGAGGGAGCGCATCCGGAGCAAATTCAAACGATTTATTACGGATTCACCCCACTTCCCATTCAGAAAGAAGAAACAGGGGTGAAGCTCATTGGTTCGGTATGCCGGCTTGTGCCGCAAAAAGGAATCGCTTACGCGCTGGATGCTGTCGCAAAACTCACACCCGAATATCCCAATTTGCATTATATGATTGTGGGGGATGGGGCTTTACGCAGCACTTTAGAACTGCAAGCGAAAAACTTGGGGATTTCTGATCGTGTGCAATTTCTCGGCTGGCGGAAAGATGCAAAGGAGCTCATGGCGCGGTTTGATATCTTCCTCGCCCCGTCGTTGTGGGAAGGATTCGGGCTGGTTTTTCTGGAGGCGATGGCCCAAAGTGTGCCTATTGTTGCCAGCCGTGTATCGGCGGTGCCTGAGGTGGTTGAGGATGGCAAAACAGGTATTCTCGTCCCGCCCCGTGACCCGGATTCGATAGCCAGCGCTATCAAAAATCTGCTGGACAACCCTGAATTAGCAAAAAAAATGGGCGAAGCCGGACGGGAACGATTAACAACCACATTCACCCCCCAACGAATGATTGAACAGACCGTGACTTTATATGCTGAGGTCATGCAGTCATGAAAGTGATGATGATTGTAGCACGGCTGAACATTGGGGGCGTGGCGCTGAACGTGCTGCAAACGGTTAGTACGCTCCAAAAAAACGACTCTATCGAAGTCATTCTGGTACATGGTCGGGTCAGCGAACACGAAGGTGATATGCACTATCTGGCAGAAAATTTAGGTGTTCGTTCAGTTATTTTACCCGCTCTGGAACGCGAGCTTTCCCCTATCCACGATCTGAAAACCATCTGGCAGCTTTACCGCCTGATGCGCCAGCACAGGCCCGATATCGTGCACACCCATACTGCCAAAGCCGGCTTTGTTGGACGCTGGGCGGCGTTTCTGGCACGAATCCCGGTACGAGTGCACACCTTTCATGGGCATGTGTTTCACGGATATTTTGGCCCGCTTAAAACCCGACTATTCCTGTGGATGGAACGCCTTTCTGCCCTCATATCATCCAGGATTATTACGCTTAGCGAAGCGCTCCGCACCGAACTCAGTGAAGTGTACTCTATTGCGCCGAAAAACAAGATTGAAGTCATTCCTTTGGGCTTGGATTTGCAGTCATTCACGCGGTTGGAAGAAGGTCATTTCCGGCAGCAGTGGAATCTGCCCGCAGATGCACCTTTGATCGCGGTGGTGGGGCGGTTGGTGCCCATTAAGAATCACCTGCTGTTCTTACAGGCAGCAAAGCTCGTGCATGATCAGCGCCCTGACGTGCGATTTCTTATCATCGGGGACGGCGAACTGCGGCAGGACATTGAGCAGCAAATTCGCGCATGGGACTTTCAGAAAGTGATCACGATCACAGGCTGGATTCAGGACATGACTCCGGTGTACAGCAACGTAAGCCTGGTAACGATCACTTCTGACAACGAAGGCACACCTGTTTCTTTGATCGAAGCCATAGCGGCAGGTATCCCCGTTGTTTCGACAGACGTTGGCGGCGTGCGGGATTTATTCAAGGAAAATTTCGCGGCCCAGCTTGTCCCGCCGAATGATCCGGAAAAGCTAGCCCAGGCATGGCTGGATACGCTGGCAAATCCACCGGATATGGCATCCGCCCGAACACGCATATTTCAGGAATATGACATCCAAACACTGGCTGACCGCCTTATCAAGTTATATTTGGCGTTAGGCAAGCGTGAGGAAAGTGTATTGTAGGCTGTTAATAGATTGGGCTACAATGCTGGGGCGATGAACAGGTTGGCACCTTCCCTTAAAAAAACCTGGCGAACCCCGCAGTACCTTCTCGTTGTGGTTCTCCTCATTGGGGCGTTGATTCGGATACACGGTCTCATCTGGACACTGCCCTGGTTCTTTCATGGGGATGAAACCCGACTCATCAACAACGGCATTTCTGTCTATGAAACCGGCGGTATCCAATCCTACGTACTGGGGGTCAGTGATATGACCAACTATCCGCCCCTTCGCTCGTGGGAAATCGCGCTGACACATGGTGTTCTAAAACTGTTTTTTGGAGATGCTCCCCTGTGGCTGCAAGTCCTGTTCGGACGCATCTTCAGCTTATTATATGCCCTGCTGACCATCACGTTTATTTACCACCTGGGTCGCCGTGCCACGAATCACGCGGCTGTGGGACTGCTATCCGCGCTGATGTTCGCCATCTGGCCTGCCACTGTCATGTTCGGGCAGCGCGGCGTGGCAGATGGTGCGGGGCTGATGTTTTTTACTGCCTCCGCCTGGCTTTCGATTGAAGCCTACCGCCGTTTTTCCTATCGGCAGCTGGTCTTTGCAACGGTGGCCGGCATTCTGGCGGCGTTGAGTAAATATAATTACGCCACAGTTTTGATGCTGCCTGCCATGATGCTGCTGGCTTTCCTGCTGCGGGTTTCACCGCGCTATCTGGTCACGCGGGTGATTCTACCAAGCACGATTCTGGGGCTGCCGCTGGTTTACCTTGCGATTCGCAGCGTTTCCAGCGCGGATTTGTACTACGATTATTTAAATCACACTGCCCATCTGGAAGGCGAGGTTCGGGTACTGCAACAAAACGGGGTCTCTCCGGATTCACCTGAATTTCGTGCGGTTGTCAATCAGTTTCCGCTGACTGTGCCGACCCGTCTGGAACGCAATTTTGAGATTTTTTCCCTGTTTTTTCCCGGCATTGCTATTCCGATTGTCCTGCTGGGGATAGGTTATGCAGCACTACGACACAGCCCTGAATTTGATCATCTCAGTTTGCTGGCACTAGGCATATGCAGTTTTCTGACGCTGTTGTCTTTCAGCCTGTTCCGGGTTACTGAAGGCCGTCAACTGATGGGAGCCATGGTGCTGCTGTTGGTTTTCTGGTCAGTGGGTATTCACGGCCTGGCTCAGTATTCAAAAGTGGCGGGGGCAGTTGTCGCAGCCATTCTCATGTTCCCTCTGGCCGTCGAATCCTGGACGCAGAACATCGAATTCACTAAACCAGACACACGGCTTGAGACCGTCCGATGGTTCAATGAAAACGTGCAGGAGGGCAGCAGCATAGCGGTTGAAAATATCCCCTACGAATTCTGGGAAGCCAACGGTTATGATAATCCCAAGCACTTCCTTGCTGAACGGGTATACCGCCTCAATGACCGTTCCCCCAAGGATTGGGAGAATCAGGGATTTTATTATCTGGTGGCAGACAGAACGTCCATCGAATATGGCGGCTATTACGCAGGTCACGAGTTGCAGGATTTATTCGATGCGGGGGTAGAAGTTTTAGCACGGTTTGAGGGTGATGCATATTCTGGCCCTGACCGCATCATCATGTTGGCGTTTCGCCCCCAGGTCATCACAGATGCCAACTATGGTCATACTTTTCTCCTGCACGGCTATGATCTGGAAAACCAGGTCGTTCAGCCAGGAGAAACACTCAAGTACAAGTTTTTCTGGAAGGCGCTGCGGGCACCGGGTGGAGATTACATCGTATTTAACCATCTGTTTAGTCTGGAGACCGGGGAACTGGTCGCGCAGATTGATCGCCCCGCCGGACGCGAAGCCACCTACCCGACCTCACAATGGCGTCAATTCGAGTGGGTGTTTGACCAGTTTGAACTGCCTCTGCCAGATGACTTGCCGCCGGGTGAGTATGTGCTGCGGGTCGGGTTGTATGACGCGCAGACAGGCGAACGACTGCCCGTGACCGACGGGGTAGATGGCATTTTTGAACTTTTCCGAATCTCAGTAGAAGGTAAAGAATGAGAATTCATGACTCCGCAGTGGTTGAAGGTGATGTGCAGATTGGGGAAGGGACACGCATCTGGCACCTGGTGCAGGTACGCCCTGGCGCAGTGATCGGGACAGAGTGCATCATCGGGCGAGGTGTCTACATTGACCAGCACGTCAAAATCGGCAGCCGTGTCAAAATCCAAAACTATGTGTCGGTCTATGAAGGCGTCACCATTGAAGATGGCGTATTTGTCGGCCCGCACGCCGTTTTTACCAATGACAAAGTGCCGCGTGCTGTGACACCGGAAATGGAACTCAAGGGCGCGGCGGACTGGACCATCAGCTATACACTGGTCAAAAAAGGGGCTGCAATTGGCGCGAACGCGGTGATCGTCTGCGGGGTGACCATTGGCGAATGGGCGATGATTGGTTCTGGCGCGGTCGTCACCAAAGATGTACCGAATTATGGGCTGGCAGCGGGCAATCCGGCACGACTGCTGGATTACGTTTGCGCGTGTGGACAGCGTTTACACGTTAATGTCGCTAACCCGCCAGCCAGCGCGATTTGTCAATCTTGTAACCGGGAAATCAGGTTAAAGGCATGAATATTCCTATTTCTAAACCCAATGTTGGGGAACGTGAAATTGCTGCGATCAGCGAAGTCATCCGCAGCGGTATGATCGCTCAGGGGCCCAAAGTCCAGGAATTCGAGCGGCGGTTTGCTGAATATCATGGCGTCAAACACGCGATTGCTTCTACCAACGGCACAACGGCCCTGCAAATGGCGATGCTGGCAAACGGCATTGGCGCAGGGGATGAAGTGATTATTCCTTCATTCAGTTTCTTTGCAACAGCATCCTCGATTTTGTTCACTGGGGCCAAACCCGTTTTCGCCGATATTGATCCTGAAACTTTCAATCTTGACCCCGCCTCCGCCGAATCCGTCATTACCGAAAAAACCAAAGCCATCATGCCGGTTCACCTCTACGGACAGGCGGCGGATATGCCCGCTTTTGAAGCGCTGGCGAAAAAACATGGCCTGATCCTGCTGGAAGATGCGGCTCAATCTCATGGTGCAAAGCTGGAGGGGCGCTTCGTCGGGACATGGGGCACGAGTGGTTTTAGCTTTTACCCCACCAAAAATATGACTACCTGTGAAGGTGGCATGTTAACCACCCAGGATGATGAGGTCGCAGAACGCGCCCGTATGATCCGCAATCATGGCATGAGCCAGCAGTATCTCCATGAAATGGTCGGTTTTAATTTCCGCATGACCGATCTTATGGCAGCCATGGGTCTGATTCAACTGGATAACCTGCCGAAGTGGACGGCCATCCGCAATAACAATGCCTCTTACTACAACGAGACTCTGAAAAACGTCATCAAACCCCTGGTGCGCGACAATGCTACCCATGTCTATCACCAGTACACGATTCGGATGCCCGACGGTGTAGACCGGGACGAGGTCATGAAGCAAATTCAGGCCAAAGGCGTTGGTGTGCGTGTCTACTATCCTCTGCCCATTCACCGCCAGCCAATTTTCGAGAAGATGGGCGGATATGAAAACATTGATTTACCACAAACGGAAAAAGCCACCCGCGAAGTCATGAGTCTGCCGATTCATCCTCTGCTGACCGAGGCAGAGCGCGAGCGCGTGGCACAAGTGATTAACGAGGTTATTTGAGCATGTTAAAAGCTGCTGTAATTGGCGTGGGGTCAATTGGACGCAACCACGCCCGCGTTTACAGTGAAATCAACAACGACATCGAACTGGTTGCGGTTGTGGATACCCATGCGGAAACTGCAAAACAGGTCGGAAATATGCGCCATGTTCCCGCTTATAGTGACATTGAAGCCATGCTGGACAGGGAAAAACCAGATGTTGTATCCGTCGCTGTTCCCACAGAGACTCATCTGGAGATCGCCAGACTCGCGATTGAACGCGGGATTCACGTTCTGGTCGAAAAACCAATTGCCTCTACTGCTGAAGAAGCCCATGAAATGATTGATCTAGCAGAAAGGGCAGGTGTCGTGCTGGCAGTTGGGCACGTTGAACGCCACAACCCCGCCATTACTGAACTCAGCAAGCGCGTGCAGGATGGGGCATTGGGCAAAATCTTCCAGATGAACGCTCACCGCGTGGGGCCATTTCCAGCCCGCATCCGAGATGTTGGGGTCGTATTGGATTTAGCCACCCATGATTTGGATGTGATGTGTTCGATTGTGCATGAGCCTGTGGTTCGCGTAACCGCAGAAACGATTTTTGGCATCAACACAGACCGAGAAGATATGGTCAATGGCATGATTCGATTTGCCAATGGTGTGGTCGGCGTCCTGGATATTAACTGGATGACCCCGACCAAAATCCGTGAATTTTCCGTCGTGGGGGCACTGGGAATGTTCCGTGCGAACTATCTCACCCAGGAGTTATATTTCTACGAGAATGACGATGCACCCGGCACATGGGATCAGCTCAGCGTGTTAACCGGGGTGGGTGAAGGCAACATCACAGGTGTTAAAATCAACCGCACCGAACCGCTTCGTGCTGAAATTCTGGACTTCATCAACGCAGTCAAAAATAACGGTGAGCCGCGCGTCACCGGGCGCGACGGCCTGCGGGCACTGCAACTGGCACAGGCACTTGTGGATGCCGGGAAAAAAGAAGCCCCGATTGTGTTTGAGGTAGAAAAAGCGCTATGACCTATCAGGTGTGTGTGGTTGGGCTGGGGAAGATCGGACTACCTCTCGCAGCGCAGTTCGCCAGCAAAGGTGTGCGTGTCTATGGCGCGGATATTCTACCCGAAGTGGCTGACGCCATTAATACAGGCCGTGCCCACTTTGATGAAGAACCCGGTTTGCAGGAACGCATCGCAGAAGCCCACGCCAAAAACCTCATCAGCGCGAGCACGAATACCGCTGAAGCTGCAAAAAAATCCAATGTGGTGCTCATTGTGGTTCCCGTACTGGTCGGGAAAAATCCGCCGCATGAAATCGACCTCGGCACCATGAAAGCTGCCACACGCGATGCCGCCAGGGGCTTGCAGCCTGGAACCTTGGTTTTGTACGAAACAACGCTGCCTGTTGGCACAACCCGAAATGTGCTGACACCTATTCTGGAACAGGAATCCGGCTTAAAGGCGGGAATTGATTTTGAAGTCGCGTTTTCACCGGAACGTGTCTTTTCTGGAAGAATTTTTGCTGACCTCGCCAATTACCCCAAGATCGTCGGGGGATTGACTGAAAAAGCGACCCAAATGGCCTGTGATTTTTACCGGGCGGTGCTGGATGCACCGGAAGTGCGGGCTATGGCAAGCGCTGAAGCCGCCGAACTGGTCAAATTGGCGGAAACAACCTACCGAGACATCAATATCGCTTTTGCGAACGAATTGGCCCGCTATGCGGACAGTGTGGGTGTGGATGTGTATCCGGTCATCGCCGCTGCCAATACGCAGCCCTTCTCACATATTCATCAACCAGGGGTGGGGGTAGGCGGGCACTGCATTCCGGTGTATCCCTACTTCCTCGCTAACCACGCTCCACAAACTGAAATGCGCCTGCCGCGCCTATCACGTCAGATTAATGACGAGATGGCGGAATACGCGGTGAAAAAATTGGAGGCGGCCGTGGGCAGTTTGAAGGGCGAGAATGTGTTGATCCTGGGCTTGGCCTATCGCGGGAATGTCAAAGAGTCGGCGTTTTCTTCGACCTTTAAACTGGTCGAAGCGCTGGCAAAAGTCGGGGCATGTGCGCTTGTCAATGATCCGCTTTATACGGATGAAGAGATCGCCCACTATAAGCTTAATCCGGTTTCATTAAACGCTCTGCCAAAGATCAAAGCGGTCATTCTGCAAGCAGGGCACGAGCAGTATCAAAAACTGGATTGGGCAGCCATTCCAGGCTGCGAGGCAGTTCTTGATGGTCGGGCAATCCTGACGGAACGTCCGGCTAACATCCAACTCCTGTGGGTAGGACGGTAAATGGACATCCAGCGGGCTGCGAAGAAGATCACGCGGGCCAAACATCTGGTCATTTCTACCGGGGCAGGCGTCAGTGCCGAGTCTGGGGTACCGACCTTCCGAGATGCGCTGGATGGGCTTTGGGCGAAATATGACCCCCAGATGCTGGCGACGCCGCAGGCGTTTCGTGCCAATCCCAAACTCGTCTGGGATTGGTACTGGTATCGCCGTGAACTGGTGGAAAAAACCCGTCCCAATCCAGGGCACTATGCCATTGCCGCGCTGGAAAAGCTGCTGCCGGAAGTCACCCTCATTACACAAAACGTTGATCATCATCACCAGCAGGCCGGGAACAAAAATATCATCACCCTGCACGGGAGTCTGTTTGCCTACAAATGCGCGAATAACTGCCAGGGCGAACCAACTTCCGTAGAAGTTTCCCGGCTAACATGGAAGCCGGAAGATGCACCGCCAACCTGTCCGTACTGCGGCAAAGGCAAGGTTCGCCCGGATGTCGTCTGGTTTGGGGAAGCGCTGCCGGAAGCGAATTTAAGACGCGCCTTTGAGCTAGCCCGTACCTGCGATGTGATGCTTCTGGTAGGTACGTCGAATGTGGTCTATCCGGCAGCTCGGTTGCCGATAGAAGCGCTGTACCAGGGCGCCTTTGTGATTGAGATCAATTCTAATCCAACGGATTTAACCCCAAGAATGAGCGTTTTTCTACAGGGAAAATCCGGCGATATCCTGCCGCAACTGGTTGAAGCAGTACGTGAGGAATTAGGGGCAGAATGAAATACGGGCTGCTGGGGTACTTAAGTCTGCTGTTTTTTTCATTTTCCCATGCCCAACCGCCCACTCCCACTGAGGTCTTTGTCGAACATGACCGCACAGTGCAGACCGCCAGCATTTATTTCACAGATGCGATTTCCGGCCTCAGTGCCCCGGTGGTAATTCAGGGATTTCGTCCGAATCTGTTGGTCTTGGAGGAACTAACCCTGACTCCAAATGGGGTCATTCTTAAAAATCCGGTTGATGGTCGGGTGCAGCTTGCCATGCCCGGCGGGCAGATCATCCCACACCCATTTATTCCGCAGCATCCAGAAGGACTACAGGCAGTTAACTGGGTGCTGTCCCCTGACCACCAGAGCATTGCCTGGGTAGAAGTCTTCATTGCGGGAACAAACTGGCTGTCCAATGCATATATCGCAGACATTAACGGCAGTAGTATTACACCGCTTCCGCCTGAGATTGACAACACAATTACCCCGCAGCGTCGTTTGATGCCCCTGGCACTTTCCAATGATCGCAATTTTTTCTTCTACGATGGCGCATTCCCGACCTTTCCGCCCAGCCTGACCGATTACTTTGACGACTACTCAGATATACACGTTTACATCGCCGACCAGCAGGTTTTCCAACGCTTGCCAGATGAACCCCTGTGTGACTGTGGGGCAGGTGTGGGTGGCAGAGGGCAGTATTACGTGCGGCTGGAACAAACACCGGCGGGATTCAAAGTGAACCTGTGGGATTTGTTCACCAGCACCCGTCAGGAAATCGCCTCGGTGGGGCAGCGATACCAACAGGCCGGGGATATTTTTATTCCAGAAGGGCTGCCCTATGCTTTTTATACCCAGGCTGAAAACCTGGATGACGAATCGGCGGAAGCGCAGTTCGTGTTAATGATAGTGCGTTTTTTTGATGGTGCTCAGGAAGTTCTCATCGGACCATCCAGCCAGCGCTGGCGGGTGCTGGCTGTGATTGACAGCGGTTCAGCGCTGCTGCTGGATAATGTATACAGCGGCGGCACTTACAAATTTGACCTGTCCACCCGCCAGTTATCCCAGGTTTCAGAAAAAACGTGGCTTGGTACGGTTTATCCATAACGGGAAGGGGCTGTTTTGAAAGTCGTTTTACAGCGTGTCTCACGGGGTTCGGTGACCATAGATGGTCAGGTGGTAGGCGCAATCGAACAGGGCTACGTGGCCCTGGTAGGTGTGACACATACCGACACCGAAGCCGAAGCTGACTTACTAGCGCGAAAAACCGCCCACCTGCGTGTTTTTGAAGATGACGCAGGCAAAATGAATCGCTCGATTCAGGAGGTGGGTGGGGGTGTGCTGGTCATTTCTCAATTTACGCTGTATGCCGATGCCAGAAAGGGGCGGCGTCCAAGTTTCATTGATGCGGCACGCCCGGAACAGGCTTCTCTGCTGGTTGATTTTTACGCTGCCAAACTGCGCGAATATGGCATCGAACAGGTTGAACAGGGTGTTTTTGGCGCGATGATGCTGGTTGAAATCCTCAATGACGGCCCGGTAACGATTATTTTAGATACCGATGAACTCAAAGGCTCAAATGGCTAACTCGTGAATCTCCAGTAACCTTTGTAATAGACCTGGCGGCAGCCCACGACTTTGCCGATAGGCACCTACCGGGTCACTGACTTCGCTGCTGCCTAAAAGCGCGTGGGCGATGTTCAGCCAGCCATGACTCAACACCTCTAAATCGTAGCCCCCCTCCATGACAAATACTATTTTCCCATCGCAGAATTCCTGTGCCATGTGAAGGAGTTCGCGGGTGACATGATCAAAGCCTGTGAGGGTAAACATCAGGTTGGCAAGCGGGTCACGCCAGTGAGCGTCAAATCCAGCAGAAACCAGAATCAACTGCGGTTGGAAACGCCGCATTAACGGCCATAAAAACTTTTCGTAAAGTTCTTGAATGCCTTCATCTCCTACCCCAGGTGCCAGCGGTGCGTTGGCGGTAAAACCCTTGCCTGCCCCGCTGCCAATTTCATGTATCGCACCGGTTCCCGGATATAGCGGGGACTGATGGGAAGACATGAATAAAATATTTGGGTCGTTGTAGAGCGCGTCCTGTGTACCGTTGCCGTGATGCACATCAAAATCGACAATCGCCACCCGTTCCAGATGATGGGCTGCCCGCGCATGACGTGCCGCTATGGCGACGTTGCTCAAAAGACAGAAACCCATCGCTCGGGCTGGAGTTGCATGATGCCCCGGCGGGCGTACAGCGGCAATCCCGTTGTCTGCCTCGCCACGCAGGACGGCATCTACAACGGCAATGACCCCGCCCGCTGCCAGTCTTGCCAGTTCATAGGAGGCAGGTACAACATAGGTATCCATTTCCAGCATGGCAGGATGATCAAGACGGCTGACTGATTTTAAGACATCGAGATGATGCGCTGTGTGCACCCGCAATAGCTGTTCATCGGTCGCAGGGGACGCGGCTACCCGATACACTTGTTTCCAGATACCCTTTTCTCTGTACAGCCGAATAACCGCCTCCAAGCGTCCCGCATGTTCCGGATGGCCTTGCAGGGTGTGAACCGAAAACTGTTCATCGGTAAAAAAAGCAGTGGTCATCTAAAAGATACCTTTTTCGCTTTAGATTGTAACATGTATCCATTTCACACCACCCGTCTCCGCCAACTTGCGGTACAATGGTATTGTCGTTTTTGGCCTCCAATAAAGGCTGTTATTGAACGCTTAAGCAAATGAAGGGAAAAGCCACCATCAGTAAAAATAAAGTCATCATGAATGATATCGCCTTGTTACAAATGCAGGCGTAGTTTTCCTTGTAGCCAGTCATCGAACATCACCTGTTAAACCCTATTAAGGTGATATAGGGGTTCGGAAAATATTGCCTGCGATATGCAAATAGTTCCTTGAGGAGATACTTTATGCAACAAATGGATGCAACCACCCTTGAATGGGTCATGGTGCTATCGGTTATGGGGGTCGCTCTGCTTGCCCTGGCCTATGCCTACATGCTGGCACGGCAGATTCTGGCTTATTCCAAAGGCAGCGAAGCCATGCAGCAGGTATGGCAGGACATTAAAGATGGCGCTAACGCCTACCTGCGAACACAGCTTCGTACCATCGGTATTCTGATTTTCTTCCTCACAGTCGCCATGTTCCTGAGCGTATACGTGGTCGAGCCCACTGAAGAAGCCAAAGAGATTTTCGAGGATAACGCCAAGACCGTTGTCGCATTTGCGCGTGCCCTCGCGTTCTTAATGGGAGCGGGCTTTTCGGCAACCGTTGGGTTTATCGGCATGAACATGGCAGTAGAAGGCAACGTCCGCGTGGCTGCTGCCTCCGAAAACAGCTACGACGAAGCCCTGAAGGTCGCTTACCGTTCGGGAACCATCACCGGGATGCTGACCGACGGTCTGGGCTTGCTTGGGGGGACAATTATTTTCATCATCTTCGGGAAAGCTGCACCGGATGTCCTGCTTGGTTTCGGTTTTGGGGGCACCCTGCTGGCGCTGTTTATGCGTGTAGGCGGTGGGATTTATACCAAAGCAGCCGACGTTGGCGCTGACCTCGTCGGTAAAGTCGAAGCCGGTATGGAAGAAGATGACCCGCGTAATGCCGCAGTGATCGCTGACCTCGTCGGCGATAACGTAGGTGACTGTGCAGGAATGGCCGCTGACATATTTGAAAGCTACGAAGTGACCATTGTGTCCAGCCTGATTCTAGGGTTGACGCTGGCAAAACTGACGGGCAATCTTCATTACATCATTCTGCCTCTGGTGGTGCGTGGTATTGGTGTCGTCAGTACAATCATCGGAACATACGCGGTTTCACTTTGGAAGGGCGAAGAAACCCAGGGCAACGCCGAAGCTGCCATGTACAAGAGCTATGAACTCTCCAGTGTGATCACCATTGTCTCAGCACTGATTCTGTCGTACTTCTACGGCGAAGACCTGCGCGTCGGCGTGTTGATTGCGGTGGGAGTCGGGCTGGCCGTCATGTTCAACCCCTTGACCGCTTATGCAACCAGTGCCAAAAGCAAGCGTGTCCAGCATGTCGCCAGTGCAACACGATTTGGTCCCGCACTGGTGATCCTCGAAGGAATCAGTTTAGGGTATCTGTCCAGCATCTGGTCTGTTATCCTGATTCTGATGGGGTTGGGTGGTTCTATCCTGATTTATTCAACCGAACTCTCACAAAACCTCGCCGATATTATGCTGGTTGTCGGAGCAGTCGGGGCCGTGGCCGTCTTCGGTTACTACTACAGCCGAAAACAGATCATGAGCGGCCTGTTCCTCGCTATGTGGGTTGTGGTGGCGGCGCTGTTCCTTTACGGCATGGAAACGGTTGACATTAGCCAGCGTGCACTTCAGGAAAACAATTTCAACAGTGATGAAGCGACCTTCATTTATACGCTGTTTGGCGTATCCCTGATTGGCGTAGGTATGCTTTCGCTGACGGGGAACAATGTCAGCATGGACTCGTTTGGCCCTATTGCTGACAATGCCAATGGGATCGGTGAAGTGGCTGGTCTGGAAGGCAAAGCCCGTGAAATTATGGCCGATTTGGACGCCACCGGAAACACGACCAAAGCCATCACTAAAGGGGTTGCCATCGGCTCTGCCGTTATTGCCGCGCTGTCTTTGTACGGTGCCTTTTTCACCGATATTAAGCGCATTGAACCTGACTTTGAAATGATCATCAACCTGTCCGATCCCAAGGTGTTTGTCGGGCTGCTGGTTGGTGCCATGCTGCCCCTGTTGTTCAGCGGTTTGCTGATTAAAGCCGTGAATCGCTCCGCCGCAGAGATTATGGCCGAAGTGCGCCGCCAGCTTCGTATCCCCGAAATCTGGGAACGCAAACGCAAACCTGACTACACCCATGCGGTTGCAATCAGCACCCGTTCCGCCCAGGCAGAATTGATTCCTCTAGGGGTTGTTGCGGTGCTGTCTCCCATCGTGGTTGGTCTGCTGCTCAAGGAACAGGCGCTGGGCGGTTTCCTGGCAGGGGTCATCGCCAGCGGCGTATTGCAGGCCGTCTACATGGCAAACGCAGGTGGTGCGTGGGATAACGCCAAAAAGTATATTGAAGACGGCAACTTCGGTGGCAAAAGATCAGACAACCATAAGGCGAGTGTCGTTGGCGACACCGTAGGTGATCCGTTTAAGGACACCGCAGGCCCTGCGCTGAACCCGATGATTAAAGTGATGAATCTGGTGGCGCTGATTATGGCTCCCATTGTGGTTGAGTATACGGGCTTCCCGCCGCTTACGGTAATTGTCATTGCAGTCGGTATTATTGTCATCGTCTGGGCGGTCAGCCAGTCTGACCGTCAGGTGGACTTGACAGCCGAAGAAAGCGGAACCGTCGCGTTCCAGGCTGCCCCAGGCGATTAAGGGAAGGGGTCGCTAACCTACCAGGGGTCTGTGAGCAATCTCACAGACCCTTCTGGTGGATTCTGAGCAGTTATCCCAGCGCAGCGGCAGCTTTTTTCAGATCCTCAATCAACGCTCGGTGAATCTGATCGGCCTTTTCGGGATCATGTTCGCGGATTCGGGTGCTGTAGGTGGGTTGATATGTTGCCATCGCCCGTGTATTGAATGGACCCTGAACCCATTCGCCGCGCTGCTTCTCAAAATCGAAAGCCCTCTCCAGCAGCCAGACAGCGGCAGCAGCGCCAAGGCAGACGAGTACCTTAGGCTTGACGAGTTGAAATTCCCCATCCAGCCATTCCTTACATGCGCTTAACTCCGCTTTGGTTGCGCTGCGGACGTTGGCAGGATCATTTTTCTGCCGTGCTACGCATTTATGGCAGTTGGTGAGGTATATCATCGCACGGCTAAGACCAGCCGCCGCCAGCACTGCATCCAACACTTCCCCTGCCGGGCCAGAATAGGGCAGCCCCGTAGTGTCATCCGTTACACTTGGCCCCTGCCCCACCAGCATTAACGGGCTGTGCAAATCTCCCATACTCCAGGTGACCCGTGTGCGGGTTTCGGAGAGGCGGCATTTTGTACAGGTCATCGCCTGTTTTTTCAGTGAGTCCATATCTTTCGGAGGTTCGGGGCCAAATCCCGGCAGAGTCAAATTGGTCACAGCTTTTTCTCCCCTTTCTGCCTCTCATTATAGGCTTTAATCCCTGACTTTAAGAGTCAACCGCGTTATACTCTGCCTTTAAAGTACAGTGATTTTGGAGGAATCGTTTCGTGGATCTACACGAGTATCAGGCAAAGCAGTTGTTTGCCAAATTTGGCGTGCCAGCGCCCAAAGGCAAGGTCGCCCGAACCCCGGATGAGGCGGCGGCCATTGCAAAGGAACTGGGCAGTGTCGTGGTCGTTAAGGCCCAGGTGCATACAGGTGGGCGTGGAAAAGCGGGCGGCGTCAAGGTTGTGAAATCGCCAGAAGAGGCCAGAGCCGCCGCTGAAAAAATCTTGGGGATGGATATTAAGAAACACAAGGTTCAGATCGTATTGGTCGATCCTGGCGCAGACATCAAAAAAGAACTGTATTTCGCTGTCACCAATGACCGAGCGGCGCGGAAACCCCTTTTTATGGCGAGCTCGGAAGGCGGGATGGATATTGAACAGGTGAACCGGGAAACGCCGGAGAAAATCATCCGCGTTCATGTTGATCCTCTACTGGGGCTGCGCGAATATCAGGTCGTGAAAATGGCGTCCGGGATGGGACTGGCCCGCGAATACTGGGGGCAGTTCAGCAAAATTGCCCATAATCTGTATCGCTGCTATGTGGAAACGGATGCGACTCTGTGTGAAATTAATCCCCTGGCGATTGTGGGAACAGAAAGTGGCCCGATGCTGATGGCGCTTGATGGCAAAATGTCCATTGATAATAATGCTCTGATGAGCCATCCGGATCTGGCAGAACTCCGTGATGCCAGCGGCGAACCAGAAGAAGAAATCAAAGCTCGTGAAGAAGGCCTGAACTACGTCAAACTCGGCGGTCAGATTGGCTGTATGGTCAACGGCGCCGGGTTAGCCATGGCTACAATGGACATGGTGGCGCAATTTGGGGAAGCCGATGGCATTCTTCCGGCGAACTTTTTAGATGTCAGCGGTGGCGCGGGCGAGGATAAGGTCGCGGCAGCTTTGCGAATCATCCTTTCTGACCCGGCGGTAAAATCCATCATGATTAATATTTTTGGCGGCATTACCCGCTGCGATGAAGTCGCCAAGGGGATATTACAAGCGCTGGCCGAAGTACCAACTGATCTGCCAATGATTATTCGTCTGACGGGAACAAATCAGGATGAAGGGTTGAAAATCATCAATGACGCCAATCTCCCGAACGTTCAGAGCGCACGGTCATTCTCAGAAGCAGCCCAGAAAGCGGTTGCGGCGGTGAAGGGAGCATAACATGGCGATCTTAATTGACCGAAATACCAAAGTCCTTGTCACAGGAATCACGGGCAAACAAGGGCTTTTCCATACCAGGCAAATGATAGAGTACGGCACCAACGTTGTTGGCGGTGTAACCCCTGGCAAAGGTGGAGAGTGGGTAGAAGGCAAACCTGTATTTGATACGGTCATTGCTGCCAAGGAAGCGACCGGTGCGAACTGCGCGGTCATCTTTGTCCCCCCAAGATTTGCAGCCGACTCCATGTTGGAAGCCATCGACGCAGGGATTGAGTTTATCGTCGCCATTACCGAGGGAATTCCCGTCCAGCAAATGATGAAAGTCCGCGCCGTGCTTGACCAGAGCACCAGCAAACTGCTGGGTGCAAACTGCCCCGGTCTGCTCACACCCGGACAGAGCAAAGTTGGCATCATGCCCGGATTTATTGCCAAACCGGGCCCGGTAGGGGTAGTCTCCAGAAGCGGCACCCTGACCTACGAAGCCGTTTTCGCCCTGACCGAACGCGGTATCGGACAAACCACCTGTGTTGGCATCGGCGGAGACCCTGTGAACGGCATGAGTTTTATTGATGTGCTGCAAATGTTTGAGGAAGACGCAGATACCGAAAAAGTCGTGCTGATCGGCGAAATCGGCGGCACGGACGAACAAAAGGCGGCGGATTTCATCAAAGAACATATGACCAAGCCTGTGGTCGCATTTATTGCAGGCCAAAGGGCACCGGAAGGCAAAACAATGGGTCACGCGGGTGCCATTATCGAAGGCGGCGTGGGCACAGCAGCGGAAAAAATTGAAAAATTCAATTCTGTCGGTGTCAAAGTCGCCAGCAACCCCGAAGAAATCCCAGACCTCTTATAACCAACTCATGGGGCGAACTTTGATTCGCCCCTCTGAATTATCCTGTTTCTGCTAGAATAAAACACGTTAGCAGTTTTTAAGGACAGGGCATGATCAAGCGCGGTCTTTTATTCGTGCTGTTGAGTTGGGTTTTGCTTTCTGGAATTGTGCACGCCCAGGACATGACGCCGACACCGAACGGGTCACTCATTACAAACACTGGAGTTGATATGCTTCTGCCTGCTGCGATTCGCTTCCGTGCCACATTTGCCATCAACCGCCAGAGTTTTGAATCGGCGGCGCTCTCCTTATACCAGGCAAATGGTTTTGAACGAACAATTTCCGTCAATCTGGATGAAAATCTCATTGGCGAAGGGTTAGATTTTGTTGAAGTACAGATTGACCAGGCGCTTAACGCCGCAAACGTGCCACGCCTCTTTGAACCTCTGAGTTATCGCTGGGAACTTATTACCACCAATGGCAAAACGTACACGATTGCCCAGGAATATTTGCCTGTGCCGCCAAACACCATTGGCGAGTGGCAGCAGGCAGGCGATTCACCTATCACTTTTTACTGGTACAACCCTTCACTTGGCATTGATATTCTGCGTGGCAATCTGCTGACGGTATATACGCTGCTCCAGTCACAAACCGGATTAGATGAAACTTTTCAATTTATCATCTTTGACAGCGACTATAGATTTTGTGACACCAAATTGGATGAGGAAACCGGACAGGAAATCTCCATTACACGAGGAAGTGATACCTACTCCTGCTCCCGTGAATCGGTTCAAGCGTTATTACAGCAGATCGATTTGCGTTTTATTCAGCGGGCCGACGCTGCATTTGATACGTTGGAAGCCCAGCTAATGCACGAAATCGTGACGGAATTCTACGGAAGCTACTGGACGGTGACCGTTCCAGCCTGGTTTGAGGAAGGGCTAGCACTTCTGTATCGCCCCTACCCAGGGCTGCGAGAACTGGTGGTGGCGCAGCAGGCAGATACACGCGGCGCATTAATTGGCCTGCCGCAGCTACAGACTCCTCTGAGGTCGGGCGCTACCCCCGAACAGCAGGACATCTGGAAAGCGCAAAGCTACCTTCTGCTGCTGTATCTGGCGGATACTTATGGCGCAGAAACACCGTTCAAACTGGCGCTCTCCCTGGATCGGGCGGAAAGTTTCGACGCGGCTTTTGAGGAAATCACAGGGACAACTCTGGAGGATATGTACCGCTCCTGGCGCATCTGGCTGCAATCCCGCCAGGCAGAACGTGCGGCCACTTGGAATCCCTATCTGCAAACCACGCCAACCGTCACACCAACTGCTACAATTACCCTAATTCCCCCATCCCGCACACCAACCAACACCTCAACTTTTACCCTGACCCCTACTTCAACATCCCTGACAGGACGTGACCGCCCAACCGTATTTGTCGCCCCGACGACTTCCCCAACGACCGCGCCGACTGCCAGCAATACACCTCTCCCTCCTGGCAGTTTGCCCACCGTTATTCCCACGGCTACACCTCCCGTCCCTGTTGACGATGACAGCGGAGGCGGCCTGCCCTGTGGTTCAGCCGCGATTATTCTTCCAGCGCTGGTGATTGCAGCGAGAAGCAGATGGAAAAAATAAACCTCTACAACATAACCCGGAATGAGCTTAAGAATCTGGTTGAAAGCTGGGGCGAACCGGCATACCGCGCCAGCCAGATCTGGGAATGGCTGTACCAGCACAAGGTCAGCCACCCGGATGAGATGACCAATCTACCCAAAAATCTGCGCGAAAAGCTCAACACAGAAACTTATATGGGGACACTGGTTCTGGCGGCGGAAAAACACTCCTCCGACGGGTACACCGCCAAATACCTGTTTCGCCTGACGGATGGGCAGTTGATTGAGACAGTTCTGATGGGCTACGGGGACGGGCGGCAGACAGCCTGCATCAGCACCCAGGCTGGCTGCGCGATGGGCTGTGTCTTTTGCGCGACAGGGCAGATGGGCTTTGCGCGGCACTTGACTGCCGGAGAAATCGTGGAACAGGCACTGTTTTTGGCACGAAACTTGCAGGCTGAAGGGAAACGCCTGAGCAACATCGTCATGATGGGCATGGGCGAGCCGCTTCACAATTATGACGCCACACGACAGGCTATTGACCTGTTGACCTCATACCAAGGATTAGGTATCGGGCAGCGCCATATCACAATCAGCACCGTCGGGTTGGTTCCGGCCATGAAAAAATTCGCCGATGAGGGTTTGCAAGTGGGATTGGCAGTGAGTTTGCACGCTGCCACCGATGACAAGCGTACACCCCTGCTGCCCATCAACAAACGCTGGCCTCTGGAAGAGCTGATAAACGCCTGCCGCTATTACGTCGAAAAGACAGGACGCCGTATCACCTTTGAGTGGGCGTTAATCGCAGGCAGAACCGACACAGTGGAACAGGCCAGGGCATTAGGAAGGCTGTTGAAGGGCTTAAAATGCCATGTGAATGCCATTCCTCTCAATCCCACAGATGGCTACACTGGCAGGCCTTCAGACCCGGCACAGGTGCAAAAATTCGTTGATACGCTGGCTGAATTTGGGGTATCCTGTACCATTCGCGTGCGGCGCGGCATTGATATTCAGGCAGGCTGCGGACAGTTAAAATCTGAAGTGCTGAAACGGCAACAATGATCGATTTTGCACAGCAAATCGCCAGTGAACTCGGTAAAGTCAAGGGGATTGCAGCCGTTGTGCTGGGCGGGTCATGGGCACGCGGTGAAGCTCATGCAGACTCTGATCTCGATATAGGCATTTATTATCGTTCAAACAGCCCATTTTCACCTGCTGACCTGCGCGAATTGGCTAAAACACTGGATGACAGCCATTCAGGGGAGGCAGTCACAGATCTGGGGGCATGGGGGCCCTGGATTAACGGGGGCGCATGGCTGACAATTCAAGGACAGCGGGTGGATTGGATTTACCGCAGCATTGAGCGCGTCAGCCACGAAATTTACGAATGCCGTGCCGGTCGCCCGACCGTTCATTACCAACCCGGCCATCCACATGGGTTTCACAATCACATCTATATGGGCGAAGTGTTCTACTGCAAGCCGCTGTTTGACCCACATGGCGCGTTGGCACACCTCAAGCTGATGACAACCCCGTACCCGGTCGAGCTCAAAAAAGCCTTGATCGGTAACTTATGGGAAGCTGACTTCGCACTGGAAACCAGCCGAAAATCCGTCGAGCGAGGGGATGTGTTTCATGTCGTTGGCGGTTTTTTCCGGTGCGCGGCCTGCCTTTTGCAGGTGATCTTCGCCCTGAATGAGCGCTACTGGATGAACGAAAAAGGTGCGGTCAAAGCTGCCATGACACTCCCGCTGCGCCCTCATGATTTTGAACCCATCGTGACCCGTGTACTGGCACATCCCGGCAACAGCACCGATGAGTTAAAAGCCAGCCTCCGCAAACTGGAACAACTGGTCAAGACAACCGAGGAACTTTGTTCATGACAACAACGCTTGCTGATGTTATTAAGGCTGAAAAACGTATTCACCAGCATTTTTATCCCACTCCAATTGAGAAAGCTGATGGTTTAGGCGAAAACACCTTTTTTAAACTGGAAAATCTGAACTTCACACGCTCATTTAAAATACGCGGAGCCCTGAACGCGATTTTGAATCTGTCTGAGGCGGAACGTGCCAGGGGCATTATCACCGCATCGGCGGGCAATCATGCTCAAGGGGTTGCCTACGCAGCCCAACTCACTCACACCCCGGCAACGGTGGTCATGCCAAAGCACACTCCCCAGCGCAAAGTTCAGGGAACCGAACGGTATGGCGCAAATGTCATTTTGCATGGGGAAGGTTACACGGCGGCGGAAATTTTTGCCCTGGAGCAGCAGCATATCACAGGCAGGACTTACATTTCCCCTTATAATCATCGGGAGGTCATCGCCGGACAGGGAACGATTGCAATGGAATTCTTTGAACAGCTTCCCCGTGTTGACCGCGTGATTGTTCCTGTCAGCGGCGGTGGATTGATTGCGGGGATCGCGCTGGTGTGCAAGCTGATGAATCCCGACTGTGAAGTCATTGGCGTTCAATCGACTGCTACCCCTGCAATGTACAACTATCTGTATAACACGCAGTTTCGTGCCGCCGAAACTATCGCGGAAGGGTTGGAGGGTGAGATTGAACCTGGTTCGATGACGCTCGAAATGTGCCGACAGTACGTGGATCAGGTGCTGCTGGTGGAGGAAAACCTGCTGGGGGAAAACATTCGCTGGATGCTGGAGACGCACAATTGGGTTATCGAGGGAGCGGCGGCGGTCGGGGTTGCTGCGCTGCGTTCGGGCCAGATTCCTTCGGATGAGAAAACAACCGTTGTGATTATTGGCGGCGGAAATCTGGATTACACCACACTTCAAAGCCTGCTCCATTAACAGGGTATAATGAGGGCAGTTTATAAACTCAAGTCCAAAAAAGAGGCTTTGATGGATTACACGACAACTTCCAAAACGGAATGGCTGGAACAGGAAATTGATTCCCTCAAGGTGCAGGGGCTTTATAACACCATTCGCACGATTGGCAGCCCGATGGATGGCCGCATTGTGGTGGATGGCAAAAATGTCCTGAATTTCTGCGCCAACAACTATCTTGGGCTGGCGAATCATCCGCGTCTGCGCGAAGCAGCAAAAAAGGCCATCGACACTTATGGCATTGGGCCAGGCGCAGTCCGTTCGATTGCAGGCACCATGACACTGCACAACCAGCTTGAGGAACGGCTGGCAAAATTTAAGGGAGCAGAAGCGGTTATTACCCTGCAAAGCGGCTTCACCGCTAATCTGGCAACGATCCCAGCGCTGGTCAGCAAAGGCGATGTCATTTTTTCTGACCAGTTGAATCATGCCAGCATCATTGATGGCTGCCGCCTGAGCCGCGCTCAGATTGTGGCCTACGAACACAACAACATGGATGACCTGCGCCGCCAGATTGCAAATACAACCGAATATGGGCGGCGTTTAATTGTCAGTGATGGTGTTTTCAGCATGGATGGTGATATTGCCCTTCTGCCGGAACTGGTCGAAATCGCCAACCAACACCGTATTCTGCTGATGATTGATGATGCTCACGGCGAAGGCGTGCTCGGCAAAGGGGGGCGCGGTATTGTTGACCACTTTGGTCTGCATGGGCAGGTTGATATTGAAGTGGGAACGATGAGCAAGGCGTTTGGTGTGGTCGGCGGCATTGTGGCGGGCAAAAAAGTCATTATCGACTGGCTGCGTCAGCGCGGACGCCCCTTCCTGTTTTCCAGTGCCATGACCGTTCCTGATACGGCAGCCTGCCTGGAGGCAGTGGACATGCTGGAAAATTCCACCGAGCTGGTTGATCGTCTTTGGGCGAATACCCGTTTCATGAAGCAGGAAATGTCCAAGCTTGGCTTTGACATTGGTCACAGTGATACCCCCATTATCCCCCTGATGCTTGGCGAGGAAGCGCTGGCACAGAAATTCAGCCGCACGCTTTTCGAGCGCAGCATGTTTGCGATGGCGATTGTCTACCCGACGGTAGCGAAGGGTAAAGCACGTATTCGCCTGATGAATACAGCGGCCCATAGCCAGAATGACCTGGAACAGGCCCTCGAAACGCTTCAGACCGTAGGCCGGGAACTCGGCGTGCTGTAAAAGGGGAATCTGGACATGCGTAAAAAGGTTATTCTCATCACCGGAGCCAACGGTGAAGTAGGTCATGGTTTGATCACGCACATTGCGAACGCTAATCGCAGCGGTATTCTTGCCCTGGACATCAAAGAATTAGATTCCTCCTTACAGCCGATGGTCAAACGCGCCATCGTGGGTGACATCCTGGATAATCGGCTGCTTGAATACCTGATGAGTGAGTATGAGATCAGCGCGATCTATCATCTGGCGGCCCTGCTTTCGACCCGCGCTGAATTCACACCGGAAGCCGCCCATAAGGTCAACGTCCAGGGCACAATCAATCTGCTGCACCTCGCTATAGAACAGTCGCGCTGGCAGGGCAACGCGGTGAAGTTCATTTTCCCCAGTTCAATCGCGGTGTTCGGCGTGCCCGATCTAAAAACAAAAGCGGCAATCCCACCGGTCACCGAAGATCTGTATAACATGCCGATCACCATGTACGGATGCAATAAGCTGTACTGCGAGCATCTAGGGCGTTATTATGCCGCGCACTATCGCCAGCTTGCCGCGACCCCCGAACCCTACGGGGTTGATTTTCGCTGTTTACGTTTTCCGGGATTGATCAGTGCCCACACAATTCCGAGCGGCGGCACCAGCGATTTTGTACCGGAAATGCTGCACGCAGCCGCCCAGGGCAAACCCTATGCATCGTTCGTCAGACCGGATGCGATCATTCCCTTTATGGTTATGCCCGACGCCATCAAATCCTTATTGATGCTGTCCGAAACCCCCCGCGAAAATCTGTCACGACTCATCTACAACGTGACCAGTTTCAGCGTATCGGCGGAAGCGGTGGGGCAGATTGTCAAAACAGCCTTTCCCACTACCTCCATTACCTATAATGTCGATGACAAACGGCAGGGCATTGTGGATAGCTGGCCGGCGGAGATGGACGACAGCCGGGCACGTCAGGATTGGAGTTGGCAGCCAGATTATGATCAACGGCGCTCGTTTGAAGAATATCTGATACCAACGTTACGGAAACATTACGGTCATTGGGTGATATGAAACTCATCCTGTTTGATATAGACGGGACACTTTTGCTTTCAAAGGGGGCGGGTGCTGCCGCGACCCGCCTCGCAATGCAGGAAGTTTTTGGTACAGTTGGCACCCTTGACCGCTTTCAGTTTGGCGGCAAAACCGACTGGCAAATGCTGCTGGAAACGCTGGAAGGTCTCATTGTGCCAGAAGTCATCCAGACACAGTTGAAACGCTATGACGGCGTTCTGGCACATCACCTGGAAGCGATCATCGACAATTTCGAGACACGTCCCTGTGCCGGGGCACAGACATTGCTGCAACGCTGTCTGGACAATTCCCAGATGGCCGTCGGGCTGATTACAGCCAACATGCCAACCTCGGCTGGTATTAAACTTCGCGCTGCCGGATACGAACCGACGGCGTTTCATTTTGGTGTATTCGGTTCAGAGGCAGTTCACCGCAGCGACCTGGCCCCGATTGCGCTCCGACGCGCCAAGCAAACCTTCGGCTATCCTCCCGAACAGGTCTGGATGATCGGCGATACCCCGGAAGATATTGCCTGTGCAAAGGCGTGCGGGGCCAATGTGCTGGCAGTTGCGACGGGGCGCTACTCAGCAGATGCTCTGGCCGGATATCATCCAACACACGTAGTTGAAAATCTGGCGGATACGGATCTGATCTGGTCGCTACTAACAAGATGAGCGTATAGAAATCCGATTAGAAAATGCCCGGTGGCTATTGCCGAGTCCTGTTGAACGGATTACACTGAACACAGGCTGCCCATAGGTAGAAGGTTTCCCACATGATTGAAAGTTTAGCAAAATTCTCCAGTCCGGTTCTAAACCTGCCCTTTGTTCGCCGTGTCCGCCGCAATCATGGTCTGGAACATGCGACGATTCATATGCTCAGCCGCCGCATTAAGAATTTGAGCATCGCAGGCCGCGCTGACAGCAGCGGGTTTTATCTCTACGGGGAAGCAGATACTGAAAAAGTCCGCGAAGCCGCCGAAGAAGCCCTGCGACGCATGAAATCCGGGGAACATAAGTGGGCTGTCCATCCCAACTGCGGTACGGGCCTGGTCACAACCAGCCTGATGACCAGTTTAGCGGCCATCATCGGCTTAAGCGGCACCAAAAATAATGGCAATGATATCTTGAATCGTCTGCCCCTGGTGATGCTCCTGACCATTGGGGCATTGATCGTATCGCAGCCAATGGGTCTTGCCTTGCAGGAACACATTACCACCCTGGGCGAACCTGGCGACCTCGAACTAACAGAAATTACCCGCCATGAAACCCGGATGCCCCTGACCGGAAAAACCATGACCATTCATCGGGTAAACACACGCTTTGGCTAAACCCACACCCACGTTCTACATCCTTCACGGGGAAGATGAATACAGTCGCAAGGGGCAGCTTGTGGCCATGCGTCGCGCTATGAACGACCCCAACGAACTCAATACGACGATCCTTAGTGGTGCCGACGTTTCCCCAATGGCGGTCATTAACGCAGTCAGCGTGATCCCCTTCCTCGCCGATAAACGCCTGGTGATTGTCGAAGGACTGCTTGCCCGATTGGACAAGGGAAAATCCGGCAAAGAGGAGCTTGAAAAGCTCTGTGAAAGCCTGATCGCGCTCCCTGAATTCGCACGGCTGGTCTTCCATGAAAACACAACGCTCTCCAAAAATAATCCCGTGCTCAAGCTGGCCCAAGAAAATCCCAATGGTTACGAGAAAACCTTTGTTGCTCCTGCTAACCTCACCCAGTGGATTATGGCACATACAAAAAACGAATTTGGAGCCGACATCGAACCTAACGCGGCGGCGGCGCTGGCCTCGGTTGTAGATAAGGATTTACGGGCGGCAGATAGTGAAATCGCCAAAATTGTAGCTTACGTGAATTACGAGCGTCCCATTAACGAGATTGATGTTGCTACTCTGACACCCTACATAGCGGAAGCCAACATTTTCGAGATGGTGGATGCTATTGGACGGCAGGACGGCAAAACGGCTCTCACTATCGCTCGACAGCTTTTGAACGAAGGCAGCGAGCCCCTTTCCCTGTTCGGCATGATTAACCGCCAATTTCGACTCTTGATTCTGGCACGGGAGTATATTGACGAATACGGCAGTACCGATGGGATGGCAAAAGTCATTGGGGTGCACGACTTCGTTGCCAAAAAACTGGGTGGGCAGGCACGCCAGTTCGCTGCCCTGGAACTGCTGGAAGACATTTACCGCAAATTAGTAGACTATGATTTTCAAATCAAAACGGGCAAAATGAGTGACCAGATGGCGCTGGAGGTATTCATCGCTGGCGTCACAAAATAACGTATGCAAATCGAACACCTCTCGTTAAAAAACTTCCGCAACTACACCCGTCTTGAAATGACGATTCCTACGGGTGCCGTGTTGATTCATGGGCAGAATGCCCAGGGCAAAACCAGTCTGCTGGAAGCGATTTATTACGCCGCTACTTCTACTTCTCCCTATGCAACTTCAGATAAGCAGTTGATTAACTGGCGCACGGAAGGCGAACCCATGCCCTTTGCCCAGGTTGGTTTAGAGATTCTCTCTGCAAATCACACCCTGAACCGGCTGGAAATTACACTGCTAAGGGAAAACCCGAACACACTGAACGAACGCTTTAAAAAAGAAATCCGTTTGAACGGTGTCACCAAGCGGCGCAGCGACGTTTTGGGCTTGATAGCGGTGGTCATGTTTTTGCCGCAGGATTTGTCGCTGGTTGAAGGATCGCCCTCCAGCCGCCGTGCTTACATGAATGCTACCCTGTCACAGGTTAATAACGATTATGCAGAAGCAGTTGCCCAGTTTGAAAAAGTCCTGACCAGTCGCAACGCGCTGCTGCGACAGATCGGCGAAAACAAAAATCGGGTTGGCGAATTGGAATACTGGGATGCTCAGCTTACCCAATCGGCGGGCATCATTATCGCAGGGCGGCAGCGTTTTTTGCGTGAAATTGAAAATGAAGCCGCCAAAATCTATTCTGACCTGACGGGCGGACGGGAGGAGCTGAAATTAGCCTACGTGCCAAGCTTCGAACCCACCGCTGAGGGCAATGGTCAGCTCTCATTCGGGATTCCAGGTCTGGATTTGCACCGCCAGATTACCGCTGATCAGATCACCCCACAGTACCTGGAAGCGCTGCTGGCTGCCCGCGAGGAAGAAATCAAGCGAGGGATGACTCTCAGTGGGCCACAGCGGGATGAGCTGCGTTTTTTTGTGAACGGACGTGACCTGAGTCTGTATGGGTCACGAGGGCAGGCCCGCACTGCGGTCATGGCAATCAAATTGGCGGAACTCAACTGGATGCGTGAAAAAATCAGTGAGTGGCCTGTCCTATTGCTGGACGAAGTGATCAGCGAACTGGATGAACTACGCCGTGCTTATTTGCTGGAACAGGTGCAAAAAGCGCCGCAGGCCCTGCTGACCACCACAGAACCCACTATTTTCACGGCTTCCTTTCGCAATAAAGCCACCCTATGGCATGTCAAAGCGGGGCAGATTACCGGGGCTTAAAACAAAAAGGCAGGGGATGCCCTGCCTGGTATGTTAACCACCTCTGGTCTACGTCAGCTCCACCGGACTGCGACCTGTGATAAGCGCCACTACAAATAGGATCAGGAACAGGAAGAACAGCAGCTTCGCAATACCGGCAGCCGTTCCTGCGATAACACCAAAACCTAACACACCTGCCACCAACGCGATCACCAGGAAAAACAGTGCCCAACTTAACATGATGTTCAATCTCCTCCATTTCGTTGCTGATGTTCCTAAGATATGGTACTTTCCTTAACCGCACATGGGGCCGCGCTGAAAATTCCGTAAGGAACTCATGAGCAAAAGATTAATTTCTTGAAAAAAGGACAAATTGAACATGCAAAAATGGGAATACCTGCAAATTTCCTGGCACTACGATGAACAGAGCAAGCGGGTTTTTGCATTGAATGGGCAGTATCAGAAAGAATGGAAAAACACCGCGCTGCATGAATTATTCAACAAATATGGAGAACTGGGGTGGGAGTTGGTGGCGTTTGACCCGGAGGAAGGGGAGGCCTTTTTCAAACGCCCAAGAAATGACTGATCTTTTAGAGAAAATTGCCGAAACCATCATTTGTATTGACCATCCCTATCCGACTTGTGTGGCGATTGATGGCATTGACGCGGCAGGTAAAACGACGCTGGCCGATAGGCTTGCGGCTCGCCTTCGGGAACGGGGACGTTCCTTATCCGTGCTTCAGTAGACTCATTTCACAACCCGCCGGACATCCGCCACCAGCGTGGCAAACTGTCTCCGGAGGGCTATTTTTACGATTCGTTTGATTACGAGGTGCTTAAATCCCGGTTGCTGATTCCCCTTAAAGAAAATCGCCCCTTCCAAACCGCCCTTTTTGACGATCGCATGGAGAATCGTTCAGTATCTCCATTACAAACTGCTGCGTCCAGAACTGATTGACCAGTGGGATATGAAAATTTTTGTCGAGATCAGTTTTGAAACATCCTTAAAACGGGCGCGGGAACGGGATCAGGTTCTATTCGGCTCCGTTGAGGAAGTGACAAAACATTACGAGCTACGCTATTTACCAGGGCAGAAAATTTACCTGGAAACCTGCCAGCCCCGCGAAAAGGCCAATCTTGTACTGGACAACAATGACCTGATGAATCCGGTTATTTTTCAGAAACAGGGAGATTGAGAGCGGGCCAGACTCGCTAGCCAATACAAGATTTTTGCATTGACAGCCGCAATCAATTTGCTACACTATTTGAGGTCAATGGCCCCGTAGCTCAATGGTAGAGCAGTTGACTCTTAATCAATTGGTTGGGGGTTCGAGCCCCTCCGGGGTCACTTTTTTAATACTAAGCCGACTTTTTTGTCGGCTTTTTTATTGCATGGCTAGCTCGCAGGCAATTTCCTGGGCAGATTTGTGTGCTTTGACCGCCTGCATCGAAATTGTGCTGCGCTGCGCCTGGAACACCTGTGGAAAACTCCGCCGCACCCCGACCGCGCACTCTTTTGAACCATCCCGCTTGCGTCTTGTCACATGGAAAATATCTATCTCGCTGTGATCTTTCTGGTGCCATGTCTGCTTGATGATCGTAATGTCCCCTATGGTATTTCGTGTCCCACCGATGACGAGTTCAAACACAGGATAGGGCATCCAGACGTGCTGCGCTTTGTAGGAAAGCACACAGGAAGTCTCGTCCAGGGGTTCAAGCGAACCACAGAAGTGAAATGGAGGCTCGGACACCATCTGGCGGAACAAATCACGCACAGTATCCGGTTCGAGAACCAGCGCATCCGAAAACCTATCCAGCCACCACCCCCCCAGAACGTCCAGGGTTTTGAATACAAAGTGGTTATTGATAAGACCGCTGTAAAATGTTTCGGATTGCACCACCAGTGATGGAATGCCGTGATAGCCAAATTTACGAATGAGTTCATCCTCAAGCGTGCGCCAGAACAGCACCGCCCGGAGTTTTCCTTCTTCATTAAGCAAGGCAATATCCGGAGTGCCATAATGCGTTCGGGAATTCTCGATGATGGTGGTAACGCCTAACAGCACATCCGCCGTAAATCTGTGGTCTTCAATCTCCCAGGTGACGGGGCAGGTTTCCTGCCGGATCAGCATCTCATTCAGCAGGGTCAATAACCACTTTCCCCCCAGCGCGTCGGCAACCTGCTCAGGAGTGCAGTCATCCACACTTTCATGATAAAAGTAGTGCTTGCTATTTTTTGTTCGCACACGCATATCGCCCCGGCAAACAGGGCACCGGTAGCCCTTGGATTTTTTCAGTGCCATCCCCACTGGAGTAGGATTGCCACTCTCGTCGAGCGCCCACCCATGCAGCTCAGGAATTACTTTCTTAATCATTTTTATGAATCACTATTTCCCTTTTTTATTACTGTATCACGAAACAGGCATCTCCCGGATGCTTTCTAACCATGTGGGCAGGTATCTTTGCATAAAGTCAAAGCGTGCCGGAATATTCTCTTCAGAGAGGTAGCCGAGCAGCATATTGGCAAAAGTATCAGCGAAATCCTCATTCGGGCCGCCCAGTCCACGTGGGAAAAAGCGTTCATTTCCTGAATACCCCACCCCCGGAATCCAGTTCTGAGTTGTCCATTCCCCACCCAATTCCTCTACAAATTGGGTGTGCGGTACATCCGACAGCAGGCTGTCCAGCACATGCCCTAACTCATGAACAATCACAAACGGCCCGCCCATGCCCTGGAAAGTCAATTGAATCATATAACCCACAACCTGGCTGTTTTCATACATGGGCAGCGTATTGCCCCAGAATCCGCCATCAATGTAGGTCGCACGGTCAAGGATAATCCGGGCGCGGTCAAAATGCTGGCGGAAAAATTCCGCAGGGGTAACCTCATCCGTTGCACTGCCATAAATATAAAGATAATAAGCGGCTGTATCCAGGGCATGAAGAATTTCATGCAGCCCATCGGCAAACCAGATCACCTCGTTAGCGTCGCTGGCAATCCATTCCGCCGGATATGCAAATCCAATACCATAGTTCTCCTGTATCAAATCCATAAGGTTATTGATTTCTTCCTGTGTATAAACTCGTGGCAGTGGTGTTGGCAGGGCAGGAGCGTTTTCATCATCCTGCGCGTAAACGGGAAGAAAAATGCATATCAAAAAAAGAAGGATTGCCAATTGACGCATCGGGCAGCCTGTTCCATCCTAATCGTACTCTCTATGATAATCGAGCCAAGAAGAAATGACACGCGAAACACTTCTTTTTTTTTGATGTTGATGGCACTTTGTTAGTCAACGCTTTTAGCGAGGTGATTTTCCCGGCTGTCGTCGCGGAACTTCAACAAAAAACCGGTTGTAACGACTCCTTTTACGCGGCCATTCTAGCCGAGCATGATAGACGGTTGGATCACCCCCTCGAAAACGTCCCGATGACCATGGACTGGGAAGATATTTTCCAAACGGTTGCCAACCGTTATGGGGTCACGCTGGAAAGCAATGCTGAAAAATTGGTCATTGCGTATGCCTTCCCACCGCATATTTCCGCGCTGGACAACGCCCCAGAAGTCCTCAAGGAATTATCCGCTGAAACCCATCGTACATTGTTCGTATCAACGATGGGTCTGAGCAAATACCAGTTCCCAGTGTTAAAAGCGCTTGGTCTGTATGACCTGTTTGATGAATTTTTGACTCCTGACCGCACAGGAGCCCTCAAAAACCAGCGGGAGTTTTATGCGAAATTTCAAGACTCGGATGCGCTGCGGATTCACATCGGAGATCGCTATGATCATGACTGCCTGTATCCCCACCTTTTCGGCGCAAAAACCGTTCTGCGGCTTCCGCTGGAACAACTTCAGGCGATTGATCCATTTGAGCGTCCGGCTTATCTTCCTTCCATGCGCGAGAACATCAAACACCTGCCAGAACACCTGACGATTCTCCCTGACGCAGTGGTCGTAAGCCTGGCAGAACTGCCTGATGTGGTTAAAAAATTAGAACTTTCGCAGCCTTGCGCGAAAGAAACAATCTCAACATCATAGAATCTAAACGAATCTGTGAAAATCGCTATGAAAATCCTCTTCTGTAACGACCCGTTCGATGTGAAGCGACCAAACGCAGCATATCTCAAAGAGGCAGAAGCCGCCCAGAAAGCCGGATTGAGCTATGAATTGTTCAGCTTTGAGGCACTTTTGCAGGAGAACAGCGCGGCCCTGGCGGGGCTGCCACAGCTCGATACAGAAGAAACGGTTGTGTATCGGGGGTGGATGCTCAAACCAGAACAATATACCCGACTGTATAACATGCTGCTGGCAAAAGGCTGGCGGTTGATTAACACCCCCGACCAGTATAAACACTGCCATTACCTGCCCGAATCCTACTCGATTATTGAGTACCACACCCCATTAACCACCTGGCTCAAGACCGGAGCCGAGATTCCGATTCTCGCCGTGCACGAAATTCTCAGGCAGTTTGACTCACTGCCGATCATCATCAAGGATTTTGTCAAATCGCAAAAACATTACTGGCATGAGGCATTTTTCATCCCAAGCGCTGGAGACCGTGAAAGTGCCGAGAAGGTCATTCGTCGTTTTATTGAGCTTCAGGGCGAGGACTTGAACGAGGGCATTGTCTTCCGGGAATTTGTCGAATTTGAATCTATCGGCACCCATTCAAAAAGCAAGATGCCCCTCACGCTGGAGTATCGAATTTTCTGGCTGGATGGTGAACCGGTTTGCCAGGCGCCCTACTGGGAAGAAGGCACCTATACAAGCGCCGCCCCACCAGTTGAGCAGTTCCAGAAAGTGGCGAAAGAAGTGCAAAGCCGCTTTTTGACAATGGACATCGCCAAACGCAGAAACGGCGAGTGGATGATTATTGAATTGGGGGATGGGCAGGTGGCAGGGTTGCCGGAAAATGCTGATGTTGAGGCTTTTTACAAAGTCCTGGCGGCCTTTCCCGCATAAAAACCGCCAGATTGTTTCTCCAGCAGATTAGCGCAGCCCCAGTTCGTTGCGTGCAATCACCATCCGCTGAATTTCGCTTGTGCCTTCATAAATTTCAGTGATTTTGGCATCACGAAAATACCGTTCGATGGGCAGTTCCTTGCTGTAGCCCATCCCGCCGTGAATTTGTACGGCTGCATGGGTCACAAACATGGCGGTTTCACTGGCAAACAGTTTTGCCATACTCGCTTCGGTCGAGTAGCGCTCTCCTGTATATTTACTCCGCATTTTTGCCAAGGCCGCATTGTAAATCAGCAGGCGAGATGCCTCGATTCGCGTTTTCATATCTGCGATTTTCTGCTGAATCATCTGGAATGACCCGATCGGCTGCCCAAAGGCATGACGTTCGCGGGCATACTGGACACTGGCTTCGTAAGCGGCTTCCGCTACACCCAGCGCCTGCGATGCAATCCCGATCCGCCCTGCGTCCAGCGCCACCATTGAAATTTTGAATCCTTCCCCCGGCTGACCCAGGACATTTTCTACCGGGCATTCGTAACTTTCGAAAACGATTTCGCTGGTTGCACTGGCTCGGATGCCAAGTTTAGGTTCCTTTTTACCGCGAACGAATCCGGGCAGGCTGGTATCAATCAGAAAGGCAGTGATCCCTTTGTGTTTTTTTTCCGGTTCGGTCATGGTGAACAAGACAATATAATCCGCAACCGGGCCGGAAGTTACCCAGCTTTTGCGCCCATTGATCACATAGTGGGTGCCAGCGTCGTTTAGTACAGCACGGCTTTTCATCGTTCCTGCGTCGGAACCGCTCATGGGTTCTGTCAGGCTGTACGCGCCAATTTTTTCCCCACTGGCGACAGGTACAATCCACTTTTTCTTTTGTTCCTCTGTGCCAAAGGTCATGATGCCATGACAGTACAGGGAGTTGTTGACACTCATGATGGTGCTGTGGGAGACATCCGCTTTGGCAATCTCTTCCATCGCCAGCACATAAGCGATGGTATCCATGCCTGCACCACCGTACTCCTCCGGCACTTCTATACCCATGAAACCCATTGCCCCCATCTTTTTGATGGTGTCCAGTGGAAATTCACCCGACTCATCATATTCCGCTGCGATTGGAACAATTTCTTTCTGAGCAAAATTCCGGGCCGCATCCCGAATCATCTTTTGCTCTTCGCTCAGTTCCAGGCTAATACCTTCCATAGATCGTGTGGTGACCATAGCTGTTGCACTCCAAGCACTCCGTCCAAGATACTCAGATTGTATTGCAACACATCCCGGAAACAAAATCGCCGCCAGAACTATGCCAGCGGCGATCATTACGAGTGCAAAAACAGCGCTAAATGACGATACTCACCATGTTCCCTTTAGCGATGTAGATTACCTTTTTGGGCTGACCACCATTCAAGAATTCGCGCACTCGCTCCGAAGCCAGCGCGGTTGCTTTGGCCTCCTCCTCGGTAATGCTGGCAGGAACCTGAATCCGATCACGAACCTTGCCGTTAATCTGTACCACCAGGGTGACTTCGTCCTCAGCAGCGATTTCAGCGTTATAGACAGGCCAAGCCTGCGTATGCACACTGTACGGTTCGCCAATATGTTCCCACAGCGCTTCTGCCAGAAACGGCGTAAAGGGAGCCATCAGCAGCAGCATATTTTTGACGGACTCGTGCCAGACTTCCGGGCTGATACTCTGGGCACGCACCGAGGCCTGCATCAGATTTTTCAATTCCATCAATGCAGCCACAGCCGTATTAAAGCTGAACTTTTCCAGTCCATCGGTCACACGGGCAATAGTCTGGTGAGTTTTCCGCAGCAGGTCACGGTTCGCTTTTTCGTCAGGGCGGCTGCCTTCCGGCGCACCTGTCGTCACAATTTCCCACACGTCATTAATCCAGCGTATCACCCCCTGAATACCCTGACTGTCCCAGGGGCCGCCCTTTTCAAATTTGAACGCAAACATCAGATAGGCACGTACCGTATCCGCCCCATATTTCGCTACCAGCTCATCGGGGTTGACGACGTTGCCCTTACTCTTGGACATGCGCTGAATATCCAGGCGGTGTTTCAACTGATTGACGTTATTCTGACCTTCAATTTCCGGAATATCGATTTCGGCACCGTCCAGCACTTCTACCGTCACCAGTTTTTCATCGACGGTCGTACTCACATCGACGGTTAGAATGCGTTCCGTCCGGCGGATAATTTCTCCCGCTACACCGTCAAAATTAGCAGGAACAGGCGCGTTGCGGTCAACCACCTTCACTTTGTTGGCAAACAGCTTTTCGCCTTCAAAATGCCCGGACGCCATCACAAAATGCCCCGGACGTGCTTCTCCCAGGATTTGTCCCTGATTTCGCAGCACCAGCATGGGTTCATCAAACTGCCCCTCAGGATTACGGCCATGCCGCCGCATCGCCTCGGCAGTGGCATCATACACACCAAAGTCACGCAGCGCTTTGGTAAACTCGCGTGTATACAGCAGGTGCATGGTCGCGTGTTCTACCCCACCGGTATATACATCTACTGGCAGCCAATACGCCGCTTCTTCAGGATCAAACGGTGCATGGTCGTAATTCGGGCTCAGGTAACGCAACTGATACCATGAGGAGCACATAAAGGTGTCCATGGTGTCAGTTTCCCGGCGAGCAGGTTTGCCATCACGGGTCTTTGTGTTCAAAAAACCCTGATGGAACATCAACGGACTCTGGCCCGTCGGCATAAACTCCACATCTTCGGGCAGCAGGACAGGTAAATCCTCTTCTGGTACCGATTCAACTGTGCCATCTTCACCATATACAATGGGGATCGGCGCTCCCCAGTAGCGCTGGCGGCTGATCAGCCAGTCACGCAGACGATAATTTACGGCTTCCTTACCGATACCCTGTACCTCCAGCCAATCAATGACAGCGTTGATAGCAGGATTCTTCCGCCCTTTGTCATTAGTGGCTGGTGTTCCGTTAAACGGGCCACTGTTGACCATGATCCCCTCGTGCGAGTGTGCTTCGGGCATCGTATCAGGATTCAGGGTTTCCCCTTCAGGCTGAATGACCACACGAATCGGCAGGTTAAACTTGCGGGCAAATTCAAAGTCGCGCTGATCATGAGCAGGAACCGCCATAATCGCGCCGCTTCCATAGGTGATCAACACGTAATCCGCAATCCAGATCGGAATGCGCTCATTGTTGACTGGATTGATCGCGTAGCCGCCTGTGAACATGCCGGTTTTCTCGCGGTCTTCGGCGGTGCGGTCAATTTCGGTCAGACGGGCAACCTGGGCTTTATAGGTCTCAACCGCCGCTTTTTGCCCTTCGCTGGTGACCTTCTCTACCAGCGGGTGTTCCGGTGCCAATACCATGAAGGTTGCGCCCCATAACGTATCTGGCCGCGTCGTAAAAATTTCTATGGCATCCCCGTGTTCAGTTTTAAACGTGACCTGTGCACCTTCACTGCGGCCAATCCAGTTTTTCTGCATGTTGATGACCGTTTCAGGCCAATCCAGTGAGCTGTAGTCCAGCAGTTCGTCCGCATAACGTGTGATATTAAAAAACCACTGGGTCATCAGTTTTTGAATGACGGGCTGTCCGGTGCGCTCATCTTTGCCGTCAATGACCTGTTCATTTGCCAGCACCGTTTGCAGAGTCGGCGACCAGTTAACCATCGCTTCGCCACGATAGGCCAGACCGTTATCAAAAAAGACTTTGAAAAACCATTCCGTCCATTTGTAATAGCTGGGGTCACAGCTTACAACTTCCCGCTCCCAGTCGAACATGGCGCCCATACTGCGTAACTGCTTCCGCATCCGTTCAATGTTGGAATATGTCCATTTCCAGGGGTGAACATTACGCTGAACAGCGGCATTTTCGGCGGGCAGGCCAAACGCATCAAATCCCATCGGGAACAGAACGTTATAACCTTTCATCCGCATATAACGGGCACGAGCATCGGAGGGGGTCATGGCGAACCAGTGACCAATATGCAAATCCCCACTGGGGTAGGGCAGCATGGTCAGCGCATAATGCTTGGGTTTTGACCAATCAACGCGGGAGCGATAGAGACCGTCTCTTTCCCACTTTTCTGACCAGTAACTTTCAATTTGTTTTGGATTATACTCAGCAGGCTTGACGGTCATATGTTCTCCTCAGGTTACCTTTGTTTGTAGCGACCTTTTTGATTCGTGCGAGCCGGAATGGGTGCACGGGCAGCATCGTTCGGCTTAAGAAGTTTGCCGAGTGTCTCCAAGAGATCAAGGAGACTATCGAGAATCGAACGCTGCTTTTTCTCTGCTGTTTTGGTCATGACTGCTTTCTCAATCAGCTACTAACGAGGACACCTATATATAGTCTATACAAAATGCGAAAAAAACAAAAAATCCCTTTCATCACCTTTTCGCATACGGTCACGTACACGACAGGGACGGAAAGAGACTCCGCGTTACCACCCTCATTGGTAGCACTAAGAAAGTGGACCCAAAGAGATTCGAACTCTTGACCTCTTCAATGCCATTGAAGCGCTCTCCCAGCTGAGCTATGGGCCCATGAGACTACCCACTTGATTCGACGCTTAACGGGCGTTACTCGGCACAGACTACTGGATTTCCCCTGTGCGGCTTCCGGGCGAGTTCAACGCATTGGTGCCTACTTGACACTTCACCGGGCTTGCACCCTCCCCGGTTCGCTGAGTAGTGCGTTTACTACTCCCGTTCATCGCCTTTGAATGTGCAGTTGTCGGTGGGATTGTATTCGATACAAAAATGCCTTGTCAAGCCTTTTTAGCGATAGATTAACTGGCTAGACGGCATACCCGCTTTCCTGACGCCTGATTTCGCCAACAACGTCAATACCCTACCAAGAAATCACGAGCAGCAGCCTTTTGTCTGGGATTTGCTGCCTACCTCAGTGTGATGTTGGATGATATGGCTCATTGTGGCTCATTCCTAATCCCAGTTAAACCATTTGAGCAGCCGCCACCACAACCAAATGAGCACTACGGCGACGATAACCCCCGCTGCCCAACCTATATGCGACCATAACCACATAACACTGAACAAACTCGCCCCTGCACAAGCCAGAAACAGGCTGAGGAGGAGGAGAAATTCTTTCCACACCGACCTTATCACCGAAACTGGTATAGAAATTAAAATCTTCCACCAAACAAACCAATTGATCTGTGCCAGTGCTCCCTCAGCTTTTTCTACCTCTCCCATCAGACGATAATATTTCTCAGCTTCCTGAAAGGACGTTTTGCTTTTTTCTTTTTCCTTCAAGTCTCTATAGACTAACCCCAGGTTATGCTGCGTTCTGGCATAATCCAGTGGAGCAGTGGTCGGGGTACAATAGATGAGTGCTTCTTCATAGCAGGTGACAGCCTGATTGAGGTTGGCACCTCGTTCTTCCACATCTGCCAAATACCAGTATGCTAATCCCAGATTGTTTTGTGTCGCTGCATAATCCAGTGGAGCATTGCTAGAGGTACGATAAACCAGTGCTTCTTCATAGCACGCTATGGCACGCTTTAGATTGACGGTTCGTTCTTCCAGTTTCGCCAACTTAGCATAGGTTTGCCCCAGGTTGTTCTGTACTGCACCATAGCCTAGTGGACTGGTGGTGGATGTACCATAAATCAGCGCTTCCTGGTAGCAGGCGATAGCTCGCTTAAAGTTAGCTTTATGTTCTTCCACTTCTGCCAGATCCTGGTAAGTGCTACCTAAATTGGCTTGAGTCATGGCGTATTCTAGCGGGGCAGTAGTGGGGTTATGATAGACAAGTGCCTCCTCATAGCAGGTAATGGCACGCTTTAGATTGGCTGCACGCTCTTCAATTTTTGCCAAATTCCAGTAGGTATTGCCCAGATTATTCTGTACCATGGCATAACCCAGCGGTGCGGTAACGGGGGTATAATATTCTGATGCACGTTCAAGATAAGCGATAGCACGTCTGAGATTGGTCTCTCGCTCTTCCAGCCCCGCTAACACCTCATAGGCCAATCCTAAATTGCTTTGTGTCATGGCATAACTCAGTGGAGCGGTAGTAGGAGTATAATATTCTGATGCGATCTCAAAACAGGCAATGGCACGCTTGAGGTTGACGACCTGTTCTTCCACCTCCGCCAAATCTATATAAGCTGTACCCAGATTATTCTGCGCCATAGCATAAGCCATCGGGGCAGTAACAGGGGTGTGATAAGTCAAGGTTTCTTCAAAACAGGCGATGGCACGGTTTAGATTGGCTGCACGTGCTTCTACTTCCGCTAATTGCCAGTAAGTTGTGCCTAAACTGCGCTGAGTTTCAGCATAATCTATCGGTGTTGTTGTGGGAGTACGATAGACCAGCGCTGCTTCATAATAGGCAATGGCACGCTTAAGATTAGCCAGTCTGTCCCCTTTCCGTAAACGCACTAGCATATTACCTAAACTGGTATCCAAATACGCTTGTTGGGCAGGGTTCACGCGCCCACGACATCCGGCATCAATCGCCTCAATCCAGGCCTGCATGTCGTCAAACCGCCCCCGGTTTTCTACGTAGTCATCACATGTTTCATAAAGTAAATATGCCTTGGCGCAATCTTGGGCGTTCATCGCCCATTGAAAAGCCACCTCAAGATTATCACGCTCTGCATCCAACCCCGCGTAATCCTGCTTGGCATCATACATCTCAGCTAGGGCTTTGTAGTATTCGTAGTGTGCAGGGTGGACGGTCTCGTCGGGTGCGAGTACAGCCTCCACCAGCGCATCAATTTGGTAACGCTCACCGTCCCTATGTAACAGATTCCAGCGGCGCAGCAGGCTCAGGCTGGCCAGATCACTCAAAATGGCTTCTGCCGCTTCGCTGGTGAATCCGCCCCGACATACCAAAAGCCGCTTCAAGTCAGTGATTGCTTTTTCGCCGCCCACGCTTGCTTCGATCTGGCGCAAGGTCTGGTGCAGAATATCTTCCAGTGCCTCTTCCACATCCTCGCCGCCTTTGAGGGTGCGGAGCATCGTCAGCACTCGCGTGGGTTCATAGTCGTGCAGCCACCCCATCGCGTATTGGATCAGACGGGGATGGCAGCGAGCGGCTTCCGCTAATGGCTGTTCTTGCCCTATCAGTTTATCGGCATAGCCCTGCTGGCGTGCCATGTTATGTGCAATCTGCGTTGCCGCTTTCAGATCAGGCGCAGGCAATTCATAGATATGGTTGATTTTGCGTGTTTCACGCCACTGTACACGGCTGGTCATCAGCACGCGCGTACCGCCGGCTAACCCGTAATGCTCCAGGCGGCGGGCATAGTTGGGAATATCGGTACAGGACTCGGCATTGTCCAGTACAATCAAAACCTGGCAGCGCCCCAGGATTTCCCATACCTCGTCGTGGTTGGTCTCCACAGGCAGGCGCAAATGATCGCGGATGAGATAGCTCAGGTCGATTTCACGGCTGTGAGATTCTATCCTGTGCCAGACCACACCATCTTGGAAGGTGCGCTGCCGCGCTGCAATCTCCGCCGCCAGACGTGTTTTGCCCGTGCCACCCAACGCCATCAGCACAACTAAACGCCGCTCCTCCCTTAAGAGCATTTCTACCGCCCTCAGATCAACCTCACGCCCACTGATTGGCACATCCAACTGGCTGGAAGGGAAGAATCCGCTGATACGTGCTGACTGTGTTTGTTGGTAGAGCTGGCTCACCAACTTGCGATAGGCGAGGTCTTCACCGAGTACGGCGGGGACAATACGCTGTAAGTCACCCAGAAGGTAGCCATCTTGCGTTTGCCATGCACGAGTTTCCTGCCAACCGGGATGCTGCTCAAAGTCCGCATCCAGCACCAGAGGAATGAGAGGTTTGCCCAGTTCTAGTGTCCGTTGGAGCTCAGCCCGTACCCAGGGGCTGGCCATGCTGGCAGGTGACGCTACCCAGACGACAGCCAACGCGGTTTGGAGTGCCTCCGCCAATCCTTCACGCCAGGGTTGCCCAGCTTTCAAACCTTCGCTCACATCCAAGTTATCAATCCACATAGGCAGGGCTTCGGCTTTCAGCCGCTCATGCAGACGCTCAACAGGGGCACGATCAGCGCTGGCGTAGGAAATAAAGATGTGCTTCTTCATCGGAGTCCTGTGAGAAGCGGGTAAGAGAGTACTCATCATCAATCCACCTGTGGCTGTGCTACTGCGCTGAGGCGCATTAAGTCATCCATTGTAGCAGCACATTACCTCACCGTCGCAAAGCTGCCCTTAGGGGTTTTGGTGACTTCAATCAGCGCGGGGAAGGCATCTCGGAGCTCATCAATATGAGTAATCACAAGGATCAGGTCAAAATCGTCCTGGATAGAGTTGATGGCTTCAACCAACCGTTCACGACCAACGGCGTCCTGGGTGCCAAAGCCCTCGTCAATGAACAACGTGCGTAACTGCGCCCCTGCCCGCCGAGCTAACATCTGACTCAATGCGATGCGAATCGCAAAGTCAACCCGAAATGCTTCCCCGCCGCTGTAGAGGCTATAATCGCGTGTGCCAAGTTCATCGCTGATAAGAATATCCAGCGTTTCCATCACACCACCGGTCTTCTTTTCGCGCTGGGTATCAAATCGCAGATGCATCCGATTGTTCGTCATGCGGCTGAGCAGACGATTTGCCGCATCTTCTAACTCAGGAATCGCGGCTTCAATAATCATGGCGGGGACACCCTTGCTGCCAAAAGCAATTTTTAGCTGTTCGTAAACCCCTTCTTTTTCCTGCAACTCAGCTTTGCGGTCAATCATTTTGGCGCGGCGCTCACGCATCTGAGCAATTGAATGAAGCTGCTGCTCAACACTGCTCACTTTTTCTTCAGCGTTGCGGAGCAGGGTGCGCTGGCGGCTGAGTTCTTCCTGGCGGCGGCGCATTTCCGCAACTTTGATCTTCAGGTGTTCCAGCTCCGTTTCATGCCTCGCAGCCTGCTGCATGTACTCCTGAATGCTCTTTTCACACCGTTCCAGCCGCTTTTGTGTATTTTGGAGATTTTCCTCTACCTGAGGAATTGCCTGCTGCGCGAACTCCAGTTCTTTGGCCTTATCCTGATAAACCAGATAAAGGTTCAGGTTTTCACGCACTGCATCATGCGTCCCAGAGTCATAGCCGAGATTATCCCTTTCCGCGTAGGCATCCTGTAACTGATTGCGAAGGGCCTCTCCAAAACGCTCTTTGACTAAAATGCTGTCCAGTTCATCCAGTTTGATCTGATAAGTCTGGATGCGCTGTTCCGCTTCAACCGCATCCACGATTTGCTGTTCCAAACCGCCCCTCCTGGTGCGGAAGGTTGGCAGGGATTTAAGCTCTTTTTCTGCGTCGGCAGCTTGTGCCTCTAAGGACTGAATTTCGGCGCGAATTTCGTCCATTCGTATCGCATTTGCCCGGAAGGCATCGCCTCGCTGAGTCCCTTCCGCCTGAAATTTGTCATGAAGTTCCTGCTTATGGGCTTCATCCAACGGCTGAAGGCAAACAGGACAGCGCGGTTCAGCGGCGGAATTTATCAATTCCTGCCGCGCTTTAATATCTTCCATTTCTGCCTTGAGGGTCTTGTTCGTCGTGCGGAGTTCTGTTAATTCCTCGTTCAGCCCATTGATGTTCTCGCGGCAAGAATCACGTTCAGTTTCCAGTGCTTCCAACAGCATAATCAGCCGATCCACTTCTTCCAAATCGGCTTTGGCCTGTTCCCCGATGATGACAATCTGGCGATCATTGTCGATGCTGGTAAGCAGTTCGCGCTGTTCCAGTTCGATCTCTTGCCGCGCCTCACTGAGTTGGCGCTCTAAACTGGAAATATGCTGGTTAAGGGTATTTAACTCACGCAGTTTGTCCCCCAACGCCAGATCCGCTGACCGTGCCTCCTCCAGTTGGGCATATCCCTGCCGGATCGAGTCGGCGCTGGCGACAACCTGTTGGTAGGCGGCTAACCGCTGCTGATGACGCTCGATTTCTTCGAACAGTGTAATACGGTCTTTCTCGCGTTCCCGAATGTTATACCTGGCCGCTGCCAGAAGTTCTTCTGCATGACGATATTCCAGATCCGCCCCCTGAACTTCCGCAAGGCTGGCTTCGGCACGCTCAACTTCGGTCTGCACTTCCACCTGCTGCTGGCGGGCATAGTTGAGGTCATGCCGCAGGGTAGGTTCTTTGGCAATGTCCTCCTCAAACTCGTTAATCCGCATGGTCAGCAGATTGATTTCGCTTTGGATATTCCGGAGTTCATCTTTGGCTTTTTCCTCATAGTAAACCCAGCGATTCAGGCCCAAGATTTCACTCAGGATCTCTTTGCGCTGGGTTGGGGTCTTGGTCGTGAAAGCGCCGGCCTGTCCCTGCTGCAAAAATGCCGAATTCACAAAAATCTCGTGGTCAAGGCGCAAAAGCTGGCTGATTCGCATCTGGGTTTCGCGTATAGACGGTTCGTTGATCGCAGCAAAAGCTTTACGTTCGTCATCATACCCAAACAGGAAAAGCTCGCTTTGCCCTGGACTGCGCCGTCCATCCTGACGCATCCGCCCCAGTTTACGCCGCCGTGTCACCCGAAAGCGCTGACCATCCTGCATAAAATCCAGCGTTACCATCATTTCTTCCTGCCCCAGATGAATTAACTCATCATCGGAGCGGGTTCTGGCACGTCCCCACAGTGCCCAGGTCATTGCATCCAGAAGCGAGCTTTTGCCCGCGCCATTTTCTCCGGTCAGGCACGCCAGATGCAGGTCTTCCAGGATCAAAGGATCAGGGGATTGATAAGCAAGGAAATTTTTGATTTCAAGACGTAGAGGCAGCATTAATCATCCACCGTATGAAATGTATTCACTATATCTTCAAAAACGGGAAGAAATTCGCCCAGCAAATAATCCGGCGTGCCAAAACTGATGCTGTACGCCGTACCGCTGTCAATCATCGTATATTGAATCACTACCCAAGTCATGCGACCGCTGTTCGCGTCCACCGCCAGCATATACTGTGCCCGTGTATAAGCGGCTTTTTTGCCGTTTATTTTAACAGTGCCCGTGTCCAGAATTTGAAAACCCGCTTTTTCCAGCCCAGTGCGGTTGGCCTGGGCGTGATTTTCCAGCGTGTCAAATACAGGGACGCTCTCCGCCGCAATATTGACGGTTACGGGCTGTGTATCATGATTGGCCCAGAAGCGCAAAGTATCGTCTTTAATCGCTTCGGACATTTCATCCATGCGGGCTGCCAGAATGGGATTTGTTTGTTCAAGGTCTTTGCCCAATTGGACAAAGTCTTCCGGTGATACAGGAACTGCTGTCCAGCCCGGCGGCAGTGCCAGGGCTACTCGATCCCCCTGAGCCACAGTGTATCCCGAAGGAATGTTTTTAGGTGGGTCAATGCCTCCCCGGCACGCTGCCAGAAAAAACAGGATAAGCAGGAAAAGCGCCTTTCTCATAGGCGTTCATCCACAGCGCGAAAAATGGCATCGGCGGCTTCCAGAAGGGTGTCCAGGCGTTCCGGTTCAATCGAACGGCTGTCAAAATAGCGAAGGAGCAGTTCATGGGGAGTTAACCCTTCCGGATTGGTTCCCAGCCGCAGCCGCGCCGGACGCTCCACATTTTTATGAATCGCTGCGATAAAATTGGTGCCGCTGTGCCGCAGCGCATCCTCAATTTCTCGTGTTTGGAGCATCGATTCGGTTTCTGGATCACAGGTAATAATCAAGCGGACAACCGCTTCATCCAGATGATGATTTTTGATGTGCTTTAATACATCCTGGGTTGGGTGAAGCGAGGTTCGTACATCACAGCGCAGGGTTACAAAGGGCCGCGATTTTACCGGAACAAACTGATAGCTTGTACTGCCGCGCTCAAGATTGACCCAGACAAAACCCTTCGGGTCGCCCTCTTCGCCAAAGTCAATCCGCTCCAGGCTGCCACTGTAGACGACGGGCGGCTTAAATCTGTCACCCGCCGTCAAATCCTGAAATTTGTGCACATGCCCCATCGCCACATAATCCCAGATAGGGCTTGCTACTGAGGAAAGCAGTGCCGCTACATCTCGCCCCAGCATAATCTGCCGTTCGCTGCCCGTGACCGCCCCGTCAATTGTGAAATGTCCGGTTAATACTCGTGGTTCCTCGGATTGGGCAACCTGATCCGCCAGCTTCGCAAGATGCTGATGCAAAACATCCTGCATGAGCTCATCCAGTTCGGAAATTCCCATGCCATGTGTATCATCTTCGCCTTCCAGAAGTTGGGCGCGAACCGGATACGGCGCTGTCGCCACCTGCACCAGGCCAGACTTTGTTTCCAGAGACAGCACTTCATATTCCATACCAACATACACATTCGGCACTCGCAGTGTGTTGTAGATTTCGATGCTGGAAGCACGCCGAATATTCGTCGGCAGATCGTGATTGCCGACCAGGAGCACTACGGGACACACCGCTGCTAAATCCTGTACACGGAAAGCAAATTCGCGCTGAAAGGTAGGATTCGGATTGCGCGACTTAAACGCATCTCCCGCGAAAATGGTCAGATCTACGTCGTTTTTTCGGGCATAATCCACCATTTCATCCATGCGCCGCAAAAAATCCATCACCCGCGAGGACAATCCTGTGGATGGGTTGGTTTTGCCGTAATTTTCCATACCAATATGCACATCAGCAAAGTGCAGCAGCTTAATCATAGGAGCATCCTGAAAATCGCAGTATTTTCAACTATCGTCCAATTAGTGTAAGCTATTATTCATTGAACCGGACGGTAAGCATAGGGCAGTCTGCCTTTTCCCTGTGATAAAATTCCAACATATGAAAGCGAATTTTCTCTTCTTCATTGGTTTATTGGTTGTCATTTCGCTCGCCTGTTCGCTGACCACCGAAGCCCCACCAACACTCGCACCGAGCACGCCGATGTCCACCATCACTCCCGAATCGGCGATGGCTCCCCCGACTGTGCAGGCACAGCCATTTGAGGTCGAAGCGCCTGTTGGCATTGTCCAGCCGGGATCAGAAACCATTACACCGCTCAACAGCATCGAAATGGTTAATTCCGAAACAATGATTGAGAATATCAAAACCCTGGTTGGCTTTGAAACCCGGCATGTATTGAGCAGTCAGGCCCCAAATCGCGGCATTAAGGCGGCGGAAAACTGGCTGCTGGAACAATTGAAAGCCATTGCAGCCACCAGTCCCAACCCGGACATCCGAATCGATGTTTATTCCCATACGTTCCCGATGGAATGGGCTGACCAGCAAGTTTTTCCGTCGAATGTCATCATGGCAGTCACGGGGACGGATGCCGCAGCAGGCGTCGTACTGGTGACCACCCATTATGATACCGCCCTGCAAAACTGGTTCGTCGGCGATTCTTACCAGCCAGGAGCAAATGACAACGCATCGGGTGTGGCGGCGCTTCTGGAACTGGCACGCATCATGGTGCAAAAACCGCGCCGTGCTACGATTGTCTTTGTTCTGTTTGCGGCGGAAGAAACCGGACGCCAGGGCAGCCAGGCTTTTGTGCAGGATTTCATCCAGGCACAGAATATCCCAGTAGTGGCGGTACTGAACATGGACATCATTGGCAACCCAACTGGACGGCGCGGAGAACGTTATGATAATACGATGCGCCTTTTTTCCGCCGGCCCCAATGAATCGTCCCCGTCGCGTATGATCGCCCGCATGATCGATGTGGCGGTTTCGCGCTACGTGCCGGGAATGTCGGTCATTATTGAAGACCGCCTGGACCGTGCCGGACGATGGGGCGACCACATGAGCTTCAGCGAAGAAGGCTATCCGGCAGTGCGGTTGATTGAAGCGGCAGACGACCCTACAATTGCTCATACTACCCGCGATACCATTGAACAAATCGACATCAACTATCTGCGCCGCACGACGCAGGTCGCGCTGGCGGCGCTGGAAATGCTGGCGGATGGCCCTAATCCGCCTTCCTTGCGTCCCCTTCGCCCCAGTACCACCGACCCCGGCAGCATGGTTCTGGAATGGTCACACAGCCCGGTTTGTCTGAGCTATGTGGTGGCGCTGCGCGGATTCGGGTCGCTGACTTATGACGAATTTTACACCGTTCAGGCCACAACCTCGCTGGCCTGGGGAGGATTTAAGAATTTCGAGTCGGTGACTGTCGCCTGTGTCGATGGAGAGGGACGCATCGGGCGGTTTGCACCCGAACTCCTCATCCAACCCATTGTGACCCAGAATACACAGCCCTAACGTGGACTGATCATATTCAGCACATGCTTGAGCATCGCCAGATCGCCGCTGAGCAGTTCGGCAAGACGACGCCCGGCTTTCACCAGAAATTCATGCTGCTGTTCCTGTGGACGCGCCAGCGCTGCTTCCCGGACAGAGGCCGCCAGCAGATCCGCCATTGGAACGGCGCCAGCATTCACAATCAGCCGCACAAAATCCAGGCCGGTCGTGAAATACATGATCTCATCCGCGCCGCACAGCGCGACCGGATCCAGGCTCAATGGAGGACGCGGCGGCAGGCTGTATAATATTTGTGACCCGTGCTTGGTTGTATATATATAACCCACACTCAGAACTTCGATTTCAACAGGCACCATCCGGTTTTCACGCTGGTCACGTAAAATCGATTCCTCCATGCCACCCGCCATAACCAACTGCCGGATCAGCGGATCATCATCAATCCGAATCTCAGTAATGACCCCAATCACGGTAAGTTCATAATCCACAGCGCTGGTTGTGGTTTGCACAAAGGCCCCAAAAGCAGGGCGTCCAATCTCCGGGCTGCGCGTACCACAGGTAAAACCATCCGTACTGGCACGTAAAACACGTCCAATTTCGTAAGCCATGTCTATTCCTTCATTCCACTGCGAAGCTGAGAATGGTGCTGGCGGCGACCCGCCCGCGCCTGCCCTTTGCCAATCTGTTTAGGCGATATTTCCACACGCTGCTGGTTTTTTAGCAGCTCAATGTTAATCAGGGTATTTAGCTGGTATTTTTCCTGCCCGCTGACAACAGCCAGTTCATCAGCGCGAGTCAGAGCATAGGGATAACCACCTGTCAGATCACACTGCGCTAACAGCAGTCCATGAACCTCATTGACAGCCTCCGGCGATTTGGCGACCCACATGGGGACTTCTACGCGGACGACATGGGGACGACTAAATGACCCCACGTTCAGGTAAAAAAAGGCGATTTCGTAGTTTAGGCCCGTATCCAGACGATAGCTTTTGTTGCGCGGACTCTGCTGAATCATCACCGCCGAGCGCTGACCAGGCTTTAATACTCTGGAAAACAGCCAGTCATCGGTCAGACCCTCAAAAGGCCCATCCGTTTCGACAATCGAGCGTTTTACCTGATGGTCATCCAGCATCAGAAGATGCAGCAGGCGAATCACAAAACGGCTGTCATGGCGATCAACATAGCCAACAATGCTGGCGTTATGGTGATGTACATCACGCATGTTTACATGGACATCATGGAAAGCGACCAGCGCCCCACGATAATCCGCTTCTAACTTTACAGAGTCGGTAATGTCTGTCCCTATCATCCACAGCAGTGGGCCGTCCATCAGCCCAATCAAAGGCGCTTTATAATGACGGTGCAGATGGGCATATTCCACCAACGCGGTAATTTCCTGTACGGTACGCCGCGCATTCACCACCGTATTTTTGATCACAGACCCAATGCCGTTTTCTTCACGCAGGTCAGAATCCGCATAAAAAAGATAGGGGCGGCAAAGCTGCTCCGGCAGTTCCTGGCTGCCGTGATAATAAACAAAGGCAGCGATATTCGTCAGGTAGTACAGGGAAGCACCATGCATATCCGGGTAGACCTGCGACCCATCTACAGCAATGACCGTTGCCCACTGCGGCACCTCTGGGCGATTAAAACGGCTGTTCACGTCCTCCTCAAATGGGGCGGCCCCGCGATACCCTGCATCACGCAGGCGCACCAGCTCGATCTTCCGCTGCACTTCCTCCAGGTCATTGGCCTGATCCAGCATCTCCAGCGCATACTGGCCGCGCTCGCTGATGTCCTGCGTGCGATATGCCGAAAAACGCCCCATACGCTGTATCTGTTCGATAAGTTTGTCAAATTCGAGAGACATCGCCGCCTCGGTTATTTCAGTGCGAGTGTAGCACGAGTGTTCTATTCCCGTCAACTCGTGTGTTGACCGTGCAGAAAGAGTGGGTTATTAATTGGATAGGCAAGGATACAATAGAACGTATGGAATTTGATCTAACGATTTTTGCCACCCGATTTCTGGGGATTTTTATTGAAGCTACACCGTTCCTGCTCCTGGGTACACTCGCCTCTGGCTTGATTGAAGCATTCGTCAACAAAGACGATATTGCCCGCATGGTCCCCCACAACCCTGTTCTTGCCACCATCATGGGCGGAATGCTCGGATTCATGTTCCCGGTGTGTGAATGCGGCGTTGTACCCGTTACCCGCCGCCTGTACAAAAAAGGCCTGCCACTCTCAACGGGGATCGCTTTTTTGCTCGCTGCCCCAGTTATGAATCCAGTGGTAGTCGCCAGTACCTATGCCGCTTTTGGTGCCGGGCCAGTATTGTACGGTCGTTACATTATGACCGCGCTGGTAGCTATTGGCGTGGGACTGATTTTTACAGTTCAAAATCGTCCCCAGCGCATTCTGCGCCCACAGGCGATTTTTGTACCGATTACAGGTGGTTCGGAAGCTGTGATGCCTGCCGAATCCGAACGTATGGAACTCCTGCCGGGGATCAAAAAAGCACTGCTGCTGGCACACGAAGAATTTTTTGAGATGGGACGCTATTTGATTTTTGGTAGTCTGCTGGCAGCGGCGATGGGTACATTAGCCCTGGATAAAGAAATCGAAACACTGGCAAGCAATCCTGTGAACTCGGTGTTTGTCATGCAGGCGTCCGCCTTCATATTGAGTGTATGCAGTACGGTTGATGCCTTCCTGGCATTAGCTTTTGCGAATACCTTCACAACAGGTTCGATCCTGAGCTTTTTGGTGTTTGGGCCGATGGTGGACATCAAATCTACCATGATGTTTCTCGGCGTATTCAAACGGCGTGTGGTGTTTTACCTGATTGCGCTACCCTTTCTCCTGACCGCCCTGCTGTCTATTGCGATCAATTTGAACATAAGGTTGTAAGCGATGACCGACCACATTCACGATGAACACTGCGATCATGAACATGAAGCAGGCATCAACTGGCAGTTGGTGCAGGGCTGGGTACAGACCGGCATCCTCATTATCATGGGACTGTACTTCATTGACCTTGCCCTGCCAGGCGGGCAGCTTGGCAACTATATTAACGTGGATAACTTCGGGTGGCTGACCTGGGTAGGTGCGGCAATTTTCCTGTCAATGGGTATTATCAACGCGGCTGACCTGCTCCGCACCAGACCTGAAGAACATCATCACGATCATTCTCACGAACACGACCATGAACACGCCAGCGCTGGCAGTCTATCCTCATGGATTTTTCTGGGAATTGCCACCATTCCTTTGATCTTTGGCCTGGGAGTACCATCAAAACCCCTGAGCGCGGACGCCATTTCCGGCGACTTATCGACCAATGTTTCCACGATCAATTTTGGTACATCTCAGAGCAGCATCGACATTCCGTCGGAACAGCGCAATATTCTGGACTGGATTAAAGCCTTCAGCCAGAGCAGCGACCTGAGAGAATTTGAAGGACAGGCAGTCGATGTCATTGGGTTTGTGTACAAAGATGCTCAACTGCGCGGCACCGATGATTTTATGGTGGTGCGATTCACAATGAGCTGCTGTGTCGCTGACGCACGTCCCTTCGGGCTGGTGGTTGATTTCCCTACCGGACAGGAATTTTCCCAGGACACATGGATTCAGGTCAAAGGGCATATTGAAATTCGCAGTATTGACGGTATAGATACGCCCGTTATCCTGGCGGATTCGGTGGAAGTGACCTCACAACCCGAACAGCCCTATCTGTATTTCTAAAATTAAGGACTTCCCTTGCAACTGGATCGCCTGGATTACGCAGCGCTTGGCACAATGGGACTGGTGATCGCCACTATCGTCTTTGTGGTTTTGCTTGGCAACAACGTTGGGGTGCAGGTAGAAAGTTATGCACCTCGGACGGCGGTGGCTGGCAGCAGCACCATTTCCATTCGTTTTTACGACGAAATGAAGCGGGACAGCGTAGAGAAAAATTTCTCTATTGAGCCGGAAGTCAGCGGGAAATTTCGCTGGAGCAGTACCAGAGAAGTCGTTTTTGAGCCTGACCAACCCCTTGCGGGCGGCACAACCTACCGGGTGCGGTTGAAGCAGGGCGCGGAGTCGAATAATGGGAATGCTGAGCTGAAAGATGATCTTGAGTTTTCCTTTCGCGTGAATTTGCCTAAGGTACTCTATCTCTCTCCGTCAACCTCCCCACAGCGTAATTTGATGTCTTACAATTTGAACACAGGCGAAGTTCAACAGCTAACCGACACCGAATTTGGTGTCGCTGATTACGCGATCAGCCCCGACGGAAAGCTGATTGCCTACTCGATTTACAATCAGGATGGCTCGGCAGACATCTGGCTCTACGATGTCAAAACAGGCAGCACGCGGCAGCTTACCAACTGTGCGAATGCGTTTTGCGCGGCTCCCTCGTGGCATCCCGATGGAACACGTATTGCTTATGAACGCGAAGATTACAACAGCTCGTTAGGGGTGGTGGGAGCACGACGAATCTGGGTCGTTGATATTAACAGCGTTCAATCCACAACGCTGTTTCAGGATTCACAAATTGTCGGACATTCCCCAACCTTTTCCCCATCCGGCAATCGCATTGCCCTTTTTTCTACCAATCCCCCTGGCATCATGGTCTATGATTTTGTGTCCGGCGAGTCGGCGATCATCGACAGTATGCAGGGTATCGTAGGCAGTTTTTCGGCTGATGGCACAAAACTGATTTACCCGATTCTTGTGCGTGGGGCAATGGGCGACACATTTTATACGCAGTTAGAAGGGTTAGAAGTTTCCGGCGCATTGAGCGAAGGCCGCCGCTACCGCATCACAGGCGATCCAAGCGCTCCCATTGAAGACATCCAGGGTTTCTGGAACCCGGACGGAGTGCATATCGCGCTGGCACGCCGCTACCTTGATGACCGCTATACCTTTGGTGCTCAAATCTACCTGTTGAATACCGAAACGAACGAAGTTGAGCCACTGGTGTATGAAGAGTCCTATACGCACGGCGGTTTAGAGTGGAGCCCGGACGGCAATTTGTTAGTGTATCAGCGCTTTAACCATGAGGTCTCCGGCTCAAAACCCGAAATCTGGTACTACAACATGACCACAAAGGAATCGGTCAAAGTGACCGACGATGCCTTTTTACCTGGATTCCTGCCGTAATGGATCAGAAAAAACGCGCTTATGGGCTTATTCTGCTGCTCATGTTCCCTTTGGCGGGGGTGTTGGGTATGATCCTGATTATTATTAACAATAACGCGAGTACGGGACATTCGACACCCGAAGCAACGCTCCACTACCCTACCCCCGCTGCATTTTTGCGCCCAACCGTAACATTTCTGCCTGTGCTGGATTCTCCGGCGCCGGATGCGCCCCTAAGAGATTTAGCTGGGAACAGCTTCCGCCTGGCAGATTTTCAGGGTCAGGTGGTCATTGTTAATTTCTGGGCGACGTGGTGCCCGCCCTGCGTGCGCGAAATGCCAGCTTTGCAAACCTTCGCCGAAGATCATCCTGAGGTAGTGGTACTTTCCATCACCGACCCTAATGATGGGCAAACCCTTGACGCGATTCAGGCGTTTATCGACGAGTACGGGCTCACAGATTTGAAGTTCGGGCTGGATGAGCAAAGCCGTTTAAAAGGCTTTATGGGTGTGGTCAATCTGCCCACGACTTATATACTCGATCAAGATGGCATTGTCCGCTTCAGGCAAATTGGGGAAGTCACCCTGGACGACCTCACATATTACCTCGATGAACTTGCCTGAAATCCACCGAATTGAATATATCTTCGCGCTTGGAATCGGCGCGGGGCTTCTGGTCGGTGGGTGGTTCATCCTCTGGACGGCCTTGCCCCATGAAAACTGGCTTCGCTGGCTTGACGTTTATCTGCTGACAATCCTGGCGGGGATCATCGGTGCGCGGGCAGGTTACGTGATTTTGCATTTTGGCGACTTTCAGGATGCGCCCCTCTATGCATTCCGATTATGGTACGGGGCATTGGCATGGCAGGGCGCAGTTTTGGGGGCAGGCTTCGCCCTGGCCGCTCTCTGCCGCAGATGGAATGTTCCCCTTGCGCCGTTTACGGATGGTGCGGCGCTGGCAGTGCCGGTAGTCATGATGGCAGTAAGCTGGTCATGCCGCAAAGTGGGTTGTTTGCTGGGCCCACAGGTCGCGGATATACACGATTATCCGGTCTGGATGGTCAGCTATTTGCCGGACATCCAGCGAAATGTTTTACCCCGCTATGAACTGCAAATGCTGGCAATCGGTCTTTTTCTGATTATCCTGATTGTCATAGGCATTCTGACCCTGCAAAACCATCTGGCTGGGAAAAGGATATGGCTGTCGCTGGGACTTTCCGGTATGGCATTGGCTTTTCTGTCTGCCTTACAAAATGATCACTTCAATCTGGATAAAATCTCCGCGCTGGCATTGATTCTGACGAGTCTGGGATTTCTCCTACGCCCTCCGTCAGCCAGTCGTATAGCACACGTTGCCCCAAAATCCGCTATAATGCCGCCTCATGAAAATCCGTGATCTTTTGCTCCTGCTCTGGATACTCCTGCTGATTCCGATCACCATTGGCGGGGCCTATTTTTCTTACCAGCAGTCGCGCCAGCGGGTGCGTGAACTGAATCAGATTACGCCGCTCAATGAGACTGATATGGAACAGGTCATTCGTCTTGTGGTGGGGATTGAGGACGCCGAAGAACCAGCAGTTGATTCGACGGAAAACATCAATCAGCCGACCGCCGTGCTGCCGACACCTGTTCCTACTGAATCCGCTGGACAGACACCCCAAGCCGTTGAAGCGACCGCAGAAGTAACACCTGCTTCCACACAGCCAACAGAAATCGCAGCCGTCGAGGAAATTGAAATTGACCCACGCCGCGTCACTATTCTATTGATGGGCATTGACCAGCGCGAAGGCGAAGAAGGTCAGTTCCGCACGGATACCATGATTGTGCTGAGTCTTGACCCGATTGCCAAAACAGGTGCGATGCTTTCCATCCCGCGTGATCTATGGGTATCCATCCCTGGTGGATTCGGGGAAAGCCGCATCAACACGGCCAATTTCATCGGGGATAATCCCGACATCGCCTATCCAGGCGGTGGCCCGGCACTCGCAATGAAGGCCGTTGAAAAAGTCATCGGCGTGCCCATTGACCACTACGTGTTGATTAATTTTGATTCGTTTATCACCCTGGTGGATGTCATTGGCCCGATTGAAGTCTGCCCGCCAGAAGCCATTGACGACCCCAAATATCCGGACGGGAGCTACGGCTACCAGCCGATCTATATTGAGGCGGGGTGTCAGGAAATGCCCGCGGAACGCCTGCTGCAATACTCGCGCACCCGTGCCACCTCTGGCGGCGACTTTGACCGCGCCAAACGCCAGCAAGAAGTGATTCTGGCCGTGCGGGACAAAACCCTCAGCCTTGGCGGGGTCACTGCTCTGCTGGGTGATGCATTCACGCTCTGGGAATCCGTCAGTAACAATATCAAAACTGATTTGACACTGGATGAAATGATCGCTCTCGCCAGGGCCGCCCAGGACGTAGAAAAAATCTGTAAGGGAACCATTGGAACAGGTGAAGTGTTAACCGGAACTGGACCAGACGGCAGCGACATTCTTATCCCCATTGGAACGGATATTATTTCGCTGGTGTCGGACTTATTCCGCGCCAATTGCCCGGATGAAACCGAAACAGCCGACGCACCTATCATCCTGCCCGAATTTACACTCGACCCGGCAAACGTGCCGCAGGATGTCCAGCAGGAAGCACCGATTCTGGCGGTGCTGAATGGCACATCGATTCAGGGTCGCGCCGCCGCGCTGGAAACACACATTGAAACCTACCGTCTGGATGTCACTAACATCGGCAACTATACCTCGCCAAGCGTAACCGAGACATATGTGATTTATTACGGCGACCACCTCAATTCGGCGGCGTACATCGCACAAATTCTGGCAACGTTTAATAACGGTAAAAAACCACGTGTGGAGCAGGGTCAGGGCAGCAGCCCTGATGGGGATGTGGTGGTGATTATCGGGACGGATTTAGCGCTGCCTACTGGGGAATAACCACGCCCCAGGCCGCGCCCTTACTCATCTGATAGACATACCCGTTGCTGGAAGAAAAATACACTGTTTCGCCACCCGAAGTAACGGTACGCTGTAACATCCCTAAGTAGTCGATTTCCGGCTCAATCGGATAACCCAGCGCCTCACGGATGCCATCTTTACGCCAGATGTAATAAATCGGGCCGTTTGCCTGGTAGAATCCATCGGGGGCGCGGTACAACCCATCAAACAATGGCATTCCAGGAATATATTCATCCTGCACCCGGATGGCTTCCATCCCACTGATCATCACGTAAATGATTCCCAGTACCGGTACATAAACCATCGTGCCGCGTTCAAAGCGCTGCTCACGGAAAGTCGTCACCAGCGGTGCAGTAGGGCATTCTTTTGGCTCAGGTGCAAAAAACCAGCCTTCAGCACACTTCACGCTGACCACAGACTGCGCGGCAACTTCCTGCACACCATCGCTGACCCGCACCATAAAAATCATCGAGTCGCGCCCGTCATTAAAAACAGGAAGTTGAATGCTGCCGGCAACAGGCAAATGATTTGCTTCCTCAATGAACTGCCCATTATAAAGCCAGCCAGCCCGCACATTCATCACCGCACCCTGCCCCTGCCAGACCAGGGTCACCATGCTGCCTGCCGGCGCAATCACCGGATCAACAATGAACGCACTGATACCGAGAGGTAAAATGGTCTGCGGCGGGGCAATCAGTTGGGTAGATGGGACATACACAAACGAACCTGTGGTTACCATCGTCACATCGGTCAGGCAGTTGCCCGCCATCAGTTCTTCCACACTCACGCCATAGCGCGTGCCAAGGGTAAAAAGGTTCTCATTCACCTGCACCTGATAAGCAGCCCACCCCGCTGGATGGATGCAGTTCTGAACAGGGGCACTGGCAGCGACCAGTTTACTGGTATTTTGCACAGCAGTGTCCGACAGGGTAGGTTCCTTAACGGGGGTGCTGGTACTATCAATCTCATCATCCAGGTTGCAGCCCGCCAGCAGAACAATCAGCAGGATTATCAATAATTCTAGTTTCCGCATCGTAGGCACTCCAGTCAATACAATTAACTTACAATTTTTTGACATGGATGACTTGACGAGGGTGCTACGGCTTTATAACAAACAACTAATGGTATTCTAACAATTTCCTTACGCCGCAAATAATTCGACCGTAGGCAGAACGACGGTAGCCACAAACGCCAATCACCCTTAAAATGCAAACGGAATAGAGGAATAGTTGATGGCAAAAGCGCCCAGACGAAAACCCGCTCCTCCGACGAATCCCTTTCAACGTATGGTCAAACGCTGGCGTAATAATCTGCGACAAATGGTGACACGCGGCGATTTCACGGCGCTGGTCATTGTCTGGTCGCTGCTGGTGCTGCCTGTGCTGGCGCTGTTTACAGCGGATTGGGCGGACGGGATGCTAACACTGTTAATTGTGGTTTCAGCCTCGGTCAGTTTTGGCTATATTCTGGCCTGGAGCCGCTTATCGGAACTGGCTTCGATACTCCTCAGCTCGATTTATGGCCTGTTCCTGACTTCAGGAACCATGATTCTCTTTCTGGCAAACGGCGGCGGGCCAATTTCACGCACCTCCGATTTTGTTCAGAGGAACTCCGACTGGATCAATACGATCAATACAGGCGGTGCTGGAACAGACAACATGGTATTTGTCTTTTTCCTGGGGATCGTTTTATGGTTTCTGGGGCATAATTCCACCTGGCATGTGTTCCGTCTTGACCGTGTATGGCGGGCCGTGATTCCGCCAGGGCTGGTGCTGGTGATCAACAACTATTCCTATGACGGCAAAGCCCACCTGGAATTTTATCTCATCGCCTATGTGTTTCTGGCGATGCTGCTGGTCGTGCGTTCCCATGTGGATGCCCGTGAATACGAGTGGTATCGCAACCGAGTTAAATATTCGCGCAATATCCGCAAGTATTTTTTGCGTATCGGGGCAATCTTAGCCATTCTGTTTGTGACCGTTGGTTTTATCTTGCCCAACGGCAATGACCAGGACAATTTAGAGCGCTCCAAAGCCTTTCTGGACAGCATTTCGCGCTTCACCGAAATCTGGAATCGGTTGTTTTCTAGGCTGGAAAGTCAAGGGGTTTCCAGCCCTGAATATTATGGTGGGGATCGGCTGGAATTGGGCGGCGCAATTCAACTTGGTGAAGCTCCTGTTTTTGAAGTGACCGCCCCTACGGGTGTGCGCTATTACTGGCGCTCTACTGTTTTTGATACGTACAGCATGGGCGGGTGGGATCATAACCGTTCAGTCCGCGCAACCAAAGAAGATGACGGGCTGCGCCTGAATATCGGGGATACGCTCCCCAACAGCCGCCGCAGCGTTGAACAGACTTTTCGCATTCTGTTAACCGCCAACAATCTGATTTACGCTGCCCCGCAGCCCATTGAATTTGGTTTACCTGTCCGTGTGGAATTAGACTGCGTAACCGCCCCTGGCAGTTTTGACTGTGTGAACCAGGGCCTGGAAGTGGACGCAGCCATCGCCAAGACGATTAACCCGGTGCGCGAAAACGAAACCTATATCATGGTTTCGTCAGTCAGCGTCGCCAGTGCCGATGCCCTTCGTGGAGCAGGGACAGACTATCCGGCGTGGGTAACGCAGAAATATTTACAGGGCGTGGAACAGGTCACCCCTCGCCTCGCTCAATTGACCAGGGATATTGTCGCGGGTTCCGGTGCAGTGACACCTTACGACAAAGCCAAAGCCATCGAACGCTGGCTGCGCCAGAATATCGCCTATAATGAGGCTATTCCAGCCCCGCCACCGGGCGTTGATCCGGTAGACTGGGCAGTATTTGACCTGCGCGAAGGCTACTGCAATTATTACGCCTCAGCCATGATTTTGATGCTGCGTACTGAAGGCATTCCGGCACGTATGGCCGCAGGATTCTCGCAAGGTGAGTACGATCCGGCGAAAAATACGTATCTTGTGCGTGAGCGCGATGCCCATACCTGGGTAGAAGTCTACTTTCCCGGTCACGGTTGGGTGGAATTTGAGCCGACGGCGGATGAACAGCCATTAGAACGCGAAGGCGACAGCACCCCCGAACCGCCGCAGGTCACGGCGACTCCACTGCCCACAAATACCCCAACACCGCTTCCGTCCAATACACCACAGCCCCAGGAATTGCAGCAAACCCCCACGCCCACGCCTCAACAGCCGGAGCAG
>WBUL01000001.1 GCA_008933735.1 Anaerolineae bacterium | reverse complement strand
GGGTTATAAAGACTGGGTGGGGGCGGCGGATCATTCAGGTGTTTGAGCGCTACGCTCATTGCAGACGGTTCATCAAAAGGCACCTTGCCCGCAAACGCCTCGTAAAAAACAACCCCCAATGCGTATAAATCGCTCTGTGGAACGGCTTTGGCGGAAGAAATTGCCTGCTCAGGGGCGATGTAATGAGCCGTGCCAAAGGTATCTCCCAGAGTGCCTTCTGGTACACTCAGTGCCAACCCGAAGTCCATCAGAATTGCCCGTCTGTCTTTAGCGCTAATCATGATGTTGGAGGGCTTAATATCACGGTGAATCACTGCCTGGCTGTGGGCATAGTCCAGGGCCTGGGTGATGTCTCGCGCAATGTCAAGAATTTCCTGGGGGGGCATATGCTGGCCGCGTTCTGCGTAATGCTTCAGGCGGCTTCGCATATCATCGCCTTCCAGGAAATGCATCGCCATATAATAGATTCCTTCGGCCTTCCCAAACTGATAAATGCCGACGATGTTGGGGTGGCTCAGGCGTGCAATAGCGCGGGCTTCTTTCTGGAAGCGCTCGGAATATTCGGCTTCGTCGGCGGTGGCGAAGTCACCGCTAATGACTTTGATTGCTGCATAACGATCAAGGTTAGTGTCGTAGCCTCGATAGACACGTGCCATGCCTCCACGTCCAAGTAAACTCTGGATGGTGTAGTCGCCTAGTTTTTTGCCAATCAGGGGGTCTGGCAGTGTCATAAGAAATCATCTCTTACCGGAACCGAAAATTAATTATACAAGTATAGCGTTTTCTTGGGGCGATTGGTAATGATTTCACAAAACTTTCCTGTGCGATCAACAGGGATAGTCCGTTATAATTTTTAAGTGGAGGTCGGACACAATGCCAAATTCACCCTTAGACCTGAGCGAAACAGATATTCGCCGATTTTGTGAACCGCTGCTGCGTGATAGTAAAGAAGAAGCCTCACGTCTGAGGCATAATTACATCGGTACGGAGCATATTTTTAACGGCCTGACCCGGATTCCAGGCGGGTTTACTTCGCGGATGCTGCGCGAGTCAGGTTTGGACCCGCGAGAGGTGCGAAACCGCATCCGGCGTGAAGTAGGGATGGGCGATGATATTGTTTCGGAGAATCCCCCGTTTACCCCGCGTGCGTATCGTGTGCTGGCGCAGTCGGTATACCTGGCGGATGACATGGGCGACCAGCAGGTGACAGAAGAACAACTGCTGCTGTCGATCTTGCAGGAGGGGCGCGGGGTTCCCATTCGTGTGCTCATTGATTTTGATGTGGACATTGAATACTGGATTGAATTTTTAACGCGCCGTTTGAATCTGGATGATGTGGCCGATGATGATTCCAGTTTCCCGGACGATCTGTATTATCCTGAAATGGAAATGCCATTTCATCGGGATGATGATCTGGAAGATGAATTTGACCCCTTCACGACCATGCCTACGCCGCTGCTCAATAAATACGGACGAGATCTGACCGAGCAGGCCCGATTGGGCAAAATCCATGAAGCGACCGGACGCGAGGCTGAGATCCGCCAGGTTGCCCGGACCCTCACGCGCAATAAGAAAAATAATCCGCTGCTGGTAGGGGATGCCGGAGTGGGAAAAACGGCGGTTGTAGAAGGGCTGGCATGGCAAATCGCTCATGACAAATCGCCTGCCCCACTCAAAGGGAAGCGGATTGTCCAAATCGAAATTGGGACACTGGTGGCAGGGACCAGCCTGCGTGGCCAGTTTGAGGAACGCTTAATCGGCATTGTAGAAGAGGCCCGAACAGCCAGTAATGTCATTTTATTTATTGATGAAATTCATACGATTGTTGGGGCAGGCGACACCATTGACAGCAATCTGGATGCGGCGAATATCCTGAAACCTGCGCTGGCACGCGGCGAGATCGCCTGCATTGGCGCAACCACGTTTGAGGAATATCGCAAGGCAGTCGCTAAAGACCCGGCTCTGGACCGTCGTTTCCGCACGATTGAAATCCGCGAACCCAGCGAAGCCGAAGCGCTGATGATTCTGGAGCAGGTCTATAAACGCTACGAACAGCATCATCACGTCACGATTTTGCCGGAAGCACGGGAAGCGGCGGTGAAATTATCAGTACGTTACATGGCAGACCGCCGCCTGCCGGACAAGGCGCTGGATTTGCTGGATGAGGCCTGTGCCAGAGTCGTTATTCAGACCCAGTCCCCAGATGAAGAGGTGGAAGATAAACCGCTGGAAGTAAACGCGCAGACCGTCCGTGAAGTTCTCAGTGAGTGGACAGGGATTCCGGTCACTGATCTGACCGCCACCGAACGTGCCCGTCTCGCCCACATGGAAGATCGCATTAACCAGCGTGTGATCGGACAGCCGGATGCGGTCAAAACTGTTGTTGAACCGATCCGAACCCAGCGTGCGGGGTTGGGCAACCCCCGTCGCCCGATGGGGGTATTCCTGTTTGTCGGGCCCAGCGGCGTAGGCAAAACCGAGCTGGCGCGGGCGCTGGCCGAATTCCTGTTTGGCGATGAGGACGCGATGATTCGGCTGGATATGTCCGAATTTTATGATGAACATACCGCCGCTCGACTGATCGGTGCCCCACCTGGTTACAAGGGCACTGAACGGGGTGGTCAATTGACCGAGGCGCTGCGCCGTAAACCGTATGCGGTGGTGCTGCTGGATGAGGTTGAAAAGGCCGCACCAGAGGTGTTTGATCTGTTCTTGCAGGTGTTTGACGAAGGACGGCTAACCGATGCGTCCGGCGCAACTGTTGATGGGCGCCATGCGGTCTGGGTGATGACCAGCAACATCGGCTCGGAAGATGTAGGCAAGGGGATTGGCTTCATGGCACAGCCAGATGCCTTGCCAGATTACAGCGAGCACCTGAAGAAATTCTTCAGACCCGAATTCATGAATCGGCTGGATGAGGTTGTTGTTTTCAAACCGTTGAGTAAGGACGCACTGAATCGGATTCTCATGATCCAGCTTGATGAAGTAACCGAACGTCTGGACGCTCAGGATTTGTCGTTGACACTGTCTGAAGAAGCCCGCGAACTGCTGCTGCAAGAGGGTTATTCGCCAGCCGAAGGCGCCCGTCCGCTGAGGCGAGCCATTGAACGCTTGCTTACCCGTCCGCTTTCTTCTGCCCTGCTGGAAGAAAAGTTTGGGGCAGGGGATGTCGTTCGTGTAATCGTTGAAGGCAGCAAACTGGTTTTTGAACGTGGCTAACTATAAGTAAACCATATAAGGATGGCACAAGGATGCTTAGGCGGTATACATCCCTTCTTGGCTTGCTGATTTTCCTCGTGCTCTATTTCCCGACGACTGCTCAAGAACCCACTGATCCTCTGCAAGATTTTCGGGACAAAGCGCAGTCCTCTCCAGCATCCGTGAGCGCTGATTTTCCTGTGCAGTACCACAGCCCGGCACCGTCATCCGTGCAGCCTGAGTATGTTGGGCCGTATCAATTCATGAAATCCGGCGTGGTGGATGTCGAGACCTTGTCCGTTACGCTTCCACTTTTCCGGGGTCAGATGGCAAGTGGGGAAACCGTCTGGTACATCATCACAGATACCAGCAGCGCGGGTAAAGCGTCGGAAATGGGGATTAATTTTTCTCCTAAGCTGGCAAATGCCGATGTCGGGATCGCGGTGCGCCCGGCGCTTCTCAATGTAGATGGCAGCGTTACCTTTGAACGCGGCACAGTGGATTTTTCCCCGGAACGTGTTGTTATCCCCGGAGAACCGCCCAACAGCTTTCCACCTGTCCAGTTTCAGCCCGGTGCAGTCGGCGATGTGTTTTATAGCCCGCTGATGAAAATAGGCAGTGTGATTTACAACGCGCCGATTGTCGCCTTTGGTGGGGAGGCGGATTCAATCAATTTTTGCGGCGGTGATGTGGATTACACTCGTGTGCACGATAATGTCACGGCGATTTGTCCGGTAAATAACACAGTAACTTTGCGGCTTGCCTCTGGCTTCAGCTTCAGCCGTCCGGTGCTTTACATCAGCACCGACTCGAATGATGAAATGGCAGCCGGGTTGGAGGGAGCGATTTTTGCGCCTGCCTTGCAGGACATTGCCGTAAGCGCCAACGGCGGCTTCAAAGCAGTTGAGTCGCTTTATACCTTTGTGAACGGCCCCACCGGAGTCGGGAATCCGCAGCGTCAGGGTTTGACCAGTGTGTTAAATGGAGAAGGCGGCGCGTTAAATGTGCTGGGCGGCGTTCCGACGCTTTCTACCGAATACAGCCCTCTCTGGGCGGTGACTCCGGCGGTGTGGACTCAGGAAGCAATTGACCAGGGCTACCGTTCACGTCTGACGGACGAATTTCAAATACTGGGCTTTGCCGTCCAGGGTTGGCTGGTCGGCCCCAACGACGAAATTTTCGGCTATTCCGGCGTCATCGTGAACTGTTCCCTCGTGTACCGACTGCTATGAGAGCATAGCCAGATGCTCGTCGTAATGGTCATAGGTGTTCGCCGCAATATGCTCAACGAAAGCCACTCCCCCTGTCCAGGGAAAGCGCTGGGGATCAAATAAATCCGCTTCGGGAGCGGTTTCCGCGATAACAAGCAGTTCTTGATACGCTCCCTGCTCGGTCTGGCGCACCTCCGCTAGAGAGCGGTTCTGATTTTCTGCATGAGCTTTTGCGTTGAGCGCATCGACCTCAGCATCTGTAGCAACGCCATCCGGCGTCTCACCCCGTTTGAGAATCTGATAGAGGGCAGCCGCCCGATGCTCCCAGAATCCGATATGGGCCAAAGTATCTTTGAGAGTCCACCCATTTTTAAGAGTCAGCGAGGTCATTTGTTCATCGCTGAATTTTGCCAGCGCCGCTTCCAGACGGGTGCGTCCCTGATGTATCTTGTTCAGTAATTCGTTTCTATCCATGTTACTTCTGTTTTAACCTCTGGATAAGTGCGTCTAAAGCGATCTGATACCCGTACCATCCGAAACCGCTGATTTGCCCCATACACACAGGCGCAATCAGCGATTTATGACGAAATTCTTCGCGTGCATGGATGTTAGACAGATGAACTTCAACGGTTGGAATGCTGGTTCCAGCAATAGCATCCCGCAGCGCGACAGACGTATGTGTGTAGCCGCCCGGATTGATAACCACCCCTGCCGCCCAATCACGGGCTTCCTGAATATAATCGATCAGTACCCCCTCATGATTGGACTGTTTGGCGGTCAGCATGAAATCATGATCCGCAGCGAACGCAACCAACCGCGAGTTGATTTCATCCAGGGTCATTGCCCCATAGATTTCGGGTTCGCGGGTGCCAAGCAGATTGAGGTTAGGCCCATGCAAAAGCAGTATTCTTAACATTTTATGCCTGTAATTGTTCCAGCACCCGGAAAACCTGATCCCTGGTGACATCTTCCACGATTGTCGGGCTGCCAATGCCATCCAATACAACGAAATTGGTACGGCCTTCTTTCCACTTTTTATCAGTGGACATCGCATTCCACAGCGAGTCCGGCGAGAAACCGTTGATGCGGGTAGGCAGACCAACACCATCCACGATTGCTGCGATTTTTTCTACGTCCTGCCCCCCTAGCCTGCCGAGTTCGGCGGAAAGATAGGCAGCGGCAACCAACCCCACACCTACTGCTTCGCCATGCCGCCACTGGTAATCACTGACTTTCTCAATCGCATGGGCAAAGGTGTGGCCCAAATTTAAATGGGCTCGTTCGCCAGATTCGTAGGGATCACGTTCTACAACATCAACCTTGACCTTAATGGCCCGCCGCAAAACGGCGGCATCTCCTGTACGAATGGCTTCAATACACTCTAATAAGGTCGGGTCTGCCAGCAGCGCGTGTTTGATGGCTTCTGCCAGCCCGCAGCGAATTTCTACATCCGGCAGTGATTCCAGTACATGAGTATCAATGGCGACCAGTTCCGGCTGTTTAAACGCCCCTACCAGATTTTTACCTTCAGGAAGATCAACCCCGACTTTGCCGCCTACGCTCGAATCGACCATCGCCAGCAGGGAAGTTGGCACCTGTACCAACCGCACGCCGCGCAGATAAGTGGCTGCTGCGTAGCCTACCGTGTCTCCAAGTACGCCGCCGCCCAACGCAACCACCAAACTGCTGCGATCCAGTCTGGCATTGATAAAATCATGATAAAGCTGCTCCACAGTCGCCAGAGATTTGTAAATCTCTCCATCAGGGATGGTGATCAGCACTGCGTCCAAGAGATTTGCCAGTTGTTCACCGTAAAGTGGGCGAAGTGTTTCGTTAGTCACAACTGCTGTATGCGCTTTCAGCCCATAGTCGTCCAGAATCTGGGGTAGTTCGTTCATCACTCCGGCATTGACCAGAATGCTGTAGTGGCTCACAGGACTTTTGACTAAGAGACGGTAGCTGTTGCGTGCGACCTCACGCTCAAACAGGCGGATCACCTCATCAGCGACATCTTCCGGGGTTCGATCCGTTGTGTCAATCCGTGTGCGGAGCTGCTGGTAGGCGATGCGGCGTTTTTCAAACAGTTTGAGGACGGCTTCGCGGGGGTTAGCAGGATTGTTAAAAAGTGGGCGGTTTTCTGCTCCCGCCAGGCGATCAATCACCGCCTGGACTGAGGCTCCCAGGCGCAGCACAATATTACCTTCACCGGTGATGCGTTCCAGGTTGTTGTTATGTACCAGCGCCCCACCACCCGTCGCAATGACCAGATTTTGCGGCTTGGAAAATTCCTCGCAAATGCTGGTTTCATAAGCCCGGAAGAACCACTCCCCATGCTGTTTGAAAATTTCAGGGATGCTCAGGCCGGCACGCTGTTCAATCAGCTTGTCTGTATCAATGAACTGGCGACCCAATTTTCTGGCGACCAGTTTTCCAACGGTGGTTTTTCCCACCCCCATAAAGCCAGTTAAGATTAAGTTGTACGGTTTGCTCAAGACGAATCCCTAAAAATCATTCAGTTGACTCGGGGTAACTTTTGCCTGCTCTTTTTCTTCTTTGAGCAGCTCTTCAACGCGCGGCCAGTGGTCGGCGATTTTTTGCAATTTGGCTGGATCGGAGATGTAGCTTTCCACATAACCACAGTTCACACAGACATAGTTATCCAGCGCGACCACGGAGGGCAGCACGCCGGCTGTTATTGGCACCGTGTTGACTTCATGCGGGCCAGCTTTACCGCGCGGGGGCAGGGTTGAACCCGCATAGACATCCTTTGAACCGCATTTAGGACAGATTCCGCTTTTCATCGCACCTCTCCCATATTTGCTCGATTCTCTAGTATAGCGTGCTTTTCATACTTTGGATTCTGGCTCGTCTTCGGAGGGGGTAAGCAAATGCAGGGATTCGTCCAGACTGGCAAGAAACCACAGGGCGTCCTTTTTGTGTTCAAACCAGGCCGTGCGAAGATGAAATAGACGAGAAGTGATGCTGGTCAGATGGCGTTTGGCGCGGTCACGGCTGCCAAAATACAGCCGCCAACCAAGCGGGGTATTTTCATACATGGGTGCGGTGATGTCCTGAACTTTTGTTTCATCCACCACAATCGAAACAAGATGAGACATATCGACCAGCAAATGAACCGGTGGGATGCTGTCCTTCAGCCAATCCCGTATTTCCAGCGCCTGCCGCCGTAACTGGATTTCGTCAATAACCCCACAGCCTTCGACCAACAGGACGCGCTGATCAATGTACCAGGAAAGTTTGTAGGGCATCGTTATTCATACCCAAAACGCCAGGGTCGATTCCACATTTCCAGCGAGTCTACATGACTTTTTCGCAAGCTGTCAAAGCGTGGTTTCATTTCTGCGATGGAATCGCCGCCGAGTTTTTCCAGCAGAGCGTTTGCCATCACAAAGGCGATGACTGCTTCCAGAATCGGCACAGCGCGGGGAGTGGCACAAAAGTCGCTGCGTTCATAGGTCGTTACATCGGGTTCGCCTGTTGCCAGATTCACCGAGGCAAGCGGCGTCAGGGTTGTACTGATGGGCTTCATCGCGGCACGGACAATAAGCGGTTCGCCGGTGGTCATCCCACCTTCCAGACCTCCCGCCCGGTTGGTTTTACGGTACAGATTGCCATGTTCATCCACGAGGATTTCGTCGTGCACCTGTGTGCCGGATCTGGCAGCATTTGCAAACGCCGTGCCAATTTCCGCGCCTTTCATGGACTGGACGCTGCCGACTGCCGCAAGAAGCTGCCCGGTCAGGCGGCGGTCATAGTGCACATGCGAACCCAATCCAGGTGGCAGCCCCAGGACAACCACTTCAATGATACCGCCAAGCGTATCTTTGTTGATTTTTGCCTGCCGGATGGCCTCTTTGATTCTTTCGGCGGCGGCGGGGTCCGGGCAGCGAACTTCATCCGCTTCGGCGGCAGTAAAGCGCTGTTCATAGGGCATCGCAGGATCAAGGGATGCGGTGACATCGCCAATTGCTGCCACATAGCCGCCCACCTGTATTCCAAATGCCGCCAATAATTTACGGCAAACTGCGCCCACCGCTACACGCATCGTTGTTTCGCGGGCACTGGCACGCTCCAGGGAAAGGCGCAGATCGGAATAACCGTACTTCAATGCTCCGGTTAAATCAGCGTGACCGGGGCGCGGCGTGGTCATGGGGGAAATGTCTTTCTCCGCCCAATTTTTCCAGTCGTGGTTGAGAACCGTCATAGCAATTGGCGCACCGGTCGTGCAGCCTGCCATCACACCAGCGGTGATTCGCGCTTCATCTTTTTCGATTTGCATTCGACCACCGCTGCCATACCCCTGCTGGCGTCGGGCAAGCTGCACATGAATATCATCTGGGGTCAGGGGAAGTCCGGCTGGCATTCCTTCAAGAATACAGGTCAGCTCCGGCCCATGACTTTCTCCCGCCGTGAGGTAACGTAACATGGGTTAGTCTTTAGCTTCTTCCAGGTAATTTTTAGCTGCGTTGAGCATTACTTCCGTATTGGGTTCCTTGCCCGTCCAAAGGTGAAAGGCGGCAGCACCCTGCTGCACCAGCATCCCCAATCCACCGATTGCCCTTGATCCAGCATCGGCCGCCTGCCGCATGAAGCGGGTCACCGTAGGACGGTAAACCATATCATAGGCGATTATACCTGATGGAAACGGCACTTCGTCAGGCCAGGGAGATTCCTGGACATAGTGAGGCCACATTCCTGCGGAGGTGCAGTTCATGATTAAATCCACTTGTGAGACGATTTTCCCAAGCGCGGATCGTTCATGCACGGCAACATTAAATTTACTGGTCACACCGCGTTTAACGTTCCGGTATAAGTCCCAGGCCCGCTGGCTGTGGCGGTTAATAATGGTCACCTGAGCACCCGCATTGGTCATAGCAAGCACCGCCGCATGAGCTGCCCCACCTGCGCCTAATACGAGTGCGCGGAGGTTTTTCAGATCCACACCATTCGATTCAAGGTCTGCACGAATGCCAAATACATCGGTGTTATGCCCCACAAAATGGTGTTCTTCCCAGATGAGCGTATTCACCGCGTTCGCGCCACGAGCAGACAAGGCGATGCTTCCCAGAAAAGGCATAATTTTCTGTTTGTGGGGAACGGTCACATTGGCACCCACATAGCCGCGTTCGTGCAGATTTTTGACGCGAACTTCAAGCTCATTCGGAGGCGTGGGAAGGAGATCATATTCCCAGTCTGCCAGACCTAAATCCTTAAAAGCAGCATTTTGCATAGCCGGAGAAACGCTGTGATCCGCAGGCCATCCGATCAGCCCTACCCGATGTTTTATGTCTCCCATTCCAATTCTACTCCTAGCTGTTCTAAAACAGTCTCAAAGCCGGGGAAAGAATCGTGAATGCAGCCCGCGTCCTCGATTATTGTTTCTCCATCAGCGACCAATCCGGCCACCGCCAGACTCATGCCGACCCGGTGGTCATCATGGGAATCAACCACTGCCCCCTTGAGCTGCTGCGGCCCCTTGACCGCAAAGCCGTCCGGATACTCAATGATGTCTGCACCCATTTTACGAAGCTCACCTGCCATCACGGCAATGCGGTCGGTTTCCTTAACTCGCAGTTCCTTCGCTTCGCGGACTCGTGTTTCGCCTGCGCTCTGCGTTGCCAGCACCATCAGAATGGGGAACTCGTCAATCATGCGAACTACTTCACTCCCGTGGACGGTGGTGGCTGTGGTTTCCTGCGTGGTGATCAGGATGTCTGCCACAGGTTCTCCGCCTTCAAAACGGTGATTTTGCAATTTCACATCCACCTGCATCCGTTCAAGCACCTCCAGCAGTCCGGTACGGCGGTCATTGGTATTCACACCTGTTAACAGGATTTTTGAATCGTGTACCAGCGTTCCTGCCACGATGAGAAATGCGGCTGATGAAAAGTCACCGGGGATGGTTAAATCCAATGGGCTGAGGTCAGTAAAGGGCATGATCGTGATATATTCGCCTTCTACAGTTAAGGGAACCCCCATCACTTTGAGCATTCGTTCGGTGTGGTCGCGTCCAGGGCCTGCGCTTTCTACGACAACTGTTGGACTGTTGGCATAGAGTCCGGCCAGCAGGAGAGCACTTTTCACCTGGGCGCTGGCAACTTTCTGTTCGTAGTGGATACCCTTAAGCTGGCTGGGGCGGATTGTTAAGGGGGCACAACCATTCGTATCGGTAATATTGGCGTTCATCTGCCGCAGCGGGTCAGTGATCCGGCGCATCGGGCGGCGGCGCAGTTGAGCACTGCCATCCAGTACCGATTCAAAATCCTGCCCGGCAACCAGACCAGCCATGAGTCGAATGCCTGTCCCCGCATTCACAAAATCCAGCGGCTTTTCCGGCGCATGGAAGCCCCCACCGCCAACAGTGAGCGTTGTGGCGTCATGTTGGGTCACACGGACTCCAAGACGCTGTACGCTATCCAGGGTTGCCAGGGTATCGCCAGCCGGAAGCCAGCCGCGAATCTGGGTTTCGCCCTTAGCAATCGCACCCAGCATCAGCGCACGATGCGAGAGTGATTTATCGCCGGGGATGCTGGTTGTCCCGCGCAGCGGGTTGCCAGGTCGGATTGTCAACGTAGCCATAGCTCTAGGTAATCATCCGTTCACCATAGCGCCGGGTATATTCTCGGCGGGCTGCCACAATTTTGCTCAATTCATGCCGTAGAGTATCGGGATTATCAAGCAATGCTGTCAAATCGTCTAAGTGCTGTCGTAGATGCTGCACAAGCTGCCGGATCTCGTCTGAGTTGGTGCTGAACATCCCCACAATCATGGATTCGTCTGTTCTGGCGAGACGGGTTGCGCCGTCAAACCCACCAGCCGCCATTTCATAGACATGATCCCCATTTTCGGCAAGCTGCATCGCCAGCCGCATCAAGGCGAAGCTCATCAGATGGGGCAGATGACTGATCGCTCCAGCGAGACGGTCATGTTCAGCACGCTCCATCCACAGGGGGATTGCGCCTACTCCCGCTGCGATTTGTTCACATAAAATTCGGGCGGTATCGGTCGTGCGTGTGGTTTCGCATAGGATAAACCGTGCCCCGGAATACAGGGTTGGGATTGCATTTTTGTAACCATTTTCCGCCAACCCGCACATCGGATGTCCCCCCACTGCTTGAATCTGTTCAGGCAGGGTATCCATTACATTGCAGATGCTGTGTTTTGTACTGCCCAGATCCATAACTGTGGTGCCGGACTTGAGTTCTAATGTGCCCAGCATTGGCCCAATCAGATGGGCGGGGATAGCGACAATCACAATATCCGCTTCGGTGGGGCTGGTCACACAGTCGATGACCCCATCGTGCAGCGCAGTCTGTTCAATGTCCGAGTCAATATCTGAGCCGGAGATAAGGGACACTTTGCCGCGTAGCGCCATCGCCAGCGATGCGCCCATCAGCCCCAGCCCCATCACGTGGAGATGCTGGTCTTTCAGAAAACTCATAGAATACGATCAATCGCCTCCGCAACCCGACGGGCTTTTTTGACCAGTTCCGCAAAGCGTTCTGGTTTCAGCGATTGGCGGCCATCTGACACAGCGCATTCAGGATCATGATGAACTTCGACGATGAGCCCGTCGGCGCCCGCTGCAATTGCGGCCAGAGATGCCGCTTCAACATATTCCCATTTTCCGGTCGCATGGCTGGGGTCTGCCAGGACGGGGAGGTGGGTCGTTTGTTTGAGAACAGGGATGGCGTTGATGTCAAAGGTGTTGCGGGTGGCGGTTTCAAAAGTCCGAATGCCGCGTTCGCACAAAATCACCCGACTGTTATGATGGCTCAAGATGTAATCTGCTGCCATCAGGAGTTCTTCAATCGTGCTGCTCATGCCGCGTTTAAGTAAAACGGGGTGCTGGGACTTCCCCACCGCATTTAAGAGTGCATAGTTTTGCATATTTCGTGCCCCGATTTGCAGCATGTCTGCGTATTCACAGACCATGGGCACGAGTTCGGAGTCCATCACCTCTGTCACAATCGGCAGACCTGTCGCTTCGCGGGCTTCTGCCAGCAGTTTTAAGCCTTCCTCTCCCAACCCCTGGAAAGCGAACGGTGAGGTGCGAGGTTTGAACGCACCCCCCCGCAGTGCAGTTGCCCCGGCTTCTTTGACAGCATGGGCAGTTTCCAGGATTTGCGAACGGCTTTCTACTGAACAAGGCCCTGCAATAAGGGCGAGTTTTTCTGAACCGACCTGAACACCATTGAGTGGAACGAGGGTTTTTTCAGGATGAAATTCGAGGCTGGCGAGTTTATAGGGTTTGGAGACCCGAATGACTTCTTTTACCCCCGCCATCATCGCCAACTGCTCACGGTCGATGGTGGGGCCGCTGCCAACGACGCCAATAATCGTCCGGTCTTCCCCTTCGGAAATGTGCGCGTCATACCCCAGACCTTTAACGCGGGTTACAACCTCAGATATTTGTGCGATGCTGGCATCTATGCCCATTACGATGATCATGGTTTTCTACTCCTGCTGATTTTTAAATAAAAAATCAGCGCCGCACCCGGAGGCACAGCGCTGTTGTTTCATCGGACACTGTTAGGACACACCTAACGCAGCGAGAAACGCCTCCGGGTCGAAAAGCTATACCAAAAATAAAAGTAATAATAAGAAACCCTCGTCATGAAGTTATAAGTAAAGGAGAGGCGGTTCAAGGCTGACATGGCGAAAAGAATAACATGATCTATTTAAAAAAATCAAGAAATTCGTCAAAATTTGTTTAAGTTGACCAAAACGGGCAGGTGTGGGTACCTGCCCATTTTTTTTAGAACAGCCCTTCCATGAAATTCTGCAAAATACGAGGGCCGTAGGTGGTCAGAATGCTTTCCGGGTGGAACTGCACGCCCACAATCGGCAGCGTTTTATGCTTCAACCCCATAATCTCGCCTTGTTCCGTAAAAGCGATCACCATCAGATTATCAGGCACGGGTTCTTGCACAATCAAACTGTGATAACGTGTGGCTGTGAACGGGCTTGGAATTCCCGTAAAAAGGGCGTGATTGCGATGATAAACTGCTGAGGTTTTGCCGTGCATCAAGTTTTCAGCCCGAATGACTTTGCCACCAAATACCTGCCCGATACACTGATGCCCCAGACATACCCCTAGAGTCGGGATTGTGGCTGAAATTCCGCGTAAAACGTCCTGAGAGATACCGCTGTCATCGGGGGTGCCAGGGCCAGGAGAAATGACAATCCGATCAGGCTGGAGGGTATGAATATCTTCCAGGGCCAGTTGGTCATTTCGAATCACACACATTTCCGCGCCAAGTTCGCCCAGCGCCTGCGCGAGGTTATAGGTAAAACTGTCGTAGTTGTCGATTAATAAAACGCGCATGGGATATTTTTTCCTTCTCATATCCTAAAAACCTTCTTCAGCCAGCTTGATGGCCTCCGCTAAGGCACGGGCTTTGTTGTAACATTCCTGATATTCTCCGGTCGGGTCGCTGTCAGCGACGATGCCTGCACCCGCTTGAACATAAACCTTATCGCCCACCATAACCAGCGTGCGAATACTGATGCAGGTATCCATAGAACCATCAAAGCTGAAATAACCAACGCCGCCTGCGTAAATATTGCGGCGTGTTTTTTCCAGTTCATCAATGATTTCCATTGCGCGAATTTTGGGAGCTCCACTGACCGTTCCTGCGGGGAAGGTTGCTCGCAGCAGATCAAAGGCATCGTATTCTGGCCTGATCCGTCCTTCTACACTCGAAACGATGTGCATGACATGCGAATAACGTTCAATCACCATCAAATCGGGGACTTTGACCGACCCATATTCACACACCCGTCCTAAATCATTGCGACCCAAATCCACGAGCATGATATGCTCGGCACATTCTTTGGGGTCTTGCAGCAACTCTTCCGCCAGACACACATCTTCCTGATACGTTTTTCCGCGTGGGCGTGTACCAGCGATTGGCCGTACAGTCGCAATACCATCCTCCAGCCGCACCAGCATTTCCGGCGAGGCCCCCACAATGGTCAGTGCCTGGTGAGCATTGTCGGCTGGATAATGCAGAAAAAACATGTAGGGGGATGGGTTGAGCATCCGCAGGGCGCGGTAGATATTCACTGGGGTCGCGCTTGTCTTGCGGGAAAGACGCTGCGACAGCACAATCTGGAAGGCATCTCCAGCACGGATATATTCTTTCGCAGCTTCAACTGCCGACTCAAATTCGGCCTGTGTGAACGTGGATTCAAGCTCCTGGTTCAAGCGGCCTGCGGCCAGAGGGAGCTCTGGCAGGGGCTTTTTGATACGTTCGACCAGTTTTTCAATCCGTTTTATGGCTTCCTGACAAGCGGCATCCGGATCGCCCTGGTTATGAGCATTAGCCAGCACAATGATATGTGCCTTCACATGGTCGAAAATAATCAGATCCTCGTACAGCATGAACATCGCTTCTGGCACCGGTACATCATCCAGGGAATTATCAGGCACACGACTTTCGATTTTGCGGATGTAGTCGTAGCTGATGTAACCGACTGCGCCGCCCACAAAACGCGGCAGTCCCGGCAGGGCAACAGGTTTGTACCTGGCGATATCCTGCTTGATTGTTTCCAGCACATCATGTGAATTGTAGGGTTTGATAATCTGGCGCGGCTGGACACCAATGAACGAATAGCGGCTGACCTGTTCGCCCCCTTCGACACTTTCCAGCAGAAAAGCCGCTTCGTTTTCGTCGAACAGCTTCAGGAAAATGGATACCGGAGTTTCAAGGTCGGCAGGAAGAAAACGGTATACGGGGACTAAATCCCCTTGTGAAAAAAGTTCTCGAACGGTCTCAAGTGATGGAGAAATATGATTGTACATGGTTGCACCTCAGAAATGAATTAGCCCTCTCTGTACCAGGACGAGAGAGGACTCCTCGCGGTGCCACCTGGTTTAGGTCAGATTTCTGACCTCACTCATTTCATACGCCCTGATAACGGCGGCGAACCCGTCAACAGCTACTTAATTTCACTGCCGCAACTCCCCGGCCCAATTCGCATACAGTACCACATGCCGCTTTTCCAGCTAACCAGCGGCTCTCTGGATGCAATATTCTGTATCTACTTCTCCGGTTCTTCGTTTTTCTGGAAACATGGTAACGAAAAGTGAAAAAAGCGTCAAGAAAATTGATGCAACGTTAAGACAGATTGTACGTATAGGGTAGTGAAATACGGTGTTATCTGGAGGGAATGGAAATGTCAGATGTGTATGAACCCAAAGTCAAGTATGTCCCAAGTGAGCCCAAACCCAGGCAAAGTGGATTTTTGCGCGGGTGCCTGCTGCTGGGCTGTGCGGCGATGTTTCTGTGCTGCTTTTCTGCATTCGGGTTGGGTGCGGGAGTGGCGGCACTTGGGGCTACTGTGGATGCCAATGAACAGAAGGCAGTCAAAAACGAACGTCTTGTCATCAGCAGTGACGAGGTGAATCTGGTTGTAGAAAACTATGTCGGCAAAGTCAAAATTAGTGGCAGCCGGAGCGCTGAGGATATTCAGGTTACCCTAGAGCTAAAAGCCACCGGGATGACCGAAGACCGCGCCAGAACGCGATTGGATAGTATTCGGTATGAAGTCGAGCGGGATGGCGATACTTACCGCGTCTGGGCCAGAGAAGATGAGGACACCGGTTTCTGGGACAAAATCGGGAATTCTTCAGTGGACATGACCATCACTGTGCCTGAAGAACTGAACATTACGGTGACCAGCAATGTGGGCGAGATTGACATCAATAATGTCATCATTCGGGATAAATTGGACGTAACCACGGAAGTAGGTGGGGTCAAGTTTTCAGGGCAAATCGGTCCGGAAGGCGATCACTCGATTACCACCAATGTTGGGGCAGTTAAAGTCCGCGTAACCCGTGACAGCAGTTTCCGGCTAGATGCAAAATCCAATGTGGGCGATGTCAATGCTGACCTTGATCTGAACAACGAACAAAACAGTCAGGAAGTCGTCAGCAGGCAGGTCAGTGGGGACTATGGTAATGACCCTGAAGCGACCCTGACGATCATCTCTGATGTCGGCGAGATTGAAATCCGCGATTAGTGAGAAATTCCGCAAATCTACAGGCGCTCTTTGACACATGGGGCTATAATCAAAGAGCGCTTTTTTCATTTCGTGTGGGGACTTCATATGGTTCTGAATGTGCAGGCTGTTCGCGCTCAGTTTCCGGCTCTTCATCATCAAGAGAATGGACGCGCTCCTATTTTTCTGGACAACCCTGCCGGTACCCAGGTTCCACAGAACGTTATTGATGCAGTGAGGAACTATTACCTCCACGACAATGCCAATTCTGGCGGTTTTTTTGCGACCAGCCAGCGTACAGATGCCCTGAAAAGGTCTGCCCGTGAGACTCTGGCAGATTTTCTGAATGCCTCTCACCCGGATGAAATCGTTTTTGGCCCTAACATGACGACCCTGACGCTGCACTTTAGCCGGGCGATTGGCAGGCAGTTTAAGCCGGGGGATGAAATTATCGTCACGCAGATGGATCATGACGCCAATGTGAATCCCTGGCTGCTGCTGGCACAGGACAAGGATTTGGTGATCCGCTGGGTGCGGCTTGATCCTGAAGAAGGTACACTTGACCTGCAAACCTACGAATCCGCACTGAACAAAAAAACAAGACTCGTCTGCGTGGGGCACGCCGCTAATGCCCTGGGAACTATCAATCCCATCAAAAAAATGGCACAGATGGCTCATGCTGCTGGGGCACAGATCTATGTGGACGCGGTACAGTCAGCCCCGCACGTTCTGGTGAATGTGCAGGATTTAGAGGTGGATTATCTGGTGTGCTCGGCATACAAATTTTACGGGCCGCACATTGGTGTTTTGTACGGCAATTATGACCTGCTGGAACAACTCACACCGTATAAAGTGCGTCCGGCCTCAGATAAAACACCAGGCAAATGGGAGACCGGAACCGGCAGCTTTGAAACCATAGCGGGCACTAAAGCGGCAGTGGAATACCTGGCCTCATTAGGTGAAGGCCCTTCGTTTCGTAAGCGGTTGGAAAGCAGTTATGCGAAAATCGCAGAATATGAACAAGGATTAGTCTGGCGGCTTATAGAGGGATTAAAAGCTGTTCCCGGAATCGAGATTCGTGGTATTGTGGATAAAAATCATGCCGACATGCGGGTTCCGACTGTGGTTTTTCGTCTCAAGGGACAGCACCCTGACGAGACGGCACAGGCACTGGCTGATGCCGCTATTTATGTGTGGAGCGGTGACTATTATGCGGTCGAAACCATGCGGGCGTTGGGACATGCGGCGGACGGAGGCATGGTTCGGATTGGGATTGCCCATTACAATACGTCTGATGAGATTGAATATGTGTTAGAAAAACTTTATGGACTGTGTTAATATTTCCATGAACGGACTCTGAGGGATAATACGATGCAAATTTGTCCAAACTGCGCGTACAATAATCGGCCTGGCGTTGTCTTTTGCGAAAACTGTGGCACGAGTTTGATAGGAAGTCAGGCGACAGCGGAAACCAAGTCACTGGATAAATCCGCCGACGAAAGTGCTCCCCCAAAACTTGATGTTGAGGTTATCAAAGATGCTGGAGTTCTGGGCTCAGAGGTGTTTCCACAAAATGCAACTCTGAGAATTGAAGTCAACGATGGCTCTTTTGTGTTGAAATTTAATCCCCAGGAAAAAGAAACCATCCTTTTTGGGCGAACCGACCCGTCAACCGGGGTAACTCCTCAGGTCGATTTGACGCCCTATGCCGGATATCGGATGGGAGTGAGCCGGCGTCATGCAGAAATTCGCCGCTCTGCCGCACAGGATAATACCCTGGAGCTCTGGGATTTGGGGAGCAGCAATGGCACATTCTTGAATGGGGAACGTTTGATTTCCCATCGTCCTTATGTGGTCAGCGATGGGGACGAAATCCAACTGGGACAGCTCCGTGTGCGTGCTTTTTTCCAGAAGGAAGTTACCGGAACACTGGATGTATCCAAGTTAGAGCCCAAAGCTGCTCCTGCCGAACCAGCCGATGGCGAAGCCGTAAAAACCGATTTGTTGGGGGTGGCGAAGCTCACAGAAACCGCTCCGGCTGAACCGCCGAAGAGTGCACCTGAAGCGAAGCCAGCAGAGAGCGTATCCGCCCTTAGTCCGGTTGAAGTTCCCAAGAATGCACCTGAAGTAAAATCGGCAGCAAGTGCGCCTGAAGCCAGCCTGGCTGAACTGAGCGTACCTGAAGCGAAGCCGACCACAAGTGTGCCTGCTGCCAACTCGACTGAACCGAACATATCTGAAGCGAAGCAGGCGGAAAATGCGCCGGAAACAAAACACGCAGAAAGTGTGCCCAGCCCGGAAGGTAAACCTGCTGAGAACAGTCCGGTCTCACAGTCGGTGAATGCACAGAAGCCTGAGGGTGAAAAACCGTCGGACGAAAAATAGGGGATGGATTATCCTTCATCCTCTTTGATGCGGAGGATTTCCATCACTTCGTCCCGTACTTTGGACACTGCAAACAAGACGCGCCCCAACTGCGTGCCTTTTTCTACCAGCACCGCTAAGGAGGCGCGGTTTGCAGGATAGACGACCATCGTGCCCTTGTCAGCATCAATCATTAATCGCTTCAAATCCCCCTGTTGTAAGCGATTCAAGGTTGTCTCTGCCAGCCCGATGAGTGTGGCTGCCATCGCCGCTACCTGAGGACTGCTGGTCGGATTTTCGTAAGGGTTGTCTTCATTGCCGGGAGGGTAAGCCGCAACCAGTAACCCCTCAATATTGACGATGACAGAGGCCTTAATCCCCGGAACCGCGACATGCAAACTTTTCAGGGTGCGTTCTAACTTTTCACTGCGATATTGTTGACCCGGCATAAATTCCTCGCACGATAAGTTCTTCGAGGAGTATAACTGAATTGCAGATAGGGGACAATCGACAAATCTGAAAATAAAAACGGCAGCCATTGAATATAAATGCTGCCGCTCAACATGGGGTAACGCCAGGTTAAGAATTTGCGCTGGTTTCCTCCGCGCGGGTATTAATCATATCAACCAGAATGCGTTCAAGGGCCATCGTGTGCTGGCAGTAGCCACGTGACTGGAAAAACTCGCAGGTGCAGGCGAATTTGCCATGATTAAAGGTAACGAGATGCGAATTATTATCGCCTTTGACTGAAACTTCGAATTCATCAAAAGTAAATCGGGAGCGTTCCTGGGCATATTGTTTGGCTTTTTCCAGTTTGCTAATGCGTGACGAGTCCATTACGTAGGCGCTCTCTTGCTGGGCGGGGGAAACAATCATGCCCTGCAAAATCCGTTCAAGCGCCATCGTATGCTGTGAATAACCATGCTTCACAAAGTAATCATAGTCGCTGGCGAGCGTACCGTGATCGTAGGTTACCCAGTGGGTGCTGTTGTTACCGCGAATGGTCACTTTGAACGTCTGAAACTGAAAGCGTTCCGGTTGTTCGGCATAACGTTTGGCTTTTTCAATCCGGCTGATCATTGCATTATCCATCGGAAAAACTCCTTCTATTGTCTGAAAAAAAACACGCTGGCGTAGTGGCAGCGTGTCTTAAGTAACCGGATATGTGGTCAGGGAAAATGAGATCTTCATAGACTATTCCTCCCCACTGTTAGTCCAACTATAGTGGATATGCCAGTTGAAGTCAAATAACGGGAGGAGGGAATAAAAGTTATAATTGTCACTGCAAAAAACGGCGCAAAGGAGTATAGAGACCTTGCAACTGATTCACCCTCCTCGTTCCCTATATTGGCCTGATGTCATGTATGAAATCCAGAAGGTTCTGTCGGGCATTCCGGAGATATATGTGGTGGGCGGTGCGGTTCGTGATGCCTACCGGGGGGCCGCGCTGAAGGATATTGACCTCGCCTGCCCGAAGGATGGTCGTCCAGTGGCGCGAAAAATTGCCAACGCATTCAGGGGAGACTATTACGCTTTAGACCCGGAACGCGGCGTTGGGCGGGCCATGATAGAATTTCGCGGCGAAAGGCTGGTAGTGGATGTTGCGGCGCTGCGTGGAGATTTAGAATCGGATCTCCGGGACCGTGACTTTACGATTAACGCAATGGCTGTACCGCTTATGGACGAGGAACTGAATGGGATCTATGACCCGTGCGACGGCGTCACTGATCTGAATAGAAAAGTGCTGCGCCGGTGTTCTCCTCACTCCATTGCCAGTGACCCGATCCGTGCTTTGCGAGGTATCCGGCAGAGTCTTAAATATGGGGTGATGATTGAGCCGGACACCCGTCAGGACATCCGGCGCGAGGGAGTCAAAATCGTCAATTCATCCGTTGAGCGAGTGCGGGATGAGTTTTTTACCATGCTGGGTGATCCAAAACCCCAATCAGGACTACTTGCGCTGGAAATGGTTGGGCTGTTGACGTTGATTGTCCCGGAAGTTGAAATCTTGCGGGGAAAAAACGTCTGGCGGTTTACCCTGAATGCGATAGAAAAACTGGATGTGCTGCTCACCGTAATCAGCCCTCGCCGGGATGATAATATTGCCGCAAACGCGGGTTTTGGTGCTTTCGTTTATCTGCTTGACCGTTTTCGTGGTTTGTTTCAGAAACAGATGGCAGTCGAATATCCGGACGACCGCACCCACCGGATGGTGCTCATGTTTGCGCTGCTCCTGTCGCTCGCGGGTGAAACTTTAGAAGTCAGCGCAGAATTGGCTGTCGAACGAGCCAGGGTGCTGAAACTCAGTAATCAGGAGGTTCGACGGCTTGAGGAAGTGATTCTCTGTCATCGTCTGCCACACAGCTTACAAGCCCCCTTGAATGCACGTCAGGTGTATCGGTTTTGGCGCGAAACAGGTGTCACAGGGGTGGATGCCTGTCTGCTGACGATAGCCAATTATCTGGCGGAAAAAGGTGTGCTGCTAAACATTGACGAATGGACAGCCTATTTGCAGTCTATCGTCCAACTTCTGGAAGGCTATGAAAATGCGATGATGCTGTCACCGCTGGTATCTGGCAGCGATTTGATGGAGCAGTTGGGTCTGGAACGAGGCCCCCAAATAGGAGAGCTTCTGGAAATGCTGCGGGAAGCCCAGGCGCTGGGTGAATTTTCGACCAAAGAAGAAGGACTGGCGCTGGCCAGGGAGCTTCTGAAATAAATTTTGGGCATGAGCCTGTACGTTGCTGGAAGGTCAGGCATGACCGCACGTATCCACTTCGTGATAGCAGGCTCTAATTTTCAAGCTCATTTTTGTGGGGTAGACAAATCTTACAATAGGGATACAATGAGGATGTTCAAGATACTTGAACAATCATTGTCGGTTAATTCACGAAAGTCTCATGAACGAAAGTTTATCTTCTGAACAGGGGCCGCCGTTAGGTTGCGGCAGTAGCGCATTCAGAAGTTAATCCCCCACCCTCCATTCGGCAAAAGGCGGGATTAACGGTTCCGCGTTACTGCCGGGTCACGCTGTTCAAACCAACAATTTCATATCGTACGGTTTGAGATAGAACAGCCTGTCTGTTCGTCTGGAGGGAAGTCCCATGTACAACGATTTGCTGCTGGATCGTCTGGTTGCTGTTGCGCCGCAGGACGAGGCCGATGATCGCATTGAGGCCCTCATTAACGAGATTGAGGCCCTTGATAACCTGCTCAGCCCGGAAGCACAAGAACTCATTCGTGATCTTCGCCCACATACGGTGACGGACGATGTGTATGAAGAGATTGACGAACATGCAACCTTTGGAAATCGTGTTGCTGATCAGTTAGCGGCTTTTGCGGGTAGCTGGCGGTTTATTCTGTCGTTTATTTTTCTGATGGCAATATGGATCGTTTTTAATCTCATTAGTGGCAGCCACAGCCTTGACCCATATCCGTTTATTTTGCTGAATCTGATCCTCAGCACCCTGGCAGGTTTACAGGCCCCGGTGATTTTGATGGCGCAGAATCGCCAGTCGGAAAAAGATCGGGCGGTTGCCCAGAATGATTTCCATGTGAACCTGAAGAATGAATTGGAAATTGCTGACCTGCACCGCAAAATCGATAGCTTGACGAATGTGCTCACGATGCAGACCCAAATGGTGAACGCGCTGGTGTCTGCGCGACGACAGGAATTGAGCGCAACCGTCAAGGCTATCGAGTATGCTCGCAAGGCGGAGGGGCTGTAGAAAGTCTCTTGACAGTCACCAAATTACACTGCTACAATGCTGCCAATTCAGGAACGGGCCTGTAGCTCAGCTGGGAGAGCGCTACAATCGCACTGTAGAGGTCAGGAGTTCGAATCTCCTCAGGTCCACTAAAACAAGTCGCACCAAGCGGCTTGTTTTTTTTCGCAGCGGTGAAGGAATCTGCCATGAGCCTTGTTGAGGCGTTGGTACTCGGTATTTTGCAGGGATTTACAGAATTTCTGCCCATTTCCAGTTCGGCACATCTGGTGCTTGTCCCCTGGTGACTGGGTTGGGAACGCCCACCTTTATTGTTTGAAGTTACCGTTCATCTTGGCACTACCGCTGCACTGATATCCTATTTCTGGGATGACTGGATGCACCTTATTCAAGCGGGGTTTCAAATTTTACGCCATCGTGCTATTCAATCTGCCGATGAAAAAGTTCTATTTCTGATTTTCATTTCAACTATTCCAGGGGTTATAGGGGGAGTTTTGCTCGAACCCTATTTTGAAAACGAGCTTTCCGACCCCTCTTTTACCGCCATCACGCTCTATATTACGGCGACGCTTTTGATAGGGAGCGAATGGTACACGGGTGCTGCGCCGGGAAATAAAACCATGCAGGATATGACTCTCTGGGATTCCGTTTTCATTGGGATTGCTCAGGCAGTTGCCATTATCCCCGGGGTGTCACGCTCAGGCAGCACCATTTCGGCGGGGTTGGTGCGCTCCCTAAATCGTGAAAGCGCGGCCCGCTTCAGCTTTTTGATGGCAACTCCTATTATCCTGGGAGCCGGCGTTAAGCAGTTGTTGGATGTACTGATGGGTGAGCAAGTCAAACTGGATGGAGGAGTGCTCGCCGTGGGTTTTATCAGCTCTGTAGTGGTTGGCTATGCTGCTATCGCCTTTTTGCTGAATTTTGTACGGCGGCAAAAATTATATGTTTTCGCCGCCTACTGCATCCTGTTTGCCACCCTCAGCTTGGTTGGAATTGGCATTAGAGATGGATTTTAGATGTGATGTGAGGGGAGTTTTGCTTGGCAGACCGGTGCGTCGGGGATATTTGCGCGGGGTTCTGCGGACTTTGCGGATACAGGCGAGATAATGCGTATGTTCCACGTTGGGCAGATGGACTTCGCGCACGCTTTCCAATTCGCCTCCGAGTGTTTGAAGCGCAAATTTTGCATCGTTCAGTTCGGTGTTGACCGTTTCTCCCTTCATGGCAATGCACAGCCCACCCATTTTACACAAGGGCAGCAGGTACTCCGCCAGCGTGGGCATCCGAGCTACACTTCGTGCCAGCACAAGATCGTATGTTTCACGATGATGAACGTTCTGGCCGGCTTCTTCTGCACGCATTTGCACGGCCTGTACTTCCGGCAGCATGAGGGTTCCGATCACCAGGTTTAAAAAGTCAATTTTCTTGCGCGTTGCGTCCATCAAGGTTACAGACCAGTCAGGCCGGGCGATTTTCACCGGCAGGCCGGGCACACCCGCGCCTGTTCCCACATCGAGCACCATAGCTTTCGCCGGTAGATTTGGCAGTGTCAGGACTGACAGCGCATCCAGAAAGTGTTTGATGCGGATGTCTTCGCGTTTGGTGATGTTGGTCAGATTGATGCGCTCATTCCACTCGGTCATCAGCGCAGCGTAGGTTTCAAAATGGGCAGCGGCTTCAACCGGGATTTCGAGATTAAAATGGGTTCTGGCAAGTTCGTTCATGAGTTGAGCAGGTATTGATTAAAAAACTCAATAGTGCTGTTTTTGTAATGTTCAAAATCAACAGATGGATAATCGCCATGTCCGGCACCTTCGACCAGCCAGAACTGCTTCGGTTCGCCCGCCGCCTCGAACTGCTCATCACCGCGCGAATCGCCGATTTCTTTGCTGCCATGCATCAAATAGACTGCTCGCGGGCTGATATTGCCGATTATTTTCAATGGGCTGGCTTTATCCATGTCCACACCTGTTTTCCAGCCATACATACGAACGATCCAGTCGCGGGTGTACTGCTCCCACCAGGCACGTTGAGAATCATCGCGGCGTACCTGGTCGGCTAAATCGGCGTAATTCCCTGTCGCAACAACAGCTTTAATACGGTTATCTTCTGCCGCCGTCATAAGTGCGGTTGCCCCGCCCATCGAATGCCCAAATACCCCAATGTCCCCGACTCCAGGGTACTGGCTGAAAATGTCCAGAGCGGCTTTTAAGTCGCTAATTTCTGTGTAACCCAGGGAAGTTTGCTGGGGTGGATCGGCACAGGAACGGGTGTCGTAGGTCATCACGCTGTATCCGGCTTCGTGTAAAAATTCCATCTCCTGGTACATCGTATCCGCTCCGCCCCATGCGCCGGGTAACACGATGACTCCTGCACCATTTGTACCGGGAGCGTACCATGCGTCCAATGTTATGCCTTCCTGCGGCGAAAAAGTGAATTTCTGAAGTCCAGCGGGGTGAGTCAGGCGACTGCTCAAAGGTTCAGGACGATTGTCACATCCGTGATTGACCAGCGCATTAATGTAGAAGTAGGCAAAGCCTATCGGGAACAGAAAAACAATGGTGATGGCAATCACCATCAAGGTAAAAATGATCAACCGTCGAATGCGTTTAGCCATAGGCTTTTTGAATGGCCTGCCAACCGACTTGGAAATCTGTCTCTGAAAGCTGGCGCGGGTCAACCCAATGCGGATTCACGCTTGGCTCATCCTCTAAAATTGTGGGGCGTAGTATACCGCCGACAATTTTGGCGCGGAAAAAGATTTTCAGGCTGTGGTAATGATTCCCGTGCGGAGAGGAGAAAAAACGGTCTTCAATATCCAGCAGTTCGCCAATCTTGATGTTCAGCCCCGTTTCTTCCCAGACTTCGCGGACAAGTGCCTCAGGAATAGTTTCCCAGATTTCGATGCCGCCGCCCGGAAGATCAAGTTTGCCTGTCCACAGGTTGTCCAGCACCAGAATATGCCGCTGTTCATTCAAAAGGACAGCGTGTGCGGTCGGACGCCACCGGACTACCTCAGAAGAAATCTCGATAGGGGTTCCATCAATTTTTTCACTGGTAATTATTTTCATAGCACCAGTTCAGCGATTGCCCGTGTTGTGTCAATATCCATCGTAGCCAGATTAAGCGTCGTAAGTGGAACTTCTTTCCACATTTCAAGCTGATCTTTGATACGCGCTTTTGAGCCGCACAACGCGACCTCATCAATGAGAGAATCCGGGACAACACTCATCGCCTCAGCTTTTTGCCCGGATAGGTAGAATTTCTGTATTGCATCGGCTTCTTCTTTGTACCCATAGCGGCACATCAAATCATAGTAGAAATTTTTACCTTGCGCCCCCATTCCACCAACATAGAGCGCCACAAAAGGCCGCACCATGTTGTAACAAATCTCTAAATCGTCACCCATAGCGACATGAACCATGGGCGCGATGTCAAATTGGTCAATGGTTTTGCCCGCCTTTTTCAACCCAGCCTCGACTGGCGCCGCGAAAACTTCCTGGTAAGCACGGGGCGAGAAAAACATCGGCAGCCAGCCATCGGCGATTTCCGCGGCCAGTTCAACATTTTTTGGACCGATTGCCGCCAGATAAATTGGCATCTCTGCCCGGCCATGAATGATACTTTTGAGGGGTTTGCCAAGTCCGGTCGCGTCTTCACCATGATAGGGGATTTGATAATATTCCCCATCATAAACGACAGGCTCCTTCCGCTCAACAATTTTCCGCACAATATCAACGTATTCACGGGTTTTCTTCAGAGGTTTGCCATAGGCTTCGCCATGCCAGCCTTCAACCACCTGAGGCCCAGATAGTCCCAGACCAAGCAGGAAACGCCCACCGGAAAGCTGGTCAAGCGTGATGGCGGTCATAGCGGTCATCGCCGGGGTGCGGGCGGGCATCTGCATGATCGCCGTGCCGAGATGAATTTGTTTAGTTTGTGCGCCAATCCATGCCAAGGGCGACACAGCATCTGACCCGTAGGCCTCGGCTGTCCATACCGCGTAGTAGCCAAGGCGATCCGCTTCTTGAATCATATCAAGTGGCAGATCAATCCTTGCCCCTGAATATCCAGTCATTATGCCCAGACGCATTGGTTAGTCTCCGCCTTTTTTTCTGGGTTTAGGGATTCGTTTGAGCGACTTCGGTGACACAGCCGCTTTCAGCGTTTCAATTTCGCCTCGTGTCAATTCGCGGTATTGTCCCGGTTTGAGTCTGCCGACTTCTATCGGGCCGATATGCGTGCGGATCAGACGCAGTACCGGATGTCCCAGTGCCTCCGCGACGCGGCGGATCTGTCGTTTTTTGCCTTCGTGCATGACCACGCGCAGCCAGGTCGTACCTCTGTCTTCTTCCAGCACACGAATTTTTGCCGGAGCAGTGCGCTCACCTTCCAGAACAATCCCGCTGCGCCATTTTTCCAGTGTTTCCCAAGATGGCTTGCCGCTCACCTGCACCTTGTAGGTTTTTTCCAGCCCATAGCGCGGGTGGGTGATTTTGTGGGTGAGCTCGCCATCATTGGTGAGGAGGACAAGTCCTTCGCTGTCAATATCAAGTCGCCCTACCGGATACAACCGCTCATCTGTATTCACGATCTCGACAACAGTTTGTCTATCCCCTTGCGAGACTGTGCTGCTGACCACACCTCGTTTTTTATACAACGCGATGTAACGCAGCTTTTTCTCCAACTTCAGACGGCGACCCTCCACACGGATTTCATCCTTCGTCGGGTCAGCTTTGTCACCCACCGAGGCCACTTTGCCATTGATGGTGACCAGGCCGTTGGCAATCAATTCTTCTGCCGCACGCCGGGAAGCGATCCCCGCATGGGCGATTAATTTCTGTAAACGTTCTTCCATCTTGTCCGGGTACTCACGTATTAGTTAGCCGAATTATACCAGCAATTATATTACGACCGGGCAACGTAATTTCGCACGACACGAGCAGTACTCAACCGCATATCAAGTTTGGTGCGGTAACCTTCACGCAGGGTGAGGTTTGGGAATGCACCGCCTAAAATCTGTAGTGATGGCACGTTGAGTCGGTTAATTTGATACCACTTTAGCACGCCAAAGGCCGCCTGAGTCAGTTCATTAATTGCATAGGTCGGATTGTGATGGGCACTGTCGGCGGCGAGAAAGCGTCTGTGGTTGAATACGTTCACGCGGCGATACCCAGGCAAGCGGCTGGCCCTTCGCAAAATCTCCCCCGCCTTAAACGCTGCCGATGCCAGCCGACCTTCCAACCCCAACCAATCTATCAAGGCACGCACCAACCGGCTTTCGCTTTCGCTTTCTGCCCCCTGCCATTTCAAATGCAGGTATTTTTCCCCATCTACAGTGAGTGAAACTTCATTGACGCCAAAGACGGTTTCTCCCAAGCGCTTAGGAAAACCGTAAATCTCCCGTCCCAGCAAAATGGGCTCATAGGCAGAGGAATAAATATTAGGCACGTAGAAGCCAAAAGTTGTGCCATGCCGGACGGGAATAAAATAGGTGGTCTCCGTGTAAGCAAATCTTGCCGTCGGGAGATGCTGTGGGTAAGCGCTGGGGAAATCCGCCAGTGCCAGCAGCACCGGCGCCTGTTTTTTGCCGGGACGCTGAAGCACTGTTAACCCCTCAGGCAAACAGTTCTGGACAGAATCGGGGTTGGCTTCACAAAAAGCAAAAAGCATCGTGGCATCTTCAAACAGAAATGGGCCGGGGAAAAGGGCAGCGCTGTTAGGAATATAATGGATGGGCGCGGTTAACTGAGAAAGACGGGCGCTGGTTTGTTGAAGCTGTCTTGCCAGATAGCGCCGGGCTGCCGCGTTAAACGCCGCTGACTGCTGTAACCTTTCCATAGGCCAGCAGTAAAGTTCGCTGCTTTCTGCCGCTGTTACCTTGACCGAATGCGGCAGACCACCTAACGTCGCAACCGGGTCTATCAGCATCTCCGGGTGAATTTCGCCACGGGCTGTCTGGCAGCGGCCTGCTTTGAGCAGATACAAGGTGTCGGGAGAATCGCCTTCGTAAAACAGCACCTCCCCGGCTGGCAAATGCCTGATTTGAGCCGCCCCTAGCAGGGCAAACTGCTCTTCGGGGGTTAAGTCAACAAAAACAGGGATGTTCATCGTGATAATCGGATGTTAATGTCCCCTGAATCTGATGTCACTTGCAAGGTAGAGGTTCTGTCTCCGTAGCTGCCTGTACAGCCTGCATCCGGGCAGACGACTGATCCGGTATTGGATTGGGCGGTATAGGTCAGGCTTACTGGTTCAAGCAGAGTCAGCATAATGTCGCCCGAACTTGTCTGAAAGCGGTTGGATGAACCGGAACGGAAGCTGCCCGAAAAAGTAATTGACCCACTTGCTGCGTCCACATCAAACTGACCCAATACATTCGTCATCCGGATATTCGGGAAGGATGTGCTGTCAATCACAAAATCGGCCTCAAGATTTTCAATGATGACATCTGAGGTTGGTTGAAGCGTTACTTCGGCCAATTCAGGGGGTACAATCAGAGTGAAATCAATCTCATGAAAGCTCAGACCAAAACTGCCCGATTTTTCTACGTTGACCGTGATCCGATTATCCGGCTGGCGAACCAGTGAAATCTTGATGTTATCGAGCAAATCCTGGGCGTCGTTTTTTCGCAATCCATAGGTGGTAAGTTCGTAATTCAGCGTGATCTCGTCGCCGTCCGCGCCCTGAATCTTGATGGCGGATGAGCCAAAATCACTCAGGTCGAGCCGTGCGGTTGTCGGATTCTCCAGCACCAGGGCCTCGCTTCCGGTACGGGACACGCTGTTGGTAAACAGGGCGGTTGCCAGCGCACCGCACCCCACGGTAATGATGATCGGGATAATGCATACGCAGGAGAAACCAACAAAGGCCAACCCAACTACACAGCCTAACGGGGTCGTAAAGAAACAACCACCTTTTTTCTTTGTTCGGTGAGAAGGGTATTCAGGTGGGGTATAAGGAATCTCATCGGTTTTGGGTTTATCAAAAAAATCGTTCTCTTCCTGATTTTTCGGAAGTTCATCATCCAGATAAATACTCATCTCAGACCTTTCAGACGTTCAACTGCCGTGTGTAATGTATCATCTTTTTTACAAATGCTAAACCGAGCCAGATGACGAGCCAGGAATCGGTGAGCATCGCTGTAAAATGCGGACGGTGGAATACATGCGACCCCGATTTCTTTGATCAAATATTCTGCCAATGCCCGATCATTTTCAGGGTTCAACGCCGATGTATCCGTCATGATAAAGTAGCCCCCCTGGGGGAGAAGCGGCTTTAATGGTGTTTCCTGCAAACTGTGGAACAGGTAATCACGTTTTTTCCAGTAGATTTCCTGAAGCTCCACAAAATAGGAATCCGGTGCTTGCAGAATCTCAATGGCTGCCCATTGCAAGACCGATGCGACCGCGAAACTGATAAACTGCCGTGCGCGGAAAATTCCAGTTACCAGTGGATTCGTGCCGATTGTCCAGCCAATTTTCCAGCCTGTGACGGTAAATGTTTTGCCGAGACTGCTGATGGTCACCGTGCGCTTCTCCATGCCGGGGAGGGTGGCGAGGCGGATGTGCTGGCAGCCGTCGAAAACGATGTGCTCATAGACTTCATCAGTCACGGCAATCACATCGTGCTTCTGGCATAATTCCGCGATAAATTCCAATTCATCACGGGTGTAAATTTTTCCGGTGGGATTATGGGGAGTGTTGAGTAAAATGGCGCGGGTTCGTTCAGAGAACAGACTTTTGAGTTCATCCCGGTCAAATTGCCATTCCGGGGGGTGCAAGGGAATATAACGCGGCACGCCACCCGCCATCGTGATGCTCGGTACATAGCTGTCGTAAAACGGTTCAAATACAATGACCTCATCACCAGGGTTTATCAGCCCCATCATGGTTGAGAAAATTCCCTCGGTTGCTCCGACGGTGATGAGCACTTCTCTGGTCGGGTCAACATTCATGCTATAGAAGCGCTTCGCGTGGTCGGCGACGGCTTCCTGAAGTTGAGGATAACCCCAACCCGGTGCGTACTGATGGTGGGGCGTATGAAGCGCTTTTTCCAGCGCGGCCAGTACCAGCGGCGGGCTGGCGAAGTCTGGTGCTCCCTGTCCCAGATTAACGGCGTTGTACTGCTGCGCCAGGGTATTGATTTCGGAAAATATGGTTGTGCCAAAAGATTGAACGCGCTGTGCAATCATAATATTTATCCCCAACGTTGTAGCCTTAAGTGTAGTATCATTTGACTGCTTGCCAACATCCAATCGTAAGGCGATAATGAATGAACCGGGACATTTAAGGAGAGTTGTGCATGTCCAATGCAGACAACCCCAACCTTGAGAATTTACTCCAGATGGGAATTACTGCTGCTAAGCAGGGCAACCATGATGCCGCCCGCCTGTTTTTTAAGCAGGTATTGGACGAGGATAAAAAAAATGACCGCGCCTGGGTGTGGATGGCTTCTGTTGTGGATGATCCTGTCAAACGTCAGCAGTACCTGGAAACCGCTTTAAAGATTAACCCTAGTAACAAATCTGCCCGAAAATTACTAAGAACGCTGTCCAGAAAACGATCTGTCAAAGAACAACGTACCTTGATGTTGGGAGTCATTTTTGTGCTGACGATTCTCGTGGTAGCAGCGTTATTCTGTGTACTCGCGCTAGTTTTAAGATGAGGTTCCATTGCCAAACGAGGAAATCCAGAATCTTTTAAAATCTGGCATTGAAGCGGCGCGGGGTGGGAACAAGACCGTTGCCCGTAAGATTTTTGAGCAGGTGCTGCGCGAAGACCCCCAAAACGAATTAGCGTGGATGTGGTTAGCTACTGTGTTGGATAACCCAACTGACCGCCGTAGGGCGCTGGAGCGGGTCATCAGTATCAATCCGAACAACGCCCGCGCTCAGCAAGCCCTTTCCAAATTGCAGTCCGCAGCCCCTGAAACAGACCAGGTCGTTAGATCAACGCCTCCGCCTGAACGAGTTTCCACGCCGTCTGTATCACGCGCTTCGCTTGATGATCTGCGTGTTGCTGAGCGAGCTGGCGCATCACGTGGCCCATCGCTGCTGTATATTGTGTTTTTGTCGCTGGCGGTCGGCCTGATTATCGGCGCGGCGGCGCTCATTGCGATGCAGTTATCTGATGAGGACGAAGAAGAAAGTCCAACACAGGTATCTGGTCCGCCAACGATTATAGCCACGCTTGAACCGCCAACACCTGCTGTTCCCCTGGTGCGGACAGTGGTACCGGGATCAATTGAACGGCCTGACCTGGGGCCAACCTGGACACCTTCACCGACCAGTACTCCCCTGCCAAGCGCGACCCCTACAGCGACACTCCTGCCTCTAGCAGAGTACGAGATCATTTTTGCCGCAGCAGATAGCCCGGTGGGATTAAGTCGTCTATTCCTTGCCAGTGCCGATGGTTCAAATTTGCGTCCTGTGGATATTCAGCTTGCGCCGGCTCGAATTCAGGTAGAAATTGAAGCGACCGCCGAGGAGAGTGGGGAAGCCATTGGAACAGAAGAAGCGGTCGAGGGAACACCCATCCCCGAAGTCTTTGAAGCGCTGGAATTCAGAGACCCAGCGGTTTCACCTGATGGAACGTTCCTGGCGTTTACTGTGCAGCTCGCCCCGGAGGTGCAGGAGATTTTTGTGATGCCTTTGCCAGGCGGCGCACCGCGTCAACTGACCACGCTAGGGGGAACAGTTACCGGTGGGGCAGTCTGGTCACCGGATGGGGAACTTATTGCCTTTCATTCCAACGCAGAAGGTGATTTTGATGTCTATCTCGTTGCGGTGGACGGGGGAACACCAACAAACCTCACACAGGACGGAAATTTTGATGAACGCGACCCGGCGTTCGATCCTAACGATAACCAGCGATTGATAATTGCCTCTGATCAGGCGACTCCCGGCGAACTGGAAATCTGGTCTCTGCCGCTTGGCAGCGGTGTGCCACAACAATTAACGGATGACGTGAACAGCAGTTTTATGCCTGCGGTGTCTCCCGATGGTCAAATGATCGCCTTCATCTCGACACGGGGTAATGACCAGGATTTGTATGTGATGAATGCCGACGGGACGAACGAACGGCTCGTTTCCTTAAATGATCAGGATTGGGATGAATTCAGCCCGGCATGGTCGCCAGATGGGATCTGGATCATGGTCAGTACAAATCGAGAAAATGACGATGTTCTGCAACTATGGACGGTGCGTCCTGATGGCAGCCAATGGACAAAAATTACCAGTGGTGCGGGGCCAAGCCAGGATGGTGAGTGGGCCTCACAGAATTGATTAAGGGGGAGAGTGCGTGAGCGATAAATCGCAGCTTGAGAAATTGGTTGAAGAGGGGATTGCAGCCGCCAAAGCGGGCGATAGAGCCCTGGCGCGTGGTAAGTTAGAAGCGGCTGTAAAAATCGATCAGTACAATGAAAAAGCCTGGTTCTGGCTGGCGCGAGTGGTAGAAACAGACGAGGAGCGCCGGGCTTGCCTGGGGAATGTGATTATCATTAACCCCCAGAATAAACGCGCCCAGGAGCTGTTGGATAAACTGGAAAATCGGGCGATTGCGAAAGAAAAACAGGCCAGGCGTTCCCCCCGGATGCTTATGCTGGCGGTCGGGGGGGTGCTGGTTGTGGCCGTTTTGCTGCTGCTGTTTTCTGGAGTGCTGGGGGGTGATGAATCGTCGGAAGCGCTGCCAACAGAATTTCTGGCCCCGACGATTACTGGAACCCCAGACCTGACCGAAACGGCTGACGCTGCACTTGCCCTGGGGCCCTCAGACACGCCAATTCCCATTGCGACTATTCCACCAACCTGGACTTCTACGCCCAGCGCAACCTTTACTGCCACGCTAGAGAGCTTCCCTACGCCGCCGCCCGGTTTGCCCGGTCGAATTATCATGCAGTCGGGGCGGGTATCAGGCGATGATGACAACCAGCCGATTGTGATGGTGAACGCCAGCGATTTGAGCAAGGTCACCCTTTCCAATCAGGGTGTTCGTGGTCAGAATCCGGTGCTGGCTCCTGGGCGTGACCGGTATGCGTATGCACAATATTTGAGCGGGACACGCAGTTTAGCCATTTTGATCCAGAATATTGGTTTCCCTGATGAGACGAATATCACGGGTTTGTACCCATCCGCGATTTTGCTCAGTACACCGAATTATCCGGCGTGGTCGGGGGACAACCTCGCGTTTGCGGCACCGGAATTCGGGCGTGGAACGCACGATCTCTGGCTTCTGGAATTGGATGCGGTGAGTGCAGCGACCCCTGTACCTTCTTTTGGCTCGGAGACGACGCCTACAGCAACTTCGACTGAAACCCCTACAACTACGGCGACTCCGGAAGGTTTTCAACCAACAGAAGGGCCTTCACCAACACCTGTGCCACCGCCATCCGCATTAACGCGGCTGACGGAAGACCCAGCGGATAATCTCTGGCCTGCGTTTGATCCCACCGGTACGGCACTGGTGTATGTACAGGTACAAAGCGGCATCACGGATTTGATGGTGATTAACATTGGCAGCAAAGCCATTTTCACGCTGACGACCAATGGCAATCAATTGGTCGAATCTGCGCCAGATTGGGGTGGCGAGAATGAGATTGTTTTTTCTGCCTCAACGATGGGCAACCCTGGTCTGTCGGATATTTATATCATGCCTGCCAATGGTTCAGCCGAGCCGACCGTACTGATTGATTTTGGCCCGCAAGACCTCAAGCCGCGCTTTTCGCCGGATGGGAAATACATTGTTTTTTCATCCAATGTGCGCGACAACTGGGATGTGTTCATCTATGACCGGGAAACCCAGGAGATTTACGGTCTTGCGACCGATCCCAACTCTATAGATATTGCCAACGATTGGGCGGAGTAAAGGCGCGGTCTTTGACCCGCCCGCGTTACCGGGCGGACGACGTGTCCGCCCCTACTTTACCGTACTGCAAATCGATAGCCTACCCCCCGCGAGGTCAGAATATAGGTCGGGTCTTGCGGGTCAACCTCGACTTTTTGCCGCAGATAATGAATGTACAACTTCAGGCTGTCTATCGCGTCGCCATATTCCGGACCCCAGGCTTCTTTCACCAGTTCTGTGCGCGTCAGAACCCGGCCCGCATTTCGCACCAGCACGCCCAGTAAATTAAATTCTTTGGGGGTGAGGTGTACCGGATTATTCCGCACCCGCACCTCACGGTTCAGAAAATTAATACGGAAATTGCCGCCGTCAAACACCAATTCTTCTGAAATAGAAGGTTTGGGTGCTCGGCGCAAATGCGCTCTCACCCGTGCGACCAGTTCTTCGTTGTCGTAGGGCTTAACAATGTAATCATCTGCGCCCAATTCCAGCCCTTTGACAACATCGCGGATTTCGTTGCGAGCCGTCAGGAAGATAATCGGCACATCCGAGAGTTCTCGCAAGCGGCGGCAAACTTCCCATCCATCCATATCTGGCATCATAATATCCAGCAGGACGAGTTCAGGGTGAGTCTGATAGGCTTTCCGCAGCCCATCCTCGGCACGGTAGGCTTTAATCACTTCATAACCGCGTCGTTCAAGAAGGATGCTTATCAGTTGTACGGTAGTTTCTTCATCATCAATAACCAGGATTTTCTCGCCCATTTCCACCGCCTTACGTTTGTTAGGAAGTTCAAACTTGTTGGAAGTTAATGTATCATGACTGTTTATGAAGTGCAAACCTACGGCGCGATAGCTTAAAGGTTTTTTCCGTTTTTTTAGATAGAATTGTCGGCATGTCGAACTTAATTGGTCAAGTTATCAACGGGTACGAAATTCTTGAGGAATTGGCACGGGGCGGCATGGCAACTGTCTACCGGGCTCATCAGATTTCGATGAATCGGGATGTCGCGTTGAAGGTACTGCCCCGTGAGTTTTTGCATGAACCCTCGTTTCTGGAACGCTTCAAGCGGGAAGCATCAATCGTAGCGCGGTTGGAACACCGGGCGATCGTGCCAGTTCATGATTACGGAGAAGTGGATGGAATACCTTATATTATAATGCGCCTGATGGAAGGTGGTTCAGTAGATGGCCTGATCACGAAAGGTCCCGTTGAATTGGAAAAAGTTCAGCAGATCGTCCGGCAGATCGCCGGGGCGCTGGATTATGCTCATAGCCATGATGTGCTGCATCGGGATTTGAAACCCAGCAACATCCTCCTCGATAAGATGGGTGACGCATACATTACTGATTTTGGGATTGCACGCCTGCTCAGCAGCAACGAAAAACTGACAGCGACCGGGGTTGTAGGCACACCTGCGTATATGTCTCCTGAGCAGGCACAGGGGTTACCCCTGGATGGACGGAGCGATATTTACTCGCTGGGCGTCGTAATCTATGAAATGCTGACGGGCAGGCGGCCTTTTGAGGCTGAAACCCCCTACAGTATCGCCGTGATGCATGTGACGCAAGAACCACCGTTCCCACGGAAATTTAAACCAGATATTGCGCCGGGAGTGGAAGCCGTTGTAATGAAAGCGCTGGCGAAAGATCGTGATCAGCGCTACCGCACCGCGACGGAACTGGCTGGTCAGTTAGATGACGCCGATTTGTTTGCCCTGGAAGCTACGGTACCCAGTTCCAATTCTCACTCGCCTGTTTTGTCGCCCGCACCATCCAGCGCCCAGCCAACGCCTCGCCGCCCAATGTCTCAGGTTAATTATCCCTCTTCATTATCCATTCCGATGTCACAACCGCGCCGGTCACCTACCCTGATGTATGTGGGTTTGCCGACGATCATCGCTATTATTCTGGCTTTTATTTTGCTGGGCGGATATTTATTTCTATATGATACTGAGCCTGCCAAAGCACCGGATTTTGCTGCGACAGGAGAATTTCGCTTAACTGCTACTGCGAACGCGGTTTCTCTCGCTCCTTTGCGCGAAGGACGAATTCTGTTTGTTTCAGATCGCAACGAACAGCCTGATTTATATGTTCTGGATTTAACAACCGGTAACGAAACCCGCCTCACGCGTACAAATGGCGCGGAGGGCAGCCCAGCGATTTCGCCCGATGGAGACCGAATTGTCTATTTATTTGACCCTGATGGTAATTTGAGTGACGATAACATCGAACAGATTGAGGTCTACATCAGCCGGAGCGATGGCAGCGACGCCCAACCCGTGACCAGCAACTTAAGCGAGGAGGTCTCACCGATCTGGACGCCGGATGGAAACCATATATTGTTTGTGAGGACGGTCAACGGAGTCGCCCGCTATCGAATCATCCAATATGACCTAACAACAGAAGATGAAATGGTTTTGTATGAGGATAACGGTTACGCCGCGAATTTGAGCATCTCACCGGATGGACAGCAGTTGGTATATGCGGTGCAGCGAACAACGAACCCGAATTCACGGGAGATTTTCCGGCTGGATATTGCCAGCGAGTCAGCAACACAGATAACTCGCAATGACAGTCCGGAATGGTCACCACACTGGAATGATACCGGGGAACGAATTTTATATCTTAAGCAGGGCGTGGCAGGCGCAGCAATTGCGGAAATGTTGGCTGATGGGAGCATCTTGGCACAGATTTATGATGGGGCGGGGGAGGATGACACGGTGGTCTACAGCCCGGATGCGAAGTATGTGCTTTTTAGCGCTGAGGACGAAGACGGCATCCGCAACCTTTTTCTATTGCCACGTAATCGGTTGATTGCCGAACAGATCACCCACCTGGGGGGATATAACGCCATCTGGCTGCCTTAAAGGTGATAAAGCGTGCCCAAAAAAGTTCTGATTGTAGATGACGATCACAGCAACCGCCTGCTGTTGTACTTTGCCTTAAAAGCAGGTGATTTTGAGATTTACCAGGCGGAGTCCGGCGAGGCGGTCCAAAAAATGGCTAACGAAATGACTTTCGAGATGGCCCTGATCGACATTGAACTGCCGGATATAAATGGTCTTGATCTGGTCAGTCTGCTGCGTGATAAATTTGAAAACATCCTTCTGATCATGTCTACCGCCACCGATGACCCGGAAATTCTGTACAGAGCCTGTGTCGGTGGGGCAAATGGTTATTTGGTTAAGCCGTTTGATTTGAAGCAGGTGCTGACCCTGATCAACCAACTTGAACTCCAACCCGTCAAGGTCAAATCTCAGATGATGGTGTTGGGCAATAATGCCCGTTTACGTCTGTATTCGATCAATAAGTAACGTCCCCATTGGCAAAACGTGGGGGGAACGTACTTCATTAAATGAAAGGGACAGTGCTATCGTAGGAAACAGCGTTGTCGTGTTGGAATGTGGCATGTTGTTTCACCGGAAGCGTATTCGAAGTTATCTGAGCTACTATAAAATTCCCCTGTCACGCTGGCTGTTTGCCATACTCATGTTCTCGATGCTAATCATCGTGCTGGTTGTTCTGGTGCTAATTCAGATGGGTGTCCTCGCTTAGGGCTGTGGTACACTATCCGACGGTTGAGGAAAGTGTAAATGCAAATTCGACGGGATCGGTCTAACTTACATTTTGGTCGTCAGGCACGTCGGCGCTGGCCGGGCTGGTTTTTTGGCATGTGGATGGTGACTATGGCACTGGTCATCCTCATGACGATCTATTTTGAGGACGTGCAATCTTCTACGATGGAAATTATTTACGGTACTGCCACCCCTACAACCTCGGCAGTGACGCTGGCAACCCAGGCAGAAGCCGCATTCCAGGCGGGTGACCTTGAGGAGTCCGTAAATAAGTATCGAGATGCGGCCCGTCTGGAGCCGGATAATCTGGATGTCGTCTTTCAGTTTGTACGAGCGCTGATCTATCGCAGTTTTGCCGGTCGCAACTATGCTTTCCTGGCAGAAGAGGCGCTGGCTGTTGCTGAGCAGACCGTTCAGAAATATCCCGACGATGCTCGCGCTCAGGCGATGTATTCGCTGGCGCTGGTAGAGAATGGGCGCAGTGAAGAAGCGATTGCGGCTGGAATCCGCGCTATTGAGCTTGCACCCCAGTGGGCGGAAGCCCACGCTTATCTTTCAATGGCCTATCGGGCCCAGGGACGTTACCGTCAGGCGATTGAGTCGGCTGACCGCGCCGTAGAGTTGAATGAAATGAGTGTGGACTCCAAACGGGCGCTGGCACTGTCACTGGCCTTCGTCGGCGAATTTGATCTCGCTATTCAGGCCTACAATGATGCTATCGCTATTGCGCCGCGCATGGATGCCCTCTATTTTGAGCTTGCTGTGTACTATCTGGCGCAGGAAAATTACGATGCCGCCGTTGCTGCCTACGATCAGGTACTGGCAAACGACCCGGCCAACGTTAAAGCCTATACTCGCAAATGTGAAGCCTATTTTCGCCAACGCGATGATGCTCGTGCTCAGGAGGCCTGTGAGCAGGCGATTTTGCTCGATAATACCTTCCCGGAAGCGTGGCGCCAGTTGGGAATGGTGCAGTACACCCGCCGTAACTACGAAGGAGCAATCGAGTCGTTCGAAACCTGCGCGGAAATTCAGGAAGCTCGCAACTTTGCGTTGGATGACCGTGAAATCGAGTGCTGGTATCTTCGCGGGCTGGCCTGGTATCTGCTGAATCGCTGCGATGAGGCAGTGCCACTTCTCCAGGAGTCTCTCATCATGTCGCCAAATGAAACTGTAGAGCGCCTGACTTACGAAGGGCTAAGTTTCTGCGCGGAAAAGGACCCACACTTTGATAACAGCATCATCCCGACACCGATTCCGCCAACACCGATACCCCCTGAGCCAATAGGAGTATTCTAGCTCTTGAGCCTGCAACTCAAAACTCCTAAAAAATATCAGTCCAAAGGCCGCCGCCGCCACCTGTTTCGTTCCTGGCGCTGGCTGCGGAACTTGATTTTGATAGGCATTCTGGTAGCAGGAGGATACTGGATTATCAATAACCGCGAGCTTTTCCGTAATGCCGTCGGGAATGTGGCGAGTCAGGCCGGGGAACGGGTCGGGGAAATTCAGATAAGCCGTCCGACTCCCACCCCGACACCGAATGTCACAGGTGCACTAGCAGAGGCAGTCAGCGCCTACAGCCTGGGCGACTTTGATCGGGCGATTGACAACTACCGGGTGGTCATTTCCGGCAACCCCAATGATGTCGATTCCCATTATCGGCTCGCCTACTTGTTGGTCATTACTTCCAGTCTGGGAGCAGACGAGGCCAAAATGCAGGAAGCGCTGGAAGTCTCGGAAAAAACGATCAATGCGAACCCGGAAGATCCACATGGATGGGCAGTGCGGGCAATGGTCTTGAACTGGCTCGACCGCCCCGGCGAGGCGATTGCCTATGCGAATGTCGCCCTTGAGCTAAATCCGGATTTTGTAGAAGCTAAGGCCTATCTCGCAGAGGCCTATCAACGTTCGGCACTGAATAATCCCCGGCTTGTCGAAACCTCTCAGTCAATCGCCGTCGCTACGATTGATGAAGCGATTGAGGACTTGCGCCGGATGGGGGCAGCTTCTCCTGAAACCATTGCTCAGGTATTTCGGGCAAAAGGATGGATTTCTGAATATCAGCTTGACCGTGATACGGCTATCGAGTATTACGAAAGAGCGTTGGAAGCGGCGCCAAATCTCGGATATATCGCGCTGGAGCTTGCATTGAGTTATTACGCGAATAATCAGACTGAAGACGGGATTGCGCTGCTAAAATCCGCTCTGGAGAGTAACCCCCGTGATACTGCGATCTTGTTTCGGTTGGGGGCTCTGTATACCAATGTGGGGAATGGCGAGGAAGCCCAACAATCCTTTCAACGCTGTATTGAGATAGACCCGGACAATTACCAGTGTTTGTCCTGGCTTGGGGGACTGCGCTATGCGTCCCAGAGTTATGCCCAGGCGATTCCCTTGCTCGAAAATGCTATTAGCAACGGCTCAAAAGACCCAATTGATTGGCTGCAATTAGGCCGCTCCCACTTTTATCTTCTGCGCTGCGATCTGGCGATTCCGGTTTTGAATGAGGGGTATGTGATGACTGCTGATAATCCCACCACTCAGGATAAATTCGCTGATACACTCAAAGATTGCGGCGCGGCGCTCCCCCAAATCGTTCCAACAATGACACCTGAGGTGATTCCTGTCGAGATAACCCCGGAAGCTACCCCATAATGACTGTCAGAAAAATCTAAGAAATTAGCAGAATCTCTATTAGAGTGCTAACAGATGCTTGCGTATACTGCTAAAAGCAGTTATGATTCTGTTTGATTTAGCACTCTAGTGGTGAGAGTGCTAGCGAATTTCCAACTGAATGTAACTTACTCGTGGAGGATGACTGAGCAATGTCATTAAAACTGCGTCCTTTAGCTGACCGTGTAGTCGTTGAGCCGAAGGAAAAAGAAGAAACCTTTGCGGGCGGTCAACTGGTGCTGCCAGAAACCGCTAAGGAAAAACCCCAGCAGGGTGTTATCCTGGCGGTCGGGAATGGTCGCCTTGATGAGAGCGGTAAACGAATTACGATGGACGTGAAAGAAGGCGATCTCGTTTTGTTTGCTAAATATGCGGGAACCGAAATTAAACTGGATGGCAAAAAACTGCTCATCCTCAAAGAATCCGACATCCTCGCTGTTGTTGAGTAAAAAGTCCAGAAAAGGATAATGAGGAGAAATTACGAACATGGCTAAACAGCTTGTTTTTAAGGAAGATGCTCGCCGCCGCCTCAAGAGAGGTGTGGACATTCTGGCCGACGCAGTCAGTACTACCCTTGGCCCGAAAGGGCGCAACGTTGCACTGGATAAAAAATTCGGGGCGCCGACTGTAACTCATGACGGGGTGACCGTTGCTAAAGAAATTGAACTGGAAGACCCGTATGAGAATATGGGCGCACAGCTTCTGAAGGAAGCCGCCACCAAGACCAATGACATCGCGGGTGATGGAACGACCACTGCGACCGTGCTGGCGCAAACCATCGTGAATGAAGGTCTGAAGAACGTTGCGGCGGGCGCGAATCCGATGCTGCTGAAACGCGGTATCGAAGTGGCGACCGAAAAAGTTGCCGAAGCTATCCGCAATATGGCGGTGGAAATCAAAACCAAAGAGGAAATTGCCTCAGTCGCGTCCATCAGCGCCCAGGATCGTGAAATCGGTGAACTGATTGCCGAAGTCATGGACAAAGTAGGTAAAGATGGAGTCATCACGGTTGAGGAAAGCCGTGGGCTGGAATTTGAAACCGAATACGTTGAAGGGATGCAGTTTGATCGCGGTTATATCAGCCCATACTTTGTCACTGCCCCTGAAACCATGCAGGCGGTGATTGAAGAACCTTACCTCCTGATTTACGACAAAAAAATCAGCGCCGCAACAGACATCGTCCCCATTCTGGAAAAACTCATCCAGATTGGCAAACGTGAACTGGTCATCATTGCCGAGGATGTGGATGGTGAAGCGCTGGCGACCCTCGTGCTGAACAAGCTGCGTGGGATGCTGAATGTGCTGGCGGTAAAAGCGCCCGGTTTCGGTGATCGCCGTAAAGCGATGCTGCGTGATATTGCCATCCTGACAGGCGGGACGGTCATCAGCGAAGAAACGGGTCGTAAGCTGGAAAGTGTCACGCTGGAAGACCTCGGACGTGCTGGCAAAGTGGTTTCGACGAAAGACGACACCACAATTGTGGATGGCATGGGTGACGAAGCTGCTATCAAGGGCCGTATCGAAGAAATCCGCGTCGAAATCCAGAACAGCACCAGCGACTATGACCGCGAAAAACTTCAGGAACGTCTGGCGAAACTGTCCGGTGGCGTGGCGATTATTCGCGTGGGTGCAGCCACAGAAGTTGAATTGAAAGAAAAGAAACACCGCGTGGAAGATGCGCTGAGCGCGACCCGTGCAGCGGTGGAGGAGGGGATTGTCCCCGGTGGTGGCGTGGCGCTGATTAACGCCGTGAAGTCACTGGATGGGATCACCCTCGACAGCGCTGACGAAAATACAGGTCTGGTTATCCTGCGGAGCGCGTTGGAAGCCCCTATGAAGAAAATCGCGGCGAATGCGGGTCAGGATGGCGGTGTTATCCTTGCAAATGTGCGCCGTCAGCAGGAGGAAAAGAAAGACCTCTACATCGGCTTCAACGTTATGTCTGGCGAATACGTCAACATGATTAAGGAAGGCATCATTGATCCTGCGAAAGTCACCAAAGGTGCGCTCGAAAACGCGGCCTCAATTGCAGCGATGATCCTGACCACTGAAGCGCTGATTACTGACCTGCCCGAAAAGAAAAACGGCGCGGGTATGCCCGGTCCCGGCATGGGCGACATGGACGGCATGATGTAGTCCTGGCGGCTAAAACCAAAACGGCCTCACTGTGGTGGGGCTGTTTTTATTTATGCGTTATAGTCTTGGCATGAACTGATGAGGAGAAAAGTATAAATGACCTTTGGAATTCCCCATTTCACCGTGAAATTGACCTACTGCGCTGCCTGAAAACATACGTCGCGTGCCGTCCGTGTGACGGAAGAAATACTTAGTGACCGCAACATGGAATACTTCATCGCGGATTGGAAACTTATCCCTTCATCTGGTGGTGTGTTTGATTTTGAAGTGAATGGCGCTCTGCTGTTTTCTAAGAAACAAGTGGGTCGCCATGCTGAACCCGGTGAAATCAAAGCCCTGCTGCAAGAAAAAATCAGTGCGTTTAAGAAAGAGCAGGGCATTCCGTGGGATACAATTCCCGAAGAGGATTAACAGTGGGGGAACCATTTCCCCCGCGCCTCGCTTCATTTATTCCGCCTTCGTTGCCGTCGGTTCCCATAATTGGATCGGATTGCCTTCTGGGTCAGCGAGGCGAGCGAAGCGTCCGTTGGGATATGTTTCTTCATCCACTGTGACATCGACATTGTTATTTCGTAACTGACGGACCATCGCGTCAAGATCGCCTACCCGGAAATTAATCATCCATTGTTTTTCTGTGTCACCAAAATAGTCACTGTCAATTGGAAATGGTGCAAATACCGTATAGCCTGCTTCCTGTTGCCATGGCGGTGTATCATAACTTTGGGGAGGTAAACTCACCCCCAAATTGTTAGCATACCAGCTCATCAATGCATTTGGATCTTTTGCACGGAAGAAAAACCCTCCGATGCCAAGAACTTTCTCCATTTTTTCCACTCCTTAGACTCATGTTAGGGTCTGAGTCAGGCTTTGCAGCCGACGCACGTTATATTTCTCTTGTAATGAGATCGACTTGCCCTGCCACAATAGAGGCAGCGTAATAAGATTCTGAGCCAATCGAAAGGCGAACATATGGCGGCTGCCAGACCGAACCGTATTCGAGCATGGATTTGATCCAGTTAATGAAGTTGAGCCAGCCAGCCTGAAGACCATCGGTACGGGTATTTGGTGCGAATCCACTATGCACAATGGTCAGCCGCGTTTTGCCCCCCGACCCTTCCAGGGTCCAGGCCACAACAGTGTCAATAGGCTGTTGGCTGTCCGGGTCAGTGTCGGGCCATGCAATCGTGAGTTTTTCATTCGGCTTGATTTCCAGAATTTTGACTGGGCCCCCCGTCTTCCAGCCATAGTCATATTTCCCTCCCACAACGGGCTCAACGGTTGCATTGCTGGCAATCCAGCGATTCAACTGGTCGGGACGGATCAATGCCCCAAAAACGTCTTCAGGTGGAGCATCAATATCAATCATGTGACTAAAATTGCCCGGCTTGATAGCGGAAAAATCACAGCGGGCGACAATTTCTCTGCCATCAAGATAACGTCGCAGGTTTTCCAGAGAGAGAAACCAGAAATCTGCGAAGTAAATCTGGCGTATGTCATGGCTGTTTAGCATCACATCGTGCGTGAGAAGGAGATAAGTGGTCGTGCCGCGCTGCTCAATGATGAAACTGACCGTGGTTTCAACACCGTCGTAATGCCATTGGAATTTCAGACTCTTGTTGACTTCATAGGAGAGGAGGGTGTGTTTACCGTTTTCCTCGGTAGGCGTACCTGGGGTGAAGCGCCCCCAGAAGGCATAGCGATTTTCCGAAAGCGCGATATCAACTTTTTCCGCAAACCATTTTTCCAGGTGTTCGGCAGTGGTCAATGCTTCAAAAATGCGTTCTGGCGTGGCCTGGAGTGCAATTTGGATATGAAGGGTTTTCACGGCTCGGTATCCTTTGGATAACAAACAAGCACCAATCGAAAATGGTCACCTGCTGCATTTTCGGTCTGGTCGCCGTATTTGATGGCGAGCTGCTGGAACACGGTCTGGACTTCTTGCAAGAATTCAATGCGACGATTTACATCGGGAAGCTGGATATAGGCGGAAAGCGATAGCGAGGCAATTTCCTGTCCCATTTCCGTTTTTTGTGCCAGGTGCCCTACATCGCTCTGGATCTCTTCTGTTAATGAGAGCAGCACACGCAGGCTCGTTTGATCCTGAGCGGAACCTGAGCTTCCAACCTGCCCGACCAACTGCGGTGCAAGCCAGTAAGACCGTGCCCTAGCCTGGTAGTAGCCTTCTATGGCTCCTCGCACCTGCTTTTCCGCAGTTTTGACGATCAACCCGGCATGTTCCAGCGCTTTAATATGGTAGTAGATTTTTTGCGCTGTTTCGCCCAGCGCTTCCCCAAGTTCCGGGCAGGTGCGTGGTTTGTCCAGCAATTGCAGGATTTCCAGTCGCATGGGCTTGAGCAGGGAAATAGCCTGTTCAACTGACTCGATATAAAAAACGTCCTGCATGGCACTCCTTTCCATGAAAAATTTGTTCTATGTGATTGTAAAAAATATTCTTTACAAAGTCAATGCCATGCTGGGGCAGTGTAAAGCTGATGGAGAGTCGCCCGGTCTTGCAGGGACAGGGTCGTGGGAAAGGCATCGTTTCCGTTATACATCACATCGGAGGGATATGGACTGTGTACTAACAAACCGAGGGCGTGAATCAATTCATGAAGCAGCACATGATGCGGTGGGAGGGCTGTTGCTGTGTTCAACCAGAGGTGCCCGATAACAGTGAATCCGGGGTGGCCGGGATGTCCGACCGGGCGAATCACCGCGCAGCCTTCAGTTTGATGCTCGAGACAGGGGGTCGCTGCCAGGAAATCTTCTGGCGAGACCAGACTGATGAGAATGTCTGCCTGTGTGCTGTCGCTGATGCGCCGAATTGGTACCATAGCAGAAACCTGCTGGAGCGCGTTTTCCAGCGCAGACTCCCACTTCGAATCGAATGGCATATAGACCAGGATGGGAAATTCGGTGAAACGTAGATAGCGCCCATCCTGTTCGTAGGCCGACATGGGCGGGGTATCGCCTGCACCGTCCCAGTAGATTATTGGTGTCTCCGCAGTAGGCGTGGGAAAGGGCAGACCTATAAAAAATGTGATAAAAACCAGCAGGAAAATATATAAATTTTTCATATTTCTACTAATATTTGTATGCCAGTGTATGCTATTATAAACTTATAGCGAGATAGAGTACTTCGGAAGTCACCTTGAACGACGAGAATTTTATACGTTTTCGGGACTTGCTCCAGGATCGCTGTGGCCTGTACTTCACACCTCAAAATCGCCAGGATTTACGAGAGGGAGTAGAAAAGGCCATGTTGCAGGCAGGAATCAGCGATCTTGCACAATACTATCATCTTTTATACCTGACCCCGACAGATGATAGTCTATGGCGGCAGTTGGTCAGTCGGGTCACGATTGGGGAAACCTATTTTTTCCGCACGATACCCCATTTTGAAGCGCTGCGTGACCGGATTCTTCCGAATCTGATTGAACAGCGCCGTAAATTGGGGCTGCGAATCTTGCGACTGTGGAGCGCTGGCTGCTCAACGGGGGAAGAGGCTTACACGCTGGCGATTCTGCTGCGTGAACTGCTGGAAGATTTCGACCAGTGGCACATTTACATCCTGGCAACAGATATTAACCATAAGAGTCTGGAACATGCTCGGCAGGGGGTTTACACAGAAAATGCCTTCCGAATAGAAACGCCTGAAGACATCCGGGAGAAATATTTTCATTACGATGGGCACTGCTATCTGCTCGCCTCGGACATCCGCGAGATGGTCACCTTTGCTTATTTGAATCTGGTGGAAGACATTTACCCTGACCTGTCAAACAGTACCCTGGGGATGGATGTGATTTTCTGCCGGAATGTGACGATCTACTTCAGCAAGGAAACCACACGGCAGGTTGTCAAACGGTTTTATGATTCACTCGTTGATGGCGGCTGGCTGTTTGTGGGACATTCCGAACCTCTGGCAAGCATTTACACAGGTTACGAAACCCACAACTTTCCCAATGCGTCGGTATATCGCAAACCATCGGCGACGAAGCCGTCATACGTCAAAACTTTGCGTCAAACCGGCACTTTGAGATTGGAAAAACCGCTCTTTACGCTGGAAGAAATCTATCGATTGCTGGAAAAAGGCAGGCTCAATGATGCCAGAGAAGCGCTCAAACACTACCTGCAAATTTCACCACGTCATGTAGATGCCCTGTTCCTGCTGGCAAAATTGACCGCGAACGATGGAGAAATTGAAGGCACCCATAAAATCCTGGATACAATTGAAGAAATTGATCCCTTGCTGCCCCAGGCCCATTATTTGCGGGCGCTGCTTTTTGAGCAGCACTTCGCCCCTGAGCAGGCTAAAGCGGCCCTCCGGCGGGCGATCTATGCCGATAGGAATTTCGTCCTGGCACACTATCATATGGGTGAACTGCTGTTTTCTGAAGGGAGCACGGTACAGGCGAAGCGAAGCTGGCAGATGGCGTATAATATGCTTGCGGGCAAAGAGCCGGATGCTCTGGTGCCGTTTGGAGATGGAGCAACCGTAGGAACACTTCTATACGCAATCAAACAACGCATGGGGACCCTATGAGTGACGGTGTGGACTTAGAAAAATCTATCCAGCGGGCCATTGGGCTGGGAGAAGAGATCACGGACGCGCAGAAACAGCGTATTCTGGAACAGCGAGCACGGGATTTAGCCCAGCCAATTTCCGACTCAGAAGACCGATCGGGTGATACCCTGCGTGTCCTGACTTTCCGCCTGGGTACAGAAAGTTATGCTATTCCGGCAGCTTCGGTTTATACTGTGCTGCAAACAGTGCCCATTACACCAGTCCCGTGTGTGCCGGATTTTGTACCAGGAATTACCAATCTGCGTGGACATATTCGTTCAGTTGTGCATCTGGCAAAATTCTTAGGACTGTCTGTCGTGGAGGAAGACGCCGAGGAATATATTCTGGTCGCTCAGTACGAGGATATGGAAGTAGCATTCCTGGTCACAGGCCTGGATGAAGTCACGGATGTTCCCAGGAAAGATATTAAACCACGCCCGCCCATGGCAGGTGGTCTTATAAATCAATATATTGATGGGATTGTACTGGGAGGGCTGATCCTGCTTGATCTGGCGGCGATTTTTGCCGATGAACGTTTTGTTGTGAATGATGAAGTGACCTAGAGGGTTTTTTATGGCAGAAATTCAAACAGTGGAAGGGCGTGCTTCTCTGGGAGAAGGAATACGCTCCTTTTTGTTTAGTTCTATTGAACGAAAATTTATTCTAGCGCTCGTTTTGATAGGCATTGTACCCCTGGTGCTCGTCGCAGCGCTGACCTTTTTACGCAGCCGGACGGTGCTGGAAGACGCTGCCGAAGATGAACTGGAAGTTATCGCAGATTTAACGGATAACCGGGTTTCCAGTTGGCTGCTGGCACGCGAGGCCGATGCCAAAGCCTATGCGTCTATCGATTTTCCCACAGACGAAGGTGCCAGTCCGCAGCCTCGTTTGCAGTCTATCCTGACGAGTGCGGGGCAGACTTATTCGGCAGTGTACCTGATCGACCACACAGGGAGGGTGCTTGGGCAAACGCATCTGGAAGAAGGTGCTCCTCAGGTCGAAAGTTTTGCTGGCAGTGAATTGTTCACCACCGCCAGTGAAAACACCCTGTATCGCTCTCCGGTGATAAACTACGCGCCGCTTGGGGTCACAACCATCTTTGTTTCCCATCGCGTTAATACGCCTTCCGGGATGATTGTTTTGCAGGTCAACCCGGAAGAACTTCAGAATCTGGTCAGCGATTTTGCCGATGGAGATGGCAGAACCTACATTCAGAATGGCGACTATCTCATTACACGCCAGGGGATTCTTGAGTCGCGCTCTGCTCCGAAGAATCCTGGTGATGGATTGGGGGTTGGAAATCTGGATGGCTTAGCTGATTTTGACGGCCAGACTGTCCTGAGCAGTTGGCACGGTAATGAGGAATTTGGTTACACCGTTTTTGCCCAGATTCCAAGAGGTGACGCGCTATCTGCGACTAACAGCCTGCTCTTAGCCCTGGTGATCGTTGCGGTTGTGTTCATCATGTTAGTGCTAGGTGCTGCTTACTGGTTCAGCCAGCGTATTGCTTATCCAATTGTTAAACTCACAGATTTTGCTCGTGATATTGCACGTGGGACGATGAGTGTTTCGCAGGTGGAGATTAACAGCCAGGACGAAATAGGCCTGCTGGCGGGCGCGTTTAACGATATGACGGACAGACTGCGGGTGCGTGTTTATGATGAAACACAAAACCGGGAGTATCTGGAAGATGTCCTGACCAGTTACATGAAATTTGTTGAACGGGTGTCGCGTGGGGACTTGACCGCACGTCTCAGCCTGAACGGGCAAACCGGGCCAAATCTCATCGTGGCGAACGTTCGGGTTGACCAGGATGATAACCTCTTGCGGCTGGGTTATAACCTGAACCGTATGGTGGAAGCGCTGCACAGCATGGCGTCACAGACGCGGGATGTAGCTGGCAGTCTGGCGGAGGCGGCGCTGGAAATCCTCGAATCCAGCAACAAACAAATTTCCAATACCACCCAGCAGGATGCATCAGTCAGTCAGACCACTTCGACGGTAGCGGAACTTCGCGCTACGGTGGCTGAAACCGCCGAACGTGCCCAGATGGTGGCGGAGGCGGCCCAGCAGTCGGTTGAAATTTCGCGCCAGGGACAGGTTTCGGTGGCGGAAACGATTGAAGGCATGAACTTGATCCGTTCCCGCGTGGAAAGCATTGCCCAGAATATTTTGATGCTCTCCGAGCGGACGACCCAGATTGGAGACATCATCGCTACGGTGAATGCCATCGCTGATCAATCCAAAATGCTGGCGCTCAACGCTTCTATTGAAGCAGCGCGGGCGGGCGAAGAAGGACGTGGTTTTGCCGTTGTAGCGATGGAAGTTCGCAATCTGGCGGAACAATCTCGTGAAGCGACGGCACAGGTACGAGACATCCTGAGCGAAATCCAGCAGGCGACCAACACCGCCGTGATGGTGACAGAAGAAGGCACCAAAGGCGTTGATCTGGGAGTGAATCTGGTGGATCGAGCAGGACGCGCTATTCGAGAATTGGCGGGTAAGTTGGAAGATGCGGCCCAGGCTGCCATGCAGATTGCGGCCAGCACACGCCAGCAGAGCCAGGGCATGGATCAACTTACGTCTGCGATGAGTGCCATCAAAACGGCAACCTCATCAACGGCGTCCGGAATGCAGCAGACTCAGCGTAATGCCAAAGAGCTGAACGAAATGGCACGCCAGATGGAGGCAGCAATTTCGCAGTATAAACTGTAGGAAAACTGGAATCTGTCATGTCAGACAGCAGCTTTGATGCTTTGATGCAGGAGCTTTTGCAGATGTTTGCGGTAGAGGCAGCGGATCATCTCCAGACCCTCACCCAGACCCTGCTAAAGCTTGAGCGCCAACCCCAAGGGGATGAACGGCAGGAACTTCTGAATGCTGCTTTTCGTGCTGCCCACAGCCTGAAGGGATCGGCACGCGCTGTAGAGCTCATGGACATTGAAGGTATTGCCCATGATGCGGAAACGATCCTGAGTGCGGCGCGGGGGGGCAAGCTCGAATTCACACCGGATATTGTGGATGTGCTGCTGAGCGCGACGGATGTGATTCAAAATCTGGTGGATCGGCGAGAAGTTTCCAAAGAGCAGATTCAACAGGTGCGCCAGCGCCTGAAAAACGTCGTACAGCCACCAGAATCCAGGGAAGAGGAGAAAACAACCAGGCTCACCGTGAGTGTATCAGCGCCGGTTGATAACAAACTCGATGCGCTGATGAAAGAACTGGTGCAGATGTTTGCCATCGAAGCGGCTGATCATCTCAAAACGCTCAATCAAACTCTGTTAGCGCTGGAAAAACAGCCTGACTCCAGTGAACGCCAGGACTTTCTCAACGCGGCTTTCCGGGCGGCTCATAGCCTGAAGGGTTCAGCGCGGGCGGTAGAACTCTCGGATATTGAGCGTGTGGCACACGAGGCGGAAACAGTTTTGAGTGCGGCACGTGCTGGAACTTTGAACTTTTCCCCGGAGACGGTCGATGTGCTGCTCCACGCCACAGATGTCATTCAAAATCTGGTGGATGGGGGTGACCTCTCACCGGAACAGCTTCAGGAAGCCGTTCAGCGTTTGAAGACGGTGGGTGAAAAAAAGGTTGATCCTCCTGCCTCTACGCCTCCCGCCCCGTTGAAAGCAGCATTACCCCCTGCTGAGGTTACAAAACCACTGACGGAACCTGTCAAAGCTGCCCCCAAAAAGCCTGTGGTCAAGCCGAGTTCACTCAGTACGGGTGTCTCGGAAGAAACGATTCGTGTGTCTGTCGAAAAGCTGGACGATTTGATGGCGCAGGCGGGGGAGCTCATCGTCTCCAAAATCAGTGCGGATGAACGGCACAGCGAACTGCGAGATTTACGTGCTTTGATGGGACGGTGGGAAAAGGTCTGGACGGAAACCAGTGATTTACAGCGTCGTCTTGACCATCTTTCTCGTGAAGATGACCGCGCCGAATGGAGTGAAGTGCTCCAGTTCTTGACCATGAGCCAGCGTTATTTTACCGAATCAGTGGAACGAATCCGGGCGCTGGACAAGGCGATGAACGCCGATAACATGCGCCTGACTCTGGTTTCCGGCGCGATTCAGGAAGAAATCCGTCGGGTGCGGATGCTGCCATTTGAAACACATGTTAGTATGATGCAGCGTGTGGTGCGTGATGTCGCACGGCAGAGTAACAAAAATGCTCAGTTGGTGATTCACGGGGCGGATGTAGAACTGGATAAAAAAGTTCTGGAACTGCTCAAAGACCCACTCGTCCACCTCTTGCGTAACAGTGTGGATCACGGGATCGAACTGCCGGAAGAGCGTGTGGCCAAAGGCAAACCGGAGGCAGGCACGATCACGGTTGCGGTCAGCCAGCGGGGCGGAAACGTTCATATCACCGTCGCAGATGATGGCAAAGGGATTGACCCTAATGGAATTCGCCGTTCTGCCGTCAAAAAAGGTCTGATGACACAGGCTGAGTCCGAGAACCTTTCCGATGAAGAAGCCCAACTGCTGATTTTTAATGCCGGGTTTTCGACCAAAGAAGAGGTCACCGCGTTTTCTGGACGCGGCGTGGGCATGGATGTTGTGAAATCCCAGATCGAAGAATTGCAGGGGCGCATCAATCTTCGCAGCACGCTGGAACGTGGCACAGAATTTCACCTCATTTTGCCCATTTCGCTGGCGACCATTCGCGGCCTGATTATTCGAATCGGGTTGGATCGTTATGCAGTTCCGCTACATTCCGTCGAAAAAATAATCACCATCATGCCGCAGAAAATTTACCGGGTCGAAGGCAATACGATGTTTGACTATGATGACGAACCAATGATGGTGCTGCACATGTCAGACGTGCTGGAACGTCCCCGTGATGAACTGCGCGAAGATCGCCTCCCAGCGATTGTGGTGGCAGGGGGTGAACGTCGGATGGCTTTTCTGGTGGATGATTTCGTTTCCGAGCAGGAAATGGTCGTCAAACCGCTTGGCAAGCAGCTTCACCGGGTACGGAATGTAGCAGGCGCGACGCTCCTGGGCACAGGTCAGCCAATCGTGATTCTAAACATCACGGACATGATTAAATCAGCGATGGGTGGCCGGGTTACGCGCAAGCCAATCGTGATTGAACGGAAGCCGGAAGAAGAAAAAGAAGCTCCACCGCCCCGTATTCTTGTGGTGGATGACTCGATTACCACCCGCACGCTTGAACGGAATATTTTGATGGGCGCGGGTTACCAGGTCATGACAGCGAATGATGGCGTGGAGGCGTTGGCGCTGCTGGAAACCGAGCCATTTGATCTGGTCGTGGCTGACATCGAAATGCCGCGCATTAACGGCTTTGAACTCGTGGAATGGATTCGTCAGAGTCAGGTGTATGGGCAGATACCAGTCGTTCTGGTTACGTCTCTGGAAAGTAAGGAACACCGCGAGCGTGGCCTCAAAGTGGGGGCGGATGCATACATTGTGAAAAGCGGATTTGAACAAGCGCATTTGTTGGATGTCATCAAACAGTATCTTTCCTGGGAAGCCCCCAAGAAGAAAAAATGACTGCTCCCCTACCTGATCCTGGCGAAATAGTCCGTGTGTTGGTTGTGGATGACAGTGCCCTGTCTCGTCGTGTGGTTGTGGAGATGATTAACAGCACGCCGGACATGACGGTCGTGGCTGAGGCTTCCAATGGGTTAGAAGCGATTCGTCTCAATTTATCTTTGCAGCCGCATTTGATTGTGATGGATGTTACACTGCCGGTTGTAGATGTATTTCATACAACCGAAATTATCATGCGGGAAAATCCGACCCGCATTGTGCTGATCGGCAGCCAGTCTTTTATCGAGGATGTGCAGCTTGTTTCCAAAGCGACAGCAGCTGGAGCATTAGAGGTATGTTATAAACCGCCGAATGACCGTGACGAGGCGGTGACGCGCCAATTTATTAAGACGCTGCGAGCGATGGCTCATGTCAATGTCGTGCGGCGCTGGCGAACCGACCTGCGTGTGACGGATCTCATGGAAAAATATCCGGGTACAGGGCGGCGGCTGGAAATTGTGCTGATCGTGTCTTCTACAGGGGGGCCGCACGCGCTGGAAACGATCATTCGGCATTTACCCCCCGACTTTCCACTCCCGATTGTCATCGTGCAGCATATTGATGTAGAGTTTGTTGGGAATATGATCCAGTGGTTGGGCAGCATTACTATTCTGATCCTGAAAATGGCGGAGGTCGGAGAGCGCCCGCAGCCAGGGCATATCTACATTGCGCCAACAGGTTTTCAATTGGAATTTGCTCACGATGGGCGATTTATTCTCAGCCAGGATACAGAAGGTCGCTTGCACGTTCCGTCCGGCGATGTCCTGTTATCCTCCGCCGCCGATGTCTACGGCCCGAACGCCATAGGAGTCGTGCTGACCGGCATGGGCGAGGATGGGGCAGGTGGCCTCCTCAAATTGCGGCAGAAAGGCGGGCGCACAATCGTTCAGGATGAGGCTTCCAGTGTTGTGTTTGGGATGCCAAAAGCCGCTATCGAGCGCGGTGGCAGTGAATATGTGGTTTCACTGGATGAGATTGCTCCTTTGCTGGTCAAGCTCACACAGGGAGTGAAAAAAGATGACGCACTTATTGAATAGTGGCAAAACGGAGATTTCATATTTAACTTTTCGGGTAGGTTTGCAATGGTATGCGGTAGATGTGCTGGCGGTATTTGAAGTGGTTAACCTGGTAGCAATCTCACCCGTTCCGGATGTGCCAGAATCTGTGCTTGGTGTCGTTAATATCCGGGGGAGTATGGCTCCCGTTATAGATCTGCGTCGGCGCTTTAATATGCCTGATAAAACCTTGAAGCTGACGACGCCGATCATCTTTTTGCGGCATGAGGAGATCGGGACCTATGGAATTGTCGTGGATGATGTGGATGACGTGGTCAATCTGAATCCTGGTGCCGTTTATCAGACCCCGCTGACTGAACGCGCCGAACATATTCTGGGTATTATGGATGTACGGGAGCGTCTGATCATGCTGCTTGACCCGCTAAAGCTGATGAAAACCACGCTCAGGGATGAACCGCTTTTCGTTCAAAAATCAGAGGAATAGGGATTGATGCACGTGCTCGTTTCTAATGATGATGGGATTCAAGCACCTGGCCTGCTGGCTTTGGCTCAGGCGATGCTCCCATTCGGTAAAGTTACTGTCGTTGCGCCCGACGAAAACCAGAGCGCTACAGGACACAAAAAAACGTTAGAACGCCCCCTTCGCGTCCGCCGTTTAAAAGATTACCTCACAGGTGTGGAGGCATATTCGGTGAATGGCTCGCCCTCGGACTGTGTGGCGGTGGCTCTGTTGGGCTATATCAAAGATCATGTTGATCTTGTGGTTTCAGGGATTAACCGAGGGCCGAACATGGCCCAGGATGTGACCTACAGCGGTACCGTTTCGGTCGCGCTGGAATCAGCGATTTTTGGCCTGCCAGCGGTAGCCTTTTCGCTGGATGACCGTTCGCCTGATGCCGACTACTCGTCAGCGGCAGAAGTGGCACATCGTGTTGTCGCTGAATTCTGCGAAAATCCCTTCCCTCGGATGACGATTTTGAATGTCAATATTCCTAGGGGGCGTATCAAGGGGTGGAAAGCCACCCGCCAGGGCGTGCGTGAATACCGGGATCGACTGGATGAGCGACTTGACCCGCGTGGGCAACCGTATTATTGGATTGGCGGCGAAGAACCCATTGGGGATGTCAATGAAGTTGATACTGACCTGTGGGCTGTGCATAACGGGTATGTCAGCCTGACCCCGATCCATCTTGACCTGACTGCTCACAACATAGTTTCCAATATTGCTGCGTGGAAATTAGAACTGTAGAACCCCCACGTATTCTGGTTACGGGCGCGACCAGCTTCCTGGGATTTCGGGTCGTTGCGGCGCTTCTGGAAGGCGGCGCAAGTGTCACTATTGTGGCTCGCCCCGACCAGGAAGAAAAGGTGGCTGCTCTTGCAAATCGGGTGCGCGTGGTCGAAGGAGACATCTGGAATCGTGCAAGCCTCAAAGGCTTGGCGCGTGGTCATAGCGTTGTCGTTCATCTTGTAGGCAGCGTGCGGTCTGATCCGTCCCGTGGCCTGACTTACCAGCAGATCAATCTGGTGGCGGCCCGACACGTCATTGGCATGGCGGTGAGCGACGGTGTGGTGAATTTTGTGCTCTTGAGCGCGACGGGATTGCCCGGTCAGCTTCCCACAGAATATCTCCGCAGCAAACGCGATGCCGAAGAGTACCTCAAAAACAGCGGCCTGGATTGGGTTGTGGTACGAGCCCCGCTGCTGTTTGAACCGTCCTTTATGGGCAGACCACTTCTCACCTTTCTGTCCACACTGGGCGTTTTGCCGCTGTTTAGCTGGCTTTTAGGCAGGATGATGCCGCTGCCTGTTGACGTGGCGGCACGTGGTATTGCCACTGCTGTGCTGGATGTGCCAAAGTATGAAAGACGCATACTCTACGCAAGTGATTTGCGGCGGTTGGCACGCAGCAGGGCACATGGCCCGCTTATGGTACGTCCGGCAGCGATTGTCCGGCAGCGAGAAGCCGAATCGCTGGACGAAACGCCATTCGGATGGACCCCACCCCCAACACAGCGTCAGCGCTATCGCAAGTAGGGAACTTCAGGTAGAGAAAATGCGTCCTGTGGATAGCAATAGAAAGTAGGCAGCATGAAGCGAATACTCATCATTTGGGTGGTACTGCTCACGGCAGTAGCTATGGCCAGCGAACCTGGCGTTGGCACAAGCAACGTTGAAACCATCGCTGGCAGCCCGATCCCCGCGCGTGATCCGGTCGATTTATCGGTTCGTCTCTCAGGGGTTGATCCCGATACAATCGATATCCAGACCCGCCCCACTTACAACGTGGGCGACACCGAATCGTTTTATATTGGTGGTTCGACCGGCACCGAGGTGCGGCAGTCGAATTTTGTGCTGGCGGCAGCGGGCGAAGATGTCTATTTATGGGTCGAAGAAGGGATGGTTTATGAGCAGGATGATGTAGAGTACATGACTGCTGTCATTCAAGACCGCATTATTCCTACCATACGCCGCTTGTTTGGCGACGAAAATGACATTGACGGCGATCCACACATTTATGTGTTTAATGTCTTTAATGCAGGACCCGGAATCGCTGGATTGTACAACGATACAGATAGCTACCCGAATGAGATTTTCGCCAGTTCGAATGAGGTGAACAGCCTGATCATGGCCGTGCCGCTGTCTGACCCCTACAACTATCTATCGACCTGGGCGCATGAATTTCAGCATCTCGTACAGGCCGGACGTGATGACAGCGAAGCAACCTGGTATATCGAAGGTGTGGCGGAAGTCGGCAGCTTTTTAGCCGTTCCTGAATATTTCAGCACAGGTTTTCAATCGCTCTATCTACAAAACAGCACGGGCAATCAACTCAACTTCTGGCCGGGTCCCGAAGCCTCAACGCTGCCTTATTATGGAGGTTCATCCCTGTTTTTGACCTACGTGATACAGCAGTACGGCGAGGAGTGGCTATATCTGGTGGCAAATGAGCAAGCCGATGACATTATTGGCTATGAATTGGCGCTCGAAGCCTACGGTGCAACCGATCCTCTGACAGGTGAACCAGTCACTTTTAATGATGTTTTTGCCGACTGGGTGATTGCTAACTATTTGAATGACCCAGGTGTGGGTGACGGGCGCTATGCACATACCATGCTGGAATTTCCTCCGGGTCTGGTACAGCCGACCAGTGAATGGCCTCTGCTTCCGGTTGAACTGTCTGCTGCGTCGGTTAACCAGTACGGAACGCAGTATTATGTGGTGCGCCCCAATGGAGCGCAAACCCTGAATCTGGATTTCAGCGGGGCAGCATCGATCCGAATCCTGCCCACAAATCCGCGTTCCGGTGACTATTTTTACTGGTCGCAGCGTGGCAACCAGGGTGACGCCCGCTTAACCGGTCGTTTTGATTTAACCGGGGTCAGCAGTGCGACATTGAACTTTTCGACCTGGTATCATATCGAGGATTTGTGGGATTTTGGCTACATCAGTGTGTCAGCAGACAATGGCGCGACATGGCAGGTGGTGACCACCCCGCAGATGACCAGCGAAAATCCGTATGATCGGTCTTTTGCAACGGGCTATTCCGTCACCAGCGGCAGTGGCAGCTCCAGCTCGGCGGCGTATCTTGGTGTCACGATGGACGAGTTTTTGACGATCACAGAAGTAAATCCAGGTACGCCGGCAGAACAGGCCGGGTTGCAGGTGAATGACCGTCTGCTTTCCATCAACGGTGAACGTTTTCCAGCAAATGCATTTTTCACTGTGATGGATCGCTATCAGCCAGGGGATCGTGTTACTCTGACGGTGCTCAGAGATGGGCAGGAGGCTGAGATTGACCTGGTTTTAGGTACGCATCCTGAGCGAACCCGCACGGCGCAAATTGAGTGGATTGATCAATCCATTGATTTAACTCCGTTTGCAGGCCACGAAATTCTTGTTCGCTTTGATTACGTGACTGACCAGGCAACGGATTTTGAGGGCTGGCTGCTGGACGATGTCTCCATCCCTGAAATCGGCTTTTTTGATGATTTGGAGCAGCCAAATGCAGCATGGACAAGTGAAGGCTGGGTGAGAATTACTAATAACGTGCCGCAGGAATATCTGCTTCAAGCGATTGTTTATGGAGATGAGATCACGGTTACTCGTCTGATTGAACCGGGTACACCCATTCCGGACAGGATCTCACTGGCGGTGGGTGGCAGTGATAAGGTGGTATTGGCGATGTCCGGTATCGCCCCTGTGACACGTCAGCCCGCTGTGTTCGATTTGCGGATCGCCGCGCAGTAAAAACTGTTGGGGCGGTGAATCCGCCCCTTTTGTTTTATTTCCCCAAGAGGGCCTTTTCTTCTTCCAGGATTTTGAGAAACAGCGCATGAAAGCGGGAGTCGCCTGTGAGTTCAGGATGGAAGGCCGTTGCCAGCCATTTGCCCTGCCGCACAGCGACAATGCGCCCATCATCAAGTTTGGCGAGGATTTGCACCCCTGCATTTTCATTGACGCTGGTCACAACAGGAGCACGAATAAAAATCGCATGGAAGGGTTCATCCATACCAGCGACATTCAGCAAAGTTTCAAAACTGTCAATCTGCCGCCCAAACGCATTCCGGTCAACTTCAATGTCCATCACGTTCAGAATGGGCTGGTCACGGCCAATATTTTTTGCCAGGAAAATCATGCCCGCGCATGTTCCCCAGACAGGTTTTTCGCAGGCAAACTTGCGAAGCGGTTCTATCAGGTTGAATTGGGTTGCTAATTTGCCAATAGTGGTACTTTCACCACCAGGGATGATTAATCCATCTAAATCCGCAAGTTGTTCAGGCAGCCGCACCTGAACGACTTCCACCCCAAGCTGTTCCAGCATTTTCTGGTGCTCGATAAATGCCCCCTGCAAGGCTAATACGCCGATTTTCATAGTGGAATTTTCCTCGTGTGGTTTTCTGTAGGGGTGACTTGCTCACCCCTACAGCTCAGGGGAGTTTACCAACCACGTCCGGCGATGCGCTCTTCATCCGGCATCACACTGACGTTGATGCCGACCATCGGTTCGCCGAGCTCCCGGCTGACTTCGGCGATTATCTTGGGATCGTTGTAATGTGTCGTCGCTTCAACAATCGCTTTGGCGCGTTTTTCGGGGTTGCCACTCTTGAAAATCCCGCTTCCGACGAAAATACCATCCACACCAATCTGCATGAGCAACGCGGCATCTGCGGGTGTTGCGATGCCGCCTGCCGCAAAGTTGACGACAGGTAGTTTGCCCGTCTGGGCAATTTCGACGACCAGATGATAGGGTGCACCAATGTTCTTGGCATAGGTCATCAATTCTTCTTCCGGCATGGTTTGCAGACGGCGGATTTCTCCCAGCACCGCCCGCCCATGACGGACGGCTTCGATCACGTCTCCTGTTCCGGCCTCTCCTTTTGTGCGAATCATCGCCGCGCCTTCTCCAATGCGGCGCAGTGCTTCGCCCAGGTTGCGGCAGCCGCACACAAACGGGACTTTGAAGTTGTGTTTGTTGATATGGAATTCTTCATCGGCGGGTGTGAGGACTTCACTTTCATCAATGTAGTCTACACCTATCGCTTCCAGCACCTGTGCCTCGACAAAATGCCCAATCCGGCATTTCGCCATAACAGGAATTGTGACCGCATTCATGATTCTTTCAATCATCGCCGGGTCGCTCATTCGGGCGACACCGCCCGTCGTGCGAATATCAGCCGGAACACGCTCCAATGCCATGACGGCTACCGCACCTGCTGCTTCGGCAATCTGCGCCTGCTCCGGGGTGACGACATCCATAATAACGCCCCCCTTGAGCATTTGCGCCAGGCCCCGTTTGACCGCTTCGGTGCCGGTTTGTGACTGCTTGCTTCCATTTGCTCCGTTCGTCATCGTGTGAAATTCTCCTCATTTAAAGAATTGGTCTGCGCTGAATATTGTTGATTTGAAAATCTTCCCATGCGGCGCTTAACCGCCGGAAGCCTTCTCGGATTTTTTCAGGTGGATATGAACCAAAGTTGATACGGATATGCCGTGCGCCCTCACCGTTGGTGTGGAAAAGTGTTCCCATGGCGTAGGCAACCCCATAATCAATCGCGTTCATATACAGTTCGGCGGCGGTTGGCCCTGAAGCTGGCAGCTCCAGCCACATGTATAAGCCGCCTTTAGGGACTTTCCATGCCCATTCGTCGGAAAGATACTTCCGTGCGGCCTCAACGGCTGCGTCCCGACGATCACGCAGTACGTGGCGGATGCGGTCGAGATGGCCGGGCAAATTGCCGCGCTTCATATACAGATGAACGGCCCGCTGAATCAGAGCAGGGCTGCATATATCCGCCGCCTGTTTAACTCGCAGGATTCGGTCGCGGGCGTAACCTTCCGTCACGATGTAGCCAATGCGCGTTCCCGGCAGCAGGATTTTGCTGAAACTGCTGGCGTGCAGGACGATCCCTGCTTCATCCAGAGCCTTCAGGGGCGGGGGAGCCGGCTCATCAAAGTGCAGTTCCTGGTAAACCGCATCTTCCAGAATCATTAAATCGTACTGCTGGGCGAGCCGTAGAAGCTGGCGCCGTCGATGGATCGACATCGTTGAACCCGTCGGGTTGTGGAAGGTTGGATTGATATACAGGAGTTTGGGGTGGTAATCGATAAGCAAATCTTCGAGGGTATCCAGGCAGATACCTTCGTTGTTCATCGGGATTCCAACCGGGGTAATCCGCCGGACATGGGCAATATCGAGAAAACCAAGATAAGTCGGGCTGGTTGTAATCACCGCATCGCCGGGGGCAAGCATGGCTTGCAGCACCACATCAAGGGCCTGCTGTGCACCCCCTGTAATCAGGATATTTTCGGCGCGGGTATCAATTCCCTGAGAGGTAATGAAATCTCTTACCGCAGTCCGTAAAGGCATGTAGCCTTCAGGGTCTTCGTAGGTGATGGCGGCAGCTCCATCTCGATGCAGCACGGTATCCAACGCTGAACGAAAGGCTTCAACCGGAAGGAATTCGTCCGGTGGTGCGCCACAGTTGAATGCAATCACCCCTGGCTTCTGAGCAAGGCGCAGGATTTCCCGCATGTTTTGGTGAGGGGCAGGCTGACTCTGGTGATGGTTTTTGGGAGTCACCTTTCTGGTCTGTTCACCACCAGAGACAAAGGTTCCCCGTCCCGGATGCGCGGAAATTAGCCCTTTTGACTGAAGCTCGTTGTACGCACTCACGACACTGATACGACCAATGCCCAGCTCACGGGCAAGGTCGCGGCTGGGTGGCAGGCGTGTTCCTGGTTGCAACCGCCCACTCGAAATCTGGTATTGGAAGTGCCGAATTAACTGCTGGTAGATAGGCTCTTCCGAGTCTCTGTCTAGCGGAATGTCCGTTGTTAGGGTGTCAGATAATTGGAGTACCATGCTGCTAGCGTAGCAGAATGACAGAACCATATCAAGACCAATAGAACCAATTGGTTTTTGGAGACTTTTGTTGAAAAATAACAAACCAGACCGGGAACTGCTGTGGACCAGCGACGGGACTCGTCTAATAACCGAGGAGCTTACTGTGCAAATGTTGATATTGGTCTGCAACATGCTGCCAGGTGTAGTGCTGGTTGATGAGGTCGCGCCCGTCATGCTGTAATCGCTGATAAAGCTGCGGGCTTTGCAGCAGGCGCTGGATTCCCCGCACCAATTCTTCGCCAGACTCTCCCAGCAAGATATGCTGTTCATGTTGCAGGCTTAGGCCTTCACAGCTCTTAGGGGTAGCTACTACCGGGGTCATCATCGCCAGGGATTCCAGGATACGTTTGTTGATGCCGGTTTGCCGGACTAAGGGATTGACGTAGATGCTTGATAATTCAAACAGTGGGCGCACATCCAGCACATGCCCGGTAATGTAGACCTTTTCGGAGGCGAAGTTTTTTAGCTCAGGCGGCGGGTTATCACCAACGATATAGAGTTCCAGGTCAGGACGATTGCGTCTGACCTGCGGATAGATATACTTGCATATCTGCACAGCCGCATCACAGTGGTCTTTATTCGCAAAGTCACCAATGAACAACAGCGCAGGAATGGCGGGCGGGTAACCTGTCGGCACAAAATAATCCACGTCCACACCCATCGGAATCACATGAACATTCAGGCTCGGATCGGCGCTACTGAGCACCCTGGCGTCATTCTCTGTGTTAACCACCACCCGGCTGAAAGGGGTGTACATCCAGCTTTCATAAGAACGGGCTACGTTCAATAACTGCTGCAACTGTTTTTTTTCAGAACGGGTTTTGGTCGCAGCGATCCGAGTGGGTAGCGCGTGGGAGTGGGCAGCCAGGGGGACAAAGATGGTAGGATAATGCTGAACCAGATAATGATACTCATACACATCCAGCGCCCCAAACAGGTAAGTTATTAAGTAAGGCTTGGTCTGAAGAAAAAAATCGATGGCTTCCCACATTTCTGGCGACCAGGCTTCGTTGGCATTTTTGGGAAAATGAAGGGTATTTTTTCTTAATCGCTGCTGCAATTGGCCCGGTGTTTTTTGTACTGAAGGGACTAATTTTATATCACGGAACAGATGCGAGTAGCGTGGCACATCTGCAAGTTGTTCCGGGCGATCATAAAAACAGACCAGATCCACCAGCTGGCGGCGGCGCTCATATTCGCGTGCCAGGTAGTAGATTAAACCACGTTCGTCAACACGTGGTGGATAGGGCGGGCAGTGAGCAATGAATAAAATATCCATAATTATCTTTTCAGGTTATGTTCCCCAGAGTTTAACACGCTACGATGAATCGCTCAGAAATCGTAGGCCTTGCGTCAATATCGGAATGGTAGGATTGTAACACTCACTGTGGAGCAGGACATGAGGAATGAACATGACCGCCAGTTCTGGGCGGATGAGGAACCTCCAATAGACACGCTGCAAGATACAACCCCTTCTCATCTCGTAAAAGGCGGCCAGTGGACGCGCTATGTGATCCTGGGGGGGCTCATTGGCAGCCTGATCCTCACCATCACTGTGACGGTATTTGTTTTTACGGCCTCTGGGGATGAAAAAAATGAGAAGGAACCTGCGGATGTGAACGTTGGCTCCTCGACCCAAGTTGTTGATATAGGGACTGTTTCCCTGCCAACACTGACCCTTGAACCTTCTCCGGTGCCTCAGACCGCAACACCGCTGCCAACAGCAGCAGTGGATGAAGTGGCGGTGGCGCTCTCGCAGCCTCCCCTACGTGTGCCGGAGGAGGTTGGGATTGGTCGGCAGCTTGACCCCTATACGATTAGTGGGCTGGCTTCGCGTGACAGCGTGATCAGCTATACCGTCATTTCCGGCGATACGATGACGAAGATTGCAGGGCGTTTTGGATTAAGTATGTGTACGCTGGTCTGGTCGAACCCGCGTCATCTCATCAGTCCGCTTTACCCTGGCGCCGTTCTGAATATTCTGCCAGTTGACGGGGTGTTTTATAAAATTGAAAAAACAATGTCTATCCAAAGTATCGCCGACGAGACCGGGGTAAATCCATATGACATTATTGACAGCCCCTATAATGAAGTGATTTCCGGTCTTCTTCCGGAGACGATGCTGCCTGTAGGCATGAAATTGATTGTACCTGGAGGAAACGGCGGAAGTTGTAACATCTGGACGCCGCCTGTTGCTGTGGTTTCCTCAACAGGGACAACCTCATCACGCGGGGGGCGAGCACTGCGAAGCTGCAATGTATCCGTAGATAATCCTGGCTTCCCGACCAACAACCCGCTCGGCGGGGCTCGTTATACGTTTTATCAGGCCTTTACTTCAGCCCACAGTGGGGTTGACCTGTCAGCGCGTACCGGAACACCCGTTTACGCATCAGGTTCGGGAACAGTCATTTATGCGGGCTGGAATGACGGCGGTTATGGGAATGCCATCATTATTGATCACGGAACGAGCTATTCGTTGTATGCCCATTTGAGCGAAATCTATGTGGAATGTGGGCAAGCTGTCAATTCGATGCAGCAGATTGGCGAGGTGGGCAGTACAGGGAACTCAAGCGGCCCTCATTTGCATTTTGAAATTCGTGACGCAGGCTTTGTCCCGGTGAATCCGGTGTATAACGTCAACGGGGGCCTGTAAAGTGCTTGCGTGCCAATGTTAGAATAGAGGATGCTATGACAGAGAAAAGCAGTCAAAAAGACATCGAACGTTCGGAACGGCTGTTTGAACTTCTCGCAGCCGAAGAACCACCGATTGATCTTCAGAGCGATACTGCTCCTTCAAAAACAGCTCCGCGTCCGGCTGTTGTGGTGGAGAGAAGAAATAAAGGGGGGTATCTGCTGCTGGGGGGAATGGTGGCTGTACTGCTGGTGACCATGGTGGTGACCGCCGTAGTCTTTCTGGTCGGTACGGACGACCATCCTGAAATCCGCAGGACTGGGGTTACACCTGTCGAAATCGCTGGAGAATCCACTTCTGTTATGCCCACGCCTGTGCCGACCGAAATCCGCAGGACACCGACATCCGTTCCTGACGCGACGATAGTTTCACCTGAGGCGGAGCCTGAGATGGTTGACCAGCAGCTCCCGGTGCTCCTGCCCACTGCTGCGGTGGATGAAGTCGCAGTAGCGCTGTCGCGGCCGCCCATACAGGTTTCTAATGGGATCACAGTCAAAGTGGAACCTTTTACGATTACCGGACAGACAGGGCGTACCCAGGTGATCACTTATACGGTGCAGCCGGGAGATACGCTGTCTCGAATCGCGGAAACATTTAACCTGGACGAGTGTACGCTGGTCTGGTCGAATCCCCGCAACCGGGTCAGTCCTTTGCGGCCCGGAAATGTTCTTAATATCTTGCCAGTCGATGGGGTATTCTTTAAAGTAGTAGAGGAAGTCACAATTCAGCAGGTAGCTGATCAGACTCAAGTTTCTGCCTACAGCATTATTGACAGTCCCTACAATCAACTGCTTGGTCTTTCGCCGGAGACGGTTTTGGTGGAAGGGATGAAAATCGTTGTACCAGAAGGCAGTGGCGGGGATTGCAACATTTGGACCGCTCCAACGGTTAACGCGGGCAGCAGCACATCCGATGGGAGCGCGGGCGGTGGCGGCCCAACGGGAGGCTCGTTGTGGGGCTGCTCCTATAGTGGCGGTGCAGGTGGTTTTCCATCGAATAACCCGATCGGTGGCAGTTACAAATTCTGGCAGGGCTTCAGCAGTGGTCATACTGGCGTAGACCTGTCGGCTGCTTCCGGGACGCCTGTCTTGGCAGCAGGTGGGGGAACCGTGGCTTTTGCGGGTTGGACAGATGGCGGTTACGGCAATGCCATCGTCATTGATCACGGCGGGAGTTATTCGTTATACGCTCACTTGAGTTCAATTAATGTTCGGTGCGGCCAGTCTGTTGGGGCACAGGAAGTGATTGGTGGGGTGGGCAGTACGGGGCGATCCAGCGGCGCCCACCTGCATTTTGAAATACGTGATGCAGGTTTTAATCCGATAGACCCTGCTTACAGTATTAGTGGGGGACTTTGAGACCGGCCTGCCTTGTGAAAGACCGCAAATTGGCTTTACGGTATGGTCTGGTATAATTAGTAAGAAATTTCGACGGTTTCTACGTTTTGGAGATACGGTTATTCATGGAGTTTCAGAATCCAAACACCAGTGATGATGCCTTAGAAGTTCCCACGGACGGGCAGTCCGAGGATGTCAATGCGGAACTGCCTGTGCAGGATTCTGAGGTCCAACTACAGGAAGAAACACTTTCTATAGAGGAAGGTGTTGGCGAGATCGACGACTCTGACGTGCCCTCTGCTGCTGAAGATGAAATAGAGGGCGAGGAAGGTGAAGAAGAACCCGAAGATGAGACGGCCCGCATCAAACGCGGCCAGCTTGTTGAAGGCAAAATCCTGGAAACCAGCCCGACAGAAGTAAAAGTTGACCTGGGTGAAGGATTAGTCGGCCTGGTGACTTCGCGTGAACTCGACCGCCTGGATAGGGCCTCAATTGAGGAACTTAAACCCGGTCATGATCTTCTCGTTTATGTGCTGCGTTCATCCAGCCAGTCGGGTTACCCGATTCTCTCGATCAATCGTGCTCGTGAGGAAAAGGACTGGCTTGATGCCAAGCACAATGCTGACGACAAAGCAACCTTTCTGGGGCGTGTGGCTGGCTATAACAAAGGCGGTTTAATTATCCGCTTTGGCTGCCTGCGGGGGTTTGTCCCCGCCAGTCAGATTAGCCCTGAGCGCGACCAGCATTCTAACGCCGAAAATCCTGATGAACGGTTTGGTAATCTGCTCAATCAGGAAATTATGGTCAAGGTGGTGGAGGTCAATCGCTCGCGCAACCGCCTCATCTTGTCCGAACGAGCTGCTACCCGAGAGTGGCGTGAACATCGTAAGGAAAAACTGATCCGTGAACTCAAAGTGGGTGAGATTCGCCGGGGACAGGTCATCAGCCTGACCGATTTTGGTGCGTTTGTTGATCTGGGCGGTGCGGATGGGCTGCTCCACCTCACCGAAATGTCCTGGAAGCATGTTTCGCATCCCCGCGAAGTCCTGCAAGTTGGGCAGGAAATTGAGGTTAAAGTCATTAGTATTGATCCGGATCGCAAACGGATCGGGCTGAGCAGCAAAGTGCTGGAAAACGATCCCTGGGATGAAGTTTATAGGAGTTATAAAGTTGACCAGCTTGTGCAGGGCAAAATTACCAAACTCACCCGTTTTGGCGCTTTTGCCAGCCTGGTCGATAATAGTGATATTGAAGGGCTAATTCACGTCAGTGAACTGGCAGATTACCGAGTCGAACACCCGCGTGATGTTGTGGCTGTGGGGGATGTGCTGACGCTGCGTGTGGTCAAAATCGACCCGGAGCGCCGCCGCCTAGGATTAAGCTTAAAACGGGTTGACTCCCCCAAGTATATGAGTTCCGATTGGGGTAATGTGACTCTGGATGAGGAATAAAAGCACAGGAAATCGATGCTCTTTTTTTATACAAAAATAACGCGAGATGTGCTAACTTTCTGTATAGGAGCTTGTGGCTTTTAGTTTAGTGTGACGTTCATACTGTGGCTGGTGGAAACCAGTTCCGGGGTTGACGGGTGACGGAGGACCTACATATGCCTCAAAATAAGATGGAGCGCTTCACGCAACGAGCGAGGCGAGTCTTGAGCCTTGCTCAAGAAGAAGCCGAACGGATGCAACATAGTTACATCGGAACCGAACACCTGTTGCTAGGTTTGATTCGGGAAGAAGGCGGGGTCGCAGGTCGTGTGCTGCGCGAACTGGGACTGGTGCCGCGCCGCGTTGAGGAAGCGGTAGAGAAAATGACTAACGCCAATCGGCGCTCCGGGCCTGCCCGGATGGATTTGTCGCCCTCGACCAAAAAAGTCCTGGAACTTGCTGTGGATGAAGCCCGGCGGATGGGACATCATTATATTGGCACGGAACACCTCCTGTTGGGGCTGGTGCGTCAAACCGACGGCGTGGCGATTGAGGTCTTAAAGCGGTTGAATGTAAACCCTGAGGATGTTCGTCGTCAAACACGGCGGATGCTCCAGGAGAATCCGGGGCCGAATTCAATCCGTGCCAGCGCCGAGGATGATGACCGTCAATTGAGCAGCAGCACGCCGCGCCGCCCACTCTCCCGCCCGGAGAAAAGCAGCACCCCGCTGGTTGACCAGCTTGCAACCGATTTGACCGCCCTGGCGGAAGATGGCAGGCTTGATCCCGTCATCGGGCGCGAGATGGAAATCGAGCGTGTGATTCAAATCCTCAGTCGTCGCACCAAAAATAATCCTGCCCTCATTGGTGAACCCGGCGTGGGCAAAACGGCGATTGTTGAAGGGCTGGCCCAGCGGATTATTAATCGTGATGTTCCGGCGCCCCTGCTGAATAAGCGAGTTCTGCAATTGGATGTTGGCAGTCTCGTGGCCGGGACGATGTATCGGGGCCAGTTTGAAGAACGCCTCAAGCGCGTCATCGAGGAACTCAAGTCTTCCGACTGCATTTTGTTTATTGACGAAGTACATATGCTGGTGGGAGCAGGCTCGGCAGGCAGCAGTGTCGATGCGGCGAATATTTTGAAGCCGGCGCTGGCACGTGGCGAATTACAGTGCATCGGGGCCACTACGCTGGACGAATATCGCAAACATATTGAAAGCGATGCTGCGCTGGAACGGCGTTTCCAGAAAGTCACTGTTGACCAGCCAACTATCGAGCAGACGATTCTCATCTTAAAGGGTATTCGTCAGCCTTACGAGGATCATCACAACCTCGAAATCACGGACGAAGCTATTGACGCAGCGGCGAATCTATCGGCGCGATATGTGCCAGAACGCTTTTTGCCGGACAAGGCCATCGACCTGATTGATGAAGGCGCCAGCCGTGTGCGGATGTACAAAAGCCCTGAAAGCACCTATTTCCGTCGTGCTGAACGGGATATGTATGATGTCCGTGATATGCTGGAAGAACTTCCTGATGACTCTTCTGAAGAAGAGCGCAAACGCCTAGAAGGTACGCTGGCAGAATTGGAACAGGTCATCGAAAAATTCCGTATTCACTGGAATCCGGCCACCAACAAACCGCGCCTTGTAGCAGAAGATATTGCCGAAGTCATCGGGATGTGGACAGGCATTCCCCTGACTTCCATCGCCCAGGAAGAATCAGAACGACTGCTGCACATGGAGGATGCACTTCATAAGCGCATTATCGGGCAAGACGAAGCGATTCGCGCGATCAGCAAAGCCGTGCGCCGTGCACGTGCCGGTTTAAAAGACCCGCGCCGCCCCATTGGTTCATTTGTCTTCTTAGGCCCGACGGGGGTGGGAAAAACCGAACTGACCAAGACGCTGGCAGAATTTTTATTTGGCAGCGAAGATGCCCTTATCCACCTCGATATGAGCGAATTTATGGAACGGCACACGGTAGCCCGTTTGACAGGTGCTCCTCCCGGCTACGTGGGTTATGAAGATGCCGGTCAGTTGACTGAAGCGGTGCGCCGCCGTCCCTACAGCATTGTCGTTTTTGATGAAATCGAGAAGGCCCATCCTGAAACCTTCAACATGCTGCTGCAAATCATGGAAGAAGGACATCTCAGTGATGCCCGTGGGCGCCAAGTGGACTTCCGCAATACGATTATCGTGCTGACGAGCAATATCGGCGCAGATACCATTCGCAGCGGTTCCGGGCTTGGATTTGGCATCCCGCGTGACCAAGAAGGTGAAGCGGTCGAGCAGGAACGTAACTACGAGGACATGAAGAAAAACGTACTCGACCAGCTCAAGCGAACCTTCAAACCGGAATTTCTCAACCGAGTGGATGACATTATTGTCTTCCGCTCATTGACGCGCGAGGAAATCAACCAGATCGTGAACCTGGAAATTGACAAGGTACGCGAGCGGTTAATCGAGCACGCCCTGACCCTGGATGTTACCCCGGCTGCGCTGACTTATCTGGCTCAGCTCGGTTTTGACCCTGACTATGGAGCGCGTCCGCTTCGCCGGGTGATCACGAATCTGGTGGAAGATAAGCTGTCCGATGGTATTCTTGCGGGACTTTATCCAATCGGAAGCGTCATCCTGATTGACCACGACAAAGATGCGGATGAACTCTCTTTTACACCGATGAATACAGATGCTGTGGAGCAGACTGCTCAGGATGCCGAACAAGCTGCTCCGACGAATTAGCCGACGTAAAGCTTTAGGTAAAGAAGACGGCGATTTGCAGGGGGCAGGTCGCCGTTTTTTACTAACTAGAATTAAACCAAAGGATGAGGGGTATGTCGCAGTTAATTCTGATCGTGGATGATGACGCAGAATTACGGAATATTTATCGACACGCCCTGGAAAGAGCCGGATATAGTACCGTCGAAGCTGCGAATGGAATTGAAGCCCTGCAAACTATAGAGGCATATTTCCCAGCGCTTGTCATTATGGATATGGCGATGCCTAAAATGGGGGGGAGTGAGCTTCTGGAAAAAATCCAGGGCAATCCGGAAACGGCAGCACTGCCGATCATCATTGTTACGGCTCGCCCGGAATATCGTGATATGGCAGGCGAATTAGCTGTGGCGCGTTTTTTTCTGAAACCGGTTGGCCCAAACGAGATTGTCGAGGCTATCGACGAAATTCTCAATTCTTAAGCGAACTGGGCATAAATTTCACCTATGCTGGCTTGCCCTGCTGGTTTCAGGTAGAATGCCCTTATGCTTGATTTTGACCGTTCACCCTGGCTCAAGATAGAAGAAGACCTCTCACTTTTCCGTTATGCCCAGCATTCGCTGGCGCAGACGGGATCACAGGTTCCAATATTAATGCTGCATGGGCCCATGACCAGTCATCGGACCTGGGACACGTTGGCGACTTATCTTTCTGTGAATGGCTTTGATCATATTTATGCTGTAGATATTGATGATTCGAACAGCGCATTGCAGAAGGAATCACTCCATTTTTTGGATGCAGTTATTGGCTGGCTGGTCGAACATCATCCCTCGGAACAGCATTTTGTCCTGATTGGACATTCAACGGGTGGAGTGCTGGCGCGGCGTTATCTGCACCGGGGAGTGTACAGCAGCAAAATCATTTACCTTTTTTCCCTTGCCAGCCCGCATCAGCAGACCCATTTTTCTCATATTGTTTATGTTCCCCCAGAAGAAACCGCCTCAACCATGAGCTATGTGCGAACACCGGATATTCCCCAGAAGACTTTGCTGATTAACATCTTTGGCAGCAAACTCTATGCAGGTTTTGATGGCACGATTCGCGGGGTTTATTTGCCGGAGGCGGTAAATTATCCTGTTGCTCTGGGGCACTCGGAAATTAAGTACAATGGGGGCGTCATGGCAGAAATTCTGGCCTGTCTGCGCGGTGAGCGCTACCGCCTCCAGCTTTATCTGGACAGCCTCTTCATGAAGACTACGGATCTGGATGGGCGTGCGGGGCCATTTTACTTTGAAGTTGAGGGAATGCGCTCACCTTTTGATGGCGTTTTTCAGGCGGTGGTTGATCATTATTATCATTTTGATGAAAATAACACCCCACTTTTTACCCTGGCCTACCCTGTCACCCAGACCTCGTGTACACTCGTTTTCCGTCTGAAAGATCGAAGCCGTGTGCGTCCCGTGAGGCGGCGTTTATTCGTCAAAATCCTGGTGGCGTTGGAAGATCAAAAAACCGTGTTTCATGAGATGCAGGATAGCGAGGGGTCGAAGATTACCCTGCGGATTTGCTGTCAGCGAATGCCTGCGCTGGTCGAGGCCCTATGAGTGGATTAGATGCGCTGGTTGCTCATGTGTACGTGGTTGGTGGTCGAACCATAGGTGCGCCGCCGCCAGGAGCTGTCTCGGTTTTAGCCCCCAAAAAAGCGGCACGTGGGCGGCAGGACGAAACACTCTTTATTTTATTGGTTCCCAGCGGTACTTACAAAGCTCCCTCATACACTTACGAATATTTGACTAAACAGGCCACTGAGGTTTACTTCAAGACCACTGGCGGCGTAACCAGCAGTGTGCGCGAAACGCTGACCCAGTTAAATAAAATCGTCCTGACGCAGCAGCAAACCCTGGCGCAGCCGCTGCGTGCCAGCCTGGTCTGTGCAGTAATGCGGGAAAATGAGATGTACGTGGGGCGCTGCGGGCCAATGTTGATCGCGCAGCGGCACGGGACGAATTTTACAACTTTTCCCGGTGATGTTACTGATGATGGAATTAATCTGGTCCCTCCGCTCGGCGCAACTATGGAGCCGCGCGTTGAACTGACTCGTTTTGATCTGGTCCCCGATTCCTTGATGGTTTTTTCTGATTTTGGATGGGGATCAGTTGAGGAGTTAAAAAATATCCTGCTGAATGCCAGGCTGATAGGGGATACGCTTGATCCCTTGCGGCGTATGGTAACCGCACCGTTGGGTCACGCGATGGTTATGCAGTTCGTGACTGAAAATGCTCCCACCCCCGAAGTCCCCAAACTCTATTCGCGTCCGGCGCTGCCTTCCTTTTCAGCGTCTGTGCCTATCAACTTCCCGCCGAAGAAGGAGGAACCAGAGAAAGAGGAATTACCTAAGAGCGGAACCATCAAAAAAACAGCAGCGCGGGCCCTATCCCGAACGGCGAACGCCGTCACTTCACTCAGTGACCGGATATTTCCACCAGAGCGTGCAGACGATAAAGAACAGCGCGAGCCGCTGCTGGAAAACATGTTGATCATGCTGGCGCTCCTGATTCCGCTGGTAATCGTAGTGGTGGTGGTTGGGTTGGCCTTGAGTCAGACAGGACAAACTAAGTTTGAAGTTTGTCGCGCAGATGTCCTGGCGATTTATGATGCTGCACAGCAGTTGACGCCTGGAAACAGTGCTGAAGCGGAACCAGATAAAATCGCGCTGGCTAGACAGCAATGGGAGTTGGTTCGGGAAGAAGCACTGTCCTGTGAGCGGACTAAACCCGGAGACAGCGATATGCTGCGGATTGCCAGCGACGCCCAGAATCATCTTGACCGCTTTGACCGGGTGGAGCGGCGGGAACTGACCCCGATTCGGGTCTTCAAGAATGATGCCGTTCTGCAAGGCCCCATTTCCGGCAACTGGATTCAGATGTATACCCTCGATAGGAAAAACAATGAGGTTTATCGGGATATCTTAAGCCCCGACGGCAAACTGCTGACTGAAATTGGCACATCTCCCATCATTTTTACCGGACAGAGCGTGCGTGGCCAGACGATAGACCGGCTGGTGGATCTTGAGTGGATGAATCTGGGTGGGCTGGCAGGTGCAAACAGTGTACCGATTGTTCTGGATAGTACCGGGCTGCTGGTGTGGTATAACGATCCGTTTGCGGAAGTGGACTTGCTGCGACTGGTGACGACCCAGGCCTGGAGCAGGCCTATTGCGATGGCAACCTGGGGGCTGAATCTTTATATTCTGGATGCAGACGCCGATCAGATCTGGCGATACGTGCCGAATCAGGGGGTGTATTCCGAAGCACCGGAAGAGTATTTTGCTGGATTTGAACGGCCAGATCTGGAGAACGCGGTCGATTTTGGAATTGATGAGGAAGGGCGGGTTTATATCCTCTTTAGAGATGGGTCTATTCGTAGTTATGTAGGTGGCGCGGCACGGGAATTCGATTATTATAATCTGCCAGAAGGAGCCCTTAAGAGTGGGGCCAGCCTGCTGGTGGATAACAACCCCATCTCACGGGGCCTGGTGATCACGGATCCTGTCAATCAAACGGTGTACGTGGTTTCACTTGGAGGAACCGTGTACGTTGGATACCGACCCCTGAAACCGCTGAATGCGTTTGAAGGCCTGACCGGAGCGCTGGTCAACGCGGACAAAAATAGCATATATGTTCTATCCGGCAATATCATGTATCATAGTCCGCGACTCCCACAATAGAAACGGACATCATGGCGAAAAAAAGCAAAGCACAGGTTTATTTTGAATGCGCCGAATGTGGCAAACGTTCTCCCAAATACATGGGGCGGTGTCCTCAGTGCGGCGAATTTAATACGTTTGTTGAGGTTGTTAACGATGAACCTGCGGATGCACCCCGACAGGTGATGAAAGGGCTGTCTCAGACTCTGGCGGAGCCGCGTGCTTACAATGAGGTAGAACTCACTCAGGAAGAACGCTGGTTCATCCGCAATCAGGAGTTTGCACGGGTATTAGGGGGGGGACTTGTTCCTGGAAGCCTGATTCTGGTAGGCGGCGATCCCGGTATTGGTAAAAGCACGCTGCTGCTTCAGGTAGCAGCGGAATTTGCCGAGGATATAGGGCGGGTATTGTATGTTTCGGGCGAAGAAAGTGCCAAGCAGATCAAAATGCGCGGCGATAGAATCAATATCAAATCCAACGAGCTTTTTTTGCTGACGGAAACCTCACTGGAAGCGATTTTGAAGCACCTTGAACGGGTGCAGCCACAGCTTGTAATTATCGATTCTATCCAGACAACCTATACGGCAGACAAGGAATCCACGCCGGGCAGTGTGAGTCAGGTGCGTGAGTGTGCCTTGATTTTGCAGTCAGTGGCGAAATCCACGGGTATTTCAATTGTTCTCATCGGGCACGTGACCAAAGAAGGGGTGATTGCCGGGCCGCGCGTGCTGGAGCACGTGGTGGATACCGTGCTGTATCTGGAAGGCGACCCCTTTCAGGTATATCGCCTGCTTCGCAGCGTGAAGAATCGCTTTGGCGCAACCAGTGAAATCGGCGTGTTTGAAATGCTGGGCAGTGGGATGGTGGAGGTCAAAAATCCTTCCGAAGCATTCCTCGCTGAACGGGTAGTGAGTGCGTCAGGCAGTTCGATTGTAGTTACGATGGAGGGCACGCGCCCGCTGCTGGTCGAGGTGCAGGCGCTGTGCACCCACACCAGTTATCCTAATCCACGCCGGACCGCCAATGGGATTGACACCAACCGCCTGCTGCTGATTCTGGCCGTGTTAAGTAAACATCTAAGTTTCCGGTTGTATGAGCAGGATGTGTTTGTTAACGTGGTTGGCGGGCTGACCATTGATGAACCCGCCGCCGACCTTGCAATTGCGCTGGCGATTGTGTCCAGTTTGCTGGAAAAACCCCTGCCCGCTGATGTGGCAGTGGTGGGAGAAATTGGCTTAAATGGCGAGCTGCGGGCAGTGGGTCAGATTGGCGCCAGGTTGAACGAAGCCGATAAACTGGGATTTAAGCGGGTGGTGGTCCCGCGCCGTCTGCGTAAAATCGAGGACGCTCCAAAAGGATTGGGGCTCCTGCCCGTTCGCAGCGTGGGGGAAGCACTGCATGTGCTGATCCCAAAGAGCTAATATACTGGAAGAAAAAACAGGAGCATGTGATGCAACGCTTGTATACAACCCTGGTATTTCTGACCCTACTGATAAGTGCAGGGGTAGTCAGCGGGCAGGATGAACCTGTGTTCACTAATCTGTCCAATGGAGACACGATCACCGACCAGTTTGAAAGAACGGTTTCGGCAAAATTGTATAGTTTTGATGCCAGCGCGGGGGATGTCGTCACGATCTCGATGACCCAGGCCAGCGAGGAGTTAGACCCTTATCTTGTGCTGCTGGGTTCTGCCGGGGAAGTTTTGACCACTGATGATGACAGCGGCGAGGTGCTGTATTCTGCCAGCATTCAGAATTTTGAAATTCCTGCCGATGGTGATTATCTCATTCTGGCGACCACTTTCGAAGCCATACGGGGCGTTTTTGAAACTCTGAGGAATCCTTTGAGCTACGAACTCAGCTTGAACGGTATCACGACGCCTGTCGATGGGGACATCGAAACCGTAACCCTGTCAGCGACCGCGCTGGAACCCGGCGCGAATCTGCGGCTGACGATTGAGCAGGAGGAGCCGATCTATTTTCTGCAATTTTCCGGCTTTGCAGGCCAGTCCGTCACAATTGATATGCAGAGTGAGGATTTTGACACGCTGCTGTATCTTTTTGGCCCGGATGGCTCACGTATCTCCTCCAATGATGACAATGAAGACAGCACGAACTCCCGCATCGAAGGATTTGAACTGCCTGAAGATGGCGTCTATCTGATCTTTGCGACCAGTTATGACTTTACCTTTGCTGTTGAGCAGGACTGGACGGGCGGCGGGGAATTCTTGTTAACGATGCAGTAGAGGCAGACCGGTCTTGCCGGAATCTGCCCCTGCATTTCTTCCTAAGAGTCTTTCACCACATCCATCACGGTGCCGCCAGTGATTTCAATCAACTGTTGGTATGGGATGGGGAAAATAGCGTTGGGAGCACCCGCCGCTGCATAGACTCTGTCATACCGAGACAGCATCCGGTCAATGAAAATCGGTAAATTTGGGGTGCGGTGGCCTAATGGCGGCACACCCCCTGGCGCGTACCCAACGATGGTGATGCATTCGTCGGCGGTCGCAATGCGGACTTTTTTTCGCCCAATGTTGTAATGGCTGGCGATTTTGCGATCATCAATGCGCTGGTCACCGGACGTGAGCACCAGAACAGGCTGAGTGTCCGCAATAAAAACGATGCTCTTCACGATGCTCCCAAGCGCGGTATTAGCCGCCGCCGCCGCTTCTTCTGAGGTCGCGGTAGACTGCTCAAAATACTGGATTTGAATGCCTGTGTTCTGGGCGTCCAGCGCGGCCTGCACATCTTCAGGTGTCAAGGGTTGCATAGGTTATTCCTCTTCCGGCACTGAATCATAGCCCATTTGTTTGAGCAAGGTGTTCATATCAAAATACATGCGCTCGCCTCCGAATTTATCGCCCACGACCGGGAACATAATGATGAGAGGGAAGGTGATAAATCTACCGGACGGAGGGAGATTAAACAAGGAACCGGTGTGAGTTCCTTCAAAGACGGATTCCTCTACCACCATGTTTTCATCTATCGTGACCGTTTTCAGGTTGAAATTGGCGTCCGGCATCCCGTCGAACAAACCCTGGTAAAACGAGGCAACCCCTTCTTTGCCTTTATACTGTAAGCCGGTCGCCATAATCTCGTAAAGTGGGTTATCTACCAGGGTTGCCAGCAGACCGGGAATATCTCGTTTGTTTTCCGCCAGCACATGTTTTTGCCACAAACGCTTGTTATAGTGTAATTTTGAGATCATTCAAGGCTCCTGTGAAGAACAACGGGCTAATTTTCTGTCAGATCGTAGCTAATGCCAACAATACGTGGCCCGGTATGAACACCAACCGCCGCGCAGATATGGGACAGATACAGGTTTTCAGGTTCAAAATGCTGCTGCAACCGCTCCATGAGATAGCGGGCTTCGTCTGGCGCTTGTCCGTGCATGACCCCAATGGCCGACATTTTCCGGTTACCACATTCTTCAAAGGCGATGTCCAGCAGGCGAGAGAGCGCTTTATTATGGGTGCGGACACTTTCTTTGGGGCGAATTTCGCCGCCGCTGAGGTGCAGAATTGGCTTGATGTTCAATGCGCTGCCCACCAGATGTTTTGCTCTGCCAATGCGTCCACCACGATGAAGATATTCCAGGGTCGCCACGACAAAATAAACGCGAATATTGGGGAGATGACGCTGGAGCTCAGCCACGATTTCTGTTGAACTTGCTCCCTTGTCGCGCAGTTTGGCAGCGAGCAGCACCAGAATTCCCAATCCGAGAGAAGCAGTCCCTGTATCAAGAACGGTCACCTTAAAAGGGACATGCTCAGCACCCTGTACCGCGCTGGTGTAGGTTACGCTGAGTTTCTTGGAAAGGGTCAGACACAGTACTTCATCAGCATTCACCGCCTCACGACTTGCCTGATAAGCTCTGGTAAAATCTCCAGGTGCGGGCGCGGAGGTCTGGGGTGGTATACTTTCTCTGGTAAGACGCTCGTAGAAGGTGTCCGCGTCTATCTCAATTCCGTCCAGTAGATTTTCTTTGCCCCAGATGACATGCTGTGGCACAACATGTATTTTGTGTTTTGCCGCAAGGTCTTTAGAAATATCCGACGTGCTGTCGGTCACGATAGCTAACATGCAGTCTTCCTTAAATGTTTTTATAGATTTTAACGATTGACTGAACCTGTTACTACTGGAAAAGCAGTACAATAAGGAAGCGTGGAGGTGTTGTGTGCCAACTTATGAATTTCTCTGTAATGATACTGGGCAGACGTTTGAGGTTAATTTCCGTACCTATGCTGAATATGACCCAACGGCGGTTCGTAGCCCATTTACCGGATCGCACAATGTGACACGATTGATCAGCACAGTGGCGATTAGCACGTCCGGTGGGCATCTGGATGCGTTGCTTCAGGGAGATGAACAGGTGTTGGATACCCTGGAAAACGCCGACCCAAGCACCCTGGGGCGTACTTTGCGCCAGATGGCCCTGGAAACGGGCGAGGATATGGGCAGTGAATTTAATGAGATTGTTGATCGGTTGGAATCTGGACAATCTCCACAGGACATAGAACAATCCCTGCCAGATAACCTTAAGGAATAGGCTGTCCGTGCAACGTTCGCGGAGATTCTACGTACAACTACCTGTGGGAAGGATGACTCGCATGATGAAAAAGTGGATGTCCCTGGGCCTGATTTTGCTGCTGGTCTTGGCGGCGTGTAACGGGGATGATGAGAAAAAAGAAGACGAAGCAACGCCGGTCAATGCCCAGACCCTCATCAACAATGCAGCATCTAAAATTGATGAGGCCAGTACCTTTGAACTGGTGCTGGAAGCCAGCGGCACGCCTGTTTTGCTGAATGCGGGGGAAATCGGCCTCAATCAAGAGCTGGCGTTTCGCCGCGCTCAGGGCGTTTTTGTCAGCCCGGATAAGTTGGGCGGCACGGTAGAGATTGCGCTGGAAGATGTGATCACTGAATTAGAAATAATCCTGGTAGGTAATCAACAGTTTATAAAACAGTCGTTCATTACGCAGGGGAAATGGCAGGAAATGACTTTTTCGCCGACTTTTACGCCTGCCAGTCTGAAAGATGAGGAGGGTATTGCCAACGCGATTCGTTCCATGCAGCAGGTTGAGTACGTCGGAGAGGAAGATTTAGACGGCTTACCTGTGTATCATATTCGCGGCGTGGTGGATGCGGCGCTGGTGAAGTCTGTTACGGTGGGCTTTATCGGTACCTCGAACGGGAACATTCAATCCGATTTGTACATTCGTAAGGAAGATGGTCTGTTGGAAAAGCTCGTTCTGCAAGAACCCTTGCAGGAGGGCGCTGAAGAACCGACGGTCTGGACAATCAGTCTATACAACTACAACGAAGAATACACCATAGAAATCCCGGAAGAAGAGTAAATGACTAAACGTTCACCCTGGACAATTTTAGCGCTGCTTTGCGTTCCGGTTTTCGTAGGGTCAATTGACCTGACGATTGTGTCTGCGATTTTGCCGGAAGTGGTGGTCAGTTTAAAGCTCCCACTGGACACCCGGCTGGATGATGCAGCGTGGATGATTACAGGCTATCTTTTGGCCTATACGATCAGTATGGTGTTTACCGGACGCCTCTCAGATATGTTTGGGCGACGCTGGGTCTACATAATCGCTCTGCTGGTGTTCATGTTCGGCTCGCTTTTTGTAGCCACCGCCCATACCTGGCCTGTCGATATTTATGGACGTGTTTTCCGGGCGTTTTACCCGAATGACCGCCCTCCATCGATAGAAATTCGTACCCTGCATATGATTATCGTGGGGCGCGTGGTTCAGGCATTGGGGGCGGGGGCGCTTGTGCCTGTGACCATCGCCTTGGTAGGGGATATTTTCCCCAAAAATCACCGGTCTCGCCCAATTGGGCTGGTCGGTGCGATTGATACCGCCGGGTGGATGCTGGGGCATCTGTTTGGCGGTGTCATGGTCAAATTTTTCAAGGAATATGGCAGATTTTTTGACGATGTTTTTGGCCTGGGTGTTCCTGACTGGCGCACCCTGTTCATCATCAATCTGCTGATCGGCCTTGTGACATTGGTGCTGGTGCTGGCCAGCTTGAGAGGGGTCGAACAGAACCGCCAGCGCGGAAAATTTGACCTTCTTGGAACGCTGCTGATTACCCTGTCCCTGATTGCCCTGAACATCGGCCTGGACAGCCGTACTGCGGACACTGCAACCAGTACCGGGCAGTTCCAGAACGTGGCGGAAGCCGCTACCAACCAGTATACTGTGCCCCTGCTTGTTGGGTCGGTGATTGCATTTCTGTTGTTCCTGTTGGTTGAATCGCGGGTTAGATACCCGTTGATCCACCTGAATATTTTCAGGAAGCAGAATGTCTCCCCTGCCGCATTTGCAAATGTGTGCGTCGGGTTTGGCCTAACGATTGGGCTGGTGGCCTTGCCTTTGCTGGTGAATTTCCGCGATGGCGGCAGTGATGCCGACACAATTAAGGATGCGGCGTTCATTTCTGGTGTTCTGTTAAGTTGCCTGACCATCCCTATGGCGCTGTTTGCGCTGCCGGGGGCATGGATAACGGATCGTTACGGTTATCGTGCTACGACAGTTATTGGGACAGGGTTGGCTGCACTCGGTTTTCTGATGGCAAGTTTCACCTGGGAAGTCAACACCTCTTATCTGATCATGGGTCTTCAGATGTCCATTGTTGGCGCGGGGTTAGGGCTGACGATTTCCCCAATTGGAACGGCAGTGATTAACGCAGCGGATATGGACGAACGGGGTTCAGCTTCTGCGATGGTGCTGGCGCTTCGGTTGGTTGGTATGACATTGGCACTGTCCTCCCTGACAAAATTTGCGATCAACCGGGTTAACAAACTGGTGGAAGAAGCCAGCGTGGGTGTGCTGGATACCAGCGAGCTAACACTGCTCAAAATCGTTCAGGTGGTCGATGAACTGCTGCTGCTCGGTGCAATTGTCAGTCTGGTGGCTTTGCTGGCCGCTTTGTTCATGCGGGGGGGAACGGTAGCGGATTTAACCGAAGAGGAAGAAATCCGTCCGGAGCGAAAACTTAAAACCACAACCTCAATCCCGGTCTGAACCAGACAATTTTCTAACAAGGCAGAACAAGGTGTAGGGATATAAGAACTTTGATAGAAGTCGAAGACCTGACCAAGCGCTACGGTAATTTTTTGGCGCTCGACCACATCTCTTTTAATGCCAAAGAGGGGCAAATTGTTGGATTCCTGGGGCCGAATGGGGCGGGTAAAACCACTACCATGCGGATTCTGACCGGATACATGCCCCCGACTTCCGGCAGAGCAGTGATTGCCGGCTATGATGTCACGACCGACCCCATTGATGCACGCCAGCAAATTGGCTATCTTCCCGAAACAGTGCCGCTTTACCCTGATATGACGGTATCCGGATATGTCAAATTTATGGCGGAACTGCGCGGTCTTGCGGACAAGAAAAAAGCGGTGATGGCGGCTTTGGAGCAGGTTGGGCTGGCGCATCGTGCTAACAGTCTGGTGAGAAACATTTCTAAAGGGATGAGGCAGCGTCTAGGGTTGGCACAGGCAATTGTGCATAACCCGCCTGTGTTGATTCTGGATGAGCCAACGATTGGTCTTGACCCACAGCAGGTGCGTGAAGTACGGCACCTCATCCGTGATCTGGCTAAAAACCATACGGTTTTATTCAGCACACATATTCTGTCCGAAGCAGAGCAGCTTTGCGATGATGTTATTATTATCCATCAAGGCAAAATTCTGGCGCAGGGTTCGCCTGTTGAACTGCGTGAACGGCTGCAATTATCGGGCCGAATCTATGTGCGGACACGTGGCAAAATCACAGCATTGCAAGACACACTGAAGCGCCTGATGGAGATTAATGAAATCATTCCTTACCAGGATGGTGTCATCGTGACGCCGAAAAATAACCGGGAAATTCGACCTGCCATCGCACAGGCCGTTGCCAACGCCAAACTCGATCTGCTGGAACTGCGCCCACTGGCGACTTCGCTGGAAGACATTTTCATCGAAATTACCGAGGTCGGCGGCGATGCGTAGCGTATGGGTGATTTTTAAGCGGGAACTTGCACAGTATTTTGTGTCGCCAATAGCTTATCTGGTCGCCTTTGCGATTTTGCTGCTGATTTCGCTCAGTTTTAACAGCGATCTGGAGCAGCGGGTGTTGAATGCCCAGCGGCCTAACGGCACGATTGCCTTAACCGCGTTCGCGTTTTTTATGATTTTTTTTGCGCCCCTGCTTACCATGCGGCTGCTGGCGGAGGAAGCCCGCGAGGGCACACTTGAACTCATGTTTACGCTGCCGGTCCGAGACAGCGAAATTGTGCTGGGTAAATTTTTAGGGGCGTGGGCGTATTACACTGTGATTCTGGCGCTTACACTGGTTTACCCGGTGATCATTATGATGCTGACGACTTTCAGCGACGCCCTTCTGCATTCTGAAATGGACATCGGCCCGGTGATCGCGGGGTATCTTGGAATCTGGTTGTTTGGCGGGGCAACGCTGGCGGTCGGCTTATTTTTCTCGGCGCTGACCGAAAACCAGATCATTGCCGGATTTTTGAGTATGGCGACCCTGTTCATCCTCTGGCTGGGTGATTTAGCTGGGCTGCTGCCAAGCTCGATCATCAGTACGGAACTGGCGCGTGCCCTGCGGGTTATTAGTTTGCAGGCACACTACTCCACCTCGTTTGTGATTGGCGTGATTCGCATGGAGGACGTGGTTTTTTATATGGGAATTATGGCGGTTATGCTGTATGCCACCATGCTGACTCTGGAATCTCGGAGGTGGCGTTAATGGTCCTTCCTGACAAACTGATTAAGTGGTCGAGTGTAGCTGGTACGCTGGCGCTGCTTGGGGCGCTGCTGTTTTTTTTGTATGATGGCGCTGTAACTGGGCGTGTGTTTGCGCTGCTGGCAGCCGGACTTATCGGCTTGGGCCTGTGGATACTCTTCGCGCCGGAGGAGGTGCGGGCGCTGCTGAGTGGGCGGCGGATCGCTGCTGGGACGACCAGTCTGATTTTGCTTGTGTTGTTCACGATTCTCGTGATTGTGATTTACATGCAGATTGACCGCCAGAATATCACCGTTGATTTCACCGAAGGGGCACGGTTCAGTTTAAATGAGACTTCGCTTCAAGCCATTGAGCGGGTCAAACGCAGCGGGGCTACCGTGCGGCTGGTAGCGTTTTATCCGCGAGAGTATCTACGGGAACGCGAGTCGGCAGATATTATTCTGCGTCAATACGACGCCGAAGGCGGTGAGTCGATTGAACTGCAATACATTGACCCGGCAGAAGACCCGATCCTGGCCCGCACCTACGGTTATGACGGCCTGGAAAACAAGATAGATGCGATTTTTGCTACCTTTGTGACCTCAGAAGGGGTGCCGGATATTGTCTCGGTACAGTATATAGGGGCGGCAGATGAACGTGCAATTTCAACGGTACTGCTGAAAATGCTGTCGACCGGAACCGGCAAATTTTACTTTACCCAGGGTCATAATGAACTCAGTATTACTTCTCAGGCCGATACGGGGATTTTACGTGCTGCGCGTGTATTAGATTCAGTGCTGCGAATTCAACTGGCGGAAATCAATTTGCTGACCAGCGAGCGTGTTCCCGATGACGCAACAGCACTGGTCATTGTCGGGCCATCGTCTATGTTTGATGAAAAGGAAGTTCAACTTATTCAGGACTACGTGGAACGCGGCGGCAGGCTGGTTATTCTGGCGAATCCCCCTTACATTGATCCCGTGTTCGGTGGGGCAAATGACACTTTTCTCTCAGACGACCCTCTGACAAAGTATCTATGGGATGAGTTTGGGGTGTGGCTGCGCGAAGATTTGATTGCGGATTTTGGGTCCTCGTTGGACAGTGAATTTAACCCGATTCCGTCGTTCTATTCATCTGCCAACACAATGATGAGCGATTTCTCGAACAATCTGCCAATTGTGTTGTCACTGGTGCGTTCTATAGAGGTCGTTGAGCAGCCTGATGAGCGCCAATCCCGTTACCTGCGGGAACCGTTGATGCTGTCGTCAGATCAATCGTATGGCGAAACCCGCCTGCAAGCATTTCAGGGCGGGGAACTGTCATCGTATGAAGAAGATGAGGATACCCCCGGCCCGCTGTTAATGGGTGTGGCAGTGCGTACCCCCATGCAGATAGAATCACCCGACGAAAATACACGGGTGGTGATTGTGGGGGATGTGGACTGGGTGACGAATCAGTTCGTGACTAATTTTCAGGGCAATGCGTTGTTCTGGTCGAATATCGCGGAGTGGATTACTTCTACCGAAGAAACACCTGTTTTCGACGCTCAGACCGACCCTGGTTTGCTGCCTCTTTCCGCGACGCAGCAGCAGCGCCAGCGTATTTCACTGTTTACAACGGTCGTCATGCCTCTGGTGGTGCTGGCGGTCGGGTCGTTGGTCTGGTTTACGCGGCGGCGGCGATGGGCCTAAAGTCCCGTTACACACCGCCAGTCATTTTTGCTATAGTAGTAATTGGTCTGCTGATTGCAAATGGGCGTCCACAGCCTCCGGCATCAACCTCGTCTCCGTCGTTTTATTATTTGTTTCCGTTCAGTCCACAGGAAGTGACCGGAATAGAATTAATGATTCCAGAGGAGGAATTCGACCTGATCGTGACGCTGGACGAAAATGACGATTGGCGTATCCTGAGTGAGGAGTTTCCAAAAGTGAATCCGGAGGGGCCTGTAGTTGCCAGCGAACTGCTGGCGCGGTTTGTAGGTGTGCAGCGGATTGAGCGTGGCGAGAGGTCAATGGATATATTCGGGTTTTTGCCATTTCCAAAATATGTGGTACGCTTTCAGCTTAATCGCGTTATAAGCGGGCAAAATCGATTTATGTTTATTGTAGGAGATATGACTCCCCAGGGAGATGCCTATTATGTGGCAGCAAACTCGGAGAGTAATATAATTGATTTAGTACCGGTGGAACTGATAGATAGTCTCGTGATGGTCATGACTAATCTCGACATTCTAAGCGAGGAGACCCCAGTTCCATAGGGTGTAGTGGAATGCGTGTGTGAGGAATGAGTTTGGTACAGAAGCAGACTCCCGCCGCGCACGGCGGGATTTTTTATCTTGTTGAGCTTGAGGAGGGTATGTCAGACCTGAACGAAGTTCGTCAAAAGCTGCTGGCGCTGGGCAAGGAGCGCGGATACGTCACATTTGATGAATTCCTGACGCTTGTGCCTGATGTTGAGCATAACCTCCCGCTGGTCGAAGACCTGATGGATGAGTTGGCTGAGGCTGGCATCGAAATTGTCAAAGACGAACCCCCGCCAGAGGAAATGGAGAAGGTTCAGCCGCCTGACCAGGCCGCCGAATCGAAAGGCATCTTCCGAAGTCTGGGCGAGGAGACTGAAGAGCTTGATGTTGACGACCTGGAGCCATCCGAAGAAGAGTTATTGATGCTGGACTTTACCCATGATGAGGGTTACCAGCACGCAATTAACAATGATGATGTCGTTGGAATCTACCTGAAAGAGGCAGGAAAAGTTCCGCTGCTGACCGCCGAAGAAGAGGTCTCGCTGGCGAAGCGAATTGAAGCCGCTGATTTTGCCCGCGAAACGCTGGACGAGCGCAATGGGCTGCTTTCAGACGATGAAATCTATGAATTGCGGGGTATTATCTTCGACGGCGAGATGGCACAGGAACACCTGATTCGAGCGAATTCTCGTCTGGTTATCAGCGTCGCCAAGCGGTTTGTCGGGCGGGGGGTGCCTTTTCTGGATTTGATTCAGGAAGGCAACATTGGGCTGATTCGTGCCGTGCGTAAATTTGAGTATCAGCGCGGGCATAAATTCAGTACTTATGCTACCTGGTGGATTCGCCAGGCGATCAGCCGAGCTGTGGCCGACCAGGGACGCACGATTCGGGTGCCTGTTCATATGGGCGACCAGCTTAATAAACTGCGCCGAGTGACCCTGGAACTTCAGCAGGAATTGGGACGCGATGCCCTGCCGGAAGAAGTCGCTGACCGGATGGAAACAACGGCGGACAAAGTGTTGAATCTGATAGAGATTTCATGGCGGCCCGTCAGCCTCGACTCTCCGATTGATGACGATTCAGATTCGGAACTGGGTGATTTTATTGAGGACACCTCCAGCCCGGCACCAGATGAAATGACTACCGCCAACTTGCTGCGGGAACAGGTCGAAACGGTCTTGGGTCGTTTGCCCCTGCGGGAGGCGGAAATCCTTAGGATGCGTTATGGTTTGGACGATGGCGAAACCCATACGCTGGAGGAAGTTGGCAAAAAAATCGGGGTGACCCGCGAGCGGGTGCGCCAGTTGGAAGCGCAGGCCTTGAACCGCTTGCGGCGTTCTTCGGCGCATGTGCTGCTCCGTGACTATCTCCGGGAGGATTAGCCTCGTGCGTTCCCAGCGCAGTCCGTTTTTCATCCCACTGGTAGTCATCATCATCGGTGGGATACTCCTTCTCAATAACTTTTTTCTGATTGATGCAGACCTTACTCGCTTCTGGCCGATTATCTTTGTCCTGCTGGGTGTGCAGGTTTTGATTAGGGGTGATTTGGCTCCAAGCTGGCAGGCGCAGACCTTCGGCATCACACGTGGCAGTGTGGAATCGGCTTCATTGGAAATTAACAGCGCGGAAATTGATGTCCGCCTGAAAAGCCTGCAACGGGTTGGGCGTCTGATTTCGGGCCAATATACTGCCCGCTCCCGTCCGCGCCTGACGGTGCGGAACAATCACGCAACGCTCGTCATGCAGCGTGGAGAAACCTGGTTGTTTTCCCTGGCGGATTGGGATGTTTCCCTGGCGCAGGATATTCCCTGGAAGCTGCTCATAAGTGCCCACCTGGGAGAGCTCCAGGCGGATCTGCGTGGTTTGCAGCTGGAACGAGCCCATCTTGCAACCGGAATAGGGAATATCAAGGTGATCTGCCCGGATCGGGAAGCTGGCCCAATTTATATTCGTTCGACCTTTGGCGAAATCCAGGTGACGGTTCCAACCGGTGTTCCGGCCATTGTCCGAACAGAAACCAGCCCGTTTTCAAAGGTGATTGTCTCGAACCTGAAAGCCGACACCACGGGCAAGTTTTATGCCACCCGCGAATATGACCCGGAGCTGCCTGCTGTTCAGGTTACAGTGGCGGCAACTTTTGGGAATATTCTTCTGACAGTGGGCGAATAAGCGACCATTGACCCTCGGTTGTTGCAACAGGTATAATTCCAACCAGACTCCGCCAAGCAGGTCGGAGTTTTTCGCGCCAATTTTCCCCGTTGAGATGTCGTGGTACGGCTATTATCTTCGGTGAAAAGAGAGAGTTGGAGACAATTTTCATGTACGCTGTTATACGCTCAGGCGGGCACCAGTACCGCGTGGAGGAAGGCGCCGTTGTTGATGTGGAGCGTCTTCCGGTTGAAGAAGGTAAGCAAATTGAGCTAGAAGAAGTGCTGCTCGTCGTGCCGGATAGTGGTGACCCGACGATTGGCAAGCCCCTGGTTAAGGGTGCAAAGGTCACGGCGACGTGTGTTTCTCAGTACCGTGCCAGAAAAATTCGAGTGTGGAAGTACATCCCCAAAGAACGGTATCGTTTGCGCCGTGGGCATCGTCAGCACTACACTCGCTTGCGGATTGATAAAATTACAGTCTAAGGAGTTGGACGATGGCACATAAAAAAGGTGGTGGCTCCAGTCGTAATGGGCGTGACAGCCACAGCAAACGTCTGGGGGTAAAGAAATTCGGCGGACAGTACGTCATCCCCGGCAATATTATCATTCGTCAGCGTGGCACGCGCTTCCACCCCGGTCTGAATGTAGGTCTTGGCAAAGATCATACGATTTATGCGACTGCCGAAGGGGTGGTGAAATTCCATATGAAGCGCGATGGTCGTAAGTATATTAGTGTTGAACCCGTCCAAGAAACGGTTCAGAGCTAGGTAAGGTCATCAGCCGTGAAAAAAGATATTCATCCCACCTGGTATCCAGACGCTGTGATTACCTGTTCGGCCTGTGGAACCCAGTGGCACACCGGCGCAACCGTAAAAAACCTGCGCGTGGATGTTTGCTCTAACTGTCATCCCTTCTATACGGGTGAGCAGCGTATCGTAGATACCGAAGGTCAGGTTGACCGCTTTATGAAACGCCTGCGGGTGCGTGACGAACGCAAGGCAGAACGTCAGGCGAAGGAACAGGCGATTATCAATGCTGATATTCCGTTGGAAGAATTGGAACTCGGCAAACGCTATATTACTATCCTGAATGAAGCCGGCATTCGTCTGATCAGTGATCTGATTCGTAAACTTGATGAAGAAGGCGACGAAGCCGTACTCGCAATTCCAGGTATTGGCGTGAAGGTGCTGGCCGATGCCAAGCGTCGTATTGCCGAACGCGGGTATCAGATAGCCGAAGCGAATTCCTAATCTCAAGTCAATATGGAATGAATGGCGGAATGAAAAATTCCGCCGTTTTTGTTTACAAGGAGTCCCTGTCTTGAAACATCATGCCGGACGCATTGAACTGATTTGCGGAAGCATGTTCAGCGGCAAAACGGAAGAGCTTATTCGCCGTCTGCGCCGCGCTAAAATTGCCCAGCAGAAAGTTCAGGTTTTTAAACCTAAAATAGATGACCGTTATTCTGTCAGTAAGGTGGCCTCGCATAATGGGTTAGATTTTGAGGCTGTCCCTGTTGAAAACGCTGCTGATATTCCAGCCCTGCTTCAAGAGGGTGTTACCGTCGTGGGGATAGATGAAGTCCAGTTTTTTGATGAGGATATTGTTCGATGGGCAGAAGAACTGGCAGATCGTGGTCTGCGTGTGATTGTTGCCGGGCTTGACCTGGATTTTCGCGGTGAACCGTTTGGGCCAATGCCGCAGCTCATTTGCCGCGCCGAATACGTGGATAAGCTCCATGCCATTTGTATGGTGTGCGGGGAAGAAGCGTGCCGCACACAGCGTCTAGTCAATGGACACCCTGCATACTATGACGATCCGATTATTCTGGTTGGAGCCTCCGAAGCCTATGAACCGCGCTGCCGCGAACATCACGAAGTGCCTCGTCGGGTTGATTAGTCTGCTGCTGGCGGCCTGCAATACAAATTCGCCGACAGAGCCGCCGCAGTTGACTCTGGTCGGCGCGATTTCCACCACCCAACCGCCGACCTCTACCCCGGTGGTCACCCTGACCCCAACGCCAACGCCTTTTCCATCTCGTACACCCATTCCTACCCCGCGCCGGGTCGTCGTCAGCCGGATCAGTCCGGAAATTAATCCTGCACAGATAACGCCGATGGCTGAAGGCGCACACCTGCCTGATTTAACCCTGACTGATATTGAAGGAAACGTGATTAACCTCTCGGAAATTGGCAAACCGCTGGTCTTGAATTTCTGGTCAGTCGGTTGTGGTTCATGTTTTTTTGAATTTCCGCTTCTGCAAGAGTTTTATGCCTATCATGGGGAGAACAGTCTGGTGGTCATCGGTGTTAACATCGCTGATTTTTCTGATGAAACCCGGATCATCGCGGAACAGTTGGAGATTCAATTCCCTGTGGTGATCGATGCCAACGCCGAATTTTTCACCACGTATTTTAATGGGGCTGTCGTGCCGACCACGATTTTTATTACGTCTGAGGGTATCATTTCTGAGGTCGTCATTGGCCCTATTGATGCGTATAATCTGGATTTACAACTGCAAAAAATAGGACTGCCCCCCCGTGAGCGGCGAGGTTAATTTTTACGAAAAAGTCATTGCCCTGACCCGTGCTGTCCCTGAAGGGAAGGTAGTCAGTTATGGTTATCTGGCAGAGTTGTTAGGTGCGCCAAGAGCAGCACGAGCAGTGGGATATGCCCTGCGGACTCTCAAATATGGGACAGATGTTGCCTGGCATCGCGTAGTAGGCAAACGCGGTGTTATGGGCAAGGTCAGCATCCGCTCTTTTGCCTACAGCCGGGATGAGCAAATTGCCCGGCTGAAGGACGAGGGCATTCAATTTGATGAAAACGACGAATTCCCGCTGTTAGTGTACCTCTGGCAGCCAACGCCAGAAGACGTGAAGTCGATCCTAAAAGCTGCGAATCTGGATTAGCCTTCTGCCCGATTTACCCTTTGGGGCGGCGAACAGCAGTCTGTGCAGACGCAGAGCTATCCGCACGGCGTCCCACCAGGGCAAGTTCTCGGAACGGTGCGCTCAGAACTTCCAGCACGCCATGTTCAAAGAACCAGACGGGCGCAGGTTTATCATCAATCAAAATATCGTTGGGTTCGCCGGGGATACCCACGATCCGCACCCGCACGGCTTCATAGGGTGGTTTGTAACGTCCAGCAGTGCGCCAGCTAATCCCAAACCGCCCGCCGGGTAAGAAGCCGCAGGTGAAATAAGAATAACGATATTCACCCTCCAGGTATTGATTCCCTGCTCCGGCATCTTCGTACAGAGTGGTTTCTCCTGGCCCGGCATAAACCCGGAGCGTGATCTGGGAGAGTTTTTTCTCACCCACATATTGCTGTACAGGCCACTGGGGAAGGGTATGTCCGGCACGAACAAAGATTGGCATGGTATCTAATGGCCCGTCCACCTCAATGTGACGTGCGCCGTCGATCAGTTTGTTTGTCCAGTAGTTATACCATGCCCCGCGCGGCAGATAAACAATGCGTTTAGTTGAGCCTGCCTCTAAAATAGGCGCGACAAACAGACTGTCCCCTACGAGGAAGGCGTCGTCCTGGGCGCGGAGATAGGGATCGCTGTGGTCATGAAAAAAGCCTGGCCGGATAAACGGCAGCCCTTTCTGGTTTGCTATCGCCATCACCGAGTAAAAATAGGGGAGCAGTTGGTAGCGGAGTTCAATGTAGCGCCGGACAATGGCCTCATACTGAGGGCCAAAACTCCAGGGTTCCTGGTCAGCGCTCTCTTTTGTGCTGTGGGTACGGAAAAATGGCAGCATACTGCCAAGCTGCACCCAGCGTGTATACAATTCTCCGTCAGGGGTATCTCCGAACCCGCCCACATCCGGTCCGGAAAAAGGAATTCCCGACAGGCCAAGATTCAGTAACATACTGATGCTCAACCGCAAATGATCCCAGGTGGAGAGATTGTCGCCTGTCCACGAGGACGCATATCGTTGAACACCCGCGAAACCTGTCCTTGTAAAGGTAAAGGGACGTTCATTGGGAATGCCAAGCTCTAAACCGGCCTGGGTTGCCCGTGCCATCTGCATCCCGTACAGGTTATTGCCGCCCTCGGCATGAGAAAACGATAGGCCGTTTTCGCCGTGATATATGATGTAATCCGGGAACGTATCCGGGCCATTCTTCAGGAAGACCGTTGGCTCGTTCATGTCGTTCCAGACACCTGCAAAGCCGGTCTTTTTGACAAACTCAGCAACTTTTTCCGCCCACCACGCACGACCTTCGGCGGCAGAAAAGTCAGGGAATTCACACGTTCCCGGCCAGACCACACCTGTATACGGCGTGCCATCCGGATAGGTCAAAAAAATGCCTTTTTCCTTGCCATCCTTGTAGATTTCATACTGCGGGTCTACCTTGATTCCGGGGTCGAGGATTGCAACTGATTTGAAACCTCTGCCGCGCAGTTCTTTGACCAGCGTGGGCAAATCGGCAAAGTTTTTCTCATCCCAGGTAAAACAGCGATACCCATTCATATAGTCAATATCATAATGAAGGACATCACATGGGATTTTGCGCCGCCGGAATTCGCTGGCTAATTCACGAAAGCGGGCAGCACTTTCATATCCCCAGCGTGACTGGTGATAACCCAGCGCCCAGATGGGCGGCATATACGGGTGTCCAGTGAGCGTCGTATAGCGGTCTAAAATAGTTTCCGGAAGGAGCGAGGCCATAAAATAGAAGCGAATTTCGCCGCCAACCGCCTCAAAACTCATACATTCAGTTTGGGTTTTTCCTAAATCCACAAAGCCCTTCGCTGGATTATCCCAGAAAATACCGAGGGCATATTTGCTTTGAAAACCAAAATAAAACGGGATGCTGTAGTAACAGGGGTCGTCACCGCGTTTGTAGAGGAAGGGGTCGGCGTTACGCAGGTTATAGCGATTTCCCCGCAGGTTCAAATGGTCAGCACGCTGCCCCAACCCATAACACCATTCATCCTCAAGAAGCTGGCGTGACCATTTGACACCATCTCCCAGCCACTGAAAGCCTTCTTCAGTATTTGTGATCAGGGGAATGCCATCTGGTGCATAGATACTGAATTGTCCGGTACCCCGGTTAACATTACAGGCAAATAAGCCAGCGCCCACCACGACCGCCTGCCTGTCTTCAATCACTGTGGGTTCAACAGGCGCCCAATCGTATTTTTCGACGGCGTAACTGAAAGGTTTTCCGGCCAGGTCGTCTTTACAAACGCGAACCTCAAGCAAGTCTGGCATGAGATAAGTCAGGTGTATGAGACCATTTTCCATATGAAGCACCGCGCCGCGCTCGGTTTTGTCTACCTTTTTAACACCCCCCGGAGACTGTTCCGTACCCGATTTAGGGACCTGGTCCGCAAATTTTTTGTGCTGTGCAACGACTTCTTTTTCATAAGCCGCTACTTCCGGACTTTTGTTTTCCCCCGCACGGATAACTTTAACGATGTCCTCGTCTCGCATGGTTGACTCCCTAACGGTTGCGCTTAATCATTTGCAGGGCTTCTTTATAATTTTTGACCTTGACTTCTCTGGCACGCCCACCAGCCTTAGGTGGCCCTATAATACCAAGTTCGTATAATAAATCCATCAAACGGGCAGCGCGAGGATAACCAATACCCAGACGGCGCTGAATAAGAGATGTGGAGGCTTCCTTGGCTTCACACACAAGCGTAATGGCTTCTTCCAGCATCGGATCATGTTCGGAAAGGGCTTCCAGCCGGGTAATCCCGCGCTCCCAGGGGGCAACACGTTCGATCTCCATATCCCCTTCCGCGATCTGTTCCTGATGCCAATTTTGCCAGTAGCGGACGGTTTCCTCCAATTCTTCATCCGAGATGTAACAGCCCTGGATACGCTTCGGGCCAGCCGCATCTGGTGCCAGGTACAACATGTCGCCGCGCCCCAACAGCGTTTCCGCGCCTGTATAATCCAGAATAACCCGTGAGTCTGTGCCACTGGCGACTGCAAAAGAAATGCGCCCAGGGAAGTTGGCTTTAATTAATCCGGTCAAAATATCGACGCTGGGTCGCTGGGTTGCAATCACCAGGTGAATCCCCGCCGCCCGTGCTTTTTGGGCCAGGCGGGTGACTGTCGTTTCAGTTTCATCCGGGTGAGACATCATCAAATCGCCGATTTCATCAAAAAACAGGACGATGTAGGGCAGGTGTTCTTCCTTGCGGCGGCGTCCTAAGGTGGCGTTGTACGATTCGATATTGCGGGCATTTTCGAGTTCCAACAGCTTATACCGCCGATCCATTTCGCGGGCTGTCCAGCGGAGCACGCCGATAATCCGTTCCGCTTCAGTTTCAACAGGGCCTAACAAATGAGGCAGGCCGTTAAAGCGAGTAAGTTCAACACGCTTGGGGTCAAGCATGACCATTCGGACCAGCGCGGGTGTATTGTTCATGACCAGCGAGGTGATGATCGATGTCAGACACACAGATTTTCCTGATCCTGTGGTCCCGGCGATTAACAAATGGGGAAGTGATGCCAGATCCATAATGACTGGCTCTCCGGAAACATCCCGTCCTAAAGGAATGCACAGCGGATTCTTGTGTTTGTTATAAAAGAGTTCCGCTTCCAGAAGCGAACGCAAGCCAACAGTGCTGGGGTTCTTGTTGGGCACTTCGATGCCAACGTAGGAGTGACCGGGGACGGGCGCTTCAATACGCAGCGTCTTTGCCGACAGTGCTAGCGCAAGGTCTCCCTGCAAATTGGTGATTCGGTCAACGCGCACCCGCTTGATTTCCCGATCATTGGTTTCTGGGTTAAGAATCTCTTTTACAGGGGAAACCGCGTACTGGGTAACTACTGGGCCGACCTTGACATCAATCACGTCCGCGTCGATGTCAAATTCCAGCAGCGTATTTTCGATGATGGACGCATTGCGATTGATTTCTTCCTCGTCTGGTCTGAACAAGTCGTATTGGCCCAGAAGTTCCAGGGGCGGCAAGGCATCGTCGCGTTTGCCGATTTTGACCCGTTCCTTAAAATCCTCAACCCGAAAGTAGCGTTTTCTCTCGTCGCCATCACGCCCACCCTGGACACGCTTGGGTTCAGGCATTTTTCCAAGTACGATGGGTTTTTTCTCTGGCTCAGGGGCACGTGGCACAATCGATGGGCGTTCTCGCTGCACCTGGGCCGGGTTAATGACCTGCCCATTGACAACCAGTTCAGGACGCTCGATTTCCTCTGAGACAAAATCCTCGTCAGTGTTCTGTGCTTCAGGGTCGTTACCATTCCCCTCTACGGAGGTGATTGCCGGGACGACTGGCATCACGGGTGGTCGAATAGGGGCAGGCTTTGAGGTTGGCGGCGCAGGCGGTCGGGTTGGCGGCGTGGCTGCACCGTTGTTGGGGCGTGGCACAATTGAGGGGCGGTTCAAGCCAGGTAACGGCGCATCGTCCTGCTTAGACTGCTCCTCGCCTGATTCCACAGGCGGGACAGGCGATGAGACCGGGGCAACCTCAACAGGTTTTTCAGGTGTCGCCGCCAGTTCTAGGGTGGGAGGGTTCTGATTTTCTACGGCAGCCGACTTTGTGGAGGGGTCAAGCTTGGCTGCAAGATTTTGAATGCTTTCACTCAGCCACACAAAAATCTGGCGGTAGTGCTGGCGGCGAATCCTCAGCAGCCAGTGCATCCCCAGCACCAGCCCGATGGATACAATGATCAGACTGACCTGACTGCCAAATGCTCCAACCAGCAGGTTACTTACTGCCCAGCCAATGTAACCTCCGCCCTGCCCTTCGCGGGCAAGCGCACGACTTTCCGTTTCAAATTCAGCGATATGCAGTAAACCCTGGAGGCACAAAAAGGTCAGTTCGAGCGATACGAGCCTTCCCCAACTAAACGCTACCTGCACACCAATTTTGGGCAGCAGAATAATAAACCCGCCTGCCAGCACTCCCAGCGAGACCAGATAACCACCGTTTCCAAATCCCTGCCTCAGCGCTGTGGACAGCTTACTGGCGAGTTCACCTTCTCCGCCTGCGTTCAGGAGCGAGGCAAACGCCACCGCGCCAGACACAATCAAAATGACAGCCAGCAACTCGTCCGCCCAACCAGGCAAATGGCGACGCAAATTGCGGATAGCGTCCGGGTCCTCCAGCAGCCTTTTGAGAAAAGCAGGCAGTACGGTTTCTGGTTTTTCCGGTTCTTTGGTACTGCGGCTTTTTCGTGTTGTTGTTCGGGTCTGCGTGGTCGTAGACCGGGTTGATTTTGGCTTTTTCTGGCTCGGAGTCGTCGGACGACTGCGTGAAGATACAGGGTGTTTAGTCATAAATCATAACGATCCGGGCTAACTGATACCGCGTCATTGTAGCATACAGTCATTTCTTTTAGAAGCTCCAATAGAACAGAAGTTCTATAAAGAATCGACTTTTTAAGGTGTTTATATCCTGTCAGTAAACCGTGACCATGCTAGCACTTGATAAGGAAATATCAATGGTGTTTTATGCTGGGGATAGCCGGAAAACGGGCTGTGTGTGTTAAACTCATGCCGTAATCAAGAACAGGGCTTCCCATGTTTACGAATAAAACTTCGCTCATTCTGGATAATCCCTCACAGTTGAATTATGGCGTGGCGGTCACAGATGTTGACCAGGATGGGGCGTTTGAAATTTATGTGGCAGGTTTTGGGTTTAGAAACCTGGTGTTGAAATGGAACGGCGCCAGATTCGTTGATATTGCCGATCCCATGTTGGCAGACAAACAGCGCCAGGCGATTGGTCTGGCGGCGTGTGATTTGGATGGGGATGGTAACGAAGAAATCTATATTCTGAATACAGATACTTTTGGCGGCACGAAGCGCTTTGGAGATCGTCTGCTGGATTACGCCGACGGCGAGTGGACGGATCTGTTCATGGTGCCGGTGAACCAGGGGGTGGCGAATCTGGTGGCAGGGCGTTCTGTTGCCTGTGTGGATCGTAAAGGCAGCGGGAGCTATGGGTTTATTGTCGCCAATTACGGAGGGCCGCTGCGTCTCTATGAGCTGGATGAGGATGGTTTTTTAGAGGATGTAGCGCCTCAGATCGGCTTGAATCTGGTGACAGGTGGACGCTCTCTACTGTCGCTGCCCCTGGTTTCTGACGCAATGGATATTTTTGCGGGAAATGAGCTGGGGCCAAATTTCCTGTTCGTGAATCAGGGTGATGGCACCTTCCGCGAGATCGCTGCTCAGGCAGGTATCAGCGACCAGTACGAGCATGTACGCGGTGTCGCCGTTCTGGATAGTAACAGCAATGGATACTTCGATCTGGTTTACGGCAATTGGGAAGGCACACATCGGATGTTTGTGCAGGAAAAACCCGGCCTGTTCAGTAACTGCACTCCCCACAAAATGTCAGCACCTTCCAAAATCCGGACGGTACTCGCCGCTGATTTTGACAATGATGGATATGAAGAAATCTTTTTTAACAACATGGGCCAGCCCAACCGCTTATTTGGATGGCGGGACGGCGAGTGGAAACCGATTGATCTGGGGGACGCGCTTGAGCCCAGTGGAATGGGTACTGGTGCCGCTTATGGCGATTTTGATGGTGATGGGCGGCTGGAACTGTTGGTTTCACATGGCGAATCGGCTATGCAGCCGCTTACTTTATATCACACACCCAGGAATGATAATAGCTGGCTGCGTGTCTTGCCGCTGACTGCCAGCGGGGCTCCAGCACGCGGTGCGGTCGTGAGGCTTGCCAGCGGCAACCGCACACAAATGCGGGTGATCGATGCGGGAAGTGGCTATTTGTGTCAGATGGAACCTGTCGCACATTTTGGACTGGGGAATAATTCTGATGTGGTGTTTGTTGAGATACGCTGGCCGGATGGTGTGGAAGTCAGGCTTGAACAGCCTTCAACAGGAACGCTGTTGAAAGTGCCTCATCCATAAAGCGGGGCGCGGTGAACACGCCCCAGATTCTAATTTTGACCGTTGACAGCGCGAAGACTCAATCCAATACGACGGGCACGGCTGTCGATGTTCAGGATTCGGACAGTGACCTGATCGCCTTCTCTAACCACATTACGCGGGTGCAAAAAATGGCCTTCTGCCAGTTCGGAGATGTGAATTAGCCCTTCTAAACCTTCTTCCAAACAGGCAAATGCGCCAAAGTCAACCACACTGGTGATCAATCCGTAGACCTGCTGACCGACCTGGTAGCGCTGTTCAACCGTCGCCCATGGGTCAGGCAGAAGCCGCTTGATGCTCAGCGCGACACGTCCCGCATCTTTATCCAGACTCATCACGTAAACGGTGACCGTTTGCCCACTGTTCAGCACCTCAGCGGGATGTTCTACCCGCCCCCAACTGAGTTCGCTGATGTGAATCAGTCCTTCAATGCCCCCCAAATCAACAAAGGCACCAAAGTCGCAGATATTGGTGATGATCCCCTGAATCGTGATTCCTGGCTTCAGATTTTCCAGAACTTTTGCCCGCGTGCCAGACTGTACCTGTGCGGCCCGTTCGGAGAGGATCAGGCGATTTTGATCTTTGTTGATTTCGATGACTCGTAAATTCAGTTTGGTGCCAATACACCTGAGAAGGGACTCGCCGGTATCCATTGAAAAACTGACAAGCTGGCTGGTGGGAACAAATCCGCGCAGGCTGTTCCATTCAACCAGCAGCCCGCCACGATTGTAGCCCACGATAACGAGTTGTACGGTTAAATCGTGTGTGTAGGCGTGCTCAGCCGTCTGCCAGTCTGTGCTGACCCCTGTATGGTGAAAAGGCGAATTATCTGGAGGGTCAATTCTTTCCAGATAATCCCAATCTTCTTCGGAGACATCTTCAACTAACTCTGCTTCTTCATCGGCCTGTGCGAGTAGAGCCTCCCAGTATTGGTCATCGGGAGGCGGCGGGGCAGGCGCAGGCTGGTAGTGCCGCGATATGGACGACATACAAATCCCCCGTAAAAAATATACTCGTTAAATGCACAACGCTCCACATTATTACGAGGGGAAAGTCTTTTGTCAAACTAAGAATTTCCGTTTTTTTGATGAGTTTCCAGGTAAGACTTTTCCATTTCCCACAACTGGCGGGCGACTTCCTCAATCGCGGATTTTTGTTTGCGGTAAAAATTAGGTTCGCTCATCGCAAGCTGGGGTGCAACATCCCCTACTTTTTTCCCCTGTACAAATCGCATTTCCAGGATGTTATAGAGCACCCAATCATTGTTAAGGAGACTGCGCTCGCCTTCGGGCTTCAGGCTTTCAATCACTCGTGTGAGGATAGTCTGAAGGGCACGGGTCGGACTGCTGCCATTTTTCTCCAATTCCTGCTGCACGATGTTCAACTGGAGCAGCTCGCTGTCCGCCAGTTTCGGGCCGCCCCACAGATCTTTTAGTGCCCCGTGTACCCATTCCGCCCATTCGGTCAGGTTTTGAGGCTGCTGGGTAGGCGGTTGTTGGTAAATTTGCCCAAATTTATCGACACGTCCTTCTAACCGTAAGCTGTCCATCTGCATCATCAGGGCGTCCAGTACGTCAAATACCTGACTCTGCAACTGGGCATCTGCCAGCAGTCGGGCCGCCCGATCCATCAACATGTGGAACAGTTCCATTTCCAGTTCTTTTTCCCCGTCGCTGAGTTCGGGGGGCATTTTCCGGGCTTGAATCCCCATGTAACCGAGGAGAGGACTGTCATCGCCGTTCGCATAGAGGGGAAATACCCAGAAGTCATCGCCGATGATGACATCATCATAAGCGTAAAAGTGCTCGCTATTTCGCCCATTCTGGCTGGACGATTTTTGGATGCTCTCAACCGCACGCTCGGCGGAGATGCTGCCAACCGAGTGTTCTATCGTCAAGCCATCCGGTGTGTTCGTCAGCAGGAAGGCCGTATCCACACGCAGCAAATCACAAGCCGCGGCGAGAATCGCTTCCTCTAGCTGTTTAATATCTGCACGGGTCAGCAAACGCTGGCTAATTTGACGTAGTTTGTGGCCTTCGATGTTATTGCGGGTAAAGACAAACCATTTTTCCAGAAGAGGCAGCGACACCGTGATTAGCCATTGCAGCAGGACGACTGTTCCCATCACCGCCACGATGACAAAATCTTCACTTTTCAATCCCAGAATTTCAGACACCCGAAGTGTAGACAGCATCACGCCAAGCAGCACCAGGGCGGTAAATGTCCCACGCAGGGAGAATTGCAGAATTTCCGCTTTGACGACTCGATCTGGTTTGGAAGTGCCGAAAAAAGCCAGGGGATAGGCCAGTGAAAACAGCATGACGATAACAATCGTGTTTGCCAGATTCGACGCCGACCGGAAAATGAGCACATCGAAGTTATGACCCCGGTTTACCATGTCAAATAATAAGGAATAGGGGAACAGGCCGATGCCAGGGGTCAAAAAAACCTTGAGAATAATATCCATACGCTGGTAGGTTTTTGCTGTACGGCATCTTGCTCGTGCTCGCCATACCAGCCAGTAGGCCACAACCGCCGATGTGATGAAGTAAGCTGCATAAACTGGAAACAGCGGGCCAACCCGCATGTAGGGAATGGGGCGAGCAGTGAAATCGTGGATAAACAGATCGCTCAGGGTCGCCAGCAGCATAATAACAGCACTTAACACATATAAAGCCCGCCGCACATTGCGCCGCCGCCCTCTGGATACCAGACCGGTAGTGGTCAGCAGAGCATCCGCAAGATGAAATATCGCGGCTGGCACGAACGCGATGCCGACCCACTGCAATCTGAGCCAGATCTCTACCGTATCTGACTTCGGGTCAAGTGCGATCAGCCCATCCATGATCGAGACGATGGTGATACAGGTGAGCAAAATGCTGTTGGCGCGTGTTACCCGATCCCACAAATTGCGGGAAAGGTTGTAAATCAGGATCGACCCCGCCCCCATCACGATGGTGACAATCAGGGCATTGTTACTAAACTCAAGAAATGAAATCCAGAAATCCCGGCTCATATGTTTTGCCCGAAGAAAATGGCAATATCCTGGCTTGAATAGTAGCGATCATTAAACCCGCAAAACAACAATCCTCGCGCGGTCATAAACTCAATAGCCGGATAGCTGCGGGTGGTAGTTTCCAGGGTGATCTGCCGTGCCTGGTAATGTTGTGCCCAGCGTATGGCCTGGTCAAGCAAGGCGCTGCCAATCCGCCGCCGCCGCCAAGTCGTTCCCACTGCGAAGTTTCTGACCCACGCGCTCCGGTCAGCCAGATTCAGGATCACCTGAAGATATCCCAGGATAACACCTTCCGCCTCAGCCACCAGCATCCCTTTGACTTCAGCAAGTTCTCTGCCCAGCGCTTCAGGACTTCTAGGATATTCTACCCGGATGGGGCGTGGCAGACGCAGCGTTTGAAAGACTATTGTGTGGTGTTCCTGGTCCGCTTGCAGCTTCATTTGCCATACCATCTGTGTTTCCAGGCTGTGATCCAGCGCAATACATGCTGGAATATCCTGCACTTCTGCGGGGCGGATGACGAAGCGCGTTTTTTTCTTGTCGGCCATATATTAAATTGTACAAGATATAGACGGGTAGTTAAATAAACAAAAGCGGCGCTGTTGGGCGCCGCGTAGGATTGCTGAGGGTTACTCTTCTTCCTCTTCTTCTTCCCGGACGCCGCGTCCAATGACTTCCACTTCCCCGATTTCGCTGCTGTATTCTTCTTCGACGTATTCCTCTTCCATCGCACCAACAAAGATGCGGGCCACCAGCGTATCTTCGTCTGCCAGAATTCTGACTCCCTCAATAGGCGGCAGGTCTTTAATGCGGATATAGCGGACATTGCTGAAGCTGCTCATATCAACCGAGATGTGTTGGGGAATGTCTTTGGGCAGGGATTCGACTTCAACAGACGACAGGGTTTGCAGAATGCGCCCGCCCAGCCGCTTCGCCTGGGCTTCTACATCGGGAATGATGATCGGAATAACCGTTTTCAGGGGGGCATTCGTATCAGCGGCATAGAAGTCAATGTTTAACACGGCACCACGAACAGGATGTCGCTGGACTTCACGGATCAGGACGCTGATGGTTTCATCTTGCAGTTTAAGATCAATCAGGTGCGTTGCCCCGGCCTTCACCAACACGGGCCGCAGGTCTACCCAATTCATTTGCACAGGAATGGCCTTCTCATGCTTTGGCCCATAGATGACGCCGGGGATGATGCCTTTTTCTCTGAGTTGTTTGACCTGTTTTCCGATGACAGTCCGTGGGCTGACATCCAGGGTTAGTTCGTTGCTCATGTTCTTCTCCAACCTAACAGTACACGCAGGCTCAGGGTACTGGGATTATTTATATAAACGCTGCTGTTCACCAAACTAGGTAATTCTAATGGAGTGTCCCACCTGCGTCAATCCTTTTGAAAATTCAGGGTTTTTTCACACTATGTCTCCCTGACCTTGCGTATACTTTGGGGAGAGCTATAGTTTCAGGGATGTGGCATGACCACGCTGCTAACGGTATATGATAATCCGCACTATCTGCCGAAACTCAATGAACCGCTTGAGCAGGAGGGATATGCGGTTGCTGCCGTGACTCGTCTGGAACAAATTGCGAATAAGGTTCGAGAAGTTGAGCCGATGCTGGTTGTGTTTCATGTCGATTTAGAAACTCACGACCCGCGAAGACTCTGTGCCACGATTCACAGCGTCGGCCATATCATCCCTATTTTGTTTGTGGTGCCACTTTACTTTTCTGCTCAGCAGGTTGCTTCTATTCTGGATGCAGGCGCGGATGATGTTCTGAAACGGCCTTTTGCCCCGTCTGAATTAAAGGCCCGCGTTCGGGCGCTGCTGCGGCGTTCCAAGAAACTGGAACTGGATGAAATTGTTCGTTTGCGGCTTGACCCCCGCACACATATTGTGCAGGTAAATCAGCGGGAGGTCGAACTGACTCCGGTTGAATTTGAACTACTTAACTTTCTCTGCAAAACCCGTCCCCATTTCCACACGGCCCCCGACTTGCTCCAGCGGTTGTGGGACTACCCGCCGCAGGGGGGGGACACGGCGCTGGTACGCAACCACATTCGCAATTTGCGGCTGAAATTGGAATCCGACCCGGATCGTCCGCGGGTGCTGGTTTCGCAGTACGGACGGGGATACTCAGTCCGGGCACTCGTTCGACAATCTTAACCAATTTACAATCCCTCTTCACAAAACTCTATCAAGTCTGTTCACAAGGGCATGGTATGATGTTATATGGAGACCGCTGGTCTCCCTATGTTCATGCCATTATTCGAGGATTATCTCTTATGCGAAAACCGCTGAAGATGGTCTTGGCGCTACTGGACGGAACACCGACAGGAATGCGAGGTCAGTCGCTGGTCGAGCTGACTATCACCTTCCCGATCTTTTTGATCATGCTGGTCGGGATGGCAGAAGTCGGGTGGTATGCCAACAATTATCTCATCATGACGGATGTCGTGCGTTCGGCAGGGCGTGCGGGGGCGCTGGGCGACCCCAATAAATGGCTGGCGAACGAGGAACGCAACCACGAACGGATGGACTGCGACCACACGGTAGGGGTATACACCCGGTTGCAATCGGATAACCCGGCAGATTTTACTGCCCCGAAAGATAATGTGCCGGGAGCCTACTTCGGAAGTGAAACCGATGAATTCACCGGATTGGGCTACTATGACAATGTCGCTTGTAATGCGATTGCCAACATGGCCCCTCTCGAATTTGATGATGACAAAGATGACGTGGTTGTGTCGGTGTTCAGCTATGCGGTCGTGGATACAGCCTTCCCCAAACCCGGCGCTGGCCAGCCTAACAATGGCTACTACGGCTGCCAGTTCACGCCGAATCAGACTGATTGTGATGATATTATCATTTTTCAGCGGCTGCCTGATACTGCAAATAACTGCGGGTCGGATGGGCTGCTGGGATATTCATTCCGGGGAAATTATAACGGAACCGGTGCCTGCCCTGGGTCGCAGTTTACCGATACCTGGATGCTTGACCAGTTGAAGAAAAGTCTGGTTCAGGCCAATGGGTCGATTAACCCTCTCCAGCTTGAGCAGGTGCCTGATTATGGTCTGGTGCTGGTAGAAATTTACTGGCACAGCCAGCAACTGCTGGGGCTGCCGGTTTTCCAATTTGCTGGCGGTGAGATTCCCATGCATGTCTGGTCGATTTTCCCGGTGTCGGCAGCCGAGCCGGATATTGAATACTAAAGGAGGCAGAGGAAGCAAATTATGCTGAAGCGAGTTAAGTCTCTTCTTGCCAGACGTTTCCGAAACAGCCAGCGTGGGCAGTCCATCGTACTGCTGGCCTTCGGGTTTATTGCGCTGGCAGCTTTTGTGGGGTTGGTGACGGACATCTCGATCATGTTTGTTCGCTTCTCCACGCTACGGCGAGCCGTTGACTCGGCGGCGCTGGCGGCTGCGGGGCAAATCCGAGAAGGAACGGATTATGGCACGGTTGCGCTGGCGGCGCGGCAGTATATTGCCCTGCATGGCCTGACGCCGCATTCGGTCTGGGTGGAAACCTGCGAAACCGATATTGCCGAGTGGCGCAAAACGAACCCCGAACCCAAACCGCTGGATCAGATGCCGGAAACCGATCTTTGTGATTGGGACAACCCCAAAAAGCTGGTGAAAGTAACCGCGCAGATTGAATCCGAAACGACCTTTTTGAAACTCGTTGGTATTGAGAATTTCATTATCACATCCAGTGCCACCTCTGAAACGGCAGTGCTGGATGTCGCGCTGGTGCTGGATACGTCCACTTCAATCGGACGTGAAACCGAATCGACTGATTACACCTCGGTCGGAGTTTTCCTACCGCCTCCTGCCGATGTAGAGAATGGTGATCCACCTGATCCCCCTGGTGCCTGTACCGATTCTGTCGCTTTCTGGGGTTATGGCGGCTGCTGTAATGACCCTGGCACGGGATCTATCGCGCTGGTGGGCGGCGAGTGGAAAATTTACACTGATGCCAACGCCAACGGGGATTATGATGTCGGCGAGGATGGGATTACCAACTACGCATCGGACAATGATTACTCCGATCTGATCTGTCAGCCGTTCAAACAGGTGAAAGACGCCGCTCGTAACTTTATCGCGCGGCTGGATTTCACCCGAGGTGACCGGGTCGGTTTGGTGACCTTTGACCGTGTGGCAGAAGTGGTGTACCCCAATGATAATTCGGATAAAACCAGTCCCCTCTATCGCCCGCCCATGATGAACAATCAGGACATGGCGACCACCACATTAAACAAATATGTGGGTATTCATATCAATGAAACTGGTTATCAGGCAGGCTGCGACGCTTTTGACTCGGCGAACAAAGACCTGGCGGAAGACCGGGTATTGAATTATGGCCTCAAGCCGGAGTCCTACGGGGTCTACGCCCTGTGCACCAACACCAATGTTGGTGACGGCATCCGGCGTGCGAACGAACTGCTCACCAATGTCGATACCATCCGGCGTGAGGCGGTCTGGGTGGCGATTCTCCTGACGGACGGTGCAACCAACGCGGCTTTGACCCGAAGAGAAGACCAGCTCTTTATTACCGACCCGGTGGGGCCTTTTTATGGGGATGTTGGCTTTTGTCCCTGGTCAACCTTCTGCCACAGACGCGACGCAGCCTACTCTGCCATGCTGGACAATCCACCTTTTTATGCGGCAAATGTCGATGCCGATCCTGAACTGGAGCTGTACACAGAATGGAACGAGCAGTCCGGCGGGCTGATTCCGCTGAGCGAACAATATCCTAATTACCCGGAATGTCAGTCGTCGTATGCTTCAGTGGTGTTCGGACAAACGACCGTTCAGAGTTTTGAACCGGCATCTCAATATTGTACTGATATGGATCCCAAAACACGCCACTTCTGCCTGGAATGGAAGAATGGCCCCGGCAACGGACTGCCTTATGACATCACCAACCCGTCCAGCCAGTGTGGGGAATATGGGCATTACGACGCTGACGACTACGCCCGCGATATGGCCGACTGGGCAGGGTTGATCGAGCTGACCCCAACCGTTCCCGGCAACTTCATCGCTATGTTTGCGATTGGGTTCGGGAATGAAATTGTTGATCCCGCACAGGCGGCTTATCCGGTCGCCATGCCGCTTCTGCACTACATTGCCGATGCGGGCGATAACGGTCAGATCGACAACAACTGGGAACGTCAGTGGCGTGGTTTGCCTGCTGGTCCTGGTGATCCCTGTGAAACCATAACCGACCCAACCACATGGTGTGGTCAATATTATTATGCAAACGACCTGGCAAGCCTTGAGCAGGTGTTTGAGGACATTGCAAGTCGTCTATTTACCCGGTTGTCCCGGTAAGAAAAGGAAGGGGTTCTTATGAACGAAACCAACGAACCCATTAAACGGCGGAGCCGACGCGGGCAGACGATGGCAGAATTTGCCCTCACCCTGCCAGTGGTGCTGCTGCTGATTTTTGGGGTGATTGAATTTGCACGTATTTTCCAGGCCTGGATTACCCTGCAAAATGCAGCGCGTGTTGCGGTGCGTGCCGGGGTGACAGGGGAATGGGATCCTGCGATAGTCGGGTACTATTTTGGCTATACCGGCCCGAATGACCGCGGCAGTTTGCTGGCTTCGGTCGTTGAGTGCAGTTCCAGCACCGACCCGGACTATGTTCGCCACTGGGGTAAGGACTGCGACCCAACCAATGATGAAGACCTCGGTTTGCGCGATGACATGGCGCGTCTGCCCTGGATATGGGACAATGCCCGTCAGGGGGCAGCCGGTCTGGCGCTGGGTGAAGTCTATGATATTGTGGGTCTGCACAAAGCGGGTGGTCAGGCGGTTAAGACAACCGCTGGCCCGGCTGAGGACGAGGCCAAATGGTTCCATGTGTGGATTTGCAGTTCACGTCCCAAGTTCTCTAACCCGCGTGAACAGCGCTACACCCTGCCTGATGGTGATCGTCGCAAGAGACAATGCCTTATTACCGAACCGCCCATGACGGGACAGAATCAATATGATGCGGGCGGCCCCGGTGACCTGCTGGAAGTGGTGGTTTTCTTTAACCATCCCTTGATTACACCGATTGCCTTTGCGGATTACGTTCCATTGATGGCACGCCGCGTAGGGATTAATGAAGCTTTCCGCTCAACCCGCGCGGTGAACCTGCCGCCGCAGTTGGGTCTGCCGACCAAGCAGCCGACCTTTACTTATACCCCTTCGCCGATACCATCCCTGACCCATACTGCAACGGCTTCGTACACCCCAACGGCAACTTATACCTTCACGCCGACGGTGGAAACGCCGCCAAGCTGTGCGATGTTGAGTATCACAGCGATTGAACTGGTGTCAAACACACTGCGGGTAACGGTGGATAACCGGAATGAGGCGACGGTCTACATCACGGCTGCGTTCATTCAATGGAGAAAGCATCCACAGTATCAGGCAATGTTCGCTGATGTGATGCGTGTCGGTACCGGCGGTGCTCACTGGGATGGAACCGATACAACCCCGCCAACCGATGTTGATTCGGGTTCAGTCGGCTGGAACAACAGCGAGGCACTCCGGGCCTTCCCTGGCAATCCGGGTGGTTCACAAACCCTGTGGCGGACTTACTTTGGAAGTGCGCCGCCAAATCTGGCAACCTATGGATATTCGATCCACGACTTCTATGGATCGTCCATTACGCTGTCCAGCCGGGATGGATCTGTCGTTTGCCCACTGCCGTTTAATTTGCAGCAGCCGACGCCTGACCCGAACACACCAACCTTCACTCATACGCCAGTCTGCGGTGACTTCACCTTCCGGTTTGGCGGGTTCGATACCAACGGTGTCGTGCGCTTCACCATCCGAAACGCCAGCTCCACACCGCGTATGCTGACTGGCTTCAGCATTGTGTGGACAAAATATGTGCCAGCCATGGCGCTTGAAATGACTTCTCTGGGAGGTGCGAGTGCGTTTGACGCACAGGCCATCCGCTTCTGGGATGGCACAAGCTCGTCTCCGCCAACGACTGTGAACGAGGGCGGTTCGGGCTGGCAGCTTACACCAACTATCAATGGCGGGCAGACCTTAAACTTCTGGGTGGACTTTGACGGTGTAACAGGGTCAATGCCGACCAACTATGGGGCGCTGCCGACAGACTTCAATGGATCCAGTATTACGATTGATTACGTCTGCCCCGTTCCGATGGAACCAGTTTCCGGGCCTGTCACGCCGACGGCGACCTTTACACCCACTGTGACGCCGACCCGTACCATTACACCAACCCGTACAGCGACCAACACCCCTGGCCCGCCCACGGAGACGCGCACGCCGACGATGACGCGTACTATCACGCTGACGCCGACGATCACACGCACGCCAACCATTACGCTGACGCCGACGATCACGCGCACGCCGACCATTACCTTTACACCAACGGCCACGCGCACAAAGACGCCGACGCCGACCAAGACGAACACGCCGAACGCGACCAATACGCCGACCAAGACGAACACGCCGACGGCCACTAATACATCGGCGGCACAGCCCACGGCAACGAAGACACCCACGCCGAAACAGTTCGACTAATGCAGCAAAAGAGCGCTCCTGAGAAGGGGCGCTCTTCATTTTGTCCCTGTTGTAGAACAGGCTGCCTAATCCCCGGCCAGCATTTCCTGAATCGTGAGCTCCATTGCTGAGGCGCTTTCTATCATGGATTTTTCCAGGTAAGGGAAGGCCAACCACACATTCATGAGCCCGAACAAGGCGCCGGTCAGAACACGGAATTCGGGGATCGTTTCACGCGGGGGCCAGAGTTCAAATGGAGGATAGCCCAGGAGCTGGCTGAAGCCGTCAATGCCAATGGGTCCCAGACCGAGCAGCACATACAGGACAATCGGCACAGGACGCAGTTTTTTCCGCACAAACAGGAAACCGAATCCACCTACCGCCATTGCCGCGTAAATTGCCATGTCTCTGGCACACAGGGCGGTCTTATAGCCCATGATTTCATCACCTTTAAACTGACGGGCTGCGCGTTGCAGTTCCGGCGTCCAGACGGCCAGCTCTTCTGATCCCCCAAACTGATACCGACTCCCCAGGTTGTCCCGACGATAACTCGTATAGATATCGACAAATTCGTCCGAGTCGGCTGCGTATTTATCAAAGCTGTGGTCAAAACCATTGGCTGCCTGGTCACGCGGGTAAAATGTCTGGTCGCCATACAGGAAGATTGACCGGAACGCAAACTGGTGGCAAAGTGGACTGTACACGGTGTAGATCACACGGGCCGGGGCAGTCGCGCCGACTTTCATCAGAGTAGGCGCAAGAATCGGCAGCAGCACATAAACCGTCAGCAGTACAACCGCGATTTCGGCCCAATGACGCTGCCACCGGGCATAACGGAGATTCCGGCGGATCAGCGTGCTGCGCTGTTGTTGGAGTTTACGATTGACTTCTTGCTGTTTTGACATGTGGCTTCCCTAGTTCGTAATCCCAATCGACTCCAGCCCGGTTCGCAGGCTGTCTTCGTCCAGTGCGCCGTATTGGATATACTGAATGATACCCTGCCTGTCAATGAAAAATGTTACTGGCAGACCGTGCTGAATCCGGTATTTGGTTTCCAGCGTGCGGCCTGCATCATCAACCACGATAGGAAAGGTCAGGTTGGCATTTTTGACCCACCCTTGGACGGTTTCCTGGCGTTCCAGTCCGACATTGATGCCAACCACATTGACACCTGCTTGATATATAGCCTCTAAAATTGGCATTTCTACCGCGCAAGGTCTGCACCATGTTGCCCAGAAATTAAGAATCACAGGGGTACCGCGTGCATCCAGCAGCGTGATTTCCTGACCCTCCAGCGTTGTGCTGGCAAATGTTGGTGCCAGCCCCCCGACCTGCGGTACTTCCAGCCGTTCGCCTTCCATGTTGAGAACAAAATCAGGCGAGTCGGGAAGGCCTGCTCGCCACAAAATCCATATTGCACTGAGAAAAAGACCTATCGCGCCACTCAGCGCGAGCAGACGCCGCTTATCCACCTGTGCTGATGCTGTCCAGAATTTCTAAAAGTTGTTCGCCCAGCAGAATCCCATGATGGCGGGCAACAATGACCCCATTACCATCAATGATGTAGCTGGTGGGGTAGTTCGGGACGTTGTACAGATCGTCGTTGATTTCACCGGACTCATCCAGCAGAACCGGGAAGCTGATCCCAACCTCTGTCACAAAAGATTGAACCTGTTCGGGCGATTCCAGGAAATTCACCGCCAGCACTTCAAAGCCCCGGTCTTTATACTGGGCGTAGATGGCCTCGAATTCGGGCATTTCTGTCCGGCATGGCCCGCACCAGGTTGCCCAGAAATTCACTAACACGATCTTGCCCTTAAAATCGGAGAGCGAAACGGCCTGCCCATCGAGTGTCGTCGTGGCAAATTCGGGTGCGCGTTTACCCACGTCTAACCCGATTTCTACGCTGTTCGGGTCAAAGTTTGGGTCTGGTGTAAAAAGCAGTCCATCAGTGGGCGTGTCAAAATTCATAATCTGGGAAGTGTCGAGGGATACCAGGTCGGCAGGTTTAGGGCGCTTCGCAGCGAAAATGATGCGGTCAGCCAGTTTCGGTTCACCGTCAGCCACACAATCACGCCACGAGGAAAGCTGAATTCGTCCCTGGGCCGCGCCAATGCTGCACGCTTCTAACCGCACCGATAAATCGCCCAGCGATCCATCCGACCCGAAGCGCCGCGTGATCTCTTCCAGACTTCCGGAGAGAATCAAGACACCAATCACAATGAGCAGTGCCCCACTGGCATATTCTACTTTTCGCATGTTGCGTTTCAGGCTTTTCATCAAACCTGTGGTCTGGTTCAGCGCCAGTGCCGTAAAGAGGAAGGGAACACCCAGACCAAGCGAATACGCAGTCAGCAGAATTCCCGGTCGTACCAGCGATTCGCCATTCACGGCGGCATCGGTTGCCAGAGTCAGCACGCTGCCATAGATTGGGCCAATGCAGGGTGTCCATCCTGCTGCAAACACAATTCCCATGCCAGTTGAACCCAGATAACTCGTGCTGCTGCGCTGAAGTTCGAGTTTACGGGTATCGCTGATCAGGGCGGTTTGCAGACCAGAAATGAGGTTCGTCCACATTTCACTCAGGTTGTTTGCCCTGCTGATGGGTCGATAAAACAGGATAATAGTCAGCAGGAAAAATACAACTGAACCAATAGCTGACTCAAACACCCAGTAATAATAGACCAGTAAAACTACAACCACGAGGAGCGTGAAACCGGCGGCCAATCCAACATTATCCTTCATCTGGCGGGCGAGAGTCAGACCGCGCCGGAACACCGGATCAAGGGCCTTCATCACATACAGGCCAAACAGGATAACCGCCACACCGCCCAACCGGGTGATAATTGTCGGAATATCGATTCCTCGCCGGGTCAGCCAATCTGAGGCGGCGGCTGTGAGCAGACCAAAACCGACGAAAAAAATCGTAAAGCCCAGTACAAAGAAGATGCCATGTACAAAGGTAGTGAATTTCCCGCGTCCATTTTCACCGACGGCGGTGGTCGCATGTCCACTCATGTAACCGATGTAGGCAGGAACAAGCGGCAGTACACAGGGTGAGATAAAAGAGACAAAGCCTGCAAGCAAGGCCAGCCCTATCGTTGGTTCTACATTCATACCGATAAATCCCTAGCAAAACGTCTCTACGATACAGACGAAATTGGATATGCTTACATTACCTCCAGGTAACTGCCTTCTGGCAGCAGCCCGAATACAGTTTTTGCCGCCAGTACCGAAAGTTCGATCTGTGAACTTGGACTGGTGCAGGCAAATTGATTGTGCCAGTACACACCACCAAGTTGCAGGCCGCGATTCGTTTCGAGCACCCAGGGAATGCCTTTGAATACCGACGTGTGCAAACAGGAATGGCGGCGGATGATCTGGTGTGTTCCTGCGGGTAAATTGACCGGGCACGCCAGTGCAAAGCGGGCAAGTTCCCGTTCCCCTCGCCAAACCGCCATCTCATGATTCTTGATGACCGCATGGGCAGCAGATGAAGTTTGGGTTTCAATTACCTGCTGTATCTGATTCGCCTGCACCCATCCAGAAAGCCCTTCCCCCAGATCGACCTGGTACCAGTCAAAAAGCCCGTGCTGGTCGGGCAGAGCTTTGAGCGCTTCCAATACGGCTCCGTGTCCTGGACGTGCCACAAGGGGCGCGTCTGCTGCGCCGTACTTCCGCACTGCTGCATAAGGCGCGATGACTTCTACATGGGCGGGTAGATTTTCCGGCAGCAGGAAATGTGCCTCAAGCATGGGCTGTATGGCTTTTTCCGGCACATAGCCAGACGGCAGACGGACGAATCCGCGCTCAATATCTAGGATTTCGTGTACACTGTCCGGCAGCAAATTGGCAGCAAGTTCGGCATGGTCATGCGGAGCAACACGCGCTGGAAACCCTCCAAGCATCCGGCCTTGTTGGGGCATTGCGGCGATTACATTGGGAAAACCCAGCGCGGCCAAACTGGTTGAGGCCGCCGTTACCCCCGCAATTTTGAGGAAATCTCGTCGTGAAATCGTCATGCCAGTACCTCTACCACAATTTTATGAATCGCGCTTGCGCCATCTGGCTTGTTGTGCAGAGCGTGATTTTCCACAAACTGGGTAAAACCAGTGGAGTCGGTGGCTCGTGCTTCCAGAGAGTATTTGCCCGGTGTTGCCGGCGTCCATTCCAGATACCACTGCGTCCACGCGAGCGATGAGTCACCCTTAACCAACGAGGCAGGTATCCATTCGCCGCCGTCAATCCGCACTTCAACTTGGGTAATTTCCCGGTAGCCTGCGAAGGCTGCTCCTTGAATCAAGACCGTGCCGCTGATTTTTTCAAGGGTTCGAGGGCTAAAGATCATGGCATGGGTTTGTATGTCAGCGCGGTTCGACCAACCGCGTGACTCCCAGTAGCCTTTAAATTCGTAATTTATAAACGCAATCCGGCTAATCCACTTGGGCATTTTTGAGCCATAGGTTCCACCAATGAGCAGTCGAATAGGATAACCGTGTTCGCGGGGCAGGGGGGCACTGTTCATCTGATAGGCCAGCAGTGTGTCCGGATGGAGCAGTTGGTCAATGCTGAGGGCGGTTTCGTAACCATCAAGCGCCGTTAACCGTGCGAAGGTGCTGTCCGGCGGCATGGGGAGATTGCCTAACACATCCACCAGTCTTATGCCTTTCCAGACGGCGTTCCCGATGAACGCTCCACCAACCGGATTACCAATGCAGGTTAATGTCCGCATGGTTTCGACAGCAGGCAGTGAGCGAATATCATTCCACTTTAAAACGTACTCATTTACCCCTAGCACCGTGAGCGACCACGTCTCAAAATCCACCTCCGGGATATGACGATAATGCTGGGTGTAAAAATTTGCGCTGGAGGTGACTTCTACTGCTTTCCCGATGCGCTGCCGCGGGTGAAGATGCGTTTCGGCATGTGACGCCGTCATCGCGCTGCTGACGGATCCGGTGAGGGCAAGTAAAAAGCTGCGTCGTTTGATGTCTGTCAAAGTGCTGTCCTATGCTACTGCCCCCTGCCGGAGCAGGAAGCCGCGTATGATAATGCCAACGCCAATCGTCACCAAAACCACGCCGATGAGCGTTTCTTGCCACGTGGCGTAACCCTGTGTATCTAACAGCAGGCTGATGCTGATTCCTGCCAGGGTAGTTGCTGCCAGTAGGGCACCTGCCCGTCGTGTCAACAGTGAAATGAACGACCACACCAGGGCAAATCCAAGCAGGGCAGCGGGCCACCATTTTTGCCAGTCTTCAGACACGCGCCCCAGATTGTACAGTGTCCAGAATATGCCTCCGGCGACCAACCCTGCGGCAAGAAAAAGCAGACCGGGGCGCACTTCCCGCCATACAATCAACCGCCGCAGGTTGAAACGTGGCAGTTTAAAACGGCGGCGCGGCGGCGCTTCCGCAGTTTCTGGCGCAGCACGACGGGTATATTCGTGAATCAGTTCTTCGGGCGTGGGAATATCCGGCGCGACACGCTCTAATGCCGTTAAGGGCTGTGGCGCTCTGGTTTCGACCCGTGGCTGCTGCCGACGACGAAATAACCCGCGCCGACGGGGTTTTTCCACAGGCTCATCTGGTGGTGCTTCCTCCGATGACTCGTCCTCCTCGATGATTTCGCCTTCTAGAATCTGTTCTTCGTCGCGCTGGCGACGGCGGAAAATGCGGCGCATGGATATATTCCTGTGAAAAAATGACCGTTTGCTATTTTAGCACAGTTGATTCCGGGCAAAAATTGATTATCCGACAGGGCCGAGTTTTTTCTCCATCATCCAGCATGGCTCATAGACGTGAACCGTATGTCCTTTGTGATCTTGATATGACCAGCGCCCATCATCCGAACTATAGACCTGATAGCCTAGCCGTTCGTACAAATTGCGGGCACGAGGGTTATCCTTAGCCACCGCAATCGTAGCATAGTCCAGACGGCGTTCCTGCATGATGCGTTCGGCCTGTAAAATTAGTTTTGTGCCGATCCCCAGTCCTTGAAAGGGTGCCATGACTCGCAGTGAGTAGAGATAACCATATTCATTGCCATTCCAACCAAAATTCGAGTTGAGCAGAATGAACACCTGTCCGATGGGAAAGGTATTCAGATCCGCCAGCAGCATTAAACGGCGACCGGCAGCTTGATCCTGATAAGTCTGACGGAACACACGTCGAAAATGCGTAAATTCGCCCATCCATTCAAGTTTGGGCAGATCATCCTCCCGCGCCAGCCTGAACGTCACCTCGATATTAAGGGTGATCTTCTCGTAGACACTGTTCGATGTATCGCTGCTCGTCTTCTGCATTGGTAATCTCACCATCCAACCATCTGGCACGTAAGTCATGCAGCAGTTTGCCCATGAATGGGCTGGCCTTAACCCCCATTTTCAAAAGGATATTTCCGTCAATGCTTGGCTTGATATGCCGCCAGTGATTCACGAAATGTTCGATTTTCTGACGTGTTTGTGCGTCGGGTGTCAATATCCAGCAGGCTAACCATCCAACATGCGTCAGTGGTTCAAGCGTATAGGTAATTTCGCTTGGAGGCATTTCGTGCAAATAGGTTAAGACCTGATACCCCCGATGAATGACACGCAGTTTTTCACGTGTTAAGCGTGAAACCATCAGCCGCTTGCCGACAGATTCTAGTGTTTCTTCATCCAATTCGCGCGTTAAAATGGCGAAGATGAGTGTGTGCCAGCTATCAAAGTCCTCCGGCAAAGACCAGGGCGGGTTCTGCCGCACCTTTTGGATGACCTCATAATAACTGCGGAATGAATCATCCACGTGCAGCGCAGGGTGAATGGCCTGTAGGATGCCGAGTTCTTGCAGTCTTTCCAAACCTTTTAGGGCAGTTTTTTCCGCCAGGATCATGTTAATTTCGTGCCGGATTCTGTCGCCGCTTAGACGCTCGATCAGCGGTAGGGCATTGGCAATGAGTTGTTCAGTGCGTTCCTCTATTCTGAAGCCAAACCGCTGCTCAAAACGCACTGCCCGCAGCATTCGGGTGGGGTCGTCAATGAAACTCAGACTGTGCAGCGCACGGATGATGCCCTTTTCCAGGTCTTCCACACCCTTGTAGAAATCCAGGAGTTCGCCCATTGGCGGCGGTGCAAGTCGTATCGCCAGTGTATTAATCGTGAAGTCACGGCGGTGCAAGTCCATCTTGATGGAACTTGGACGTACCGTAGGTAAAGCCGTTGGGGCATCGTAAAATTCCGCCCGTGAGGTGGCAAAATCCACATACTGAGGCCAGCTTGTCTCATCCCAGGGATATCCCAGAGTCTCGGCCACAGAAGCATCAATTTTCCATTTCGCGGTGCCAAACTGGTCGTGCTGCTGGATGCCACCGCCAAACTGTTTTTGCAGCCTGCGTGTTAACCGGACGGCCTCTCCCTCTACCACTAAGTCAATATCCAGGTTCGGGGTTTCCAGCAGCAGGTCGCGCACAATTCCGCCGACCAGAAATACGCGATAATTTAAGTCGTTGGCATGGTCCGCAATTACCTGTAGCAGCCTCCAAACGCCTTTAGGAAGCGCTGCTTTGAGACGGTGAACCATTTCGCCATTGCGATAGGGGAGTTTTTGCCCCCAATGGCTGATGAGATCTGTTCGGGTGATGATACCGATGACTTGATTTTCTTCATCCACCACCGGAATCTGTCCCCAGCCAGAGTCGAGAATTTTGTCCTTTAAGAGTTCAATCGAATCTTCTGGCCGCAGCGTGACTGTGCCTGCATCCATGATGTCGCTGACCGGACGGTGCTGCATGTCATGATGCATGGCGCGTTCAACGGCGCGGCGTGTCACCAGCCCAACCAGATGCCGATTTTTATCGAGTACGGGATAGCCCTCATGACCGGAGTGCAGCATGAGGTTTTCAGCTTCTCGGATTGTGCTGTCATCCCGAATCACCTGTACTCCCAGCGACATCATGTCTGCCACGCGCACAGCGGGCCGAATTTCGTTCTGCAAGACCTGCCGGAGTTCACGGCGTACATCATCTAAAGGTGTATCTCGTACCAGGGCCGCTGCTGCCCGGTTGTGCCCACCCCCTTCGAAGTGCTGCATGATTCTGCCGACGTGAATGTCATCCACTACCGAGCGGGCAATCATCTGCACATTTTTTTTGATTTGCAGCACCATAAACATGGCACTGGTTTCAAACAGATCACGCAGTTCTGAAGCCACCGTGGACAGGTCTTCCATCGGTTCTTTGAGGACGGCGGAGGTAATCATCACTGAATGCCCCTGGTAAACGGTGGTTTCGGCATTTTCCTGAAGACGGCTGAGCAGTTCCTTTTGGCTGTCGTCCATCCAATGCCGCAAAAAATCACGCACAATGTCCAGGTCTGCGCCGTGTTGGAGCAGCCAGGCCGCTGCCTGAATATCCTCGACCGTTGTAGCACTGTAAGTCAGGCTGCCCGTGTCCTCGTAGATACCACACATGAGGAGCGTGGCCTCCAGGCTGGAAAGGTAAATCCCGCGTTCAATAATCATCTCGACCAGCAGAGTAGTATTCGCACCGGTTGGTTTCCCCTGAAATTGATAGTGCTCCGGCAGATTTTGCTCCAGGGGGTGGTGATCGATGATATAAATGGGCGTCGTAGGGTGCATCCCGCGTACCATATCAAACGACTGCGAATCGACCACGTAAGCCAGCTCGACATCCTCTTTTTGCAGATTTTCCTGGTTAAATCCAGGCAAAGCTCTCCCGTAGAGCAGGAGAAACTTATCCACATTGCGGTGCAGCCGTCTGGGGAGTATCGGTTCGGCGTCCGGGGTCAGTTTATACATGGCATACAACGATGCCAGCGCGTCCAAATCCGCGTTGTTATGGGTCAGAATGACTTTTCTGCCTGCCATCCCTTTTCTTTCTACGCAGCGCCCGTGCTGTTCCAAGGATAACCGGGCCAATCGTTTTCCTCAGCCCTCTGGCTATAAATTCTACAATACGTACCAGCCATTCGGACTCACGAGGTGGAATAAGTTCATGGATTTCTAACTGATTGGCCTTCAAAACCTCGTTAGCGGCGGCGACGGCGGTCACCACACAGCGCTCCATCCACAGCGAGGGGGATGGGTAGCCGATCCAGTCACCACACGCCCAGAGATTATCCCAGGGAGTGATGACGTGCAGGCTTTTTTCCGTCGGGATCAAAAACTGGCTTTGGGTTGGGCCATTTCGCCGAATAGAACCATGAATAAAGTGCCCGCGCAGTTCTGGAAAGGCTTGGGTGACTTCCTTGGTGGCCTGGATAATCAACAGGCGGTCATCCTGCTCAAAAACCGATTCGGGGGCGTAAAGATGGACTTCTATTGTGCTTCCCCCTGTTTGCTGATGCCACGCGATAAATTCATCCTGTATCCGATGCAGCCAGAAGAAGTTATCAATCAAAAAATCCCCTGTGAACATCCCGCCAGGAGCCCCGTTTTGGGGAGCAGCGTCAAACCACAGGCGAATGGCGGCATTTTCCAGACCACGCGGGAATCGCATCTCCTGTGCTTTTTGGCAGGTCTCCGGACTGCGGGTCAGGATTTCTTTGGCGGCGGGTGGATCAACGGCAAGAATAACATGCTCGGCCCGAAGTGTCCGGTAGCTCCCTAATCGCAGATCCTCCACCCGAATCTGCCAGTGACCATCAGCGCGGGTGAGGGTTTCGACCCGTGAGCCCACCATCACTTTTCCACCCGATTCTTCAATCTGTTTGATCATCGGCTTGATCATGCACTCATGCGGATTCGCCGGAAGATAATCCAGATGCCAGGTGTCGCGCCGCATCATGGTATAAAATCGCATGGCAGCGATAAACGCGGTGGCGGTAATGTGTTCCGATGGGGACGCCAGGAGGCTGTGCCCCAACCCCTTGAAGATAGCTTTGAGATTCGGAGTCCACCCCTTGAAAAAATCAGCGAGCATCAGGCCTTCCAGCGCGATTTGCTCCCGGATAGGGTCAACACTGGCTGCCCAGAGAAAGCTGACCAAAAAACCAGGAACTGAAAAAAAATCCAGCCAGGTGATCGTTTTCCAGAAACGGGGGCGAAAAAGAAGTTGCAGGTAGTGAAAGGGGGGGGGGAACCAAGTGCTGCGGACAGCAGTGCCGGCTTCAATGCGGCTGACATGCGTTCCCCATCGATTGATCCATTCTTCACCAGTGGAAGGGCGGAGCTGAATTTTCAAAAAGCGATCAAACATCGCCCGCATGTTATCATAGCCGCCCCACAGAGCATGAATGCCGTGCTGTGTGGAAAATGTCCAGGTTTGCCCGTTGTATTCCAGTGTTTCATCTTCGCCGCCTGCGATGCGCCCACCAGGCCATACGATGTCGGCTTCCAACACCAGCGGCGGCAGATCACGGGCAGCGAGATGCAGACCTGCCGTTAAGCCCGATAATCCCGCACCGATAACGACAACCGGAAAAATGTCATCGCTCATACGGATGGGGGGTGTGGGTTGGGCGGGTTAATGGTTGGATCGTGGGGTTTGCCATTGGATTCTGGCACGACCGATGTGCCTTTGCCGTTGACAGGTGCAATTCCTTCCGAGGCGGTTCTGATGTCATCCGGAATGTTACGCTCCAGCTTTTCCACAACCTCAATAGCCTGAATTAGCGAATCCATGTTAATAGGCTTATGTAGCACCATATCGCCGCCGCTCGAACGCCGCCGATCTTCCAGGTCAAGCGCGTCGTAAGCTGTGACGAAAATAATGGGCAGGAGTTGCGTAGTCGGATGTGCCCGCATCATTTTGCACAACTGGAAGCCATCAAGTTTTGGCATCATAATATCTAAAAGTACCACGTCCGGCTGTTCGACCTGTGCCAGAGTCAGGGCTTCCAGTGAATTGAGGGTGGTGTAAGCCTCATAACCGCTGATTTCCAGAATGGTTTTCAACAGCCTCAGGGTATCAATTTCATCGTCAACAACCAGGATACGTTTGCTCATGCCTTATTTCCATACTTCTGCTAATAAACTGCCTGCCCGATACGCGGCGGCGGAATTAAAAAACGCCACCCCCGCAAAAAAAATGGCTGCGGTCCGGTTATCGTTGCCCCGCATGATGGCAAACAGTCCCGGCAAACTGATGACAAAATAAATCGCGTACAGATAATAAACACTGCGTTCCATTTCCCCTGTGCCATCTGGGTCAGGGCCATGTGGGGTTTTGCCTTGTAGGGTCAGGATAACTGCTGCCAGCAGCACGGCTGCTGCCAACGCTGTATTCATGCCGACCACACCCCAGAAATTTCCGCTCAGCGGGATATTCTGCACGCCAAGATAGACCGCGTAAATCCCTACCAGAGCGCAAAATAACACATAGGCGTTATTCAAAATTTCAAAGATGCTTTCCATAGACTAGAACCGTTTGATTTTCCTCAAGCGATTTTAGCCCAGTATTATCCATTATAGGCAAAAAAGCCGGAGTTTCCTTCGGCTCTTAACGAAAAATTCACATTACTCAACGAAAATTAGGACAGGTAGTCCCTCAGATTATGGGCGAGGCGCGGATGACGCAGGCGGCGCAGGGCTTCTTTTTCCAGTTGCCGGATGCGTTCACGGCTCAGACCGAATTTATTGGCGATCTCTTCCAACGTATGGGGTTCGCCGCCGCCTAAGCCAAACCGCAGTCTTAAAATATGGCTCTGGCGGGGGGTAAGCTCGGAAAGAACTTCTTCAATGGTTTCCTGGAGGAGATGTTGGGTCGCTGATTCAACGGGGCTGGGGGAGTCTTGATCCTCAATAAAATCGCCAAATTCGCTGTCTCCGTCATCCCCAACCGGTCGTTCCAGCGCGATGGCGTGCTGACTGGCATCCATCATGCCCCGGATGGCCTCAGCGGGCAGATCCATTTCATTGGCGATTTCTTCTGGTGTCGGGCGGCGACCTAATTCCTGCTCAAGTACCTGGGCAGTGCGGTACATTTGGCGAATGCGTTCTGTCATATGCAGCGGAATTCGGATCGTGCGGGTTTTTTGCGCCAGCGCCCGCGTTATCGCCTGCCGAATCCACCAGGTCGCATAGGTCGAAAAACGATTGCCGCGTTTGTAATCGTACTTATCGACTGCCCGCATCAGGCCAACGTTGCCTTCCTGAATCAGATCAGGGAAAGGCAAACCCTGTCCCATGTAACGCTTGGCAATGCTGACAACCAGACGGGTGTTCGCACGCCCCAGATGTTCACGGGCAGCCTGCCCATCTTCAACGATTGACACCAGCGTGCGGCGAGTCGTTTCGACGAACTGAAGTCCGGGCAGACGAAGCTGGATTTGTGCTTCGCGCCCCAACTCGATTCGTTTCGCCAGTTCAATTTCCTCGTCGGCGGTGAGCAGGGGTTCCTGGGCCATCTGCCGGAAGTACAGCCCAACCGGGTCATCGGCAGAGACAGCATTAATGTCCCCTAAGCTGGTATCAAGGGCTTCTTCAATCTCAAGCACTTCAAACTCGCTGTCAGAAAATTCATCCAACGCGGAGTCGGGGGGGCCTTCGTATTCGTCCTCGTCACCCTCGTGCTGGCGGAGTTCGATACCCAGTTCATCGAGTTCTTCCAGAATGGTTTCGAGCGCACCAGGGTCGTCTTCTCCATCTGCTTCCAACAGTTCCATAACTTCTGCATAAGTTACGTATCCGCGTTGGTCTGCTCGATTCATGAGTTCTTGTATCACGAATGCCTCCTGCTCCTAATACAAAAAATGCTGCCCAAAGGGCAACATTCTTCATTACCTGTCGAAATAGCAAAAAGTGAACAGAGTGAAATTCTGCTGAGTCGTGTATCTGTACAGGTGGTGATGACTACTTTCCGTCGCGTCAAGGGGAGTTTCGACACTTTTCTAACAACACTTTTCTGACTATAGCATATTGCAAAAATTAATTGAAGTCTATGGATTTCATATTCACATACCTCTTATGGCAATGAAACGCCGCCACCTTCATCAGTCCTTCATACCTTCATTTGAAATAAGGTTTGCAAGCTGACCAAACATAGCCTAAAATTCGTGGGATTATTATATAAGTTAGCTTTTATAGAGGAGTCGACCTCTTGACCACTTTAATGGAAGTGAAGAATCTAGTTGTACGTTTCTATACCCAGGAGGGGACGGTTTACGCAGTTAATGACGTAAGCTATACCCTGAAAGAAGGGGAAACGCTGGGCGTGGTCGGCGAGAGTGGGAGTGGCAAGAGCGTTCATGTCCTCGCCATCATGGGACTCATCCCCTCTCCTCCCGGCAAGATTGAGAGCGGTGAGGTGATTTTCCGAGGGCGGGATTTGATGAAGCTCTCCAAGAACGAAATGCGTCTCATTCGGGGATCGGAAATTGCAATGATTTTCCAGGACCCGATGACTTCGCTGAATCCAGTCCTCACCATTGGCCGCCAGATTACTGAAGCATTAGAACTGCACATTGGGATGAACCGCTCCCAGGCCAGAAACCGGGCGATGGAACTGCTGGATATGGTTGGGATTCCCGATCCGAAGCGTCGTCTGGACGATTATCCGCATCAGTTTTCTGGTGGGCAGCGTCAGCGTATCATGATCGCTATGGCGCTTTCGTGCAACCCACAGCTTTTGATTGCGGATGAGCCAACCACAGCGCTGGATGTAACGGTGCAGGCCGAAATCATTGAACTGGTGCGCCGGTTAGGCCGCGAGCTTGGGATGGCGATGATCTGGATTACCCACGACTTGGGTGTTGTGGCAGGTCTGGCTGATGTCATCCAGGTGATGTATGCTGGCACGATTGTCGAACGGGGCCCGGTGGATGTGGTCTTTAAGGATCCTCGTCATGCTTATACCCTGGGGCTGCTCAATTCGCTGCCGCGTCTGGATAAACAACATGGATCCAAACGCCTGGAACCTATTCCAGGGTCACCACCGGATATGCGCGAATTTCCCGACCGCGATCCCTTTGCCCCGCGCAATCCCTATGCCACGGAACGCTGCTGGCAGGAACGCCCGGCCTTGCGCCCCGTTGAAGACAGCAGTCCTGACCATTACGTAGCCGCGTGGTATGACCTGCGCGAAGTCCGCAAGCAAAATGAGGAGGCTGTATAAAACATGACAGCACCAGCAGTTGATAACACCACAAAAAATGCCAATGGCAAAGATGCCATTCTCCAGGTTCGTAACCTGAAAAAGTACTTCCCGATCACATCAGGTATCATTTTCCAGCGGCAGGTTGACGCAGTGAAAGCGGTTGACGGTGTGTCATTTGAAGTGCTTCGCGGAGAGACCCTGGGGCTGGTGGGCGAATCCGGATGTGGGAAAAGCACGACCGGGCGTACCATCTTGCAGCTTTACAAACCGACCGCAGGCGAGGTCATTTTTGAAGGCAAAGATCTGACGAAACTTCCCAGCGCTGAAATGCGGAAGATGCGTCGTGATATTCAGATGATTTTTCAAGACCCCTACGCCTCTTTGAATCCGCGTATGAACGTAGGTCGCATCGTCTCTGAGCCCCTGATTGTGCATAACGTGGGTTCGGATAAAGAGCGACAGGAACGAGTTGCCTATTTGCTGGAAAAAGTGGGGCTCAATCCCTATTTTGTGAATCGCTACCCGCATGAATTTTCTGGTGGACAGCGCCAGCGTATCGGGATTGCCCGTGCCCTTGCGCTTGATCCATCGTTCATTGTGTGCGATGAACCCATTTCCGCGCTGGATGTGTCCATTCAGGCGCAGGTAGTGAACCTGCTACAGGATTTGCAGAAAGAATTGGGGCTGACCTATTTATTCATCGCCCACGACCTGAGCATGATTCGTCACATTTGCAACCGCGTGGCGGTAATGTACATGGGACGCATCATGGAAACAGCGCCCACTGACGAACTTTATGAAAACCCGTTGCACCCCTATACTCAGCTTTTGTTATCCGCTGTGCCAATTCCTGATCCGGAAATCGAGCGTGTTCGCCAGCGGATGGAGCGCCCGTCGGTGCTGGCTGACTTCAGAGACAAAAACAATATTCTGGAATTGAAAGAACAAAAGCCCGGACATTTTGTAGCCGAGATTGTTGGGCGAGTTCAGGGATAAGCGCTAAGATTGGCTAAAATCTGACACCGCCAATGGAAGACGCCAAGCCGCTTATCCTGAATGAAGAAAAACCTACCATCTCCCCACTCCGCGAGGCCGTGCGGTTGTTCCGCAGAAATCGCCTTGCGGTCGTGGGGTTGGTTGTTATTTTGAGCTTTATCCTGCTTGCACTGACCGCGAGTCTGTGGACACAGGTAGGCCTGATTGACGAAAAAAGCGGTTACAAATCTGTCCATACCGTCAATGCCCAGGGGCTGCCCTACGTGGATCCTTTTGCTGATCCTGGAACCTGTGCCCGCGACGGGTTAACGTCAACCGCTGAGTGGTGCGAACTGATTTCCCCGGAAGATCGTGCTCGTTACCCTGACCGCTGTGCAGGGGCTGAGCAACCGCCGCCAGATCGCCAGTGGTGTTTTGTGCTGGGCTCTGGGCAAAATGGGCAGGACTGGCTGACTCAGGCCGTCTACGGGTCGCAGGTCTCGATGGCCGTCGCTTTTGTTGGGTCGAGTGTGAGTCTGGTGATCGGTCTGCTGTATGGGCTTATTGCTGGTTATTATGGCGGCTGGATCGATAATCTTATGATGCGCTTTATTGATTTTCTTTACGGTCTGCCGGGGTTGGTCATCATCATTCTGATGTCGGTATTTTTCCGGGCAATACAGCGCGAGTATCAGGAAAAAGAAGGGATTGTTGGTTTCCTGCTGGATTTGAATGCCTCGATGGGTGGTCTCCTGTTTCTGTTTATCGCACTCGGTTTGCTAAGCTGGATTGGTATGGCACGCCTCACACGGGGACAAATTCTGGCCTACCGAGAGTTTGAATTTGTTGACGCGGCACGGGCGATTGGCGCTGGTGACCGTCGTATTATTTTTGTTCATCTGCTGCCAAATATCATCGGGCCGCTGTTAGTGGCAGAAACCCTGGCAATCCCCGGCTATATTTTTGCGGAAGCTTTCCTCAGTTTTATCGGTCTGGGAGTAGCGACTGGAACCCCCAGTTGGGGCGCAATGATCAGTTTACCGCGTGATATTGGGGGGTTTAATTCGAATCAGTATATCTGGATTGTACCAGGTGTGGCTTTAGCGACACTGACTCTGGCATTCAATTTTTTCGGTGACGGGTTGCGCGATGCCTTCGATCCACGACTGCGGGGGACACGATAGCCCGATGCGACTCCGATTTGTCCTGCTGATGCTTGCGTTGGTCAGTCTGGCCTGTTATTCGGACAGTCCCCTCTGGCCTAACGAACTCACTCCTGCGCCACCGACTGTCACGCCTTTGCCTCCACCCCCCGCCGGAGCGTCGCGCTTTCAGGTCGGGGATATTGCCTGGCTCCCTAAGACGGTCAGTGAACTCGGCATCCGGGCCGACTTGACAACCTATCCTGAACCTGTCAATGTGAATAACCGGGTGCCCTGCACACAGGATACCCCACTTCGTATTCTCTATACAGGGATTAATCTGGATGATGGCACAATCTATCAATTGGTGGATTGCAATCGATTGGTGGGTTGGGTGCGCGAAGAAGGTATTCTGGGCCCTGTTACGATCCAGGTAAATGAACGCGCCTTGACTCTGGAAAGTGGAGCGAGTTTTGGTTCATTTAAGGTTGAAGCTGCCGATCCTCCTTATGATTCGGATAATAATTTCAGGCCACAATACGACTGTAAAATCAACGATATTGTTGATGTGATTGCAATCACCGGATTTTCGACGGGCGAATTGTATTACAAGATTCGATGCGCCAGTCCGTTTAATCCGGTCGCTCCAAACGTTGGCTGGACAACTCCTGATAAGCTGTTTGGCCCGGTGCGTTTTCGCAATGGAGAAGCGGGACTTGTTCCTGCCGATGCTGGTCAGATTGAACTCACTCTGGAAGCAGGTGGCAGCGAAACAGGAGCGGTCTGTCCTGCTGGCGAACGAGTCCTGATTACTGAAACGCCTGTCCAGCGCATCCAGAATGAACTATTTTATGAGATTCAATGCGGCGAAAACACCGGATGGGTCAATCAAAATCTGCTGGTAGGGCCGCTGGTGTTTGCACCTGATGATTTGATTCTGATCATTGCACCTGTACAATCATTAGCTGAACAAACCTCTGCAACAGAAGAAGTCCCGCAGGAAGCCAACCTTACCGTCAGCCTGACCTCTGAACCTTCTCCTCTGACCGCCGAAAATGAGGCAGGTACTTGTGTGGACGGAACCTTGACCCGGATTGATGAAATTGTCGGGGTGGGTGGGGGACTCTATGTACGGGTTCGATGTGGCGAGGTTGAAGGCTGGTTGTCCCGTGAATTTATTTACGGCCCCGCAGAATATGCGATTGGGGATATGGTACTGCTTGGTGAATCCGCGGTGATTGGCTTCAACCAGCGCGGAATCTATCTCTCAAGAGAAATCAAGGATATTGAAGGGCCGTCTGGCGGCACCAGTGTGATCTCAGGTGAATGCAATTACGATGTGTTGAGTGCAGAGCCTGTGCCCGCTGAAATTCTGGATGTTGGCTATCTGCGAAATTCGTTCCTTCAGGTATCGGGGATTTTTTACCGGATTTCCTGTCTCGGCAAAGAAAACAGCATGGTTGAAGGTTGGATTAAGCAGGATCGGCTGGGGGTAGAATAGTTGCGAAAGTACATTATACGGCGTGTTCTGCTGAGTATCCCCGTATTGTTTGCGATTCTGGTGGTCACGTTTGGCCTTTCCCATGCCATGCCTGGTGGCCCATTTGATACTTCTGGCAACCGCCGCCAGCCTGCCCATATTCGTGCCCAGCTTGAACAGCGGTTTGGTCTCAACAAACCCGTGTTTTTTAATTTGCCGAGTGATGGTGCCGGTTCAGAAATTGCTCAAGGGCAAACGGTCAGCGTGAAGGGGCACTCTGACACCGGTTTTGAAACCAGAGTTTTTGACGAACCAAAAAACGCGGGGATTAAGCTGTATGGTGAGTATAAACTGATCGACAATGGGGCGAACAACTGCGTTGGGCAGCGGGTGGAACCCGGCTGGGCGCTGATTTCTCGCCGGGAACGTTGTATTGTGCTGGGTGGTGACCAGTCGAATATCCGTACTGAAGTTCGGGAGGGCTGGGTCATTGACCCATTGGATTCCCAATTCTGGCAGTATATGAGCAATGTTGTACGGTTGGATTTCGGCCCGTCATTGGCTGAGAACTTTGTGCGGCAGAACAAGCAGGTGACGGACATCATTAAAGACCGGGTGCCTGTTTCCATGCAGCTCGGCATCTTTTCAACCTTTGTTGGGTTTCTCTTAGGAATTCCCCTCGGTGTGATCGCGGCGGTGTATCACAATACGCTGGTGGATTATTCCGCTACGTTTTTTGCTGTGTTTGGTCAGTCTGTTCCGGCAATTGTGTTGGGGCCGATTCTAATTATCATTTTTGCGGTCAATTTGAAACTCGTCCCTGTGGCGGATCCCCTGATCTGGAAGCAGGATAATCCGCTTGATCCGAATTTTATCAATGCCACACTGCTGGACGGTGATTTTGATGCCTATTTCAGCCAGTTATTTAATTATGCCAAAGCGCTGGCGCTCCCTGTCCTGACAATTGGTACGGGTATGAGTGCCGGGATAGCTCGTTTGACCCGTGCGACACTACTGCAAGTGCTGAGTGAAGATTACATCCGCACCGCACGTTCAAAGGGGTTAAAAGAGCGCCGAGTGCTGTATATCCACGCCCTCAAAAATGCACTTATTCCAGTCGTCACAGCGGTAGGGCCACTGCTGGCAGGTATTGTCTCCGGCAGTTTTGTGATTGAACTCATTTTTTCTATCCCTGGCATGGGGGCAACTTTTATCGATGCGGTACAGGGGCGTGATTACACGACGATCATGGGGGTAACTATTTTCTTCTCCACGATCCTTATTTTGGGGAATCTGCTGGTGGACATTCTGTACACCTGGCTTGATCCTCGTATCCGGTTTGATTAAGTTGCTTGTGGTTTTCCCCTGTGTGGTTAGAATCAAAATAAAATAGAACCCTGCCAAAAGGTAGCGCTTATGTCACCATATGGTCGCCTGGAGATTTATTGGCCCGAGGGACCAGTAGAAAGTTTTGTGCTCGCCAAGGAAGCTGTTGCCATTGGGCGACAGTCCGGCAATGACTTAGTGCTGGATCGCAAGGGGGTTTCGCGTTATCACGTCACCATTCGTGCCGAAAACAACCAGGTGGTGCTGGAAGATCTGGAGTCTGTCAATGGGGTGTATGTGGACAGCCTTCGGATGAAACCTGGCGAAAGACGGGTGCTGCGCGGCGGAGAGGAAATTCAGATTGCCGACGTGCGTATGGTTGTTCGTGTTTTTGACTCCCTGGAAGATACCGTTCCAACAGAAGCGGCAGACAACATTGTTGACCTCGAAAACGAATATGTGATGGTGCATTTTACCGGGCCGGACATGGTTGCCGTGCCGGGGGCAGATGTCAAAGCGGCCCTTATCCTGGAGAATGTGTCCAATGATACCCAGCGTTACAGGATTCAGATTCAGGGTGTGCCGCGTGAATGGCTGCGCCTTGACCGTACTGAAATCCAACTGGCAAGTGGCGCACAGACAGAAGTCGTTGCCAGTTTTAAGCCGCTTCGTCGCAGCGATACCAAACCGGGTCATTATCCTCTTTCAGTGACAATTGAAACCCTCGACCATTCCGAAAGTGATCTGCATATCGAGTCACAATTGAAGGTAGGGGCGTTTGGCGGCTTTGGGATGGTCATGGCAACGGAGATCATCCAGGGAAAAGAACCGTTCAAGTTATATGTGCATAATCAGGGAAATGCGCCCTTAACCGTGAGCTTTCGGGGTGTTGATCCCACAGGCAGCCTGAATTGTGTTGTAAGCCCGCGTGTTGTCACGTTGCAGGGCGGGGAACGTCAGACCATTGAAGGCAGGGTCACACCCCTTAAAGGCACACTTATCGGCAAAGCCCATGAATACAAATATGATATTATAGCCCTTTCGCACGATGCATCATCTTTTCAGGCAGCCGTTCCCGGACGATATTTTGCCAAACCACTGCTGCCATCCTGGGCAGCGACCTTAGCCGTACCGCTGGTTGCCATCGCAGCCATTGGACTGGTGGTGCTGGTTGCCTTTTTGTTAGGTGGCGGGGATGAAGACAATGCCGAAAATCAGGTGGTTCCCGCTATTCTGGCGTTTACGGCCAGCCAGTCAGAAGTTGTGTTGGGTGAACCTGTCCAATTGACCTGGGAGGTTCAGGATGTGCGGAATGTGACCATTACCCATGTCCGTCCTGGTCAGTCTCCCCAGACCATCACTGTTGATGATCCATCAGCGTCCGCCTATCAACTCCTGCTTCAGACCACCGGGCGTTATGACATTACCTTGAATGTTGAGAATACAGGTGGAATGCAAAGCGAGGTTCTTTCGGTCAGTGTTAAACCTGCCATTGCTGAATTTAGTTCAAACCCGACCACGTTGATTCAGAATGTTACTCAACCTGTCGATTTTGTATGGAATGTGAGAGGGATGGCTGAGGTGAACGGACAGCCGCAAATCTTCTTGCAGAGCAAGGAACTGCCTGATATTGAAGCTGTTAAACCATCTGGTTCTGGCCTCAGCCGTTATATGATCTTCCCCGCAGGCCCGGTCAGTGTAACACTGCGCGTGATGGGGCAGGACAATACAGAAAACAGCCGCACATTGGCGATTGCTGTTGTTGAGCCGCGCTGCCTGCTTTCCAATCCGGAAGGCAAAATCTATACCGGTCCCAATATCAACTATGACTCCGTTGGGGTTTTTACCGACATCGGAACCGTCATAAACCCAATCGTGCGGAATCAGGAAAACACCTGGCTGCAAATCGTTTACGAAGGACAACCCGCGTGGGTGCGGATTGCAGATTTTCAATGCGAGGGTTTTAGGCCAGAACAGTTAAATGTTGCGGCGAATGTGCCCCCCACACCGACGCTGCTGCCCACCAGCACACCCACGCTGACACAAACAGCGACTACTGAACCGCCGACTGCTACACGCACTCGCCGTCCGTCTTCGACCCCCCGTCCGCAAATGACACCAACACCGTCAGGGCAGTAAATCATGTGGAAAGTTTTGCTGTTCCTGATTCTTTTTATCTCCGCCCCGTTGTCACTCGCTCAGACGGATGCTTCGGGAAATGATTTTTTCAGCCAGGGGATGCGTCCGGCCTTTATGGCGGATGTGGCCGATTTTGCTGAGGTGCCGCAGTATATCTTTCACCTAGCGTTGATTCCGGATTTTACCCAAGCAAAATTAACTGGCACGCTGGATTTGACTTATACCAATACTACCCCAGACGCGCTGGAAGCACTGGTCTTTCGTCTGTATGCAAACCTGGAGTCCTTTGGGGGGCAGGCAGCCGTCAGCAATGTGACTGTCAATGGGGTTTCAGTCAATGGGATTTCCGATGAGACCGGCTCCATTGTGACGATTCCCCTGCCGCAGCCATTACTACCTGGGGAAAAACTCTCGCTTTTAATGGATTATGCGGCAGTAGTCTTTCATGGCGAACAGCATCTGTATAATCAATTCAGTTATCTGGAAACTGAACTTGCCCTTGCCAGTGCGCTGCCGCTTTTGTCCGTCTATAACCCCTCCACAGGGTGGTGGCGCGAAGTGCGGCATCCACGTGGTGATGCTGTGTTCAGCGAAACCGCTAACTTTGATGTGACCCTGACCGCACCTTCGTACCTCAAAGTCATCACCTCCGGTTCATTGATCGAACAGACAGAAAGTGGCGGCATGGTCACGCTGCGATATGCCGCACCGTTGATGCGAGATTTTTCAATCATGGCGAGCGCTCAGTATGAAACCCTTTCCAGCGTCTTTGATGACATTCAGGTGAATGTTCATTATCTTCCAGGTAAGGAAAACAGCGCGGAACTGGCGATGCAGTGGGTCCTGGATTCGATGGCCGCTTTTACCAATGCCTACGGTGCATACGTCTATAAAGAACTGGATCTTGTCGAAACCTACACCAGCGCAGGCGGGATTGAGTATCCGGGCTTGATCGTGGTGGCGGATGATATTTGGCGGCTGAGCGACCCGTATTTCCAGATTGTGACCGTGCACGAAGTCGCCCATCAATGGTGGTACAGCATGGTCGGCAATGATCAGACGCTTTACCCCTGGCTGGATGAAGCGCTGACCGAATATTCAGTAGCAGTGTATTGGCGTCATGTGGCGGGCGAAGATGGCTATAACACCGCCATCCGGACTGAGCAGGGACGTTACCGGGAATTTGAGGGTGACGCAGGCGCGATGAAAATCGGCTTCGCCCCGTCTGATTATAATGATGTTTCTTATTCCAGCATTGTCTATGGCAAAGGCGCTTATTTTTTCCATGTGCTTTCGGTGGCGATGGGGCAGGAAAACTTCGCCGCCGCCATCCAGAATTATCTGGAAAGCTACCGCTACCGAATTGCGACCCCGTTTGATTTGCAATCCATTCTGGAAGATGCCGCCGGTGTACAATTCGATGACCTGTTTCTGGAGTGGGTGGGATATTCCAACTAAAAAGGGCGAGAGAATTCCCTCGCCCTGCCCTGTTAGAGTGGGGGGCATTCCGAAATTTCGACCACAAAATCAGCGCGTACCCAGCCTTCGACGACTGCGCCGCCTTCAATTTCAATTCGCACTCGATACCAGACGCGCCCATCCTCGCCAAGACGCTGCTCGTAAACATTCATGGAAGTGTTACGGACAGCGCGGTAAATGCTGCCTGAATTGGTCGTTGGTAAAGCACGAATAAAGACGTTATCGTTGGCAAAAATACGGCACAGCACCGCCGGAGTTTCGCTGGGCGTTGGCGTAATACTGGGTGTGGGTGTGAGGCTTGGTGTTTCAGTATGAGTTGGTGTCAGCGATGGTGTGACGGTAAATGAGGCCGTTACGGTCGGTGATGCGGTATTCGTAGGCGACGGTGTAAAGGTGGCCGTTGGGGTGAGGGTCGGCGTCAAGGTGAATGTCGGGGTAAGGGTGATGGTAGGCGTGTCAGTAGGGGTCGCTGTTGTCGTCGCCGTTGAAGTTGGGGTATGAGTGGGGAAAAACTCAGCTTCCCATGTGTCCCTGGTGAAGAAGACCAATCCCGCCAGAATCACGATGATCGCGCCGCCCACTGCTGCTCGCTGAAAGAAACGCACCCGTTTTAACTGGCGCAAATCATCCATCAGTCGAAGGATTTCCGTGCGGCGGCCTAAGATGCGGAAGGGGTCTTCGCGCACCAGACTCAACCAGCGTTCCGCGTCATTGGTGTCACCCCGATCCAGCGCCGCCTCAATGCGTTCGATATGGGCTCCCAGTAAATCCGTCACCAATCCCCGATAGCGGGCGTCCGTCGCGTGCTGGCGCAGTCCAGCAAGCAGTGTTCGCGCCTGACTCAGTTCGCCATCCATCTTTTGGGCAATTAAACCCTGTGCCCTGTCCATAATTTGGCGGGCTTCGGTGACTTCGCCAAAGACCTGCTCGGCACGCTGTAAGTCGGCACTTGCTTTGGGGTCGGTTGGATCCAGTCCTACAGCAACGGTCAGCAACGCTCGTGCATCCTGGCTGAGTCTGGCGCGTTCTTCCAGCGAGGAGGCGGTCTCGATGCGGGTCAGAATGTTCCCCGCCTGAGACAGAATCTGCGCTTTAATCCCTTCCACGCGCATACGGGTTTCCTGAACCATTTGCTGGAGGCGCTCGCTGCCAGGGAGGGTTTGCCGGATGCTAGCAAGGGTTTGCAGCAGATTCATCAGGGTTTCGGCGCGTTCCATCAGACTACCGCTCATCATATTGAGCTGGACGGTTGCCTGGTCAAACTGTGCTTTGACCCGCCGCAGCAGTTCAATTCGGTCTTCTGCGAGCGGGTCATTGGGGACAACTCGGAGCGCTCCTTCATATTTACGGAGCGCGGCTTCCCAGTCGTCAGCCGCCAGGAGTCTGTCACCTTCGTTCAGAAGTTCACGTGCCAGCGCCAAGTCCTGGATGTCTAACAGTGCCTGCTCAAGATCATTCCAACTGGTGATACCTGCGCGTGCCGCTAGATCGCGGGCCTCCTGGTATAAGCGCTGCGCTTCATCGTAATTTCCCGCCCTCACCAGGGAATTTGCCCGGTTATACGCGATTCGCGCTTCAAAAGGGATACGATGGTCGGGAACAATCCCGCGCATCAGGTTATCTTCAGATTTCTGCCGGTATTCTATTGCCTGAGCATTCTGGGGGTCTTGTGCCAGAATGCGGTTTGCCAATTCTACAGTGCGCTGATAATTCCCCGCGTAATATGCCTGGGCAACCTCCGCCATGGGGTCGTCGCTGGTGGGCATGGACGCTGCCTTTGGCGGGGCAGCTTTAGGAGGTTCGGGCAGTTGTTCGGGTTCAGCAGGGGGTTCAAGTTCGATCCCGTACCGTTCTAAGAGCCCCTGCACTTTCATGGCGTGCTGCGAACTGCGCTGTGCCGCCTGCATCAGGAGCTGGTGGGTTTCGGTGCTGTCGGGGTTCAGATCAAGCGCCTGCGCCAGAATATCTATCGCTTCATCAATATCGCTGTCGTTGGCGGCCACTTCTAACCGGATGCGAGCCCGACGCAGTAAACTGCGGATTTCGCTGTTGCCCGTATTGGGAGCGCTGCGGCGGGCCAGTAAGGTAAATAAATCCCGTGCTTCCTGCTCAAATTCAGTGTTTTTGCTCTGCGCCATCAATTCTCGGACTTCAGTTTCCAGCCGATTTATATCGCTGGTGCTGGCGCTGGCAGGGAGATTTTCAATTTGATAGCGGAGTTCTTCCAAACGCTGTGCTAAATCAGCCATGCAAATCCTCTCTTTATTATGGGATAGGGCGGTGACTCAAATAATGATTAATTTGCCCCATTAAACGCCGCAGTTCGTCTTCCATATCCTCATTAATACCCTCTAAAATCGCGGCTTCCAGAAGATACTCGCGGGCAAGGCGGGCGGCTTCCTGGCTGTCGCGTAGTTTTTCCAATCCCTGCCGAAGATGTTCCCGTGCCTGGACAAGGGCAGGGGAACCGGTTTGTCCGGCAAAGCTCCACCCAAAGCGTACCGCAATCCGCTGTAGTTCTGCCAACAATGTCGTTGCGGTTGCAAGTTGTTTTTTTGCGCCGACTTCCAGCAAATCCATTAAGGCCGGGCTTAAATCCGACGCGGCGCTGAAATCCAGATGCTGTACTTCCTCGTAGCGCCGCTCGACTTCTGCCTGTGAACCGGGCTGCGGACGCAGCGATCCTTTTTGCGGTGATTGTCCAGTTAAGATCGGATACAGAATGCCGACACACAGGTTATGCAAGTCGTTGAGAATTTGCTGCTCAGCAGGCTGACCAATGCCGCCCACCCGTTTGGAGCTGTTCCAGTCAATGACGCGAAGCTCACGCCCATCCCAGAATAGATGCTCTAATTTATGATCCAGATATACGATGTTTTTCTTATGTGCCCGGTAAAGCAGTTGGGCAAATTGAAGGGCTAAATCTAAGGCTTCTTCAGTAGGCAGACGGCGGCGCTGCTCATCCGATTTCATGACATACAGCAGGTTATTATGACGGGGCAGCAGTTCTAAACTCAGAAAAGGCCGCCACTGCTCACGTAAGCTGGGGAAAAACTCAGCGCGGTAGCCGTCCAGATTAGTGCCGAACGATTTGATTTTGCCATCAGACGGATGCGCCGCCTTTGATTCAATATATCCGCAGTCGTAAAAGCCCATCACGGCGGGCAGGTCGGCTAAATCCAGCAATAAATCGGCTTCATTGATGAAGGCTTCGGCTTCCCAACGCGGCTGACCATCCGGTGCCAGATGCTCGGCTCGCATGACTTTAAAGGCAACACGCTGTCCGGTGTGTAAGTCTGTGGCTTCAAAGACTCGCGCGTAATGACCCAGCGCATACGTATCAATCAGATTGCCGATCGTGTAAAAGTCGGTCAGGTTGGTCAAGGGGTTAACTCCAACGTGAACGCGGAAACAGATACAAACATCCCTCCGCCTGCGTTATACAATACAATACTAACAGGCTGGTCGAGGGGGTAAAGGGCGGGCGACACGCCTAAACGCTGCCCATTGATAAAAAAAGCGACCGTGCCATCCGCCTGACGCTGTAAGGCCAGGGTGACACGCACTGGCTGCATAGGAATCTGGGAACGGCCTACAAAAGTACCATTTTCATTGATGCCCAGGCTGACCACCCCCACGCGGCGCACCTGTACTTCCGCCCCGTATCGCTGACGCTGTGAATTTTGAATCGCCAACCCAAAAAAGACCTGTCCATTTTCAAGACGATTCTGGTCAAAAATCGTCAGTTCCATCACCACTTCCACACGGCGAACTTCCAACGCGGTATCAGGGTCAAAGTACTGTAGAAACTGAGGCGGCATCACAACCGCAATCGGGGCAGACCCTACCTGCTCTACAGTCGCGCCCAACTGCCAGATACCCCCTGCGCCCTCGCTGAAAAAGGCAGTGTCCCAGGCGTAATCATCCGGGGGAATGGCGTGCAGCACTTCAAGCACGTTTATGGCCCCTTCAGTAGCGACGCCTGCGATTTGTGTTGGCGGCAGTGTATTTGTAGGCGCAGGCATTGGGGTATCGGTAGGTATTGAGGTATTTGTCGCGGGCGGCGGTGGGGTGTTGGTCACAATGGTGATTTCGATGGTCGGTGTAAAGGTTGGCTCGTCAGTTGGTGTTTCTGTCGGTGTATCAGTTGGTGTGGACTGCTGCCGGGTGGGAGAAGCCAGCGCCATTGTAGGTCGCAGGGTATTGGTGGGCGTAGGCGTTTCGGAAGGTGGCCCTGCCAGGATCGCCTGAGCAGTGGCAGTTGCATTTGCCGGACTCAATAGGGATAACGCTCGCGTGGCGGTGGCTTCTAAACGGGTAACGGGTCTATCTTCGCGGATTATCACACGAAATACCGCCCCCGCACCCAGTAGTCCCAAAATGACCAGCGCTCCGATAATAATTTTGTTCCAAGAGCGGTCACGGGAAGGCCGGGCGTAAGGATCGGGCAGTTCATCATAATCCCCAACGATTTCCGGCATCACTTCGGTGATTTTCTCTTCTGGTTCCTGAGGTACTTCTTCCGCGATTTCCTCATAAGCGGGGATTTCGGCATCGAGCTCGACCGCCTGCTCTACCTCTATCTGAATATCTTCTTTCTCATCGTCGGGCAGAGCGCGAGCAGCATCATACCAGCGCTGGAACAACCGATAAGCCGGATGTTTTTCGATGAACAGCGCAGAGAAGTTCATCTCAAATTCCGCGATTTTTTCCTTTTTGCTGAGGCGGTAATTGTGGTGTGTTCGCACCATCTTGCTGTACATATCCCGCCACAATTTGACCTGGCGTGCATATTCTGCACCCATCGTTGACTCGGAAATATGCACGATACGCTCCAGCGCTATGGGGACAGCCGGGTTACTTTGCAGACTGCCTTCCATCGCTGCCTGTTCAACGATTTGCTTCTGTTCCATTAATTCGACTGTATGGTCACGAAAAGGGGTGACAAAATCGATCAGTGAGGTTAAACGCATATCACCGATTTTTTCTGCCGACTTGAGGTTGTCCAGCGCGTTGGTTACCGCGTCGCGTGCGGCGCGAAAATCTCCATCCGCCCAGTGCCCGCGCATGGCATCGATGAAATTGAGTGCCTGCTGTGCGTCTTTGAGCCAATCTTCTGCGAGCGGCGCATTGACTGCTTTCCTGGCCTCTGCCAGGTCGTCAAAGGTGCGAACGCTGTTCAGCGCTTCTTCTGCGCGTAACACCAGTTTCCGGCGTGTCAGCGCAGTGTCAAAGGTCGTGAACAGGGGATGGGTTTTGTAGCGCTCATCGGTGTTCAACATGGCTTCGCGCCAGAAATCGGCTTCGTCCAGGTTGTCTTCCTGAACCGCCAGCATTCCACACAACACATAATATAAAAATAGGGCACGGAAGCCGGCTGTGCTGCTTTCCCGCATATGAGCGACAATGCCTAACCGCATGGCCTTGAGGTAGGTTTCCTCGCTGGGCATCTGCTGGTTAAAACGCTCATATTCGGCCTGTTCATCGGGAAGGAATAAATTGAGCGCGGCGTGCTCCGCTTCCTGGGTGATCTGTGGATTATTCACGCCGCCTTCATTCAGCCAGCGATTGGTGATTTCTGCCAGTTTTTGCAAACGCTCGACCGCTTTGACTTCGCCATCCGTCACCGCGATTTGTGCAGCCCGGCGGGCATAATCGGCAGCCTTTCCGCTTTGTCCAATATCCCAGGCGCGGTAGCCATCCAGCAAAATATCCCCCAGCTTCGGATTAGGGCTGAATTTTTCGACGATGTCCGCATCTTTTATGAGACGGGCATTTTGTTCAAACCAGTTGGCGACATTGGCATTCTGGGAGCGTATTGCCTGGGCCAGGTTTTGCAGCAGCCGTATGACAAGACGTTTACGCCCTAGCACCAGCATATCTCCTACTGTTTGCCATTGGTGATGCGTTTCGGCAAAAGTTCGGCTGATTTGCAGAAATTGTGGGTCGCTAAGGTCATAGTGTTGCAGGGCATCCTGAGCCTGTGCCAACCAGTTTTCCAACAATTGGTAATCCTTGGTTGGCTGGAACTGCGCCAGTTCCGCCAGCAGATTCTCCAACTCTGCCATGTAATCCGGTAGGTTTTTTAGATGCTGGCTGCCGGGATCAATGATCTGGGTTTGCTGCAAGGCAACCTGCGCCGCATTCGGATTGCTGAAGAGAGTTTCTGAAAGGCGGCGAAGATGGCTGATCACGGCGCGGGCGGCGTCTTCGGCACGCTCGGCAGGTTTGATAAGAATGTCGATATCTAGATGATGTCGTTCAGTGAGTTCCTCAAACTGCGGTGTTAAATCCGCAATCTGGATGGCGATTTTGCTATAACGTTCAATAAGGGGTGCAATTCCCGAATCAATGCGGGCATCCAGCTGGCGCGGGATAAGAGCCATTTCATCGGCCAACCCGGCGTCAAGCGCCTGCAATTCCTCGCCAAGGCGTGCCAGGTGAGGGCGCAGCAGGGTGACATCCGGTAACAGTGCCGCCAGCCGCTCTGCCAGCAGGATGTTCATTTTGTCTGGTTTTGCCATCAACTGCTGAGCGGCAGCCTGTGGTTTGCCTTCCAGGATGGTGTCCATTAGAACTTCGAAACCATCCGGTGCTTCGTCCCGATTTTGGACCTGAAACTGCTGCATCGCCGCCATTAAAAAGTGAAGTGCCTGCCGCATATACGGGTCGGCATCAGGGATAAGTCCTTCGATAAGACGTTGAGCACGAGACCAGTTACCCGTTTCGATGTAAATTCGCGCTGCTTCGAAGTCAGCCTGCACTGCCAGATGGCGCAGTCGCAGCCGGATTTCAGCCTGAATCTGACGGGCGGGCGGGCAGCCTGGGTCAAGCGCCAGCACCTCGCTGATTTCTTTGTCCAGACGCTCTAAAAGCTGCTGGTTAGCATCCTCGACCAGTTCGCTCTGGATTTCTCTTATGGACTGGTTTCGTGCCTGCTCGATTGGAAGCCGATATTTGGCAAGCGCTTCCCGCACGGCTTTGATGTTGGCGAAGCGACGGTTTTTGATATTTGGGTGTGTGGTACGGGTGATGATATCTTGAATCGCCTCCGGGACATCACCATTGAAGATCACACGATATTCCCCATCCGGTGTGGTCTCGTGGGTCAGGCGGGCCCCACCCTGATAGAGAAAATACAGCAGTTCCCCAACCTGAAAAATATCTGTAATAGCTGCAATGTTGGCTGGGGCGTTGGGTTCGTCTTTCAGCACCGCGTTGCCCCAATCAATCACTTTCAGGCGGTATAAGTCTCTATTCCAGAACAGGTGCTTGGCGTCAACGTCGTTATAAATTACATGCTGGGCGTGAGCTTCTGCCAGTAGGCTGAGAAGATTATCCATAATGACCAGCAGTTCAAGTTCTGGCAGGCGGCCTTGCTGGAGAATCAAGTGTTCCACGATGTCTCCATCTGCTCTGTCCATCACAATGTAATGATAGGTGCTGCCGCCAACGCGAAATGTGCCGCTCCCCCGCAGTTCGGTAATGACGGGATGCCCGCTAAGGCGTTCCAGCGCGCGTTTTTCTATCAGGATACTGGCCTCCTGGGCCGCACGCAGTGGAGGAGCATCCTGTGGTGCCGGGCGTTTGATGACCACCGGGCGGTCATTGTTCTGCGTATCCACCGCCCGCAGCGTTTCACCAGAACGTCCGCGCGGATAAATATGGTCGTAGTGGTAACGATTATCGAACAGACTGACCATTTACTGCCCCATATAGCTTGCCAGCGCATCACTCAAGAGAGGGTTGGTTTCCTGGCGTTGAGCTTTCTTCAGAGTCGATAGGATAAAGTGCCGCTTGTCTTCCCCAATCACGTGCGTCAGCACTGCAAAAGCACTGAAGCGCACCAGATAGTGGGCATCGTTGAGCAGTATATTTTCCAACATTTTAAGCGTCTGGCGCATCGCATTCCTGAATCTGATTTCGGTTGGGTTTTGCGGCTGAAACTGGCTGTCCAGGATGAAACTATCTGCCAGGATCAGCAGACGTTTGATGGGTATGGGAGGGGGTGTTTTAGGCAGGGTTCCGGGAGGCTGCCAGTTCGCAGCAAGAATCGCTGAAGCCGCTTTTTCGCCTGCATAGAACTTTGTGTCCAGAATATCGCCTAATCCGGCGACAGCAATATCTCTTAACTGCCAGTTCGGGGAGTGGTAAACCGCCTGAAATGTGGTAAACGCCAGAGGAATCTGGCAGCGACACAGCGCAATAATCCCGTGTTTGACCATCTGGCGGGACGATTCAGGACGACGTTTTGATCTTTCCTGCATCTTAAATCTCGTTCATTTCTTTGCGAATTTCTTGCAGTTCCTGCCGAATTTCGCTCACATTCATTTTCTGGGACATTCGTGACAGCGTCTTGTTGCTTTCGCGTATTCGCAGCGCCATCACCCGCAGCATGTCAAGGGCGATGCCAGGATCATCCGCCAGCGCATCATCCAGCGCGTCACGATTGACTACCAGCAGCAGAGTTGTCGTTTCAGCGAATGCATCTGCCGAGCGCACCCCGCCATCAAACAGGCTGATTTCACCCAGCACTTCTCCTGATGATAGCACAGCCAGCACATTCTCACTGCCGGGGTCAACAATTTTGATTCGCCCTTCAACCACCACGAATAGACTGTCTCCGGCCTCCCCCTTATGAAGAATGTAGTCTCCCTGGTTGACCGCCAATTCATCGCAGATGCGTGCCAGCGTGCGAAGCTGGTCAAGGCGTAGATTCTCAAAAAAGGACACATTTCGTAGAAACAACATTCGTTCAATGGTAGAAAGCATGGCGTTGTTATCCTTATGGGTTGGTGATATGCGGGAAAGGGCGCTGTCTGCGCGGAAGACAGCGAAATCTTCCTGAAGCGCCTGCCGGATGAGACGGGCGCTTTCACGAATGGTGTCCTGGTTACTCTGGCGGCTCTTTTCCAGAATCGTTTCCACCAGTTCTTCCGGCGCGAGTTCCTGGAATAAGACACGCGGCAGAGCACTCAATGCATACAGTACCAGCAAAGGCCGCCATTCATCCTCTTGTCTCAGTAAATCCTGAATGGCTTCGGCAGGATTTTTGGCTCGGTGTGCGATGTCGCTGGTCACATAAAGATCGTTGTCCCTGGAACGGGTCAACAGCAGGTGGAGTTTTCTCGCGGTTTCTGAGGTTGTCATTTCGCCTAACAGAGACAGCATGGTCTGGGCTTCATCACTGTCCGGCTGCATCTGCAATGTGCGGGCAATGGGCGCAAAAGTCGCTTTGCCAAAAATTGCAGTCAGGCTGTCCAGAAAAGCCTGGATCAACTGTGCGCGGTCACTGTTCAACTGCCCCAGGATTGGCGCGACCGGTGGATGTTTCATCTCGCTGAGGGTTCTGCGGAGCGAGGTCAAATAATCAATCTGTTGCAGGCCGCGCTCGATTTCTGGAAGAATTTTTTCATACCCTTTACGCGGATTGACATTTGCCAGCGCGGTGAGCAGATACCAGTAGCGAATCAAGCCGACTATTTGTGGCGAAGAATGTAACTGCGGCTGGATCTCCTCAAGGGCGTGTACCAGCAGTGTCGTGCTCCGACGCCGGCTTTTGCTCATTTTCTGAATGGCTAGCTGTCGCACCGAGGGACTGACATCCTGAACGCTGTGCAGCAGCGCGTTGCCTTCTGCGCCTGCTACAACAGTCATGCGGACACGGGCCGATGGATCGCTCTGGAGGCGGTCAACCTCAAGCGGCACAACCCGTTCTCCGAATCGATTGATGCCGCCCTGTACCAGGCTGGTGATGGCTAAGGCACGGGTGCTGGGTGAAGCAGCGCGGGAAAGCCAATTGAGCTGTGCCTGGGCGGCCTTTGCCAGTTTTTCGGAAGGGTGCTGCAAAAGAAGCTGTGCGGCCAGGGTGCTGATCGTTGGGTCTTGATGAATCAGGTACTCGGCTACGGCATAAGTATCGAATAACCCTGGTGATGCGAGCATGGCTTTCAGTGCGGCGCGGCGCAGTTCACTGGCCTCACTATGCAGTGCCTCCATGACCACCACCTGCACAGCCTGGCTGCGGCGGTAACGCGGCCAGCCTTCAATCAGTAGCCGCAGCAGTTCGGCCTGAATCCCGGCTGGACAGGCGGGCCAGCGCCGCAAAATGGCCTCGAACCCGAATTCTGACCCCGCCTCTGCGAGTGCTTCTGTGATCAGCAAAATGTCACGGTCGTCTGAAGCGGTCTTTTCTAACCGGCTGATGAGCTTCTGTTCTACTTCCTGGTTGGCAATAATTTGTTCCTGCGCGTTAGTCCGCAAAAACCCATACTGTCCGGCAGAGATGGCACGATTCAGGGTCTCTGTATAAAGTTTCCCGGCCCGGTGTTGGCTGTAGAGAAATAACAACGATGCAGCAAATCCTATAGCCAGCAGAGCTTCATCTGAAATAATGCCCAGTACGAAGGCGGTCAGCACCCCGGCTGCCAGAAAACGTCCGGTGGGTTCGATGACACCCTCCAGAAATGTGTGTGCCCATGAGGTAACGCTGGCGGGCAGGGTGCTTTTCATCTGGTTATGCAGGGTATCGTATAAACTGGCTTGCAGTGAGGTTCGCACGATTTCCGCCAGCAGCGCGATTCCGAGTATGGGCAGAATCATCACACCAGCAAACGCAGTGCTGACGGTGGTCGGATAGACTTCGGCATATTTGGCGGCATTGGAGCGCTGTAAAATGCGCGGCAGCAGACGGTATTGAACAGGAATAATGACAAGGCTGGAAATTACACTAACGACGCTTAACCAGCGGAGCAGCGATTCTGCGTCCGGAAATTCTGTGCGAAACGTGTCCAGAATCTGATAAAAGACCAGACTCAAGACAAACATCATCAAAAACGCACCCACGCTGAGATAGCGCATCAACTCGGAATTCCACAGGCTGCGAACCGCTGTGCCGATTTTTGCCGTCGTTACACTGGCGATGCTGGCGGAAGTTATCTTGTAACGTGGCAGCCCTGAAAACTCATCCGCGAATATCCCTACCGCGAATATCCCTGCGAGAAGCGCTCCGCCCCACAGCCACACTAACTGCTCAACATTACACGCCAGCGTCAGTAGGAAAAGCCCGATCCCGCTGAACACTACCCCGATTCGACTCAGCATTGCCATCCGTGGCAGCAGGTAGCGCGATCCTGTACTGTAAAAGCTGGCGACATAGTTCCAGGTGTAATAAAGCAGCAGATCACGCATGATGCGCTGGGCGGCGTAATACAGCCCGAATCCCAGGTCGGAACCATTTTCGACCACCAGCCATCCTATCGCAAGAATCCCGACGCCGCCGAGGCAAATAAAAGCTACGATCACCCCTTCTGGCAGCATATCGCGGATACGCTCGATGTTGATGATGAAGATTGTGCTCAAAACGGCTTCCATCAAGAAGCCGATGGGTAGGGCACGGATGCCCAAGCGGTCAATGAATAATGCTAAACCGATGGCTTCGCCCCAAACCACAGCAGTTCCAGTGGCGAACAACAATACCCAGCTACCGTAAAAGAGGCGGCGGCTAGCGTCCATGCTTTTCCTTGAGTGTGTTCTTCATATCCCTTATTGTACTTTTGTGTGGCACTTTATACTAAAAACAAGGGACGAACTTCAGGCGTAAAGCCTAAAACAATTTGGTAGAAATGAGTAAGCATGGTAATATGAACACGATTGCCTAACGCAGTATTTACTCTTATGTTATTAAGGGATTAGTTTGGTGCAGTTTATTTCAGGCATTTTGCAGGGGCGTCGGATTATTGACAGCCTCTATTCTTTTCTAATGCCCCTTCTCGCCATTACTGCCGCGCTGATAGTGGCGGCGGTGATGCTGTTTTTTCTGGATGCCAGCCCGATTGATGCCTATGAGGCTCTCTATGATGGCTCACTTGGAAACACCAATTCTATAGCAGAAACCCTGGTCAAAGCGACCCCGTTGATTTTTGTGGGGATAGGTATTTGTGTTGCCTTTCGCGGCGGTGTGATCAACATTGGCGGGGAAGGGCAGATGATCGCAGGTGCTGTCGCGGGCACGGCAGTCGCGCTCGGTCTCGATGGGTTGCCCTCATTGCTGCTGATTACCACATCTATTGTGGTGGGCTTTATCGCGGGAGCATTGTGGGGTGGCATTGCAGGGGTGCTGAAAGCCTATTTTGATGTGAATGAGATTCTCAGCACCATTATGCTCAACCAGATTGCGATTCAGCTTATGGTGTATCTCCTGAATGGAGTAATGCAAGAACCTTCTGAGGATGGGAGGAATCGTATCCCTAAGTCCTCCCGTATTGTCGAAAAAGCTCAGCTTCCACGTATAGATGAAGTGCCTTTTTTTGATACCTTGTTTGGGGATACAACACGTCTGCATGTCGGCTTTTTATTTGCGCTCATTCTGGCCTTTTTGACCTTTGTTCTCCTGTGGCAGACGACACTGGGTTACCGCATTCGTGCGGTCGGCTATAACCAGGATGCAGCACGCTATGCAGGAATTAATGTAAAACGACAAATGTTGATTTCGATGCTGCTCGCGGGTGGATTTGCGGGCCTGGCAGGGGTTATCCAGGTACTCGGCTTGCAATACCGCCTTCAAACGGATGGGTCAGCCGTTGATTTTACCGGTAATGCCGGATTTAACGGCATTGTGGCGGCCCTATTCGGTGGTCTGCATCCAGCGGGCACGATCCCCGCTTCGGTCTTTTTCGGGGCGTTGCTGGTCGGTGCACGGAATATGCAGCGCGTGACAGAAGTTCCTGCCTCGCTCATTACGGCTTTTAACGGCATCGTAGTCATGTTCGTGGTTAGCGTGCAAATTTTTAACCGTCGTCGTGCTCGGCGTCGCGCTGCGGTTCAGAAGGAACAATCTCATGTTTGATGAACTCTTAACGGCTGGTGTTTTTGCCTCTGCGATACGCCTGGCGACCCCTTATATTTATGCTGCCATTGGAGAGACGTTTGGACAAAGAAGCGGCGTATTGAACCTGGGGGTGGATGGCATCATGCTCATGGGTGCGTTTGCTTCATTCTATGCGGTTTATGAGACGAATAGTCTTCTGCTGGGTATCCTTGTGGCGCTGCTGGTCGGGGCGCTGCTGGGATTGTTTATGGCTTTTATCAGCGTGACCTTGCAAGCTGAGCAAGGAATCAGCGGCATCGGGCTGTATCTGTTTGGGTTGGGGATGAGCGAACTGCTGTTTGTCAAACTCCTCGGCACTCCCAGATCAGTAGACGGTTTCCCTCGGGTAGATATTCCCCTCCTTTCTGATCTTCAATTTCTCGGTATTGGGGAGATTTTCTTCCGTCATAATTTGATGGTGTATCTGGCTTTTGCGCTCGTGCCGATTTCGGCTTACGTCCTGAACTACACTACGCTGGGTCTGAACATTCGTGCGGTGGGTCAGAATCCGCAGGCGGCAGACGCGATGGGGGTGAGTGTTGCACGAGTGCGGTATTTCACGGTGACGTTGGGTGGGATGTTTTCCGGTTTAGCGGGGGCATCATTATCCATCGCACTGCTAAAGGTATTCCAGCAAAATTTGACAGCAGGGAAAGGATTTATCGCTGTTGCGTTGGTGTATTTTGGAGGCTGGCGTCCTACTTGGGTGCTGGCAGGAGCGATGCTGTTCAGTTTTGTGAACGCTTTGCAGTTGCAGGTCAAAACGGTTGGAATTGATATTCCGTCGGAATTTGCCGTGATGGCACCGTATGTTTTGACAATTATCGCCCTGATCTTTGCAACAAAACGCCGAGAACAACCGACAGCTTTAACAAAACCCTTTGAACGGGGTGAGTAAATGAGGTAATTCTATTTGCTGCTAACAGCGCATTGCTGAAAGCGAAACGCTATTTTAACGCTATTTTTAGGAGGAAACAAAATGAAACGTAAGTTGTTGTTTATTTTACCGGTGCTTGCTGCGATGGTCGTGGCGTTGGCGATGCCTGTGGCTACTGCACAGGATGAACCCTTTAGTGTGGCAGCGGTTGCTCCCAGTGCGACCAACGATCTGGCCTTCAGCCAGAGTATGTTTGACGCTCTGACGGCTGTGCAGGAGGAAATGGGCGAAGATGCGTTTGAATTTACCTTCATTGAAGGGCAGTTCAATGTGGATGACGCAGCGGCGACTATCCGTGACTGGGCAGCCTCAGGCGATTACGACCTGATTATCGCGCACGGATCCCAGTATGGCGCGGCGCTGGAAGAGATCGCACCGGAATTCCCAGAAATTGCTTTCGCCTGGGGAACGGATGTGAATACCTTCGGCCTGGATAACGTCTCCGCTTACGAGGCTGCCTCCCAGGAAGGGGGTTACATTAATGGTTTTGTGGCCGGCGGTCTCACTCAGACGGATGTCATTGGCGTAATTGGCCCGATCGAAGTCGGTGATGCCAAACTGTATGTGGATGGTTTCAAAGCCGGAGTTGCCGCCTATGCTGAAGAAGAAGACAAAGAAATAACAGTTAATGTAAACTACATTCAGTCCTTCAGCGACGTGGCGCTGGCAGCAGAGGCAGCAGAAACCCATCTTTCCAACGATGCCGATATTCTGACCGGAACCGCGCAGATGGTTGTGGGCGCAATTGGGGTGGCTCAGGAACGCGGCGATGTCTACTGGTTCGGAACCCAATCCAGCCAGACTGAGTTTGGTGGCGAAATCGTGGTGATGAACCAGGTTTATCACTGGGAAGTTGTGCTGATGGAAATCATCGCCAACATGGAAGAAGGCGTTCTGGGCGGCGAATCCTATAAGATTACGTTGGAGAACGGCGGTCTGGAGATGGAAATCAATCCTGATTTTGCTGGCTTCGAAAGCGAAGAAGATTACGAAACGCTTCAGGAAGCCGTTCAAATTTTGATTGACGGCATCGTTGCGGGTGATATTGAAGTACTGCCCGCAGAAGAAGAATAATATCCAACCTTTGCAGAGTGAAGCCCTCCGGCTTCGCTCCGATTTTTCCAAAGCAGGAGAGACACTTATCATGAAACGCAGAACATTACTGGTCGTGGTCTTATTGATAGGTCTGCTGGCTGCGCTTACTATGCCAGCCGTCACCGCTCAGGATGAGCCGTTCCGTTTGGCAATTGTTGCTCCCAGCGCTACGAATGACCTGGCATTCACCCAGAGCATGTACGAGGGACTGCTGGCAGTGCAGGAAGAAATGGGCGAAGAGAACTTTGAATTCACCTTCCTGGAAGGCACATTCGTGGTAGATGACGCGGAAGCGGCGGTGGGTGCCTGGGTCACTGAAGATTATGATCTGATTATGGCACATGGTGGTCAATACAGCGGCATCATTGAAAACATCGCCCCCGAATTTCCGGAGCAGGCATTTGCGTTTAGCTCAGATGTACCTCTATGGGATTACGAAAACGTTTTCTACTACGAAGGTGCGGCGCAGGAGGGAGGCTATGTAAATGGTTATATGGCAGCATCTCTCAGCCAGACAGGGGTGATGGGGGTGGTTGGCCCGATTGAAATCAGTGACGCCAAGTTGTATGTGGACGGCTTTAAAGCGGGCGCAGCCGCGTACGGAGAGGAAAATGACCGGGAAATCACCGTCAATGTGAATTACATCGGTTCATTCAGTGATGTGGCGCTGGCGACAGAGGCAGCAGAAGCCCATATTGACAACGACGCGGATGTGCTCACAGGAACAGCGCAAATTGTGGTTGGCCCAATCGGGGTTGCCAAAGATAACGGTGATGTGCTGTGGTTCGGAACGCAGGCCAGCCATGTCGAACTGGCAGGTGATGTTAACGTGATGAACCAGCTTTACCACTGGGATGTCATTCTGAAGATGATGATCGAAAACGTGCAAAACGGCGTGCTGGGGGGCGAAGCCTATTTGCTGACCTTTGAAAATGAGGGTCTGACGATGGAAGTCAATCCGGATCATTTTGGTGATGATGAAGACGCTTTAGAAGCGTTCCAGGCCAAAGTGGATGAACTCGTTGAGGGTATTGTTTCCGGTGACATCGTGATTTTCCCTGAAGAAGAATAGTCAGGGCGTAGGGCAGCAGAGTCTTGTCATGGCTTGCTGCCCTACAATTCAAATGCTTGATTTGTAGGTGTTAGCATGACTGATTTACTCCCGACCGGACATCGCCGTATCCATGAACTGAAAATGCAGGGCATTGTGAAGCGATTTCCTGGTGTACTGGCAGCCGACCATGTGGATTTTGAGGTTAAAGCCGGTGAAATCCACGCGCTTCTAGGCGAAAATGGCGCGGGAAAAAGCACCCTGATGAAAATGCTCTATGGCCTGTATCAGCAGGATGAGGGTCAGATTTTCATTAATAGGGAGCATGTCCAGATTCGCTCTCCTCAGGATGCCATTAAACAGGGTATTGGCATGATCCACCAGCATTTTATGCTGATTCCGTCGCTCACGGTTGCGGAAAATGTCGCGCTGGGGTTGAAATCCTCGCGTGGGCTGCGCCTGGATTTGGATGTGGTTGCGAAGCGAATCCTTGAACTTTCTGAACGTTACCACTTGCAGGTAGAGCCAGATATTCCGGTCTGGCAGTTGGCAGTTGGGGAGCAGCAGCGTGTAGAAATCTTACGGGCACTCTATCGCGGAGCAGCACTGTTAATTCTGGATGAGCCGACGGCTGTATTAACCCCTCAAGAGGTTGACCAGTTGTTTCACATCCTGAATCAGATGGCGAATGACGGTCATGCCCTGATTTTTATTTCTCATAAACTTCATGAAGTGCTGGCAATTAGCCAGCGAATCACGGTACTGCGTGATGGGCGGCGTGTGGATACCATCCCTACCGAAGGCGCAACCAAACGGATTCTTGCTGAGATGATGGTTGGGCGTCCGGTTGTGCTGGAATATGAACGGGTGGAATGTAAACCTGGTAAAGAACGGCTTGTGCTGAAAAAGGTCAGTGCGTTGAGTAATCGGGGTGACCTGGGCTTAAAAAATGTCGATCTGACTGTACACGGTGGCGAAATTGTCGGTGTAGCAGGGGTTTCAGGGAATGGACAGCGCGAGCTGGCCCAGGTGATTACAGGGTTACGCCCGACAACCGAAGGTGAGATTTTCCTGGAAGGCCAGGACATCACCGGAAAATCTCCTGTGCTTCTGAACTCCCTGGGACTCTCGCATATCCCCCAGGAACGGATGATCGAAGGGGTAATAAAGGAGTTTACGGTAGCGGAAAATTATATTTTGCAGGATCACGGGCGCAAACCATATGCCACCAATATTTTCCTGAATTTTCGCCAGGTGGTGACCCGCACAAAAGATGCCATTCGCGCCTATGATATTAGAACGCCGAGCCATGAAACTCCGGTGAAAAGTCTTTCCGGTGGCAACATTCAGAAACTCGTGCTGGCGCGGGAACTATCGCGCAGTCCGAAAGTCTTAATTGCGGCACAGCCTACACGCGGGGTGGATATTGGCGCCACCGAGTATATTCATAAGCGTCTGTTGGAAGAACGTGACAAAGGCACGGCGATTCTGCTCATTTCCGAGGATTTAGACGAAATTCGGGCCCTCTCTGACCGAATTGTGGTCATGTACGAAGGCCGGATTGTGGGTGAGGTCAAAAACGAAAACGTGGATGTCAATCAGCTTGGTATGATGATGGCGGGCGTCACCTCATAATGACCATTTCGCTAAGAACTTTTCGCGGCCTGTGGTACGGATTAGCTGCGGCAGGTATCCTCAGCCTTCTTATTTCTTGGCGCACCAACAGCCCCTATGGATGGCAAATCCTATTCTGTCTCATCGTGGCTGTTTTTCTGGTAATAGGTAGTACCATCGCCTTTTTTGCAAGTGACCCCCAGCTAACCCGTCTGCGCCAGCCTCTATTCCGACTCCGCCAGCATGACGGTTGGTTGTTTCTTGTTTTTTTTTTCCACTTTTATGGTGATGTTAGTTGCTGGAATAGGGCTGTGGTATGAATACCTGACCTACGTGGGTTTTGTCCCGATTCTCATCGGGGGCAGCCTGCTGTTGCTCCTGATTCTGGGCAGCAGCACAACCTATAAACAGGCAGTGGAACTGGCTGCCAAAGGCTTCCTCTCTCTGATCAGTGTGGTTTTGGCACTCGTCATCGTTGATGTTGCGATCTCGACCTACTATCGTACCCGCACTCATTGGGAAGATGACAGTTATACCCAGTATGATGACGACCTGGGCTGGCGTTTACGCAGTCATATAAACCAGCGAAATGGCGAATTTGTGACCAATTCGTTGGGCTACCGCAACGCGCCCGAACCGGATGGTATCCCCGAAGACACGCTTGTTATTGGGGTGCAGGGAGACTCGCAGCTTGAAGGTTTTGGGGTGGACAAAGACGAAACCTTTGACTCCGTGCTGCAAACCTGCTTGTCGGAACGGCTTGACCAACCTGTTGTCGTGATTAATCTTGGTGTGCGGGGTTATGATCTGCACCACTATCTGACTCAAAACCAAATCGTTAAAGGGCAGTATGATTTTGACTGGATGATCATGCTGTTTAATTCCACGAATGATTATGATCGTTCGATGTTCAAAACAGCTTACGCTTTTAACCGCCCCTACTGGACGTTGGATAACAATGGCGAACTCAGGCGGGTAGACTCGCCATCGACTTTTGCCCTCCAAATCTACCCCATTGAATTTCAGGATGCATTTTCAGCGTACAATCATTACCTTGATTATGACCGTTCTTTGAATTTCTCAATCGACCCCGACCATCCTTTAGCCTGGAGTTGGGCTTATATCACCCTTGAACGGCGTCTCTTTGACATGCGATCTCCTGAAACGCCTGACCAAAAAACGCTGGATGAAGATAAGTTTTTTGTGCGTTTTTTCTGGCATTTTGCTGACCCTCTCCCCGACCTGTTTCTTGCTTATCAGCCGACCTTTGAAGCCATCATGCAAGCCTGGAAAGCAGAATGGGAAAACGCGCAGGTGTTTATCCTGCCCATGAACAGTGAAGTCGCCTGGGATGCGCCCGGTTTTCAGGATGCTGCCGAAGGTATTTACCAGCGATTGGGGAGAGGAGAACCCCGTCCCACTGCTTTTCTGGAATGGGTGGAAGGGATTTTTCGCAGTTTGGATATGCCCGTCTATAACTTTTACGAGGATATGGTGGGCTATGGAAATGCACTGGATTTGTTTTTCCCGAACAACAGCCATCTGAATGCTGAGGGCTACCGGGTGATTGGTGAGGCCGCCTGCGATGTTATGGAGGAGCGTATCCTGGGAAGTAGACGAAATTAATATACTGTATTACAATAGATTAAGCTACTGGTCGCCATCCCCGGCGGCGTGGGCTATTCTCCCTCGAAAAGTGCCGGTAGTTCCCATCCACATGTTTTTATAGGAGTCGGCTGATGAAGCTCTGGGAGCGTTATCATACGCCAACCACAGTAGACGAAGCTGTTGCCCTGTTACAGCAGTATGCGGGTACAGCACGGATCATTGCCGGGGGAACGGATTTGCTGGTCGAAATGCGAGAAGGTCATCATGACCCCTTTCCAGCCTTGATAGATATTACAAGCATTCCTTCTCTTCGCACTATTCAGATTGAAAAAGATACCGTTTATATTGGCGCAGGAGTTGCCCATACTCCGATTGTAAAAAATCCTGTGCTGGTGGAGCGTGCCACCTGTCTGGTCGAAAGCTGCGGTGTGATTGGTGGTCCACAGGTGCGTAATGTCGGAACGCTGGGGGGCAATGTGGCTCACGCCCTGCCTGCGGGTGATGGCACAACGTCGCTGGTTGCGCTGGATGCCGAGGTTGAGATTTTCAAGAATGGTAAGCGACGTTGGGTCAATATTCTGGAGATGTTCACGGGTCCCGGTCAGTCGCTTTTGGACTCGACCCGCGATGTTTTATTGCAGTTTCGGTTTCGCTTGAGTGGTAAAAACGAAGCCACCGCGTTTAAACGGATTATGCGCCCGCAGGGAGTTGCCCTGCCGATTTTGGGCTGCGCGGTCTGGGTACGCCTGGATGAATCCAGAGAATATTTTGACATGGTGCGGGTGTGCATTGCGCCCATCGCACCGACCCCGACGCGCATATCTGAGCTAGAAGAAGTCTTAAAAGGGCAGCCCGCCAATGAAGTCAGCATCCAGAAGGCGGTTGATACAGGGTTGAAGGTGGTACATCCACGAACCAGCAAATACCGTGCCACAGCCGAATACCGCCAGGAAATGATGGAACTCCTCCTGCGCCGCACGCTGCCGCTTGCTATTGAACGCGCCCGCACCGGAAAAGCGATTCCTGAAGGTGTGGGTTTGAAGTAAAGGTGGTGTTGTTATGAGCAAATTGAGTTTAACGGTAAATGATACGCCTCATGATCTGGAGATTCCCGAATCACGCACGCTGGCGCAGCTTTTGCGTTACGATCTTGGCCTGACTGGCACAAAAATTGGGTGTGAAGAGGCCGAATGTGGCATCTGCACCGTTCTGGTGGATGGGGTTCCGGTGGATTCGTGTATTTTCCCGGCCTTTAAGGCACAGGGATGCAGCGTGACGACCATCGAAGGGCTGGCAAAAGGAGAGGAACTGCATCCGCTTCAGCGTAATTTTATCGAACATGGGGCGGTTCAGTGTGGTTTTTGTACTCCCGGTCTGATCATGACTTCTGCCGCGCTGCTGGAAGAAAACCTTCATCCATCCGAGGAAGACATTAAGATTGCGCTCAAGGACACCTTTTGCCGCTGCACAGGTTATACCAGCGTCATGCGGGCGATTAAGTCCGCTGCACAGGAACTGCGTGGTCAGGCCCCGCTCCCTGTGAATGAACCCTCTGTGCGCGAACGCGGAAAGGTGATTGGTCATTCCGTGCCACCGCAGGAAGTCCGGGAAAAAGTCACCGGACAAGCTAAATACACGGATGATTATATATTTCCGGGGATGTTGTTCGGGCGGACGCTGCGTTCGCCCTATCCGCACGCGAAGATTTTACGAATTGATACTTCCAGAGCGAAGGCGCTTTCTGGCGTTTACGCAGTTTTAACCTACGAAGACGTTCCAGGCGAAAATCTGCATGGGCTGGTCTACCGCGATTGGCCTGTGCTGTGCCATGACGTGGTGCGCTATGTCGGTGATGCAGTAGCAATTGTAGCAGCAGAGTCGGAAGACATCGCTGCCAAAGCACTCTGCCTTATTGACGTGGAATATGCGCCTCTGCCTGTTGTAGCTGATCCGGTGTATGCTCATTCGCCGGAAGCGCCGATTTTGCATCCGAATCATCCTACAGGAAATCTGCTCAAACATATTAAAGTTCGGCATGGGGATATTGATAGAGGTTTCACTGAGGCTGATGTTATTATCGAGCGTGAATATCGCACTCCCATTATCGAACATGCTTTCCTGGAACCGGAATGTTCAATCGGTGTTCCGGCGGGAGTGGCCGATCATGAAAAATTGACGGTCTACGTGGGGTCTCAAATCCCCTATCAGGACAGAAATCAGATCGCGCTGGCGATGGGGCTGCCCGAAGAGCAAGTTCGCGTGATTGGCACGCTGATTGGTGGCGGTTTTGGCGGCAAAGAAGATATTGCCGGGCAGATTCATGCAGCGATGCTGGCCGCGGTGACAGGGCATCCGGTGAAAATGCTGTATACGCGGCAGGAGTCGCTCATCTTCCACCCCAAACGCCATGCAACCATTATCCGCATCAAAACGGGCGCGAAAAAAGATGGCCGCTTAACAGCGGTACAGGCGACCCTTTATGGTGACGGTGGTGCGTATGCGTCCCTGTCGGATAAGGTTATGACCCGTGCCACCACCCACGCCACCGGGCCCTATGACGTTCCCAACGCCAAAATCGACTGCTACGCCATGTACACCAACAATGTGCCTTCCGGAGCATTTCGCGGTTTCGGTGTGACGCAGTCGGCCTTTGCTGTGGAACAAAACATGGATCTGGTCGCAGAGGCGCTCGGTATTGACCCGATAGCGCTTCGCCTTATCAATGCACAGAAGGTCGGTGTGACTACCGCAACCGGACAGGTATTACGGGATTCGGTAGGCTTGATCGAAACAATCGACAAAGTGCGGGCGGATATGCAGAACTTCCAGTGGGGCTGGCGCGAAGGTCACAAGGCATACGGCTGGGGTTTTGCCTGTGCGTATAAAAATACAGGTTTAGGCGGCGGCGCACCGGATAAAGCCGAAGCCGAGATAGAAGCCTTTGAAGATGGTACGATAGAGGTTCGTATTGCAGCGGCAGATATGGGACAGGGGATTGCTCATGTAGTTGCTCAATGCGCGGCGGAAGAACTCAGCCTGCCTTATAACCGTGTCAAAGTCCTGCTGTGTGATACAGACAGAACCCCGAATGGCGGGCCCACCACCGGCTCCCGCCAGACGTATATCAGCGGGAACGCATCCCGAATGGCGGCAGGCGTTCTACGGGAGGCGCTGGCGCAGTCGGCGGCAGAACTGCTCGATGTGCCACCGGAACAAATCCGCTTTGAGGAAGGTTTGATGCGCTACAACGGGCATACGGTCGAATTTGGCGATGTGGTTGGCTGGATGAAACGCAACAACCTGACACCACGTTCGCGTTACGAATATTGGGCACCCAAAACACAGCCGCTGGGCACAGGCGGTGACATGCATATTGCTTTTAGCTATGCTACGCAGGCAGCGCTGGTCGAAGTGGATTTAGAGACGGGTGAAGTGCATGTCCTGAAGGTGCTGTCAGCAACGGACATCGGACGCGCGATTAACCCCCTCATGCTGCAAGGGCAAATCGAAGGTGGAATCGTGATGGCAATGGGTAATGCGCTGACCGAAGCCTTTATTTCGGAAAATGGCGTTCCCTGGACGACCCTGCTTTCCCGTTACAAGATGCCAAGCATCAAACACACGCCTGAGATTGTTTCCCATCTGGTCGAACACCCGACGGCGGATGGTCCCTATGGGGCAAAGGGAGTGGGCGAAATCCCGTCCATTAACACGATGCCTGCCATCGCTAACGCGATTTATCACGCGACTGGGGTTCGTGTGTTTACCGTTCCGGTTGACCAGGATTCCCTGCTGCGGGCGATTAAATCCGGCCAACCAGAGCTGCACACCGCATGGCAGGACGTGCGTTAAGCGGTTTTGCGCTACAATTAAAATAGGTTGGTTGTATCAACAAGGGGCTAAACACCCCTTGTTGCTTTCGGAGTAAAGTAGAATTGCCGGAAATTCAGCTTGATAACCAGATCATTTCCTACACAATCCAGAAAAGCAGCCGCGCCCGCCGCATCAGCTTAAAAATCGATGCTGAGAAAGGTTTGCAGGTTATTTTGCCTGCCCGTGCCAAAGTGGATGTGGATGAAATTCTGCATGAAAAGCGGAAGTGGATTCAAAAGCATCTGGGAAAATTCGCACCGCACCGGCAATATATTTCTGGTGAAACCGTGCCGCTTTATGGGGTAGACTGTCTTTTGCAGGTTGTCCCCGCAGCCAGTGCCAACCGTGCAACGGTAATCTACAAAGATGATATATTCGCAGTCAAAATCCCAACAAATCTAAAACCATCTCTCCGGCGTGAAGCGGTGCGTGCTTCGCTTGAAAATTGGTACCGGCGCGAAGCCAAACGCTATATTCCTCCCGAAACCGCCCGCCTCGCCGCGAAATTTGGTTTTTCTTACCAGAACATCACCATACGAGGGCAAAAAACACGCTGGGGGAGCTGTTCCTCGCACGGCAACCTCAATTTTAACTGGCGTTTGATTATGACCCCACCGGAGGCCATCGAGTATGTTATTATCCATGAGCTTTGCCATCTCAATGTGCCTGACCATTCCGCCAGATTCTGGTCGCTGGTGGCACAGTTTTGCCCGAATTACCGGGTTCACGTGGACTGGCTGAAAAATCACGCCCATCTCTACAACTTGATTTGAATTTCCTACATGAATTTGGAACCTCCCCGCCTGTTGGGGGTAGTATCCTTCAAAGGGTGCTTGCATGGAAGCAGAATGGATCCACCAGGCGCAAAGGGGGGATGAGCTTGCGTTTCAGCATCTGGTTGATGAACATCGGGATGCCGTATTTCGGCTCGCTTTTCTGATGCTGCGTCATGAAGATGACGCTCAGGACGTGACACAGGAAACTTTCTTCCGCGCCTACAAAAATCTGAACCGCTTTGATACTTCCCGTCCGATGCGCCCCTGGCTGCTGCGAATTACGGCGAATCTATGCCGTAATCAGCGTCGTGACCTGGGACGATACTGGCGAGCGTTGTGGCGTTTCTCCTATCAAAAATCTGAGGTTGACTTTTCGGCTGAGCAGCAGGTGATTCAGGAAGCGGAAGTCGAAGCCGTGTTGAATGCGATCCAGCGTTTACGAGAGCCGGAACAGGAAATTATTTATCTGCGCTATTTTTTAGGATTGTCTATCGAGGACGCCGCAGAGGTGTTGAAGGTACGTCCCGGTACGGTCAAATCGCGTCTGCACCGCGCCCTCAAACAGTTAACGTTGGTCATTCAGCAGCAGTATCCCGTGTTAGCAGAGGGCCGCAGCGTATGAGCAAGAACACAGAAGAACTGTTACATCACGCGGCTGAAAAAATCGTCTACCCCCCCACGCCGGAAATTCGCCTGCTGGTGAAACAGCAGAAAATCAGGCTGCGATGGGCTGTGGTGCTGCTAATTGCCGTGCTGATCGGAGGCAGTCTATATGCGATTCCGCCTGTTCGCGCAGCGATCATCGACATACTCAAGGTAGGGGGAATTGAGATTCGGATTGGTGAGGAAAACGAAACATCGGCTCCGAATGTCACCTTGTTGGGTCTGGCAGGCCGAACGACCCTGGAAGAAGCGCGGGACACAGTTCATTTTCCTCTCTATTTTCCTGCCGAAAAAGGGCTGCCAGATGAGGTTTTTGTACAGGCCGAGCAGATGGTCATCATGGTCTGGCTGAAGGATGGACAGATCGAGATGGCGCTGTATCAGTTCCCCTCAGATTTTAGCGTCTATAAGGGGGCAGAAGGGGCGGAAGTTACCTCCGTCAAAGATCGCTTAGCCGTCTGGATTGATGAGCCGCATGTGCTCTGGTTCACTGAGGATAATCTGCCGCGCCGCCGAACCGCGTTTCTGGTTGAAGCGCCTGTGCTCATCTGGGAAAACAGCGTGACCAATGAGCGCGGCATCCCCTACCATGTGACTTACCGCCTGGAATCCGGCCTGCCAATGGAATCCGCGATACAAATTGCTGAGTCGCTGGGAACGTTTCCCCCATGAGAGGGTAGTAAGGGGTAGAAGGTTATTTCATCAGGAGGAATCCTATGCGTGTCGTGAAACTGCTGTTGGTGAGTGTGTTGGTATTGTCATTTCTGCTGTGGAGCACTCCGAATGCCCAAGCCAAAGGGACAGTGCATCGTATTCTGATCAGCGGCGGTGACCTGGAAGGAGAAGTCGTGATTACCGATGTCGGGCTGACTTCTCTGCTGTCGCTGGGTTATTTTGAGGATTTTATGGCAGGCGAAATCGAGCCTCCTGAAATCCTGAGCGAAGGTTATACCCTTGTCCGCCAGTTCAGAAATGGCAGCACCTACCAGACTTTTGACCGCACCGTATATTATCCAAATGAAAAAGGAGAACGCGGCTACGTCCATTATCTTGGCATTGAAAATGGGTCTTCGGGGTATGACGGCAAATGGTATTCCGTGTTGCCGGAAGGTGAGATGGCAATGCAGCGTACCCTGGTTAGCCTGAGTTTGACACCATTTCTGCTGGCGGTCACAGAGACGGGAGAAATCTATTTGCTTGATCCCGTAACCCTGGAGCAGGTGTCCGTTCTCAGCATTTATGATGACCAGACGAAAAAAGATAGGTATTCTGTGACCCACCTGGGGGCGACCGTGGACGGTCAAAAAATCCTGTTGAGCGATATGCAGAGTGCTCATGTTCTGGATTTTTCTGGTGCGTCCCATTGTCCGGCAGAAATAGGTGATTTTGTCATGACTTCCCTGGATGGAAGCCGGGTGTTAACCCGCGATGATCTGAATCTTCAGATCCGGGATGCAAAAACACTAGGGCTTCAGCACATGCTGTCGGCAGCACCGATTTTCCCCTCAGTGAACGGCCTGTATGCTATAGGGTTGTTTTCAGACGGTGGCAACAGCTATCTTGCCCGGCTTGATACTCAGGACTATCAGTTTGGCAAGGCTGTCCCCTTAGAAAATATGCCTGATACGCACGATTACAAAGGGGTATGGGAATTAGGTTTCGGCCAGTTTTACCTGACCAACGGCGAGCGGCTGATTGTCTGGAATCTATGGGATGAGACCATTTCCAACGACTATGAGAATATGGATTTGCGGGATGCTGAAGCCCTGCGGCAGGCTGGCGTGACCATTGAGCCGATTGCAGCCCGCGATGGACGGCTGTTTTTGTATCCGCGTCTTGACGACACTGAAACCAGTGGGGGCGGAATTTACGTGGTCAATCCCCATGAGGGTGCCCAGATTCGTCATTGGCAGCGGGGGCTAAAATTCGCCCATGTGATTGCGGCGGAGAATGTTTTTTACGCATTGCAGGCCCCGCGTGGGGCGGATGCCGTGCAGATTTACATGCTGGATGCTATTGAGGGGCAAATCTTGAACTCGGTAGAACTGCCCGTTGGTGTCACCTACCTGGCGTATGTTCGGCTGGATGACATTTCCAATGTGCTGGTTTGTTCCGTAACGAACAAGGTGCCCAAGAGTTCGTCGATTGTGCCGGTAACCGCTACGCCAGCAAAATAGATTTTCAGTTTTATGGGCGAAGGGCAGGCATGGCCTGCCCCTTGTTAGCTGATAACCGGATCGAGATTTTCAAATACTTCTACGTTCAATTTGCTGAGTTCATATCGGAGTTGGGGGAGCGAGTCACGTTCTTCCAATTCCAGAATCAGCGCAGCCTCGTTGTGCTTCAAACGATTTGCCAGGGCGTCAACTTCTTCTTTGATGAAACCCGCGCTCAGAAGAGTCGCCGCGAATTGTCCGGTGGCACCACCCACCAGTCCGCCGACAATTGCCCCCGCACCAAGCGCCAGAATCGGGCCGATGCCGGGGAAGGCCAGCGCCCCAAAATGGGCTACCCCCAGCGCTGTCATCAATGCGCCGAGGCTCCCCCCGGCTTTACGGCCTTCTATCGGTTGAATTTTGTTGTTCACGATGATGGTTTCGCCTGTAGCCGCTTTCGCCACCACAGCCGCTTTATCCACCTCGACGAGTTCTATGGTAGAGAGATGATCGAGTGCCTCAATGACGGCCTGCCGTGAAGGGAAAATCGCTATCAAAGTTGTAGACATGGTATCCCTGCCTAATTCTCATCCCTACCGCACAGTATAAGCGTTAGGTTCGGCTGAAACAAGCATTTTTTATGGTACAATGGTACATATTCCCCGGAACGAAGGAATGATTTCTTGTGTCGCCAATCAAATCAAACATCTGGCAGCTACGCGCACAGGGTAATGTAGAAGGCGTTTTGAAGGCATTGGATGAAACTGATCCTGGCGTTCGCCGTCGGGCGATTATTGCCCTGCGGGACATGAAGGCGGTAGAAGCCGTGCCCCGGCTTAAACTTCTGCTCGAACGGGAGTTTAATCCTGAGTTGCGCGGTATTTTGACAGGCGCGATTGAAGCCCTGGAAGGCAAGACCACACCCCAGCCTGGCCCTGCGCCGGTGGCTGACCACCGTGCGGAACTGGTCAAAATTTTGCAGACGGGGAATGACGAGGAGCGCATTGCCGCAATCAAAGAACTTTCCAGGCTGGATGACCGCACCATTGTCGAGCATCTGGTAGCGATCTTCCGCACGCCCGTGCTCGCGCCTGGGGTCAGGCTGGCCGCCGCAGAAGCCCTGCTTGCCCTGGACAGTGCGCCTGCTTCGGTGTCACTGCTGGGGGCGCTGCGAAAATCCGAATGGCAGGTGCGGCGCAACGCGGCTGCTGTGTTGGGGCAGCTAAAAGCCGATTGGTGCGTGGAAACCCTGGCGGATGTGCTGCGGACAGACCCGCATCCGATGGTGCGGAAAACCGCTGCCGCTGCCCTTCGGCATATCAACACCCGTCAGGCCAAGGCCGTCTTAAAACAGTGTGAGGATATTATCGCGTCCCTGCATTACAGCGGGGCCACTGGCCCCCTTTTGTCTGTACCAGAGGATGTGAAGCCTGACCAGTCAGCGCTGGAGGAGAACAGCTAGCTTCGTGGATCGTTCTGATCCAACTTCAAATGTTCTGCCATTAATCGGATAGTCTCTTCGCTGAGCATTGTGCTGAGCTGACTCATTTCCCCGGTTGTAAATTTCTCCTGCTGGCCCAGCATGGTTTGCAGGCTGGCGCGTTCCTGGGTGGTCAGGGACTGTTTTTCGCGGAATGCTTTTGTAAATGCCATCTGCTGGAAGATGAAGCCGCCCGCCACATTTGGCAGCGCCATGTGCCGCCCGTCGGGTAGGACAATTTCATCGGTAGGCATGAACAGACTGAGCGTCAGTGCAGCAACCCCTAACCACTGGATGACTCCGAGCGATTCATCTAACACTATAAACGCCGCCGAAACCGCGACGGCAGTTTCAGCAATCGCCACCAGCGCCGTTTGCAGGCTGCCTACGCCTTTAATGCCAGAGAATAAAAACAGCCGAGACAGCGCCATTGTGACGGTTAAGGCGCCCAATGCCAGCACCGCGTCCATGGAAAGCAAAGGCCATGAAGGATTAAAAATGCCATAGAACAGTCGAAAAATGAGCACCACTGATGCCATCGCCGACATCACATACAGGGTCACCGTCTGGGCAGGCATTTCGTACAGAATGCGCTGGCTCATAACAACGGTTCCGGCGAACAACATGGCGTTTCCAGTCATCAGACCAATACCAAGCCAGGTGTTATCGCCGGTCAGGCCGCCAGTAATCAGGAAAATACCGAACAGCGCTACAAAAACCCGGCTGATGGTTCGTGTGCCAAATTTTGCGCCGCCTAGCCGGGTCAGGATCAGGACAAAAGCGAGGTAGCTGCTGTTGAGGAGCTGGGCAACGGATGCATCCAGGTTGTTCAGGCCGGAATAGTAAAAAATCGAGCCAATGCCATTGGTGACACCAATCGCTATGCAAGCGATGAGGCCAGCCGGATAAATGTAAATATATTTCCGCCAGAAGATCGCATAAAAAGTCCACAGGAACACTGCAACAAGCGTGTTTCTCATGGCGGCAACGGTGAGAGGGTCGGTGCCACTTTCCAGCACCAATTTGCCAAAAATGGGGGATAGACCCAGGAAAATGGGCGATAACACAACCGCTATGTAACCAGATTGTTTTTTTGTCATCGCTTCATGATCGTTCCGTTTAGAAGTTCGTAGGTTACTTGAGCGCTTCCATGATGTTCTGCAACAGATCTTCGCTTAAGAACGACCCTTTGCGTAGGATCGTATCAATCTGGCTGTTTAGCCGCGCCATTTCTTTCACCGTCAGTTCCTTGGCCGTGACGACGATAATCGGGATGTGGCTGTAATGTTCATGAGATTTGATTGTATCAATGACCTGGAAGCCATCCATCTGCGGCATCATCAGGTCGGTGATAATTAAGTCTGGGTGGATCGTTTCAACCATGTGGAGGCCTTGCAGCCCATCTTCCGCTACATGAACGTTGTAGCCCCCTCGATTTTCCAGGACGCGCCGCAGCAACCGCGCCGAATCGACGTTATCTTCAATGATAAGCACCTGCTTGACTTTCGGGCCAACATTTTGCAGCGCGGAAATAATCCCTGTTTCAGGCAGTTGACGCGCTGTACCAATATCGGATAAATCGACCTGTTTTGCCCAGTCATCTCCGAGAATGGATTTTTCGACCGGGAATGTATGCCCTGAACAGTTAAACACGACGACATCATTGGGGTGAATTTTGCCTTGCCGCACCATTTTGATAAGTCCGGCAAATGCAACCGCCGTTGCCGGTTCAACGGAAACGCCATCCGTTTGGGCCATGATTTTGGTGACATTAAACGCTTCCTGATCGGTAGCGCTTGCGGCTGCCCCTCCATATTTCTGCATGAGTTCCCACAGAATTTGATAGGCACGCCCAGGGTTACCCGTGCTCAGGGTCGCAATGACCGTGTTGGGATTTTCGACGGGAACGGCGACCGGCTGCCCATGATTAAATGCCTGAATCATCGGGTCACATCCACTGGACTGAACAATGCCAATGGCGGGGACTTTGTCCACCAACCCAAGTTCGATTAGTTCCTCGAAGCCCTTGACCACTCCAATCGGCCCCATGCCGCCGCTGACGCCCTGAATAAACCAATCCGGAGTACGCCAGCCTAAATCTTCGGCGATTTCAAAAGCCATGGTTTTCATGCTCTCCATCGCCGCGATACTCTTAATCCCTTTATCATAGAAAATACCACGATGCTCAGCGAATTTTGCCGCCATTTCTTTGGTCTGGTCATATGTACCAGTCACTTTAATGACTTCTGTGCCATAGATGGCCACCTCGCGCATTTTGTCGTTGGGGACTCGGCTGGGTAAAAACGCCCAGAGTTTGATGCCTGCCCGTGCTGCATAGGCGGAATAAGCAATAGCCACGTTCCCTGTGCTGGCGACAACAGCTTCTCGGATTCCCTGCTCTTTCATCACCGAGATAGCCACCGAGGCCTGCCGATCTTTAAAAGAATTGGTGGGCCCTTGGCGTTCGTCTTTAAAGTAAAGATATTTCAGGCCAAGCATCGAGCCGAGGTTTTTCATATGGATAAGCGGTGTGCCACCTTCGCCCAACGTCACAATATTTTCCGCGTTGAGAAGGGGCAGCAGTTCACGAAAGCGCCATAATCCTGGTTTGCGTTTCTGGATAATTTCTGCCCAATGCTTTTGTTTAAGAGCTGGCAAATCATACTGCGCGTGGAGATAGTCTTCACCACACACCGGACATTTGGGCAGCGGCTTTTCATACGGGGCATGATAACCACAGTTGGTACAGTAAAGATGGATTTGTTGATGGATAATAGCGAATTCACTGTCAATGTAGGGTGCTGCTAGCATACAGTTTCAGTCCTATAAAGGTGATAATGACGAAAATGCTACAATGGCCTTGCTCATTGTAGCATTAGTTGAGATGCCATGTCATTTCAGCGTATCTGGGAAACCTTCGTGTCAATTTCACGAACAGCCTCGTTTAACTGATCGGGCAGGAAAGGTTTAATCAGATGTTTTACCGCCCCTAAACGAGAAGACTGTTCGGCGTCGTCGTTCAGACTGCACACGATCACCGGAACTTGATTTTCATGGTTGGAGAGCCGGGACAGCACTTCCCAACCGCGCCCCTCATTCATGTTCACGTCCAGGATAATCGCCAGGCAGTTGTAGGTACCCAGCCTCTCCATGACCTCATCGGGCTTGGTGACTCCGATCACTTCATACCCATTTCGGCTCAGGTAACGGCGATACTGGTTAATCATGTCTACGTCATCTTCTATCGCCAGCACAAACTTGGGCGGCGGCGGGACTTCAAGAGGGCGTTCTTCCTCCACATCCTGTTCATCGGGGGGTTCAATTGGGTCGGTGGGTACTGTGATACTGAAGGTCGAGCCTACGCCGACTTCGCTTTCCACCCAGATGCGCCCGCCCTGTAGCTCGGTCAGAGATTTGGCGAGCGGTAAGCCCAGACCTGTTCCCTCAGCGGCACGGGTGGTGGAACTATCGACCTGTTGGAAGGATTCGAACAGCATAGCGAAATCTTCCTCCTTAATGCCAATGCCCGTGTCTGTGACTGATACCTGGATAAATTTTCGGTCATTTTCGGTAATGACATGGGCGGAGGTGGTGATGCTGCCTTTGAGGGTGAACTTGGCCGCGTTGGAAACCAGATTCAGAATGATCTGGCGGGTGCGGAATTCATCTCCATAAGCCAGCGGCAGGTCATTGTCCATTTCTGTGTTCAGCCGGATGTCCTTTTCCTTGGTCAGCCCTTTTGCCGAGGACATCACGCCCTTAATTACTTTCGAGAGGTCGAAGTAATCATGAGAAAGTTCCATCTTGCCCGCTTCGATTTTGGCCTGGTCAAGAATATCATTCACCAGACCCAATAGGTGTTTGCCACTGTCATGAATGGTCTGGAGATCTTGTTCCTGGAGCTCATTGATGGACCCGTCGATCCCTTTCAAAATAACACGCGAGAACCCAATGATTGAGTTCAACGGAGTGCGGAGTTCGTGGCTCATGGCTGCGAGGAAGTTTGTCTTGAGCTTATCCACTTCGCGCAGGCGTTCATTGGCATCCTTGAGCTCTTTGAGCAGCCGGGAATTCTGGATGATCGCCGAAAGTGACCCCGTGAGCGCCTGGAGCAGCCGCAGGGTGTTTTCATCAAATTTGTTGGCGCGTTCACTTTCCATGACCAGCACACCAATCAAATTTTCGCCAGACAGCAGGGGCATATAAATTCCGGATTGGATCGAGTCCCATCGTGGGGTGTAATTGCGCTCGCGCCGAACACTGCTGAGGAGAATCGGATTACGCAGACGAGCCACTTCAGCCAGGATATCATTCGAGTCCAGAGAGAAACTGGGAAGGTTTTCCCGCACCAGCGCACTGTTGACGCTGGCAAGAGCGCCGGGTTCAAGTTGTTTCCGGGCTGGGTTCACCATATATGGTACCACCAGCGAGGCTTCCATCTGATGCAGGAGTAGTTCGCTCACCTGCTGCAAAATCTGGTCCATTTCCTCAGAACCGGTTGCTTCTACCGTAACGTGGAAAAGGAAACTCATTTCCTCACTGCGGCGCTGCGAGAGTTCAAACAAAGACGCATTTTCAATCGCCGTAGCAAGCTGGTCTGCCAGTGTGGATAGGATTCGCACATCTTCGTCCGTAAATGCACCGGGTTGATTCGACTGGACATCCAGCGCACCAAGAATCTGTCCTTTGGAGATCAAGGGGACAGCCATTTCAGATCGGGTGTTGGGCAGGTATGGATTGGGTTTATGGATCACTCGTGCGTCGGCGGTGTCGAGAGCGATGGAGGGGCGGCCATACAGAGTCACCTGACCGATCACCGAGCGTGATCCGACAGGCAGGAAGTGCTTAATCGACAACAACTGGCGTCCGGCCTCACCTGTGGAGGCTTTCAGAACGGCATTTTCAGCGTCATCATCCAGCAGGAATATTTGCACATGATCATAATTGAAAGCGTCTTTAATCAAGTCCACCATCTTGGGGAGCAGTTCATCCAATGGCAGAATTGAACTGACCGCCTGGCTGACTTGTGCCGATGTTCCAAGCTGGCGCGAACGGCGTTCGGATTGTTCGTATAAGCGATTGTTTTCCAGGGTGATGGCAGCCTGATCGGCCAGCGATTGGTAAATCCGGATTTCGCGCTCGGAATGCTGGCGTGGTTCTGCGGACCCCAGCAAGATTGCCCCGATGGGGTTGCCGGAAGCAATCAGAGGGACGATAACAAAGGATGAAATATCCAATGCCCGATAACCCATACGTGCAGTTTCATCCAGGCTGGGTTCTTCCATCACATCATCCACCCACAGAATTTCAGTGGTCGATATTTGCTCCCAGCTTGGAAACTGCTCAGCCGTAAAGCGCATTCCAGTCAGGTCTACGGCATCACCGCGCACCCAACTGGAGGTTACTTCCATTAACGCATCGGACGACTCCCATTTTTCGGTGAGCAAGGTGCACAGCAGTGCCTTGTCAACTGCCGGGTCTGCGGCGTAGTCAATAATTGCCTGAAGCACCCCATCCTTATTTTCCGCATTGGCAAAAGCACGAATCGCCTGATAAAGGATGCCCGTTTCCTCCAGCGAGTCCTGAGTTTGTTTGAACAGCATATCATTTTCGATGATGTACGCGGTTGAGTCTGCCAGCATCCGCATGAATTGCTGTTCTTCCTCTGAAAGCAGGCGCAGTTGTTTGAAAGCGACGGTCAGGCGACCTGTCGGCTGTCCGGTAGCGCGAAACGGCACAGACGCGACAGCACGATAGGGTGACTCAGACTCAATCAACGCTCGCACCAGAGGAATACTCAGCGGGGCATCAGCCACATTGTCAATGAAATACTGTTCGCGGCTTAAGATGTCCGACGGGTAATCTTCAACCTGGGGAAGGGAGGACAGCTCTGCGTCCATTTCATTTTTTGCCCAGGCCAGAACATGATTCATCTTGGAAAAGTCTTCCGGATCATCGGACAGTATCACATCAATGCGGTCAGGCTCCAGCATCATAAGCTGCGATTGCAGCACTTCCAGCGCCTCGGTAATATCCTGGGCTTCCGCAATGGCACGACTGGCACGATATAAATTAGCGGTCGATTGCAGCGCTTCCTGAGTGCTCTCAAACAGCAGTACAGCGTCCAGCGCGATAGCGGCCTGATCTGCCAGGGTCAACAAAAAGCGGCGTTCGTCCGGAGTGAACGTGCGCTCATCTTCAAAAGTGGCAATGATTGATCCAAAATATTGATTGCGAACATCCAGCGGCATGACGACCAGCGCATTAACCCCCATTTCTCTCAGGCGGTTCGCTTCTTCCTCCGTGATTCCGGGCACTGTCTGAATGTTCCGGGTGGCGAAGGTGAAATTGGATGAACTCAGGCCGCGGTCTGGGACAATAATCGAGCGTGGAATGTCAAGGTCATCAAGTACAAGCGGTTTTTCCGATTCAGGCCAGATGCCCACCAGTGCTGTGGTGATTTCCCCATGCTTGTTCTGCTGTTGCAGCGTGACGTAAACCTTGCTTGGATGCAGCATCTGCATCTCGTCAATGACTGCATCACTGATGCTGGAAACATCGTTGGCGCGAGAAATGGCCCGCGAAGCCTCATACAATTTGGTGGTTTCGCTCAGGCTATCTTGCAGGGCACGCTCCAGTTCCCGGAGTTCGGTGATGTCCTGATAAACTGCGACAGCACCTGTGATATTTCCATACTCATCCTTGAGGGGCGCTGCCCACGAAAGCAGGTCAATGGGATGGTTTTCGGTTTGACGGATCACCATGTCTTCTGCCGAAAAAATCTGACCGTGTTCCAGCGTCAGGAAGATGGGTATTTCCTCCTGAGGGTAGGGCTCATGGGTGCGGGCACGATATACGTGGAAGATGTCTGTGAAATTTCTGCCCGGAACAAATTCTTCTCCAAGAATCTTACGCGCCCGCTCATTGGTCACCTGAATAATCATTTGCGTGTTAACCACAACGATGGCGGCGGGAGTAGCATCAATAATCGATTGCAAAATCTTCTGTTCACTGGCGATTTGCCGGAACAATCGCTGGTTTTCCAAAGTGATACTCACCTGGCTTACCAGACTGGACACCAGTTCAAAATCACGTTCGTCCAAGTCTGCGCCGACTTCAGGCCGCCCAACCAACACTGCACCAACTAATTCCTGGGTTTCACGATTTAGAATCGGCATCACGATATGCTTACCAAACATCTGGCGCATCTCGTAGGGAAGGCCTGCCATGTTGTTGATTACTACCTGTCGTTTGCTTTGAACTGCTGTCGTGATGGTGTTCTGGTCTTTCCATATGTCGAATTGATCCGGCAGCAGCAAGGCTGTGCCATCAATGTTATGAGCGCTGATACGATTCAGCATATGGCTGCCTGGCTGCAATATCCCTGCCCACCAGTGCGTAAAATTGCCGGGGCGTGCGATGGTTTCAAAGAGTTCACTCAGCCCTTTGTTGATGTCTTTTGAAATCTGGTTGGTGATCTGGCTGGCCTCTGCCAGAGCGCGTGCACGCTGGGCTTCCTCCCGTGCTTCGTGGAATAATCTGGCATTATCGACTGCTACTGCAATCTGGTCTGCCAGGGTCTGGAACATTGACACATCACTTTCGGTGAAGGCATTGCGCTTAGTGCTTTGCAAATCCAGCGCGCCGATAATGCTGTCTTTAGACCGCAGCGGCAGTGCAAGCTCGGTCAGGGTATTGGGCAGCAGCTCATTGGCGCGGTGAAACGGGTCAGTAGTTGTATCGCTGGCGAGCACCCATTTGCCTTGCGCTGTGACCTGCCCGATGACACTTTTACTGCCAACGGGTAAGCTGTGCCCTTTGGCAAGCAGTGCGCTTCCGATCTCACCCGTACTGGCCCGTAATTTGGCTTCTTTTGTCGCCGGATCGATGAGAAACACCTGGGCATGATAGATGTCAGCAAACTGGTTAATCAGCAGTTCGACCGTATCCTTGAGCAGAATTTCCAGATCACGGCGGGCGAAGATTTGCTGGGTAACAACGGTGCTGGTCTCGGTCAACAGGAGACGGCGCTGGGTTTCGTTCAGGGCAGTCACATCCGCTGCGGTGCTGACACTTCGTGAAACCAACCAGGACAGGAGACCAAAGACTGTGCTGACGCCGATAATCGTGTAAATGCTAAGGGCGGAGGGGAGTTCCCGCTCGTAAACCACATCAACTTTGAGAAAGTTTATTAATAATATTCCGGCGGTTACGCCGACGACCCATTGGACATCCCGCGTGCTGAGAATCAGCCCCGAAGTTGCCAGCGTGATCCAAATCATGCCAAGGAAGGATGTTCCGGTGTTATTGGTAGAAAGAGTTGCCACCCAGAAACCAGCGAGTACAAACAGCCACGCTGCCGGGCGAATCTTTCCCTGCTGGGTCAGCCGAATAGAATATCCCATAAAAAGGATAGCACTTGCCACAGCAATGATAAAAAGAACTGGCTCATCATCCATTGAAGGGATCAGGTAACTGATAAACTGGGTAAACAGACCCAGGATCAGGACAACCAGTGCCAGAGTCGCTAGCCGATATAGGGCGAATGCTCGCTGTCTATCAGTAACACTGGCATAGGGGTCTAACCGGAAGACTTCATTCATAGCCAAATCTACTCCTCGTAGGAGCGCTTCCTACCTAAAAAAACTGACCCCCGATAACAGGAGTAAAAACAGGGGGTCGGATAAACGGGGTACGCCAGCACGCCAGACTGCCTAGTGCCACTCCCAGACCTGTTCCCCGGAAAGTAAGCGTCTTATCTGATCTGGAAACCGATCTGGATCCAATGGCTTACCCAGAAATCCATTAAAACCCGCCGAAATGGCTTTTTGCATTTGCTCTTCGCTGGCTTCGGCGGTCACTGCGACGACAAGCGTGTCTTTCAGACGAGGATTGGCACGGATTTTTTGCAGCGCTTGGTATCCGTCTTCATAGGGCAGTCGAATGTCCATCAGAATCAGATCAATACGAGGTAAGGTATCGGCAAACTGGACAACCTGCCATCCCGAGGTTTTCCATTCACAGCGCTGAACGCCCATAAAAGCTAACATGCGGGCAATGAGTACAAAATTAGGAACGTTATCTTCGACGACCAGGACATGTGCTTCGGCTGGATCAATCGGCATACTTGTGCCGTTATTGTCAATCATCCGTGTATCCTTCAATGAATTACTTTCCCTGTTGCAAAAATGTCTCTATTTCAGATGGAAAAGTGTCAATATCAATCGGTTTGGGAATATATCCATCACAGCCTGCTGCCAGAGTTTGCTCCCGATCACCCTTCATGACGTTGGCTGTGACCGCTACAATGGGAACATCCTTGAGGGTAGCGACGGCTCTCAAACGCGCTGTTGCCATGAAGCCATCTATTTCTGGCATATTAATATCCATCAAGATAATATCAGGTAAATGTTCCATCGCCAGCGCAATGCCCGTTTCGGCACGCGATGCTGTAATGACGCGATAACCTTCGGCCTTCAGCACGCGCTCCACCAGTACTCGGTTGTTATCGTCATCCTCAATATAGAGAACCAGAGCGCTCATCTTTTCTCCGAAGTCACTCTATGAGTGTAACATATTTCGAACGGACAGGGCGGTCATAACAACGTGATGCCCCCTCTTAAAGTTAATGCAGAGTCGCGGAATCGAAAACCCTACCCGTTCATTTTTCATAGAAATTTAACGCCCTGTGGACATAGGCATAATGACATGAAGAAAATCGTCACGTCCCACCGGACGAACGATCCCTGGCATCGCGGAGCCGCTGGTTTCCAGGATGACTTGATCCTCCTTAATAACCGACAGCACATCAATGAGGTAGCGGATGTTAAACGAGATTTCCAGTTCATCCCCGTCTACTGAAGCGTCCACAAGGCCGCGATTGTCGCCTTTTTCCTGGGACGTAGCAGTTACCAGGATACTGCCGGGGCCAGCTTCCGCTGGATTAATGACAATTTTGGCAGCGTTAGCAGCATCCTTGGCAAAAACCTCTGACCGTTTGCAGGCGCGAAGCAGTTCGTCAGTGTAGACCTGGGTCACGGTAGCATGTTTACGCGGGATAATGGCCTCGTATTCCGGAAATACACCTTCAATCAGGCTGGACACAATATCTACGTCAGCGAGATGGAACATGACCTGATTGCGGCCCTCTGGCAGGGAGATAAGCACATGCGGGTCATTATCGCTGATAATACGGGCAACTTCAGTGAGGGTACGGGAGGGGATGATAATCTCAGTACGCTCCTGTACTGGCGCTTCAAGCAGGGTGTGCCGCACCGACAGACGAAAGCCATCGGCTGAGGCCATCGTGACCTTATCCTCTTCGAAGCGTGTGAGAATACCTGTCAGCACTGGACGATTATCTTCTTTTGCCGCAGCAAAATCCACGTGCGACACCATTTCCTTAAAAGCATCGGCTGGGATGGCTACACCCCGGCTGCTATCGGCTTCCGGCACCAGCGGGTATTCAGAGGCATCAACACATTTGATGTTGGCAGTTGTGCTGCCACATTTCAGATTCATGACCTGGTTTCGCGGATTCAGCGAGAGGTCAACCCGTTCCGGAGAAAGATTGCTGACTAAATCCAACAGCGTGCGGGATGGGGCTGTTGTCGCTCCTTCCTCTTCCACCTTGGCACCTATCCAGCAGGTGATCCCCAGTTCAAGGTTCGTTGCGGAGAGCTTGAGCCGCTGGTTATCGGTCACTAATAACACATTGGCGAGGACAGGTAAGGTCGGGCGAGAAGGAACAGCCCGGTTGACGATGCTCAAGCCTTTATAAAGATTTTCTTGCAAAACCGAAACACGCATATCAGCCTCATGGTATCGGGAAACAAAGTATCCCCAAATTATAGCAGATTAGAACATTTAATTAACAGCCGTTTGGGATGGCGATGTCCTGGGTCTCATTCACATCGACCAGATTGTACTGGTAGTTCAATTCGCCCGTAACCGCGTTTTCGCCAAACAGGATTTTGGCATTATGGACATTCATGCCGACGCCGAACCGTCCAACCACATTGAGTTCAGGAATGAGCCACGCTTCGCCCCCTAAGATGTCTACTGTGCTGGGTTGTTCCTGGAAGATGCTGATCTGAAGGTTGTTTTTATCGAATCCATATTGGTAGGCAGGAAACTCAAGAAGCTGGTCAACACGCCCGGTGGGAATCGCCAGCGTAAACCCGCCTACAATACGCCCCGCAGACAGAGTCGCGATGTCCTGTGCTGCTTCATTATTAATAGTACAGATGCGGTTAGAATCGACCAGGTAAAAATCATTTTCAACCCGCACTGCCTCAATACGGGTTACACTGCCGGAAAGCGCCTCCCCATCAAATTGCAGCAGCACCCGCCGCTGCCGCAAAACACTGTTTTCCCATACCCGCATCAGCATGTAACCTGTCGCTTCTTCCCCTGTAACGGTGTACTGACCGGTAAAAGTGACCGTTACTTCAAATGCCCAGCCCGGCAGTTTTTCACGGTTGTAGTCAATTGGGTTAAAGGCGATGCTGTCGAAACCGGGGGGTGGGGCGTTTTGAGTCTTAATGATCGCTGTTTGGACTTCCTCCGGTTTGGCCTCGGTGGGCAAAGGTACCTGGGCTTCCTTTTCCTGGCAGGCTGAGAAGAGAAAGAGGATCAGCAGAAAAAGCATAGACAAACGCCGCATCATGATCTCCTGAGCAGTCAGCACACCCCTCTAACTGCTAAAAGCTAATTGCTAACAGCCATAATAACACCAACCTAGTCATCAGCGCGACCATATGCGATAATTCTCACAAACACTCGTGAAATCTGGAACAATGGTAACCGAACTTCAACTCAAGCGACGGATGCGCTTGCAGGCGTATTTTCTTGGTGTGCTGGCCATTATTTCTGCTGTCCTGGGAATTGTTTTTGTGGCACTGGGAGGGCTGCCGGATAAACGTTTTCTCCGTACTGGTGAAAAAGTCCCAGGGGTTGCCGTGCCAGACGACTTTGAGATCACTGTTTTTGCAATGGATCTGTCTGCCCCTCGTTACATGGCAGTTCAGCCAGAAACAAACGTCCTGTTTGTCTCGGATCGTGGAGCAGGCCGCGTGGTGGCACTGCCAGATGAAGATGGAGATCACGTAGCTGACAAAAAAATTACTGTTCTGGATGGATTAGCCGTGCCGACAGGTCTGGCGTTCCATAACGGATGGCTGTATCTGGCGGAAGCCAGCCAAGTGAGTCGCGTGCGTCTGGATGAGAAGTATGAGGTCGTGGAAAAGCAAATCATCATTGACGACCTTCCGGCAGGGCGCAACCAGGATGAGGAAATTAGCAATATGTACGCGCTGCTGATTCACGACAACGAGCTTTATGTGACGGTGGAGGCAAGCTGCGCGGGCTGCGATGAAACCGATTCGCGGCGGGCGGCGGTGCTGGTCTATGCGCTTGATGGGAGCAACGAGCGCACTTTTGCCAGTGGCTTGTACTATCCGACGGCGCTGGCGGTGAACCCGGTGAACCAGCAGATCTGGGTCGCCGTACAGGGACGCCCCGGTTTTTCGCAGGATGTACCGGAAAGCCTCTATGCGGTTCAAAATGGTGATTTTGCGGGGTGGCCTGCCTGTCATGCTGGCATCCTTGCTGACCCGAACTTCGCGGGTGGGTGTGAGAGTGTCCTCCAACCGTTAGTGACACTTGACCCCCAGGGTAATATCAGCGGATTGGCATTTTATGCCAATCCTGATGCTCCTGAGAAATATCAGGGGGATGTGTTCGTTACGCTGCATGGGGGCGTTAATAAGGCCGGAAAGCAGGTTGGTTTAGGTCTTTTGCGACTCGATGTTGACCCGGCGACGGGTGAACTGGTCAGTGACGACTTTGAATATTTCGGCGAAGGGTGGTGGCTGAGCGAAGAACCGGGTGATTTGCGTGGGCGTCCCTGGGGCGTTATCATGTCTGGCGACGGCAACCTGTACGTTTCTGACGATGATGCCGGTGCAATCTACCAGATTCGACTCAAAAACTAATTTTGACGAAACCCGACAAATTCAGTACATTTGTAGGGCGTTGTGAAAGTTGTCACATAGCGGTGTCTTTTTATTAACTTAGTTTAGGCAAAGGTGTATGAGTGTAGCGAAGAGGCCTGAGCAGAATCAGACTATCAATTATCCGTTGATTGTGGTCGCCGTTATCGTGTGGACTGTTATCAGCGTATTCGTGTACCTGTATGGGGCGGAATGGTTTATGCCGGAAGCTGCGACAGTGGAAGCTGACGCGGTAGACAACCTGTTTCGCTTTATGCTGGCAATTGGAACGTTTATCTTCCTGCTGGTAGAAACCTGCATATTTTACTTCGCTGTCCGTTATGGATTCATGCGGGACAAGGATGATGACACGGATGGCCCGCCAATTCACGGCAACAATACCCTGGAAATCGTCTGGACAATCATTCCCGCCATCATCGTTTTTGTTCTGACTATCTATAGTTTTCAGGTGCTGGTTGACACAACTGAAGCCAAAGATAACGAAAAAGAAATCAAAGTCACCGGGCAGCAGTTTTTCTGGAGCTTTGAGTATCCTGATGAGCAGTATGTTTTGAAGATTAATCACATTCTGGTCGTCCCGGAAGATGAAGCGGTTAAGCTGAGTATGAACAGCCTGGATGTGATTCACGCTTTCTGGGTGCCCGCTTTCCGGGTTAAACAGGATGTTATGCCGGGGCGCACCACCAATTTGCGCTTTACTCCCAATGAACATACTGGACTGCCTGATCCCAGCGTGATTGATATTTATGACCCCACACTGACGGTTGACCAGTTGGATGAGTTGGATTTTGGCTACGATGTCGTATGTGCTGAACTGTGTGGAGCACTGCATGGGCGGATGCGCGGCAAGGCCTTCGTCGTCACCGATGAAGAATATGAGCAGTTCCTTGAAGGGCTGCGCGAAATCGAACGTGAAAAGGAACGCCAGCGTCAGGAAGCACTCGAAAACCTGGATGCACTCAAGGCGTTAGGGCGCAGTTTATTTGCCACATATGGCTGCAATACCTGCCATCAACTAACAGACGCAAATTCCCTGAATATGGGGCAGGGGCCGTCGCTGAACGGTCTTGAGGAACGCGCGGCAACTTATTCGGGCTACGAATCTGCGGAAGAGTATATCCGCACTTCCATTCTGAATCCGAATGCGTTTGTGGTTTCCGGTTATAGTGCAGGCATCATGCCGCAGAATTTTGCGACGCGAATTACACCGGAAGACCTGGACATTCTGGTGACGTATCTGGCAGCACCGAAAGACAATTAAGTGGTGAGGAAGTAAAGTTATGGCAACCAATGCAGTTGGCGTCTATGAAGGTACTCATGAACATGCCGCTGAGGAACGTACAACCTGGTGGGAGTATCTCACCTGGAGTACCGACCATAAGGTGATCGGTATCCAGTACGGGGTGACAGCGTTCCTGTTTTTCCTTTTTGGTGGAACCCTGGCGCTGCTGATCCGCACCGAACTCTATAACCCGGCAGCAGGCGATTTTTTCGAGGGCGCAACCTATAACTCGCTCTTTACCATGCACGCCACCGTCATGATCTTTCTTTTTATCATTCCGATGGGCGGGGCGTTTGCGAACTACATCATACCCTTGCAGATCGGGGCAGCGGACATGGCTTTCCCCTGGTTGAATGCGTTCGCATTCTGGCTGATTCCCCCGGCAGGTTTTATCCTGCTGCTTGGGTATGCAGTCGGCCCAGCCGAAGCAGGTTGGACGGCCTATCCTCCTCTGAGTGCCATTTCACCGGATGGGCAAACCCTGTGGATTGTTGCGGTTCACCTGTTAGGACTGTCCTCGATTCTCGGCGCGGTCAATTTTGTCGTCACCATTGTCAATCTGCGTGCGCCAGGGATGGGATACTGGCAGATGCCTTTGTTGTGCTGGGCGATCCTGGCGACGGCCCTGCTGCAAATTCTGGCAACACCCTTCCTGGCAGGTGGGATTACCATGCTGCTGTTTGAACGTATTGCCGGAACCTCCTTTTTCCAGTCCGGCGGCGGCGAAGGCGATGTGCTGCTGTGGCAGAATGTCTTCTGGTTCTATTCTCACCCTGCGGTGTATATCATGGTGCTGCCCGCAATGGGTATTCTCTCCGAGGTGCTGTCGGTCTTTTCTCGCAAGCCCATTTTTGGATACCGGGCGATTGCGATGTCCTCGTTTGGGATTGCTTTCTTTGGCTTCCTGGTGTGGGCACATCATATGTTCTCCAGCCTCAACCCGACTCTTCGTATTCCCTTCATGGTCACTTCCATGATTATTGCCGTGCCGACGGGGATAAAGATCTTTAGCTGGCTGGGAACGATCTGGGCAGGCAAAATTCGCCTTCAGCCGGCTATGTTGTTTGGGCTGGGTTTCCTTTCCATGTTTGTGATTGGCGGAATTAGCGGCGTCATGCTGGCATCGGTGCCAGTGGATGTTCATATGCACGACACCTATTTTGTGGTCGCGCACCTGCATTTTGTCCTGTTTGGCGGCAGCGTCTTCGGAATTTACGCAGGCCTGTACTTCTGGTGGCCTAAGGTAACGGGGCGCATGATGAGCGCCTTCTGGGGACGGGTACACTTTGCGTTTACTTACGTCGGCTTTTTCCTGACCTTCTTCCCGATGCACTTCCTTGGCGCGAGCGGAATGCCGCGTCGTGTGGGTTGGTATGCCGAGGAGTTTACTGATCTGAATCGTCTGGCGACTATTGGCTCGATGATCCTGGGCTTCTCCACTCTGATCTTTATTGTGAATGCTGCTTACTCGCTGCTGTTGGGCAGGAAGGCTGGCAACAATCCCTGGCAGTCGCTCACCCTGGAGTGGACAGTAACCTCGCCACCGCCAAAGCATAACTTTCTGGAACAGCCGATTCCGGCTGTTGATCCTTATGGTTATGGCACGGAAGAAGCCTATGCATACCTGCGCGGCGAACGTCCCCAGATTACCCTGGAGGGCGGTGCTCATCGCCATGCGGACTCGTTAGCAGACGAACCTGCTGGAGATTAAAGGAATGTTGAAACCTCTTTTATACCCCGGTTTTTTCCGGGCAATCACTGGCTTTGTGGTGGGATTGGTCATTGCCGTGTTGGTGGTCGGGTTTATCCGGCAGAATTTTCTTGGCTCTCCTATGTATCTGATTGGCTGGGAATTTTTGAACGACATTCCCCTGATTGGGGATAGAGGTATTTTCTGGGATGACCAGGCCACGTTCATGTTTGCGCTGTTCGGTGGGGCGCTGGGCTATCTGTGGGGCGCGGGTGCAATTTACGGGCGTGTCCCCACGAAATTTCCTGAACGAGCCATCGTGCCGCGTATTCCGGCTGACCCGGATGCTCCCCGTGTGAGCAATAATCCACTTACACCGTTGATGGGGGCACTGCCTGCGGTGGGAATCGTGGTGCTGGTGCTGGCAATAACGGTCATTGCGCTTGGGCTGCTGCCGCTGGCTGATTTTCTACCCAAGCAGCATCAGGTTACCGCCGAAACCGCAGATACTTCCGCGTATGGTGAGGGTGAATTTAATTTACTGGGCATTGTCACCATCAGCGGGCGTCAGGAAGTCAAATTCTTGGTATTTGCTGTAGTCGTAGTTGGGGCGGTTCTGGCAACGGGATTGTTCATCGGCGGCATAGTCTATCTGCTCAATTTACAGGTGAATACCGCCCTGGAGTCCAAACCAGACCCGGAGGCTGGGGCTAATTTCCCGCCCATCCGGTATGGTCTGATGATAACGCGCTTCTTCATACAGTGGGTATTGGACATATTAAACATGGTACAAACGGCAGTGCGTCCTCGTTAGTAACGTACTGTCAACCGACCAGAAAATTGGATGCCTTGCCCTATTCAAGACCCGCTTCAGCGGGTTTTTTTGTTTATACAAAACTCACGAAAAAAGGATGACTTTCTTCAGCACAAATTTGTTGCGAAGCCTGTCAGGCGTCGTTAGACTGTATTTGCAAAAATTGAAAGGAACGAAGATGTTTCGCTTTCGATATGTCTTAATACTGGTACTTGTGGTGGGGCTGCTGCCCATCGCAGCAACTTCGGTTGCACAGGATGAAGAGTTCGTTTTTGGCCTGGTGATGGTTGGTCCGCATGATGACCGGGGTTGGAGTCAGGCGCATTATGAAGCAGGCCTGTATGTTGAAGAAAATATCCCCGGTACCAAAATGATCTGGGTGGAAAGCATTAATCCAGCCGATAGCCCGGATCGCCCTCTGGAACTGGTAGTGGAAGACCTGGTTGACCAGGGTGCCAAGTTGATCATCGCAAATTCGGATGAGTACAAAAACGATGTCAACGCTGTTGCCCCGCTGTATCCTGATGTCACCTTCCTGCATGTATCCGGTGACGCGGTACTCACAGGGGATGCGCCTCCCAATGTGACCAACATTATGGGCGAGATGGAATATGGCAAGATGATGGCAGGCTGTGCGGCAGCCCTGACCACCCAGACAGGCAAGATTTCCTATCTGGGGCCGCTGATCAACGATGAAACCCGTCGTCTGGCAGCCTCGGCCTATCTTGGCGCGAAATACTGCTATGAGAACTATCGTGGTATGAGCGGCGCGGATCTCGGTTTTGAAGTGGTCTGGATTGGTTTCTGGTTTAATATTCCCGGTTTTACCCTCGATCCCACAGAGGTTGTCAACGACTTCTTCAATGGGGGTGCGGATGTGGTGATTTCTGGTATTGATACCACTGAAGCTATCGTGGTGGCAGGACAGCGCAGCCGTGAAGGTGAAGCGGTGTGGGCTATTCCGTATGACTTCCAGGGTGCATGTGATGAAGCACCTGAAGCCTGCCTTGGTGTTCCGTATTTCAACTGGGGCCCGGCTTACGTAGATCTTATTCAGTCCATTCTCGATGGCACCTTTGCCCCCTCCTGGGACTGGAACGCCCCTGATTGGAGCGACCTGAATAACCCGGACACAACAGCGGTGGGGTTTGTCAAGGGCGCTGGGCTCTCCGAAGAAGCTTCTGCACAGTTAGATGAATTTATCGCAGCGCTGGCGGCGGGTTCTCAGGGAGAGGAAGGTGGCCTGAATTTGTGGGTTGGCCCTCTGAATTTGCAGGATGGCACCGCTTACCTTGCTGAAGGCGAAGTAGCGACCGCTGAGCAGATCTGGTATCTGCCGCAGCTTCTTGAAGGCATGGTGGGTGACAGTGTGCCCGCTGGATCGTAGATTTTAGAATATTCACCTGCACAGAAAACGCGATTCTGTGCAGGTTTTTTTAGTGACCATTTTCTGGCTAAAGACTCGTTGTTGACTGACCCAAATAGGACTTGTTAATGCAGCTAGAATTACGACACATTTCTAAAACTTTTGGCCCCCTGAAAGCAAACAACGACATCAATCACACGTTTCAAGAAGGTCGCATCTACGCAATCTTAGGGGAAAACGGCGCGGGTAAAAGTACCCTGATGAAAATTATTTCTGGCTACCAGCAGCCAGACACAGGGGGAGAACTCTTAATTAATGGAACACCCACCGTGATTCATTCTCCAAGTGATGCCTTGAACAACGGGATCGGGATGTTGTACCAGGATCCTCTGGATTTTCCCCCAATGACCGTGCTGGAAAACTACCTGACCTCTCATCCTCGAACTGGATTTTTGCCGGATCGTAGTGAAGCACGCAGGGAGTTTTTATCTATCGCACAGCGCTTTGGATTTCACCTTGACCCCGATATGCTGATCGAGGGCCTCACGATTGGGGAGCGCCAGCAGTTGGAAATTGTACGGCTGCTCTCGCTGAAAATCGGTTTCCTGATTTTAGATGAACCCACCACCGGGATTTCGGAGGCGCAGCGCCAGACGCTTTTTTCCACACTCAAGCAGCTTGCGGCAGAAGATAAGCTGACAATTGCGCTGGTGACCCATAAATTGGCGGATGTGGAAGAACTTTGTGATGAAGTCATGGTTTTGCGGCATGGCAGAGTCTCTGGAACTTGCACGATGCCGCAGCCTCCTGACACTCTGGTACGTATGATGTTTGGTCACACAGAGGAGGCTGTACGGGAAAAGGCAACACGGACCATGAACTGGGTACAGTTGTCGCGTGGGCTGCTGCCAGATTCTGACAACCTGCCGGCCTTGCCCCTCGGCCAGCCCATACTGCAAGTCAAAGAGTTGACCCTTCAAACCCGACTGCTCACCATAGAGAACATTACTCTGGATGTGAGAGAAGGGGAAGTGATCGGTTTAGCGGGGTTAGATGGAAGTGGTCAGGGCGACTTTATGCGGCAATGTGCTGGGCTCAATCGGGTTTCGTGGCGGGATCATGTAATGAGTGGAATTGCCTTCGCAGGCCTGATTATTCTTTTTGATTATCTCATGGGTTATTCCTCCACTGTGTTCACGACGACGCTGCTGCTCCTGTTGGGATTGACACTGGGGCCTGTTTTTATCTCACTCCTGAGCTATCTGCGCGACCGCACGGAGCATGTGTATTTTGATGGTATTCCTACGCGCTGGATGAGCTACCGGGACTTACGTGAACGCGGATTAGCCTATCTTTCGGCGGGGCGTTTAGAAGAAGGTCTGGTTACAGGGATGACCCTGACCCAGCACTTCGCGCTGGCAAAATTGAGTAAAATCCCCTGGGTGAACTGGTTTGCGGCTTTGAGGCGCACAAATGAAGGAATTAAACAGTACGATGTGCGCGGGCAGGCATTCAGCCCAATCCAGACCCTTTCCGGCGGGAACCAACAGCGTGTAGCGCTGGCCCTGCTGGCGGACAATCTGCGGCTTGCATTTCTGGAAAACCCGACGCGCGGTCTGGATGTGAACAGTGCTCGCAACATCTGGCACTTGCTTCTCTCCCGGCGTGAAAAAGGAACAGCGATTGTCTTTAGTTCACCGGATTTAGATGAAATTGTCGCCTATAGTGACCGAGTCATGGTGTTTTCATCAGGGCGCTGCACGCTGGTAGGTGATCCGGCCAAAATCAATCGGCATGATCTGGGGTTGTTAATTGGAGGGCTGCGTCATGACTGATTGGCGGCGTCTTTTCCGGGTGACTGGCGTAAATTCTGTTGTCGGAATCCTGCCTTTACTGGCGGGTGTTCTCACCGCGCTGATTTTAATTGCCATTCTCTTAAACACTGAGGGCTTCACCATGCGGGATGTCTGGGACGCCCTTTATGATGGGGCATGGGAAACTGATGGCAAAAAACTCCGTGTCCTCATCAACTGGATGCCCTTAATGCTGTGCAGCACGGGTTTACTGCTGACTTTTACAGCCGGATTGTGGAATATCGGGATTGAAGGGCAGCTCACGATGGGTGCGTTGGGTGCGGCAGCCGTCGCCTTGTTTGTTCGTCATGATTCCAAAACAGTTCAACTTGGCGCTGAAATTGGTCTGGCTTGTATTGCTGGGGCGGGGTGGGGACTGCTGGCAGGGATTTTGAAAACACGTGGCGGCGTGAATGAGATTTTTGGTGGAGTAGCGCTTAATTTTATCTCGGCGTTGTTTTCAGCCTTTTTAATTAGCGGCCCCTGGGCGCCGGAGCGCGGCGGAACAGGCAGCCGTACCGAAGCCTTTGACGAATTTACCCTGCTGCCCTCGCGGATCATTGATCGGTCACATTTGAGTAATACGGCGGTAGCGCTTACAGTGGGCGGTTTTATTGTGGTCGCGCTGATCCTGTATTTTTCGCGTTTTGGCTTGCAGCTTAAAGCCATTGGCAAAAGCGAGAATTCAGCGCGGGCACTGGGGATACCTACTGAACGCAATTTGTGGCTGGCGATGCTGTTGTGCGGTGGGTTGGCGGGGCTTGGCGGCGCGATCAAGGTGCTGCACCCTCCGATTGGACAGCTTCAACAGAACAGTTCCGGAGGCATAGGCTTTCTGGCCTTGCTGGTGGTTCTGCTGGCCTCGATTCGCCCATGGCTCGTGCCAATCATCGCGTTTGTATTTGCCTTTTTAGCAACCGGCGGCCAGCGTGTCGAGTCCTCTCTGCAAATTGATGCGGCCCTGGTGAATGTGCTACAGGGTGTTCTGGTGTTGGCAGTGCTGCTGTTTGATGGCATCCGGCAGCGGATTCAGGCGGAACAGGAAAAGCGGGCAGTGGCAGCCCAGGCGGCAAGGCGTGCTGCCGAAGAAGAACTTAAGGTAAAAAGCTCATGAATGAGGCGCTGATTAAAACGCTGGCGGAAATCGTTGGAACGGCTGCGCCGCTTCTGATTGCGGCACAGGGCGAACTTATTACCGAACGCGCTGGGGTGGTAAATCTATCGCTGGATGGCTCGATTGTGCTGGCGGCGATGGCGGCATTTGCAGTCGCTTATGAAACAGAAAGCACTGAATTAGGCATTTTGGTCGCTATGCTGGTAGGAATGCTGATCGCCATTCTGATTATCAGTGCAAACGTGACTCTGAAGGTTAATCAGATTGCGCTGGGGTTTGTGCTGACTTTGCTGTGTGCGGATTTAAGCACTTACCTGGGACGCGATTACACCGGGTTACCTGGCGGTAATGTTGAAATTCCTTACGCCCCGATCCCGCTTCTGAAAGACATTCCGGTGATTGGAGAAATTTTTTTCCGTCAGAACCTGATGGTCTATTTCAGTTTTGTCTTGGTGGCGGCAGTCTGGTTCTGGATTTATCGCACCGGGCCAGGACTATCTCTGAGGGCACTGGGCGAACGGCCTTCAGCAGCCTATGTCCGTGGAACACGAGTTCAGTTCTGGCGATTTGTGTATGTGGCAATTGGTGGATCGCTGGTCGGGCTGGCTGGCGCAGCCTATTCGCTGGATGTGCTGCTTGGCTGGCGCGAAGGCCTGACGGTTGGGCAGGGGTGGATTGCCCTGGCAATAGTCATTTTTGGCACCTGGAAGCCGCTCCGTATCCTCCTCGGCGCGTATCTGATTGTTGGGCTGCGCTCGTTTGCGCTGTATTTGCAGCGTCAGGACACCATCAACCTGCCGGTACACATCTTGAATATGATTCCCTGGCTGCTGATGCTGCTTACCCTGATGTTTGTGGCAAGCGGCGTGGCAAATTATCTGGTGGTGGCGCTTCCAAAACGCTGGCAGACCCCTGCACGGCGTTTTCTGCGTTCTGACCCACCCGCCGCCCTGGGTACCGCTTTCGAGAAGGAATGAGTTTTGTTTATTACCGATCAACCTTCACTTTAACCTTGATCCTATCTCCTGCCGCTTAGACGGATTATTCCGCTGGTCTTCGTTAAGCTGCTTTGGCGGAACAGAGCAGCTTTTTTCTGTTATAGTATGAAGAATTATGAAGGACAATTGTAATGGAACTGTCACAAAAAATTGCGATTGCACGCGGCGATGAGCCTGCTGATTTTCTCCTGACTAACTTACAACTCATTAATGTCCACACGGGCGAAATTTATCCCACGGAAATTGCCATTGCCGGAAGCCGGATTGTCGGTGTGGGGAAAGGCTATGCTGCCAAAAAATTACTTGATCTGGGGGGGCGGTACGTCGCGCCGGGCTTCATTGATGCCCATGTTCATATTGAAAGCAGCCTGTGTACACCACCCGAATTTGCGAAGGCTGTCTTGCGACGCGGGGTAACGACCGTAATCACAGATCCGCACGAGATTGCCAATGTGCTGGGATTGGAAGGCATTCGTTTCATGCTCAATGCGGCAAAATACAATCCCCTCAGTATGTTTGTGATGGCATCTAGCTGCGTTCCGGCAACGCATATGGAAACGTCCGGCGCGGCGCTGGAAGCGGAAGACCTGGAAGGTCTGCTGAACAACAAATGGGTGCTGGGGTTGGCGGAAATGATGAATTATCCAGGCGTGGTTTTCGCAGACAGCCAGGTGCTGCAAAAAATTGAAATGTTTGAGCAGAAAGTGCTGGATGGTCACTGTCCTGGATTGACTGGCAAACACTTAAATGCATATCGCGTGGCTGGAATCCGCAGTGACCACGAGTGTACGACGGTTGAAGAAGCCCGTGAAAAACTTCGCGCCGGCATGGTGATTTTTATTCGAGAAGCCACCAATGCCCGAAATCTGGAAACCCTGCTGCCTGTTGTGACTCCGGAAAACAGCCGCCGTATCTGCTTCTGTACAGATGACCGCCAACCTGCCGACCTGCTGGATCAAGGGTCCATTGATTATATGGTGCGGGTGGCGATCCAGCATGGGGTGAGTCCGATTGATGCGATCCGGATGGCAACTCTGAACACAGCGGAGTACTTCCGTTTGCAACACAGCGGGGCGGTTGCTCCGGGGTATTTTGCCGATTTGGTTGTATTTTCCGACTTAAAAGCACCCGCAGCAGAGATGGTCTTCCGCAGTGGTGAATTGGTTGTGGAACACGGCGAACTGGTTGCGACCTTCATGAATTCGTTGGTGACCATGCGTTCGTCCATCAATGTTCAATGGGACAGTGTCAATCTGGAAATCCCCGCTCAGAATGGCGCACGTATCCGCGTTATAGGCAGTGTTGAAGGCCAACTGGTGACCGATCACCGGATTGATGATGCCAAAGTCTCTAATGGGCTGGCAGTGGCGGATGTTGAGCGTGACATTCTCAAAATGGTTGTCATCGAAAGGCATACGGCGAACGGTCATGTCGGCAAAGGTTTTATTCATGGAATTGGCCTCAAACGGGGTGCAATTGCCGGAACCGTTGCCCACGATCATCACAATCTGGTTGCCATTGGTGCAGATGATGTGAGCATGATGCACGCCGCACGGGTCGTTGCTGGCATGGATGGTGGCCTGGCAGCGGTGGATGGTGAAAAGGTGCTTGCCAGCCTGCCGCTGCCGATTGCCGGCCTGATGAGTGATAAGCCCGTGCGTGAGGTTCGAGATGCGATGGAAAATCTGCTCAGAGCGGCGGCTGATCTTGGCTCGACTATGCACGATCCCTTCATGGCGATGAGTTTTATGGCGCTGGAAGTTATTCCCAACCTCAAGCTGACGGATATGGGGTTGATCGACGTTGAGAAATTCGCTCCGGTAGGTCTCTTCGTCTAGTGCGGGTGCAGCATTTCCCCTAACGGTTGAGGTAACTATGGTACAATCGTCCTGTAGACAGGGTGTATGCATTTTTATATGTTGTAAAAGAACTTTGTAATAGTACCACAACTGTTAGGGAACATTCCTTCAATGGCAACCCAGAGAAAAATTAAGGTAGTGCTGGTGGATGACCAACCCCTCTGGCGGGAAGGTCTGCGTCAGGTGATCACACTTCATGATGATATTGAAGTTATTCGGGAAATCGGGCAGGGAGAAGAAGCCCTTACCCTGCTGCAAGAACTTCAGGCGGATGTCGTATTGCTAGACATCAATCTTCCGGGGTTAAATGGATTACAGGTGACTCATCACCTCAAAGTCAACTGGAAAAATACGGCGGTGGTCATTTTGACCAACTACGATGATCCTGATCATGTCATTCATGCGATCCAGGCGGGTGCTTCCGCATTTTGTTCAAAGGATATTCAACCGGAACGTCTGGTAGAGGTTATCCGCGTCGCTGCTCAGGGACATTATGTAATAAACGGCAAAATTTTTGATGCGGAAGGCGCTCAGAATCATATTAAAAAGATGGTCGATAAGCTCATGGGGCATCAAATTGATGAGCATGGAACATCGTTGAGCTCCCGCGAAATGGAAATTTTGATTTACGTAACCCGTGGATACAGCAACAAAGAAATTGCCCGTACATTGAATATCAGTAATCAGACAGTGAAAAACCATATGACTGCGATTCTGCGAAAGTTGAAAGTGCAGGATCGTACCCAGGCTGCAATGTATGCCCTGCGTCATGGCTGGATAAAACTGGGTGACACTTTGCGTCATGACGAAAATAAGACTACATTTGAAGAAAACTCGTAGTCAGGAGTGTGGTGGATGGTAGCAAACAATCCCAAAGACCAGTTAATCAATGAAATAAAAGAAACGATTGCTGAAGTCGAAGCACGCATTAAGGAAAATGGTTCCATCCTGGAGCAGAGCCGCCTTGAAGTGGAACGCCTTCAGCAGAAAAATGTCAATGTGAGCGCCCGTTTGCAGCGTGTGGAAATGGAGTTTGATACGGTCCCCCGGCAGGACATTAAGTCTGCGTATGAAGACTCTATCGAAATTCGTACCCGCCTGATTTCTATGCGGAGCCAGCTCGAGAAACTGGAAGATAACAAAGAACATCTGGAAGAATTTCGCGATACACTCAAGTACCTCATGAACAACGTCCAGGGCGTGCAAATTGATCGTCCTGTGGGGGTATCGGCAGTGAGCGCGATGGCGGAGGCTGGTGGCCAGCGCTTAACCCTGGCGGGCGAACAGATTATTCGTATTGTGGAAGCACAGGAAAGCGAGCGGCAGCGCCTTGCCAACGCGCTGCATGATGGTCCCGCCCAGTCGCTGACCAACTTTATGCTTCAGGCGGAAATCTGCCAGCGGCTTTTTAACCGTGACCCCGCTAAAGCTGAGGTTGAGCTGAACACCCTGCGTTCCGCGGCCCTGACGACGTTTAACAAAATCCGCGAATTCATTTTTGATCTTCGTCCAATGATGTTGGATGACCTGGGCTTGATTGCGACCATGCGGCGTCATGCAGAAAACTTCAATGAGAAAAACGAAGCTAAAATTGAATTTCGCCTGACCGGGGCGGAACAGCGGCTTCCTAATCACATCGAAGTGATCATGTTCCGGGCTTTTCAGCAGTTGATAGGCAACGCACGCGATCATCTGGCGGCAACAAAGATTGTCGTGAAATTGGACGTAGGAGATAATCAAGTGCGCGGAACCGTTGAGGATGATGGCAAAGGTTTTGATCCGGAAGTGGTGCTGGATCGCAGCCTCGGTGACTCACCTCTGCAAAACCTGTTGGATTTAAAAGAGCGTGTTGAGCTGGTTAGCGGTACACTTGATATTTACAGCGCCGAAGGTGAGGGCAGCAGCATCGAAATACTTCTGCCCTATACAAAGAAGTAGAAACATTTGCTTTTACGCGCTATCTGATTACACTAATTTTATAAACTACGCGAGGAGAAAATTATGCGAGGTCGAGTGGTCGTGCTGCTGGTACTTGTACTCGTAGCAGCCGTCGTAGCCGTGGCAGCGATTTTTCTGATGGGTGGAGATGAAACCGAGGAACCCACCGGGACCGCCGAAGCTGTTGATACTGGTATCGGGGAGACTCAGCCTACTCAAGAGACGACAGGGCCGACACCCGCTGTGGCAGGCGATGTGGTGCCGGTAGTGATTGCGTTGCAGGATTTGCCGCGTGGCTTCCGCATCACGGAAGAATTTGCACGGGAAAATGACCCGGCAGCAGCAGTAGGGATTATGTACTATCCTGCGGCAAGTTTTCCGGTGAACAGTTTCCAGCAGTTGGACGATGTTGTCGGGTTTATTGTCCGCAGCGATATTGCGCGTGAAGCACCAATCTTATCTACACAGCTTGTGAACGATGTGGGAGCTCTTGCCAGTCGGGGGTTAGCCAGCGTGGGGTCAGATGCTGCGCTGCTTTTACCTGCGGGTAAAGTCGCAGTGACGATACCACTGGATCGGACGGGAATAGGGTCCGTTGCGTTTGCGCCGCAGCCTGGTGACTATGTTGATGTTATCTTGAGCTTTTTGTTTATTGAAGTCGATGAAACTTTCCAGACCCGTCGCCCCAATAGGATTTCGGTTATTTCGCGCACGCCGGATGGGCAGTTGGTCTTTTCCACGCCTATTGAAGGTCGCCCCGAACCCAGCACTCTGTCTTCGTTAGGGGTGTTGATTATTCCCAGCGAAGCGGCTCAGCGCCCCCGTCTGCTAACGCAACGGACCGTGGAACGCGCCTATGTGCTGCATACCGGCCTGTTCCCGTTGGATGGGCAGTTGGTGGGTAAGATCACCGCAACTCCATTCAATACCCCCACCCCTGAACCGCGCGATGAGGACCAACAACAGCAGCCGCCTACCCCAACCCTGCCTCTCACACCGACAGATGCTTACCCAACGGTGATTACGCTGGCGGTTGACCCGCAGGAAGCGCTGGTGCTGGTCTGGGCCCTGGATGCTCAGATTCCCATCACTCTGGCATTGCGTTCGGCCTCTCCATCGGAAGGAAGTGCCGAGGGAACAACGGCAGTTACCCTGCAATACTTGATCGAGACGTACAACATTCCGCAGCCGCCGATCTTGCCCTTTGCGTTGGAACCAGCCATTACCAGCCTGCGGACAACACAGCTTGATCTGTTCACGACCTTCACCGTCTCTACAACGAGCACACTGGGTAACGATACCGGACAGCCGGGGATAGGTGAACCCTAATTGGTTTATAATATGATTTGAATCTGAGAGTGTGGTGCGACACTCTCAGATAACCGCCGTTGAATCTAGGTAAAGTGAGGACGCGCATGGCAGGCGATGTGATTAAGGTTTTGCTGGTTGATGACATTCCAGAAACTCGTGAAAACTTGAGAAAACTCCTGGCATTTGAAACGGATATCGAGGTCGTTGGCGCGGCTTCGACAGGTCGGGAAGGGCTGGAAATCGCAGCCGCCACAAAACCCGACGTGATTCTGATGGACATCAACATGCCGGATATGGACGGTATTACGGCAACGGAAGAAATCAAAAAGAGTGTTCCTTCTGCCGCTGTTGTGATGATGTCTGTGCAAAGTGAGTCAGATTATCTTCGCCGTGCGATGCTGGCTGGGGCGCGTGATTTTCTGACGAAGCCGATTTCTGGTGATGACCTGTACTCGACTATCCGAAGGGTTTATGATCTTAACAAGGAACTTCGAGACCAATTTGCGGCTGTTGCGTCAGCAGGTGCTGCCGAAGGTGGAAAAAAGGCCAGAAAAATTGGCAAAGCCGCCGGGCATATTATCGCGGTTTACAGTCCTCAGGGCGGTTCCGGGGTGACCACTATTGCGACCAACATGGCAACTGCCATGATGAGCGAAGGGACACGGGTGCTGCTTGTGGATACGGATCTGCAATTTGGTGATGTCGGGGTGTTTCTCAATCTGAGTGCGAAACATTCCCTGGTCGAATTGGCCCAGTCTGTTGGCGACCTGGATGAAGATCTGATTGAAAACGTCATGGTCACTCATGGAAGCGGCTTAAAAGTCCTGCTGGGGCCGCCATCACCCGAAGAAGCTGAAAAAGTAAATCCAAAAGACCTGGCAGAAATTGTTAGTCGGCTGGCATCTCACTATGACTATCTGATTGTCGATCTGCCGCATCGTCTGGATGATGCTACCTTGAATATTCTGGACATTGCAGAGCGGATTGTGGTGGTGGCGAACCCCACCCTGCCATGCATCAAAAACGTCCGAATTATCCTGGATTTGTTCGTGGCGCTGCAATATCCCCAGGAAAAGATTATCTTCGTGATGAACCGCGTCAATCCTGATTTGAAGGGCGGACGTGCCTCGATCCCGATTGAGGCGATTGAAAACAACCTGAAGCGGAAAACTGACGCACGGATTCCGACCGATGACCGTGTTTTCCTATCGGCAGTGAATCAAGGGGTTTCGGTCATCGCCAAAGAGACCAATCGCTCCCCTGCGCGAGATCTGGTTGAACTCGCGTATAAAGTACGCCAGAGTTTTACCAGCCCGGAAGAAGAGGACGAGGAAGATTTGATGCAGCAGGAACAGCCCAAGCAGTCGCGCTTGAGTGGTTTGTTCCGTCGTTAGGTGTGTTATTGTTACATATAAGGAGCATGTGAGATGTCTCTATTAAAACGTATTGGCAATCCGGAAGGTGGGAGTGGTGGCCCGCAGCAGCCACAGTCACCTCAGCAGCGTCCACCTGGTGATGCGGGCAAACTGGCGCAGATGCGTGTACAGCGTCAGGTGACGCCGACTTCAAGTCACGCAGATATTAAGTCCCGTGTCCAGTCGAAATTGATGTCGGAACTTGACCCTTCAATGGATGCCTCCTCGCCAGAGTTTCGCGCCCAGATCGAAGAACTCTTCCAGACCATTTTGCAGGAAGAGAATATTGTGATGAGCCGTTCAGAGCGCCATTCGCTGTTTGAATCAATCATCGCGGAAATTCTGGGTTTCGGGCCGCTGGAGCCCCTGCTGGCGGATGATACGATCACTGAAATCATGGTGAATGGGCCAAAGAATGTGTACATCGAGCAGCGCGGTAATCTGTCGCGTTCAAATGTGACCTTTGAGAGTGAAGACCATGTGCTGCGGGTGCTGGATCGTATTGTAGCGCCTCTGGGCCGTCGTATTGACGAAAGCTCGCCTTACGTGGACGCCCGTCTGCCTGATGGTTCGCGTGTTAATGCCGTTATCCGTCCGATTGCGCTGTGTGGCCCCACCATCACCATTCGAAAATTTTCTAAGAAGCCACTAACTGTGGAAAATCTCATCAGTTTCGGTACGATCACGCCAGAAATCGCGGAATTTATGCGTGCCTGTGTGGTTGGGCGCCTGAATGGGGTTGTATCGGGTGGTACCGGTTCCGGTAAAACGACTTTGCTGAACGTGCTTTCTGGCTTCATCCCTAATGATGAGCGTATCATTACGGTAGAGAATGCGGCGGAACTTCAACTGCGTCAGGAGCATGTGGTTTCGCTGGAAAGTCGTCCCCCGAACATTGAAGGACGCGGTGAAGTGACCATTCAGGATCTGGTGGTCAACTGTTTGCGTATGCGACCTGACCGAATTGTCGTTGGAGAGTGCCGTTCGGGTGAGGCGTTGGATATGCTCCAGGCCATGAACACCGGGCATGATGGGTCGCTCACGACCGCTCACTCTAACAGTCCACGTGACACGATTGCACGTCTGGAAGTGATGTGTTTGATGGCAGGGATGGATCTGCCGGTACGTGCTATCCGTGAACAGATTTCGTCCGCTGTTGATCTGATTTGCCATCAGGAACGCCTGCGCGATGGGACTCGAAAAGTGGTGAAAGTCACCGAAGTCCAGGGGATGGAAGGTGACGTGATCACCCTGTCGGACATTTTTGAATTCGAGCAGACGGGCATCGAGGCTGGCAAGGTGATTGGACGTATCCGCCCGACAGGTCTGCGTCCCAAGTTCATCGATAAGCTGGAAGCTGCGGGTCAGCATCTACCGCCGTCAGTATTTGGTATTGGCATCGGACGTTACTAACAACAAGGGGCCTCAGTGTGCCCCTTGTCTTAAGGTTGTTAGAAACGCGACACGAGGATACGGTTTTGGTGTATTCTAAATGTAGTTAATAGAGTTACTGTGAGGGCTAGTCACATTGGAATTCCTGGTCATTGGTGGAGGCGCTTTACTGGCGTTTGGGATTCTTGCCTTCGGTATTTACACTATCCGGCGAGACCGCCAGAAGCAAATAGAGGAACGTTTAGGCCGTTATACAAGTGAATATGGCAGTCAGCTGTCTGAACTCCTTGAGGCTGAAGGCACACAGTTGCACCAGGCCACGAGCATTGAACTGCTTCAGGAAGCGGCTGACAAAGCCATTGCAGAAAGTAACTTTGCCAGCATCTGGAAATCTCAGCTTTCGCGGGCAGATCTTAAGCTAACCCCTGCTGAATTTTTGGGGATGCACTTTGTATCGGTCATTGGGTTTTTCCTGGCGGCCTATCTGGTCGTCTTTCGCGGAAATATCATTCTATCGTTGATTGCCGGGGTTATTGGCTTTTTTGCGCCGCGCATCTGGGTTTCCATGAAAATTGGGCGGCGTCTGAACCAGTTCGAAAGCCAACTGCCGGATAATTTGCAAATGTGGGTCAATGGGTTGCGTTCCGGTTATTCAGTGCTTCAGGCAATCGAAGGGATCGCCAGAGAAGCTGCTGAACCGACGGCCACCGAGTTCAAACGTGTGGTCAAGGAAGTACAGCTTGGTATCCCCATGGATGAAGCCCTGGATCACATGCTCACTCGTATGCCTAGTGACGACCTTGACCTGGTCATCACAGCGGTGAACATCCAGCGTGAGGTCGGTGGTAATCTGGCAGAGATTCTTGAAGTGATCAGCCACACGATCCGTGAGCGCATCAAATTGAAGGGTGAAATCCGGGTGTTGACGGCGCAGGGACGTGTTACCGGGTACATCATTGGTGGAATGCCGGTTTTTCTGTTGGGTTTCCTGATGATGGCAAATCCGGACTATGTTGGCCGTCTCTTTGAAAACCGTATGTGCGGTTGGCCGATGCTGGGCTGCGGCGCGGGCATGATCTCGCTCGGCGTAGCAGTTATCCAGAGAATCATCGATATCGAAATTTAGGGAGCTTCTTATGGGATTACTAGGGCCTCTAATTCTTCTTGTGATTGGTATCATACTCTTGGGGGGGCTTATCATTGTAGGTCGGCGTGGTCAGTCGGATGTTGACCCTCTGGAGCAGCGTCTCGCGCAGTACGGTGACCGCGAACTGCCCGCCTCGCTGGAAGAACTGGAAATGACCCTGAGCTTCCAGGATCGTGTTATCGTGCCCATGTATCAGGGGCTTGCGAAGCTGGTCGTCAAATTCACACCAGAAAACCGTATTGAGGAAATTCGCACCAAGTTAGATCGTGCCGGGATGCTGGATAAGCAAGACCCGACGACCTTTTTTGGTCAACAGATCGCGCTCATGATCGGATTGGGTGCTGGGGCGTTTTTCCTGTTTTTCTTCATGACGGATTGGCCGACGATGCGTGCGACAATTGGAACGTTTGCCGGGGCAGCGCTCGGTTACTATCTGCCGATGCTTCAGCTTTCTAGCAAGATTTCCAAGCGCAAAGATACTATCGTCAAATCACTGCCAGATGCGCTGGATTTGATGGTGATCTGTGTGGAAGCGGGTTTGGGCTTCGACGCGGCGATGGGGAAAGTCTACGAAAAGTGGGACAATGACCTGGCGCTGGCGTTTGGACGCATTATTCAGGAAATTCAGCTAGGCAAAGCCCGCCGTGAAGCGATGCGGGATATGTCGAACCGGCTTGATGTGACCGATTTTACGACCTTTGCCGCTGCAATTATCCAGGCTGACCAGCTTGGCGTGAGTATCGGTAAAATTCTGCGTATCCAATCTGACCAGATGCGGGTGAAGCGTCGTCAGAGGGCACAGGAAAAAGCACAGCAGGCGCCCGTGAAAATGATGATCCCGATGACCTTTTTTATCTTCCCGGCCATCTGGATTGTGCTGCTGGGCCCGTCGGTCATGGTGGTCATGGAAGCAGGAGTGTTTTAATCTGAAGCCGTCTCAATCAAATAACTAGATAGGTGTCGCTGGATGGAACAAACGGTGCGGCTCCTAGTACGTCAAGGGTGGTATGACCTGCTCAATCTGGTCTTTCCTCCCACGTGTGTCAACTGCGGGCGTGCTGGGAGCCTGTTGTGTTCTATTTGCTGGGAAGAGTCGGTCACGCTTGTGAATGAACCGACTTCGCCACCCCCGGAATTGGATGGTATTGTTTCGCTGGCTGCCCATACCGGGGCCATCCGCGAAGCGATCCATGCCCTGAAATATGAAGCCATCAAGGATGTTGCACTTCCCCTGGCTGAGCAACTTGGTCCGCGTATTGCCTGGTCATTTGATACGATCGTTCCTGTCCCATTACACGCCGCACGTCTCCAGGAAAGGGGGTATAATCAGGCGCAGGTTCTGGCCGAGGCATTGGGAAAGGTACTGCACTGTTCCGTGACCCCGCATATGCTCCAGCGAAAAAAGTTCACCGCCAGCCAGGTGGGTTTGAATGCCGAGGAGCGTCAGGCGAATGTGAAAGATGCTTTTTCAGTGCAGGGGGAAGCTGTTCCCCGCGTGCTGCTGGTAGATGATGTGCGTACCACAGGTGCCACTCTGACTGCCTGTGCGAAAGCATTACGCAGCGCTGGCGTAACAACGATCTATGGCGCGACGGTTTCTGTTGCTGTCCAATAAGTCACTTATTTGAAGGGAGTCCCAGATGGACATCAAAATCTACAGTATGAACGTCAATTTGTCGGATAAGGTAAAGGAATATGCGGAACGAAAGCTGGGTAAATTAGACCGCTACATGCCGAATCTGATCGAAGTGCGTCTGGAACTGGGGCAGGAAAAACACAAAGCCAAGGAGCAACCGATGGCGCAGTTGACGCTTCGCAATAACCGGGGTGTCATTTTGCGTGCTGAAGATAAAAAACAGGATTCGCTGACTGCGGCGGTGGATGCCGTGCTGGACAAAATGTATCGTCAGATTGAACGATACAAAGGCAAAGGTCGTCGCAAGGGCAGCGGTTCTCATCGGTGGCTTGAACCGATGGCAGAGTGGATGGAAATGGAAGAAGTCCCTATTCAGAATGTGATCGACTACGATGAAGAACCTGTCCAACAGATTGTCAAACGCAAAGTGGTGATGCTGACCCCGATGAGCGAGCAGGAAGCCATTGACCAGATGGAACTGCTGGGTCATAACTTTTTCCTGTTTTTTAATGGGGAAGAGGAAACGGTCAATGTGCTTTATCGCCGCGAGGACAACCAGTACGGCATTTTGACCCCGCGTATTGATTGATGTCTCTGGGGGCTGTTTTAATGCTGGGGGCGGGTGCTGATCTGCCCCCAGCGCAATTGGTGCGGAGGGCGCAGCAGGCCGCCGCCCTGGATTTAATCAATTTATTGCAGACTCTCCATCCGGCACAACTCATTCTGAGTTCGCCGGATTTTTCATGGCTGCCATCAACGGACAATGTGATTTTAGAGACTGACCCACCTGGTACTATGTTCCATTTTGGGACGCGGCTGGCCGATTTGGTCGAAAAATACCAGTTGGAAACCGTTTTGTATTTTGGCGGAGGAAGTGTGCCGCTTCTGAATGCCGATTTGATGCGGGAGATTTTCGCTGACCTGCTGGCTGAAGAGACGCCCCTGATTTTGACGAACAACCGTCATTCCAGTGACTGGGCGGCGATACGCAAAACCAATGTTCCTCTGATACGCGAAGTCAACCGGGATAACAGTCTGGCGTGGTATCTGAGTGAGCATGGTCATTATCCCGTCAAAATCGTGGCAGAAAATCGCCCAGCGGTGCATCTGGACATAGACACACCAACTGATTTAGCCATTCTGCGGCTGCACCCGGAAACACAACCCCAGTTAAAACATTTTTTGATGCAGCGCCCAGAACTGGAAGCGATTCCCCTACGGGCCGTGCTGGATACACTGAGGCGCGATGCCTCTCAGGTCATGTTAATCGGGCGTGTCTCACCACAGGTGTGGCTGGCTCTGAATCGGGTAACACGCTGCTGGATCCGCGTTTTCGCTGAGGAACGCGGCATGGTTGCCAGTGAACGCCTGAAGCAGGGGCAGGTGCGGTCGCTGCTGGCAGACCTGTATCAACTTCAAGGGGCAGAGCCTTTCTTTGCAACCCTGGCGTCGATGGCTGATGCGGTGATTATGGATAGCCGGGTTTTGATGGCATCCCATTACCAGTTTTTACCGGAGGAGCGTTTCGCCTCTGATCTGTTCTGGCGTGTTTCTGACCCCTGGCTGGATGAATTTACACAGGCCGCCAAAAACGCGCCGATTCCAGTGCTTTTAGGCGGTCACAGCGTGGTCGCAGGCGGGCTGTATGCTATCGCTGAGATGCTAGGCGCTTAAGCTGCTGATATTTGCGAAATTCGTACCAGCTCATCAGCAGACTCAGGCGCAAACCGTGGAAGCCGTCCTTATAGCCTTGCAGGTCAAAAAAACGCCATTTGAAATGCCGGAAGGGCTGCAAATACGGTGTGTAAATTTTAGGCCGCACACCCGCGGCGTACAGGATCTGGGCATCGTACTGTGCATAGCGGCGCTGCTTTTTGTGGAACTGCGCCACATTGTCATAGTTGTAATGAACAAGCGGGGTTTTGAGATAGCCCGCCTCTCCGGAGGACAAAATAACCAGTTCGTGAACCTGTCTTTCCGGGTCGTAATGAGCACCGTCACGCTTCAGCAGCCGCATCTGGTAGTCGGGATACCAGCCAGTGTACCGTGTGAGTTTGCCAAAAATGTAGTTGTGACGCGGAATCCAATAACCTAAATGTTGTGGGTGATCCAAAGTTTGCCAGATTTCCGCCGCGAGCGTATCGGTGACCCGTTCATCAGCATCCACAAACAAGACCCATTCCGAATCAACGGCTTTCAAGGCATCATTGCGCTGCTGAGCGTAATGGTGGAATTCATTAAAGCGAACTTCCGCGCCGCAGTCCGCTGCGATTTCACAGGTACGGTCAGTGCTTCCGGAGTCAAACACCAGAACATGATCCGTCCATTTCACGCTGGCAATACACTCAGCGATGTGGCGTTCTTCGTTGCGGGTCAGAATGATGGCGGAGAGTTTCATGTCTTATCGATAATATTTTGGTAAGCGTCTATCAGGGCGCGACGGTCGCTTTCATTTAAAGTCGTATTGTGATGAGTCAACCTGATTTGGCGCTGCATTCCCCAGCGTATCATTTTTTTTGCGAGAATAAATTTCCAGCGAGGGTAGTATTTGGAGTAAAGCTGCAAACGGCTTTCCCACAAATTCATGAGGCTGCGTGGTCGTACCTGACTGGTACTTTGCCCTCCGAGATGGGTCACATGGGCTGTGGGCACGCAGTAAATTGCCCAACCCGCCCGGCGAATGCGCCACATCCAGTCGATTTCCTCACAGTACATCAAAAAGCGTTCATCAAACATGCCTGTCTGCTGGATGACTTCGCGCTTGAGCATCATGGTCGCGCCGAGGGTATGGTCAACAGGGAAGGGATGTTCTCCCTCATACAGCGATCTGGGATAACGCCCATTAAACAAAGAATCATAAAATCGCCCTGGCGAAGGCAGCAGATCGATCCACAACTGTGTTAATCCTGGAAAATGAAAGGCGCTGTGCTGAAAGCTGCCATCTCCAAAGGTTAATTTCGCGCCAACGACACCCGCATCAGGGAGGGAAAACAAGGCATCATACAGGGCGCTTGTTGCTCCTGGATGGGTGATCGTATCTGAATTGAGTAAATAGACTGCACGCGGCAGATTTTCCCTATCCGGGAAGCCGATTTCGCGCAGCGCCGCGTTGTTCCCGCCGCCAAAGCCGAGATTTTTGGGGCTGGCGATAATCTGTGTTTGAGGGAAACTGGCCCGCAGTGCTTCCGCGCTGCCATCGCTGGAAGCATTATCGAGCACCCAGACCTCGGTTTGGGATGGGCCATGCGTAGTCAGATCGTCGTACAGGGAAGACAACGCCTTGAAAGTAATATCTCTGGTATTCCAGTTTACGATGACTACCGCTAAATCAGTCATAAACAAAAACGCGGCAACCGGGCGCCGCGCTGAGATTCATCCTTCCTGAAAAGTCAATTCGTGCTTGCCATATTCCAGCCAATGGTTCGCAGCCAGGTGCTGAACTCAGCAAAATCGTCCGGGGTCACGGCAACAAGATCATCATAGCCAAACAGGGTTTTGAGATCGTCATTGGCTTCGCCATTATCAGACACAATCGCGGCGATGGCATTGACTATTTCTGTTCGTAGAAATTCTGGCAGCAGATTTTCCGGTGGGAAGACCAGCACATCATTCGGAATGACGGGCCATTCGGTGACCTCGTTCGAGGTGAATATCCCCACGTCCTGTAAGTCATCCTGTTCGTCCTCTGGCAGGTCATCCAGGATTTCCTCGAATCGTCCGACAGGCAGCGCGGCGGATTCACAAATGCGCTGATTCGCCCCACCTGCCAATCCTTTGACCATTTCTTCATCATTCTCGAAACCCTCGGTGACAATTTCGATGGTCTCTGAGTCCAGCAGATCAATGTTGTATTGGCGCAGGGCAAGCGCCGGATAGATAAATCCAGTATCGCTTTCCAGGGAGATGGCGCAGAAGCGGCGATCACGCCCGGTCAGGTTGGTCAGGTTTGGCACAATGCGTGTATTCACGACCAGTTCAAATGAGGTTCCCCGGCGGGCGCGGCTGCCTGTGCCATTCTCTATTTGAAAGGTCGGGATGGCGCCACATCTGTTTTCTGCTGCGATGTAAGTAAAGGCATCGACCAGCACAACTGTATCATGAGCTGTGCACAGCAGTTGGAGTGCTTCCTGCCGACTTTCAACGGCGATAAATTCAACCGTGATTCCGTCATAGTATCCAAGTCGAAAATTGCTCAGTTCATTGGTCAAAGCTTCGCTTAGCGTCGTGATGAGGGTACGCCTCGCGGTGGTCAGTTCACCGACAAAAGCAATCTTTATGGGGTTGTCCGGTACGCCCACAGGCACGGGCGAAGCAACAGTCGGTAAAGCCGTTGAACGAAGAGTTGGGGTAGGAGAAGGGCCAACGGTAGAGCGTCGGACAGGGGTAGCCTCGGTATCGCCGCCACCACACGCGGTTAGCAGCAGGAGAAGGGCAAAAAAAGTAAGTAATCCGTAGTGTCTTTTAATGATTTTGCTCCTGAATGGGGTAGGTGGGACTCGAACCCACACGGGCGTCAACCCGGTTGATTTTAAGTCAACTGCGTCTGCCAATTCCGCCACAACCCCAATTTGCTACGAAGTGTATCAGAGAGTGCCCCTGTGGTCAACAGAATTTAAGGGTTATATCTGCACTCGTCCCGCCGTTCTTGCCGAGAGCATAACAACCACTGCCGCGATTGCCAGCAGTGCCGCAATTGACCCCAGCTCTGAGGTCAAACTCATGCCTTTGATCATAATTTCGCGCAGCGCTTCGTTTGCGTGAGTCAGAGGCATCAGTTGAGCGATTGGCTGCAACCATACTGGCATTTCTTCAACTTCCCATAGGACGCCGCCTAGAAATACCTGGGAGACCACCACCAGGGGAATAAATTGCAGCACCTGGAACTCGTTCCGGGCGAAGGTGCTGAAGAAAATTCCCAGGTTCACTGAAGTAATCGCAAGGATAATTTCTACGACAAACACATTCAATAGGTTGCCCGTGTAATGAATATCCAGGACAAACACCGTATAGAGCAGGGTGATCGCTCCCTGGATCAGAGCAAAGACCAGAAACCCGAACATGTATCCCAGGATAATTTCCTGGGGGCGAATTGGTGTGGCCTGTAAGCGTTCAAGCGTACCATTTTGCCGTTCGCGCAGGAAGGAAATACTCGTCAGAATAAACACGAAGAGAAAAACGAAGACAGCGATTAACGCGGGCGCGGTGTAATCGAGTGTGTCATATTCCGGGCCGCCGTAAAGATAGTCTGCTTGTATGGTGGTTTCTAGCTGGTTTGTACCGCCACCCTGTGGAGTCGTAGCAATTAATCCGGTAAGCGCCTGCGCGGACGCCCGTTCAAACAGCGATTCCAGCCGTTTAGAGATAGTCGGGTTTGAGCCTTCATAAGTGACCTTCAGCATAAAAGTCTGGGTTTGTATCACCTGAGCCGTCAGGTCAGAATCCAGGGTAATAACAGCATCAACATCGCCGTCATCCAGATTTCTGGCGGCTTCTTCCGGGGTCATTTCAACGGTTTTGAAGGCATCAACACCTTTCAGGACAGCGACGAGCTGATTGCCCAGATTGACTGCACTCATCCCTTCATCCTGATTGACCACCCCGACCTGAATATCTTTTGGCTCGACACGGATGAGAATTCCTGCGACCGTGAGCAAAATGATCGGCACAACCACTATCAGCACCAGGGTACGGGGGTCTGCCAGCATTTGATAAATTACACGGCGTGCCAGAATAGAAATTCGGCTACTGCTGAACATCGCTTTTCTCCGCAAAGTACAAGAAGGCATCTTCAAGGTTGTCTTTTCCCGCCTGCTGGCGCAGTGATTCAGCGCTGCCTTCCGCAATCAGGCTCCCGCGTCGCAAGAACCCCAACCGATCACACCGTTCGGCTTCGTCCATCACATGGCTGGACACGATCAAGGTAATACCCTGGGCGGTCAGCTTGCGAAAATGCTCCCAGAACTGCACGCGAAGCTGCGGGTCAACTCCAACGGTTGGTTCATCCAGCAAAACCAGTTCCGGGTGATGCGCCAGCACTGATGCCAGTGAGACCCGCTGCCGCATCCCACCGGAAAGTGTTGCGACACGGCTGTGGGCGCGATCCGACAGATCGACCAGGGCAATCGCTTCCTCAATCGCTGTCTTGTTCCGGCAGCCAAGCAGCCCTGCAAAAAAGGCGACATTCTGCCAGACGGTCAGTTCGGCATAGAGCGCGGAGGCCTGAGTCATATAGCCGACTTTTGACAAAATGTCTTTATCTGGCATGGTCTTGCCAAGCACAACTACCCGGCCCATGTCAGGCGTTATCAAACCCACGATGGCTCGAATTAAAGTGCTTTTCCCTGCCCCATTTGGGCCAAGCAGCCCATAGATTTCGCCCTTCTGGACATACAGACTGAACCCCTGAAGGGCTTTGACTTCTCCGAAATGCTTATGCACATTTTCCACCAGAACTGCTTCGGTCATTGTTTATCTCCTACCCCGTTGAGCAAGATATCCATAACAGATTTTTTCCATTCTTCTTCTGTCAGCATTTGTAATACGAAGGCCGGCAGGAGATTCTGGGTGATGACATAGCCAAAAATGAGCATTCCAATCGTGCGGACGATCACAATAGGGGGAACATCCTTGCGCCATCCTTCCATACCCTGAAGGCGCTGCAAAATACGGACTATCGGAGCCTGTAGATTGGTCAGGATTTCTTTGACATGGACCGCGTTAAATTCCAGAAAATCCAGCATGACCAGCCCGATAAAGCGAGTATTTTCATTCACCAGGCGGGTAACAGCCTGAAAAAGATTCGGGATAAATTCGGCGGCGGTGTCCCCTTCCAGTTGATCAACCAGCGCAAAAATGCGAGGATATGGACTGCGAGTATTCAACAACGCGATGAGGATCGTTTCTTTGTCAGGAAAATGGTTGTAGATTCCGGCGACGGACTTGTACCCTGCCTGTCGGGCGATGTCACGCATACTTGTCCCATTGAAGCCCTGGCTTAAGAACAGTGTTTCTGCTGCTTCCATGATGGCATCTACGGCCTGCTCGCCTTTGGGGGTTGCCATATGAACCTCATAAAAATGAACAATCGTTCGTTCATAAATCAGGATACACCTTTCAAGGATGAGAGTCAAGCAAAAAATTCCCCTTCACGGGGGAGATTGTGCAGGAGAGAAAATGGATTTAACGGGGCCAGCGTACCGGGCGCGGCCTGCGAAAATAGAGGTCTTCCAGCGAACCTATTCGGACTTCGGATTTGGATTTCGGCCAGACCCCAGCAATTTTTGTGTTACAACGTGGGCAGCGTCCTTCGGGTGTAATCTGGTAATCACGAATGACATAACCGATGCGATCAATCAGTTTTTTCTTGCAGTAAGGGCAAAAAGTATGCTCATAGTCTTCTACCCGCCCTGGCATATTGCCCGCATACACATAATTAAGCCCCATTTCATACCCGATTTCAGCCGCCCGGATCAGCGTTTTGCTGTCTGTATTATCGGGGTCGGTCATTTTGTAATCTTTGTGGAAGGCGGTCACATGCCAGGGGATGTCACTTGACACTGAACGAATAAATTGGGCGGCCTCTTTGAGCTCGTCCGTGGAATCGTTGAAACCGGGAATGACCAGGGTGACCACCTCGACCCAGAAACCCATTTTGTGTGCCATGCGGATGCCATCGAGCACATGTTCCAGCACGGCCCCCAACTGGCGGTAGTTTTTGGGGTTCATGGTCTTAAGGTCAATTTTGTAACCATCCGTATAGGGGCGGATATATTCCAGTACCTCGTGGGTGGCGTTGCCGTTGGAAATGTACATGCAGGTGAATCCGGCGGCTTTGGCCTCTTTGAAGATGCTGACCGCCCATTCTGAGGTAATTAACGGCTCATTGTAGGAACTCGCAACACATTTTGCTCCATTGAGTTTTGCCATCTGAACCATTTGCTGTGGAGTGACTTCTGCTGGTGGGCGACCTGCATTAGCATCCCGTAATGCCTGCGAAATATCCCAGTTCTGACAGTAAGAGCAATGTAAATCGCATCCTAACATGCCAAAAGTGAGTGTATCCGAGCCAGGGTAGATGTGATAAAAAGGTTTTTTCTCGGTGGGGTCGCATTGCAGCGCCGCCACATAGCCCCAGGGAACATACAGAGTGCCGTTCAGGTTATAACGTACCTGGCAGATCCCCCTGCCGCCAGGAGAAATTTTGCAGTGATGCCCGCACGCATAGCAGTGAACTTTGCCATCTTCCAGGGTTTCATAGAGTTCACCCTGCCGCGCCAGCATGTGCAAATTCAGGGGGTCATGACCCGCAAGCGGTTTGCGGAGATTTTTTACGTCCTCATAAAATTCGACATTTGATCCCTGTCGTGGGGTTTGATTTTCTTCAGCCATAAGAATATCTCCTTATGACTATCATATCACGTTTCAGAATTGGTTTTTGAGGCAGGACGATCAGCCTGGAATTATTTGCGCGTGACCTGCTTCACAACCGCCATTGCTGGGTCCACCAGCACATCCTCCTTTAGTGCCATAATCTGCCGCAGCTCCACAACCTGGTCACGGAAGGCTGCCGCTTTCTCAAATTCAAGATTTTTGGCCGCCTGCTTCATCTGAAATTCGAGATCGCTGATCATCTGCCGCAGTTGGTCCTTGCTCAGCAGCGCTGGATCCGCCAGGGCGTCCGCTGCTTTTTCTTCTTCTTTTTCAGCTTGCATCAGCCGGACGCGATTGGTCAGGTCGCGGATTTCCTTCACAATACTTCGCGGTTCGATCCCGTGTTTTTGGTTGTACGCCATCTGAATCTGGCGGCGACGGTTCGTTTCGTCAATCGCTTCTTTCATCGAATCGGTGATTTTGTTAGCGTACATGATGACCCGTCCATCCACATGCCGCGCCGCACGCCCCAGCGTTTGAATCAGGGAACGAGTCGAGCGAAGGAAACCTTCCTTATCCGCGTCCAGAATCGCTACCAGCGACACCTCTGGCAAATCCAGGCCTTCGCGCAGCAGATTGATACCGACCAGCACATCGTAAACCCCAAGCCGAAGATCGCGCAGGATTTCGACCCTCTCTATCGTATCAATTTCGGCGTGAAGATAGGTTGCCCGGATGCCCATTTCGATCAGATATTGTGACAAATCCTCGGCCATTTTTTGTGTCAGGGTTGTGACCAGAACCCGCTGCCTGTTGTTCACTCGTTTCTGGATTTCTGCCAGCAGGTCATCAATCTGTCCTTCCACAGGACGGATTTCAACTTCAGGATCAAGGATTCCCGTGGGGCGAATCACCTGTTGAGCAACTTGTTCGGCTTGCTGCTCCTCATAAGGGCCCGGCGTCGCGCTCATATAAATGGTGGCACCCATGCGTTCTTCAAATTCCTCGAAGTTAAGAGGACGGTTGTCCAGCGCACTGGGCAGCCGGAAACCGTATTCCACCAGCGTTGTTTTCCGCGAACGGTCGCCTCCGTACATCCCCCGAATCTGTGGAACTGTGATGTGACTTTCGTCCAGCACAATGAGGTAGTCTTTGGGGAAGTAATCAATTAAAGTCCAGGGTGGGCTTCCGGCGGCTCGGCGGTCAAGGTGACGTGAATAGTTTTCAATGCCGCTCGTGAATCCGACTTCGCGCAGCATTTCTACGTCATACCGAACGCGCTGTTCCAGGCGCTGTGCCTCCAGAACTTTGCTCTGATCTTTGAAAACTTTCAATTGTGCATCGAGTTCAATCTCAATATCGTGAATCGCTTCTTTGAGCGTATCCGTTTCAGTAATGAAGTGTTTGGCAGGGAAAATGGTGATGCTGTCATGCTCCGCGAGCAGTTCTCCCGTTAACGGGTCAAACTCGATCAGCGCCTCAATCTCATCCCCGAACATGCGAATCCGATACGCAGTTTCAGCGTAAGCGGGCTGGATTTCCATCGTATCGCCGCGCACACGGAAGGTGCCGCGCTGCAAAACCATATCGTTGCGGGTGTATTGTATGGCTACAAAGTGACGCAGCATCACATCCCGCCGCATTTCCTGGCCGACATGCAGTTCAAAGATTACCCGTCCCCAGGCATATGGGCTGCCAATGCCGTAAATGCACGACACTGATGCCACAATGATCACATCCCGGCGGCTTAACAAGGAGGCAGTCGCAGCAAGCCGCAGACGGTCAATGTCCTCGTTAATATCCGTTTCTTTTTCGATATAAAGGTCTTTTTGGGGAACGTAGGCTTCGGGCTGGTAATAGTCGTAGTAGCTGACGAAGTATTCAACCGCGTTGTGGGGGAAAAAATCCTTGAATTCGGCGTAAAGCTGGGCGGCAAGAGTTTTGTTGTGGGCCATCACCAGCGTTGGGCGGTTGAAATGTTCAATCACCTTCGCAACGGTAAACGTTTTTCCTGTCCCCGTTGCACCGAGGAGGATCTGGTGTTTATTGCCCTTATGAATTCCATCTATCAGGGTTTGAATCGCGGTAGGCTGGTCGCCCATCGGCTCGTAATCAGCGACAAGTTTAAAGTCTGGCATGTGGAAGATGACCCAATCTACTGAAACACACGTTCTATATTATACCAGAAAGGCGAGTGAATTCCCATGTGTCAGCTATTTGTCAGCGAGCTGCAATTTTGCTGGCGGGATGACGACCAGAACAGACTTTTTTTCTCCCGTATGATGAATAGCATAAGCCGAGAGGACGAAGTCATCATGAGCAAGCTGCTGTTAGTGTTGTTTTTTATGGGTGTTATGCTGCCCTATGTCGAGGCGGGCCGTGATAAGCGGGAACCTGTCACCAATTATTACACTCCCTGTGCGCCAGGGGTGAAAAGCAGCGTTTCAACTTTTCATGGGGTTAACCGTGATGGCCAGCCTCCGCTTGACCCCAACCGTCGCGCCTACGATTTTACCTGCGGCGGTGATAAAAATGCGTATTCGCCCACAGAAGGCACGATCTATGTTGCTACCCCACGTTACGGGGGTTTGCTGATGATTGATGATGTCCTCAACGATGTTTGCCTGGTGGTCTTGCACCTGGAAACCTTTGAAGTAACGGGCGGGGATGTGGTGGAAGTCGGCATGATCCTTGGTCAGCATAAAGGTTACGACCTGCATTTTGTGGCCGTCAGTGGCATTTGTGAAAATGCCGGACTTTATGATGTCGATGCCCGTACCCGTGAGCGCCCGATTATCTGGGTTGAGTTTGGTTACGAACTGCCCTATGACATCCCAATTGAAGCGCCCCTGCCTTTTGTCTCACAGAATCCGGCTGGGGGAGAAGCATGATGATAAAAATGATTCTGCTCATTGGTCTGGGTATTGCCGTTGCGCTGCTCATCACAGCCGTATTTTTCATGGAAAAACCAGTGGAAGGCAGTCAGCCTAAAAATCAAATTGCCGCCCTACTGGAAGATTTATGTGACACGTTTGATGGCGAACTGGCGGTTGAAGCCCTCGCCGAAGATGATACGATGCTGCGCTCGATAGAAAGCTATTCCCCCGAACAGGTCACGGAAGGCAAAACCAGCTACAGCATTTTTTGCGCCAACTGTCATGGCGCAGCGGGTGAAGGTGAGGAAAATTTTGGGCCGCCCCTCAAGCAAAACGTGTTTACCAGAGGAATGAATGACGAGGCTCTGTTGCGCTTCATCATTCATGGACGGCCCGTTGATGATCCGTTTAATATCTCTGGTGTGGCGATGCCTCCACGCGGCGGCTTTCCATCTTTAACTGATGACCAGATACGCGGAATCATCGCCTATATCCGGGTGCTGGATGCTGAATCCTAGCGGATCAGATAAATCGGGTTACTTAGAATCCAGCAGCGGTCTTTACCCGCGTATTCTTTCCATGCCTCAACCCGGTAAGCGCCGCGTTCGGTAGCGGTGTAGGTCAGGGCATCAGTATTCACATCTTCGCGGACAACCTTACCCTCATGGATGATTTTGATGTGAGCGCGGGCAGGGGTGCGGATTTGCATGGTGACCCCTGACCCGACTCGCAGGGTGTCCCCCATTTCGGCGGTGCCATAGCTCCCCTGTGCCAGAAAGCGGAAGCCGCGTGTATCGCCGGGAATTTCATAACCGATGAAGGCGCGTCCCGCTTTGAGGGTGGCGAATATCAACTGGCGGTCTAAATCAAGATTGCCGGAAAACGGTACTTTGCACAAGAGATGGGTGTTAATGCAGTTGAACAGAAAGTCGTAGGCGAAAACCCGATGCGAAAACGGCCCCACATGGAAATAGGTGCCGTGAGCATCCGAATTGCCAATGCCGATGACTTTCTGACCTGCCGTTAGCAGTTCATCCCATTTGGCGAACACTTCAGTTGGTGGGCCAGTGACAAACTCATCCGGGCGAAACAGGGCCTGCATTCCTTCTCGAACATTGGGCATCGCATCCTTAAAGCTGGACATATAATTCCAGATTTCCAATCCGGTGAAGTTGTTAACCTGCCAGTCCACCCAGGGTATGGCAATGGTAAAATCGTCACTGACCCAAACCACATCCTGATCATAAGGATGGGCGATGAAGGTCAGCCCTTTTTTTGTATTGACCGTATCAATCAACACCTGCGGGTCATCGGCCAAGTGGCAGAGTTCCTCGTCTACCCCGTAAACCAGCAAATGATTCACCTGGGGTAAGCGAGTCCGATCATGGATTTCTTCTCCTGTCAGGAGGAGCACATATCTGTCTTCCTCGCTCCCGTAATATCCTTCTACTCCTTTGACTAAAACGTTGTGGTCTGTAACCACAATAAAATCAAGACCTGCCTGCCGCGCTGCTTCGGCAATGAGGGCATGATAATCTGTGCCATCAGAGTATGGGGTGTGAATATGCATGTTACCAACGTATTCGTAGGACATAACGTGCCTTTTTAGAGGGCGGGTTTGTGGCCCGCCCTGAGAGTGTTAGAAGTAGCTGCTGATGATTTCCAGCACACTGCGGATATTTTCCGGTTCACCGGACTGTACCCGCGTCGCGGAAGCGCGGGCAATCGAACTCAGCGAGCGGACATCTGCACCACTGCCATAGGCAACAGGGATGATGATGATCGGGTTTTGTTTGCTGCGTTCGCCCTGAAGCAGCACCGTAGCGCTGTTCAACGTATTTGCGCTGGCGGTGTCTTCTCCGTCACTCAGCAGCACAACTGCCCGAATGCGATCTCCATCTTCGCTTTGTTCATTCGTCATGTTGATGGTTTCGATCACTGCATCGTACAACGCGGTATCGCCACCCGCTTGCAGGTTGTTAATTGCCTGTTCCAGGTTGCGGCGGTTGCTCTCAACGTTGTCAATCGGCACGACAATGTCTACCTGTGTGCTGAACGTCATCAACCCGACTCGATTATTGCTTTCCGTTTGCTCCAGGAAAGCAAGCGCGGCGGCTTTGGCCTGATTCAGTTTTTCGCCTTCCATAGAGCCGGAAATATCTATCAACAGCCACACATCTGCCTGCTTTTTGACGAAGCTCCAGCTTTCCTGAACCGCCGTAATCACAGCGGGTTCTGGTACTTCCAATACGGTGAGAGGTTGAGTCGGGTCAACACCCAGTTCCAGGCTGATCGGATAGCCGATAGCGACATTCGGATTGACCGGTCGGAAGCCTGCTGCCAGCACTTTTTCCTGTACCGCAGGAGTCAGCACATAATCGGTAAAGACCTGCGCCGCCTGTGCCTGTTCCTCCGTGACCCATTCTGCCTGCACAATGCCAAACGGATGCTCATGCCAGAATGTGCCTTCAGCCGGATACAGCGCGACCAGTTTTTCCGGTGGATTGTACTGGGTTTTACCCTGGTTAATGTAGATCAGGTCATTTTCTTCCAAAGCCACAAAATCCAGATATTCCGGCCCTTGCGCGATGTATTCTTTAAATTCGGTGGTGCGGCTGGAGTAGTGCCGGATGAGGCTTTCAATGCTTCGGACGCCTTCCTGCACTTCAGAATTCTGCACGGTAGACATGCTGAGGCGGCGTTCCGTGATGCCGAGTGCCTGAGCGCTGGCGTAGTATTCAGCTATCAGGGTTGAAAGCGCTGTTGAACTGATGAACGGATCCGTATGCCCGTAATAAACGGTTGTCCGCCCGTCATTGATGCCATAGCCTGCCCATCCCTGCGGATTATTCAACACTTCCAGCAGATGACTCCAGCCGATCTGTTCCCCTGGATTGGCATCCTGAATGGCTTTTAGACGGCTTTCCCAGATTGCCATGACGACGGGCGCATTGGCGGTGGCGGGGCTGTTGGTCAGGTCGAAAATTTCCCTGCCGGATTGGTAATTGACCAGTGCCAGCCAGTGACTCACTGACGGCGCAAAAATCGTGGGCCGTTCCACGTTCTGGTTGTTTGGTGCGATAACTGCATTGACAATTCCCTGCATAATCGTGCCAGACGACCCTGAACGGCCTTCCACATAAATTGGTTTTTCACCGTCTTTCAATCGTTCGCCAGTCAATGGGTTGCGCCCTTCAGCGTATGCGCGATTAAATTCCAGAATTACATCTTTCAGGTACAAATCTGATTCCGGGGCGTAGATAATTGAAATACGAATGGCGTCAGACGGCGCGGTAACACTTTCACTGGTTGCGCTCTGATTATTGGTCGTGCTTTCGGACGAATCATCGCCAAAGCTGCACGCCATGACCGCCATTGCCAGCGCAACAGCGACCAGAATCAACCGATACAAAGGTGATCTTGTAGACATTTCTCTCATATCCTCTGCTAGGGTGCGGTGCGATAACCTTCAAACCAGCGCAGCAGGCTTAACGCCCCCGCGCGTCCAGGCAAGCTGATCGGGCTGCCAGCGAGCGTCAGTTGAACCTGATTCGCGGCAGTATTAAACGGTGTGAATTGGGCTAAATCCGTGAGTTTGGCAGGGCGCAGGCCTTTTTCTCCAGCAGCACGCTGCTGGGCATCGGAGAGCAGAAATTTGCCAAAATCTGCCGCCGCCTGACGTTCCTCCTCGGTGGTTTCCTGACCATCCCAGATAGCAAAAGGAAAATCCAACAGCAGGTAATTTTCGGGGTAGTAGAGCAGAATGGGCTCGATTTTGCTCAAGTCACCGTAATGAATGAGCCATTGGTTTTCCGGCAGCAATGCGATTTCGATGGCAGACTGGCGCGTATTTACCATCCGATCCGCCGGGTCAGCGCCTAGACTGGAGAAATTGGGTACGGAGTCCACAATAGGACCGAGCCATGCCCACAGAGCGGAATCATTCATAAGCTGGTTATTCAAGGATGGCGACTCAGCATATGCGCTGGCAAGTGTAAGCAGCGCCGCGAACCCACTGTCTTTGCTGTCTGGGCGGGAAAAACCTATTTTGATAAAACGCCACGCAGAATCTCCGCCGATGTTCGACCAGGCTTCAAGTTCTGCCGTCTGCTGGATAGTTTTTCCGTTGAAGCTGCCATATTTGTTGAGAATTACCTCAGCGCGGCTCTGATATGCCCCCCAGATAATCGGGGTTTGTGCCAGCGTATTTTCCAACACCGTGTATCTCAGACCCAAATTGCCTTCCTGAACGTATTGCAGCGCGTAATTTGCTTCGGGTATCCAGACCTGGGGATGGTTCAGAACCGACCACCCACTTTCACCCTGCCACACCGTTAGACTGTCCTGGGAGATAACCTGAATAGTGACCGGGCGGTTCTTGACACGCGGATTGTCACGGCTGTAATCTTCGGCCGCTTCCCGAATCCAGGGCTCGATTACGGGGTTGACGGCTACTCGCAGTGTTATCGGTTCATTGCTGCTGGTGTTGCTGCTGTTGTTGTTATCATTAGAATCACCGCTTGATTGCAGCGCAAAACCAATCGCCACAATCGCCATTGCGCTCAGGATAATGAGAAAAAAGACAATTTGAGAACGTCGCATCATAAATTACCTTCACACCAATCGCCATTATAGCACGCGGGACTTGCCCCACAGAAAAAACCACTCATTTTTAGGGGATGAAACAAAAAATCCCCTGAGAACAGGGGACATATTGGAGGTCAAAAGATCAGTTGAGTTCGTTCTTGCGGCGGGCGATGAGGTCTTCCAGAGTAACATCCGGCTGCGCTTCTTTGGCAGCTTGTATGTAGGCAAGGTCTATATCAAAGACCCACAGGTCAATCATCTGCTGAGGGGTGAGTTGGGGATACCCCAGTGCTGCCATGTCTTTTGCAAAGTGATCGGAAAACTGGTCAATGTCCAGTGAACGAAGTTGGTACATGGTTTCCCCATCGAATCCCTGCTGGCGCAGGTGCAGGAACTGGTGCACGAGTTTATCGACCACACGCGGCTTAACCTCATGAATCCGCAAATTCATCAATTCATGCAGACCGAGGTCGGTCAGACCTCGTCTGCGCCAGGCTTCGATATAATCTGCTTTGACGCCTTGTTGACTCAGTTCCACCAGTTCATCTACCGTCAAATCACTAAAACCAAGTTCGTGGACTTCTGCCACGAAACGTGGATCAATGCCGTGCTGACCCAACTCAATAAGGTCATGGACACTCAACTCCGTCAGTCCGAGCTCCGCCATGTCTTCGATAAATTGGGGACTGATACCATGCACTGAGAGTTCGATAATATCTTGAAGACTCATGTCTTCAAAACCAGCCTCACGGATCGTTTTGACAAACTGCGGTTTGACGCCGTGAATGCCTAACTCTATCAGCTCATTGACCTCCAGATCTGAAAATCCGAGGTCGGCGATTTCTTTGATGTATCGGGGTTTAATGCCATGATTCCGCAGTTCGACCATTTCATTGGGGGTGATGCGCTCCAACCCCAGTTCGCGGAGTTCTTTCACGTAATCCGGACGGACACCATGAGTCGCCAGTTGAATGAGCTCATCAACGCTCAGATTGTTATCCATGAGTTCCGCCATTTCTTCGATAAAACGCGGGCTGACCCCATGGTCACTCAGTTCAATCATTTCATCAGGGGTGATCTTTTCTAATCCCAGAACCTGAATCGTTTTCACCAATTTGGGTCTGACTCCGTGATTGGCGAATTCCTTCAGGTCGTTCAGTGTCAGATCTGCGAGTTCAAGCTCCTCGATATAGCTGGTTTTGACACCATGAAGCCTAAGGTCGATGATTTCATGCGGAGAAGCGTCGGGGAAGCGTCTTAACATAGCTTGAACATAATCTGGTTTAATCCCATGAATTTGCATGTCCACCAAGGCTTCGGTCGAAAGTTCGCGCAGTCCAGCTTCCCACATTGCTTCAATGTAATCCGGTGTGACATGGTGAATCCGCAGGTTTTCCAGTTCATCCACGTCAAGATCATCAATCCCAAATGCTTGTAGGGCGGCGAGGAGTTCACTGGTGCGAATCGACCAGCCCTCGCTGATTCTGCGTTTGCGTTTGAAATTGAGTTTGTGTTCGCGCCAGCTTACGTTCGGTGGTTTCGGAGGGAAGGGGATATGCGGTGGTATGGGAGGGTGGGGCGGAGCTGGCGGTATCAGGGGCAGCATAAATGCAGGCTCTTTGGCCTGTGGCAACTCATCTTTTTCTGCTTCTAGGAGTGCCAGCAGGCGCTCGGCTTCCTCAACGCTTATTTTTCCGTCTTTGAGCATGTTTAAAATAGTGGCCTGGTCTTCCATTGTGTTTATCCTTTAGAATGGAAGCAGATGCTGATTCACTCAGCCGGGTTTCCGTCAGAAGGGCCAATTTCTTGACCGGAAGCCCGTTTTTTTATCTGTGCCAGCATTGCTTCAGCTTCTTTGACGGAGATGTCGCCACGCTGTAGCGCTTCTAAAATGTCCCGGCGCTGTGGGAGCTGGCGTGTTTTTTTTGTTTCCAGCCCCAGCGACTCGATGATGTCATTCAGCTTGCCGCGAATCGTCCAGTAAGATAACCCAGACTCTCGCTCCATTTCCTTGACATTTCCCCGGCAGGCCAGGAAGATTTCGACAAATTGCAGGTCTTCCTCGGAAAGGCGGGCAAAAATGCTGGTGTGGAAGGTTCCCGTGACTTCGGTATCGCAGGTAGAGCAGCTCAGCCGGGTGATCACCATTTTGCCACCGCATGACGGACAGGTATCAAGCACTTTTGACATGACGAGTTTTTTCTCCGTTAGCTTACAGTGTAAGACTTTTTTGGCGATTGTCAAATCTAAAACCAAAATTTTTGGTTTTAAAACCAAAATTTTTGGTTAATTGGCAAAATATGCGGTCGGAGAGTTATCGCCGCAGCGCTGCCCTTACCTGTGCTTCTAACCGGACAAAATCAGTGCCCAGCATGTCATCCAGACTGCGCGGACGCGGCAGATCAATCGTCACATCTTTTACAATGCGCCCCGGACGCGGACTCATCACCAGCACCCGATCTGAGAGCAAGATCGCCTCTTGAATGCTGTGAGTGACCATCAACACGGTTTTTTTGTGCTGTGACCAGATGCGGAGCAGTTCTTCGCTGACGTACTCACGGGTGAGCGCATCCAGCGCACCGAACGGCTCATCCAGCAGCAGGACTTCTGGATCGTAGATTAACGCCCGTCCAATAGCGAGACGTTGGGCCATCCCGCCCGACAGCGCTGAGGGATACGCATTGGCAAATTCGGACAGCCCCAAAAGCTCCAGCATAGAGTCGGCTCGTCGTCTTTGTTCCTGCCGCGATAGGCCCGTAAATTCTAGGGGCAGCATAATGTTCTGAATCACGGTGCGCCAGGGCATAAGGGTGGCATCTTGAAATACGAGGCCGATTTTGCGCCGTGGGGAATCTAATGTGCTGCCATTCAGCGATACACTGCCGGATTCGGGCTGTACCAAACCTGCCAGAATCCGCAGCAGTGTACTTTTACCACAGCCGCTTGGGCCAACCAGGCAGGTAAAGGTCTCGTTTCCCAGCGAGAATGAGACATTTTCCAGCGCCTGAATCCGTCCGGCGGCTGCATCATAAGCATGGTAAATATTGGATGCAACCAGCGACCCGTTATTCGTCATGCTTGGGCAAAAATTCCAGTGTATAGGCGGCTTCCAGGTCATCCAGGGGTTCGCTGATGAATCCGATTTCGAGCATGACCTCCTGAGTTGTTTCCCAGCGTGCCGGGTCGGTTGCGCCCAGGTGATCGGATTTCCACAGTTCAATGGAGTTCAGCAAAACCTGTTTCTGTGTTTCGTATTCGGACTCCGGCAAGTCGGTCACGTATTTCAGGCTGAGTTCAAACGCCTCGTCCGGATTGTCAATCACGAACTGCACTCCACGATGAAGGGCGCGTGTTACACCCGCAACCAGTTCAGGATTGTTTTTTATGGTTTCTTCATTCGTGACAAGGCCATTAGACACCAGATCCACATAGTCGGAAATATAAATTACACTGACTTCAAAGCAGTTATTCTGGATGGTAAGGGGCTCGTTGCTCACGTAGACCACCGAAGCTTCGACCTGACCTGTGCAGATGGCCTCCGGTGCGGTGAATCCGATGGATTCCACTTGTAAATCAAGCTCTTCAATATCATTCGCGCTGAGCAGTGCCCGGAATCCCATATAACTTGCGCCAAACGGCCCCGGAATGCCCACTTTTTTCCCGACTAAATCCTTTGGCTCGGTAATCCCCGAATCCGCAGGGGTGACGATACCCACTGGAAAACGATGAAACCATTCCATGACGTATACCAGGGGCTTACCTGCCGCACGCGCCACAATCACCTGTTCGCCGCTGATCATGCCGAATTGAAGGTCATTTACGGCGATTCGGTCGACTCCATCGGCCTCATTAAAACTGTGCTCAACCTCTACCTCAATCTTTTCCTCAGCGAAGTAGCCATTTTCGATAGCGGCATAAATTGGGGAAAACTGGACGCTGGGAATGTAACTGACAAAAAAGGTGATTTTTGTCATATCGTCCTGCGCTTCTGCCTGCGTGCCAGACACCATGAGCAGTCCCAGGAACAGGGTGATTACCTTTTTCAAAATGTGTCTCCTCATTTCACGAAAGCGCACTATCGTATCGTGAACTGCGAGTCCCGACAACCAATCATTATTCACCGGGCAAGAATTCCAGCGTATAAGCAGCTTCCAGGTCGTCCAGCGGTTCGTTGATGAAGCCGATTTCGAGCATGACCTCCTGGGTTGTTTCCCAGCGTTCGGGGTCAGTTGCGCCGAGGTTTTCTGACAGCCATAGCGCTACAGTATTTTTCAACACCTGAAGCTGGGTATCGTAGTCTGCCTCGGCAAGGTCAGGGATGAACGCAACGCTAATGTCAAACGCCGCTTCCGGATCAGCGATGGTATCTTCAATGCCACGTTTGATTGCTTTCGCCATTCCCGCGACCAGTTCTGGGTTGTCTTCGATGGTGGTTTCATTGGTCACAAGACCATTTGACACCAGATCCACATAGTCGGATACGTAGATTACGGTGGTGTCGAAGCAGTTTTCCTGTATCGTGAGCGGTTCGTTGTTGACGTAGACTACCGCCGCTTCGACCTGCCCTGTGCAGACGGCTTCCGGTGCTGTAAACCCGATGGATTCGACCTGTAATTGCAGCTCGTCAACATCATTCGCGCCGAGAAGGGCGCGGAAACCCATATAACTTGCCCCAAATGGGCCGGGGATGCCCACTTTTTTGTTGACTAAGTCTCCTGGTTCCTGAATATCTGAACTGGCAGGTGCTACCAACCCTACCGGAAAATCATGATACCACTCAAGAACATAAACCAGAGGTTTGCCCGCCCCGCGTGCCACAATCACCTGTTCACCGCTCAGGATGCCAAATTGCAGATCATCAACTGCGATCCGGTCAATGCCATCTGCCTCATTAAAGCTGTATTCTATTTCGAGATCAATATTTTCCTCGGCAAAGTAACCGTTTTCGATAGCGACGTAAAGTGGCGCAAACTGTACATTCGGGATATAGGGTACAAAAAGAGTGACTTGGGTTGGATCATTTGTCTGTGCACCTGCAATCTTGAGTAAGATCAAGGTGAGTGTAATTCCCAGAAAGCGTTTCATAATGTCCTTTTTTCTCCTCTTTTAAGCACGGCGCCAGGCCAGCACAAAATGCTCCAGGGCTGCGACAACGCCGTAAAATGCCAATGAAAGTACAGTCAGGATGCCGACAGCGCCAAAAACCAGTGGGGCATCGGAGGTGCCACGACCGAACACGATCAGATACGCGAGTCCCTGACTTGCCCCGATCAGTTCTCCGACCGCTGCACCAACTACTGCCAGCGTCGCGGAAATCTTTAAGCCGCTCATCAGATTCGGCATGGCTGCGGGAAGTTCCAACTTCCAGAAAATTTGCAACGGATTGGCCTGATAAGCACGCATCAGATCGCGTAGATGCGAGTCCACATTTTGCACACCGACGACTGTTGCTTCCATGAGCGGAAACCAGGTGATGAATGTAACCACAAAAATTTTGCTTTTGATGTCCGTGCCCAGCCAGATAACAATCAACGCGGCGATAGCAACTACCGGAATCGCCCGGATTGCGACCAGATAGGGCAGCAGCAGGGCGCTTAGCCATTTGCTGCGGGCAACGATGTAACCCAATGGCAGCGCCAGCACAATGGAAAAGGCCAACCCCGCCAGCGCTTCCTTCAACGTAACCATCACATGCCGTTCCAGAATGCCGCGTTCATACAGCACCTGCATTCGGTCGAAAATGTCGAATGGATGAGGCAGGATAAAGCGGGGATAATACTCAGCTTCGACGACCGCAATCCACAGCGCCAGCAGTCCCATTCCTAAAATGGGCGCAAGAAACCAGCGTAAAACCCAAAACCAGTTCATCTGTGATATTCGACTGCGTGTGGCTGGAACAACTGCCATCAGATTCTGCCCCTTCTTAGCTTACTGATAACCAACGGGGCAGAGGCAAGAACCATCTGTGTGCATAAAAAGGTACACAAAAAAACGCACCACCACAGACGGCGTTCGCCAGGGGAAACTATCACCTTCTCCCATCCAGACTATGACTGTCGGCACTGGAATTTCACCAGTTCCACCTTCACAGCCAAACGGCTGATCCGGGTAGCGGGCTTGTCATCAAGGAGATGATTTACCGCCGGTGGGGACTTTCACCCCGCCCCGAAGGTTTTTGATTAATTTAAGTATAGCAAGTTTTGCCAGATGTTCCAACGGTCCAAAAGCGCTAACTTCGCCGCCACCACTGATATTGACCATGTAATGTGGCATCTGTCATCAGATTTTCAGGCAGATGAGCATCTGTCGGGATTAATGCACTTGCATTATTCCGGTTTTCCCGGGCTGCAAGCGCCCGCGCTGCCGTTATACATGCCTGTCGGTCATCATCCGAAACCAGATTGCCATCCAGACCTTCAACCCATACCCCACGATAGGTCAGGGTATCAACGGGTGTCAAGGAAACCAGGCCGGAGGGGGTCTGCAAGGTGTATGAAACCTGGGGCGGCCACAGGTACATCGAGTAAATCTGCCCGCTGGTCGCGTATCCGGCTTTCTCAAAGGATCTTTTTGCTGGTGAGTTGTCGATGTGTACCAGAGCCCGCGCAAATTTGGCGTGGTAAGTTCTGGCATCCTGGGTTGTGGCTTCGATCAGTTTTTGTCCCAACCCGTTGCCCCAGGCGGAGGGCGCTACTGCCAGCAGATCAACTTCCCAGCGCCGTACCCCACCCATGACCGAATTGAGAAATGAACTCACAAACCCGATCACCTGCCCCGCTTCAACTGCAACCCAGGCGTGCTGTTTCTGGTCGCTGAGAAGTTCCTGCGCGTAAGGAACATCAATGTCTATATTCCACACGGTTTTGATCACTTCGGCAATTCCCGGCACATCATCGGCACGGGCACGTTGGATATTTGCCATGTAAAAACCCTTTTCGCTAGGATAGGATGAGTATTGCTGGTGATTAATCCTGGTTATTTTAAAAGCAGACGACTGCGTATCCAAAAAACAATCACCGAAACCTGAGTGCAAAATTTGACGAAACAGCAGTATCTCTATTTCACGGTATTTTCCAGCGGCATGACGGTGCTGGCAATTGAGCTTTCCGCCTCGCGGTTGTTGGGGAGTGTGTTCGGTACCAGTAATCTTGTCTGGGCCAACATTATTGGCTTGATGCTGGTTTACCTGACGCTTGGATATTTCATCGGTGGACGTTGGGCTGACCGTTCCCCCAACCACAAAACCCTGTATCAAATCATCTGCTGGGGCGCGTTCTTCAGTGGGATTGTGCCGCTGGTGGCACGGCCTGTGCTCTATGCGGCGGCGCAGGCCGTCTATGAAATTAATGCAGGGGTGGCAATAGGTTCTTTCTTAGGAGTGCTGCTGTTGTTTTCTGTCCCTGTGACGCTGCTCGGATGTGTCTCACCGTTTACGATTCGACTGGCGATCACGGATGTCAGCAAAGCCGGACAAATTTCCGGTTTTATCTATGCGATTTCGACACTTGGAAGCATCATCGGCACCTTCGCACCGACGCTGTTTTTGATCCCCGAAGCAGGGGTAACCTGGACTTTTTTGTTGTTTTCCGGATGGCTGCTGGGTGTGGGGTTGATCGGTCTGCTCTGGATTGACCGTCGGACTGCAAGAAATATGCTGTGGATGCCCATTGTGCTGGTGATACTCGCAGTTGTGTTCCTCAGCCTTCCGCGCCGCCCTATTCCCGAAGGTTATCAACTGCTCTACGAGAAAGAATCAGCCTACAACTACATTCAGATCGTTGAGGATGAAAACCAGTACCGTTATCTATGGCTGAATGAGGGGCAGGGAATCCACACCCAATATCACCCGGATATTCTCTATTATGGGCGTACATGGGATATGTTCCTTGCTGCGCCCTATTTTAATCCTGGTTTTCAACCGGAAGAAGTCAATTCGCTGGTGATTATCGGATTAGCAGGAGGCACTATTGCCCGCCAGCATACCGCCGTCTATGGGCAGATTCCAATAGATGGTATTGAAATTGACGGAGCTATTGTCGATGCCAGCCGGAAGTATCTTGAAATGGACATGCCCAACCTGAATGTCATTGTGGAGGATGGGCGCTATGCTTTTAATCGCCTGGCGGGGCCGTATACGGTGGTTGGTATTGATGCCTATCGCGTGCCCTATGTTCCCTGGCAGCTTACGACGGTAGAATTTTTTGAGGAAATTGCCGATCGTCTGGAAGACAACGGCGTGGTAGTGATTAATGTTGGGCGCACGACTTCTGACCGCCGCCTTGAATGGGCGATGGCGAACACGATGTTGCAGGTGTTCCCCTCGGTACATCGGATCGACGTGCCGGATTCGCTCAATACAATCCTGGTAGCGACCAGGCAGCCAACCACCGCCGCCAATCTGATTGAAAATTTTCAGGCGCTTAACCGGAATACCCACCCCCTGTTATGGCAGGTGTTGAATGACGCCGTTGCTAACTTAAAAGAGACCGAGACCTCGGATGTGATTTTTACTGATGACCGCGCTCCGGTTGAAACGATTGTGGATGACATGACCATCGAATTTTTCCTGAGTGGAGAAGTGGATTCCTTAGCCCCATGAACACCATTGATTATCCTGAAAGCTGTATAGTTCGGGCGTATCGGGATTTTCACCATCCCTTACGCGGCATAAGACAAACAGGCTTAAGCTATCGACTTCGTGGACAGGCGATCACCGAAATTCGCAACAGGATCATGAGTTTACAGAAGCCACGAATAGACGGCCAGGAAGTGTTTGATGATAGGCGTCAAGCCGCTTGCGAGCATTTATGTGGGTTTTAGCAGCAAAATGGCTTCGCCAATTTCTCCATTGGGCAGGCCCAAAAGAGGATTAATATGACTTTGAAATATGTTTTTGTTTTAGGTGAGAACCGTTTGCGATGTTCCGCTGGACAGAATTTTGATGCAGCAGCTTAAACCCTACGGGTTGTACATGGTGGGGTATGGAGCAGAATAGACGACTACAACCAGTATCTTAGCTATCAAATCTGGATAAGAGATCGTTTTGAGTTCGTGCCGTTAGATGTGGAGTTTCTCCTATGGATGGGAAAAGAGCTTCCGGACAGAAAAAATGGCTGACAGATCGATACTTGTACTTCAAGTGCTTCTAATCCTGCTTGTACCGATTCTGCTGGTGCTGGTCAGTGTGCGGTTCATGCTGACCGAGACATGGCTCAAATTTGAATACAACCGCAGCGGTTTTCCGGAAGATTTATACGGATGGGATACAGGGGTACGGCTGAAATATGGGCCGTATGGGATTCGATATCTGCTTAATGATGAAGATATTTCGTATCTGGGTGATTTAAAAATCGACGGTCAGCCCGCTTTCCGCGAAAAAGAGCTCGACCATATGGAAGATGTCAAAGTGGTTACGCGGGGGGCTCTGACCGTGCTCAAGCTCTGCCTTCTTTTTTTTGTGATAGGCATGGGGGTGCTGGCGTATTTTTCCCGATCCCGCCTGCTGAGTGTCCTTTTTTACGGCGGAGCGAGCACACTCATCGCTGTGGCAGTTCTGGTGATGCTGGTCTTTGTCAGTTGGGACTTTTTCTTTGATAACTTCCATGCGATTTTTTTCGATGAAGGCTCATGGCAGTTTTACCGGGATGACACGCTGATTCGTCTGTATCCACAGCAGTTCTGGTTTGAGTCATCGCTGATGGTAGGGATTTTAACGATAGGCGGTGCGGTGTTTTGTATGATCATTCCCTGGTGGGTGAGATCAAGAAAGGAAAACCATGAAAATAGGAGTCGTGTTTCCCCAGACTGAAATCGGTCGTGATGTGGCTGCCGTCCGGGACTACGCGCAAACCGCCGAGGGATTAGGCTATGACTATCTGCTGGCTTATGACCATATTCTCGGCGCCAACCCTGATCGCCCTGGCGGTTGGAAAGGCACATATACCTATAAAGATATGTTCCACGAGCCGTTTGTGCTGTATGCGTATCTGGCCGCCATCACCCGGAAAATTGAATTTGTCACGGGAGTCTTGATCCTGCCACAGCGTCCGGCAGCGCTGGTCGCAAAACAGGCAGCCGAGCTGGATGTCCTCTCTGGCGGGCGGCTGCGATTGGGCATCGGCACAGGCTGGAACAAAGTGGAATATGAGTCTCTCGGCTATGACTTTCATACACGCGGCAAACGCAGCGAGGAACAGGTTCTTTTGATGAAAGAACTCTGGACAAAACCGCTGGTTACGTTTCACGGGCAGTATCACACGGTTGAGGACGCAGGCCTCAATCCTCTGCCTATCCAGCGCCCGATTCCGATCTGGTTTGGTGGGTATGTGGATGAGGTGTTTCGCCGGATGGCTCGTTTGGGTGATGGATGGATACCTAATGTCATGTCGCCCGAAGAAGCGCAGCCTAAAATTGAACGCATCCGTGGTTACCTGCGAGAGGAAGGGCGCAGCCCGGATGAATTTGGCTATGACATTCGTGTGAACCTCAAAACTCAGCCGAAAGACACTTGGTTAGCGTATGTTCGTGGATGGCGCGACCTCGGCGCTACCCATGTTTGTATCAACACAATGGGCGTCGGGTTTGAAACGCCGCAGAAACATAGTGATGCCATCCGCGATTTCAAAACCTTTCTAAGCGAAAATGGGATGTAACCCCTCTCCTGAACCAGCAGGAAAGGGGCTTCAGGCTACAAGTCAAAGTGGATCAGTGACCTGCCTTCCATTTCAGGCGGTTGGGGCACACCCAGCAGGTCCAAAACCGTCGGTGCGACATCCGCTAAAATACCCTGCGGACGGAGCCCAAAATATTGATCTCCAATCACAAACAGCGGCACGGCGCTGGTTGTGTGATAGGTATGCGGTTCACCTGTGACTTCGTTAATCATGCGTTCTGAGTTGCCATGATCAGCGGTTACAATCGCTGCACCGCCTTTTTTCAAAATGGCATCAACGACTTTGCCCGCGCATTCATCGACTGTTTCAATCGCTTTCACGGCTGCTTCCAGTACCCCTGTATGCCCGACCATATCCGGGTTGGCAAAATTGATAAGCAGGAAATCATCGTCGTGTTCCTGAATGCGCTTGAGAATAGTTTCAGTAACCTCGTAGGCGCTCATTTCCGGCTTGAGGTCATAGGTAGCGACTTTGGGCGAAGGTACAATGGTGCGGTCTTCGCCGGGATAGGGTTCTTCGCGCCGCCCATTGAAAAAGAACGTTACATGCGGGTATTTTTCTGTTTCGGCGATGTGAAACTGTTTTTTGCCCTGTGAAGCTAAAACTTCCGCCAGCGGATTTTTAACGATCTCAATCGGGTACAGCACCTTGACCGGCAAATCGTCCTCGTATTGAGTCATAGTCAGCAAATCCAGATCGGGAATCCGTTCCGTACCTGCCCGGTTTGCTGGATTTTCTTCAAAGAACAGTTTTACAATCTGGCGCATCCGGTCTGCACGGAAGTTGTAAAAAACCACGCAGTCACCGGGCTCAACTTTGACATTTTTGTCCGTGTTGATGACGGTGGGCAGGATAAACTCATCAGTGACCTGGTTCGCATAAGACTGCCGGATGGCTTCCAGCGCGGAATTGGCGGTGACATCGCTCTGGTGGAAGGCGAGGGCATTATAAGCACGGCTGGTGCGTTCCCAGCGTTTGTCTCTGTCCATCGCGTAATAGCGCCCACTGACCGTCGCAATGGTGCCGCCGTGAGAGTCCACGTAGCTTTGCAGCTTTTTGATAAATTCTTCTGCACTACCGGGGGATGTATCCCGTCCGTCTGTCAGGGCATGGATCACCGTTGCAATATGATGCTGTTCAGCCAGTTTGAGCAGGGCATACAGGTGATTATCATGGCTGTGAACCCCACCTGGCCCCAGTAAGCCGATCAAGTGCAGTTTGCCGCCTCTGGCTCTTGCAGCATTTATTGAATTGAGCAGCGTTTCATGCTGGAAAAAATCCCCATCTTTAATGGCTTTATCAATGCGGGTAATGTCCTGATAAATGATTCTTCCCGCGCCGAGGTTCAAATGTCCAACTTCAGAATTACCCATCTGGTCGGGTACGAGTCCCACTGATTCCCCGGACGCGCCCAGAAGCGAGCGTTCAAGGGTTCGCTGCCATCGATCATAGTTAGGGGTATTGGCAAGCAAAACCGCATTACCATGTTCCATTTCACGCACGCCCCAACCATCCAAGATCATCAGCAGTACAGGTTTGTACGGCATGTCTGTTCTCCTAAATTAGCCGTTTCCATTTTAATCCCGTATTGGCTAGCGGAAAGACATCAAATTTCTGTGAGGATTGACAGTCCCGGTTCCTGGAGATGGCTTTTTCTGACCATTTTCAGGACAGAATCGTTCAGGCGGTAAGGGATGCCGTCTAAAAGGCAGTTTGGCGTAAGCTGATCCTGCTGCCAGAGGATTTTCCCCTTCCGCATGACCCAGACGATGTCACTGCGTTTCGCGTTTATGAGGGCCTGATAGGGATTTGGGTGCAGGGATTGAGGCAGGGCAATCACATCAGCTTGCTTGCCGGGATGTAAATCGCCCAGATGGGGCAGATGCAGTATTTTCGCCGCGTCCCCGGTCACAATATGAAAAAGCTGCTCTACGGCAAGCTGCCCCGTGTGATGAGCTGCCTTGAGTTCATCCAACAAATCGCCGTCGGCTGTCAGCCGAGAATCGCTGCCCAGCGCGAGTTTTCCAGCCATATACCAGGGTTTAACCTCCGCCGTTTCGCCCAGCAGAAAGAAATTTGTGGACGGGCACCAGACCAGCCCGCCAGGTTTTTCAGTTAATCCTCCTGTCAGCCCGACCCCATGAATAAGAATGGTCTTTTCGCTGATACATCCTAGCGCTTCAAGCTGTGAGAACTCCTGCGCGGCTTCCTCATCCGTCCCTTCCGCGAGGTGAATCATCCAAATGCCGCGCCGAGTTTGTCGGTAAGATTGCTGGATTTCACGCGATAAATACAGCGAATGTGACCAGCCATAATGGCGAACCACGTGCACCGGAAACCAGCCTGCCGTCAATGGTCTGTGGAGTGGATTGTGATGAACGATGGTGGTCACGCCAGAGAAAAGATTTTTTAACCCACCAATGAGGCATTTTTCATGAAGTGGATATTTTTGCAGCGAGGCGAACGGCTCTTGCTGTAAATTCTGTGTCATATCTTCAGCCCAGTAACGAGCATTTTCGTATCTGGGGAGATGTTTGGTACGAGGATAATGATTTAACTCAAGGTGATCGTGAGCATTAATTAATCCAGGGTAAAGATACAATCCGCCGGCATTTACGGTCTGCTGGCCGGCGTTTTCCGGTGGTAGTATTTTGCCCGTGCTGGTGTTGATGACCAACGCGATATTTTGTATCCCCTGTGCTGTGACAAGGGTGGCATTCTGATAGCGAACAATCATGATCTGAATATTAACAAGGCTTGTGGGATTTTCCACTTTGCAACAGGCGAATTTGTGTGACATACTACGGGTATGTTGAGTGTGCGCGCCACAACCTGTACCACAACAACCGTTGGCTGTTAACCTGCGGCGCGTTATTTCTGTTTTGAGAAATCAGAAGCACGGGCCGCCGTGCTTTTTTTGTCAATTTTGAGGGAGACTGATGGTGTCATCCATTTTAAGATGTGTGGACTGCCAGACGGAATATGCCTTTGAAAAAAATCTCTATACCTGTCCGACCTGCGGCGGTCTGCTGGATGTGGTGCATGATTTAGCCGCCTGGAAAGGGCGAGCAGAAGAGCTGCGTCATCTGTTTAATGAGCGGATGCGGTCATGGAAAGCGGTTGACCGTTCCGGTGTGTGGCGCTACCGCGAACTGATTGCTCCTGGTATTGACGAAAAACTGATTGTAACGCGCGGTGAAGGCAACACCACCCTGTATGATGCTACTGACGCATTGAGTTTGTATGTGGGGGTCAACCGGCTGCAACTGAAACATGAGGGGGAAAATCCAACGGGCAGTTTTAAGGATCGGGGCATGTCTCCCGGTGTGACTCGTGCCCGTCAAATGGGTGCAACAGCGGTAATCTGCGCCAGCACGGGCAATACTTCAGCGTCGATGGCCTCGTTTGCCTCGCTGGCAGGTCTGCGGGCTTTGATTCTTTTCCCGGAAGGCAAGGTCGCTGTGGGGAAGGTCGCCCAGTCGATTGCCTACGGGGCGGTCAGCGTCCAGGTGCGCGGAGATTTTGATGCGGCGCTTGAACTGGTGCGCGAGGCCTCAGATAAACTCCCGATTTATATGCTCAACTCCATTAACCCTTTCCGCCTGGAAGGGCAAAAAACCATCATCATTGAAATGATGCACCAGCGCAACTGGCAGGTTCCCGATTGGATTGTTGTGCCTGGAGGGAATTTAGGAAATTCCGCCGCGTTCGGTAAAGCGCTGCTGGAGATGCAGGAAATCGGTCTGATTGACCGTCTGCCGCGTGTGGCGGTCATTCAGGCAGAAGGAGCCGCCCCGTTTGCGAAAGCCTTTGAGCATGAATTTGACCATTTTGAGCCAGTCCGGGCAGAAACGGTTGCGACGGCGATTCGCATTGGCAACCCGGCCAGCTACAAAAAAGCCATACGAACGGTGGTGAAGACACATGGATGGGCAACTTCAGTCAGCGATCAGGATATTATGGATGCCAAGGCCCAGGTAGATTTTGCTGGTATTGGCTGTGAACCGGCATCGGCAGCGTCGGTAGCGGGAACGAAAAAACTGGTCGAGCAGGGCGTCATCAAACCGGCGGAAGAAGTTGTCTGTGTGTTGACTGGACATGTGCTTAAAGACCCACAGGTAGTGATTGATTATCACGGTCAGAACATGCCGAACGTGGACGCCAAATTTCCCAATCGGATGCATACAATTTACGGTACGCTGGATGAACTGGTGGAATTTTTACCGGGGAATGCGGCTGTTCGATTGTAGTTCTACACGCCCCCCTCCCGTTCAGGCTGCGGAAAGGGGGATTTACGGGACAGATGGGAATCTCATTCCATCTGACGGCGCAGGGCAGACTTTAGCGTCTCGCGTTCAGCCTCATAGGTTTCTTTGTCAACCTCGCCTGCTTCATACGCTGCGTCCAGTTCAGCGATCTGGGCGACAATCTCTTTTGGCGTGGTCGGTGTTGGGTGTCTGCCGGACTGCTGTGCCATAAGGCGGGTCTTTTGCAGGTCATAGAACATGAACATCCCGCCCGCCACGATGAGCAAAATCCCCAATCCCAGAATCAGAGTCACATTTTCCTGCAAAAAGGACTCCCCTTCGCTATCGCTGGTGGTTGTACTGCTTGCAGTGGCATTAGGCCCATCAGAAACGCGAAAGGTCAATGTGCTGCCTGCGGGCAAACCGCTTAAATCAGGCAGGCCGTAGCCTGAATAGACAATATCGTTGAAGTTAATATCTTCCCGGCGTGTCAACTGGTCACTTTTCAGTTCCAACCCGCGTGTTTGAGAAACGAACACACCGATTTCCTGCACCGGATAGTTAAAGGTTTGGGTCATTTCCATGCTGGCGTCATATTCTTTACCGTAGGTTGCCCCGATCCGGGTGGTGCCGGGGAAAAGCGGCGCAGAATCCACGACAACAAATGTATCCCCATCCTGTTCAAGCGTGAACCGTCCCTCAAAATTACCGAAAGCATCAACCTCTGGGCTGAGAATGTCGGCGGGGAGGCGAAGTTCAACCGTTCTGCCATCCGTGCCAATAAATACGCGGTCACTGGTGTTGGTAACCTCGTATGTGTGAAAGGTGAGCGAGGCATTTTCGGCTGTCACCGCGTCAATCAGCATTTCCATGTAGCTGATGGTGACCACGCCGCTGTCCGTTGTAGTTTCATAAATAGGAAATTCTAGTGTGTAGGTGTCTGTTTCCACAGACGCAGGCGCGAACTGCGGCGCGAACTGCCGGATTCCGGCGTAATCCGTTTCGAGCGAAGCCAGAGCTCGATCTGCGCGGGGTACGTCCGCGAAGGCAAAGGTTCCGCCATCTCCAGGGTTTGTTTCGGCTTCGTAGACGGTTTCTGGCTGGTCGTTGGCATTTAAGGCTACCACACGCAGTCGAAGTGTTAAATCTGCTGAGATTGTGCCGCCTTCAGTGCCGTTGATGACCGTACCCGTCAGCGTAAAGGTACTGCTGGCAGGTGGGGCGGATTCTGCTGTGCCAAGTGGGAAGGGTGTAATTGCCAGGTCGGCGGGTTCTTCCGTAACGGCAGCGGCATCAGATGGTTCTTCAGTGGTTACAGGTGTGGTCGCTACAGCCACTTCAACCGGGTAGGCGTCATAGACCTGAGAGCGGATATAAAGAATAATGGCCTGCTTATCCTCGTCCGTCATGTCTGCGCTGAATATGTAGCCTTGAAACTGGTTGCCATTCAGTCCGGTCAGAATCGCCGCATCGCTGGTATCGGACTGCCAGCGTGTATTGCTGAAATCAAAGCTGCTTTCGCCGGACTTTGCTGCTTCCGCCAGACTCTGACCTCTTGCCAGCAGAGTTTCGTCATACGATAGACTGGAAATATAGGCGGACACGTCCCACATTTGTTCTGTGTTCAACCGCTGGCTCCAGGGGGGCATCAGGCAGGAAGGTTCACCTCCATTACCATTCTGAACGGTATTGAACCAGTTTGAAATGGTTGTGCTTGCCAATCGCTCTGGAAAATTCGGGAGCCGGCAGGTAAAAGCGGCAGCGGTTTCTCCATCCCCGCGCCCCTCCGTACCATGACACTGCACACACCACTGCGCGTACACCGCCGCGCCAGCTTGCAAATCAAATGATTGTGGGGGGCGCGGGGCCTCAACAAGGCGCGTTGCCACAATTTCCGGTTCTGATGATGTCTGGATGCAGCCAGCCAGCAGAATGCCCAGCAGCATCACAATCGTGAGTTGTGAAATTGTTTTTAGTTGGCTCATGACGCTAAATATTAGCAGGTAGCGGGTGATCTGCAATAGTGACGGATGGCACGAATCGAAGTGCCACGTCTAATTCAACCGCCTGTGCCGCCATCTGCCGAAGGATTTCCAGTTCTTCCATCCCCTTTCTGGCTTTCTGGCTTCCCAGTCGGTAATCCAGATAATCAGGAAAGTGGTTCTTTAAAGCATCATACAATGTGTCCACTGCCACTTGAAACCGGATCGCGCTGGTAAACTGATGGGGCTTACGGAAGACCTTCATCTCTCGTTTGGCGTGCTCTTTCAGGGGATGAAACAGATTCGGCTTGCTGATGAGCTCTGCCAGTACCCCAAAGTCCGGCAACGAATCCCGGTTAAGCGTGTCCGGTGCTGTTTCGAGTATACCCCTGAAAATCTGGCGGGCGTGGAGGTTATAGCGGGCCTGTTCATCCGGTGGCAGGTGGTCGTAGATATGCTGCATCAATTCCAAGCTGGCCTCCTGTAACTTTGCCTGTCGTTCTTTCCGATTTGGGATTTCAACAGGAGGCAAAGGAGGGAGAAATATCATGTTGACTTTTGGACGCCGGAGTTTCAGAATTTTGTACCAGACCTGATAGGTACCCCCAATGGCAATAGGAATAATCGGTGCGTTGCACATGTGCGAAAGATAGGCTGCTCCCGGTTTTACATCATCCAGCCGCTTCTCCCAGGTGCCCCCTTCCGGGAACAGCGCCAGCTTTCCGCCGGATTTCAGCACCTGGGTCATCTGGGTCAGGCTCTCGCGGTCAGCCGAGCCCCGTTTGGCTAAGATGATGCCTGTCTGCTCAACCGCAAGTCGAGCAGGCCACTTAAAGCGAAAATCTCCTGGCCCAACGAGCTGCACATCCGAGGGAAGATAGATGAGGGCCATTAATGCATCAAAGGTTGAGGCATGATTGCCTGCAAAAATGAGCGGGCCATCTGAGGGAATATTTTCTAATCCGATGATTGTGGTGCGTGCCAAAATTCTTGTAAAAATGTATCCTAAATAGCGGACAAGGAAACGTATCAATTTTACTTTTGTTGTAACATCATTCATGGTCAACCTCGTCATGGCCGAACCCCCATTTGGGGGAGTATTGGAGTAATTATGCCGCTAAAATCAGCAGTTTTGCACTCACTTGGGAGAGTCTATGGCAGATAAACCTAAGGTAACCGAGAAATGGTATGCCTTATCTACTGAAGAAACCCTGAATAAGCTCAATACAGTCTCCTCAACCGGATTATCGGAATCAGAAGCCCATGTTCGTATTACACAGTATGGAAAAAATGAACTGCCGGAAGATGAGGTAACGTCGCTGTTCAAAATGATCCTGGAGCAGTTTCAGGATGTGACGGTTATCCTTCTCATTATTGCGGCTCTGATCTCGATCCCGATTGGCGAAGCCAAAGACGCGGTCGTGATTCTGGCGATAGTTGCCCTTAACGCATTAATTGGCGTGTATCAGGAACGGCAGGCAGAAAATGCGCTGGCCTCGCTGCGGAAAATGCAGACGCCCATTGTGCGCGTGCGGCGTGAGGGTCATGTCAAAGAGCTGGACGCGACCGAGCTTGTTCCTGGTGATATTGTTCTGCTCGAAGCCGGTGATAGTGTGCCTGCTGATGGACGCCTGCTGGAAGCAGTCAACGTGAAAGTTGACGAGTCCGCCATGACCGGGGAATCGCTGGCGGTTGAAAAAACATCGGCCACACAGGAGGACACAACACCTCCACCACCTCTGGCGGAACGTCAAAATCAGGTGTTCATGGGTACTTCGTTGACCTACGGTCGTGCCGAAATGGTTGTGACGGAAACTGGCCTGAAGACTCAGCTAGGGAATATTGCTTCGCTGTTGCAGAGTGTTGAGCAGGGACGCACACCTCTTCAGGAACGTCTTGAAAAAATGGGTTACTGGCTGGCCGGGGGTGCGCTCCTGGTATGCTTGGTGGTTTTTGTCACGGGTGTGCTGCGTGAAGAGGCCGAGATCGAAGAAATGTTCCTGACTTCCGTCAGCCTGGCTGTTGCCGCTATTCCCGAAGGCCTGCCTGCGATTATCACCGTTTCGCTGGCGCTGGGTGCAAATCGGATGGTCAGACGCCATGCCCTTATTCGCAAACTACCTGCGGTTGAGACCCTTGGCTCTGTTACCGTTATCTGTTCAGATAAAACAGGGACACTCACCCGGAATGAAATGACAGTTACACGGGTGCTGCTGCCAGGGCATGATACCGTGAAAGTTACCGGAGTCGGGTATGAGCCAGCAGGCGAATTTCTCAATGAAAAAACGGATGATCGCCTGCATGTTGAAACCGATGACCAGCTTTCCCGGTTGATTAAAGGAGCAGCGCTGTGTACGGATGCTCACCTGGAACGCACCGGCGATAACGGTTACTGGCACATCGTTGGAGATACCACCGAAGGTGCGCTGCTGGTGATGGCAGGCAAAATGGGCTGGACGCGCCGGGGCTTGGAAGAGGAAATGAAGCGTGTCAGTGAGATTCCCTTCACTGCCGAGCGGAAAGCCATGACCACTGTTCACGAACCTTCCAGCGACCACTTCAAAATGCTGTTTGATGGTGCCAAGTATGTTTCCTTTACGAAGGGTGCTCCCGATAATCTGCTGGCCTGGGCAAGCGAGGAAACGTATCCCGGCAAACATGTGCCGTTAACACCTGAACGTCGTAAGGTCTGGGAAGAACAAATAGAGAAACTTGCCGCTCAGGGGATCCGGGTGTTAGGGCTGGGATACCGCTACTTTGAGGAAATGCCGACTGACCTTTCCCCAGAAAATATGGAACGCGGGCTGATTCTGCTTGGCTTAATAGGCATGATTGATCCGCCGCGCACTGAAGCGCAGAAAGCGGTCGCTGTTGCCCAGGGCGCGGGTATTCGCCCGGTGATGATTACGGGCGACCACAAGCTGACCGCCAAGGCAATTGCTGAACAGATTGGCATAGCAGACGGGAATGCCAGTGTAGTGACCGGGGGGGAACTGGACGCTATGTCTCCTGACCAGTTAGTCGAAACCGTCAAGCATACCTCGGTGTACGCTCGTGTTTCGCCGGAACACAAACTGCGTGTGGTGGAAGCCTTCCAGAAAAATGGCGAAATCGTTGCGATGACCGGTGATGGGGTGAATGATGCCCCTGCTCTCAAACAGGCCAACATTGGCGTGGCGATGGGGATCACAGGTACGGATGTGAGCAAAGGTGCGGCGGATATGGTGCTCACCGACGATAATTTTGCCAGTATTGTTTCAGCCGTTGAGGAAGGGCGTACCATCTATGACAATATCCGTAAATTCCTGCGTTATCTGATTGGGAGCAACACGGGCGAAATCATGACCATGTTTGGCGCCATTGTGATTGGTCTGAAACTGCCGTTGTTAGCTACCCAGATTTTATGGATTAACCTGGTCACTGATGGTTTGCCCGCCATTGCGCTCGGTTTTGAGCCATCAGAAGCCGATGTGATGAAACGAAAACCCCGTGATCCCAAAGAGAGCATTTTTGCACGCGGTGTTGGCATTCATATGTTGTGGGTTGGAACCTGGATGGGGTTTGCATCACTGGCGGGTTATATTTGGATGCTGGATCGCAAAGCGGGAGACATTTTCGATCCGGATGAAGAGCATTTGCTGCTGGCGCGTTCAATGGCTTTCTTTGTCTTGGCTGTAGCACAGTTGTTCCATGTTTCTGCAATCCATTCCGGCAATACCTCTTCCTGGGAAGCGCCTGTGTGGAAAAATCCACTGCTTTTTGGCACCGTTGTGGTCACGATCCTGCTCCAGGCGGCGGCAGTTTACGTTCCGTTCATGCAGGATTTACTCTCAACCACTGATCTCCCTTTAGAAGCGTTCGTTGTTGGTTTTTTGCTGGCGATGTCCATTTTCCCGGCAGTTGAAGTGGAAAAGTGGATACTGCGGCGGCGGGGCTACCATGAGTGACCCTCTTCCGCTCGAAATCACCGATATAGCCAATGGGGGACAGGGTATAGGTCGCTACAAGGGGCGGCCTGTCTTTGTCCCCTTTACCATTCCTGGCGAAGAAATCACTGCTCGTATTGTTGATGATCGTGGGAAATATGCTTTTGGGGAAGGGGTACAGGTGCTCGTGCCTTCCCAGGATCGGGTGCCGCCGTTGTGTCATCATTTTGGCCCAAAGCGCTGTGGGGGGTGTCAATGGCAGCATATGACTTACGAGGCCCAACTCGCCCTGAAAACCGATATTGTAGCTGACCAGTTGAGCCGCATTGGGGGTTTTGATGATGTTCCGGTGCCAGTCGCTTTGCCCAGTCCGGCACAATGGGCTTACAGTCATCAGGCGGTGTTTTCCCCGCTTTCCGGTGGGAAGCTGGGTTACAAAACAGCAGATGGTGAAAAAACAATTGCCATCGAAGACTGCCCGGTTGTCGTGCCGGAAATCCTGGACCTGGTTGCAAAACTTGATTTAGATCTGCCGACCCTGAATCGTGTGAAAATCATGGATAATGGCAGGGGCGACCAGATGTTAATACTCAGTACGTCAGATGACGAACCGCCGGAATTGGAGCTTGACCTGGGTATTTCAGTTAATTTTTTGACTGAAGATAAAGAACCCGCAAATCTCATTGGCACGACCCATCTGATTTATCAGTTGTTTGGGCGATCATATCGCGTGACGGCGGGGAGTTTTTTTCGGAGTAACCTTCAGCAAATCGAAACCTTGGTCAACGTTGTAATCGAGATGCTGCGGATTCAGGGCAAAGAGTGTGTGCTGGATTTGTATGCCGGGGTGGGGCTCTTCGCCAGTGTTCTTGCGCCGAAGGTCAGCCTGGTGACCTGTGTCGAAAGTTATCCCCCCGCCGCCAATGACGCTGAAGAGAATTTGCAGGATTTGGACAACGTGGATGTCATCGAAGGCAGTATAGCGGATGTGCTGCCAGATTTAGAGGAACCATATCAAATCGTGGTGCTTGACCCGCCACCGCAGGGGATGGACAAAGTCGATAGCGACGCAGTGGGGGAAGTTCACCCTGACCAGATCGTGTATATTGGGCAAGACCCGGCGATACTGGCACGCGATACAAGGCGACTGGTGGAACGATTTGGATATACTCTGGAGGTGGTTCAGCCGATAGACTTTGAGCCACAAACCTTCAGGACGGTTTCTGTGGCTTACCTGTCTAAGGAAAAGTAATGGAATACACGCAAATTTTAAAAACTGTCGAGGCGATTGCCCGTCAGGCGGGAGAAATTCTCAAGGATTACTACAAACAAGCGGGAGGCTACACGCTTAAGGGCGAAATCGATATTGTTACAGAGGCCGACAGCGCTTCTGAGCGTGTCATTCTGGATGCTTTACAGCAAAGCTACCCGGATTATGGGATTGTAGCGGAAGAAGGAGGGTTGTATCATCCCGGCAGGGGAGCCAGCGATTATTACTGGTATGTTGACCCCTTGGATGGAACGATTAACTTTGCACATGGGTTCCCCCATTTTGGCGTGAGTATTGCGCTGGCGGGCATTGACCGTGTACCCGTGCTGGGGCTCATCTATGATCCTCTGCGGGATGAGTGCTTTTCATCGTATCGAGGCGGCGGGGCGTTCCTGAACGGCGTAAAACTCCGTGTGTCTAAAACAAAAACTTTGATCAGTGCCCTGGTTGCAACGGGATTCCCTTATGACCGCCGCACCAGTCCTGACAACAATATCAAAGAAGCGGACGCGGTTCTGATGAATGTGCAGAATTTGCTGCGAACGGGTTCAGCGGCACTGGATATGGCTTATGTAGCGTCTGGCCGTTTGGATGGTTTCTGGGAGAAAAAACTCCAGTTGTGGGACTGCCTTGCTGGAATCGTTTTGATTGAGGAAGCCGGTGGCAAAGTAACTGATTTTAAGGATCAGCCCAATCAGGTCTATCAGAAACGCCCCCAGCTTTTAGCCACAAACGGTCTCATCCACGAAGAATTGCGGAAGGTACTGCACCCAGTTTGAACCTGCTGATGCTGAGTGGTGATAGCTCGGTAGCACGTGGTCAGGGGGGGGCATTTGATCAGCTGCTTCGCCGCTTTTCCCATTACTGGACCCGGATTGACATCCTCTGCCCGCCCGCACCGGATGCCCACCCACGCTGCATTTACGGGAATGTTTACATTCACCCCTCACCCTATCGGTATGCATCCTGGCAGCCCTATTTTATCGCCCGTTATGGACGTAAGCTGATGCGAGAACGTGACTACGCACTGGTCGTCAGCCATGATTACGGTGTGTTCTTAAACGGTATAGGGGCGTGGCTTTTGCGAAAACCCTATGTGAGCGAGATCCATCACGTCGAAGGTTACCCGCACGCCGTTACTTTTCGGGAAAAGATATACACCTTTCTGGCAAAACGTTATATTCGATGGGTCTCCCGACGAGCCGCCGCAATTCGCGTGGTCAACGAAACCGAAATGCCAACCCTACTGCGGAATCTGGGGGTTGCCCCGCAAAAAATTCTGGTGCTCCCCTCTCAGTATCTTGATTTGAGTGTCCTGCGGCCAATTCCGGAGGAACCTAAACCCTATGACGTGTTGTTTGTCGGAAGGCTGGTTTCTAACAAAGGGATTTTTACGATTCTGGAAGCCCTTGACCTAGTGAAAGATTCCCACCGACATGTGCAGCTCGGAATTCGGGGGGACGGCCCCCTTTTTGAAGCGGTCAAAGAAAAAATCATTGAGCTGAAATTACAGTTGAATGTGACGTTTATTCCACGTGCGGATACCCCCGAAGCCCTGACACGTCTGTATAACCAGACTTTCATGCTGGTATGTGCTTCTACCAGTGAAGGGGGCCCACGTGTCACGGTAGAGGCAATGGCGTGCGGAGTTCCGGTTATTTCTACACCTGTCGGGATCATGCCGGACATCATTGTAACGGGTCAGAACGGCTATTTGTTTTCCGGGGATGTGTATGGATTGGCAGCACGAATCCTGATTCTCCTGGAAGACGAATCGCTGCGGCGAGATATTGGGGAGGCGGGACGCCAATCAGTTCAAAAATTCGAGGCCAGTGCGATGATCGAACAATATGCACGCGGTTATCATAATCTGATTAATACCCTAAAATCCTGATGCGTAAGAAACATTTTATCCCAAAATATCCCAAATCTATCCCAAAATGGGGACAGGGGTTTAGCTGGGTTCCATGTGGATTGATTTCCATCGGGTTGTTTTTACTTCTGGTTGGGATTTTGATATTGGCGGTTGTCTATCTTCTGGAAAATACCCCGTCTGCATCAGAGGTTGCTTCAACACCTGTTGATTTATCTGAAAACAGCATCGCTTTTTCTTCCTATCGGAATGGTGCCAGCGCTATTTTTACCATGAAACCCGACGGTGCCAATGTCATACAAGTGACCTCAGGCGCGGCCCATGCGTTTGACCCGACCTGGTCACCGGATGGCAGCCGGATCGCCTTTGCATCCACCTTAAGCGGTCAGCTCGATATATACGTGATCAATGCAGATGGGAACGGGCTGATACGACTGGCCGATACCCCCGGTGAAGACCGCTTTCCTTCGTGGTCACCGGATAGTACACAAATCGTTTTTCGTTCATCCAGTCAGGGCAAAAGCACGCTCTGGACTGTTAAGGTAGACGGCAGCGGCTTACGCCAGCTTACTCCTGAAGAGGTTGATGCGGAATGGCCGCGCTGGACGGATCGTCAGATCCTATTTTCCTCCAGAAGCGTGGATGGGGGTTGGTGGACGATTTCCTTCATCAGTCCTGATGGAAGTGATTTTCAGCAGATTGATCTTGGATTTAATGCCTACCATCCTGATCTGTATGAGAACCAGATTGTATTTACCGGGATAACCGTCGAAGGCCCTGCAATTTATGTGATGGGCACTGACGGAAGCGATATGCGGCGTATCGGTGTTAGCGAGGGTTTTTCTCCGGTCTGGTCACCGAACGGCACACAGATCGTCTTTGTTTCTGGCGACACCATTTACCGGATGAATTCCGATGGCACCGGCTTAACCCAGCTTACCGCTTCGGGACGTTCTCCGGCTTGGTATCGTTAAATCTGGTCTAAGCTCAGGCCGCGCGGCGTGTGTTGGGGAGGGGTATAGGTTCTCAGTTTTTCAAAAACCTCCTCAACTGTCGTAGCGACGGAAATGAGTGTGGTATCAATCGCACGGATGAAACCTTCCTGGACCCCATGCTGCGCCATTGCAATAAAGGGTGCAAAATAATCTGCGGCGTTGAAAAGCACAATCGGCTTGCGATGAAAACCGAGCTGCGCCCATGTAATAACTTCAAATAATTCTTCGTAGGTGCCAAATCCGCCGGGCAGCGCTACAAAGGCGTCCCCGCGTTCCGCCATGACCCATTTCCGCTGGTGCATGTTGCTCACGACCTGTGTCTCATGGAGACCCTTATGCTGAAGTTCTCGATCCACCAGCGTCTGCGGAATCACACCAACGGTATAAGCACCTTTTTCCAGTGCCGCATCCGCAACTGCGCCCATCAATCCTGTGCTGCCGCCGCCGTAGACCAATCCCAGACCGTTTTCGGCGATGGCACGCCCCATCTGATGAGCGATTTCAGCATACAGCGGATTTTTGCCTGCGCTTGCCCCGCAGTAAACGCAAATCATTTTGATCCCATTGATCATTGAACCGTTAACCTTTCCAGTGTCAGGTAATTGTTGTTTTGAACCGGTAGGCGGTTTTGCGGGTGATCAAGCTCGTACATGCTGACGATGAGGGTATAGCCTTCACCCGGCGCAAGATATTGGGGAATAAGTATACCATGATTGTCAACGACGGTTATGCCAGGCTGCCAGGTCGTGGTGAGGCTGCGCCCATTCGCGGGTTCGCTGTCATGCTGCGCGGCCAGGGATCCATCGGGATTCAAAAGCTGGACAGTGACTTTGTAACGTTTTTCGAGTGGACTATCCGTTTCCCAGAATAATGTCACCCCAACCAGGTTTCCAGGGGCAGTTATTCCGCTAATGGCATATCCCTTCAAGGTAATAGGGCCGCCGAACTTCTGGTTGATCGTGTGTGTGGGTTCATCCGGCGGCGCCTCCAGCACGGCATACAGTACCAAACGCACATTCCCGTACCAGCGCGAATAGACTTCGTAGGCCTGGCTGTCCAGTGTATTGCGGATAATGCCATTCGGATCGCGTTCGCCTTCGCCCCAGAACACCACAAAAATACGGCGGTAGTCATTGAGAATTTGTTGTGTTTCCGCGAGCGTCGCTGCGTCATCTCCACCGTACCCCCTAGGCAGAGGATAAAGAGGCAAATTTCCGCTGTAGTAGTAGGTGAATACTTCGTACTGGTTTGGCGCGTTTAAGATGATCGCATCTTGCCCTCGTTCAGTTGCGGCAATGGTTTCAGCAATTCCCCGGTAATTGTCGCGTTGGAATTTCGCATCCGTTTTCAGGACATCCAGCCACGCATAGCTGTTGCTGGCCACTGCAAAAAACGCAACCACAGCGACCACACGCGGTACGATTTGACGGGGCAACGCCGCGCTGAAGGTGCCCACATCCCACAAGAGATACGCGCCGCGTCCAATGAGCAGCGCCAGCGCGACCTGGGCAGGAAGTAGAAATTTGAGATTGGCTTCGCGGTATGCGCCGGAAAATAACAGCGCTCCGCAGATGATTCCCATCCAGGTCAGCGGCAGTCCAACTCGCCAGGAGTGTGAAGGTTTTTTGGCGTAGTAGTCCGGCAAAATCAGGGCTGCCACCAGCAGCAAAGGCCACAGGAAATCCAGAGCTCCTAAATTCGTGGCACTATTACCATAAGTGATATATGTTGCGACCGTGCGAAGTTTTTCGGAAAAAGACTCCCCAGTATCAAAGGTCGGCCATGTGGTGATCTGGTCGTATGCGGTGGGCAGCCAGGGCAAAAAAAAGATCAATGTGAGCAGGTTAGCGGCGAAAAAAAGCATGAGTGTACGGCGTCTGGTGTGTGGCGGTTGTGGAAAGACACCCCACACGAAAAAAATCCCTTGCACTAACATCGTGAAAGGGTAGGTGTATTGAGTGTATAGACCCAGCGTATTGACCAGTGTCAATGCGGCGGCTGTCCACAGACAACGTTTTGTACGGGGATGGGTGATTACCAGCATGGTCAGCAGCCATAAGCTGATTGTCGTCAGGGCAGCAAGTTGGGCATACATGCGGGCTTCCTGGCTGTAATAGACCTGAAACGCATTGACCGCCACCAGAAATGCTGCCAATGTGCCTGCCGCTTTTGCCTCATAAAGTCTTGTGCCAAGCGCGTAGGTAAATAATACGGTCAAAATTCCCCAGAACGCGGAAAGTGACCGCAAACCGAATTCATTTTCACCTATGACCGCCGTCCAGCCTTTGAGTAGTATGTAGTAACCTGGCGGATGAATATCCGGGCGAACGGCATCAATTAAATCATTTAGGTCACGTTGAACAAGACGCAGGGTATTGCCTTCATCATGCCACAAGGACTGCTGCTCGATGTTCTGAAAACGCCAGAATGCTGCCATAAGCAGCACCAGGATGGGTGTCCACCGCACCAGAAACGGCACGGAAATAAAACGGTAGCGATCAAACACAGCTAGGTGGATGCCCTCAACAACCGTTCAATCAGTGCTCGCGCCAGCACATACGCCGCAAACAAGATGCCCAGCCCCAGAATCAATACCTGCGGCACCCGCTCCCGCGCTTGATATTCCCAGGATGTTCTTGGGTCGCGCCACTTGCGCCACTCGCCGCCCTGGATGGTGGCCTTGAAACTTTCATAGATAGGCGTAGGTGTAAAATCCGGTTCGAGCAGGCGAAAGTAGTACCAGCTTTGCAAACGCTCGGAATCGTCGTGGCGTTTGAGAAACCAGTAATTGATGACGCCAACGTAAGGCCATTCGCTGAGGGCACGTTCATAGGCGATTGGTACGTAGTCTGCCGCTTCTGCCATCGATACGGTGCCATAGGTATCATAACCCCACATGTCAGGCAGTGGGGGGACAGGATTCCAGCCCGCCTCACTGATCCAGATCGGTTTTTCTGCATCACCATTGGCAACCATGATGTCCCGCAGCCATTGATGCCGTCCAAAGTTCATTACAGTGGGGCGCATCCGGCGATCCGTAGGGCCACTGAACAGCCCATATCCCTGGGCGCTCAAAATATCAAAACATTCGCCCGCGCCGAAATCGTACAGCCGCTGCAAATACAGCAGGTCGTAAGCATCGCGTCCGCTTAAATCAACAGTGGGGCCGATAGCAGCGGATAATACCACGATTTCCGGGTCGATCTCTTTTAATACCTGGTAGGTGCGGCACAACAAATCTGTGTAGCCAGCCGGGTCAATTTGCTGGTCGCCCCACTCCGGGTAAATATTAGGCTCATTCCAGATCTGATAGTAATGAATGCTGCCCTTATACCGTTCTGCGACGGCTGCCGCGAAATTGGCAAAATCCTGAAAGTCTGCGGGGGGGGTGTAGGGATTGGTCGTGCCAGGCGGCTGGCTCCATGTCGGCGGGGCGGAAAGACGAGCGATGATCTCAACCTCATACTGGTTCGCCAGGTTCACAATATGGTCATATTTGTCCCATGCCGAGATCGTGTCGGGTTTGCCATCGCCATCCAGATCGTTGCGCGAGTCGGTGAAATCGCCGCGCCCATGAATTTCAATATCTTCCCAGGGGAATTCCTGCCGAATCCACCCGAATCCCGCTTCCGCGACCATCTGCATCTGCTGTTCGCGTTTTTGAGGTTCGGCTTCTGTCTGCAAAAAGGTATTCACCCCAAAAGGGTTTTCAGGGAGATGCTGTATATCCGCATTGGAAGCAATCCTGGGTGCGGGGCGGGTGTACGTAGCAAGGTATTGAGATGCACCCAGAAGTTGGGCAGCGGGTTCGTGTTCGCCTGTCACGTTCCACAGCACATTCCAGGCTATCCCCTCGTTTTCTAAATCCAGCCACAGCGCAGCAAACAGCACCGCCAGCGCAGTGCCTGCCGCCAGAACCGTTTTATAGGAAAATCCAAAAAGTCTCATGAAGGTAAATAGTAACGGCGGATTTGCTCCGCCGCTACGGTGAAAAGGCTACTGCCCGCAAACTATTAAGTCTGCGGCTTCGTAGGTTGTACCGCCATGATTGCTGAGAATATTGATGCCGATGCGGTCAGTCGTTACTGCCGGGAAGGTAAATTCCTGATACCCCTGTTGGAGTTGGGCCTCCCCGACAAAAATTGTGGTCAGCTTGTTATTCTGGCTGATGACAACCAGCTCAAAGTCTTTTATCGAGTCCTTTTCAAACCCAGGTGAGGCGGAATGGGTGTTGAACAGGATTCGATCAACCGAGTAGGGCTGGTCAAAGAGGACGATGATATACTGCTCACCTTCCATCGTCGATGACGACCAGCTTGTATTGGGATTGTTGTCCAACAGATTTTCCGGCCCATAGGTATCGTCATACTGTGAAGATGCATCCACCGAACTGATGACATTGTTGCAGTTGGCGGTTGTCCCGGTGTTGGTGGTGGTCGTGGAGGTGGTCGTTTCGGTCAGGCTGCCGGGCACAGTTCCGGTCACGATAATTGCATAATCACCTGTCGAGCCTTCATTGGATGAGCCAAAGGCAAACAGGAATTTTTCATTGGAATTCGGGGTCATGATGATGCCTGCGTCGGTTGCTCCAGCGACATAGGTATTACCGTTTGCAATTGACACTCCGCCACCAGGGAAAGCCGGCACGGAAGCACAGTTTCCAACAGCCACATCATCACAATCAAGAATAGCGGTCACAGTATCGAAGTTAATCGGGTCCTGTTGAAGTCCTTCACCCGTCCACAACATCATGTATGAGTCGAGGTTGGTGTAGCGACTTACCATGTACACCCCAATTTCCTGATCCTGAACGACCGACGGTACGGAAATGAGGAAACCATCCAATTCGGTGCGCGGGTTAATCGCCAGACCTTCAATCACCATTGCAAACTGGCCCGTTGCTCCCTGGTAACCACCGACAATGACATCAACGTTTCCGGCACGCGGTGTGTTCACAGTAACCTGGGCGGTGCGGTTGGTGGCGGTCAGCAGGCCAAAACCAGGCACAGCGACTTCACTGGTGGCTGCCCTGACCTCATCGTCGTTACAGCGTCCTTCACCAGGGGCAGTTACAACGGCAAGGGAGGGGTCAAAATCGTCAATGCCAATAGCCGTTACGCGGTAGTTGAATCCCGGATTAATATTCAGGAAGGTAAATTTCACACCCCCAATGATTTCTTCGCCCGTGTCACAAGTGATGACGAAGGTATCATCGGCAACATTGCTCTGCCCGGAGACACCGCCCTGGGCAAAGGAGGGAACGACATTGATGAGTAGAAGCAGGATAATCGCTAAGAAACCAACCCGTCTCATGGGAAACTCCTATGGAAATCAAGCTTATTGGATAAACGATCCTAAAAAAATACAAGTTCCGGGAACGGCGTTTATTCCCGGAATTTTTTACAGCTTTTAATTATCTCCGCATGGCTTCGCCTTCCTGGGAGACGAAGTAGTTTACGCAGGCTTCACGCATCAATTCGGGGGTCATGCGGACAGGTGTGTTATCATATTCGCAAAGTGCCTTCACGATTCGCAGCAGGTCGCGGGGGTGAACCGCCTGCATTGGACGATCCGGCTCTTCGTACCATTTTTTGAGCAGGTAAGCGTATGTCTCTCTATCCGGCGGAATACCCATACTTTGTGCCATTGCCAGAAAGATTTTGCGAAACATGCTTTCGCTGGGGCTGCGAACGCCGACTTTCATCTGAATACGACGCATAAACGCTGCATCCACCAGATCATCAGGGTCGAGGTTTGTACTGAACACGATCAACTGCTTGAACGGAATCTGCATCGCCTGTCCGGTACGAAGCCGCAGGAAGTCAATGTGAGATTCCAGCGGCACAATCCAGCGGTTGAGCAACTGGGCAGGGCTGATTTGCTGCCGCCCGAAATCGTCAATCAGGAACATGCCCATATTGGCTTTCATCTGAAGCGGTGCTTCGTAATATTTGGCGAGTTCTTCAAAGCGCAGTTCCAGCGCGTCCATCGTGAGTTCGCCCCCGACCATGACGGTAGGGCGGTCAACAATCGCCCAGCGTGGATCTACTCGCCCGAAGGTACTCTGCACGCTGTTGGGATCAACATCAGCATGTTTGTGAATCAAGGGATCAAAAATGGTCACAATATACCCCGCGACTGTCACGGCATAGGGCATAAAAACAGGAGTTGTTCCGGTAATGATTTTTGCAATCGCTTCGGCAACGGTGGTTTTCCCGTTCCCAGGGGGGCCATACAGGAACAGCGAGGTTCCACCATTAATGGCAGGGCCAATGCTGCGGTGGAAATTATCTGGCAGAATCAGGTGAGATAGCGCGGCTTTCACTTCCGGCGGTGTGACATGGATCTTGTTCTGAGACTGGAGAAGTACCGCTTCATTGTATTTGTCGCTCGCAACTGGGGCCGGGCCAATATACAAATTGCGTTCCATCGCATCGCGGGCGCGTTTCATACCTTCTTCCGTTAGAGAAAAGGCATAAGTGGCGCGGTTCGCACTGCCTGCTTTCGCAACCTCAACCAGATGTTCATACTGCATCTGTTCGACCAGCACATCAATCACGCGCCCGTGTACTTTAATGACATCCGACAGGCGTTTAAGAGTTGCTTCACCCTCATTAAACAGGATTTTGAAGATAATATCCGAAACAATGCCCGCAGGAATCCCCAGTTCGTCTGGGGTATTGGCTACAGCAATGACTTCTTTAAGACGCGCCACAAAATCTGCTTGCTGCTGGCTGATGGCGGCTACCACTTGATCCGGTTGGTCTGTCATGTACTATTCCTCAACTACGCCCAATTGCGCCATAACCTAGTATACTTGTGCTGAAACGTAAGTCAATTCGACCTGGAAGGTGACATGACCGAGAAAAACGGAAATGAACTCATTGAAGCCTATTGTGTATCCTGTAAGGACAAACGCATGATGCAAAACCCGGAAGCCGTCTGGACGAGCCAGGGACGCCCCGGCACCCAGGGGACGTGTCCGGTTTGTGGCTCAAATATGTTCCGTATGGGACGGACAGCGCTGCATCATAATTTAAAAGCGCCGCAGCCGGTGGAGGTCGTTCCAGGGAGTGCCAAAGGCAAGAAGGTCAAAGCTGCGTATATTGCGGCAGATGTAACCCAGGCGGATTTTGCCGATAAGCTGGGGCAGGAACTCAAGCAGATTGGGGTCCCGGTCTGGGTGGACAACGGTGAAACTGCTGACAATACAAAATGGGCAGGAGGGATACATCCTGCAATGGAACAATGTACACATCTGGTGGTGGTGCTGTCCCAATGGACTTCCCAGACCACCAGTATTCAGAACGCGATCCGACATTACCTTGATGAGCGTAAGCCAATTATTGTGGCAATGGCAGAGGCGGTTGACCCTCCGGATGCTGTTCGCAATCGTCCCCGTTTTGACTTCACTGGTGATTACAAGACAGCTTTCCGTGAGCTGGTGGCGGCAATTTCGCGTTAATGGCTGATTTGTCTGAGTTGACTGATTTTCGTTTAACTTATAATTAGAATAGCGATTTGAGGTGAAGTCATGTCGAACAACGCCTATATTCTGCGGGTTCGCCTGTCGTGGGCAAAAGGCGTCTGGCGCGAAATCGCAATCCTGGGTGACCATACCCTGGCTGATTTACACCGCGCCATTCTGGATGCCTATGAATGGTCTCACGATGATACCTATTGTTTCTGCCTGAGCGATGACTTGGCGGACAAAGGGGCGTTCATTGCCCCCCCTGATCATGATCCCGGCGGAATATTGCTTGAGGATTTAAACCTTGAAGAAGACCAGGTTTTTATTTACATATTTGGTGAGGGGGAGCGCAACCGATTTATAATTAAGGTCATGTCCATTGAAGACGAGGAATCCGGCACAGATTATCCCGATGTAGTGGACGAAAAGGGCGAATCGCCTGACCAGGAATTGGCTTATCTAAGCGACTAGAGCGAGCCCGTATATCCGTAATCACGCGGATTTAATCCCCGGAAGTATAACACTCGTGCTGCGCCAGAGGCCACACGCTCGTTCGCTACATTGAGTGCCCGGACGAGTCGGTCGTTAAGATTCGGGTCTTTACTGTCCCCCAGAATATAGGCCACCTGGTCACGAATATCGGGATCAGAATTGGCAAAGGCTTCAATTAACTGGTCAGCCACGACACCGCTGATACGAGTCAGGACAGCACGGGCGATATGGCTGCGAATGCTTTTGGGTCGTTTGGGCAATTCCGCTACCAGGAGATCGACAGTCAGTTTAATCGACGCCTGAATTTTGGCCGGAGTGGGGTGTTTTTCGATGATTTCGGCGAGTGTTTCCGCAACCACTTCTCGCAAGGCCGGATCTTCGTCCTGGGCTGCCAGCAGGCCAATGAGCGGCTTCATAGACGATTCCCCGATCCGCGCCAGCGCGTTCGCCATATGCCGAATATTCCAGCCTTTTTCGTGGCGCATCGATTGAATCAGGGTTGGGACAGCTTTTTCGCTGCCAATTTCTCCCAATGCCTCCGCGACATTTGCCCGTACAGGAGCTTCAAAATCGCCGAGCCCCTCCAGCAAAGCAGGCAGGGCTTCCTCATAGCCCATTTCACCCAGAGCAGTTGCCGCCGCGCTGCGTATTGACATCCAATCGGAATAGAGCAGTGCATCCGAGACAGGCAGCACAGCACGAATATCCTTAATTTTGCCGAGAATCCGAATGGCCTCTTCTCTTTCGGAAAACGTGCGCTCGCGCAGGACACGAATGAGTGCCTCAACGGTCATCGGACTTTGGAAGTGGGCGCAGACCGCCAGCGCGCTTTTGCGAATATTATAATCGGGATCGTTCAGCGCCTTCACAATGACGGGCAGCACGACCATATTGGGGTGCTCGGCAAGGTACTCTGCGGCTTGCCGTCGGGCTTCTATTGGGGCGCGGGGATTCCGCAACAGGTCGATATTGGTCAGAATTTCTAGGGAGGCAACATCATCCATAGGGTTCACCGGGAATTCGTTATTATTTTAGCATAAACCCTCAGACATGCTAAAGCGAATGGCTTTCTTGACTGGTCAGCGGTCTGAGGGCTATCTTTGTCTTATTGATCGTTGTGGAGCTGAACATGCCATCCAATTTTTCCCTTTTTCTGACCGCGACGCTAGTCCTGCTCCTGACTCCGGGACCAGCCGTTTTATATGTGATCGCCCGAAGTATTGATCAGGGGCGCAAGGCGGGTCTGGTCTCGGTACTTGGGCTGGCCCTGGGGACCCTATTTCATGTGTTTGCTGCTGCGATGGGACTGTCTGCGTTACTCTTGTCCTCTGCGCTCGCTTTTAATCTTGTAAAATATCTTGGGGCGGCTTATCTGATTTATCTGGGTGTGCAGCGGTTGCTGTCTAAAGAAGAAGTACCTGCGGTCACAGCAGCACAGGAAAACCGCTTGAGCCGCGCTTTTTCCCAGGGGGTGGTGGTCAATTTTCTGAATCCCAAAACAGCTTTGTTTTTCTTTGCTTTTCTGCCGCAGTTTGTCGATAGTTCCACTGGATCTGTGACTCTGCAAGTTCTGATGCTGGGGATTATTTTTGTCCTGCTGGCGGTCTGTACGGATGGCTTGTATGCGCTCTCCGCAGGAACATTGGGGCGCTGGCTGCGCGGTAACCTGCAATTTCTGCGGTTGCAGCGTTATTTTGCGGGTTGGGTCTATATTGGTCTTGGCTTGACTACCGCACTGGCGGGTAACAATAAGAAATAACGCTTGATTGTCGTGAGACAGGGAACTTGTCCCTGTCCCACACGCATTAACTCCACTCTAACAGCTTATGGGATGCCAAATAGTCTTGACACGACCTTCTTGCCCCGGAGGAATCCGCTTAAGCGCGAAGTTTTGCGCCAAGTTGATGTTCAACCGCTTTCACGATCTTCTCGTGCAGCTTAGCGACCTGTTTATCAGTCAGGGTTTCTTCGGGATGTTGATAGGTCAGCGCGTAGGCCATTGATTTTTTATCTGCCGGAATCTGCTCTCCGGTGTAGATATCGAACAGCCGCACATCGACCAGTAGATCACCCCCTGCCTTGCGAATCACATCTTCAATCGCAGCCGCACTGGTTGTTCTATCCACCATGAATGAAATGTCCTGGTAAACGGCAGGCTGAGTTGGAATCGCACGGACTTTGTGCGAATCCTGGGCATGACTCAGCAGAGCACCCAGGTCAATTTCCGCCGCTAAAACAGGCACGCTCAAATCCATACCCAATCCGTAGGCCTCTCGCACTACGGGATGGACTTCACCAAATACCCCTACCTCATGTCCAGTCACGAGCAGGGAGGCTGTCCGTCCAGGGTAAAAAGAATTGTGACTGGTGGGGGCATAGCTTACATCCGGCACATGCAGCCCGTCAGTGAGCGTTTCAATGACGCCTTTCAGGTCGTAAAAGTCATATTTGCCCGTGCTGCTGCTCTGCCAGTTTTCCAGCGTGCGCTCTCCCGTCATTAAAATGCCAAGACGAGTGATTTCGTCCGGGAGCATGTTCTTCTTGTTGGGGTAATACACCTGCCCAAGCTCAAAAATGGCCTGCCGCTTGTGGTGATAGCTGTTCTTTTCTGCTGCTTCCAGCAACCCTGCCATCAGGGTATGGCGCATGACAACCTTGTCACTGGCAATCGGATTCGCCAGCGTGATATAGCCGTCACCCCCCCAGGAGGATTTTTGGCCCTGGGGTGTCAGCAGAGCCTCACGCTCCGGAGTGGTCAGGCGGTAGCTGATTACTTCGCGCAGCCCGGCTTCTACCAGAATATCCCGGGTGCGTTCCTCAAGTTCTAGCTTCAGATTGCGGCGCTGCTTGGGCAGGGCATCGCTAATCTGAGTATTCGGAATGTTGTTGTATCCATAGATGCGGGCGATGTCCTCAATCAGATCAGCCTGCCCGATAACGCCCTCACCAATGTCCAGACGATGATCCGGCATGGTAACGGTCAACACCGTGCTGTTTTCCACGACCTCGAACTGCAAGCCGCGCAAAATTCTGACGATGTCTGCCTGTGGAATCTCGAAACCAAGAATGCGCTTGACTTCGCTCACGGGCAGTTCGACCACGACTTTTTCCGCAGGACGCGGGTATTCGTCAATGATACCGGGAACGATTGTGCCTCCGCTGACTTCCGCCATGAGTTTAAGACCACGAACCAGGCCGCGCAGCGCCATCGCAGGATGTACACCTCGGCTGAAGCGTGCCGCCGCCTCGCTGTGTATCTTGGTGCTGGAAAGGGTTTTGCGTACTCCAATGAAATTCCAGGTAGCAGCTTCAAGCAGCACGGTTTCTGTGCCGCGTGGTCTCGCTGAAGCCTTTCCATGGACAGGTTTTTCATCGTCATCGTTGATTTCCACACCAACGGCATCTAATACCGTATCTGCCGGATCTTGCACCTCGGATTCGAGGCCACCCATGATGCCTGCGAATGAGAGCGCCCCGGCCTCATCCGCTACCAGCAGGTTGTGCGGCATCAAAATGTGTTCCTGTCCATCCAGCGTGGTCAGTCGTTCACCTTTTTCAGGCAGGCGAGTAATGATTACCGGTTTTTTGTCTCCTGCCCGCTCCGCCAGAATGTCATAATCGAAAGCGTGGGTTGGCTGCCCAATCTCGAACATGACGTAGTTGCTTACGTCCACGATGTTATTGATGGGACGCTGCCCGATGGCCTTCAAACGGCGCTGCATCCAGACGGGCGACGCCTTAATTTCGATGTTTTTAACCATCGCTGCCGTAAAACGCGGATTGAGTTCCGGTTCACGAATATCAATACTGATGTATTGTTTAACCTCATCGCTGTCCATGTTGGGTAGGGTGTAATCCGGTTCGCGCAGCGGCTGGTTATACAGGGCAGCGACCTCGCGTGCCACACCGAGGATGCTGAAACACCGTGCCAGATTGGGCGTGAGTTCCACATCCAGGATGACATCGCCCAGCACATCCTGAAGCGGGGTTCCGCTGGGAATATCTTGATAATCCTCATACTCCAGCAGCAGTACCCCTTCGTGTTCATCGGAGATACCGAGTTCCAATTCCGAACACACCATATGGCGGTTGGGAATGCCGCGAATCTTGCGCTCTTTCAGAATCATGCGTTTGCCCGGTTCATCGGCGTGGCCGTCGTATACTTCCGCGCCTTCGCGGGCAATTGGACAGGGAATGGGTGGATTCAGCACGCCCCGGCCTTTATACGGGAACAGATTGGGTGCTCCAGTTACTATCTGTTCAATCTCGCCAGTTCCGTGATCGACCATCGCCAGGACGAGACGGTCAGCATCGGGGTGGGGTTTAACTTCGTGAATGTACCCCAGCACGATTTTGTCCCGATCCCACACCAGATGATCGGACGGCGGCATCACCATATTGGCAGGCGGCGTCCCCTGTGGCACGCCGATATATTCAATACTGCCGACTTCTAAACCGGCTTCAGTGAGCCGCTCAGCCAGCATTTCCGCAGATACCCCTTCTGGAAGGTCTACGTAATCTTGCAGCCAGGATAATGGTACACGCATAGAATTTGTTACTCCTTGCCCGGTCAGAGAACCAGCCTACTAGAACTGCTCCAGGAAACGTAAATCGCCGCTCCAGAAATACCGAATGTCTTTGATGTCATGCTTTCGCATCGCAATGCGTTCCGGGCCCATGCCAAATGCAAATCCACTCCATTCGGTGGGGTCGTAGCCGCCATTTTGCAGCACTACCGGATGCACCATGCCGCAGCCCATAATTTCAATCCAGCCGGTATATTTGCACACATTGCAGCCCTTGCCGCCGCACAGGGTGCACGACACATCGACTTCCATACTCGGTTCAGTGAAGGGGAAGTGGGATGCGCGGTAGCGCACCTTGGTATCTTCCCCATAAAGACGGCGGGCGAAGTCAGCGATTGTGCCTTTCAGATCAGTCATAGTGATATGGCGACCTACGGCCAGGCCTTCGACCTGATTGAATTGAATTTCGCTGCGGGCAGTCATCTGCTCATAGCGATAGCACATCCCTGGCAGAATCACACGGATAGGCTGCGTGCCGTTGCCCCCATAATCTCGCATGGCATGTATCTGCCCCGGCGAGGTATGTGTCCGCAAGATAACACCTTCCTGCGTTGTGTAGAACGTATCCCACATATCCCGGGCCGGGTGATGCGGCGGGATGTTCAGCAGGGTGAAATTGGTGTCGTCATCTTCAACATCCCGCGACGTGTATACCTGGAAGCCCATTTCTGCCCAGATCGCCTGTATCTGGCGCAAAATACGGGTCGATGGGTGCAGCCCGCCCCTCTGGACAGGTCGCCCCGGTAGAGTCACGTCGAGTTCGCCTTCTTCCAGGGCTTTGCCCAGTTCGTGCTGTCGCACAATCTCGGTGTGCTGTTCATAGGCTTCGGTCAGTGTTTGTTTGATTTCATTAGCCCGCTTACCAAAATCGGCGCGTTGTTCCGGCGGGAGTTTGCCTATTCCCTTGAGCATCTGAGTCAGCCTGCCATTTTTGCCCAGAAATTGGCTCTCCCATTTTTGCAGGCTACCGGAATCCTGGATATTTTCCAGCCCGGTCAGGGCTTCGCTGAGCAGCATTTCTAAATTGTCCGTCAATTAATCCTCCTCACACGCGACATCAATTGCATTCTGAAAAAGTCTGGCTTCACATTGGAAGGTTCCGCTGTCTGTATAAATCCGCGCCTGCCCGACTGAAGCAAGGCCGGTGTTATAGCGGATTCCCTGATATTCAATCGAATACTCACCGTTTACGGTCTGGCTGGCGTAGTTGTTCACGGCGTGCATCACATCTTTGGCATCCTGGCTTGCCCAGCGCAGCCGTCCCAGCACCAGGAACGACATCAAAAACAGCACTACTGGGATCGCCATGAGTGCCATTGTCCGCCGCCATTGCAGCCGCAGCCCGATTTCCAGATAGATCTGCACCATCGCAACCATCACGCCATGAATCACTAAGGTAACAGGCAGAAACAACAGGATATTGCTCGGTGTCCCAAAGGCAGTCGTCAGGTCATTCCATATGGCAACAAATACAGCGATGAGCGGCGTTGTTAAAACAACGGATACCCAGAGCATTTTGGTGCGCCAGAAGGTCGTGAACAGCAGCGACAGCACAAAGCCATAGCCCGCCATCAATGCTGCCGTAATGAGTGTTTCCTGCCAGTTAATGCGGGCATGGTAGCTTGGGAAGCGTAGCCAGGGATCAAGCGCGACCATCAGGCCGCCCGAAATAATACCGGCCCACAGGCTGGCAAGACGAACCGCACGCGGCTCGATATTGACTTTGATGACAGCAGTTGTTTGTTCCATAGCCCTTTAAAACTTAAAAGCCCTCAATCCCAGCAGGGACGAGAGCTTTAATTCTCGCGGTACCACCCTGGTTGCCGGGAACCTCAGTTCCAGACCACCTCTTACCCTGTAACGCCGGAAGCCGCGGAACCACCTACACAGTCTATGACCTTCAGCAGCCAGCTCAGGGGTGAATTCAGCGGGGTCGGCAGTCGTTGTTCGGGCTTTCAGCCTGCGGCCCAAACTCTCTGGGGGGTGACCTGGACAATCCGCGTACTGGTCCCCGTCTTCGCCTTTGTTTATCGACTTGTCTACAAAAAAATAGTATGCCAGACGGCAGGGTGACTGTCAATCGGTCAATTTCATTTTCGGAATACTCATCAGTTCTACACAAACAGAGGCAATTGTATGCTAACATGTGGGTGGAATATGCAGCAATTCATTAAATTTTCACAAATTTTCTTTAAAACAGGTGTGTGCTCAAGTTTCTTTACACTCGCAAGGATAGAAAGCAATGGGTTCTCGTATCCTCGTCGTAGATGACGACAAAAAAACAGTAGACATCATCAAGATTTACCTTGAAAAGAATCGTTATCGTGTCTTCACAGCCTACAACGGCTTGCAGGCACTCCAGATTGCCCAACGTGAACAACCCAACCTGATTATCCTCGATCTGATGCTGCCTAAAGTAGATGGCATGGATGTATGTTATAAGCTGCGGGATAAATCCGATGTGCCGATTATCATGCTTACTGCCCGTACTACAGAAGCGGATAAATTGATGGGTTTAGAGATGGGCGCAGATGATTATGTGACCAAGCCATTCAGCCCGCGCGAACTGGTTGCCCGTGTGAAAGCCGTTCTGCGTCGTTCTCAAAGTCAGGATGCTTACCCTGTCGAAGAAATCCAATGTAACGATTTACTCATTGATTTTGTACGGCACGAAGTCCGGCGCCGGGATGTGATCGTCCATCTGACCCCGCGTGAATTCAAACTGCTTGGAACGCTGGCTCGCCAACCCGGACGCACTTTCTCTCGGATGCAGCTCCTGGAACGCGCTTTTGGTTTTGATTATGATGGGTTAGAACGTACTATTGATGTGCACATCAAAAATCTACGCAAGAAAATCGAACCTGACCCGACGAATCCAACTTATGTTCAGACTGTTTATGGGATAGGCTATAAATTTATTGAGCAGTAGTGTTATGTGGTACAGCATCCGATTTCGCCTGCTGCTGATGATGATTTTCATCCTGCTGCTGGCAGTCAGTGTTATGGCGCTCCTGGCGAGTCAGGCCACCAGCCGACAATTCAATCGCTACGTGGAAGAAGATGAAGCGATGCGGCTGGAGCGTTTTGTCGAGGTGCTTTCCAACTACTATGATGAACAGTTTAGCTGGCATGATGTGGATTCGCTGATCGACCAGATGGCCTCTGTCACGGGTACAGAGGTCGCGCTGGTGGATTCAAACGGGCGTATTATCGCTTCTTCCAGTGACTACATCACTGGGCAGGAACTGGACACCGCCGAAATGGCGATGGTGAAATCTCGTATCTGGGTGCTGTCCGAAGATGAAATGTTCACGCTGGTTAACGAAGGGGTGCTTCCATCTGGTCGAAGTTATGGCCTGGTTGGAGCTGTATATGTAACCCGGGCTCCAGAAGCAGACCCCCCCTCCTTTATCGGTTCAGTCAATCGGTCTCTGTTGATCGCGGTGCTGATTACCAGCGGTGGCACGATCATGATCGCTTTTGCACTCTCACAGCGTATCCTTGGCCCCATAGAAGCGCTCACAGCAGCAGCACGCTCCATGACACATGGCAACCTGAGCCGCCGTGTTTCCGAGCATTCTAAGGATGAAATCGGTGAATTGGCGCGGGCTTTTAACGCCATGGCCGCGGGGTTGCAGCATCTGGAAGAACTGCGTCGCAACATGGTCAATGATGTGGCGCACGAACTTCGCACCCCGCTGTCTAATATTCGAGGTTATGTTGAAGCCATTCAGGATGAAATTGCTGACCCGACGCCAGAAATTATTAACTCGATTCATGAAGAAGTGATGTTGCTGAGCCATCTGGTGGATGATCTACAGGAGTTAGCACTGGCGGATGCGGGGCAGCTTCGATTAATGAAGCAGCCGCTTGAACTTTGCCCTCTCTTAACTCGCACCATTGAGGTTTTAAAGACTCAGATGCGGGACAAACACCTGGAAGTTGATCTGGAGCTTGCACCAGATTTGCCCAAAGTTCACGCCGATCCCGAACGGGTCCAGCAGATTTTACGCAATTTACTCAATAATGCCATCACTCACGTGCCGGACAACGGCAGAATCATTCTATCTGCAAGGACTGCTGGCAGAGAGGTTGAACTCAGGGTGTACGACACAGGGATCGGTATGACCCCTGACCAGTTGCAGAATATTTTTGAGCGTTTTTACCGGGCTGATCCCTCCCGCACCCGTGCCACGGGCGGAGCAGGGTTGGGGTTAGCGATTGTCAAGCAGTTAGTGGAAGCACATGGTGGACGGGTCTGGGCAGAGAGCATTCCCGGCAAGGAAACCGCTTTTACGTTTACCCTTCCGGTGATGCCATGAAAGCCGACTCGATCATCATAGTTGATGTTGAGTCGACATGCTGGGAAAAAAGCCGCCCCCCGTCTGGTGAACAGAGTGAAATTATCGAGATTGGCATCTGTTCTCTGATCCGAGAGACAGGTGAAATTCAGAAGGCTCGCAGCCTTCTGGTCAAACCACAGCGTTCCAGAGTCAGCCCTTTTTGTACCGGTCTGACCACGCTCACTCAGGAACAGGTCAGCCAGGGGATGTTGTTCCATGATGCGTGCGCGTTTATTCAGGCTGAATACGAAACCCATCATTATCCCTGGGGAAGCTGGGGAAACTATGACAGGAACATGTTCATCCAGCAGTGTGCCAGCTTTCACGTCGAATATCCTTTCAGCGAGAAGCACTATAATGTCAAAAAGCTGTTCGCCGAGCGTTATGCGCTGGGGCGGCAGGTGGGCATGGTGCAGGGACTGCAAATCGCGGGGCTTGCCCTGCAAGGGATCCATCATCGAGGTGGTGATGACGCGATGAACATCGCACGACTGCTCAGACATCTGTTGGAAAAGTTCGGACAGAACGTTTTGCGGGATTCCCAATAGCGTTATAATCCCTGAGTTATCTGGTCATGAGTTCACTGAGGAAGCAATGGTTGTTAACGCAATTGTCCTGATTAATGTTGCCCGTGCTGAAGTCAACAGCACAGCCCAAAAACTGCTGGATATTGATGGAATCAGCGAGGTTTTTTCCGTAGCCGGACGGTATGATCTTGTAGCCGTTTTACGGGCTCAATCTAATGAGCATGTCGCTGATATTGTGACCCAGGCGGTACAGCAGCTTCCCAGCATAACGCATACTGAAACACTGCTGGCTTTCAAATCTTATAATCGTGTGGATATGGAAGCCGCCTTTAGTATCGGTAATGAAGAAGCATTAGGCGACTAAGCAAGATTCTCTTCGTGTACCAGCATATGTTTCCATCGGGTTTTGAAAATCCGAATAAATTCCCGATGGACAAAATCCAGTTCGCGCCCACGAAGTGCCACCAGCAGCGGCTCATCCAGAATCTGGGGCATATCCTCGATATTCAGAAATACCAGGCGTCCGTCGTTGACGTAGCGCTGCACATAGCTGTGTGGGAGGAAGGTCATACCCTGCCCCAGCATAACCATCCGTGCTGCTAACAGCATCGGGACGGCGACCACTGCTCCACCGCTGCCCCGCCGACCGTATTCCACTACTGTGTCAATAAAAGCGGTCATACTGGGCGACATGGTGACCCGAAAAATTGTGTGTTGGTAAATGTCTTCCATCCGCAGCGATTGATTCTTTTCCTGTAATGCTGCCAGCGGGTGACGAACAGACACCACACCGCGTATCGGTTCCTGAAAATGGGCTAAAGGAACCAGATTCTGGTCAAAATGGGGCGCGTTGATCAGGCCAATCGTGACCACCCCGTCGTAAAGCATATTGAGAATCTCGGCTTTCAGACGCTGCCAGATGCGAATATCCACAGCGGGGTATTCTGTGCGAAATTGTTCCAGAGGGTCAGGCATCAAGCTCAGGATAAACGGGTTAAGGGCGGCAAATTTGAGTTCGCCGATCTTTCCGCTGTGAAAATTCTGTACTTCCTGTAATCCGTCTGCGATAACTGCCAGCACCCGTTCGGCATACGGCAAAAAACGCTGCCCTAACATGGTAAGTTTGAGCTGACGTCCACGACGGTCAAAAAGCTGACCCCCCAGGTGCCTTTCAAGCGCCGCGATTCGTGTGCTGATGGCAGGCTGCGTCAGATTCAAGGCATCGGCGGCGCGGGTGAAGTTGCCTTCGCGTGCGACTCGTTCAAAGGCAATAATCTGGCTGATTTCGATTTGTTCGTAATCCATAAAAAACCTTAATAGCAGACCAAAGCAGAATTACCTTTTATTATGCACTAAATTTATTTAGTCTTATAGGTAGCAATCTCCGATGCCGCAGAAAGACGCTCCTATATGCTATCCTGGAAACGTACACTTTACGTGTTGTTTTTTGCTCAGTTAATGACTGCCCTCGGATTCTCCAGTAGTTTTCCTTTTCTGTCTCTGTACGTCAAATCCCTGCCCACCCATACCAATTTAAGCAAAGATTTGCTCATTGGCCTGGCGTTTTCCTCTCAGGCTTTTACCATGATGCTGGTTTCACCCATATGGGGGATGCTGGCTGACCGTCGTGGCAGGAAAATGATGGTCATGCGGGCGACTTTGGGTGGGGCGATCATCATCGCGCTCATGGGATTTGCGCGGACGGCTGAAGAGCTGGTCATTCTGCGGACTTTGCAGGGGTTTGTTACAGGCGTTACCCCAGCGATTACCGCACTGGTCGCGGCGGCTGTTCCGCGCGAGCGCAGCGGTTATTCAATGGGTTTAATTCAGGTGGGCATGTGGAGCGGCGTTGCGCTGGGCCCGTTCATTGGTGGCGTTGTTGCGGATGTGGTCGGTTATCAAGCCACCTATTTTGTGACCGCGTCAATGCTAGCGGCAACATGGCTGGTTGTCTGGTGGGCTGTAGATGAGCATTTTGTTCCCCCTAGTGAAGAGGTTCGTAAAAAGAACGGGAGCTTACTCCATCAGTGGCAGATGATCATAACGATACCAGGGGTAGCGGCGACTTATACGCTGCTGTCATTTAACTGGATGGTTCGCACGATGCTGACCCCTTACACGCCGCTGTTTATCGCAGCACTGCTGCCCACCAGCAAGAATGTTGCGACTGTGACCGGGATCATCGCGGGGGGAGCGGCACTCAGCACAACGATAAGTTCGCTGTATTTGGGTCGGAAAGGCGACCAGATTGGGCATCGTAAAATCGTGCTGGCGAGCGTTGTTGCGGCAGTGGCGTTTTCTGTTCCTCAGTATATAGTGGCAGATGTGTGGCAGTTGGGTATCTTGCAGATTCTGGTGGGGGCGGCTGTTGGTGGTATGATGCCTTCCTTGAACGCCATGCTGAACAGTTATACGCCTTCGGGTACAGAAGGTGCGGTTTACGGATTGGATACCTCAATTACCTCCGCGACGAGAACGATTGCTCCGATGTTGGGTTCAGCGGCGGTGGTTGTCTTTGGGCTGCGCGGGGTGTTCCTGATGGCAGGATTCGTTTTTATCCTCGGTTTTGTGATTGCGCTGCACCACATGCCGCAAACTGAGCAGGAAAAGCGAATCCAACAGCAAAAGGTGCAGCCGGTCAAAGCCCACGCAACAGCAGGGGATTAAAGCCGATATCACAAAATCTCAGGCCACAACGGAGCCGCCTGACGAAATCTATCCTCAGTTTTTCAGCGAGTCAGGAGATGTATCGTCGAGAATCGACTGTGTTTTCAGTGTATGCGGGCGGATTGAAAGGCATTTAACGAAAGGGGGTGTCGAGCCACCCCCAGGTTCGTTTATCCATCCCCCAGGATCTGGTCAACGGCTTCGCCCAGTTCACGCAGATTTCGTACCAGGAACACGCCATCTGAAACCGGCGCATACTGATGCATATCGCTGTCACCAGTTCCCCACTGGTAATCCGGTTCGGGGCAGAACCACAGCAGACGGCGGGCACGGCGCTGGAGCATTTCTGTAATGTCAAGGCGCGGGTCATTGTAATTATTGCGCCCGTCCCCGACTAACAAAATGGTCGTTTTGCTGTCCACTGAGTCCAGGAATTCGCGTTCAAAGGTCTGTAAGCTGTAGCCAAGATTGGTGTTGTACGAACCACGAGGATTTTCCCGCAGCACAATTTCAACCGCTTCCTGTGGGTCATTATTTTTGAAATGATGGGTCACTTCCACCATGTCGTCAATGAAAATGAATGACCGGGCTTTGGCGACAAGGTCTTGCAGCATATAGGTAAGGGTCAGCGCAAATTCAGACATATAACGCATGGAACCGCTTAAATCGCAGATGGCTACTACGCGCGGTTTGACATGACGGGTTTTGCGTTTGAGCTCCAGGGGAACACCCCCATAACGAAGGTTGCTGCGGAAGGTGCGGCGCAGGTCAATATTCCCGACTTTCGCCCGTTTTTGGCGCAGTGCTGCCCGTGCTCGCAGCTTTGCCGCTAACCGCCGGATTTCATCGCGTACCTGGTCGGCTTCTTCCGGCGAAAGGTACTGGAATGGCATATCCATCACATCATCCTGCGGCTGGGGTTCGCGTTCTGCCATATTCTGCGCGATAGACAATCCTGCAAAGTTGGCAAGCTGCTCGGCCAGTGCGTCAAGGTTGTTTTCCATCATCTCGCGGATTTCCTGCACCGCTTCTTCACTCATGCCTGCCTGCCGCAGTTGGTCAAGAAGCTGCTCCATCAGATCACGGAGTTCATTCAGCTTGGCTTCCCGTTCCATGCGGCGGGCGAACCAATTTTCCTGGTATGGACTGTCGGCGTTTGCCATGCCGCTCATCTGTGCCATCTGGTTAAGTTCATCCTGTGAGAAGGGGCGTCCCTGCATCAACTGCTGCATCAATTGTTGCAGCGCGTTGTCATTACCGGTCAGCGATTGCAGGGCCTGTTGCAGAGTCTGCTGCTGCTGTGGGGAAAGCTCCTGGGTCATATCGTGCATCGGGGGTACGCCGCTGCCAAAAAACAGGGGGAAGAAGTGCTCAAAAACGTACTGGTCACGGTGTTCTTTGACCAGGGTGCTCAGCATGGCGTCATGAAATATCTCTTTCCCGCTAATACCGACCTCATCAATTGCTTGCATAGCATCCTGAGATTCCGCCAGCGAAACCCGCACCCCTGCTGCCCGCAAACAACGAATAAACTCTATCATGCGCTTGTCCATACCAATAAACCTTTCTTCGTAATCAGCCGCCAGGCTCGTTGCTAACGGCTTTATTTTTCTTTACGACGGTCATCGCTGGCGAAAAGAATATTCGCACCGTAGTACAGACCACCGCCAATAACCAGACCAGAGCCAATGATGAGTGTCAAAAAACGCCAGGGATTCTCCATTCCCCACGAAGAAGCCGCGATCAGGATACCAATCACAAACAGGGTAATAGCGACCACATTGGCAGGCTGCCGCTTGAACCAGGTGATCCAATCGACATTCTCCCGCATACGGTAGCCGCAGTTCTTACAAAGCGTATCTCCCAGCAGGACAGGGGTGCCACAGCGAGGACATTTTTTGATGTCCGGCAGGAGCGGTTCGGATTCGAGTCTTTTTTTAGTCATGCCTTTTGCAGATAGCCTAATTCGAGCAAACTTCGTCCGATAATACCAAGAGAGGAGACATTGTTTATTTCCCCACTCCGCCACAAATTATACACTTCATCCAGTGGTTTAAAATGAATCGTCATGATTTCTGTGGCTTCGTGATGGGTTTCTCCTACGAGGTCGGCATTCCGCGCCAGAAACCCATATACCCAGCCGCAGCCCCGGTTGCCATCCTTGAAATATTTCCCCAGGTACACCCAATCCTCGCTGGCAAGGCCAGTTTCTTCCAGCAGTTCGCGTTTGGCGGTTTCCAGCGGGTCATCCTCTTCAATGTAACCTGCCGGAAGTTCTAACGAGACCTGGTGGGGACCATGTTTATAATGCTCGACCATTGCCACCCGTCCTTTGCGGTCAACAGCGAACATCATCACATAGGGGGTCATCTCAATGCGGTAAAAATCCTCGATTTCGACCCCGTTAGGTAAGCGCACATGTTCCAACAGCAGGCGCAGCCAGGAGCTGTCATGCAAAACAGTCTGTTTCAGGATTTGCCAGCTCAATTAGGCCAGCTCCCGCCGAGTCGTCCTCCCTTACGGCGGGATATCCCGCGCTCATCCGGGCTGCCGGATAATCTTCGTTTGGCTTTCTGTGCATCGGATTCGTGTTTCAACAGCACGGTCAGCGTATCTTCAAGCATTTTCTGGTCGATATTATCCGCGTTGAGCATGACCAGGGCTTTTGCCCAATCAATGGTTTCGGACACACTGGGATTCTTCTTTAAGTCCATCTGACGGAGATTTTGCACCACACGCACCGCTTCTGACGCCAGTTTTTCGCTCAGCTCCGGAATCTTGGTGCGAACAATGGAGAGTTCAGAGTCGTAGGTTGGATAGTCAATGAATATGTACAGGCAGCGCCGCTTAAGCGCTTCTGAGAGTTCGCGGGTGTTGTTACTGGTCAGCATCACAACGGGGTGATGTTTTGCGGCAATTGTCCCAATCTCAGGAACGGTGACCTGAAAGTCAGACAGAACCTCCAGCAAAAACGCTTCAAATTCGGCATCGGCGCGGTCGATTTCGTCAATCAGCAGAACAACCGGCTCATCCGATTGAATGGCCTTGAGCAGGGGGCGTGCCAGCAGAAAACGGTCTGAGAAGAAAATATCTTCCTCATCGGCAATCCGGTCAGCCGCTTCGGTTAAGGTTTGCGCCTGTTCCAGCACAACCTGGAGCTTATCCCGCAAAAGCTGGGTATAGAGCATCTGCTTGGCATATTCCCACTCGTACAGGGCTTTGCTTTCGTCCAGACCCTCGTAACACTGCAAGCGAATGAGGGGGCGTCCGGTCGCTTTGGCGTAGACTTTGGCGAGTTCAGTTTTGCCGACGCCGGCTGGCCCTTCCAGCAGGAGAGGTTTATTCAACTGCTGCGCCAGAAAGACAACCGTTGCAATCGCATCGGTTGCAATGTACTGCTGTCGTTCGAGCGCCGCCTTGAGTTCTTTCACGCTTTTAAACAAGGGAAAAATCCTTTATCTGGCTCGTTGTTTGCTAGCCTCATTTTAGCATTCTACGGTAACGCTACAAAATAGCCGGGTCTATTCCTCCAGCTTATACCCGACGCCCCAAACGGTTTCGATGATCGCCTGACTGCCTTTTAATTTGTGGCGTAAATGGGCAATATGAACATCGACTGTGCGTGTTTCGCCGTAAAAATCGAAGCCCCACACAATTTCGAGCAATTTTTCCCGGCTCAGCACGTACCCCTTATTTTCAGCCAGTGTCAGCAGCAGGTCAAATTCCTTGGTCCGCAGGTCGATTTCACGGTCATCGATTTTTACAACACGGCGAGCCGGGTCAATCACCAGATTCTGAATCCGAAGCGGAGTGTTTTCGTTGGAGGAACGGCGGGGTTCAGTCCGGCGCAAAATGGCTTTCACACGGGCAACCAGTTCACGCGGGTTAAACGGCTTGGTCATGTAATCGTCCGCGCCGAGTTCCAACCCAACAATTTTATCAATGTCATCGTCACGAGCTGTGAGCATTAGAATCGGCACATCCGACCGCGCCCGTATCCGCTTGCAAACTTCCCAGCCATCAAGCTTCGGCAGCATGAGATCTAACACAATAAAATCAGGCTGCGCTTTTTCGACCATATCCAGTGCGGCCAGGCCATCTTCGGCGCTGAGAAGGCGAAAGCCCTCCTGTCGTAGATACAGGCTGGCAAAGTCAATGATGTTACGCTCATCATCCACCAGTAGAATCAATTCGTCGGCCACATTCGTTCCCCACCATATCGTATACCGTATTGTATACCGAAGCACCTATCCAAAAGGGTAGGGTTATTGAGGTCAGTTACAGGAAGTCATTGTTGACGTGTCTCTGTTTTACCCTGTATATTCCCCTCAAACTAATCGGAAACCAACTTTGAGCGTATTTAATTTCGCTGTTATTGGGGGCGGTTCGATAGGTTCACGCCATGCACGTAATCTGGTTTCGCTGGGGCAAAAGGTGCGGATCATTGAAACCTATCTGCCACAGGTAGAAAATCTTCGGGAGTTTGAGGTTCACACGGATTTAGACTCGGCTTTTGCGCCAGAGATTGACGCGGTGCTGGTTTGCAGTCCGACGGTTCACCACCTTGACCACACCCGCATGGCAATTGACTGTCGCAAGCATGTCTTTGTCGAAAAACCGCTTTCGCATACCTGGCAGGGAGTTGATATGCTGATCGAAGCAGCGGAAAAGGCTGGGATTATTTCGCTGGTGGGGTTCAATATGCGCTTCCGGGATGGTTTCCGCCGTGCCAAAGCCATGCTGGACGAAGGGCGGTTGGGTAAACCGTTGGCAGCACGGGCGAACTGTTCCTACTACCTGCCGCACTACCATCCGGATCAAGATTACCGCCAGCGCTATCAGGCACAGCACAAACTGGGCGGCGGTGTGGTACTGGATGATACCCACGAATTGGATTATTTGAGTGTTTTATTTGGGCGGGTGAAAGAGGTGTTTGCGTATGTGGAACATCTCAGCGATTTGGAGACCGACACCGAGGATTTCGCCGCAATCACCCTCAAGCATGAAAGCGGCGTGATTACCCAGCTTCAACTGGATTTTTTGCAGCATATCTACCGTCGCCAGCTTGAAATCACCGGCAGCAACGCCACCCTGACCCTTGACCACAATACAGGCGAAATCCGGGTGTATGGTCCAAAAGATCATCAGTACGAAGTTTACCCCCAAAATATGAGTGTCACGGTCAATGATATGTACCTGGCGGAAATGCGGCATTTTATCCGTTGTCTGGAAGAACGGGAATCGTCGGTGGCGGACTTGAAAGTGGGACGGGATGTGCTGAAATTAGCATTGGCTGTTTTTGAATCCGCTGACAAGCAGAAAGCCATCCAGCTATGAATCTTGAGTTCGTCCAGCCCATAGAAGAACATGCCCGCTTGGTAATGGCATGGCGCAATGATCCCGTAACCTTGAGTATGTCCTTTCATAAAATGCCGAAACAGTGGCCGGCGTTTTACGAGGAATTCCAGCAAAATTATTTTATCAATGACTCGCTGCCGCCGCTTTTTGGCGTTGTGGATGGTGAACGGGTCGGTTTTTTGCGCTTTCGCCCGTATGAAGGTTTTGGTGATTCAACCTGTGACATCAGCATCATGATTGCACCGCATCACCGGGGAAAGGGTTACGGCAGTGCGCTGGTGATTGCCGGAACAGCGCTGATTCATGAAAAAGGCTGGAAAACCGTCGTTGCAGAAGTTCTCCTCCAGAATGTGAATTCAATTCGGATGTTTGTCCGGTGCGGCTACCAACAGGTGGACGAATATCATCGGATGGTCAGTGGTTTACCTCATCCGATTACGGTTTTTCGATTCATTCATCAGAAAGACTAAACCATGCAGTTGCAAAACGGACGCAGAATCGGTGATGGTGCGCCGACCTTTATTATCGCGGAGGCGGGCTCAAACTGGCGCATGGGAACCCCTGCCCGTGATTATGCGATGGGCAAAGCACTGATTGAGGTAGCGGTTGAAGCGGGCGCGGATGCGGTGAAATTTCAGACCTACCGCCCGGATACGGTCTACGTGGAAAACGCCGGAGAAAGCGATTATCTGGCGGAAGCAGGCATTAAACAAAATATCCGTGAAATTTTTGCGGATCTTGCGATGCCCTATGAACTGGTGGGCAGGCTGGCGGAATACTGCCAGCAGCAGGGGATTTTGTTCATGTCCTCGCCGTTTTCAGTCCGGGATTTTGAAGCGGTGGATCCCTTTGTGCTGATCCACAAAATCGCCTCTTATGAAATCAGCCACATTCGCCTGTTAGAAGCGGCGGCAAAATCAGGCAAACCATTGGTGCTGTCAACCGGAGCAAGCAACCACGAGGATATTCGTTTTGCGGTCAATCATTTTTACCAGCACGGCGGCAGGCATCTGGTGCTGATGCAGTGTACAGCGAAATATCCTGCCCCTTTGGATACGCTGCTGCTGAAGGTGATTCCGAGTCTTAAGGAAATGTATGGGGTTCCGGTTGGCCTGTCCGACCACAGTACCGACCCGGTGATCGGGCCAGTAGGGGCGGTAGCCCTGGGTGCAAGCGTCATTGAAAAACACTACACCCTCGATAAACGCTTACCGGGTCCCGATCATGCCTTCGCGCTGAACCCGGAAGAACTGAAACGGTTGGTTAAAGCAGTAAGGGATATGGAACAGGCGCTTGGCACCGCCGAAAAGATCGTCCAGAACGCAGAAGAGGAACTTTTCCATTTTGCCCGCCGCACAATTCAGGCCTCTCAGCCCATCCACAAGGGCGATATTATGCGCGAAGGGGTGAACATTGATATATTGCGCCCTGGCAAGCAGAAACCTGGCCTGCATCCCCGGTTTATTACGGACATCGAGGGCAAAACCGCTGCCCGTGACATTCCTGTTGGCGATGGTGTTCAGCAGGGAGATTACACATGATTACGGCAATTATCCAGGCACGGACAGGCTCGACTCGACTGCCGAATAAAGTGCTGATGCCGCTGGCTGGAAAGCCGATGATTACCCATATAATTGAGCGGGTGAAGGCGGCGAAAAAAGTCGAACAGGTAGTTTTAGCAACGACCTCTAACGCGGCGGATGCCGCGCTGGAAACCCTGGCTCAAACACTTGGGGTGGGATGCTACCGAGGCAGCGAGGCGGACGTACTAGATCGTTTTTATCAGGCGGCAACAATGTATCATGCCAGCGTAATTGTTCGCATCACAGGGGACTGTCCAGTAATTGACCCTGGCGTGATTGACCAGACCATTGGCCTGTTTCAGTCCAGCAGCTATGCCTATGTGAATAATTTTATACACCGCACTTATCCTGACGGGCTGGATACGGAGGTTTTTACCTTTGCTGCGCTGGAAACCGCCTGGAACGAAGCCCGGCTAAACTCTGAACGTGAACATGTGACCCCGTATCTTTACAAACATCCCGAAAAATTCTCACAGGCTGGATTGGTGCAGTCACCGAATTTAAGTCATTATCGCTGGACAGTCGATGAAGCGGTTGATCTTGAATTTATCACTGCAATTTACGACGCGCTCTACGCGGAAAACCCCTTGTTTGATATGCAGACCATTGTCGCCTTTCTGGAAACCCGCCCGGATTTAATTGCCCTCAATCAGCATATTCCATCCAATGAGGGATATGAAAAATCGCTGCGGGAGGATAGGTAGTGGCGTCACGGTATATATATCTGATTCGGCATGGACAATATAACCCGGATGCAAAAACGAATGACCCGCTGGAAAGCAGCCTGACCCCTCTCGGCAAACAGCAGGCCCAGAAAACGGCCAAAGCGCTGCGCCACGTCCCCATCACCGCTGTTCATACCAGCACCTTGAACCGGGCCGTCGAAACCGCCGAAATTATCACCGCTGTTTTTCCCGAAATTGAACTCCAGCGCACACGGCGCCTGTGGGAAAGCATCCCGATGGTATCCCAGAACCTACAGACTCAGTTTTATCATTTTCCGCCGGACGAGTTACAAAAACAGGCGGCGCGTTCCGCAAAAGCGTTTGAGCATTACTTCAAACCGACACGCGGCACTGATAAACATGAAATTCTGGTAACACACGGCAACCTCATCCGCTATTTTGTGTGTAGAGCGCTGCGGGTTGATCCGTCCGCGTGGTTACATATGGACTGCCATAACTGTGGCATTACCCGCGTTCGGATCAGCGAGTTTGGAGATACGTTCCTGATCGGTTACAACGATATTGGACACCTGCCGCCCAGATTCCGCACGGATAATTTTTATAAATAACGATTGGCTTCTTGACCAAATGCGACCCACTTCCTATAGTAGTCAGGCAAGCGCGGCTTGAAACCACGCGATCTGTGATTCAAAATACAACCCGTTCACATTGGGCTTCAGCCTGATGTTCATATTCAGGGATCAATTATGACAGAGCTAAAACGCTGTACACGCTGCCTGCTGCCAGAAACGGCGGACGCCATCACTTTTGATGAAGAAGGCATTTGTTCGGTCTGCCGCAATCATGATATCAAACACCAGATTGATTGGGGCGCCAAGAAGAAGGCCCTTGATGAGCTGATCGAAACCTATCGTGGCAAAGGACCGTATGACTGCATTGTGCCATTTAGCGGCGGTAAGGACAGTACCTTTACCCTGTGGTATCTGATTACCCAGTACAAGGTCAAACCGCTGGTCGTATCCTGGGATCACGGATTCTATCGCCCCGGCGTTCTGCGGAATCGGGAGCGCACCCTGCAACAACTGGGCGCGGACTTTCTGAGTTTTACCCCGAATAAGGTCGTCGTCAAAAAAATGATGCTGGAGTCGCTGCGGCGCAAGGGCGACTTTTGCTGGCACTGCCACACCGGGATTTTTGCCTTCCCGATGCAAATGGCGGTGCGATTTGGCGTCGGACTGGTCTTCTGGGGCGAACCCAATGCCGAATATCAGAGCTATTACAGCTATGACGAAATTGAAGAAGTGGATGAGCGCCGTTTCAACCGCTTTGTGAATCTGGGCATCACAGCGGAAGATATGATGGGCATGATTGACGGACTGACTGAACAGGACGTTGCCCCCTATACCTATCCGAAACTGCGTGACCTGATGAAAATCAATTATCGTTCTGTCTGTTTAGGCAGCTACATTCCCTGGGACGTGAAGCGGCAGGTCGAAGTCATCAAAACCGAACTCGGTTGGCAAGGGGATCAGGTCGAAGGCATTCCTGGGCAGTACGATTACGAAAAAATCGAATGTGCGGTTCAGGGAGTCCGTGATTATCTCAAATATATCAAACGTGGTATGGGACGCACGAATCATCTGGTCAATATTGATATTCGGAATGAGCGCCTGTCCCGTGAAGAGGCGGAGCAGTTACAGGCCGAATACGACGGTAAACGTCCTGCCAGTCTTGACGAATTTCTTAAATACGTCAAGATTGATGAAGAGGAATTTCTCGATATTGCCATGCAGCATCAGGTTGTCCCCTGGAAGTTCGACCCATCCAGGGTTGAACGGGGTGAAAAATTGCCCGATCAAGATGAATGGAATCTGAACCCATGATTACAGTAGTCGATTACGGAATGGGAAATCTGCGCTCGGTTTACAATGCCTTGAATCTGTTGGGCGCGGAAGTCTGTGTGTCGGACAAGCCGGAAGATATATTGTCGGCAGATCGCCTGGTTCTGCCCGGCGTTGGGGCGTTTGGGCGTGCGATGGATAACCTGCGGCAGCGTGGTTTGATTAGCGTGCTGAATGAAAAAGTCCTCCATCAGAAAACCCCGATTCTGGCGATTTGCCTGGGAATGCAGCTTCTTGCCGAAGAGGGTTATGAACATGGACATTTCGAGGGACTCGGTTGGATTCGCGGCACAGTGCGCCATTTTGAACTGAACCAGTTGCCAGTTCCCCATGTCGGCTGGAATGAAATCATGATGCGGGCCGAACGCCCGCTCTTTAAGGGGTTGGCTTCCTCCAACCGTGAGTTCTATTTTGTCCACAGCTATCATCTGACAACCGATGACCAGAGCATTATCGCGGCAACGGCGGATTATGGCTATGAATTTGTTTGTGCTGTGCATCACGAGAACATTTTTGGGACACAGTTCCATCCGGAGAAAAGCCAGAACAACGGCCTGACCCTGCTCCGTAACTTTATGCAGTGGGAGGTTCAGCCGGCCCTATGTTAAAAACCCGTCTGATCCCTATTCTGCTGTTGAAGAATGGGCGCATGGTTAAAACCATCCAGTTTGATAAACTGCGCGACGTAGGCCATCCGGTTAAGGCAGCGATGGTTTACGACGCGCAAAACGTGGATGAGTTGATTTTTCTTGACATCACTGCCACCGAGGAGAACCGCAGCACGTTTTTTGATGTGATTCAGCAGGTCACCGAAGAGAGCTTCATGCCTTTTACGGCGGGTGGTGGTCTGCGTACAGTTGATGATATTCGGGCGCTGCTTAATGCGGGAGCGGATAAAGTGACGCTCAACACAGAAGCGGTGCGGCGGCCTGAGTTCATTACGGAAGCGGCTGATCGGTTCGGAAATCAGTGTATTGTGGTGTCCATTGATGCCCGCCGTGTTGGGTACAAAAAATATGAGGTGTATATTAATCGCGGACGTGAGGCGACAGGATTAAATCCCGCAGCATGGGCACAGCAGGCCGTGCTGCATGGCGCAGGCGAAATTATGATTACCTCCATTGACCATGAAGGCACTATGGAAGGGTTTGACCTCGAACTGATTCAACAGGTCACAAGCGCTGTGGCGGTGCCAGTCATTGCACATGGCGGCGCGGGCACACCAGAGCATTTCGTCGAAGCAGTTCGAGATGCCGGAGCTCATGCCGTTGCCGCCGCCAGTATTTTTCATTTTACCGACCAGAATCCGATTAAGGCCCGCGCCCATATGAAACGAGCCGGACTGGATGTTCGTCGTTAGATTCCGGGCAAGGGTTTGCCATACCTTGCTGACATATTGCTGAGAGCATCAAATGCGGCGGCCCGGACGGTTTGCTCTCGATCTCCCAAAGCCGCATACAGGGCCTTTAAAGCGGGCAAATGGGCCAGATACCCCAGTGCTCTGGCGGATTCAGCGCGAATCTGCTGTGGTCCTTCCTGGAGCGCCCGCATGAGTACCTGTCTTCCTGACGGGCCTTCGGGGATCGCTTCTCCGCGTCCAGCCGCCCAACTTTCAAGCCACCGGTAATAAGTAGGCTCGATATGTCTTTGTGGCCCGGCAGCTTTGGGTTCGCGGGCCTGAGCAAATGCACGCTCAGCGGCGGAGCGCACATACCACTGTGAGTCTTCTAGCATGGCGCGATATAGGGCGACCAGCGCCCAGGTGGTCGGGATGCGTGCCAACCCGAACGCGCAGGCACGCCGCACTTCCAAATCTTCATGGGTAATACCATCGTGGAGAATTTCATGGCCCTCGCCGGGCATGGAGGCCATCGCTTCGGCAACGGCCTGGCGCAGTGCCGGTTGACCGGTCAGCAGCGCCTCAACCAGGGGTGTCAGGGCTTCTTCGGTAGCAATTGCTCCTAATCCGAGCCCGGCAGCTAACTGTACATCCACAACGTTATCCTGAAGCATAGAGGATAAGTCGCCGATGGCGCCTTCCGCGCCGACGGCCCCCAATCCGAGGCAGCCCAGGGTACGAATATGGGGATTGCCAGACCGGACTGCCTGACGCAGCAGATAGAGAATCCCGCCTGTGTCATCCCGGCAGGCTACCATTGCCGCCAATGCGTGCTCACGCACGGTGGGAAACTGTGTGGTAGACATCAATGCTGCCCCCAACCGCTTGATGATTTCGCCCTTCCACCGCAGTTTACCAGGAGCGTCGGGCATCCAATCCGCTACTGAGAACAGATTAGTAAACAGCAGGTCAAATTTATCACCCAGTTTTTTGAGAATCGTAGGTTCCAAATCGACAATGGCGGTTGCAAAGGTGAGGGCCCCGTGCCAGTCCGGGCTGGTTGCCATGTCCATCAACCGTTTTGTATCTGCGTCTCTGAGGGTTTCGCCCGCCAGATACCAGGCTATCATGGGATGGCGGATGCTCACCGACCCATCCGGGTGCACGCGAATCAGAGGGGATTGCAGCAGTTTTTTAAGCTCCCGATCAATGTTAGAAGCAGGTACTCCACTCTTTTTGGCCTTTTTCTCCCCACGGTCTTCTTCAGATTTTTCTGCCCCAAGGAAGGTAACCACGATACCTTTGAGCTCTTCAGCGGTAGCAGGCTTGCCAGTGTCCAGCCAGTGGGCAGCAACCGCTTTTAAAATATCCTGTCCGTGAGGAATTTCTGCGTCCACCATTTGGCGCACGTAATAATCGTAATAGCCGCGTCGTCCGGTTTCCTTCAGGTCATTGCCGAGTGTCGCCAGCACTTTGATGCAGACATCCATGATGGTGCGATTACGGTTATCTACAAACAGGCGCTGACGCTCTGTTTCGCTGGGGAGCGTGCCGCGCCAGCTTGCCAGCCACTTGTCGATGAAACGCGCAAACCGTCGTTCAGTAAATGGACGGACAATTGCAGGGGCGAAGCCTACCTGAACCAGAGGATCGTACCCCCTTGCTGGCCCTGTGATGAAAATAAAATTGCCACCATAATAAGTGACCAGCGACTCTAGCCAGTGATAATAAAGGTCGCGTTCAGAGGGCAGCAGTTCATCATAGCCGTCGATCAAAATCATGGCTTTATTGTTGTTTAACATCCGGTAAAGCAGAGGTGGCGCAACCTGCGCCGTTACACGGTCTACGTAGTTAGAAAGCGCCCGCACGATAGGTTCTACCGGGTCAATGCTGCCGCCGTAACTGGCAGGGTCCAGATCAAGGTCGCGGATGTGGGCGTACAGAGGAAGCATTTTGCGGAAGTCTACAGCGAGGTCTAGGGCTTCCAGCGCTTCCGCTTCTTCTTCACGATGCTGGATGATCCGCAACTGCTCAATAGCGCGGCGCTGAACTTCCTCGCGCTCTTTTTGTCGTAGCTCTCGTATCTCGTCCGGTAGATCAGGATCGACTTTATCGGCTTCGAATTTGATGTCCTCTTCTTTGCGGAGCGCATCGTAGGTCAGGCGGCCTGCTGCCAGCAATCCTAGTGCCATCAGGGTGGTACTTTTGCCGCTGCCTTCAATTCCCAGAATCGCAATCTGACGGTTGCCGGTTTCTAAATCTTGCAGGCGCATGGTTTCCAGATTGAACGAAGCATATACCGCCGGATTGTGGTGAATAAACGGGATGACACGGTAAATATCGGTTTCGGCGATATTGTCCTCGTCCTCATCGAGGTTCAGTTTGGGGAGTTTCGTCCGTAAAAACTGGGGCTCAATCAATACGTCGCACAGGGCGACTTCTTTACCCGGCAGGTGGTGAGAATCGAAAAATTTCCCTATGGCCTCCAGATAGCGACGCCCCGCCTGTGGCGCGATCAACTCCCTCGCCCCACCTGCGGAAGCGGTTTCGCCTTCACGAGTTTCTTTACGCGCAAAAGACACCCGGTTTTGCAGCAGATAGGCACCTCCGCCGAGCGCTCCTGCTGTTCCTATTCCCAGGACAAAAGAAAGTGGATCAAAAAATTCGCCCATCCTGTCCTCTATATATCAACTAAGATACGTCCGCAATTATGGCAAAACACCAATTGATTGTGCTGCCTCACCTGTGAGATGATGCTCAAGTACTGTTCCACACGGCATACCTCGCACGACTCGCCGTTAAGCCGTGCCACGGCTAACCCGTTTTTTTGCGCCTTAATCTTTTTGTAAACTTTATACTTGTCCGCGTCAATCTGCTTCAGGATGACCTTGCGATCTTGCAGCCAACCGGACATATCTCGGCGCAGGGACTGATGTTCCTTGAGCATGTCCTGGTTATTCTGCTCACGAGCTCTCTGAGCAGTCTCCAACGCCGCCTTGGTTCCGGCATACTGCGTCTGCGCTTCTTTAACGGCCAGACGGGCTTCTACCAGTTCAGATTCACGGGTGGTGCGCCGTCGACCCAGCGATGCGATTTCTTCCTGTCTTTCCTGAAGCTCTTTTGGATTCGTAATTTTGCCACTGTACAGAAGCTGCTCATTATCGGTGACCTTGGTCACCAGACTGGCGATATCCAGTTCCAAATCCTGAACCAGGCCTTCCTTCTGACGAAGTTCGGTTTCGCTGGTTTCGAACTCTGCCTTGCAGCGCCGCACGGTTTCATCGTTTTCCAGGGCGGCTTCAATTTCATCTGCACGCTTTTTGGCGGCATCAATCGCGGATTCCAGTTGTTGTAGACGGTACAGCGCGTGCAGTTGGTTCATGGGGTTCCTTTTGTGTGTGTAGATTCTTCGAGTATAACATAGGGGCAAAAAACGAGAAAAAACTATGAACACTGATTCTCTGCTCCAATGGCGGAGCGAATTTCCGATTTTGGATAAAACAACTTATCTGGTGAGTAACTCGTTGGGCGCAATGCCTCGTAGGGTGTATGACAGTCTGAAAGATTACGCTGATATGTGGGCATCGCGCGGAGTGCGAGCCTGGGGTGAAGGCTGGTGGGATTTAAATGTTAATGTGGGTAACCTTGTCGCTGGCATTATAGGTGCGCCGCTCAATACAGTTTCTATTCATCAAAATGTCTCGATTGCGATTGGAATTCTGCTTTCCTGTTTCGATTTTGGTGGGGAACGAAACAAAGTGGTGATTGAAGGTGGAATTTTTCCGTCGGTCTATTATGTGCTGCGGGGAATGCTGCCGCCTCATGCTGAACTGGTTATTGCGCCCGGTTACGATGGTGTGCAGGTGGATATTCAGGCAATTATCGACTTGATTGACGAAAAAACCTTGCTTGTTCCAGTGAGCCATGTCCTGTTTCGCAGTGCCTATATTCTCGATGTGCACGCGATCATCGAAAAAGCACACCGGGTCGGCGCGATGGTGATTGTGGATGGTTACCATGCCACAGGAATTTATCCGGTTGATGTACAGGCCCTAAATGCCGATTTTTATCTCAGTGGGGTATTAAAATGGATGTGTGGTGGTCCGGGTGGGGTATTTCTGTATGCGCGTCCTGATTATCTCAAGACCTTACAGCCCAAACTTACGGGTTGGATGGCCCATCAACGTCCATTTGATTTTGAAGTGGATGATATTGTTTTTCGTGAGGATGCGTTTCGATTTCTGAACGGGACTTCCGCAGTTCCCTCCCTGTACGCAATTCAACCCGGTGTGGAGGTTATCGCCCAGGTGGGAGTCGAAAATATCCGTGCAAAATCCATGCGGCAAACCAGGCTTCTCTGGGAACTGGCGGAAAAAGCCGGATTTGCCATCAATTCTCCAAAAAATCCTGAGGAGCGCGGCGGTACACTGACGATTGATCCTGGGCACGCTTATGAAGTGTCCCGCGAACTGCTAGCCCGTAATATTATAGTCGATTACCGCCCGAATGCTGGAATCCGCATCTCCCCCCATTTTTACAATACCGATGACGAAATTCAGTTTGTTGTGGAACAGATGCAGGAAATATTGGCGACCGGTGCATGGCAAAAATATGCACAGGCACGCACCTTTGTGACCTGAAAATCTGACCAGGGTGTTACGCCCTGGCCAGGAGTTCAATGACAGGATTGAGAGATGTTTTATTGGCCTGACTCAGGGGTCGCTTCAGGGGTTACATTCTGGTTGGCCTGCCAGAAGGGGCATTCTTCAGGGTTGTGCCAGGTCCCTTCCTGATAAAAGGGACAGTTTTCCGGATCACCGTTGCCCCAACGCCAGCCCATACCCATGCCGCGCCCCATCATGCCACGTCCACCCTGCTGCCAGTGGTGCATCATGCCCATACCACGCCCCATCATCTGCCCCCCGCACGGAGGAATGGGGGTATCATCGGGTTCCTGTGCAGAAGCACCCCATACGCCTAAACCAGCCAGCACGAGTGCTGCAATAATCACAATCATCAGTGTCCGCATTTTATTGCTCATTTTGTACTCCTTCATTAGCTGTAAGGATGCCAGACTTTCTTGAAGTACATTTTGAGCTTGTGTTAAGTTTTGATTAAGTTTTGCCCAGTTTCCGGCGAAAAAATGAACGCTCAACATCATTTTGAGAAAGTTCCAGCGCTTTTTGATAGGAGAGCTGTGCTTCGGGATTTTTTCCACGCCGGTGCAGTAAATCGGCACGCGCTGCATGAAAAGGCAGGTACTGGTTAAGTTCGTTTTCCAGCGGGTCAATGAGGGCGAGCGCTAGAAGTAAATCTCCTGCCATCGCAATTGCGACAGCCCGATTGAGCTGAATCACGGGCGAGGCAGAGAGCTTGAGCAGTTCATCGTACAGTGCTATGACCTGGGGCCAATCCGTGTCTTCATAGCGGGTAGCCTCAGCGTGAACGGCGCTGATAGCCGCCTGGATCTGGTAGAATCCCGGCTGCCGCATATTAAGCGCTTTTTCCAATATGGTAATGCCTTCTTCAATTTCAGCTTTATCCCACAGGGTACGATTCTGATGTTCCAGCAGCACCAGTTCACCATTTTCATCCAGCCGTGAATTTCTTCGTGAATGATGCAGCAGCAGCAAGGCCAGAAGCCCCAGTGCTTCCGGCGATTCGGTTAAATCAGGATTGTTCGCCAGCAGGTTATTCAGCACCCGCGCCAGATGAATGGCTTCTGTGCACAATTCCTTCCGGACAAGCACATTACCGGATAACGCCGCATAGCCTTCATTAAAAATCAGATAAATGACTGCAAGAACAGATTCCAGGCGCTGGGAGAGCAGGTGGGATGGCGGCACCCGGTAGGGAATTTCAGCATCACGGATTTTGCGCTTGGCGCGGACTAAACGCTGTGCCATTGTCGCCTCCTGCACGAGAAAGGCGCGGGCAATTTCCGCTGTTGAGAGCCCACCCAGGGTTTTCAAGGTGAGTGCAACTTGAGATTCCATTGCCAGCGCAGGATGACAGCAGGTAAACATGAGTTTAAGACGTTCATCGGGGATTTCACGCATGTTGGAGTCCTCGTCTGCGTTGGCCTGTTCTATCAGGTCGTGCAAAAGGGCGAGTTTGCGCTGAAGACTGCTGCTCCGGCGCAAACGATCTATTGCCTTGCGGCGGGCAGTGGTGAGTATCCAACCACCTGGGTTCTGTGGAATCCCATCGATAGGCCAGCGCTCCATCGCTACGATGAGCGCTTCTTGCAGCACATCCTCAGCCAGATCAAAATCCCGAATCTGGCTGATCAGCACCGCCAGCACCCTCCCGGAATTTTCATTGAAGGTTTGCTCTAGTACCTGACAGGTTTCATTCATTGGTCATCACCGGAAAATCCCCAGGGGTGAGACAGCATCTCACCCCTATAGCTTACTCCTGGGGTAAATTAGCCAGTTCTTCCTCTGTTGGAACTTCCATGATAGGCCGGACTTCGATTTTGCCATGCCTGGCAGCAGGAATTTTCGCAGCAACTTCAATCGCTTCATCCAGATCCTTACATTCAAAAACGTAGATACCAGCAAGCTGTTCCTTGGTTTCAACAAACGGGCCATCCGTAGTGATCGTTTTACCATTACTGACAGAGACGGTCGTGGCGGTCATGCTAGGCTGCAAGCGTTCCGCCGCCAGCATGTTACCGCGCTGCGCCATTTCACCATGAAAAGCATTGTAGTCGGCCAGCATCTGTCCCATTTGTTCAGGCGTCACACTGGCATAAGCGCTTTCATCACCGTACAGCAGCATCAGATAACGCATTGTGGTTTCTCCATTTTCTAAGTTTTCGGCATTCTATAATAGTGACGAATAAGAATCTGCATTTTCGACACCAAGGATAAAATTCATGGCTATCTACGATATTTCTCGCACGATTTCACCCAAAACGGCAGTCTGGCCCGGAGACAGCCCCTTCAGTTTTGAGTTGATTTTGAGTAAAAAAGCGGGGTCATCGGTGAATCTGACCACGATTCACCTCAGCCCGCATACAGGAACCCACGCTGATGCTGGTTTTCATTTTGCCGACGATGGATTGCACCCTGACCAGCTTCCGCTGGAAAAATATATGGGGCAAGCGCAGGTGGTCACGATTGAGCGGAAACATGGTGGCATGGTGCCAGCCGATTTTACGGGGAAAATTCAAATGCCACTTGAACGCCTGCTCGTTCATACCTGGGTCAGCGATATACCAGATGACCAGTGGCCTGAGGATTTTCCCTTTCCGACGCTTGAATTGATTGAATGGTTGGCAGAACAAGGCGCGGTGCTGCTGGGATTAGATTCGCCCTCTGTAGATGCGTTTGACAGCAAGGATTTGCTGTGCCACCACCGTTTACGAGAAAAAGGTCTTGTGCATCTGGAATCGCTGTGGCTGACAGGGGTGCCAGATGGTCTTTATGAATTGACAGCGCTGCCCCTGAAAATCACCGGAATCTGCGGGAGTCCAGTGCGTGCTATTTTGAAAACTATTCCCCGGCAAACTTAATCCTGCTGGCAGATGTAAAACTGCGAGTTAATATTATTCTGTATATGGGCATACCAAAGGAGCTTACAATGCGAAATCTGATCAAAGAGTTTCAGGTATTTATTGCACGTGGGAATGTGATTGATCTGGCGGTGGGTATCATTATTGGCGGGGCTTTTGGCACGATAGTCCAATCCCTTGTGAATGATATTATTATGCCACCTATCGGATTACTCCTGAATGATGTGAATTTTAACGATTTGTTTATTACCCTCTCTGGGGATGATTACGCCTCGCTGCAAGCGGCAAAAGATGCTGGCGCGGCCACCCTCAATTACGGGTTGTTCATTACCAATTTGATTAATTTTCTGATCATCGCGTTTGTGGTGTTTTTGATTGTCAAGCAGGTCAATATGATTAAGTCCCGCTTTGAGAATCAGGAAGAAACCCCCGATCCGACTACTAAGAAATGCCCCTACTGCCTGTCCGAGATTGCAATCAAAGCAACCCGCTGCCCGAGCTGCACGTCGCACCTTGATGAAGAAAAATCCCAGGTTGCGGCCTAGTTGTTCTATAATGGGCGTTTGTACAAAGGAGATCATCCGGTATGAACGCCCTCAGTATCCTGTTTCTACTGATCTTTTTCCTGATTTTGTTTTTGACATATGTCATTGTGCGGCGCGGCTGGTTGGATTTAACGACCTCGGCAGGGTTGTGTGCAGTGATGTCCATTTTTACCCTGATTGGCTTCGGCCTATCCCGCGAACCGGCGCTAGCCCTGGTTCACGCGATTCTAGCGGCAGTGGTCATCGGGCTCATTTTTACGGGTGCCATTATCGTGATGGCATCGTTTTTCCGGGTGAATGAGCCTGGAGAAGCGGAAAAGGCCTATCTTTCGCGCAACAAACCCCCGTCATCCAACTAGTGCAGAGGCGTAGGCTTTGAGTTGACAGGAGTATGATAAACTAAAGTGCAAACGAGCGAGTTAGTACGAAAATAGGCACTATGCAAGACCGTACCCAGCCCAATCAAAAGCCTCCGGTATTTGCACCCCAGCAGATGCCGCCGCCTTCGCGTCCTTCCAAACCCCGCCGCCGTATTGTTCAGCGCAAAAGGCGCGGCTGTATGCCAGGGCCGGGGTGTTTACTTGGCTGCTTCGGCGCAGTCGGGATTTTCACCATTGTCCTTTTGATTGGCGTGTACGTCGTTTATTATCAGGTCAGCCGCCGTTTAGAAAACAAGGTCGATGAACTGGAAGCCAACATCAACGATGTGAGCAGCGAATCTGGTTTTGAAACCACCTTCATCTATGACCGAGATGGCAACAAGTTGTATGAGGTTTTTGGTCAGGGCCGCCGCCAGTGGGTTGACTTTGAACAGATTCCTGATGTGGTTAAAGAGGCAACCATTTCCGTCGAAGACGATGATTTTTATAACAACCCTGGCTTTGATGTGCAGAGTAACCTTCGGGCTGGTTGGCAGTATGTGCGTTATGGGCAGATCGTGTCTGGCGCAAGCACGATTACTCAGCAGCTTGTCCGCAATGTCTTTTTTGATCCCGAATATCGTGCGGAGCAGAGCGTTGAACGTAAGGTCGATGAAATCCTGCTGGCAACCGTCATGACCCAAAAGTACAGCAAGGATGAGATTTTAGAGCTTTACCTCAACGAAATTTACTACGGCAACCTGGCGTATGGTATTGAGGCCGCCGCGCAGACGTATTTTGGCAAAAGTGCCGGCGAACTCGAACTGCACGAAGCGGCACTGCTGGCGGGTCTGCCGCAGTTCCCCGCCGAATTAAATCCGCTGAATCCCGACCCATCTGTGCAGGCGCGTGTGCTTCTGCGCCAACATCTGGTACTGGATTTGATGGTTGAGGAAGATTACATCACCGAAGCCGAAGCGGAAAGCGCCAAACAGCGCACTTTAAATTACGTCAGCCCGGATGTGCCGTTGGAAGCGCCTCATTTTACGCTGTATGCCAAAGAAGAACTCGAAGACCTGCTGCTCTCTCTGGGTTATACACCGGAATTTATCAGCAACGGAGGGCTGCGGGTCTATACATCGATTGACCTGGAATGGCAGGGAATTGCTCAGAACGCAGCGGAAACTACGGTTAATCAACTGCGTAGTGTGCATAATATGACCAATTCCGCTGTTGTAATCATTCACCCACCATCAGGCGAAATTCTAGCGATGGTTGGCAGCGTTGACTACAACGATGAATCGATTGACGGGCAGGTCAACATGGCCGATGCCCCACGCCAACCAGGGAGCACCATGAAGCCGTTCACCTATTCTGCCATGTTGGAACGGGGTTGGAGTCCGGCCTCGATTCTATGGGATGTACAGACCGAATTTGGTGTCCAGGGGCAGGCAAATTATGTCCCCGTCAATTATGACCGGCGTTTTCATGGCCCGGTTCGTGTGCGCGATGCGTTGGCGAACTCTTACAACATTCCGGCGGTGCTGGCTCTGCGAAATGTCGGCGTAGATTATCTCCTATTGTTTTTGCGACGCTTTGGCGTGGAAAGCCTGAGTACCGACCCCGGACAGTACGGTCTTTCCCTGACTCTGGGAGGTGGCGAGATCACCCTGGTAGAAATGACCAATGGGTACGCAACCTTTGCACGCCAGGGGATCTATGTACGACCAACCAGTATTCTGTGTGTGATCGATAAAAATGACAACATCCTGTACCAGTATGAAAATCGCTGCCCGCAGGGTTTCCCAACAGATCAGACCTATAACGCCTATGTGAGCGGCACCCCGGCTTTGGATCCGCGTATTGCGTTTATCATTAGCGATATTCTGGCGGATAACAACGCCCGCACCCCGGCAATGGGCGCAAACAGCCCGCTTAATACCGGGTCACTCCTGACCTCCGTTAAAACGGGGACAACCAATGATTTCCGCGATAACTGGACGATTGGATTTACGCATGATGTGGCGATTGGGGTCTGGTCCGGCAACAGTGATAATACACCGATGAACAATATTTCGGGCCTATCCGGTGCGGCGCCCATCTGGAATGACATTGTCAACAAAATATACCAGCGATTCGAGATGCCGCCGAGCGTGTTAAACCCGCCGCCGGGGGTATCGCAGCATCGTATCTGTGATATTCGGGGGCTCAGAGATCCTGCTCCTGCGGGATCATGTGGAGGGCGGAGTGAATGGCTGCTGGACAGCCCGCCGCTCATTCCTGACAGTCAGGGCAATCTTGTCCCCCTTCAGATGGACAGCACCCCATCTGTGCCACCCGAATACGGGCCGCGCCTGATCGAAGTTTCGCCGGATACCTATGAAGTTGATGTGCGCCGCCTTGATGGAAATCAGGCTAATCTTCTGGCAGCGCAAAATCCTGGGTTCGGGATCACACCGACTTACTGTATGGTCCCCGTCGAAGTTCTGGATGTGGTGATTGATGAACAGCGTCAGATTTTCATTGAGCCGCCACCGTTGGAGCAGGATCGCCGCAACGCCTATCAATATGCAGCCAACGCAGGGATTCCGATTTTGCCGCCATTTCCCTGTACAGGAGATACCCTGGCCGGGTTTGCGCCGGTTGCGCCCGGTGTGACCGCACAAATTGTATCTCCTACACCTGGACAAACGGTAAGTGGGAATATCCAGATTTACGGGGTCGTTAACTACCCGGATGGCTATTTCTTCGACTACTACAAAATTGAAGTGCGCGGCGGGCCTTTCCCCGATTGGACAACCATCGAAAATGTGCATCATAACGAGGTGCTGGAACCGGGTCTGTTAGAAACCTTCTATGCTGAATCTCTGCCGCCCGGCCCTTATGATATACGTCTGTATTTGCAGGGTGATCTGTTCGTTGAGCCCTATGTTGTTTCGATTAACCTGATACCACCGCAATGAACGAAAAGAACAACCGAAAAGCCGCCCTTGATCGTCAGATTCAACGGTTGGGACGGCATATTGACCGCCTCCAGCAGCGCAGCAATCGACTTTCGACGCTGCGCTTGCTTGTTTTTCTGATGGGTTTCGCTGCCAGTGTTGCCATTGGTCTGATGGATTTGCTCATTGGCTGGATGGTCGTTGTGACCTGGCTGGTGATTTTTGCCGTTGTGGTGCGTCTTCACAATCGACTCACCAATACCCTGACGCGCTACCAGCTTTTGCAGCAGCTAAAACAAACGCATGTGGCGCGAATTCAGCTAGATTGGGAAAAAATCCCGATGCTGGCGGTGGAAAACCCAGGCAGTAGCCATCCATTCGCTCTGGATTTAGATGTTTTTGGCAAAAATTCGCTGCATCAATTGATCGACACTTCGGTCTCCTATGAAGGCAGTTTGAGATTAATGAATTGGCTTCTGACCGTGGAACCAGATTACGCCCAGATTCAGCGCCGGCAAAACCTGCTTCGAGAATTGATCCCGATGAAACTGTTCCGCGAAAAGCTGATTTTGGCGGCAAGGCAGGTGGGGGAAAAACGCTGGCATGGGCAGCCGCTCATCAACTGGATGACCCAGGATGTCGAGAAGCCCATCTCCATGCATTTTCTGAGGCTGACCACCGGTCTGGCTGTGCTGCATGTAATCCTGTTTATCCTTTACAGTACGGAAATACTACCGCCAGGGGTGTGGCTCGCGGCTTTTGCGGTGTATGCCGCCGTGTATGGTTCTGGCTGGCGCAGCAACATGTTTGGGACAGCGAAATCGCTGCACGATTTGATCCGCCAGTTGAACGCTATATTCCGGCATGTAGAAGCCTATGATTTTCCGCATACACCCTATTTAAAGAGCTTGTGCCAGCCGTTTCGGGATCAGGAAACGCGGCCCTCTACGCTTTTAGAGCGTTTGAATCGTGTCTTAGCAGCGGCCAGCATTCAAGGCAACCCGATTTTCTGGCTGGCGCTGAACGTGATTTTGCCCTGGGATTTGTATGCTGCGTATGCGCTGCAAAAAATCCGTGCTGCGCTCAGGACCTCATTTGCGTGCTGGATGGACGCATTTTTTGAACTGGAAGCATTGTGTTCGCTGGCGAATTTTGCCTACCTCAATCCGGAATATACCTTTCCTTCCGTCGTAGATACTACTGAGGTGACCTTTAAAGGGGAACAACTTGGGCACCCGCTGATTTCATACACGGAGAAAATCTGCAACGATTTCTCGTTTTCCAGGTCAGGGGAAACCGTGATCATTACCGGGTCAAACATGGCGGGCAAGAGTTCATTTTTACGGACGCTTGGCTTGAATCTGTGTCTAGCCTACGCTGGCGGGGTGGTGAACGCTGCACATTTCCGCGTTTCGCTGTTCCGTCTGTTTACCTGCATTCGGGTCAGCGATTCGGTTACGGATGGGATTTCGTATTTTTATGCCGAGGTCAAGCGCCTGAAATCCCTGCTGGAAGCGCTTCGCGCAGATCATCCCTATCCTCTGTTTTTTCTGATTGACGAGATTTTCCGGGGAACTAACAATCGGGAACGGCTTATTGGAAGTCGTGCGTATATTAAAGCCCTGGCAGGGCATCGAGGGGTAGGCGCGATCTCAACCCATGATCTTGAGCTGGTCAAGCTGGCAGACGATATCCCGGACGTGGTCAATAAACATTTTCGTGAACAGATCATGGATGGGCAGATGGTATTTGATTATTTGCTGCGCGATGGCCCCTGCCCAACCACAAATGCCTTGAAAATTATGGCGATGGAAGGGCTGCCTATCGGGGAAGAAGCGGTGCTTATTCCAAAATAAGCATTGACATGCCGGGCCGCTTTGCTATCATAGATTCACGCTCGTTGGAGCGATGGCCGAGTGGTTTAAGGCGGTAGTCTTGAAAACTACTGTGGGCGCAAGCTCACCGGGGGTTCGAATCCCTCTCGCTCCGCCTAACCGCGGCAGTTAACAATTGTATATGGGAAGGTGCCAGAGTGGACGATTGGGGCTGCCTGCTAAGCAGTTACACCCGTAAGGGTGTCGCAGGTTCGAATCCTGTCCTTCCCGCCTCAGAAAATAAACACCGTGACGAAAATTCACGGTGTTTGTTTTTTCAATCAGACTGCGGCTGTCTGGTATACTCATGTTAGTGGTAGTCTAATTCTCACCGGCTTCGATAAATTCATCCTGTGCCTGGGCGAGCACCTGACCGTACAGATACAGTTCGCGCCACACAAACTGGTTGTTGGTTCGCAGAACGTAGTATCCGCCCTCGCGCTGGGTTTCGATGTCATGTGCTTCGGATTTTTCCGCCGAGGCGACAATGGCGTTGAACAGCGCTACGTTTGTCATACGAATGTAGTACTTCAAAAACTCGGGTTGACGTGCATTCATAGCTAGCTAACCTTTCCCCTCGTACTACGTTTGATTGTAGATCAGATGAGCCAATTTAAGGCTAGGAAAATAGTCATGTCCAGTCTTTGATCGTTAGAGTTTCCCAACCACTGGGCAGGGGATGGGTTTCGGGCCAGCGTCGTGGGTCTAAAATGGTTGGCCCATTCAGGGAGCGTTTAAGGCTGGGATCTTTATCATAGGAGAAAAGCACTTCGTCGGCGGGTGAAAGATAAGGGAGTTGTAGCGCATTGATCAATCTTTCCATGACAGTTTCGGGACTGTAGCCTGGGGAAAGTACTTCTTTCACATAGCGAATATCCACATCTGGCCTGAGCAGCGGCTTGAGGCGTGTAATATCTCCTTCGTAATGGTTCGAAATGTGAGCAGGAATAGGACGGTCTAAGGAGGGGGTATCCCAGACGCTGCCTTTCTGCTGATATATCCGATAAAGATACTGCACGAAAACCTCTGCCGGCTCGTTTCTGTCTAACTCGTCCATATTCTGTGTCACAATCAATCGGCGCAGGCGGTCAATGATCTTCAGTTCCAGATGCGATTCATATCCCGCTTCTATCTTGCCGTCTGTAAAATAGCGGTAGGAGATCTGGATACCAGCTAGATTTAATCCGAAAGTTTCGGAGCCTAGCTGTCTGCTTAAGTTTCGCAGCAGATAAAAGTCTACGAGTTCATTGTCAAACAGCAGCGCCAGCCAGTTGCGCTTCGGCGTTGTATAAATCAGGCGGCGGTAGAGAATGGGAATCGTTCTCTGACGGTTAATATCCTTAATAGACGCTTTCAGGGTTTCCAGACTCTGAACTTTGACAAAAGCAAATACACGCCCCACATTCATAACAAGATCACAGTCTCATAGAGGGTAAATATTCTGTTATTATAACCTCTATTTCATAATGTGCCTGATCATAATTCTGATTCGTGCAGGAGACCTTGATGCCAAAATTGACTATCGATGACCAAACGTTTGAAGTGCCAGAGGGTAAACGCCTGGTGCTTGCTATTGAAGACAGCGGAATTCCCATTTTACACCGCTGCGGAGGTTATGCTAAATGTACCACCTGCCGCGTGGAATTTTCGGTGGGCGAGCCGACACGCACGACCCAGGCAGAAGACACGCGGTTACTGGCAGACCCGAACTTGTATGGCAGGGTTCGTCTGTCCTGCCAAATTCTGTGTACTCATGATATGGCGGTGCATCCTGTTTTGACCATGCACAATGCCGATGTGACCGATCCAGGCAAGCGCCCAGAGGATCACATTACACCTGAGGCGGTCTGGATGCAGAAAAGTTAGCCGCCTATGTGATACATTTCGATTTTGTGTTTGCGGGGAGTCAACGAGAAGCGGTCTTCGGAATATTGATCATCCCGACGCTTCCATGTTCCCGTGATAATCTGCGCCAATTCATCATCGGTTGCGCCCTGCCGCATCGGGTCGCGCAGGTCTTTGCCAAGCGCGGCAAACAGACAGGTGTACATTTTGCCGTCAGCAGATAGCCGCAACCGTGTGCAGTCACCGCAGAAGGGCATTGTGACCGAGGCGATCAAACCGATTTCGCTCTGTCCATCCTTGTAAAGATAGCGTTTAGCGACTTCTCCCCGGTATTGTTCGTCGGCGGGTTCAAGCGGCATTACCGCGTTGATTTTCTGTACGACTTCCCTGGCAGGAACTACATGCTCGATGCGCCAGCCGTTGATGTTTCCCACGTCCATATATTCAATGAAACGCACCACATAGCCGCGTTCTTTGCAAAAACGTGCTAAATCCAGAATCGTGTGGTCATTGACTCCGCGCTGAATGACCGCGTTGATTTTGATTGGTGTCAGCCCTGCCTGCTCAGCGGCTTCGATTCCTCTCAGCACCTCTGCCACCCCTGATTTACGCCCATTCATCTGGCGGAAAACCTCATCATCCAGGGTATCCAGACTGACTGTCGCCCGGTGCAGCCCTGCATCCTTAAGTACCTGTGCTTTTTCCGCCAGAAAGTAGCCGTTGGTCGTTAGTGCCATGTCTTCGATGCCATTGATTGCCGCTAATTCCCTCACCAACTGTTCAAGTTGCGGACGCAGCAGGGGTTCACCGCCCGTCAATCGCACTTTGACTACCCCAAGCTGAACAAACAGGCGCGTCAGGCGGATGATTTCCTCAAAAGTTAACAGCGCCGAGTTGGGCAAAAACGCATACGCATCTCCGAAAATTTCGGCTGGCATACAGTAGTTGCAGCGGAAATTGCACTTGTCAACCACCGAGATTCGCAGATCACGTAAGGGACGGTTGAAGGTGTCGGTCAGTCTCATCGGCCTCGCATCATGTTTAATGTTAATTTAGACAAAGTTCGTTGGTTTGTCAAATATTGATCTTTTTAATTAGCTCTATGAGAAGAGGCTGAGCCTTTTCCAGCGCATTACCCCGGTGGCTAATACGGTTCTTTTCAGCCGAAGGGAGTTCCGCCAGGGTGCGCCCATCACTCAATAAAAAGACGGGGTCATAGCCGAATCCATTACTGCCACGCGGCGAAAAAGCAATTCTTCCTTCGATTTTTCCTTCCACTGTGACGATTTCCTGATCTGGTGCGGCCAGCGCAACCACACACTTGAATCGGGCGGTACGCTTTTCTAATGGAACATCTTGCAAAGCTGCCAGCAGTTTTTCATAGCGACCTCTGTCCGTGGTGACCTCAGGCGCCCCATAACGAGCGGAATACACCCCCGGTGCGCCTTCCAGGGCATCGACCACCAGACCGGAATCATCGGCCAGAGTCAGCAAACCGGACGCTTCACAGTAGGCACGTGCCTTGAGGATGGCATTCGCAGCAAAAGTATCCTCTGTTTCAGCAACCTCCATCGTGCCTAACCCAACATCCTGCAAATCAACCCATTCGACATCAATATCTGCAAGCAGTTCGCAGTATTCCGCCAATTTGCCTCTGTTTGTAGTCGCTACCAGCAGCTTCATCGTTACACTTATTAGTCAACGGGGGCAAATAATTAGCTAATCACTTCGTCTTTTGCCCGCAGCAGTGCCGTTTTGAGTTCGTCCAGTCCCTGAAAATCCCCATCTTTGCTGTTTAAGGTGCCAATAATCAGTTGCAGGCGGCTTTCATCGTTTGTGTCGCGCAGCTTGTCCCGGTCTTTGAGGGGGTAAAAATAATCCAGAGAATTTTGCAGGCGGACTTCAATCCGTTCCCGAATAGAATTGACCCGGTCAGGCGAGGTCACCATCACAAAACTGCTCGCGTCCAGATGTCCGATGAAATCGGACTCGTCGCCCGCATCCCGTACCGCATTGTTAAGCATCAAACTCACTGCACGCAGCACATCATCAGCCGCTACGAAGCCATACATTTCTCGGAAGTAATCTAAGCCCTGAATCCGCATGGTCAGCATCGCCCACTCATCATCCTGATTCAGGATTAGGGTCAGCCTTTCGTCAGTGAGAGCAACCTCTGCCGTGTTGGTGATTGGATTCAACAAGTTGGACTGCTGGGCACGGCGCAGGGTATTTCTCACCCGGAGTCGCAGCTCCTGAATATCAAATGGTTTTGTGATGTAATCCACGACGCCCAGTTCCAACCCGGTCAGCTTATCCACCCGGTCCCGTTTTTCGGTTAGAAAAATGATGGGGATGTCTGCTGTCAGCCGGTTGGAGCGGATTTGCTTGCAGACCTCATAGCCCGTGATGTCAGGCAGGCGGATGTCCAGTACCACCAGGTCGGGTTTGTGTTCGAGCGCCATCCGCACGGCATCTTCACCCCATGTTGCGGTCAGAATTTCATACCCCTGCACACGGAAATAGGCGTTGAGCATTTCTGCCAGGTCTAAATCGTCCTCTACAATCAAAATCTGGGCTTTTTCTTCGGACATCGCTGCCCCCTTGTATGACTAAGACAGGTGTGGAGGTTATTTTAACATCCTACATCGAAAACCACACACAATCCAGCCTACAGAATCGGCGAGTGCACGGCGCGTGCCTGATGCCACTGTCATGTTCGTCAAACATCGATTAAAATGCAGGATCAGGACTCTGGATAAGAGTCCTTTTTTTGTGGTTATTCGGGAGTATTGTATGTCCGTGAGCGTGACCAGCAGCGAGAACGCTACCGTCGAGGTGCATCGGGTCGCACGCGCCACCGCCGTCATTGCCTTTGGGAATATCACCAGCCGCATCCTGGGGTTAGCCAGAGAAACGATTCTCTCCTACCTGTTTGGGGCAAGTGTTGCGGTGGACGCCTTCAAGATTGCGACAATTGTGCCGCGTGGTCTCTACGACCTGCTGATTGGCGGGCATGTCAATTCGGCCCTTGTGCCTGTTCTCAGCGAATATGCCGAGAAGGAAGACCGGGATAACCTCTGGCAGCTTATTAGTGCACTGCTCTGGATTGCGGTTGTGGGGATGGCGCTGCTGGTCGTGGGGATTGAACTCGCCGCGCCATATATCATCCGTGTAGTCGCCAGTGATGAAGTCACCCCGGAAATTCTGGACGAAGCGACAGTGCTTCTCCGGATCACCGCGCCGGCGCTGTTTTTCCTGAGTTTGTTCGCGGTTGTGTCCAGTTTATTGTATGCCCTGCGGCGGTTTACATGGCCTGCATTTGCAGCATCGGCGTTCAATTTGACGATAGTCGCAATGACCGTAGCCTTTGCTCAACAAATAGGGATTACGGCGGCGGCGCTGGGCTGGCTGCTGGGAGCGATTGTGCAGCTTGTGATTCAATGGCCTGGCTTGCAGGGCATTCATCTTCAACTGCATTTTCTGTGGAGGCATCCCGGGGTCCGTACCATTGCGCTGCTGTATGTTCCGGTCATGTTTTCGCTGGTGCTGGATGTGCTGATTAACCGTCCTTTCAGCTACAATCTGGCATCACGCACCGGTGAAGGCAGCATCGCCTATATGGAATGGGCAACGACCCTGGTACAGTTTCCCCAGGGCTTAGTGGCAACAGCGGTTTCGATTGCAGTTTTGCCGACTCTTTCTCGCCAGGCAACTTATAAGGATAGAGGGCTGGCAGAATTTAAGGATACGCTGGGGTTAGGGCTGCGGTTATCGCTGGCATTGATTATCCCGGCGACGATAGGTCTGATCGTATTTGCAGCACCCATTGTCGCGCTGGTTTTTGAGCATGGAGAATTTACGTCTGCCGATACCTTGATCACAGCTAAAGCCCTGCGCCTTTATATGCTTGGTCTGCCTTTCGCAGCGCTGGATTTGCTGCTGGTGTATTCCTTTTATGCCCGGCAGGACACCCTGACCCCTGCCGCTGTTGGAGTGGTCAGCCTGGTGGCTTACATGGTGACTGTGTTGGTGCTGCTGGACTCGGCAGGGCTTTATGCCCTGATGATCGCGGATTCGGTCAAGCATTGTCTCCATGCAAGTATTTCTGGATGGCTGCTCTTGCGGCGTATTGGAGGACTGTCACATCAACGCCTGGTTGAAACTGCTGGCAAAGCGATGATCGCCGCGCTTGTCATGGGGCTTGTGGGGAAAGGAATGTTATATCTTCTTGAACCATCTTTCGGGGATTCAAAACTGGTGGATGAGCTTGTCTTGGTGGTTGGGGCAGGGGGTGCAAGCGGGGTTTTCTATCTGTTTCTGGCTGACCGCTTAGGGGTTGAGGAAATCCAGTTGTTTTTTAAGAAAATTCGCCAGAAGCTCGCAGCCCGCTATTAAAAAAAATGTATAATACACCGCATGGAAAAACAGCAAGTACCCGTTTCACCTGATCTTTATACCGAAGAGTATTTCCTTTCCGCCTGTGAAGGATATGATGAGTTTCTCGCGTCAGAAGGGGAACACCTTTCGCGCCGCTTGAAAGCGTCGTTTGAAGTGGCTGGCATTGAATCTGGTATGAAGGTATTGGATGTGGGCTGCGGCCGTGGTGAAATCATGCGCCACTGTGCCGAACTTGGCGCGGACGCCTATGGTTTTGATTATGCCCCTGTCGCGGTTCGCATGACCCAGAAGTTAATTGCTGGTCTGTCATCGGAGCTCCAACAGCGTGTGGCGGCGGTGCAGGCGGATGCTAAGCGGATTCCCTACGCTTCGCAGATGTTTGACCGTGTACTCCTGTTTGATGTGGTAGAACATTTGCATCCTTGGGAACTGCACGCGACGCTGCTGGAAATTCATCGTGTTCTCAGACCCGATGGACGCCTGATTATCCATACCGCGCCGAATATCTGGTATGACCGCTATGCCTATCCGTTGGTACGGCTGGTGCGTCTGGGATTGGGGCAGGGGGCGAAGTATCCGGCAGACCCTCGCCAGTTTCTGGTCGAACATAACCAGGATGTTCATGTCAATGAGCAGTCGATGATGAGTATGAAGCGGACATTGGCGCAGGCGGGCTTCCATGGCAAAGTGTGGCTGGATTCACCCCCGCAGCAGCGACAGGAAAATGTGATTTTTGCCGCAGCGCGGTATGTGCTGTTTAATGTGCCTCCCATGCGCTGGTTTTTTGAACGGGAAGTCTTTGCAGTTGCCAGTAAGAAGCGCCTATGAGAGATAAACGTCCGGTTGATGAACTCACGATTGAAGAACTGGAACGTCTTCTCTTTCTCAAAAAACGGGAAGCGCGGATGCAGCGATTCGTCAAAAGTGATCGCCGTGTGGATGTGCCGCTTCCACCGATTTCTGTGCCTGCCGAGAATGTTATTCCTGACCCGCCGCAGTTTGAAGAAGATGAAGACATACTGGACAGCATCCAGGAAACTCCTGAAGTTCCCGTGACCTATGTTCAGGGGAGTCCTCAATTTGAAGATGATCTTGCACCGCACATTGTCTTTCGCCGCCAGGGAGAAGGTGCGGATTCTCGCAGGGCTGGGGCGGCTCGATTTTTCCTGCTCATCGAAGCAGTGGCTGTACTGGGACTCATCGGGATTTTGTATCTGGGATTTCGCGGTTTGCAGACGATTGACCGGAACGTCGAAATTACGGATAACATCAGTGCGACTTCGGAGGCCCAACTCCTGTCACGCATGGTACAGCCTACCGCCACGCCGCTCATTTCGGTGAATGCTGTGGTTCTTCCCGGCGGGCACATCTGGGATGCAGGCGGGCGGCATAGTTTTAACTTTAACGAAGTGCCTGCCCCTTATCGGGCTGCCTTTCAGGAACAGGTCAATGCTCCTTCCAGCACGCAGCCCGTGTTTAATATCACGGGGGCACCTCGCCGCATTCAGATTCCTGCGATCGGGGTGGATGCCAGCATCCGAACGGGTGATGACTGGATTTCTCTTCAGGCAGGTGTGGGGCATCATCCCTATTCCGGGTTGCCAGGAAACGAAGGGAATATGGTGCTTACCGCGCACAATGATATTTATGGCGAAATTTTCCGCGATTTGCAGCTTCTTGAACCTGGCGATGAAATCCGCATTCAAAGCGAAAACGGGCAGTGGTACACTTACGTGGTGGATGAAAAACAGGTGGTGGAGCCGACGGAAGTGTGGGTGCTGGGGCAAGATCTCGGCGGCGAAACCCCGCTGGCGACCCTTATTACCTGCCACCCGTATCGAGTCGATACCCACCGAATGGTTGTTTTCGCAAAACTAGTCAACTGAAAGGAAGTCTCGCCCGATGGCGAAAAAACGGCGTCGTCCCAATATTTCAGAAGCTACTTTAGAGCGTGCACGGGCCGAACTCTATGGCGGCACCAGCAACGGCAGTGCGGGGACTGCCCCTTCGCCTGCTGTCGAACGTAAAGTCGATGCACCCAAACCGGCTATTAGAACCAAAACGACGGTTTCGCTTGACGATCTCAAACACGAATATGCTTATGTGATGATTGACCTGCGGAATATGGCGCTGCTGGTAGCCTTTTTGTTTGTCGCGCTTGTGGTTGCAGCGCTGATTTTTGTATAAGCCAGGGGCGCGGTCTGGGACCCGCCCTATCTTTCTTTCACAATTAACAAGATGTAAGTGCCGCTTGTCGTCCCTGATTCGCGTTCAAAACGAGAGGCCTCAATCCGGTATACCCCGTCCTGGGGCAGGGTGAAGTTTTGAATCGCGGCATTTTGTGACCCGCCGCTGTCGTCATCAAAAGCGATTTGCTTGCTGCCCTGGTAAAGTGTCAGCAGCGAATCCAGGTCACCCGTCGTGCGTTCCATCGTGATGGTGACCACGTCGCCCTGTTCTCCGTAAAAGAGAAAACTTTCATAAGGAATGTTAGAGTCGATCACCCCACGCATTTCTGTGCCATAAAACACTTCCAGCATTTTACTGCCGTCAATACCACGCCTCCCTGTGAGCGATAATTCAAAATCGCCTTCAGTTTGTCCTTCGCTGAACTCAGCACGTGTTGCCATCAGATAATACGTTCCCCCTTTAGGCAGGGTGTAGTTGAGGATTTCGGCACTGCGGGAATTCGTATTGTATTCGGCGGTAAAAACCTCACTTAGCTGGTCATCCAGCAGGATGAGCAGCGCATTTAAATTGCCCTGGGTACGGCTCATGACCACAGTAATCACATCACCGCGCTGACCCTCGAAAAAATAAAAACGCTGTGGTACTTCAGCGCTGATCGTGCTGGCGGAGGTGCTTCCGTAATCCAGCAGAATGGCATCATAGGCGGCTAATCCTCGTGCTTCTTCCGGGATGATGTCCAGGGACAGCATGTAGCTGCCCACCGTTGTCCCGGACTCGCGTCCATAGCGGGTCGCTACCACAATATAAAACCCGTTTTCCGGCAGGGTGAAGTTCAGAACCGCCGCATTGAGTGAACCTACCTGACGTGGGTCATCATCCCCGGAGCGCAAAATTTGTCCCCGCTGATTAGCAATGTCGATAAACGCATCTAAATCGCCCGATGTGCGGCGCATCTGGAGGTTGACCACCTCGCCCCGCCGCCCGGAAAAATAATAGACCACCTGCGACTGCTGGGGGGTAATTTCGCCAATGACCACATCGCCATATTGCAGGGATGCTCCACTGGGGATGTTAACCCCCTGACGGGTCAAGTTGAGTTCGTAGGTGCCTGATGTGCTGCCGTGTTCATGTCCAAATCGGGTGGCGACAATAAAATACTGCCCGCTGGCAGGCAGTTCAAAACTGTCGATCAGAGCAGCATTCTGTTCCCCCTCGTCGTCGCTGAAGGCGATACCACGTCCAGTTTGATCCACCAGCACCAGATACGGGTCTAAATCACCTTCAACGGTATTCATCCGAATCGTGATAATTTCACCCTGCCGGCCATCAAACACAAACAGTTGGCGAAAATCGTCATCAGACAGAAATCCGGACACAGTCTGGTTGTAGGCTATGGGGGTATAGTCCTGTGCTGCTGCCAGGTAAACCCCCAGGGCAAAAACCAGCAAAAACGACCATTTGAACATTCGTTTTATCCGTCTGAATCCATACCGGCAGGCTGGATGGTCAGGGACATGGTGAAATTCCCTGTGCTGGTCGAATCCGGGAAGCGCCCCACCGCAATCAAATATGAACCTGTACGCGGCAGCACCTGATTCTGAATCAGTGGGTCGAAGGTGTTGCCGCGCGGATCATCGTCATTGCGGGCAATTTCAATCGGGTCGCCGGAGCTGGTATAAGCATAAAGATACAAAACTGCGTCCAGGTCGCCGCTCTGGGTATTAACTTCAATCGTAACAGTATCCCCGGATTTTCCGTTGAAGGTATAGAACAGGAGGTACTGCTCATCCGTAATCGTGTTGACAACCGTTTCGCCAGGACTAATGGGCAGCGCTACCGGACTCACACCTGCCGCTGCCGGGTCAACATAGGTCAGCGAGAGGGTAAAATCACCGGCTGTAGGCGGCGTGCCATCGGTCGGCTCAAAGCGGGTCGCCCGGATGATATACTGTCCGTCTGATGGCAATGTGACTTGCAGCGACGAATTACGATTCACCCCCTGCACGATGTCATCATTGGCGTTGATCAACCGTTCATTCTCATCCAGCAGTTCGATCAGCGTATCCAGGTTGCCGGAGGCAGCACTCATCTGGATGCGGACAATATCGCCCTCGTTACCCGTAAACAGATAGCGCAGGCTGGTCACCTCCTCATCAAGGGTGCCTGTTACTGTATCACCGTAGGTCATCAGCTCAAGCGGAATTTGCGTAGGCGTTGCTTCTTCAACCACCGCTTCTTCTGTCGCCTCGGCGGTGGCTTCCGCCGTCGCTTCTTCTTCGACCGCAAATTCATTGCCCGTTGCGTTAAAAGCCAGGATATAGCCAACATTGGTGGGAACGGCAGGCCCCCTTGCAGGCGCGATAAAAATCAAATAGTTTCCTGTCGATGGTACGGATACTCCAAGCAGGGTGCCGCTGTCAGCGCTAGCGATAGGCTGCATCCGGTCATTGGTCAAAATCACGGTGGTGGCGGAGTTGTCGTCTGTCGTGACAGAAAAATCAATCACCGTACCCGCAGATGCCGGGAATGTATAGACTTTGGTAAATTGAAGCGGCTGGAAAGCGCCGTCTGGTGTGTCCCCTGCGTTGATGCGCTGTGCCCCTAAGCGCTGCACAAATGAACCGCTGTTGGCGGTCTCCGGCGACACCGGATCACCTGCCCGACGTAACGTGAGGGCAAAGGGCCCGGCGGTTGTACCCGCATCCTGCTCAAAGCGTGTTGCCACAATGACGTAATACCCCGATTCCGGAACCACGAATTCGATTTGCGAATTGCGATTTTGCCCATCAATAATGTCGTCGTTTTCGGCGATAGGAACTTGATTGGCATCCAGCAAAAACAGATACGGGTCAAGGCCGCCATCAGGGCTTTCCAGCGTGACGGAAATCTCGTCTTCCGCTTCCCCCTTGAAAATATAGACATTCAGCACCGACTGGTTGGAAATCTCACCCTGTACTGTTTCCCCATACGTAATTTCGGGGAAGCCCGCCAGATTGGGTGGTACATCCGGCGACGTGGTGGCGACAGATACAGGTTCCGCATCCGATTGCAGTTCCAGCAAAAATGTACCGGCAGTAGTTCCCGCATCCTGACCGCGCCGGGTGGCTAAAACATTATAGGTGCCATCAGCAGGCAGCGATACTGCAACTCGCGCATCACCGTTGATGCCACCGCTGCTGTCATCCTCAGCAATGGTAATACCGGCAGTATCCAGCAGGTAAAGATAACTGTCCAAATCACCACCTGCGCGTGACATGGTGATGATGACGCTGTCGCCTGCTGATCCGCGAAACTGAAAGCTGTAGGACGGCGCGGTTGCATTAATTACGCCGCGCACGCTTTCGCCATAGGTGATGGTATTTTGCCCTGGCTGAACATCACGTGGTTGGCTGGCGGTGCCAACGCTGGTCATGGTCAGGGCATAGTTACCCCCTAAACTGGTTGCATCCGGCAGCGCCACTGACAGAAAATATACACCGTCATTGGGCAGGTTGGCTGACAGCGTATTACCCGATACAGTTCGGAAAATCTCACGGAAGCTGGCATCGTACAGAACCAGCAGGGGTTGAAGCTGTGTTCCTGAATCTGGCGTAATCGTAATACTTTGCCCACTGCGGCCCTCAAACCAGTACAGCACAAACGCCGCTTCGCGGGTTAATGCGCCGCGCACGGGTTCACCCCGTACAATCGGCTGCAAGCGTGCCCCGACATCCAGTGCTGGAATGGGTGTCTCCCCGGCGGATTCGCCTGTGGAAAGTGTCAGGCTGTAAGTGCCGGAGCCGCCTGTCCCGGAGGCCCGCGAACGTGAGGCGGTGATCACATACGTCCCGTTTGTCCCCAGCGTAATTTCGATCAGCGCATCGCCCGCGCCGCCTGTATCGTCATCGGTTGCCAGTACATCACCGTCAAAGGTCGCCAGCGTTAAAAATGGATTCAGATCGCCGCTGGTAGTTGCCATCAAAATCGTGATTTCGTCGCCGCTTTGACCGTCAAACAGAAACTGCTGCGCCTGCTGTACATCGTTCAATTCACCTTCGACAGTCTGCCCGTAGTTAATTGGGCGCGGCGGCTCTTGCGCGGCGGCGGACGCCGCCAGCAGCCCTACCACACCTATCAGCATCCAACGCATACGTTTTATTCCCATCAACAGAATTTTTCCTTCGATTTTACGGGAATCAGAACCGTTGTGCTAGCGAGCGTCCAGAAGCCGTGTACGAAAAAGCGAACAGGCAGGTCCAATCTAACTGCCCGGCGGCGGGCCATCAAAGAACAGCTTCCACCATAAATGCCAGGTCGGAGGTTCGGTGGGAGTGGCAAGGGGAATGGGTGTGGCAGCAGGGGTAGGGGTGGTAATCTGTGCGTTAGCGGGCTGCACGGGGATTACCAGCACCTCGCCCTCGCGGATCAATTTGCCCTCGCGGTGTGCCCATTCAATGACTGCCGCGTCGCTGGAGGCATAATCGCGTTCGGAAATTAAGTCGGCCTGTTCCGTGGAAAGCACATTGATGGTGGCCTCAATGCGAGCACGAACTTCCTCAATTTGCTGACCCCGCCGGATGCGGGCGCTAAAGTTAATGGTTAACAGCAGACCAATCGATAGAATCGAGGCAAATACAATCTGGATGCCCGAAATCTGCTGCTTGCGAGGACGTTCCGTGCGTTCTTCCATAGATGCTATTCTATAGTGAACACTCTGCGACGGCTAAAGCCGTGCAGCTTCTGCCGCACGCCTGCGCTTACCGTTCCCCCGGTGGGAAAACAGCAGAGGCGCTACGTTATGCGACACGGATGTGACCCATCCGGCTCGATCTAATATTGCAATGGCGGCGTTGTGGTCTCTATCGAGCGACAGCCCACACGCACAGGTGACCCAACGGGTCGAAAGGTCGAAATCCTGAAACAGGGCACCGCAGTTGGAGCAGGTTTTGGAGGTAGAGGCAGGGTCTACCAGGGCGACCTCACGCCCGGCACTTGCAGCCTTGTGCGTGAGTCGTGCTTTGAAGTACCCCCATCCCGCATCCAGAATGCGCTTGCTGAGGTGATGGTTGCGTACCAGGTTGCGAATAGCCAGGTTCTCGATGGCAATGCCGTCGTAGTGCAGCGTCAGCGCGTAGACCAGCTTGTTGAGATAGTCACGACGCTGATTGGCAATGTGTTCATGCTGGCGTTGGACTTCCAACAAACGTTTCCGGCGGTTCTGGCTGCCGCGCCTGGCTCTTGCCAGCTTGCGCTGTCTGCGTCTGAGTGCCGCTTGTGCTTCTCGATACCAGCGTGGGTTTTCCACCTTCTCCCCATCGCTGGTGGTGAGGAGTGCCGCAATCCCCACATCGACCCCAACGACACGCCCCATTTTCGGCAGTGGCTCAGGCGTAGGCACTTCACAGGTGAAGCAGGCGTACCACTTGCCGGCACTATGCATGATACGAACGGTTTTGATCGTGCCTTGCAGCGGACGATGCCAGCGCACCGGAACCCGCCCGATGCCGTACAGCTTCAGCCGCTTACCGTCCAGGAACGCTCCACTTTTTCCGAACTGCTTGAACTCGAAACTGTGAAAACGGTTGCGCGACTTGAAGCGAGGATAACCTGACTTTTCACCAGTTTTCAGACGACGAAAGAAGGACTGGTATGCTTCATCCACCTGTTTGACCACGCTCTGTGCTGTCTGGCTGTGCATCTGGTCGGCATACGGGAAGGTGGCGCGGTAGTGTTTCGCCAGTTGTTCGGTGTCGGCGAGTGTCACCGTGCGCCCTTCCAACTGATAGGCATACTTCCGCTCCGCCAGCGCCATGTTGTACAGGTGGCGAGCACACTCCAGCACCCATAGGAGGTTCTTTTCCTGCGCCTTACTCGGATACAGGCGGTATTTGAAAACCTTGACGCTTTTGCTGGAATCGCTCATGTGCTGACACTCGCTTGTCGGAGCGTTGGAGTGCCCACCAACGCCGTGACCAATGCTTCTCATTTTAGCGCAGTTGTTTGCAAGGCACAGCTCGGTTAAAACCAAAGGCGCTTTCCTCCACTACCGTTCAAACCGCACGGCTTTCTCACAGGCTAAAATTCCTTCGGTAACAAAAAAGACCTGCCGTCTACAGGTCTTTGTGTGCCGAAGGTGGGAGTCGAACCCACACTCCCGTGAAGGAACTACGCCCTGAACGTAGCGCGTCTGCCATTTCCGCCACTTCGGCTTATTAGTGAGCATTTTAGCCCATTCAAAAGGCGTGTCAAGGGGAATTTGTGACTTTTGGGTTATCATGGTGTTTTTTAAGATGAAAGGTGCATATGGCTCCCCCTAAGATCAACCCGATTTTACACTGGTCAGGCCGCGCTTTTTTATGGCTGGTGGGCTGGCGCCTGGTCGGAGATGCACGCCAGTACCCCAAGTCCGTTATTATCGCTGCCCCACACACCTCCAACTGGGATTTTGTCTACGGGGTTGCTATCGCCTATTCCCTCAACATTAAATTTCATTTTGTGGCAAAGGATAGTCTGTTTCGCTGGCCTGTGGGCTATGTGTTCCGTAAGATGGGTGGAATTCCGGTCAACCGCCACGAGCGCAAAAACGCGGTGCATCAGATGGTGGATATTTTCAACGAACGTGAAACCCTGGTGTTGGCTATCGCGCCAGAAGGAACACGCCGCCGGGTGGATTACTGGAAAACAGGATTTTATTACATTGCGCTGGAAGCCCAGGTTCCGATTTTACTCGGTTTTTTTGATTACGAGCGTAAGGTTGGTGGGATTGGGCCGCACCTTTTCCCCACAGGTGATATTGAAGCAGATATGCAGCGCATTCACGATTTTTACAAGGACAAAAAGGGTAAAAACCCGGAAAGTTTCGGTACTATTCAAATTCGGCCTGCAAGTCACTAACCCCCCCTGGCTGTCAATATGACGAATCGCGTGCTGCTTAGTGAGTTTTTCCAATTGTCAGGCTAGACACGAGTTGTTATCCTTCCTGTGGAATGAGAAATCTACGCAGCGTTCAACAGTGGCTGCAACCAGGACTGCGTGTTAAGCGCTGGCTGCTCCTCATGGTTTTTGGCTTGCTGATCCTGGGAATCGGGTTTGCCCAGGGATATGTCATTCTTTTTCAAAATAAGGATATTCCCTCAGCTATTTCCTACGTCACGCTGGAATTTTTGCCCCCCTATTGGCGTGTGATGGTCGCGGCTATTGTAGGGTTTTGTGCAATGGTGATCGGCATCTATGAACTCAACACGACGATTGTTCAGCCTGTCGTGGTGTCGCAGCGCCGTCATACCTCATGGGTAGATATTGTGAGGCAGCATAACCGCCTGCAAAAAGGACTGCGTGTGGTTGCGATTGGCGGAGGTACGGGCCTGCCGAGTGTGCTGCGAGGGATGAAGCATGTCACTAACAATATTACTGCCGTAGTCACAATGGCTGATGACGGAGGGAGCTCCGGACGGCTGCGGCGGGAAATGGGTGTGCCCCCCCCAGGGGATTTACGCAGCAACATAGCGGCCCTGGCCGATGATGAAGATATGATGACCCGTCTGTTTCAGTATCGCTTTGCGGAAGGCGGATTAGGCGGGCATAGTTTCGGCAATCTGTTTCTGACTGCCCTGACTGAGATCACAGGCGACATGAATACGGCGGTAGCTGTAGCGGGACGTGTGCTGGCAATTACAGGGCGTGTGATTCCCAGCACGCTGCACCATGTCAATCTGGGGGCCTATATTCGGCTTGCAGATGGAAAGCTCGTCCAGGTCATCGGGGAGTCGAACATCCCGGAGATAAGTGGCACAATTGAGCGTGTATTCCTGGACCCGGAAAATGTTCAGGCACTCCCCGAAGCCCGCCAGGCGATTTTGAGCGCGAACCTCATTGTCATAGGGCCAGGAAGCTTATATACCAGCATCTTGCCAAATCTACTGGTGCAGGGGATCGTTCCTGCTCTGAAAGCGTCATCCGCAACTATTGTCTATGTGTGCAACATTGCCCAGCAGCCAGGCGAAACTGAGGGTTACACGGTGGCAGAGCATGTCGAAGCCCTGGAAAAACATATCGGCAAAAATGTCATCAGCACGGTCTTGGCGAACAACGTTTTTCCCAACCGGAAAAATGAAGCCACCCATTACGTGATGCTTCCGCCGGAAGGCCATCCCCTATGGGAACAGTATCATTTCGTGCTGGCAGATTTGACGGAGGCCGAACATCCCTGGCGGCATGACACCGCAAAGCTCACTGCTCAACTTTTGAAGATTAGCGAATCTTTCAATGGCGAAAAACACGCTAAAATAATAGGCCGAACGGCCTGAATAGACAGAAAGGATATTCTGTAATGGCAATTCGTATTGGGATTAATGGGTTTGGACGCATTGGGCGCCAGGTTGTAAAGGCGCTCCAGCAGTACCACAGAGATAAAGTGGATATTGTGGCGTTCAATGATCTTGGTGATCTGAACATGATGGCGTACCTTTTCCGCTTTGACTCCAACTACGGCCCGTTTGAGGGCAAGGTGGAAGTCAAAGAGGGCGCATTGGTGATTGACGGTGACGAAATCAAGGCCCTGACCGAACGCGACCCTGCCAAAATTCCCTGGGGCGATCTCGGTGTGGATATTGTCATCGAGAGCACAGGGATTTTCCGCAGCCGCGAAAAAGCAGGCTTGCATTTGCAGGGCGGCGCACAGCGTGTGATTATTTCTGCTCCGGCAAAAGGAGAAGTGGATGGCACGTTTGTAATGGGTGTCAATGACCATACTTACGACCCGAAGAAGCATTTTGTTGTATCGAATGCGTCCTGCACCACGAACTGCCTTGCCCCTGCCGCTAAAGTGCTGCATGACAAATTTGGCATTGTGAGCGGGTTAATGACGACCATTCACAGTTACACACAGGATCAGCGTTTGCTGGATGCGCCACATGACGATTACCGCCGTGCCCGAAATGCCGCTACTAACATCGTCCCAACCACCACAGGTGCAGCTAAGGCGGTTGCACTGGTTATTCCCGAACTGAAGGGCAAATTTGATGGTATTTCAGTGCGTGTGCCGACCCCGGTGGGTTCACTGACCGATTTTGTAGGTATCCTTGAACGTGAGGTTACCACCGAAGAAGTTCACGCCGCGTTTGAAGAAGCCGCGAAGGGCTCCCTGAAGGGGATTTTGCAGTTCTCACGGGATGCGCTGGTTTCCAGCGACATCGTGGGCAACCCGCACTCCAGCATCGTTGATGCGGAATATACCACAGCGAAGAAAAACATGGTTAAACTGCTGACCTGGTATGATAACGAGTGGGGATATTCCTGCCGCACGGCTGACCTGGCAGTGAAGATGTGCAGCTAGGCTGCGCTGAACGGCCAACCCAATAACGACAAAGCGGCGGAGTGGCTTTCCATTCTGCCGCTTTTTTTGAATATACAAGGATATACGATGAACAAAAAAACCATCCGTGACGTGAATCTGGGCGGAAAACGTGTTTTGGTCCGCGTTGATTTTAACGTGCCAACTGAGGGAAATCGTGTGACGGACGATACCCGAATTCGTGCCGCCATTCCGACCCTGAAGTACATTCTGGAGCAAAAACCCAGAGCCTTAATCCTTATGTCGCACCTGGGCCGTCCCAAAGGGGAGGATAAAGCGAAAGACAAGGAAAAATACTCTCTGAGTCCAGTGGTTCCGCTGGTTTCTGAACAGCTTGGTGTACAGGTTGCGTTTGCTGAAGACTGCATTGGCGAAGAAGCTGAAAAAGCGGCTGCCGCCTTGCCGCAGGGTGGGGTGCTGGTACTGGAAAATACTCGCTTCCACAAGGGCGAGTCTAAAAATGATCCCGCAATGGCAGAACAGCTTGCCAGGTTGGGTGATATTCTGGTGAACGATGCGTTTGGAACCGCCCATCGTGCCCACGCCAGCAATGTTGGTCTGGCGGCACACATGGAATCAGTGGCGGGCTTTCTGTTGGAAAAAGAAATCGATTTCCTCGTCAACGCGATTGAAAACCCCAAGCGTCCCTTTGTGGCAATCATGGGCGGCGCGAAGATTTCCGATAAGGTGCTGGTGATTGAAGCCCTGCTGCAAAAAGTCGATAAATTGTTGATTGGCGGCGGGATGAGCAACACCTTCCTGAAAGCGCAGGGGATTGAAGTGGGTGATTCGCTGGTGGATGCGGAAGCATTTGATACCGCCAAAGCAATGATGGGTAAAGCGGGCGGGAAAATCGTGCTGCCAGTAGATGCCGTGATCGCTGATTCTTTTGATAACAACGCCAATCGCAAAACGATTCAGGTGAAAGATGGTGTTCCCGCGGGCTGGCAAATCCTGGATGTCGGCCCGAAAACCATTGAAAACTTCAAGGCGATTCTGGCTGACTCAAAAACAGTCGTCTGGAACGGCCCGGTAGGGGTGTTTGAAATGCCCAACTTTGCGGTGGGTACAAACGCGATTGCCCATGAACTTGCTGAAATCACTGGAAAAGGTGCTGTAACGATCATCGGCGGCGGGGACTCGGCGGCGGCGGTGGCTCAGGCAGGATTGGAAGATAAAGTCACGCACGTGAGCACCGGCGGTGGTGCGAGCCTTGAACTGCTGGAGGGCAAAGAACTCCCTGGTGTGACGGCGCTGGCAGACCGCTAGAAGCAACTAATGATGGCGTCAAACGTATTAATACATGTAGCGTACTAACCTACCCAACGGTGACAGGGGGGCGCGAGGCCACCCTGTCCCATTTTGTGTTACAGAGATTTTACAATCGCCGGGGTAAATTTGTGCTATAGTCAGGGCGCATTGAGCGGCAAGGACTTTAGAAGCGATGACTTTTAATATAGGTGAAACGGTCGGCCCTTACCGGATTGTGTCGCAACTGGGGCAGGGTGGCATGGCAACAGTCTATAAAGCCTACCATGCTGCCCTTGATCGCTATGTCGCCATCAAGGTTTTGCATCCATCTTTCAAAGAGGATGATACTTTTTATTCCCGCTTTAAACGTGAAGCACAGATCGTTGCTCAGCTAGAACACGCCCATATTGTTCCGGTTTACGATTTTTCTGAGCACAATGGCAATCCTTATCTTGTGATGAAGTTCATCGAGGGGGATACCCTCAAACATCGCATTCGCCGCCAGAAACTGACGCTGGAAGAAACCCTCAAGTATATGACGGCGGTTGCAGAGGCGCTAACCTATGCCCATGAGCGTGATATTCTGCACCGCGATGTCAAACCGTCGAATGTGATGATTGACAAAGCTGATTACCCCTATCTGGCGGATTTCGGTCTGGCGAGAATCGCTTCAACCGGCGAATCTACTATGAGCCAGGACGTACTGATCGGTACGCCGCACTACATTTCCCCAGAACAGGCCAAAGGCGTTAAATCCCTCGGTCCAGCAACCGATATTTACTCGATGGGGATCATGCTGTACGAAATTGTGGTTGGACGGGTGCCATACAGTGCCGATACCCCCTATGCGATTGTCCACGACCATATTTATAAGCCGCTGCCGATGCCAACGTTGGTGAATCCGACGGTGCCGCCTGCGGTAGAAGCCGTGCTGCTGAAATCGCTGAGCAAGCTGCCCGAAGACCGTTACCCAACGGCAACAGCCTTGATGGCGGCCTTTAAGGAAGCGGTTGAAGAATCTGAATTGGGTGAGTTAAGCGCAGCCAGTGTGCAGCTAGATAAGTTTGAAGAGGCTTCGCTTGCTGCGGCCTCTCTCGAGTCGCAAAAAACCCCGACACCGCCTCCCAGCGGGATCGATGATCAGTTGATGGCGCATGTGCGTGCGGCTATTACGGAAGCGCTGGCAACCGAAGCCGCCATTCCGAATCCTTATATGACAACGACGCCTGTTCCGTATCCCAGCACTACTGTCCGGCGGCGAAGAGGAGCACGGCGAGGTTTCTGGATGCTGGTTGGGACGGCAGCCCTGGTATTTATCTGCATCGCGTCCCTGGCTGTGACCCTTAACGCCCTGAATGACCCTGTTGTCTCGCGGGGGGCTCCTGCTTCAGAGGAAGAAGCAAACGAGTTTGTTCCCGATTCGGAACAGCTTCCCTCTCCGGGGCAAGGAAGTGACTTTAAAATCGAACAATTCAATGAAAGTGACCTTACCAACTTGACTGTTGAACAGGCTGAGGAAGTTGTGGATACCTATCCCGATATGCCTGAATCCTATATGCTGCTGTCGTTTGCTTATCTCAATCAAGGGCAGCCAGACAAAGCGCAGGAGATCCTTGAGAACGTTCTCAACAACATGAATCCCTCGTCCCAAATGATTGCGTTTGCTGCACGCTCGACTGCTTCTCAGGGATTCAATAATGAAGCCACCATGCTGTGGTTAGCCGCTTATCATCTTGACCCAGAGAACGATGAGATTCGCAACGAATCGGGACAGTATATTTACCGCCAGTTAAGAACAGTATCTTTGCAGGATCTTGAAGGTTTTTCCGATACGGCACAGCCGTATATCGATTCCGCTTTTGCCAAGACGCTGGCGGCGCAGGGAATCATTGCGACCGTCCCTGCTATGCTTGAGGACAGCATTCCTGCGGTGGCACGCCGCCAGATCGAAAAACTCTTAAATGATGCGTTGGTGTTGGACGATTCTCTTGCTGAAACGCATCTCGTCTATGGTAATTATTATGAACTCATTGGGGATCTGGAAGAAGCGCAGAAGTCGTGGAGTTATGCGATGAGTTTTGAAGATGCCCCCGAATGGGTTCAACGTGAAGCCAATCTGAAATTACAGAATCTTGAGGAGTAATTATATCCATGAAACGGGTTCCAATCGTGGCTGGGAACTGGAAGATGCACAAAACCCCGGCTGAAGCAGTTGATTTTGTCAGCCGGTTAAAGTCGTTGCTGGCCGAGTACTCGGCGGTTGAGTGTGTGGTAATCCCCCCGTATGTGGCCTTGCCTGGGGTGCAGGCCGAACTAGAAGGCACTGCGATTAAAGTCGGGGCGCAGGATGTTCATCACGAAGACAAAGGGGCATTTACGGGCTGTGTTGCCGCCAATATGCTGGTTGGACTGGTTGAATATGTGGTCATCGGGCATTCTGAAACCCGCCAGTATCTAAATGTGACCGATGAATTAGTCAATAAGAAGGTCAAGCAGGCGTTAAAGTTTGGCCTGAAGCCGATAATTGCACTTGGCGAAAATCTGGAGCAGCGAGAGTCGGGTCAGGCCGAAAAAGTCTGTAGGAGTCAGCTTGTGGCGGCTTTCAACGAAATCCCTGCTGATGCCTTGCCCAATATCGTGATTGCATATGAGCCTATCTGGGCAATTGGTACGGGGCGCAATGCGGAGGCTGGCATGGTAAATGACCTGCTCGGCGGCACGATACGCGGTACGCTGGCCGAACTGTATGGCAGTCAGGCAGCACAGGCTATGCGTATCCAGTATGGTGGCAGTGTCAAGCCTGCGAACATGGTGGAGTACATGAGCCAACCGGACATTGACGGGGCACTGGTCGGAGGGGCATCTCTGGAACTTGATTCTTTCAAAGACCTTGTGCGCCTTACATTGCAAGCGAAAGCGTAATTTCCTATCACTGGCGTTCAGTATCCGGTCATGCTGAACGCCAGAATCTGATACAATCTGGCTATGGATTACTTTAGCCTGCTGACTCCCTGGCTGGTGCTGGTCGCTATTTTCATCCCCTTGATGATGGCAGAAAGTTGGGTGCATCAGCATTTCTTTGGGGTCGTATATTTATTGACCAAAGATAAGCTGCGAGCCACCCGTGCCTTTTATATTGCCTTTCTCCCCGGCATTTTTATCCATGAATTTGTACAGTATCTGGTGGCTGGTGCCCTGAATGTCCCCATCAAAAAAGGATTCCACTGGCCCGAAAAGCAGGAAAACGGCACACTTCGGCTGAATTTTGTGGTGGTTGAGCGGGATAAAACCGACCCGTTTCGGGCTGCTGTGGTCGCTGCTGCCCCCCTTATGCTCATGATGGTCATTATCTGGCAAATCAGTACGCAGGTGCTGGCATTGGATGAGTTGCTGGTGGCGCTCGGCAAAGGTGACATTGCTATCCTGTGGAAAGAATTTATTGACCTGTTCAAGACCGGAGACTTTATCATCTGGTTTTATCTGCTGTTTGCGATTGCCAATGCCATGATTCCCAAACGGGAAGATGCTCAGGGCTGGCCGCTTATTCTCGGCGTGATGATCGTAGTTATTGTGGTGATGGTAGCCATTGGGTTGGATGAAGTGCTGCTGGAAACCTGGGAAGGCCCAGTGATCAATACCCTGGAGCATGTGAATACAGCACTTTTTCTCGTGTTGATGATGGATGTGCTGGCGATTTTCACGCTGGGTATGGTTGAGGACTCGCTGGAGCGGCTGCGCGGCATCAAAATGGACTACAGCGGCGGCGAGAATCTCACCCGTGCACGCGGCGAAAAAGAGATCAAGCGCGAGCCCGGCTCTGACCTGCCCTATCCAAAAGGTGAACCTCTGCCTTCGATTTACAGTTTTGTCCTGCCTATCCCGGATCCATCAGACAGGCTGCCCAGGCCAAGACTGGCTGAACCCGAACATCCGTCAGTTGCCGTGCGGCCTTCGGCACTCGCCAGCCGTGCCCCACTAACAGAAAAAACGTTAGAGGAGGAACAGCCTGCCGAGGAGACGCCACCCCGTGAGCGGTTTGCCCGTCCTGGATATGAGGAGCGGGATCGTGTCTATGGTAGTGGGCGTCGCTCTGATGAGCCTGAGCGACCAGGAGATAAGTCTGCCGAGGGGACACCTCATGAGCGGGCCGCCCGTCCTGGGTACGGGGAGCGGGATCGTGTCTATGGTAGTGGGCGTCGCTCTGATGAGCCTGAGCGACCAGGAGATAAGTCTGCCGAGGGGACACCTCATGAGCGGGCCGCCCGTCCTGGGTATGAGGAGCGGGATCGTGTCTATGGTAGTGGGCGTCGCTCTGATGAGCCTGAGCGACCAGGAGATAAGTCTGCCGAGGGGACACCTCATGAGCGGGCCGCCCGTCCTGGGTATGGGGAGCGGGATCGCGCTTTTGGGCGTCGTACTGAGGAGACTGGCAGATCAGGGGATAAGCCTGCCGAGGAAACACCGCGAGAACGTTTTGCCCGTCCTGGGCTTGACAGACAAAGTGCCGATTTCCAACGTCCAATCAGGCGCACATCAGAAGAAAATGCTCAAAAACCCATACCAACCGAGCGGATGGCGCGTCCATCAGAAAGCCGTTCCCCTGACGAGGGGCAGCAGTCCACCGTGCAGCGGCGTTTTACCCCAGCGCCACGCCGCACCCAGCCCTTCGTGCTGGACGAAAAAACGGCTGATGAGCTGGATACAGAACTCGAATATGTGGATTTTGACGACGAGGTCGAGCCATCACCGGACGACGAGGATTAACGTACAGGTAAACGGCTGAAATCTCCGTGTGGTGTGACATACAACCGGCTGACCCAACCGGTGACCCCTGCAAAGCGAATCTGTACCCACTGTCCATCGCTTGAAATACTAACCGCTTCTGCTACGGCCTGAAAAGGAAATGAAGCGATCCGCGTGCCGTTGGGATTCTGTCGTATGACCACATCAGCGGCGGCCTGCGCGTAAATACCGCCATCTTCAGGGATGAGCTTATTCGTTTCTGCCAGGGCTGCATCCACAGGATGACCGGATGCATTTACCATTTCTACTTCGGAAGCCAGAATCCAGCCTTCCTGGATGCGGTAATAGCCCCGGTAGATTCCGGTAATGGGTAACATTTCGTCTGGAGATATTTCCCTAAGCAGTTCCCCTTCAGCGCCAGGCCACGAACGCACCAGTGCATTCTCAGTAAGAGGGCGAATCAGGTAACCGACCTGCGGTGCAAGAATGTCAGCAGTCACACGGCGTTCCTCGGCGGGCAGGTACCACCAGATTGGGGGTACAGTTTCTAAGTCCCCCAGGGTTTGCACAAAATTGTAATTGATCCAGCCGCGCTGCCCGTTTAATTCGATCAAAATCCAATCGTTCATTTTGCTGAGGAGGGGAAAGGTATCGCCGCTGTTTACCTCGCCGATTTCACGGTAGCCCTGCCCCGGCCCACTTCGCAGTTTTAATCCGGTGGTGGCCTGTCCCTGAACATGGGTGATTTCGGGTTCGGATACAGGGGCGGTAGGCGAATGGCGGTAATGATCTATTAATTCGCGGGTCAGTCGCACGTAAAAATCGTCGTAGGTGCGGCTGCTGGCTAAATATGAGCCTTCCAGCCATTCGTTGTAGCTGGTAATCATCAAAATATCGGGGTTTGTGGCGACGGCGGCGGCAAATGTTTCACGAAAGTACGCGCCGTCATGACGTGGCACCGCAAATGCACCCGTTCCGCGCTGATCGACCAGTCCGGTATCGTCCCACCCTGGCATGGCGGTTGCGACCCAGATGCCACCCTGTTGGCGGGTCGCTTCGGCAATTTCGCGCAGCTTGGCGGCTGGATCAACAGCCCACGCGATGTTATAGGCGTTCAGCCCATCCCACGTTGAGCCAACCCAACCAGGGTCAACCCCTTCAGCAATCCAGATCGCGTCATGATTGGGATCAACCTGGAGGCGCAGTTCTTCCCACTCACCGCGCCCAAACCGTCGATTGTTCCAGAAAAAGACGACCGGACGACCATCATAGGTCAGGTAATTGGGATGATTCAGATAGTTGGCATACATGAAGCGCAGATTTCTCGTGAGCGCGTCTGTTGAACTGCTGAACGCACTGCCCATATCAAAATCAATGCCCACCCGGAAATCATGTTTTTCTGCCGCGATGAGCAGGTGGCGGAAATGAGCATCAGTAGGATTGCCTTGTTCTACCCCGTACCAACTCATGACAAAACCATCTAAACCAGCCTCTTTCCCTTCAAGGACATGCCGTTCGATGGCTGTCGGGTCGCCGTAGGGATATGTTTCGACAGGGAAATCTGCCATACGGCGGGTATCGGCCCAGTCGCGCTCACCATACCAGCTATAGTAAAAGGCCAGAATCAACAAGTCATCGCCATGTGGTTGGGCTGTTGCAGGAAATGGCATCAGCAGCAAGTAGAGCCAAAGCATGAGACCTGCACAGCGGAGAAGTGGCCTCAATTTCATTTTTCTTTATTCAATACGGGTCTGGGTTCGGTACGAAGGGTGGGATGACTCTGCTCCATGACACGCACCATACCGGGTTTGCCGCCCTTGATTTTGCGAATGTGTTTGCGTTCGGTCACAATGACATCCACTTTTTTTTCGCTGCGGGCTTTGCTGTAATAAGCGGCATACGCAGCGGCCTCCTGCAATACGGCATCAGAAACCTTACGCCCACCCGCTTTCACGACCACATGCGATCCCGGTACCCCTCTTGCGTGCATCCAGATGTCCTCGTTGGCGCCTTTGGTAAAGGTGACTTCTTCATTCTGGCGGCTGTTGCGCCCGATCCAGATGACGGTGCCATCGTTCGCTACCACTTTGTAAGGTGCAGATTTTTGTCCCGCTGGTTGGCGGACTTTTGATCCTTTCCAGTACCCTGCCTGTTGTAAAGCCTCCTGGACTTCACCAATTTCAGGCCAACTGGCAGCGATGTCTAGATCGGTTTCCAACTGTGCCAGGTAGCGGAGTTCACGCTCTACATTCAATATCAGGTCTGGCAGGGCAGCGCGGGAGCGTTTGGCTTTTTCGTATTTTTCAAAGTAGGTCTGCGCGTTTTCTACTGCCGTCTTGAGCGGGTCGAGTTTGATTTTTAATGCTGGACTATCGTAATCGTACTGCGCTTCAAAGTCGGTCATGCCTTTTTTGATTTGAAATTGGTACGTCAGCAGCAGTTCCCCGGTCTGGCGCAGTTTTTCCACCTCGGATTCATCACGCTGCTGCTTTTGCAGACTAAACAGCTTCCCGTTCAGCCGTTTCCCCGCGTTTTTGATCTGGTCATAAATGGGTTTTTTGCCTGCCTCATATGCTGCTTCTCCGGAAACCTCTCCATAAAACTGCTCCAGGGCACTGCTGATAGATCCGACGGTCTGCCAGCCAGATTTATGCATCATTGGATAGACCGAATAGGCTGTGACCCGATCTTTTTCAAGCGTGATGCCAGGATTCCAATTGTGTTCGAGAAGCGGCTGCATGATTTCCTGATAGGCACTGAACACATCTCGCGGGCTGGAATCAGCAGCAGGGCAGTTCGCGCGGCCTGTGGCACGGAAAATAATCTCCCGTGCTAGCTGAGGACTCATGCCATGAATCCGCCGAGTGAGGGACTGCGGGGCGGTAGTATGGACATCATCGTCCAGAAAACGCTTTATGTCTTCGCTGATGATGCTCCCCGGCGGAAGTTTATTTTGCGGTGGCGGCGGCTGGTATTCATATCCCGGCAAAAGCTGACGCACACGATTTTCGTCTGCCCCCACGCGCCGCACGCATTCGAGAATCACATCATTTCCGACAAGTATGATATTGGCGCGGCGTTCCACGGGTTCAAGGATCAGCGAATATTCTCCGTCTGGCGCAGAGAAATCCAGGATGACGATGCGTTCCCAGCGCGGCTGACGGATTGCAAGGATGCCAGCCCCATCGATGTGTTTTTTGAGACGCAGAGTCAGGGGTGAATCGACGGACGCTCCTCGCCTGAGTTTGTCTTCTGCCAGGTGGATGCGAGCATTCGTCGGGTCGGCGGACAGGAATAAATAATGACGGGTGCGCTGGCTGTAAATTTCCAGCCCCAGCGACACGTCATCAATTTCAACAATTTTCTGGACTCGCCCACCGACCAGTTTTTCATTGAGCTCATCGACCAGCGCAGCGGCGGTGAAGTAGTCAAAATACATGTGTTAAATAAATTCGGTGACGACTTTATCTGCCCGCACACCCGGCACCGCTTTGACTGCCTCAATGACAGCCTTTTCCTCGACTCCCTTTGGCAGGGTTCCCGTGATGACCACAGTGCCGTAATTCACGCGCACAAACGTCCCGCGTGGCAGTACCCTGCCCACCTCAAAGCGGAGCGATTCATCATCGTAAAGGTGAGCCGAATCAACGGATACCACACCGGGAATATCCGGCACGTTATCAACAAGCACACGGCGGGATTTGGTTGTACGGGTGTGCCCTATTAGCACCACATGACCCTTGTCAGAAGTATATTGAAGATGACCTCTATCGCGTTTGAGGGGATCGTACCCCCGTATAAATTCGCGGATGTCTTCTAAAATATCCTCGTCAGGTCGGGTTTTAACTGTGGTTTCCATGTATTTGTGTCCCCTTGCAACTTATCTTTATTATTCTGGCAAATCAATCCAATCTTAGCATGTGCTATTTTAACCCTTAATGCGCTGGCTTTCATCCCGATTCGCCAAGATAGAGCAAACAAAAAGCCCACTTTGGCGAGTGAGCTTTTTTATGCCGACGACCGGATTTGAACCAGTAACCCAGCGATTATGATTCGCTTGCTCTGCCGTTGAGCTACGTCGGCTTATCTTTGGCTATTATATGCGGCTCGAATCCTCTGTCAATAGTTTTTTCAGGGAGGGCAGTTCAGCCGGTAAACGCGCATTTTCCAGGGTTCTTCGGCGCCGCCGCGTGCCTTGTCCGCGAAATCATAGGGCGATTCATAAGCCAGAGTCAGGCGCGGGTCGTCGGGGGGCACAAGGCGCTGGTCCGGTAAAACCATTAACCATTTCGCGTGATTTTCGCACAAAAACACCATCATTTTTTCGCCATGCAGCAGCAGCGGTACGATGTCCGGCGTCACTAATCCCGCTGTATCAATAATGGAACGTGGGGCAAAGTAACCTAACGCGCCGATGTCATGGACAGCAAAAATATCAGTCGGCGGCACATGATCACGCACCCACTGCGCGGTTTCGACCATTTCGGTGTTGATGATACGCACATCATTGGCATAAGCCTGTCCGCCTATCCACATAAAACCGGGCAGTGCCAGTGCCGTGCCTAATGCTATGGTGCGGGTCAGGACACGCCCCATCATCGAAAATTTATAGCGCAGCACCAGCGCGATTAATCCGCCTGCCATATAGAGTAAAAGCGGTGGCAGAGCAGGCATGACATAGCGGCCATGCTGGTAAGGGGCAGGGAGACGCAGCACATACACGGTCACATGCACGATGGACCAGATGAACGGCAGCAAAAGCATGACGTTTTTTCGATCTTCCTGCGCTTGTTTTATGGTCAGCCAGATACCTGCCACAATCCCCGGCAGACCCATCAATTGTGCTCCAGCGGAAAGCGGCGCGAGCATTTTGGCGTAGCGCGTAAGTATCGATTCGGCGCGTGCCGGAGCATTCTCCGCAATTTTAGCGGCGGCAGTGCTGGGGAGCAGGTCGCCCGTGAGGTTGTAGTTGTAGGCCACATAGGGCGCAACTACAACAAGCCAGCAAATCCCTACACCGGACGCCCACAGGAAATAGCGCTGCCAATCATTGAACCCAAAAGATAAAAGGGCAAGGAGGCCAGCCAGACCGACCAGCAAAATGCCTTCGGGTCGGGTCAGAAATAACAATCCTCCCGCCGCTCCCAGCGCCGCGCCTCGGAAAACAATATGTTTGGGCTGTGGGCTTATCCTTTCATCCAGTTCTCGGAAGGCCAACCAGATGACAAGCAGACTTAACGCCATAAACTGCATCGTTTCCATCCCAGAGGCTGCTGCCCAGACCAGATGCCATGTGAGCAGAATTGACAATCCGGTTGCCCAGCCAATAAACGGGATTTTCGGGAAAAGCTGCTCCCCAATACGGGCGGCAAATACTGCACCGAGGGTTAGACTGGTAATCCCAAGCACATGCGCCCAGAAATACGGCGCGAGATTGAGCACGTGTCCGGCTGCCAGCAGCAGCGAATACAGGGGGGCGGTTGAGGCGGTGCTCGGTTCGCCACGCACAAACGACCATTCGCCGTAGTCTGCTAAGTTGCGAGCGTAGGTCTGGTGGATCCATGAATCATCGAGGGGAAATCCGATGTCATGGCGCTGGTCGGCCAGAAAGACAAAAAAACTGACTGCTAGCGCTGCTGTGACCAGAAACACCCCGTCACGGCGGGCAGATAACGTCAAATTCATAGACCTGAACACCTTCTTCAAACGTCTGAATTTCGGTTAAAAATGGCGGCGGAGATTCTTTTTTCTCGAACAGCGGCACAAACGGATCCGTGATATTTTCGTCAATGATCAAATATTGGATACAGTAGCGCCGGGCGATTTCATACGCTGTTTCTAAGGATTCGTCCGGCAGTGTTACCCCGATACGCTCCGTGTAGTAATACCATTCTGCCGGATCATTGACCATGAGACGCGCATTTTCCGGTAGATTTTCGACATATTTGTTGAGCTCTGGTTCGTTCCATCCTTGAGATTGCTGGCTCAATGCCCACAGGCCAATTGCCAGCGGCAGAAGAAGAACGGCAGTACCAAAAACGGTTTGGGCTTCACGGGTGTTCCATTTGCGGAGCTTAGCGAACCAGGCGATGAGATCATCCAGGCCGACTAAGCCAAGTGCAGCCCAGAATGGCAGCAGCGCCGCCGAGGAATGGAACAGCCCGCCGCGTATTCCAGGATAAGTAAATACAAGTGACATAGCGATGTGGAGCCCCAGCGCATACCAGATGACTCCCATAAAGAAGGCTTCATGCCGCCGTTTCCACAGGGCGTACAGGGCAAGCGGCGTAAGAAACACAAACCCCTCTACGACCAACCATGTCCCCAACGCGCCTGTTATGCCCTCAAGACGGGATTGAATAACATTACCTGCTCCCCAATCTAAGAATTCGGACACCGGCCATTCGGCGGGGTAGCTGAACAGGTCATTATATCCCTTCAAAAATGCTGTGCCGATACCGCCTGTTGGCAGCGGAGAGCCAAAGGCGTTGAGATTTCGGATGAACAGGGGCAGCATGGTGAGCAGGTAGGAGATGAGGAAAATGACGGAATTTTTCCCTTTGGTTCTTAAGGTGGGATCAGTCTCAGGAGAGCCGTAATGAGGCCACCAGAGGACGATCAATCCCACAAGCAAAAATAACAACCCATCGGCTCGTGTCCAGTGCGCCAGAGCGCTGCATAGACCCGCCAGCGCGAACCACTGCCACCGATGGGTTTCACGTCCGTGCCCAAAAGCGATTAAAACAACTGCTCCCCAAAAGCCAAACAGGACAAAGGTATCTGTCGTCAAATAGAATGGAAAATACATCCCGCCAAAAAGAACACTGAGTCCGGCCACCCACGCATGGCGGCGCGACTTCCCAAATCGCGCTCCCTGCCACATGGCAAGGCACGCCAGTCCGATATAAAAAGGCACAAAGGCAATAGCGGCAACCTGAAATTGTGTGCCTAGAAGCGCCATCGGGACAGCGGCAACAATTGAAGCGAAGGGCATCCAGTAGCGGTGACTTGGGGTGGGGAGTTTTTCCGGTGCGTTGACATAGTTCCAAAGATACATATCTGTCAGACCGTCACCGTCCGCTAATTTTGCCCCTGCATTGTAGTAGTAATACGCATCAGTGTAGCCGGGAATATCTCTCAGGGCGATCATGACGATACTAATCAGCAGTCCAATACCTGCCAGAATTAAGTAAGCGCGTCGTGTCATTTGAGTTTTCCCATCAAGGCCCAGGCAAATCCTGTCAGAAACGTTGTTCGCGCCAGGATCAGCATGGCGAATGGCAGGCGATAGGTTTCCCCAATGATATTGCCTGATTCTGCCCCGTAGCGGAACAGCAGAGGATACTCGATAAACGTGCCGACCATGAGTGTTACGGCAGCCAGAATCCCCAATCGGGATGGGAAATTCAGGAGAATCAACGGCAGAAGAAGGATGACCCATTGGGGTGACCAGCCCTGCGACCACAGCGTAAAAATCACGATGGTCATGCTTAAAAAGGCAAATTGGATCGGTTCACCAGTGGGCATAGGGCGGCTAAACAGCCACAGCCCAAACCCTGCGAATGGAATAAGCCGTAGCCAACCGGGAATAACCGCTGCATTGCCGGGTTGTTTTACCGTCCCTGCATCATAACGGATTTCGCCACCAGGAAAACTCCCTGTTGCATAATTGCCATCGAGCAGGGCCCATACGGTTTGATAAGAAGGTTTATCAAACTGCACCGTTAAAGAAGTGATTGCCATCTCGCCACCCCACAACACAAGCGGGATCAACACCAGCAGCACTAACCCAACGCTCACAGCGCTGTACACCAGGGCTTCCCGACGTGGCATGAATCGCCATATCATTGGCAAAATCAGTAGTGGAAGGTATTTCGTCAAAATACCAAAGGCGATGATCGTCCCTGAAGGCCGGATTTTACCCTGAATATACAACCAGAATCCCGCCAGGAGTGTGAAAATGACAATGCTCTCGAAATTCCAGGCGACGATGACCAGTGGGGCTGCCAGCAGCGCATAAACCCAGCTTAATGCGACTCCCTGCTCTGTTCCGTGTAGTTTGCCTCCTATGGTTCGCATCAAAACCAGATTGCCTGTATCAAAAACGGTCATGATCAGAAAAATGACACTCGCCCAATTGGTAAAATTGTCGAACAGGGTATATGTGACCGCTGTCAGAGCAGGCCAGACCGGGGGGAATTCGACCCAGTAATCGCGGTACGGGAGGTTATCCGAACCAATTTTGCTGGAAAACTCATAGTGCTCGCGGTAGTCGCCGAGTACCGTTAATCCACGTTCAACTACCGGAAATTCCGGGTCGCTGGTTTCAATCAACTGGGGTTGATACACAATCAATAAAATGACTCGCAGGCTGATAAACAGGTACAGCAGCACACGAAAATCAGAAAAAAGCTGGCCGGGCAGTTCTTTTTTACTCACTGGCGGCTTTTTCCAGGATTACAGCCTGATCATCTTCGTACACAATTTCCCACGAGTCATCTTCGCGCAGCAGGGTCGCCAGCGCATTTTCATCCTCGACCACCACCACCTGAATATCGTATTTTTCCAGCATAACCCGCCAATCGGATGCACCCAGATACGTCTTAAAATAATCCTTCAGAAATTTATCACCGTATAAGTCGGTGCGTCCGTCCACAAACACGGGAAAATCAGGCAGCAAAAACATCAGCAGGCCACCCCAGTTATACGAGTTGAGCATGTTTCCCTGAGGTGGATTCTTTTCAAGATAACTCACTGCGGCGAGGGGGAGCAATTCTTCCTGCACTTCCTCCACATTTTCGGGCAGCAAATCCGAGCCGATTTTTGCCAGCCCGCCGAAGGCAACTATCATGAGCAGAATCCAGTTAATGACTAATCGTGTGCCTTTGACGTTTTTCATCGGGCGGAGATGCCAGCCGCGCTCTTCCAGATACGCATTGACCAACCGCGAGAGCGCAGGGGTAGCTGCAACGGCGAATACGGCGATATTCCGCCCCGCCCACAGCGCCAGCAGGACAGTTCCTGCGGTCAGGCTGATGTCACTCCAGGCCATGCGTTTCTGCGTTGCCCCTGCAAAAGTGATGATAGCAGCCAGCATGATGAGAAAAGGCCACGTTTGTGGGATTTTGAAGTTGGGCGACTGCCATTCCTGAATGAACAGATTCAGAGTTTGCAAGCCAGCCGTTTCAAATGGGTAAACCATCATACGAGGGCCATAGGGGTTGATAGATAACACCAGCACAGAAACAACGGTCACCAGGCCGACTTTGCCCAACCGATTCCATTGAACTGCATCTTCAGGATTTAAAATGTTGGCTGCCGCCTCGCCTATCATAAAGCCAAACAGCAGGATAAATCCGATAGCAAACCCACTGTGCAGATTAACCCACAACACCATGAGCAGGGGAATACCCCACAGGGAATCCCGTCGGTGAAATTTATAAAGATAGAGGAGGTAAAGGATCACGGCACTGAGTAAGAAAGAAAACATCTGGGGACGCGGTGACCAGAATACTGCCGCCGTTGCCGCCCCGAAGACCATAACGAAGGCACGGGTGTAGACGTTTCCAGCGCACATGCGGTAGACAAAAGCCATACCCCCTGTGCCGAGCAGCGCTGTAAACAGGGCCAGACCAACAACCCCCCCATCATTGGTTTTGCCTGACCCGCCTGTAACGCGGTAGCTTAAGGTCAGCAAAACCTGTGCGCCCCAGCTATGGTCAATCCATTCGGTGCCGTTTTTAGTGAAGGAAAACGTGTCTTCTTTTGGGATTTCCCATGTGTCTAAAATCCTATCTCCACTTCGTAGATGCCACCATGTATCGGTGTCAACCGGCACGCGCACCGCCATCGTAAAAAGCAGGATGAACAAAATCCAGAGCATCAGGCGTTCTATTGTGAGCATGACCCTTCCCTCCACTGTTTAATGCTACCTGAAAGCACGTCATTATGCATTGGCTGAATATTCATTTTCATGTTACGCTGTTGCCAACTTCAGGGAGCAAGAGAGATGGTGGCTTATACGTTTCAAAAGCTCTCCAACGAACTGATTTATATTCGCTGGGAAAAGACACCGAGTGATAAAGAACGGGAAGCGTTTTTGACCGATATGCAGCGGACGCTGGACGAAGCAGAAGGCAATATTTATATTATTTCTGATTTGAGGAAAGGCCGTATCAGCGATCTGCAAGTGCTGCGCCAGTTAGTGCAAATTCTTCTGCGAAGTGACAAATATTCTGGCGGCTGTTCGTTTTCTAGCGATTCCAAAACTAAAGCCATTGCGGGTGTGTTCGCTAAAATCGCCGGAACGCAGAATGTCCGCGATAAAGACTGTGAGACGGCTGAGGAGGCGCTCGCGTTTCTAGAATCTCTGAAGGAGGGCATCACAAAGGATATTGACTGGGAAAATGTCCTTCAATAGCGTGCGCCCCTGGATGGTTGTGGCACTGGTTCTGCTGGTATATCTTGGTCTCATTTTTTTCACCAACGACCACGATCCAAAAACCTTCGTTTCTATCGGAAGCTGCTTCAGCCAGTGTACAGGTGAAGATGGCGAAAACTGTGATGTCCCTGACGATGCAACTTTAGAAGAACAGTTTGAAATTGAAGGATATGATGGGCAGTTTAATTATTATATCGCCCGCGATCCCGACAATGCTGCCCCCTGTATTGATGTACCGGCGTACCGCTACCAGCGGATTTTGCTGCCCTTTCTGGGGTATCTCCTGAGCATGGGCACTGAAGAGGCTGTTCCCTGGACGTTTGTGGTTATTAATGCCCTGGCGCTGATTCTTAGCACCCGTCTGTTGGAAGGGCTGCTGGAAACTGAAGGGCGCAAGCGTTGGTTTGCCCTCAGTTACGGGTTATTTTTCGGGCTGGTTATTTCCGTGCGCTTAAGTACCAGCGAACCACTCGCCTATGGGCTGGTGCTGGTTGGCATCTGGGCGTACCAGAGGCAATACCTCTGGCTCATGACAGTGGCGTTGGGGCTGGCAGGTTTAGCCAAAGAAACTACAGGCATCATGACGGCGGGTTTTGTTCTGTATTTTGCCCTGAACCGACGCTGGCAGGAGGTGGCTCGGCTGGTTTTATTGGCGGGTCTGCCATTTTTCCTGTGGCAGCTTTATCTCTATGACTGGTTTGGTGAGACAGGCATGGGTTCAGGCGGCGCAAAGGCGACCAGCTTCGAAATCGTTCCCTTTCTGGGAGTGATTAAAATAGGGACGGAAGGAGGGATAGCGGCGTTTTTGCTGCTTGGTGTGCTGCTGGTCGGGATTCCGGTGGTGCTGCCAACCTTGTGGGGGCTGCGCGAGAGCTGGAAGGATTTTCGCCAGCGTAAAATCAGTCTGTATACCTGCCTGCTGCTGACCAGCGCTGTAATCATGCCGTTTGTGCCGTTTTCAACCTACCGCGAATTTCTGGGCATTTTCCGGTTTATCCCCGGTCTGGTTATGATGGTCGTCCTATACAGCGCTGAACGCAACCTGCGTCGCCCGCTGATGTACAGCACGTTATGGATTGTACTGCTGATGTTCTTAACGGTGGGGTGAGGCCACTACTCCCAACCACTCTGAATCCGGTTGGTAGGAGGTTCCCATCAAATCGCTGAACACACCAGTGACCTGAAACCCGGCTTTTTCCAACACGGCGGTGATGGTCTCTGGTGAATAGTCGTGAAACCAGTTGCGGTAGGTGCTGAGGCTGCCATCTTCTTCAATGACAATATATTGCTCCAGCGTGGTATCGTCCTCCGGGTAGTCAAAAGTGGAGAACAAGACCAGGCACTGGCGCGTCGAAACATCAAATACAAAATACTTTTTTGTCCACCCGCGAATTTTTTGCAGCAGGAAATCGCGGTCTGCATCAGGCAATACACAAAAATCTCCGTAAATCATCGTCACGACCTCAAACGACTGGTCAAGCTGCAATTGCAGATAATTTTGATGGATATACGTCGTTATTAGGTCATGCTTCCGCGCATAGTGAAGCGAATTCTCGGACAAGTCCACCCCGGTTACCTTTAACCCATACTCCGTAAATCGCTGGCAGTACAGTCCGGGGCCACATCCCAAATCCAGCAGACTTTCGCCCGGTTGAAGATGCAGATGTTTGATAATCCATTGGACGCTGTTTTCTATGGCAGACGGCTTTCGGCTGGCCGTGTCAATATCGGGATTCAGATGGGCGGCCAGCATCTGTTGGGCGATGTATGGATCATCCCAGAAATGCAGTTCGCCCGGTTCAAAGCGGGTTGGTTTTTGCGTCAACGTCTCAATTTTTTTGCATGTGAAATTTCATCAATTCAGGTTCCCGCGAATTTTAACATTTTGCCAATTGTGCGGAGCATAATCAGAGCATCCAGAATGATACTCTGATGGCGGATGTAGTACAGGTCATATTGGAGTTTGACCAGTGCATCTTCAACCGAATTACCGTAGTTATATTTGACCTGTGCCCAGCCCGTGACTCCCGGCTTGATGATGTTACGGGTGCGGTAGAACGGGATGTTTTGCGACAACTTTTCCACAAAAAAAGGGCGTTCCGGACGTGGACCAACCAGGCTCATATCCCCGCGCAGTACATTGATCAACTGTGGCACTTCATCCAGACGGGTTTTGCGTAAGAATTTTCCTGTTCGGGTAATGCGTGGGTCGTTGTCGGCTGCCCATTGAGGCCCGCTGACTTTTTCGGCCTCCGGGATCATCGTTCTTAACTTGAGAATTTTGAAAGTCCGGCCGCCTTTTCCAACTCGCTCCTGGCGGTAAAAAATCGGCCCTGGCGAGTCCAGGGTGACTGCCAGCGCGATAAGAGGCAGCATCAGAGCGAAGATCAGTGAACCAATGAGCGAAAGTGTAATATCCATCAGCCGTTTGAGCATTGGATAGGGATTAAACAACAGATTAGTTTCTATGGGCAGGACAATCATCCAGCTTGACTCACTCACGTGCTCAATAGGGACACGTCCGGTCACCTGTTCATAGAGAATCGGCATGGGGGTGATGGTGTAGCCCTGCTCATAGGCATCCATAAGTCCCTGGAACATATCTCCAGGCATTTCGCTGCCATAGGCCAGGATAATTTCTGAGGCGTTGAGGGATTCGGCGGTGGCAGCAAGCAGTTTGCCATCGCGCAGTACGGTGACAGTCTGGTCAATTTCAGCGTGGGTGCTGGGATGAGAAACCACACCAACCACGTCATATTCATTTTTAGCTTCGGTTTCCAGCACTTCCAGAATAGCACGCGCAGCCCAACCACTCCCAACGACCATTGCCCGGCGCGGCTGGTATGTCCAGCCAATCAAAAATGGTCGCCAGGTGCGCCAAACGGTAATCAAGATGATGGAAGTGATGGCATAGTACAGGATAAATAAACGGGGCAGGGCATCACGCGGCGAGACAAAAAAAATCACGAGATAGACGATGGTGATCTGAATAACAATTTGAAACAGGGTAGCAGCGGAGCGCATCCAATCGGCGGCGATTTTTAAGTCATAAAAATCGTTGGCGCTGGCGACCATGAACCACAGCGCCTCCAGCAGAATAAACCACCAACTGTTCACCAGAATAAAACCGAGGTTGTAATCCCGGCTCCCGACAAACGCCCAGATTCTCAGCGCGATCAGTACCGCCAGGAAATTACAAACGGCATCCCCCAGCCGCAGCAGAAGACGGCGTTCAGAAATCTGAAGCTGAGGCACCTTACGAGAAGTTTTTTTCCCCAAGCAGACTTTCTCCCACTGCTCGCCAAAATCCGACGCCCCAGGAGATGTGCAGGGTTGCAAATACAAGAGGCAGACGCCACAGCAGTCCCCAATCCCCACGAGAAAGACGCAGTGCCTCCACAAGGGCCGCAATCAAATACAGACCCACCATGCTGCCCCACAAATACCGCACCCATTCGATGAAAACACTCAAAACCACCCCACAAAGCAGCGCTGCAACAAATGCGGGGGCAACCACCTGTCGAATCCGTAGTGATTTCGGATAATGTCTCAGCATCATCACCCGTCCGCGTGCATAGCGGGAATACTGCTGCCACACCTGCGGCAGCGTGTTGCGGCAGTAATATACCGAACGCATGTCGGTCGTGAGTAGGATTTTGCCGCCCTTCTGCCGGATTCTGTAATTGTGTTCATAATCTTCAGTAACGGTAAATTTCTCGTTCCAGCCGCCAATCCGCTCAAAGAGATCACGTCGCCACGCCCCCATAAACAATGAATCCACATATGTATCACGGCTGCTGGTGCGGTACAGACTGGGTACAGCAAAAGGCGAGCCGTGCGCGACAGCAATGGCTTTGCCCATTGGGGTTAGTCCTACTGCCTGATGCACCCCTCCCACATTATCCACACCGTTTTCAAGCATTAGATGGCGAACGGCGTGTTCGATATACCCTTCTTCTAAAATCGCGTGCCCGTCCACCCTCATGATAATGTGACCTCTGGCCTCATTAAGACCAATATTGAGCGCTCTCACCTGCCATTTGCCAGGGTTGTGAATCAGTCGAATGCGTGAATCATCCTGTTGATAGCTTCGCACGATTTCGCAGGTGCGATCTTTTGAACCACCGTCAATCACCAGGATTTCCAGATTCGGATAATTTTGCGCCAAGATGGAGTCAAGCGCCTGGGCGACAAAACGCTCCTCGTTCAGGACAGGCATTAAAACCGAAACCAGAAGGTTGTCCATGAAGTTACTGTGCTTCCTGACGGAACAGATCAAAGGCCATGAATCCAATCGAGATAAACAGCGAGATCAACGTGATCAAAACGCCCAGAATGCCAATCGTTGGGAGGTAGTGGAAGGTCACTTCTCCGCCGCCTTCTGGGATTTCCACCGCCATGAAAGCCAGATTTGCCCGGTACAGGGTTTGTTCGCTGCCATCTATGCTAACACTCCAACCGGGATACCACGAGGTCGCGAGCACCAGATACCCGCTCCCATCCGTCACCACACGGTATTTTTTTTGTGTCGGCGTGTCTTCGACTACTTCAAAAAAACTGATTTCCTTGAGCGGCGGCGATGCCTCCAATACCAGTGTATCCCCCGGTTCTTCAGCGCTGAGGATCACTTCCTGTTCAGGATTCCAGGTTTCTTGAAGCAGTGCTGCTTCGGCAGCTTGGTCATCGGGCGCCCAGATTGCACGGGGTACAATCCAGACGAAAGGCGGTTCTTGGGGCGCCTGGAAGCTTGGATCATCCCCCTGTATTTTTTCCCAACCCACTGGGCGTGTGTTCCCATAGACCTGACCAATCCCTGCTGCACGTAATAAAGCTTCGCTTCTACGTCCCAAATCCTCTATCAGTTCGATGTAACGGGTCTGGTAGCGCGGCAGCAGCGGGTCGAAATTGTTATAAAGGGACATTTTGTCCAGGATGTTCAGGTTTGGCAACAGCGAACGGCGCACATAGGGCCAGTTGAGCGTTGCCGTTCGATAATCAGCCAAATCGAAGGTCTGTTCAAATTTGATCTTTTCTTCGTAGTCTTTATACCAATACAGGCGTGCCTGCGGTGGGGTGATACTTGCACCTCGAAAAAACTGCTCTGGCACGGTCGGATTCAATCCCTGTGCCGCCCATGCCAGGTCAGCCGCCACAAAGATCAGTACAGCGGTTTCCCAGCGCATAAACGGAATATTCCAGGTCTCATCAGGCTGAGCCAGGGTAAGCATGGCTGAACCGGCGAACCAGCACCCAAACGCGGTCAGGGCATCCAGCAGTACAGATGCGGTCTCATCAATAGATGGACTGGTCTGCCGTACCGCTATTGCCATCACCACGAATCCGATCCCTCCCGCAGCCGAAAGCCGTGTCCAGAAAAAAACACGTGGGCTGCGCCCCCAGTTTTGTACCCCGATACCTGCCAGCACACACAGCGCAAAGACTGGCCAGATCATCCAGCGCACGGGCTCACGGAACGCATCAAAGGTTGGCACATAATCATACAGCACGCGATACACCGGGCCATATTTCCCCATAGCGAGAATAAACCCCACCACACTGAGCAGTATCCAGAATGGCACACTGCGATAGCTCTTCCAGTGCTCTAGCAGGGTGCGACGCTGTATCCAGCCGAAGATAGCGGCGATGGCTGCAATGAGCGGTACGATGCCGATGTAAATCATATCCTCAAAATACACACCGCTGTCTGGGGTGAGATAGGAGCCATCAACAGGGCTGCCAAAGAAGTTTGGCATGAGCAGCACTAACAGTCGAAGCGGTGAGAAGGAAAGATTCGTTAATTCTTTGTAATCTACCCCTCCTGAACGCTGCGATTCGCTCAGAAGTTCCAGGGTGAACAGAAGCTGTGTTGCGGCAATCCCAATCCCCAGAGCCACTCCGCCGCCTATCATCGTCAGGGCCTTCAATCGAAGGGGACGCGGCAGATTAACATAGACTGCCTGCCAGAGCGAATAGAGTCCCGCAGCGAGAAAGGCATAAAATGCAGTTTGTGCGTGTCCACTTAATAGCAGCATGGCGGAAATGATGCCCAGGAGACCTATGTAACCGAAGGTGCGTTTTTCCACCACCCCCGTCAGCGCCCAGAATAACCAGGGGATCCACGCGACGGCATCTGCTGTTGGAAATGATCCCATGCGAGCGATGCTGTATCCTGCGAAAGCATAGGCGAGCAGGCTTGTTCCACGTCCAAACGTGCTGATTCCAAGCTGCCCGGTAAACTTCCACATCCCGTACCCCGCCCAGAAAATATGCAGCACCGCAATTAAACTCATCGCATGAGAATCGGGCAGAATAAGATGCAGCCAGTTTGGGGGGTAGAGAATCGCACTCTGGTAGTTTGCCAGGAGAGGGGCCCCCGCGCCGTTATAGGGATTTAAGAAAGGGATTCGCCCTGCCTGGAGCTCGTCAAATGCAAACTTGCGCCAGGGGTAAAATTGGAGCGCGGGCAGTCCCCAGAACAGCGAGCGTGTTCCTAAGATCAAAGGAATAAAGAATATTGCCAGCATGACCGCCAGGAGCATCAGAGGCAACCATGTCGCTGTGCCGCGACGATTCATCACTTAACCTCATAAATCTGGTAATTGTCTTGGTCGTAAATCAGCGCTAAATTGCTGTTCCAATCCCCTTTGATTTTACGTTCTAATGGCCCAAACATCACATACTGAATGTTAAAATCACTGAACAATTGTTGGATTTCGGCTGGCGAGAGTTCCTCTCGGTAGAATTTTTTGACCAGCTCGCTCTTGTCATCAGAATCAAGAGTTTCTGGCCCATGACCAAGAAAGGGGCGCAGATTCGTTCTGGCGGGCAGATAATTGCCAGTGTCAAAGGCACCCATAACGACCGAGTCTGCTTCGGCGTATTTTGCCAGCCAGTCCATTGCATTGGTTTCTGCTCTGGGGTGGAAAGCCGGAAAATCAGGCTTGGTGAGGGTAAAAATACTGCCTACCCACAGCAAAAACATCGAAGGCAGCAGGGCAACCAGCACGACCAGTCGTGCTCGTTTGAATGGCTTGGTGTGGCGTGCTACCAGCTTTAAGCCGACGACTGCCAGAATAACCAGCGGGATAAAAAATGCTTCCAGCAGGCGGCGCTGCACGTTGATAGGCAGATAAACAAGAATCGGGACGAGCAGCACCCAACTGACCAGCAGCAGGTGTTTTTCTGTGCCTTTTTTCCATGCCCATCTACCGCCAGCAACCGCCAGAACCGCTAATAACCCGTACCCGAACAGGTAATGGATCGGGTGCGGAGAGGGCAAATAATTCTGACTTGACCAACGGGCGAAGGCGTCATTGGCGGAAAAGAGCCAGATATTGTAGAGAAAAAGCGGTGCGGTCAGGGCTGCCGCAAGTCCGCCCAGCAGAGTAAATTGCAAGGGGAACTGGCGCTTTTTCACCCATAAAGCTGCGCCCCACGCTCCCAAAACCCCATAAATCACTGGCAGATAAAACGTGACCATTAAACCAACAAGGTTCCACAGGATTCCTGCGAGAGCGGCTTCCTGCCAGCGTTGATTGTTCAGACTGCGGAACAGGAAAATCAGCCCGAACAAAATGGCGGCACGGGCAACAGCCACATGGGGCAGAGCAAAAATGACCAGAAAGGAGAAACCTTCGGGAATGTAAAATTCGACAGGCTGGGTGCCTAAGAGTTTTCCCTGACCGGTGAGTACCAGGAGCCAACCCAGCCCAGTACCAAGTGTAGAAAGGATGAGTGCCAGCCATCGTGTCTGCGGCGCACGAATAAACTCCGCTACAAAGGCATAGATGGCAAGTACAAGAACCACACTGGCGAAAATACGGAAGACTTGAAAGGCAATCGCCAGGGCGTTTGCCAGTTCCGGGGTGTTCTCGTTGACGAATAACCCAACAAGATGACCAGTGGCGATGTATGGGAGATAGAGGCCAAAGGCACTGTCTGTTTTTTCCGGGGAATAAAACAGATGAAATTCCCACCCGCCGCGTGCCCCGATTCGCATTTTGCCCAGGTAGGCATTGCCATCTTCGGTGCCAATGGTAAAACCGTTAAAGACCCAATCATCTCCCGCCGCTGCCCATCCTACGAGATAGGGCAGTGTGGTCAGCGCTGCGATAATGAGGGCAAAAATCCAGACACGAGCAGCCACAGCAAAGTCAATCCATAGGAAACTGCACTAACGATGAGCCCGACGTAGACCCCACGCGGACGGTACACAAACACAGCGTTTTCAGCCGGAAGGCTTAACGAGTTCTGATCTATTTTCTCGCCATTTTCCCGATGCCAGCCAGCAGCATTTGTAATGGTGAACGGATTTGCTTCGGGATTCTCAACCGAGATCATCACCCGATTTGGGCCATCCCATTTCATAGTGATGCCCCAGTCAAAGGTATTTTTATAAAAGTACATTCCACGATCCTGCGCTGCGAATTCCAGGCCGCTGATTGTCACGGGGTAATTGGTAATAACCCACTGCACACCCCATTGTGCTAAAAGTTTTGCATCCATCGGTGCATTCTGAACGGCAATATTGTCTTCGGCAGGCTCAAGGACAACTTCGGCGGGGATCGTCGTGCTGTACCCCTTACGCAGGACTCCTGTAGCAGAGTCACTGTTCTCAACGAAATTTCTCAACTGGAAGGGATCAACCCCGTCAAAGCGCTGAATCTGCCAGTAAGCAGTGTCCTGTTGTGGAATTGCATAGCTGGGCGTGTAAATACGTCCGGTGAGATTCTCCAGCAAAACGGGCGGTTCTTCTGATAGCCATTCCTTACGTGGTCGTCCTTCTAGAACCGCCTGCCCGATCCAAAGACAGTCCGCTGCTGCAACTACCATCATCAGCAACACCAACACATTAGGAGAAACCCGATCAAAAATCAGAAGCGCGATCACGATGGCGGTGGCAGGTAGGGCGAATGTCCCCAAGATGGCACTGACTTTGACGAACTCGCTCATCATGACCAGGCTGGCGAAACTGCATGTCAGTCCCAATCCGATCACGGCGACAATCCCCAGGCGGACACGGGGGGACTGGGGAGGATTTTTCACCAGGAATTGCATTCCCCAGCCTGCCAGATAGGGCATCGCCAGAGCCACCAGAAACCATGCGCGGCTCGGCACACGAAACAACCGTAAGGGTGGGAGAATCTTGATAAGAATCGGCCATAGGAAAAAATGATCGCCCAAACTGTATAACGCTGATAATAGAATCACACCCCACCAGAATCGATTCTGGCGGGGTTGCAAAAACAGGCCTGCCAATGCCAGGACGAACACACTGACTCCGGTATAGGTCAGGGTTTCGACGCTGCCGCTGTGGTCGCCGAGCAGCAGTCCCAGGAATTGACCCGCTTTAAGGCTAAAAAGGGCGGCATCCTCTTCTCGGATGTCTCCGCGTGAAATCGATTGGTTCAGTTCAACCAGCGGAATCCACTGGACTGCTGCGAAACCGACGCCCAAGGCGACTGCCATAAGGAGATTTTTGAGAAAACGTGGTTTTTCAGGTGTTTTTGCAAGCAAATACACCGCATAAGCCAAGCCAAGCCCGAATGTGAACAGGGAAAGCTGTAGGGCCCCGATGAAGATCATCGCGCCGACAAAAGCCAGCGCAGCAATATCGAACGGAGAGCCTGATCTCCCTGCCAGTCGATGAAGGAAATATAACAGCCAGGGCAACCACCCGACGGCAATGAGCAAATCCAGATGTCCTGCGCCTGCATGAGCCAGCAGCTTTGGAGCTAACAGGTAGCTCACTGCTGCCAGTGCCGCAGGCCAGATTTCTAAACCCGTACACCTTGCCCATGCCCACATGCCCATCCCACCAAGCCAGAGATGAACCGCTGTCATGAGGTTAATCTGAAAGGCAGCATCCCACAGGAGCAGAAACCAGGTCAGGGGGTACCACACCTTTGTTCCCGGATTCGCTGCAAAGGGTTGGCCTGCCATAAGATGCGAATTCCAGAGGGGCAGGGTATGGTGGTCACGCAAACTGCGCTGGAAATGCAGTGCATCAGGCCACCGACTGATGGTTGAGTCAGAAAATTCTGCACCTGGGTTATATGGCAGGCTGTCATAGCGAAAGCCAACCAGAAGGAGAAAAATCAACAAAAGACAGGCGAAGCCGAAGCCAATTTTACTGGTCGGGGAGACGATAAAGCGTGACATCCCCAAATGTCCATTGTTCGACAGCAATTTCCTCTACTACGGCGCGGCACCGATCGGCATCCGGCAGGCGGATTTTGTCCCCTTTCTGTTTTTCAAAATCTTCCAGGTTCAGGATGCCCTCTTCTCTGGCTTCTTTGCGTGTTACAAGACCGAGGTCATCTTCTTTTGGCCCCCACAGCACGTATTTTACGCGGAAGGGCAGATTATTACCGAGAAGAGTCTCACAGTCCTTTCCCCGATAAAAATCAAATACCTGGTCGCTGCGTTCTTCAGCAGGAACCGTTTCAAAATCGTGTCCATACACGGGACGCTGTTCGGTTTCTGCCGGAATCCAGAGACCAATGTTGGGTGAGGCCAATACAACATCATCAGGACGGGCCGCGTCGCGCAGTTGCTCAAAGGCTTCGAGGTAATTTTCATGTACCAGAATCAGATTGTCTGCCCCCGCCTCCTGGTCGAATACAGCGAAGACCAGTGGCGCTCCAAATGTAAACACATGGGTAGGTAGAATGAACACAAACAGGGCAATCAACCCAGGTGCTCGCAGACGTTCTGGAACGCGCTCCACCCAGTAATCCTCGATTGAGCGTATCGCAAAATAGATGATCGGGATAATCAAGCCAATGAACAGCCGACGCTGCAAGGCAAACGGCGCGTAAATCGCCAGGACATTCACCACAAACCAGATGAGCATGAACTGGTCACCATCGGGTTCAAAGCGCCGAAAGGCCCGCCAAAGTCCTGGAATCGCCAGAATGAGCAGCAGCCCATAACCCAGAATGAACAGGATCAGATTTGGCGAGGGGGTAATGTTCTGTTCGTTGAATTGCCCGAAAACGTTATTGAAATGGAACACCATAAAATAATATAGGGCGAAGGGGGCGGCAGGCAGGATAAACATAGCGGCCCAACGGGCTTCGTGCAGAGGAACCTGAAAGCTGGAAATGGAAAGCGACTGCTGGGTATCATTCAGTTTTTGCTGAACTTTAGGATTTTGTCGGGCAGATTTGGTGAGTATATAACCCCGTGCAATCGTGTATACGAACAACGTTCCTCCCAGGGCCACCATCGCGGGGGGAGAGATAATTGCCAGAATTACGGATAGGATAATCATCGATAGTCCGCCATTGTCCGAGGTGGGGGCTTCTTTAAAGCCTGGGCGGAATACGCGTATAAAAATGGTCGTGACCAGTGCCTGACAGCCAATTGCCAGGGGGAAATGCGGATTTGTATACGCTGCCAGTAGGGGAAACGCTTCTGGCACAATCAAATCCGGGGCCAATTCATTCGGGTTAAACACGAGGGCTAACCACCCCAATCCGGATCCGATGGAAATCAGTATAAAAAACAGACGGCGCGGGCGAATTCGTGTCCAGATTGCCGCTCCGAGGTTGTAGAGGGCAGCAAACATAAACAAGCTGGTGGCGACCCGTGCCAGATGAAAAATCACCACATTTGACAACCCCAATGGGCTAGCAACATGACCCAGCATCAGATAAAACATGTGGAATCCTGCCGGGTCGTGTTTTTCCGGGGTATGACGAAGCTCAAACAGCCAGTGGCCGTCTGCGCCCTGCTGGATTTTCGACAGATAGGTTGCCCCATCTTTCGGATTCGGCAGGATACCCAGAAAAGTATAAGGGGTATCCACCGAGGCGATCAGCGCCCAGGCATAGGGCAGCAGAGTCAGTGTGACCAGAATCCCACTCACGATAGCAACCCATCGCCATTCCGACGGAGACACATTGTCTGCTTGCTGCATAATCCCCTCAATCGAAAATCTACTGTAGTCTACAACTGGTTGTCAGCCTTGCCAAATTACTGCAACCCGCGCGTGAGAGACCATTCCCGCCCGAACATCCACGCGGCAAAGGCAATCGCTGCCATTGCGTAAAGAATCCCGGTGACAAAACAAATCAGCAGTCCTGCTGTCGAAAGATTCTCGCTGAATAAGTCCCGGATTCCGACAATCGTTCCCAAAAAGGGAATACCATAGACCGGGTTGGCGAGATCAGGTGGAAGGCTGAAAATGGTCAGCAGGACACTGGCGGGCAGCCCTAACTGTACCAGTGCCATGAACAGGTTAGCCTCGCGGTAATTTGCGGCATACGCACACCACGCCATAACCAGTGCATTCAGCATGACCGTAAAAGGCACCACCATTACGATCAACGCCGCGATGAGACCGATCACGTCGCTGCCGCTTTCCAGCAGGAGTTCCAGCGTTTCGGCAGTGCTGATGTGTTGTGTGCCGTTAATTTCTGGCCCTACGCTGCCCAGTGCATTGAGCAAGACCCCCTCAATCAGCCACAGGCTCATGACCGCCATCGATGCGATAAAAATCACCGTCATTTTGCCCATAACAATCCCGATCCGGCTGGCGGGGGTGACCAGCAGGTTTTCGATTGTCTGGCGCTCTTTTTCACCAACTGTCGAGTCCAGCACCAATCCCATGCCCCCACCCAGCAACCACGAAGTAACCGCAAGAGGTAAAAAAATGGTTGCGACGATGTTTCGCCCACCGCCCTCTCCATTACTGGCGACCGCCTCATCTGATTTTTCGGTGCGTTCCCCAATTTGAATGGGTGTCAGCCACTCGCGGGTCAGGTTCTGCGATTCGAGACGCTGGTTCAGCAGCGCCTCGTTGTACTCGTCAATAACACCGCGTACCACTGTGCGCCCGAAAAAGGTGATCAGGGAGTTATTACGGCTGGTCAGATTGATATTGGTGGTCTCGTTATTCGCCAACCGCTCCTGAAAATCTTCAGGAATCGTGACGACCAGTACGGCATCTTCCGGCGTGTTGGCGTCAACCAGCACCAGACTGTCTTCGGTGGCAAAACGTTCGACCAGTTCCGGGGCTTCTTCGGCATTTTCGACCAGAATAGGGAAACCTTCGCTGGCAATGCGAATCGCCTGGGTACCGATAAAAATTCCCGCGCATAGGGCGATTCCTGGAAGGATGATCGGCGGCGCAAACAGCCAGAACAAGGAACGCCGGTCGCGCAGCAGTTCTCGGAATTCTTTACGAAAAACAATGCGGTAAACATCCCAGGGTCGCATCATGTTAGCTCTTATGATGTTGGGCTTCACGTTCGGCTTCAGCGAGCAGGGCTTCGGCGCCGATGATTTCTACAAAAGCGGATTCAAGGCTCTCCGTGTTGTATTTCTGAATCAGTTCCCGCGGGGTGCCGCTTTCCAAGATTTGTCCCCGGTGAATAATCGCCACGCGGTCACATAGGCGTTCTACCTCATCCATATGATGGGTACTGAGGATGACGCAGCGTCCCTCTGTTTTAAAGCGATGAATAATTTCCCGCACTGCACGGGTGCTCACCACATCCAGTCCCTGGGTTGGTTCGTCCAGAATGACGTTGGGCGGGTTGTGAACCAGCGCCATTCCCATGACGACCTTCCGTACCATACCGCGAGAAAATCCTTCAGCACGCCTATCTGCGAAATCGGTCATCGCCAGTGCTTCAATCAGGTCGTTGATGCGTTTTTCCAGCCCGTTTCCATTCAGACCATGCAGGTTGCCGATGAAGCGCAGATGTTCACGGGTGGTTGAGTGCGAATATAACCCGGCGCTTTCGACCAGAATCCCCAGACTTGACCGCACCTGGTCTTTTTGATGACGAATATCGAAGCCATTTACCTGAGCGGTTCCAGCAGTAGGGGTAACAACTGTCGAAAGCATCCGCAGGGTCGTGGTTTTGCCTGCCCCGTTTGGCCCTAACAGCCCAAACACCTCACCATCATGGGCGGTGAAGGAAATGTCTTTGACGGCTTCGAACTGCTTGAAGGTCTTTGCCAGGTGTTCGACTTTGATCATAGCGGCGACTTATTGATTTTTACTCATGTAAAATGTAACATAGCTCCTTACATTTGATAGGGAATTTTTTGTGAAGATTAAAATCGCCCCCTCGATTCTGGCTGCTGATTTTACCCGTCTGGGCGAACAAATCCGTGAGGCCGAGGCCAACGGCGCAGACCTGATTCACATTGATGTTATGGATGGGCGATTCGTTCCCAACATCTCATTTGGTCACTTGATCGTGGAAGCAGCACGGCGTGTAACCCAACTGCCCCTCGATGTGCATCTGATGATCGTTGAACCCGAACACCATATTGAAGTTATGGCAAACGCCGGTGCAAACGCTATCAGTGTGCACGTAGAAGCCTGTTCCCATCTACATCGCATTTTACAGCAGATCAAACAACACGGCTTAAAAGCGGGGGCTGCGGTCAACCCACATACCCCGGCGGTGATGATCCAGGAAGTTCTGCCTTTGTTGGATGAAATCATCGTGATGACAGTCAATCCGGGGGCAGGGGGGCAGGATTTCCTGCCAGAAGTCATGCCCAAGCTGCGGCAAATCCGCCGGATGGCGGGCAGCATTGATATTCTGGTCGATGGTGGTATTGACGCGGACACAATCGGCATTGTCGTGGAAAACGGCGCGAATGTGATGGTGGCAGGATCATCCGTTTTCGGAGCGAACGGCGGGATTGGTGCTGGCATCAGAGCGATGCGCGGCGTGTTGGAAAATAAAAGCGCCGGATAGTGATGTTCCGGCGCTTTTTACGGGATCAGCACGGTTTTAGTCCATTTTGGACGCCGTGCGAATGCACTGAGTGCAGAGGGTGCGTTTGACGAGCTTGCCATTTTCGATCACTTTCGTCTTCTGGAGGTTTGGACGAAAAGTACGCGGCGTTCGCTTTTGCGAAAAGCTCTTGTTACGCCCGAATTGGGTATGCTTACCACAGTATTCACACTTAGCCATTGTTAAAATCTCTCTCTCAAGGCGCAGTCATGCTACCATAGAGGGACGCTAGAAATCAATACGAGAGTCGTTGAGTACATGGTTCAACACACGGTTTTAGGGGTGATTGAAATTTCCAAACAGACGATTGCGGCGTTGGTCAGCTATGCTGCGACTCATACTTATGGAGTGGTTGGCATGACCACCTCGACGCGTGCCAGGGGTATCGCCGCAACCATCACCCGCGACCCGAATCGGGGCGTGAAGGTGACTATTGACGAAAATGATCAGTCCCTTACGATAGATGTCTATATTGTGATTGAATATGGAACTAATATTGCGAGTGTTGCGAATAGTCTGATCAATTCGATTCGCTACTATGTGGAAAGCAGCACAGGTTTAAAGGTGTTCCAGGTGAATATTCATGTTCAAGATCTACGCATGAGTTCCCCTGACCAACCGATCTGAGTGATAGTGGTATTTTGTAGAAGATTATTGTTATGGCGGATTCGATTCGACACTGTACCGTCTGTGATGGGCAAACCTTCAAGCGCCTTGCGGAAGCAGGCAAAATCTGGTTAGAGCACAATTACAAAACGGTCAATGACCTGAACGTTTTTCCTGTGCCAGACGGCGACACAGGCACAAACATGCTGCTCACGATGCAAAATGCTTACCGGGAGATTGCGGATGCGACCAGCAATCACGCTGGCGAAATCATCCGTCAAATCGCGCATGGCGCGATCATGGGTTCTCGCGGTAATTCTGGCACTATTATGTCGCAGATCTGGACAGGTTTTTCCCAAGCAGTAAAGGATATGGAAACCTTTGATGGGAAGGCCGCGAAACTGGCGCTTCGGTTTGCTACAGATAAGGCTTATCAGGGGGTGCAGTCCCCTGTCGAAGGCACTATTCTGACCGTGATCCGGGAAATGACGGAAGCTGCCGAAGCCTATGAAGCAGATGATAATCTGGTAGCGCTGCTGGAACATGTTGTTAAAGCGGGGTGGGACGCGCTTGAAAGGACACCGCAGCTTCTGCCAATCTTACGTGAGGCTGGCAAGGTGGACTCTGGCGGCGCTGGGTTGATGTACATCGTAGAAGGCATGTTAAAAGCGATACATGGCGAAGAAATCGCCGCCCCAACTGAAGAAATTGATGAATTTCAGACCGCGGTGGAAGCTATTTCCCACGATCTTTCCCTATTTGAATCTGAGAAATATAACTACGATGTTCAATTTATTATCAAAGGTGAGGGGTTAAACGTTTCAAAAATCAAAGTAGACATTGAATCTATGGGGGATTCAGGGGTCATCATCGGCAATGAGTCGCTGGTGAAGGTACATATTCATGTTGATGATCCTGGTATTCCGATAAGCTACGGCGTGCAGCAGGGTATCATTGCGGATGTGGTGGTGGAAAACATGCAGGAGCAGTATGAAGCGCTCCTGCGCGAACAAAGAGCCAGACAACCGGAAAAAAAGGAACTTAAACTGCATCAGGTGCAGCCAGGAGAGATTGCGGTGGTCGCCGTTGCGGCAGGGGACGGATTGGCCCAGGTCTTTGCTGAACTGGGGGTGTCTGGCATTGTCGCAGGCGGCCAGACCAATAACCCCAGCACGGAAGAAATCGTAAAAGCTGTCAGAGCCACTCAAACAAACCGGGTCGTTATATTGCCGAATAACAAAAATATCTTTCTGGCGGCAAAACAGGCCGCAGCGATCTGCGAGGACATTGATGTTGAGGTTATTCCTACGCGGACTTTTCCGCAGGGGGTCGCTGCCATGCTCTCTTACCTGCCCGATGGGGACCTGGAAGAAATTGTCGCTGCGATGACTGAAGCCAAAGACAACGTGATCACAGGCGAAATTACCAGGGCGATTGACACTGTAGAACTGGATGGGGTGAAGGTCAAAAATGGGCAGTTTATTGGCATCGTAGATGGCAAAATCCGCTATGCCGCTGATGAACTCACGGAAACCGTAAAAGGGGTGCTTCTGCAAACCAATTTGGACAGCGCTGAACTGGTAACCTTATATTATGGGGCAGAAATGAATCCCAAAACCGTTGCCGAACTGGTTGAAGTCCTGCAAGAAAACTATGAAGACTTAGAATTTGTCATGGTATATGGAGGGCAGCCCCATTATCACTATATTCTAGGGGTCGAATAACGTGGGCAAAATCCGGATTGTGGTGGACAGCGCAGCGGACTTTCCGTCCTCTTCAATGATTCATCGTCATGGCATTGTGGTTGTTCCCCAGCGCATTGATTTTGGTGCGGAAAGTTACCTGGAACGTGTGGAAATGGATGCTGAAAGTTATTCACGCCACATAAGCCGGGATGACCTGCCAGTGCCAAAAATTATCAGCCCGACCGTTGAGCAATATACCGAGGTTTATACCCGCCTCGCTTATGATACGGATAAAGTAATTTCGCTGCATCATTCACGGGCGATGGGTAGTTCCTGGGATAACGCTAAAATCGCTTCCCAGTCGGTTATGGGGCGCTGTGATGTTGCCGTGATTGACAGCAAAACCACCAGTGCGGGACTTGGGATGCTGGCCGAACTGGCCGCACAGGCAGTGGAGCAGGGTGAGTCGTATGATGAAGCGGTGCGGATGGTTCGTGGTGCGGTCTCCCGCACTTACTGTATTTTCTATGTGGATACCCTTAAAACCATTCAGAGACATGGTTTAATCGGTGAAGCGCAGGCCGTGCTGGGTGCGATGCTGGGCATTAAGCCCTTTCTAACTATCGAAGATGGCGTTTTGCTGACCATGGAAAAAGTCCGCAGTCGTGCCCAGGCGGTGGACAAGCTGGTGGAATATGTTGCGGAATTTGAGACCATCGACAAACTCATCATCGTACAAAATTCACCCTTCACAACAGAAGCTGTGCGGATTTTGCAGGACAGATTAGCCGCGCACCTTTCGCGCCGGAATTTTCCCGCGTTGTTGTATGGCCCGACGCTGGCCTCGTTCCTGGGCCCAGATGCCACCGGTTTATTTATCCTTGAGGGTGAAGAGGAAGAAGAGGACGATTTTTAATGCGTGTGCGTGTGGTGACTGACAGTACCTGCGATGTTCCAGAGGAACTGCTCGCAAAGCATAATATTCGTATGCTGCCCGCCTACATTCATTTCGGCTTAGAAAGCCTCAAGGATGATGGTGTTAGTATTACCAAAGAGGAATTGTACCGCCGTCTCCGAAGTTCAAATACGATCCCTACGACAGCAGCATTCCCACCGGGCGAAGCGGAAGTCGTCTACGAAGAACTCCTCCAGGAGGCGGATCATATTATCTCCTTCCATCTTTCCAGCACGCTCAGCGGGATTTTTAGCAGCGCCCTGGTGGCCTCAAAAGCCGTTGCGCCGGAAAAAATCACGGTGGTGGATACCGGGCTGGTCAGCATGGCTGCTGGATGGATTGCGATTATGGCAGCAGAAATGGCGGAGCAGGGCAGAGAGCTCAGTACGATTCTGGAAGAGGTTGACTCCGCGAAGCAGCGCTCGACTCTCTGGGCTTCCCCGGAGACCCTGGAGTTTCTGCGCCGCAGCGGGCGCATTAACTGGGTGATTGCCGGGATGGGCACTTTGCTGCAAATCAAACCTCTGGTGATGGTCAAAGGCGGCGCGGTCACTCAGGATGGGCGAGTCCGCACCTTCAAAAACGCGCTAAAAGAGCTGGTCGCCAAAGCGCGGCAGGAAGCTCCACTTGAACGGTTGGCAATCTTGCACCTGGATAATGCCGAATTAGCCATATCGATGCAAGAAGAACTGGCAGATATTGCGCCACCTCATACAGTGACTGTGTGTGCATCGTCGGCGATTGCGACACATTTTGGCCCTGGAGGTCTGGGGGTGGCAACCTTGAGGAAAAAACCCTGATGCCTTCTGCATTAGAAACCTTAATCAAAATTCTCCGTCTGGAGCAGCAAAACGGATATAACAATCGGGCAGTGCATGGAGGCTTGCAGGCCTATGCGTCAAACTGGGCTGCTGAAGCTCACAACGAGGCCAAACGCCCAGAACAACATGCATTGGTTGACGAAATAGCGCTGGTCATCGCGGATTACCATGAGGATGAAAACGTTGACCATCGACGTGATCTCGCTAAGTATGTACTGGATCGAATTACCCGTCGGACGGAAGCGCGTACCGAATATTTTGTGGACAGCACTAAATACGAAGCCCTGAGCGCCGAGGAAGATTCTCCGTCAGTCGATAAACCGGGTAAGGCATCGCCTGCATGGCTGGATGAGGTAAAACCAGAGAGCGAAAAACCGAAATTTTCTCAGCCAAAGCAGACAGCGTTGCCTGTTTCCACCAGAAAGAACAAACCACGTTTCCGAAAACGGCCCCCAGTGGATATGGAAGCGGGGCTGAATAACCAGAAAAAACTCGACCAACCGCTCACAACGCTGCCGGGCATTGGCGATAAGATGGCAGAAAAACTGGCACGTATTGGGGCAACAACGATTGGTGAACTGCTCTATGTGTTCCCTCGCCGCTATGACGATTACACCAAACTGCTCCCTTTGAATCGCCTCCAACCCAGGGAAAATGTTACCGTCGTTGCGACCGTGCGGCGTGTGACAGAGCGCAAAATGCAGAACAATCGCACGATTCTGGTGTTCATTGTAGAAGATGGGACAGCTGCTATTGAGGTAACGTTTTTTGGGCAAGAATGGCTCAAGCGGCAGATTCAACCGGGGATGCAGCTTGTCTTTAGCGGTGAAACAGGTCAGTTCCAGGGGCGCATTACCATGACCAACCCGGAATGGGAGCCAATTGACCAGAAGAGCCTGCATACGGGTGGTTTGGTGCCAGTCTACCCACTGACCAAAGGGATCAGCGCCCGCACCATGCGTCGCATCATGAAAAAAGTGGTTGACGAATATGCCGATCTTGTGCTGGAAATTTTGCCTGATGAGGTACGTGAACGTGCTGAGTTGGTTGAGCTGCCCTGGGCAATTCAACAGATGCATTTTCCGGAGAATCTGGATTTTCTGGGTTATGCTAAGGAACGTCTGGCTTTTGATGAACTATTGACATTGCAGCTTGGTGTGATGGGTAACCGCCAAATCTGGCACTCGCAGCCAGGGCTGCCATTAGCGGTATCCGAGGATTGGCTCAACGCTGTTAAAGCGAGACTCCCCTTCCAGTTGACGGGTGCACAGGAGCACGCGATTTCAACTATCCTCAGCGAGATAGCGCGAGATGTGCCCATGAACCGTCTGCTGCAAGGGGATGTCGGCTCCGGCAAGACAATCGTAGCGGCAGTGACACTGGCGCTGGCTGTCTTAAACGGAAAGCAGGCGGCCATGATGGCTCCGACCGGTATTCTGGCCGAACAACATCATCAGAAGCTGGCCGACCTTTTTCATCGACTCCCTGGTTTGGAACAGACCGAAATTGCGTTGTTGACCAGCGATATTCCCGACAGCGAACGCCGCCGTATCTACGAAGGACTGGCCGCTGGCAGTATTCAGGTGGTGGTCGGCACCCATGCGGTTATCCAGTCCGGCGTTGAATTTCAGGAACTGGCAGTGGCGGTGATCGACGAGCAGCACCGTTTTGGCGTGGAGCAGCGGGGCATTCTGCGCGGCAAGGGTACGAATCCTCATCTGTTGGTCATGTCTGCGACACCGATCCCACGCACATTGGCCTTAACGGCTTACGCGGATTTGGATTTGACCGTGCTGGATGAAATGCCGCCGGGCCGCACCCCCATACAAACCCGCGTTGTTCCGCCTACACAGCGCACGAAAGCCTATTTGTTTATTGAAGAGAATGTCCTTATGCAAGGACAGCAAGCCTACGTGATTTACCCACTGGTTGAATCGTCCGAGTCTCTGGAGGCGGGGTCAGTGGTGGACGGCTTTGAGGAACTGAAGAAGATTTTCTATAAATTCAAAGTTGGGTTAATGCACGGGCGGCTTCGTCCCGCGGAAAAAGAAGCGGTGATGCAGGCATTTGTGCAAAATGAAATTCAAGTGCTGGTTTCCACAACTGTTGTTGAAGTCGGCGTTGATGTGCCCAATGCCACAGCGATTTTGATTGAAAATGCAGATCGGTTCGGGTTAGCGCAGTTACATCAGCTGCGGGGGCGTGTGGGGCGTGGCAGCACCAAATCTTACTGTATGCTGCTCGCAGAAACAATTACCCCGCGTCTGAAAGCGATGGAAGAAACGACCGACGGCTTCAAACTGGCCGAATTGGATTGGCAGTTACGGGGGGCGGGGGATTTGTTGGGACTGCGACAAAGCGGGCCAGGACAGGAAATTCTCTCGCAGACGATGGACTCGCGGCTGGTTGCGCTGGCGCAGCAGGAAAGCAAAACGCTCTACGCCGAAGACCCGGATCTGAGTTTACCGGAATATGCCCTTCTGGCACGGCAGGTCAAACAGGTGCGTGACAGCCGTACTGATGTGAGTTAATGAAAAGGATATTCTATGGAGAATGGTCAGTTCAGACGGGCAGTATACCCCGGTTCATTTAATCCGCTCCATAATGGTCATCTTGACATCATGAAACGAGCTGCACGTGTTTTTGATGAGATCATTATTGCAGTCTATGAACACCCTAATAAGCCTCAGCTATTTGACGTGGAGGAACGGATTGGTTTAATTCGCGAATCCATCATTCGTGAAGGCTTAACCAATATTAAAGTTGCATCATTTTCAGGATTGGCTGTAAACTATGTGAAATCCGTTGGCTCGTTTGTGATGCTGAGAGGTCTGCGGGTCTTTTCGGATTTTGAATTTGAGTTCCGAATGGCGCTGGCGAATCATCGCCTTGCTCCGGAAATTGAAGTGATTAGCTTCATTTCCAGCGAGGAGACGATTCATATTAGTTCGAGTACAGTGCGTGAGATCGCGTCACTGGGAGGGGATGTCTCCTCCATGGTTCCTGAGCATGTTCGACTTGCTCTTGAACAGCGCTATGCCGAATTACAAGCTGAACAGTAGGAATAAATGCATGGACATCCAACATCTGATAGACCGTTTAGAAGACTTGATTGATGAAGGCCGGCATTTCCCGATGAGCAAATACACGCTCATTGATGAGGAAAGAGCACTCGGCATTATTGACCAGATGCGTATTTCCGTGCCTGAACAGATCGAAACCGCGACTCGTGTGGTTTCCCAGCGTGACCGGATTGTGGCGCAGGCGAATGAGGAAGCCGAGCGGATCATTGAATATGCCAAACAAAAAAGTGCGGAAATGCTTGACCGTGAAGCCATCGTTCTGAAAGCGCAGCATCAGGCGCAGCGGATTTTGGAGCAGGCGCAGATTCAAGCTGACCAGGTGAGGGCGGACGCCGATGGTTATGTTGTCGATGTGTTACGAGAATTAGAAGGCCAGCTTTTGCGGACATTGACCGTGGTGCGGAATGGCGTAGCAAAAGTAATGCAAGACCGTGAAGCACGCATGACGGTTGTACCGCCATCTCAGACACCTGCTGAACAACCTGCCACCATGCCGATCCACCAGCGTGAGGAAGTGCCTGTTGACGCCGAGGAACGCTCTTGACTTTGAGAGTCGTACTGCTATAATGCCAACACTCTGGTTACAAGCGCTGACACTGCGCGAGGAGAAATCTAGTCATGGGGCCACTTCCCAAGCGAAAATTATCGCGGCGTCGTAAGCGCAACCGTCGCGCCCATGATGCGCTTTCTGTAAAGCATCTGGTCAGATGTGACAACTGCAACGCTTACAAACCTGCTCACGAGGTTTGTCCTGAATGTGGTGTCTATAAGGGCGAAGTCGTTTTCGAGATTGAAGAAGCCACAGATTAAGCATTCATGCGACACCAATTATCATAAGCCGCAGCCGTGCGGCTTTTTGATTTAAATAACAGCACAGCAAATTTTAGGTCGACCTTAAGAGGAACTTTCAGATGAACTGGCAGCAAACCGCGTTTCTATTTCCGGGGCAGGGTTCACAAACGGTGGGCATGAGCAAAGCGCTGGCAGATGCTTACCCGGTTGTGAAAGAAACATTTGAACAGGCCAATGATATTTTAGGTTATGATCTTGCAAAGTTATGCTTTGAAGGGCCTGCCGAACAGCTTAACGAAACCATTCATACCCAACCTGCCTTGTTTGTCTCTGGTGCAGCCGCTTTCCGTGCTTTAAATGACAACCTCACAGCGCTGCCGGCCTTCGCTGCCGGGCACAGTCTCGGCGAATTCACCGCGTTGTTTGCGGCTGGTGCACTGACTTTTGAGGATGGGCTGCGGCTGGTGCAAAAACGCGCCAGTTTGATGCGGGATGCTGGCGAGAAGTCCCCTGGCGCGGTGGCTGCCCTTTTGGGGCTGGAAATTGATGCCGTGCGGCTGTTATGCCAGGACGCACAGCAAGTCACCGGAGAAGTGGTAGTCCTGGCGAATGACAACTGCCCCGGCCAGGTCGTGATCTCAGGCAGCCATGCAGCACTCGATAAGGCAGTGGAATTTGCGAACGAGCGTGGAGCGAAAAAAGCGGTTAAACTAGCGGTCAGTGTTGCAGTGCATTCGCCCTTGATGAAAGAGGCAGGTGAGGAATTTGGAATGGTTGTGGAACAGACACCTTTCCATGCACCGCGTTTTCCTGTGGTAGCTAACGTGACCGCGCAGCCACTTACTGATGTTGCCGCGCTTCGTCAGGAGTTATCCGTGCAAATTATTTCTCCTGTGCGCTGGACGGAAAGCATTCAAACGATGCTGGCGGCGGGGGTGAATTCTTTTATCGAGTTAGGGCCTGGCGGAGTATTAAAAGGTCTTTTGAAGCGTATTGATCGTGGTGCTGCCGGAATATCGGTTGAAACGCCAGAAGACCTGGAAAAATTGATCGCACTATAGTTTGAACAGAAGGCTCAAGCCCTCTGGTGATAATATGGGTTATTGAGATGAATTCAAAGCAAATTCTTGAACTGTATGATCAACAGATGCGGCGGGAAATCACCTATCCTACGACTCGCCGTGAGGAAACCCCGTATGTGGTTCGCCATATTTCCCTGGAAGGGATTCAGAACTTTGTGCTGTATTCGTCGCTCTCGGAAAGCAATGCCGATGACATTATCCGGGGCGAAATCGCCTATTTTGAAAAGTTGGGACGTGACGTGGAGTGGAAGGTTTACAATCATGATACCCCCGCCAATCTCAAAGCACGGCTGGCAAAATACGGGTTTGAAGTCGGTGAAGCCGAGGCTTTAATGGCGCTGGATATTGAAAATGCCCCTGCATTTTTGCTCCAATCGCCCAAAGTTCCTGTCCGCCGTATCACTGACCCGGCACAAGTGGATGAAATCCTTTCTGTTCAAAGAAAAGTCTGGGCGGGGGAAGACTACAGTGATTTGGGACATCAGCTCAAAACCGATTTACAGGATCGCCCTGAAATCCTCTCGGTTTATGCGGTAATCATGGATGGGATACCGGTCAGTTCTGCCTGGATTTATTATCATCCTGGTACACAGTTTGCTGATTTATGGGGCGGGGCAACGCTGCCCGCGTATCGTGGACGAGGGGTGTACAGCTCGCTGCTGGCGGCACGTACCCAGGAAGCCAGGCAGCGCGGCTTTCGCTTTTTGACCATTGATGCCAGCCCGATGAGCCGCCCCATTGTGACGAAGCACGGCTTCATGTTTTTAGACCACACGTATCCGTGTCTTCTGAGATTGAGTAAGACGGAATAAGCAAAAACGCCGGGTGGATGCCCGGCGTTGGTTTTTGAATTAGTCACTTGCTGGAATGGGTTCGGTAGCTGGCTCATATTCCCGAATGGTGACTTTGGTTTCAGCATCCCCGCTGCCCCAGCGGATGCGCGGCACAATCTCATCCTTGATGATGCGATCCTGATACTGGATAACACGCTCAATCATGCTGTCAACCAGTGTATTTGCCAGAAAATGGGGTTGCAAGCCGAGTTCAATGAGCTTGCTGTGCTTGGGGTTGTAGTAGTGATTTTCCAATTCCCAACGCGGATTTTCATAGTGAGCGATTTGCACATTCAAACCCAATTTTGCCCCTTGTGCCTGCACAAGTGTGGCGACATCCATCACGCTGAAGGTTTCAGTCAGTTGGTTAAAAACACGCATTCTCCCGCCTTTGGGAGGATTCATCATGGCGAGTTCAACACAGGCCAGCGTATCCCGGATGTCCAGCATCCCGCGTGTCTGCCCGCCTTTCCCATATACCGTCAATGGGATACCCGCCACCGCCTGCACCACAAAACGATTCAGGTAGGTTCCAAAACATTCGTCGTAATCAAAGCGGTTAATAAGGCGTTCGTCAAGAACCGTTTCAGGAGTATCAATCCCATACACGACCCCCTGATTTAAATCCGTGGCCTTCAACCCCCAGATTTTGCAGGCAAAGATGATATTATCACTGTCGTGTACTTTGGTCAGATGATAAAACGACCCCGGCTGTTTGGGGAAGGGCACGGTATCTTTGCGCCCGTTGTGTTCAACTTCAATCCAGCCTTCCTCGATGTCAATGTTGGGAGTGCCATATTCGCCCATGGTGCCAAGTTTAATCAGATGGCAGTCGGGTACATAATCACGCATAGCAAACAGCACATGCAGCGTGCCATTGACATTGTTCTGATGCACCTGAACCGCGTGATGAACGTCAATCATCGAATAGGGGGCACTGGGAATTTCGCCATAATGTACAATTGCTTCTGGCCGGAATTCTTTAATGACGCGGCTGGTGAATTCCCATTCCTGAAGATCACCGATAAAGGCCGTGATCGTTTTTCCAGTGACTTCTTTCCAGGCTTCAAGGCGTTCTTGCAGGCGGTGAATTGGGGTCAGGCTGTCGGTTCCACGTTCCAGGTGCATTCTACGCCGCAGGAAATTGTCTACCAGGGCAACGTCATGCCCCTGTTTTGAAAAACGCAACGCTGTTGCCCAGCCTAAATAACCATCACCACCAAGAATCAACACGCGCATACCAATTATTGCTCCTTGTAAAAATGTCGGCAGCTCATGATGCAGACATCCATCGTGTGAATGTCTGTCAAACACCACCGCATTGTGTCGTGTATCGAATACCTGTGTAATTCTACCGTATTTTACGAACTCGGCGAACGTTTAGTTGCGTATGGGATGTTGGATTTGTCCTTTTGAGGTTGTGTGGGTGGATTAGCAGAGATTTGCAGCGGATTATCAATGTGAGCAACAGGGCGGATCGGTTCAGTCACATCCGATGGCTGTCGCTTAATTGGTACAACCATCGTGATTTTGGTACCGACCCCGGCCTGGCTGGTCAGTTGAAGCTGGGCTTCGATGAGTTCCGCACGCTCTTTCATGTTGACCATGCCGAGGCTGCCACGCAGGTGGTAATCCGTGTTCACTTCGCTGATATTAAAACCCACGCCATCGTCTTCAATTTCTACAACAAGGTAGGCTGTATTCTGTCGCTTCAACCTTACCCAGATGTGGTCGGATTGCGCGTGCTTGCGGGCGTTGTTAACCGCTTCTTCGATGATATAAAAAGCGACACCCTGAGCGTGGCTGTCCAGCCATTTTTCGACGTTTTGCTCCGCTTCGATAACCACATTGGTGTTATGTGTATCGCGCATTTTTTCAGAAAGCTGATGCAGTGCTGCGACCAATCCCTGGGTTTCCAGGATCAAGGGGCGCATGGTAAAGAGCATATGTCGAATTTCTTTGGTGGTACGCCGGGCGAGTTCTTCGACCTTGCCCAGTTCTTCAATCGCCTGCTGCGGCTGCCGCTCCATGCTGCGACGGATGTAGTTCACGCGCATGGCGATGGCAGCTACACTCTGGGTGGGGCCGTCATGCAGATCACGGGCGAGCTTTTTCCGGGCATCTTCCTCGACTTCTACAATGCGCTCCTTTTCCGTGAGCAGTTTTTGATACAGAAAGGCGTTTTGCAGCGCAATGGTGGCCTGTTTGCCAATCGCTTTCAGCATGTCCACTGATTCGTCGGAAAACGCATTCGATTTTTCGCTGCCAAAAACCATCACGCCGTATTCTTCGAAGCCTGCGCGGAGGGGAATCGCTACAAGTGAAAGGCAGGGTTGAAATCCTGCATAGTAACTGAGTTCGTTGTCTTTTTTGGCATTGATCGCAAAAACGGGGTCGTCCTGCTGAAGCGCGAGTCCCAGCACACCCTGCTTTCCTGCGGTCAGCCGGCTGCTGTCCTTCTGCGTCAATCCGCGTGAACTGATCGGATGAAGTTCGCGTTTATCCCCCTGGAACAAAAACACAGCGCTGATCAGGCGTTCGTTAGGATCAGGGTCATGCAGGGCCAGTTTACCGATGTCTTGTGTCGCGTCCAGCACTTTTTGAAAATCCAGTGTGGAGCTCAGGGTAGTCGCCAGTTCATAGAAGGCACGTTCGCGCTCACGGGTTGACCGCAGTTTCCAGGCGAAGTTTTCTCTTTCGCTGCGGCTGGGGGTGCGGTTGCGGTTGGCCTGGATAAACCAGACGATGCCCGCAATTGTTCCTGCAAGGAGCAGGAGGAAGCCGCCTGTTTCTGATGATCTGAGGATACCACTCAGTTGTAAGCCCTCGATGCCGAGCACAAAAAGAGTCACTAACAGGAACCCGTTACGCATCTTACTGCCTCGAATTTTTTATCTATTGTATCTCATATTAACAAATTGCGATCTTAGTACTTTAGTTTGCACTAAGAAGCGAGGGTGAAAAATCAGCGGTTCGATTTATTCTGGGGGAGAGTGACCTGGATATTAAAATGGGCGCGAAGGGACTCGAACCCCTGACCTCACGAATGTGAGCCGTGCGCTCTAACCAGCTGAGCTACGCGCCCTTAAGAATATGCCAGATTGTAGCACTGCCCATCATGTCTGACAAGACTGTAGTTATGCACTGTTTTCCCGTTCCATCTGGTCAATATATACCAGTATGGCGACCCATACACCCTTAATGGGCTTATGCAGAATCGTGGCCAGAATCACAATGATAGGAATCCCGGCCAGCAGTAAGACCGCCAGAGGAATCTCCGTCGTGGCAACCAGCACCATCGATACAAGCACGACAATCGCACTGGTTGCGACTACATTCACATAAGCCGCTCCTGTAAAATCACCCACCATTCGTTCAAATGGCGTATGGCAGTTCGGGCATTCTTTGTGCAGGGCATAAAGACCTTTAAAAATGCCGGCTTTGCCGCAGTTCGGGCAAGACCCAACCAGCCCTCGTAAAATCATTATCACCAGATTACTCATACTAAAAATACCTGTGTATTGCCCAGGCAACACCATCTTCATCCAGGGCTGGTGCAATGGTATCCGCTCGTGCTTTGAGTTCGGGAACCGCGTTTTCAACAGCGATCCCTAATCCAACTGTCTCAAACAGAGCCACATCATTTTCACCGTCTCCTATACCGATTACGGTCTGCGGGTCAAGGCCGTGATATTCACACCACCACCGTGCTCCTGAACCTTTGCTGACCCCGGGTGCGACCCCATCAGCAAAAAAACCCTGCTTTTCGTAACGTCCACGCTGCTTGCTCAGTCCGATGTCGGTGCGGGCTTCTAATGTATTCCAACTCTCATCATCTAAATGCCCCACGAAAAAAGCGGGTATATTCCAATCACGGAGTTCATCCAGCGGCCGAATGAACAGCCCAACCCGGTGTTCCGCATCTTGAATTGCCAGTGCATTGCCGTATAAGTCCCCTTTTTTGACAATCAGTAGCCCATTCATGGAAAGAATCTGATGGGCAACTTCTCGCATCGTATCTGCGGGAATGAGGGTTTCGCGCAGGATATGGCCTTCAGAATCGACAAGCTGCGCTCCACCACAGACTACATGTGCTCCGTCTAAACCCTGGTCTTTGATATAGGGTGCGAGGAAACTGTAGGCACGGCCAGTGCAGAATCCGAAATGAATTCCCCGACGATGCAGCAGTCGCAGGGCGTGGGAAACATTTTCGGAGATGGTATTCTGGACGGTGCTGACAGTACCATCATAATCACTGAGCAAACCACGGTATTGCATTTAACGTCCTGAAATGACCTCTCTTACCACCAGACGCCCTTCCGTATCATAAACATACACGGTGTCCCCGGAATTATTCCACACCGGGTCGCCGGCGCACCAGAAGACCTGGCTGGGTGGCGTATCCACCCCGCAGCCGCTGTGCAGGGTGACCCGCCCATTAGGCAGCAGGGTCAGATCGCCGAATGTATATACTCTTCGGCTCTCATCGCTTACGGTGAACCCTGCAATATTAATCTCAACCGTTCCATTGTTGTAGAGCCGAACGTACTCATCGTTCATATTTTCTTCGTCGGGCCCCTGGGGATCGTACTGCACAAAATCGATAGCGACAGTTGCCTGGCTCTGCTGCCAGATGCCAGCCCCTTCAGCAGCAGCTTTTTCCTGCGCCTGCTCAATGTACACTGCGTATTTGACATTGGGCTGGATCGATAGGCTGTTTGCCCACCCTGACCGCACAATGGTGTAATTTGCGAGCTCATCGCCAATCCACAGATAGGCCAGCGTGCGGTCGTATTGATCCAACTCATCGGCATCAAATTCAAGGCCAACCTGCTTATTTTCCAGCAGGGCGCGCGTAAATTGGGTCGCTTCATCGTAGTAAGGCTGGTCGAGTTCTGGGGTGTTGATTCCAATCAGACGGATGCGTGTACCGTCCGCTAAATCCACGGTATCCCCATCAACCACATGGGTTACCGTCACGGTTGTCAGATTTTCCGGACGAACGGGCAAATTCTCTACTGCTTCCACCGGAATATTGCTGGTATCGTTTGACTCGTCGTTTTTTTCATCGCCGTTTTTGTTGCAGGCCGCCAGCAGCATGATAATAATCAATAATAGCCATCGTTTTTTCACTGCGGGTTCTCCAAATTATCTCTTTAGAGTGTACCTGTTATAATCTGATTTGTGCATCTCATAAGGAAATTTTTATGCTCAAATTCGTTCACATCAGTGACACGCATCTTGGCTCTACGCCAGACTATACCCTGCATGGGCGGAATACATACAACCATGCCAGAGCGCTGGTTCGCCATCTCAATGACAGACTGCCCTTTGCCCCGGATTTTGTACTGCATACGGGTGATATTACGAACTATTTTGAAGATGAGGCGGGGCAATTAGCGGCACAGGTGTTTACGGAGCTGAAATACCCCATTTATTATGTGGTTGGCAACCACGACAGCCCCGCTCTGATGCGGCGGTTTTTGCTTCAGCAGGCTGGTGGAAATGAGCCCCTCTATTATGATTTCACCGTACAGGGTTTCCATTTTCTGGTGCTGGATACACGGGGAAAAGTGGATCCGCAGGGTTATGTTCCAGAAGAACAGTTGGAATGGTTACAGAAAAAATGTGCCAGTTCGTCAGCCCGTTCATTGTGTCTGGTCGTACACCATCTGCCGCTGCAAACGGGCAACACCTGGTACGATAGAGACATGCGTATCATGAATGAAGCAGCCTTATTTGATGTGCTGAAGCCGTACCAACCCAGGCTGCGCGGCGTATTTTGCGGGCACATTCACCGTCCCTACAGCGGGTATCGGGATGGAATCTTGTGCAGTGCCGCGCCATCTGCTGCCTTCCAGTTTTATGCCTGGCCCGATATGGCACGTTCTGAAATCGACGATGTGGTTCCAGGGGGATATTCGATTGTCACGATGACCCATGAGCAGACGATTGTGGCGCATCATTTTATCCAGAGTGAGGTCTAAAATGGGTGTGGATTACAGCATCGGTTTTGGCTGTGTACCAAAAGAGCGGATGACGACAGATGGGATTATCCGGCGGCTGAAGGCGGGTGAACGGGCGGCGTCGATCCTCGAATTTTACCGTCAGAATAATGATCAGCGGGCGATTGACCATATGGGCGGCGAGGTCACCCTGCGTACTGCCAACGGCGAAACCGAAACGCGCACTGTGCTGGTCAAAGATTTACTGGCGGAGCACGCCGAATTGGATGTCCTTGCGCCATATTGTGAAGACTGTCCAGCGAATCGCTTTGCGAAACCATTTGGCTGTATTGGACGCATCAGTTATCCAATTTCTGCCCAGGTTGAACTGTGGATGCTGTACCAGCTTCCTTCTCCAGAAGAACCCCTCCCATATTTGCTGCTGTCGAAAGCCGAAGAAATGGGTTTGACGGGTGCGACTGCCCGCCAATATCGTGACCAGGAAGGGGTTATTTTTCAGAATCCCGATACGATGGGGCGCGAGTACCCGGAAATGAAAATCACGGCTGACCAGCTTTTTGAACTGCTGTTTATGCTTGGCTCGATTCAACCTAAGCGGGCAGTGATGATTCTAATGTATCTCAATGCGATCCGGCGTGACATGGAAGCCAGTGAATTGATGGCCTTAACGCCGACCCCATCTGATGCCGCCGAAAAATATCCCTTCCAGATCAGTATTTCGCCAGATGATGATTATTCGACCCGCGATTTCAAGCAGTTTTTGTACACTCTCCATCTGGCATGGCTGCTCGGCCGTGAAGTGATACTGGATGTGTAATGGTATTCACAAAACTTGCCCCCCATTTCCTGCTTGAACCGCCTATCGACGAGGTGCGAGAGGTGCTGGCACGCTGGCAACCACCTGTGGTGAAGTCAATGGGGGACATAGGGTATTTGCCGCTGGTCGCTGATGTGATTCCCGATACTAAACTCATTCAGCGCTTCTACTGGAATCATCCGGCAGGGGAACCCGGCAATTTTGAGGGTTGGATTAATACCTATCGGGAAAGTACGCTCGAAACCTGGCTGGGGATGTTTCATGGCTCGCTGGTCAGCCAGCAGGGAAATTCTCGTATGTATGTCGAATCCTTTAATGAAGCGGGTGCGTCTGAGGCGTATCTGCGATTCGAAGCTGAGCGTGTGAACACCATGTTCAGCCGCTATGGTTTGAGATCCGTCGTGATTAATGCAGCGGTTGGTACCACCGAGGCGGCAGATTGGATCCGTGCCAGAGATGTCGGCCTGCTGGATGCAGTACGTAATACGGGCAGCCTGATTGGTCTGCACGCTTACGCGGGACTGTTTATTACCCTCTGGCATGGGCGGACGAATCTGGGGAATCCAAATAATGACCGCCGCCTTTATGACGACCCGCGAAATCTGGTTTTTCGGCCCATTATTCGCTACGATGACCCGGACGGACTGGAATCATGGCTGGCTTTTCGATGCAGGCGCGACCATGAAGCACTTCGTAATATGGGCTATGGCGATTTGAAAATTGTGCTGACCGAGTTCGGGCTGGACAACGCTGGGATCGAAACTTACCGCCATTATACCAACAATGAATCACGGGGTGGCTGGCGCACGTGGGTCAACGATTGGCAGCGGCTGGGGTTGCTGGATGGGAAATCGGCGGAGGAATTTTATGCTGACCAGCTTCTCTGGGCTGACCAGCAGTTCCAGGAGTACCCTTTTGTCGAGGGAATGACGATTTTTACCTATCACTCCGATCCTGTGAACCGTAACTGGTACGATTATGATATTCGTGGTCCAATTACCAATGTATTGTTCCGGCGCTGGTTTGGGGAAGAATTCGCGGCCTATCCTACCCAGCCGATTGTTGACCCGCTCGTTACCCCAAGCCCGACCATTCCCCCCGGCCCCGGCCCGATCCACAGTGTGCCGGATTTCCATGCGGTGATTCTGGCCTCACAGCAGGAAACTAATTGGTTCTACGAAATTGAGGCGGCGCGGCGCTACTGGGAAGCCTTTCGTCCAAGTGTGCTGTTGGACTACGAAATTATCCATTTTCTACCGCACGATGTGTCCTTGATGATAACGCTCATCACGACGCCAGAGATGCGGTACACCGTACATGACAGCATTTTGCAGCGCTGGCCGTATGTGGGAATAGACGTGGTGGAAGTAACAAGCGCCATGCAGCTTGCCGAAATTTTAGGGTCACGGGCGGCTGCCAATCGACGATTTGGATAGAAAGGCTCTGGTGTGTTAAAAGGGGAAAGTGTAATTCTGCGAGCCTTAACCCGCGACGATTTGCCCCGTCTCCAGGCAGAATTCGACCAGCGGGTCAGTCATGGAGGGCGGGACGGCTCAGATTTTGCGATTGAAACCGAGGGGAAGTTTATCGGCATCTGCGGCCTGTTTAATTTTGATGTCAATGCCCATACCTGTGAACTTGGTATCATGATTGGCGATAAAGATTACTGGGGACGTGGTTATGGGCGTGAGGAGGTCAGCCTGTTTCTGGATTATGCCTTCCGCCTGCGAAACTTTCATAAGGTGTGGCGGCGTTCCCATGTATGGAGCGGCGGCTCCTATGATGATCTGGTGTATATGGGTGTTCTGCATAAAGAATGGCCCCCCAACCCTTAGCTCATTATGCCGCTCAAACGCCAGTTCGCCATTCTTCTTTTTTATGTCCTGGTGGGTTTTCTCTCCCTCTTTACAGTGATTTTCACAACGGGTTCACGCATTCCGGGGCAGGGCGCGACTGACTACTACCATTTTAGCTGGAGCTACTGGTGGGTCGGGCATATACTGGATACACCTGGCGCGAACTTGTATGAAACTAACTATGTGATTTTCCCGTTTACCTCCAATATCTCTTACCACACGCTGGCAGTATTCTGGTTTCCCCTGTGGGCAGTAACCAAGCCGCTGTTGGGGGCTCTGGGCGCCTTTAATGCGATTTCGTGGACAGCATTTACGCTGACGGGGCTGTTGTGTTATGCCTTTTTGCGGCGTGCTGGGGTTTCCAACGGGTTGGCGCTGTTAGGAGGCGCGGCGCTGGAAGTCACCCCGTTGATGTTCCTGGCAACATGGTGGACAACTCCCAATTTGCTGGGTGTATTCTGGTATCCTGCCCATTTGCTGATATGGGGTGAGGTCGCCCGTCAGGCTCATCATCGCTGGAAGAGTTGGGCATGGGCTGGCATTGAGGGGGCTGCGCTGTGGGCTGCGCTGCTGACTGACTTGCAGCATTTACTTTTCCTGGCGTTTCTCCTCCCGCCGTTTGCGCTGTTAACAATGATCCAATCGAGGCGGCGCGTCAAACTGGCAGCGTTGGGTGGATTCGCCCTGGTGGTCTTTCTGATTTTATCCTGGTGGGTTGGCCCGCTGCGTCCGATGCTGGAATTTGACCGTGATAAAACGGTTGCGGCAGAAGGTGGGTTAATCTGGGGCATCCCATTCCCGGACGGTTATGTTGGAATTCCCGATTATGTGCGACTTTATTCTGCCGGGGGATTGATTACCCTGGCCGTATTCAGTGCCCTCGCAGTGAGTTTGATCCGACAGACTCGGAAAGAGGTTCGAAGACTAAAATGGTTCTGGTTTGGGGTGATGCTGCCTCCTTTGATTCTATCGGCAGGCATGGAAATTACCCTTGCCGGAACAACGATAAGGATGCCTTATGCCTGGCTGCACGAACTAACAGGCGGAACATTTCGAGCGCCCGGACGCCTGGGGCCAGTATTCGTATTCCCCGCTCTGGTTTTCGCGGGGCTGGCCTGGACACCGATTGTAGCTAAACGGCTCCACGTTTTTCTGATTCCTGTTCTGTTCTGGGTTTTACTTGCCTATCATCTGATTCCCATCGAAACACAGCCGAATCCCCCCATTTATAAGTTTTATAAGATGATGGCGTCAGAAACAGGTGATCCCTATGATGAGTATGTGGTTCTGGAAGTACCTGTTGCAGTTGGCGATGGCATTGTGACGGTAGGCAAGCCAGAAGATCTGAAGCCGATGTATTATGGCTCAATTCATCACAAGCGCATGGTGACCGGGCATTTTTCACGCGCATATTTGGAATATTACTGGTATCTGCGGACTGACCATCCCGTGTTGAGCTGGCTTGGTCAGCGCCGTGCGTTGGAACTGACGGTTGTGGAACCCCTGCTGCGTGAGATGATTTTTACCTACCCGATTGGGTATATTGTGATCCATCAGGATGCAATAGGGTTGGAGACCGATGCAGTTCAGGAAATTATCGGGTACTTTAACCGACTGCCGGACTTACTCTGTCCAATTGCCGTTGAGGATGATGCGATTGCCTATCGCACTGCCTGGCATCCCAACGGCTGTCCGGCACGCACACCGCCTGAAGTCCAACCAGGAGTATATCAGGTGGACGTGGGAGCAGATGGCGATGAATCGTATCTGGGGTGGGGATTTTACTGGCCGGAATATCCGGCAGGGATTAGCTGGCGCTGGATGGGGGCGTATCCACAGGCCGAACTGTATGTTGACCTACCCCCCGCAGATTATGAAATTTCTCTGGCAGTGCAGTCTTTCTGGCGGGAACGCAGCTTGCAAATCGTTGTGAATGGCACTGCCTTAGATACCGTATCCATAAAAACCGATTTTCTTCAGGAATTTACCTTTTTTGTGCCACAGAAAGTTATCGGGGATGGCAAACATATCATCGTGCAGTTTGTTTACGACTCGCCGGACGTTCCAACGGACGTTGGGCAAAGTGCTGATCCACGTAGCTTAGCCCTGGCACTGGACTGGATACGGTTTGCAGCGGTGGACCCGCCGGGGGCGGGTCGCTGACAACTCCCTTGCTGTTATTTCTGGACTTCCAGACGGTAAATTGCACCCTTGTAATCAACCAGATACAGTTCGCCCTGTTCATCCTCGCCAAAAGAGGAAATCACAAAATCGGTGTTGAGGAAGAGTTCTGCGCCCCATTCGCCGGATTCATCCTGGGACGCAATCCAGACACTGCCGTTGCAATAATCTCCGAAGAAATATCTGCCTTGCAAATCGGGTAAATTCTTGCCCCGATAGACTGGCCCGCCTGTAATCGAGCAGCCCATATCATGCGTATATTGCAGTACCGGTAGTGTGACTTCGCTGGTTACCTGAACATCCATCAGATAGCGCTGTGTGCCTTCGTAAGCGCTCCAACCGTAATTCTGGCCACCAGGGCTGCCCACAGGCTGGAAATTCACTTCTTCGATCAGCCACTGTCCCACATCGGCAATGTACAAGTCACCTGTCGCGCGGTCAAAGCTAAATCGCCAGGGATTGCGTAAGCCATAGGCCCAGACTTCTGGCGGGAAGTTAGGATCGTTCACAAAGGGATTGTCTTCCGGTACCCGGTAGGTCTCCGCATTGACATCAATTCGCAGCATTTTGCCGAGGAAGGTCGTGGGATTTTGCGAGTTGTAATTAGGTTCATACGGGTTGCCACCATCTCCAAAGGCAATATAAAGATAGCCATCTGGCCCAAACAGGATGTTGCCCCCGTTGTGGTCGGGAAAAGGTTGGTCGAGGGTCAGGAGAATTTGAGCGCTGTTCGGGTCTGCCACATTGGGATCATCTGTGCTGACCTGATAACGCGCAATCACGCTGTCGCCCGCATCGTTGGTATAGGAAATGAAAAACTGTCCATTGTTCTCATAGTCAGGATGAAAAGCCAGGCCTAATAGTCCCTGTTCGGTATAGCCGCCGTGATAAACCGAATCGGGGATCAGCGTAGAAATATCAAGAAAAGGTGTCTGATGAAATTCGCCATTTTCAATCACCAGAATGTATCCGGTTTGTTCTGCGACAAACAACCGCCCCGATCCATCACCCGCATTGACCAACTGCAAAGGGTTGTCGAGATTATCCACCACCTGAACCCACTGGTAACTGCCCGTTCCTGTTCCTGTATCCTCAACCTCGGAAGCGACCAGGCGCGAGGCATCGGGGTCACTTAATGTGCGGAGATAAGCGATGATGAGCATAAGGTCAGCATCTGTCAGATTTGGATTGCCCCCACGCGGTGGCATCAAGATTTTGGTTGTGTTTAACGGATCTTCGACCGGGCGCCCCTGTTGGATAAACGCCAGCAGTTCTTCATCCGAGAGGCTTTGTACAAATACGTTATTCACAAGGTCTTTGCCGATAATAACATTACCTGTTACTTCGCCTGTGTTCAATCCGTGACAGGAGGCACAGGTAGCCTGGTATAGGGTCTGTCCCTGCTGGATGACTTCGGGGTCTGGGGTTGGAGTTTGGGCGCTAATAGGGGCAGCAAGAATAAGTACCGCTGCCCCTATCCCAACCACCGCTAAACGCAGGAAATTTCTATTCAAAGTTGATGTCCTCATGCGCTTTCAAATACTGTGCCAGTGCTTCGGCAACCAGTTGGTTACCACTCGCATCGAGATGAAAATCGAAAGCATGGTAAACCGTTTTGCCGGATTTTACCGCCTCCTGAAAGGTATCAAACATATCCACGCAGTGCCAGTGATTTTCTTCACAAATTGAGCGTAAACGTAGCCTGCCTTCGCTCATTTTCCGGAGAAAATCGTCATCCAGTTCTTCCGGGGCATAAATTTCTTCTTTTGTTGGGATGATTAAAATCACGATCTCAGCATCGAGCTCTTCCTGGGCAAGCTGCTGGACTTCAAGCAGGGTCGCTATCCCACGCTGCCAGCCATGCTCAACAGAGGCGTAGCCAAAATCGTTCGCGCCCAGCTCATCTGTAAAAAAGACCTGTCGTCCATTAACCGTTGTTACAAATCCATGATCGTCTACCGGATGGTCTTGTTTGTACCACCAGTCCCGAATCAAGCGATAGACCGTGGAGTATTCGGCGAATGTGCCGTAATCAGGAGAAGTTTCGGGCTGCGGAGGTTCAGGCAGGGGCTGGACATTACCACGCATCTTGTCCAGGTCATAATCGTCTTTAAAGTCATTGCCATACCACTGCCAGATGATAACCTTTGGTTCAAGCGGTTTCACATAGGGCTCAATCAGACTTTGATGGGCAAGGGTTCCCGTACCGGGAACACCCAGATTCATCACACTGTAGCCGTAATCATTATGGAGGCGTTCCGCCCAGCAGTCGTCAAAGTCGGTCCAGCAGAACGTAAACGAATCCCCCAGCGCAACAATCTGCACAGGCCACTGGGGTTCGCGGGTACGGAAGCCAACTGGCATATCCCACAGGCTGATGGTGTCAAAGGTAAATTTTGCATCGCCCCAGTGTACCGGGTAATTTTTATGACCTGGCGCCACCATTGCCTGATGTTCACGGCTCAGGATGTAGGGGAAAGGTGGCACGAGTTTTTCTTCGTCCCAGGGCACACGCCGCACATGCTGAAGAATGCTTTGAGCGTCTCTGGGCAGGGCATCATAGCCAACGCGCAAAAACACCTCGACCATAATCCAGGCAATCATAATTCCAAACAACATCATTCCCAGCCGTTTTATGACGAGGCTAAGCATTCCAGCAATTCCAGCTCTCAGCGGGCGTAGTGTATATCATGCGGAGTGGTTTTTCCATTGCGGAGAAATTTGCTCATACTCAGACCAGCGAGCAGAATATATAATCACAATTCGAGGTTATCTTGAGGAGTATCAGCGACATGCAGTTACGCAAAATCATCTTTTTGGCATTGGTCGCATCAATCCTGGCTCTGGGAATTTTTGCATTGAGTCCGGTCAAAACCGCGAATGCTTGTTTGCCCTGTTTCTGCTTCAACGACCCTATCCAGCCGATTAACTGCTATGGCAAATATTCCGTGTTTGCCATTCCACGTGCCGATTACCCTGGCTTTGACATCCAGATTTTGACTCTCGATGCCAAAGGCAATGGGCGGCAGGTCATTTACGTGACCGCTGAAGCGCTGGATCGCCTGCCGGAAAAACCTGAAGCGCACCTGCTGATCGCCAAGTGGAGAAACATTTATCTTTATAAACTCAGTTACGGTGATTATCAGGTGAATGTTGGCCCTAATGACGAAGGCAATATTGATGTGCTGATTTTCAGTAGTGGTGATGCCCACCGGATTCAAGAATCGGGTTACAGGCCTTAAGCACAGGGGGGCTGCCCCCCTTTCCTCTTGCCACTTCTGCTATAATTTTCCGCGTTTGTAGGAATGATATTTATGGCGACAATTGTTATCGGCGGCGGGCTTGCCGGACTCGCGGCTGCCTATGATCTGGCTCGTGCAGGAGAAAAAGTAACCGTCCTTGAATCTGCCCCCCGATTTGGTGGTCTTGCCAGCACAATTCCGCTCGAAGGAATTCATATCGAACGGTTTTATCACTTTATTTGCCGGGCTGACCACGACCTGATTCAACTGATTGGTGAGCTTGGTCTGAGCCAGTATCTGCACTGGGAAATTTCGCGCACGCAGTTTTTTTACAACGGGCGGATGTACCAGTTCAGCCGCCCACACCATCTGTTGACCTTCAAACCCGTGCCCCCGCTTCAGCGCCTTCGATTTGGCCTGCATGTTCTGGCTTCACGTTTCCGCAAGGATTGGAGCGACCTGGATAAAATCCCGGCACGTGCGTGGCTGATGGACAAAGTTGGCAAGGAAGCTTACTACGTGATCTGGCATCCTCTGCTCGGTGTCAAATTCGGCGATTACCACGACAAGATTTCCGCTGCATGGATCTGGCATAGAATCAACCGTGTGGCAACCTCCCGCAAGGGGCTGATTGGGCAGGATTATCTTGGCTATCTGGAATACGGCACTGATACTGTCACGAATGCGCTGGTTGAATTTCTGGAAAAACAACCGAATGTAACGCTGTGTGGCAGTGTTGTTGTGGAAGAAATTCTTATCGATCAGGGGCAGGTGAACGGGGTACGCCTCAAAAACGGGGAAATTTTGCAGGCAGATCAGGTGGTATCTACCGTCGCGCTGCCGATTCTGAGCAAGATGGCACCGAACGTAGACGCCCGTTTTAAGGAAAAGATCGATAACGTTGAATATATCGGGGTGGTGTGTATGCTTCTTCATCTTGACCGCCCGATCAGCGAGGCTTTCTGGACGAATGTGAACGATCCGGAAATTTCATTCAACGGGTTTATCGAATACTCGCAGTTAAACCGGCATGTACGAGAAAAAAATGTGCATGTCCTGTATATCCCCTATTACCTGCGCCCAGAGGATCCACGCTACGAATTTGACGCCGATTATCTGTATAAAGAATATTCCACAATGCTGAAAATGATTAACCCGGACTTTGATGATCACTGGGTTAAGTCGTACCAGGTGTTCCGTGCCCGTTACGCGCAGGCGATTTGCCACACACATTTTGTCGACCTTGTACCGGAATATGAGACACCTACCAGAGGTTTATATGTCACAGATTCGACCCAGTTTTATCCCGAAGACCGCACTATCAGTGCTGCAATTCGGGTAGGTCGAACGGTGGCAAAGTTAATAAACGAAAAACGGAGGTAGGAGCAGGGGCACGCGCTGTGCTTTCTGCTCAAGGTGGATAAAAATTATGCAGACATCTGCCATCGAAAAACTTGCGATAGTCAGTATTGTGAAAGCTCCTGCCAAACAGGTTCAGGAAAAAGTCCGTGAGGCGATGGAGCTTGCCAGCTATCAATCTTTTATTCCACGCGGCGAAGCTGTTGCCCTTAAGCCAAACCTGGGCTGGGACATCCTTATCCCTGGTGCGATTAGCGCTCCCTGGGTGGTGGAAGGTGTGATCCAGACACTGAAGGGGTATGCCAGCGAAATCTATGTGGTCGAATCAGATCAGGTAGTTGTCAATGTTGAAGATGCGGTGCGGAAAACACGAATTTTAGAAATCTGTAAAAAGCATGGTGTTGAATGGGTGAATATGTCCAAAGGGCGGTTTGTTCGCAGTAAGGACTCTTCTCGCCTGGTGCTGCACAATATTCACATCCCTGAGATTTTGACCCGTACCCACCTCGTGACTCTTCCGCTTATGAAAACTCATAATAAGAGTACCATCACCGGTGCCATTAAAAATCAATGGGGCTGCCTTGAAACGCTGCGGCACAATTTTCATCCGGTACTGTCCGAAGCCCTGGTGGATTTGAACACGCTGTTGCAGCCTAAATTCGCTGTGATGGATGCAACAATCGGGTTGGAAGGAAATGGCCCCAAATCCGGCTTTCCTAAAGAAATGGGATTGGTGCTGGCCTCTGGTGATCTCGTTGCCCTGGACGCGACTGCCGCGCAGATTATGGGCTTCAACCCACGCCAGATTGAGCATTTGATGCTGTGCGAAAAATATGGTATTGGTACCGCAAATCCGGAAAAAATCCATGTCATGGGGGAGCCAGTCTACGACCATCAGACTCAGTTTATAGGCGCTCATCACAATGCCGTGTCGGGGCTAGAAGTGCTTTTCCGCTCCTCGGTTATGCGGAAGCTCATTTTTGATACCCCCATTTTTAACCTGATGACCTGGGGGGCGCGGCGGTATTATGATTTATGGGATCTGGCATATGGGCGCCGCATCAGGGAAAAAGTGCTGGCGACTTCTCCGTATGCCCCTCAATGGACTGACCCTCTTGAGTAAAAACAACCGTCTGCACGGGCTGGCCCTGCTGTTTTATGGTGTGCTGAGCTTTATCACGCTGCACAAGATTATTTTCCTCAATGGTACGCACACCGCCGGATACGATTTTTTCGCCTATAACTGGAATTTCTGGTGGACGCGCTATTCACTGACCACGCCAGGAATCGAAATGTTTGAGAGCAATTTTGTGATGTTTCCGGCGGTCAGCAATTATGGCTTCCATACCCTGACCCAGTTCTGGTTTCCTGTATGGGCGGTTTTTGAGCCTCTCGTTGGGACGTTGACGGCAGTTAATATCATTTTGTTTATTGGCTGCCTGCTGAACGGCTATTTGACATTTACGCTGCTGCGAAGTGAGAGAATCGTGCCTGGGCTGGCGCTTCTGGGCGGGGCGGCACTGCAAATTCTGCCTATTTCGCGCTATTTCTACTACAACACACATCTGAATCTGATGGACTGGTTCTGGGTGCCAGCCCATCTGTTGTTGTGGAAGCGAATTGTCCTGGAAATTGAGGCGCGGCGTTTTCGGACAGCGGCAGTGTGGGCAGGTCTGCACGGGGCGGCACTCTGGGGGCTTGGCCTGACTGATTTGCAGTTCCCGATTTTTGTTGCTTTTGCCTTGATCCCATATGGGCTGCTGACTTTATGGCGGGCATCGAACCGAATCGGTGTGATCCTGGCAGGCGGGCTGTCGGTCAGTGTTTGTCTGCTGCTGCTGTGGTTTGCGGGGCCGCTTCCCTGGATGCTGGAGTTTAGTGGAACACGAGTGACAAGTCCGGTGGAAGATCGTCCGGGGATTGAGTTTCCAGCAGGCTTCTTGTCCACCTCAAAAACCTGGTGGGACTGGTCAACTCCGACCACCGGACGGTTTGTCACACTGGTTGTGCTCATATCCAGTCTTGCCGCCGCTGCTTCAAGAACTGCGCGGCCTGTACCAGAGATGAAAGGCGAGGTCAGCAAATGGTTCTGGTTTGCGGTAATGCTGCCGCCCTTAATTTTTGCAATGGGGCCAACCGTAAAAATTGCCGGAAACGAAATTCCGATGCCGTTTCGCGGGCTGTACGAAATTACCGATGGGATGTTCCGTATGCCCTGGCGTTTAGGGCCGGTGTATGTGATCTGCGCGATGGTGTTTGTGGGCAAAACCTGGACATTACCGCGTCAAACTGCGGCCCGGGTGGCGCTGATGAGCAGTCTTTTTTATCTGCTGGCTGTCGATGTGCGCCTGTTTGAAACGGCTCCTATGCAGCCTCTTCTGCATCCCTACCAATTTTATGAGGAGATCGGCAAAGAAGATGGGGATTATGGGATTGTCGAAATTCCTACGGGCGCGGGGACGGGGGAAGTTCTGTTGGGTGACCCGCGAGCAATCCAATTCCAGTTTTACGGGATGACGCACAAAAAGCGCATGGTGAACGGATTCATCGCCCGCGCCCCGTTGGAAAATTACTGGTATCTACATCTTGATGATCCGATGATGGCATGGTTGGGGCAGCGCCGTTCCCTGGAAGCACACACTGTGACAGAACAGATGCGCGAGCGTATTTTTAGCTGGCCGATTGGGTATTTTGTGCTTCACAAAGATTATGTGATTGCTAACAGTGGTAGGCCGGAAGAAATCATCGGTTACTTCAATTCTCTGCGGGAGCTGGTTTGTCCCTGGCGGATTGAAGGTAACGCGCTGGTCTACCGCACCACCTATCACCCGGCTGGATGCCCGTCACGGATTCCGCCAGAAATTGAGGCAGGGGTTTATCAGGTGGATATTGGCAGCGCGGACGACCAGCGTTTTATTGGTTGGGGCTGGCACTATGCGGAATCTGTGGCTGGATTAACGCTGCGCTGGTCAGGCGACACCCCTTTAACTTCGGTGTACCTGGATCTGCCGCCAGGAGAGTATCAGGTGACCGTTTCCGCACAGGCCTTCTGGGAAAACCGCTCGCTTGAATTATCCGTCAACGGCACGAAATTGGACGAACAGGTTGCAGTTGTCGTTGATTCGCTGAATACCTATACTTTCAGCCTTCCGGCAGAGGTGGTTGGGCATGGCAAAAACCTGACTCTGGTGCTGGAATATGACGCCTGGGTTGTTCCTGCCGATGTCCTGGAAAGTGGCGATGTGCGAAAACTGGCGGTTGCGGTAGACTGGATACGGTTTGAACGAAAATAATGAGCCCTATGAACAAAAAAATCCTCCTGTTTTTTCTCCTCTCCCCGGTTCTTGCCGCCTGTGGAACAATTGCCCAAGGGCCACCGACTCCGACCCCAACCCCTGTTGTTAGTAATGCCGACTGGACACCTGTTATCCGCACTTTTAACGGTGTAGAAATGGTCTTGGTGCCGGTCGGGTGTTTCACGATGGGACACGAAGATGGACGGCGTGATGAACATCCGGAGCACACCATTTGTTTTAATAATCCCTTCTGGATCGACCGCTATGAAGTCACGAATATCCAGTTTGGTACGGCGGGTGCTTTCCAGGGCGATAACCGCCCACGTGAAAATCTGACGTGGTTTGAAGCCCGTGATTTTTGTGAACAGCGAGGTGCACGTTTGCCAACGGAAGCAGAATGGGAATATGCCGCTCGTGGGCCAGATAGTTTGATTTATCCCTGGGGCGACGACCTGGTGGAAGATGCCCTGGTCTTTGACCGCAACAGTGGCAACCAGACCGCTGATGTGGGCAGTCGTCCAGATGGAGTTTCCTGGGTTGGAGCGTATGATATGGCCGGGAATGTATGGGAATGGGTTAGCAGCCTCTACCGTCCTTATCCTTACGATGAAAACGACGGGCGCGAAAACCAAAATGACTCCACCAACCGCCGTGTCTACCGGGGAGGGTTAGGCAGTTATATTGATTATGGCCCCAGCGCCGCCAAACGATTTCGCCGCGAACCGGGCGAGCGAGACTGGTTTATCGGGTTTCGCTGTGCGCGAGATGCCTAAAGTGGAATAATACCCTTTGGGTCGATGTGAAGCCGCATATCACTACGCAGAGAAAGGTTTCGCGTTTTTTGCAGCACAACCAATAAGATACCACTTTCATGCTGCAAGGTCAGTTCATACTGGCTGCCCTGAAAGACTTTTTTGACCAGTTTGACCGGAATCGCGCCTTCGATTTCTTCAGAAACAAGACTGGCGTAGACAGGGTGCAGCAAGATATGCCGGGCAGGGCGGTCAATCAGAAAATTTCCCAGCACCGTGTGGGCAACATATCTGCTGTCTGTTTGTGTAACGGTATCGACAGGTATCACATTCTCCAATCCCAAAAACCGCGCTACAAATACCGTTCCAGGGCAGAGATAAAGTTGTTCTGGCGGCGCAATCTGCTCAATTTGTCCGGCGTTCATCACGGCGATCCGATCTGCGATGGCGAAGGCTTCCTGTTGATCGTGAGTAACATAAATTGCGGTGACGTTCGCTGCCTTGAGGATGTCGCGTAAATCAACCGACAGTCTTTCGCGCAGGGCGGCGTCCAGTGATCCCAAAGGCTCATCCAGCATCAAGACACGCGGATTTGGGGCGAGGCTGCGGGCAAGAGCAACGCGCTGCTGTTCCCCTCCAGAAAGCTCGGTGACAGGGCGATTTTTGAACGGGGCTAGCCCGACCAGACCCAGCACCTCATCAACCCGTTTTCGGGTATCCTGCCGGGATTTGTGCTGCATTTCCAGCCCAAATGCGACATTTTTTTCAACATTCATATGAGGGAACAGGGCAAAATCCTGGAACATCAGCCCGAAATCACGCTGGTGTACTGGCACATGTGTAATGTCTTCCCCGTTGAGCATGACCGTACCCGAATCGGCAGTTTCCAGTCCGGCGATGATGCGAAGCAGGGTGGTCTTGCCACAGCCGCTTGGCCCCAGCAGGCAGACAATTTCACCGGGGGCGATCTCAAGAGAGACACCTTTGAGTACAGGGGTGTGGTCGTAAGTTTTGAGAATATGTTCCAGGTGAAGCATCAAAATTCCCCTATCACGGCACGATTCAGCCGTTCGATGAGAACGAACCCTGCCGCGCAGACCGCCATGAGAATCACGGACATTGCCAGGGCCTGCCCATAATTAGCGAGCCCCGGCTGCCCCAGAAAACGGAAAATCACAATGGGGATGGTTGGCTGGTTGGGTCGGGCGACAAAACTGGATGCGCCAAACTCGCCCATACTGACCGTGAAGGCAAAAGTTGCGCCCACCGCGATGCTGCGTGTAATGAGAGGCAGTTCAATCCGCCGCCAACGCTGCCAGCGACTGGCACCCAGCACTGCCGCCGCCTCGCCGATAGAGGGTTTGATAGCTCTCAGCGAGGGCAGTACACTCCGCACAACCAATGGCATTGCCACCAGGGTATGGGCAATGGGCACGATCCAGTAAGAACTGCGTAAATTGAGGGGTGGTTCATCCAGGGTAATGATAAACCCGAAACCGAGTGTTACGGCACTTGCGGCCAGGGGCAGCATAAAAACGGGATCGAGCCAGCGCGAAAATCGGGTTTTCTGGCTGAGGAGATAAGCCGCAAGGGTTCCCAGCAGCACCGAAAAGATCGTGACGAAGAAGGCATATTCCAGAGAATTCTGTATTGCGGCCACAGGCGCTACTGCGCGAATCGAACGGTGCGGGTTTTCCTGAAGCTGTTCATAGTAACGGGTAGTAAAACCGCCGTCTCCTAACGTGAATGAGCGCTCAATCAGCGCCAGAATCGGGGCAAAGATCAACAGGCTCATAACGATCAGATTCAAGGCGAGCCAGCCTTTTTCGGCCCAACGTCGTGGTTTCCGGGCAACCTGCCGGGAGGACTGCAAATTGAGAGGTTGGGTCATCTGGCGCTGCAAGTTTGTATATACGATCATCATGACCAGTGTTGTCATCAGTTGAATTACTGAGAGCGCTCCGGCAGTAGGCAAATCGAACAGCGAAAGACTCTGGTAGTGGATTTCAACTTCCAGCGTGGCATATTTCAAGCCGCCCAGAATACGGACGACGCCAAAACTGGTGAAACAAAACATAAAGACAAGTGCAGCGGCGGCAGTTACGGCAGGAAGGAGCAGGGGCAGAGTAATTCTGTAAAATACCATCCAACGGCTTGCCCCCAGCATCTGCGCGGCCTCCTGAATCCGCTGGCTCTGGTTGCTCCAGAAACTGCTGATAATTCGCAGCGCGACGGCATAATTGTAGAAAATATGCGCCAGCAGAATGATTTTCAGGGACCGTTCAAGGTGCAGCGGCGGCTCCTCTAGCTTGAAAACTTTCATAAGAAGTCCGTTGAGGGCACTATCCTCACCCAGCAGCGCAATAAACGCTGTTGCCACGACGACAGTTGGCAGCACAAAGGGAATTGTTGCCAGGGCCAGCAGCAGCGATTTGCCCGGAAATTGATATTTGGCAAAAACATGTGCGGCAGGGAAGGCCAAACCCAGGGTCAAAAGGGTAGACAGCGCGGCCTGCCAGGTGGTAAACCACAGCGTTTCACGGTAATACGGTCGGCTGAATATCTGCTGGAAGGCAGCAAAATCCAGTTTGCCGTCCGGGGCAAGACTGAACTGCAAAATTGACCCTAACGGATAAAAAAAGAAGACCAGCAAAAACAGCAGGGGCGTGAGCAGCAGCCCACGCCCTGCATACCGCCAGATCAGCGCAGTACGGCTTCTGTCCATGCCTGAATCCACTGTTCGCGGCCTGCGTCAATTTCCTCAATGGTCATTTGTGCGGGGTTATCGGGAATCTGAGCATATTCAACGAACAGTTCCGGTAATTCTGCGTTGGGGTTGACCGGAAAAACGAACATTTGCAGGGGGATGTCTTCCTGAAATTCCTTGCTGAGCATAAAGTCAATGAATTTCTGCGCTCCGTTGATATTGTTGGCACCTTTCAGGACCCCCGCAAATTCAATCTGCCGGAAACAGGTGCCATCCCCGATCACGCTGCCTGTCAGGGCTTCATCCACAGGCGGGTCGGCAAAAAGGACTTCTACAGGTGGGCTGCTGGCATAACTGACCACCAATGGATAATCTCCACCTGCCAGGGTAAATTCGCCATAATAGGCGCTTGACCAGTCCTCCACCACCAGCACTCCGTTATCGACCAAGTCCTGCCAGTAATCGAGATAGGTGTAGTCGCCGTCTGTCCCAAATTCGGCGATGGTCGCCAGCAGGAAGGCCAGACCTGGGGAAGAAGTTGCCGGATTCTGCACGACCAGCAAATTTTTGTACGCTTCGCTTGTCAAATCCTGCAAATGGGTAGGGACTTCAAGCTCATTTTCCTCAAAGTACCGGAGGTCGTAGTTGAGGCATACATCGCCATAGTCAATGGGTGTAACACGGTTTTCGGGATCAACTTTGAACGCATCTGGGACATCTTCCAGCAGGGGAGAGACATAGGGTTCAAAAATATCTCCTGCCAGCGCCCGTCCCAGGAAGGTATTATCAATCCCGAAGATGACATCGCCAAGCGGGTTATTTGCGCTCAAAACGGCCTGGTTGGTGAGGGTGCCTGCGTCACCAAGCTGCAAAATCTCGATCTTGAGGCCAGTTTCTTCTTCAAACGATTTCAGTACATCTTCGCTGATGTTAAAGCTGTCATGCGTCACAAGAGTGACTATTTCTTCTTGTGCTGCACCGGGTAAAGCTGGCAGACACAAGGTGAATACAAACAAAGCCAGGAAGAGGCGTTTCATTATCATGGTGTTTTCTCCTCGGGTTTAAAAACGAAAAACAGCCGCTTACATTGTGAAAAGACGCTGTTTTAGTAGAGGATGTTTGATTTCATACACAATCCTTCCTACGCCAGTATGATCTGGGTCAGGTCTAAGGGTCGGTGCGGCTTTACGCACCCTCTCAGCCCGTTTGCACGGACTCCCCTGGAGAACAGTATGTCTATTTTAACAGCAATTTAACGTGATACCAAGTCTCAATCCGCGATGGGCAGTTTGAAGCTAAATGTTGTGCCTACACCTTCTTCGCTTTCATACCAGATGCGTCCACCCATGCCTTCAACCTCAGCCTTGCAGAGATACAGGGCCAGCCCATACCCGTACTCCCGGATCACCTGTGGCTGGCGTGCCCGCTGAAAAGGTTGGAAGACCCGGTCGGCCTCTTTTGCACGGATGCCACAGCCTTCATCTGTGACATCAAACTGCACATGTCTCCCCTGGGTGGCGGAAAAAACCCGAAGTTTGACCGCCGCGGGGCTTTCGCTGTACATAAATGAATTTCGGAGCACATCCCTGAGGATGTCACGCAGCATGGTTTTAGGCGCTTTGACCTTAAGTTTGTCATCCACATCCAGCACCAGCCTGTCTCGGTAGGCATCAGGATCAATGTTGGGATCAACCAGGGCTTCTTCGCTGAGTTCTTCGACGAAATCCTCAATGAAGTCCGCAACGGCGATTACTGTGGTGCGCTGTTCGATCAGCCCAGGAAGCTGACCGGTGCGGATTATTTCCAGACGGTGCAGTAAATCGATCAGCAGTTGCAGTCGGTGCATCTGGCTCGAAATCACGTCGATCATACCCATTGCCCGCTTGCCGAGGTCTTCAACGGTGGTTTTTTTAGGTGGGTTGTTCAATAGTTTACGGACAAAATCGGCGTGACCGCTCGTGCTGGTGATGGCAGAACGCGCTTCGGCACGGAAGGTTCCCATCAATTCCATAAGGGCGTGCCAATCCGGACGCTCTATTGAAATAACGGTGAATACTTTCCCATCCTCGTTTTTTACACTGGAGGCCCAGCAAGGGGTATTCACCCCCAGCAGCAGCATATGAAAGCGAACGGGAGCGGCCTGATGGATCGCTCTGGCGCGAATTTCATTGGCTGGGTGCTGCTCACCGCGATTCGCGTCGGTGAGCATAGCAAAAGCAGACCAGCCCTCAGAGCGCATGAGTACCAGGTTGGGGCCAAGGATTTGCTGGGCGACGAGATTATCTAAAATGAGTTTATCCTGGGCATCAAATATCAGTAGGCCGGTGCCCATGTTTTTAATCACGTTCTGAAAATTCAGGGCAGCCAGCGCGTCCGACTTTGCCATCTTGCTCTCCATTCGACGAGGTTATTGTATCAAGTCTACCACAGGGACGCACTGACTGCTTGGTTTAGGGGCAGTGCTTGTCTATTCAATCGAGAGAATCGAAAAACTCAATTCGCCATCCGGCGCCTGGACTTTGACTGTGTCCTTGACTTTATGATTCATCAGCGCCTGCCCAAGCGGGCTCTTGTATGAAATCTTGCCCCGGCTGGGATCAGCTTCAGCTTCTCCAACAATGAGATATTCTTCATCTAGGTCAGTGCCTTTCTCGCGCAGTTTGACGCGGCTGCCTATTCCCACAATATCCTTAGGCCGGTTTTCATCAATTAAAACGACTTTGCTGAGGATTTCTTCCAGGCGGGCAATTTCGCCTTCCACAAAGGCCTGTTCGTTTTTTGCATCTTCATATTCAGCATCTTCGCCCAGTTCCCCACCTTCAGCGAGTGCATTGTGCAAGCGTTGGGCAACTTCCTGACGGCGCACAGTACGAAGAAAATTTAACCTTTCTTCGACTTCTTTCAGGCCTTCTTCAGTCAGATAGTGGCGCTGTGATTGAACCATGTCATCTTCCTTCACGACCAAAAATAAAAGAAACCGCCACTAAAGGGCGGGTATAATGTGTCTCTTGTGTGAGGGGCAATATATCATAAACCGCAGAGGCTGTAAAGCATTTTTCACCCACCCATTGTGGGTAAGAGGAGGCTGAAGGCGCTGCCCTCACCTTCCTTACTTTCCCACGAGACTTCGCCATGTACCATTCGCATACATTCTAGCACAATCGGGATCCCCATCCCGTAACCTTTTGTTTGCAGCACCAGTTCATGATCGCCTCGGAAGAACAATTCACCCAGGTGCTGTTGGTCAGCCTCGCTGATGCCGATGCCATTATCCCTGACGGTGATTCGCAGCTTTCCGGTTTCATTAGAGGCATTCACGATCACTTCGCCTTCGCCTTCACGGGTGTATTTAATGGCATTATCCACCAGTTTGCTCAGCGCCCGTTCCACCCGTCCGGAATCAAGATTAAGCAGGGGTAGTCCCTGAGGAACGTCAAAAGTCAGTTTAACCTGACGGGCTTCGGCTTTTTCGGCGAATTCTTTTTCCAGCTTCATGGCGATATTCTTAAACATATCCATTTTGGGTTCTGCGACCATTCGCCCGGTGGTCATCTTGGTCATATCGCTAATATCAGAAAGCAGATTATCCATACTAATCACGTTATTTCGAATAGTGTTAATAAACTGATCCTGCATGGCGTTCAAATCACCGACCACTTTCTTGACCAGCATATCCGAATAGCCGCGAATGGTCGTCATGGGTTTACGGATTTCATGGACGACAAATGAAATGAACTGCCCATGTCCTTTGATCGTTTCATCGAGTTTTTGGCGCAGCGTTTCTACCTCTTCACTATCTTTTTGGGCCTGCTCAAGCAGACGTTTGATTTCTGCCAGCCGGGCCTGTTGGTTTGCACTGACTTCCAATTCACCCAGTAATTCCAGCGCTTCTGTTAAATGGCTCATGGATTGGATTCTCCTTTTACCCATAATCGCTCCGCAGCCGGCGCCGCGACTTCCTGAGCATAAGCACGGACACGAGCCGCCATGTCCGCCGTATTGTCCCAGAAAGAACTTATTTGCGACCGATAATACATAATCGCCGCTATTTTGGCTGCAAGATCATCCTCCGTCAGGAAAGTCAGACGAGGCCGCAGCCGCTGTTGAAAACTGTCCAGGGCGGTCTGGACGGCTTGTGCCCCTACCTGCTGCTGCGGTGAATCATCCGTGATGCGTCGGGCTTCGCCGCTGCTTGCACTGTAAGGATACTCCTCATAGTAATAAACTACCAAATCAGATGGGAGTTGTTGGGCAGCACGGCGGACAGCCAGGTGGTCAACGTGCCCACCCGCACCCAGCGGGGCATAAACAAAGTGTGCATTTTCCGGTATTGGCAATTGGTAGGCAAGTACAGGATCGTCGGGGTGAATGCCGCTAAAAAGATGGCTGTTCAGGGTGTACAGGGGTTTTCCGTGAACATCGGTACGGTAGGGGCAGTCCAGCAGACCCAGATGTTGAATATTTTGCACGCCGAGCCGATGCAGGGCATCAAAGTCTTCCTGCCGCCGCGTTTCATAGGGGTCTTTGCCCGCCTGCCAGCGCTGATGCAGATCGCGAGTCAGTGGGGTATCAGGAAGAGGTTCGTTTGGGCTACCAGCCATGACGGTGATGGAAACGACCTTCTCACCGCGCCGCACAAGCTGGTGAATCAAGCCGCCGCAGCTTAAGACGGCATCATCCAGATGTGGTGAAATGAAAACATGCATTATTCGATAATAGGCAGTCCAACGGTAAAGGTGCTGCCTTTACCGACTTCGCTTTCAACGGATAAGGTTCCCCGCATCAGTTCGATGAGGTTGCGGGTGATGCTGATGCCCAGCCCTGTTCCCCGCTGTTTGACGCTGTACTCATTCGAGGAACGCCAGAACTTTGTACCGAGCTTATGCAGCTCCTCCGGCGACATGCCAACCCCTGTGTCTTTCACCCCAATCATCACCTGACCGTTTTGCTGATAGGCCTGAATGGTGATTTCGCCCCCTTCTGGTGTGTATTTGTAGGCGTTGCTCAAGAGGTTGATGAGTACCTGTACGACGCGGGCAGGATCCGCTTTAACAGGTGGCAAATCATCATCGATGTGCTCAACCAGGCGGTGATCACGCTCCTGAACCTGGATCATAACACTTTCTTTGGCGCGAGCAATGACTTCAGCGACATCTACCTCAGTCAGTTCCACACGCAGGTTGCCACTTTCGATCCGGCTGATGTCACTCAGGTCATCGACTAGTTGGCGCATTCTTAAAGTGCCATCCTTTATTCTGGTGACATAGCCGAGCTCTTGTTCGTTCAAACTGCTGAAATGCAGCAGCAGGTCAGCGTAACCGGAGATACTGGTCATGGGCGCTTTCAATTCGTGTGCCACAGTGCCGACAAAGACGGACTTGGCCTGATTTGCCTGTTTCACTTCATCATAGAGCCGGGCGTTTTCAATAGCGATAGCCGCACGGTCGGCAATACGTGCAACCAGGGCCTGCTCATCCATATCAAAAGCATCTGCCCGGTCAGCGTAGACTACGATCACGCCAATGGTCCGGTTTTCCCGTTTAATTGGCACACACAACAGAGTTCCTGCCATATCCAGACTGGGCAGAGAAGTTTGCACAACAGGCTGCCCGCTTTCAAAAACCTGTTCGATTAAGGGATGATGTGCGGAAAGATACTGTTGGCTGTGGCTGTCCTGCTCTCCAACCTGCGACATGATTTGTAGCTCGCCGTTACTGTCGATCATGGCAAGGCTGGTATTTTTGGCGCTGCACATCCTCAGTGTCCACTCAACGGTCAAGTCCATCGCTTTCCGCAGATCGAGCGTTTCATTTAACTGGCGGTCAATCCACTGGAGCATCTGCGATTCTTCCACTCGCTGTGCCAATTTTTCGTCCGTTTCGCTAAACAAACGGGCGTTATCAATGGCGACTGCGGCCTGGCCTGCAAAGGCTTCCATGATTTCCAGGTCTTTTTCGCGGAACAACCCTGTGCGAACACGATTGTCCACGTAAATCACACCAATAATGGTGCCCCGTGCCCGGAGTGGGGCCGCCATAATGCTCCGCAATTGATGGGTGATGATGCTCACCTGTCCGGCGTAGCGCGGGTCTTCGGCGGCATTGGTGGTGACAATGGGAGTCCCATTTTCGAATACCTGCCGTGTGATAGTTCGACTTACCGCAAACTCACCACTGTCCAGGGTTTCCTGGTCAAGGTTGCGGGCGATACGAAATTCAAGCACGCCGTCATCGTTTAACAGCATCAGGTAACCGCGCTCGGCGCCGGTCAGGGCAATAATCGCGTCCATCACCTGCTGCAAAACTTCTTCCAGATCCAGGGTTGAACCAATGGCTTTGCTGACCTCATAAAGTTTGGCAAAACGCTCCGTATCAACCTGTCCCTGACGTTCAGAAATGATGCTTTCCAGAATTTCATTAACAGCATCCAGACGCTGCAAAAAGTAGGTGCGGTCATACTGATTCGCATTGACTTGACTCCGCAGCAGGGCAATAGTCTGGCGGGCATTAGTCAGGCTGGCATCGATATCCTGACGGCGCGGCTGGTCTGTGGTCATGCTTGTGATTCTCCGTCCGACAACTTCTGATAATACTGACAGTAAGTCTTCAAAAAGCACTGTTCGCAGCGCGGTCTTTGCGCTTTACATACCTCGCGCCCGTGTCGGATGATGTTTAAATGATCTGCATAAAAATTCTCCGGCTCGGCGATCTGTTCCATGAGGTAATGGGCTTTGGTGGCATCCGCATTTTCATTGACCAACCCCAGCCGTCGAGTGACACGATGCACATGGGTATCGACCGGAAAGGCGGGTTTATTGTAGCAGAACAAGAGGATAATTGAGGCGGTCTTCAAACCGATTCCTTCAATCTGGGTCAGCCAGTGTCTTGCCTCGTTTATATCCATTGCCTGCAAAAAATCAAGACTAATATCTCCAACGGTATCTGTAATAAATTGCAGTGCGGATTTGATGCGCGGCGCTTTCATATTGGAAAGTCCAGCGGAGTGAATCGCCTGCTGTATCGCTTCGACAGGTGCATCCCGTACACTTTCCCAATCAGGAAACCGTGCCTTAAGTGAATAAAACCCTTTATCCCGGTTTGTGTCGGATGTGGCCTGACTCAGGATCGTACAAACCAGTTCATCCACAGGCGGTAAATGCTGCCGCCATTCAGGATAGCCATAATGTTCGATCAATAAGTGTGCGATTTTTCGATAATGTGCTTGACGTTTTTCCAAAACTTCTTGCGAGAGTACCGGTTTGTTCATCAAACCACCAGCGAACTATACAGCAAATCGGGTGTCAGATCCGGTGATACACTTTCTTTGCAGCGCAGCGTGAGCGAAGCGGCGGTTACGCCCAGTCGCATCGCTTCATCCAGTGGCAAGTCATTCAGCAGTCCAAAGATTACAGCCGCCGTCAGCGCATCTCCCGCGCCTGTTTCGTCCACAATTTTGGTTTTGACTGCCGGGATATGCCCATGATTTGTACCATCAGAATAGGCCAATCCCCGTTCTCCTAACGTCACAATGGCGATCTCTGTGCCAATGGAAATCAGGTTGTGGGCAGCCTGAATCGCTGTATCAAGATCATGGGCAGGGACATCCAATCCACACAAAGCCGTGGTTTCTGCCGCATTGGGTGTTACCAGATACATCCGGTCAAGGAAGGGCTGCAAACGGCCCGCTCGCACAGGGGAGGTCGGATCGGCTACGATGGGCAGGTTGTATTGGTCAGCAAGTTCGACCGCATAACGGAGTGCGTCATCAGTCAGATTCAGGTCAATCACGATCATTTGTGCCTCGGCAAATAAGTCACGATTGGCATCCAGGTAGGGGACATCGACAAAGGGCATGATTTCAAAGTCGCTGATTGCGGCTTCGAGTGCATGGTCTTTATCAAAGACAGCCATGAACTGGCTGGTTCGCGCTTCCGGGCAGCGCCGGATGTAATCGGTGTTGATACCGCTCCGGGTGCAGTGAAAATGCACGCTGTCTCCGGCGATATCGTCTCCGAGGGCAGTCAGCAGGATAACATTCACGTCCAGACGCGCCAGGTTTTCAGCGATATTTCGAGCGACTCCCCCAAATGTGGTGTGAATCAAACCAAGATTATAATTTTTGGGGAGCAAACGTTGGTGGGATGTCCCTTTCACATCAATAGCAGCCGCGCCAATCACCAGCACAGGACCATCTTCAACCATGATTTTGCCTTTTAATCACTATGCACACCCTATTTTATCAGAATGCGGGATTTTGTGTGCGGCTAAGGCATTGTCGCTCCTGCTGGTTTGTGGTAACATGCCGCCAATTTGTAACTTTCGCTTATAACGTCCAGGCGCAGGGCGTTTTTTCATGTGATAAGTAAGGAGTTTTGTGTTGAGCAGCAACATCACCTTTATGACCTCGCCGAGTTTCTTTTTTACCTCGGAATCGGTAACTGAAGGCCACCCGGATAAAATCTGTGACCAAATTTCTGATGCGATATTGGATGCCATTCTCAAGGATGACCCGATGGCGCGTGTCGCCTGTGAAACGGGTGTGACGACGGGTCTCATCGTGGTCATGGGTGAGATTACCACCAGCACCTATGTTGATATTGGAACGATTGCCCGCGATGTCGTGCGCGATATTGGCTATACACGCGGCAAATTTGGTTTTGATGCGGACACCTGTGGCGTGATTGTGTCTGTCAAGGAACAATCGGCGGATATTGCCCAGGGTGTTGACAAGGCACTTGAAGCCCGCGAAGAAATGACCGACGATGAGATTAATGCGGTGGGCGCTGGTGACCAGGGTATGATGATCGGGTTTGCCTGCAATGAGACGCCGGAATATATGCCTTTGACCATCACGCTGGCACACAAACTAACCCGGCGTCTAGCCACGGTTCGCCGCGATGGAACCATCCCGTATCTGCGTCCTGACGGTAAAAGTCAGGTCACTGTTGAATATTCCTACGGAAAACCGAAGCACATTGATACGGTGCTCATTTCCACCCAGCACGCGCCGGAAGTCTCCAATGAACAAATCCGGGCTGATGTGATCGAGCACGTTATTAAACCGGTGATGCCTGCTGATCTTTTTGATGACAAAACGAAAATCTACATCAACCCAACCGGGCGCTTTGTAACAGGTGGCCCAATGGGGGACGCAGGGGTAACCGGGCGCAAGATCATTGTGGATACCTACGGTGGGATTGCGCGTCATGGTGGTGGTGCATTCTCTGGCAAGGATGGGACGAAAGTAGACCGTTCCGCGGCATACATGGCACGCTACATTGCGAAAAATGTAGTTGCTGCTGGTCTGGCAGACCGCTTTGAACTTCAGGTTTCCTATGCGATTGGCGTGGCCCATCCGCTTTCCCTGGCGATTGAAACCTTTGGCACAAATCGTATCCCCGAAGACCAGATTGAAGCCTTGATTCACAAACATTTTGATATGCGCCCGGCGGCCATTATCCGCGATTTGAATCTGCGGAAGCCGCAGTTCCGCCAGACGGCTGCATATGGTCACTTTGGACGCGATGATCTGAACGTCGCATGGGAGAAAACAGACCGCGCTGAAGCCTTGCGCCGTGACGCAGGGCTGTAATTTTCCGGAGATGATGTGAACAGGAGGCTTTTGCCTCCTGTTTTGTTTACAGAGCCAGCACAATTCCTACCAGAGCCAGCACATTTAAAAACCCCAAGACCCCGATGGCAAGCAGGGTAGCACGACCAGCTTTTTCGACAGGTAATTTGAGTTCGTCGGGAATCTGGCTGTAGTAGCGAGATGCCTCGTTCAGCACACCGCGTCGCGGTTTTTCTGGCGCAAACGGATCCGTATGGGACTGATCGTCCACATCGTCCAGCGCGTCCCCAAAAACAGCTCTCGCATCGTCATCGTCTTCAAAGCTGAATGCTCCTACCGATTCGCCGATTTCATCAAATTGAAAGTCATCCTCGATCTTAAACTGTGGCGCAAATTCCATGCCCGATTTAGGGGGGATGATTTCGTCGGCGAAAGAATTGGTTGATGTTGGAACTTCGTCTTCGAAAAAGTTGGTTGTAGGCGGGGTGCTGGGAGCTGATGGAACATTATTCCAGGGATTAACCTCAGCCACCGCATCGCTGCTGGCGGCTAAGCTGCCGCCCCAGGGATCGGCATCTCCAAACGGATTGCCATCCATCGGAAGGGCCGGTACTTCGGTTGCACCAAACCCAGGGCTGCTGCTCATCCAGTCCGGCTCGGCTGGGGCTGGTGTGGTATCGATACTCCCCCAGGGAGAGCTGGTGTTTCCAAAGGGGTTATCATTGCCAAAAGCCCCTCCCAGGCTGGCCCAGGGATCATCCGCAAGGGGAGCAGGTTCTTTAGGAGGGGCAGGCGGCGGAGCTTGCCCCAGTTTTTTCAGAAGTGTCTCCAGTCCTTTCCGCGCCCGTTCATTGTTTGGATTGATTGACAGCACATTTTCCAGGCAGATCTTCTGCTCTTCGCCACTGTCCACCACGCCGCTCATATACAACCACGCTTCCTCGTTGCGCTGGTCAATATCAACGACCTTAAGAAGCAGTTCCTTTGCTTTCTTTTTATCGGTTTTCATAAGCTGCTTGGCCTGGGCCAGCAGTGGTTTGGTTTCGGACATAGTGTTTCCCTTACTGTGCAGATTTAGCATGATTGACAAACCACTGCTGGCTGTCAAAAGGTTCTTCGCCCTCCGGTGGTCGGCGACGGAAATACGTTCCATCGGCCTGCAACACACGTGCTTTGGCTGTATCTCCTAGTTGTTTTAACAGAATATGCTCAAAAATGTGCTTACGCAACTCTGGCGATTCAATCGGATACATGGTTTCAACACGTCTGTCCAGGTTGCGGGGCATGAGGTCGGCACTTCCCATGTAAATTTCCGGATCCCCGCCATTGTGGAAGTAGTAGATTCGCGAGTGTTCAAGAAAACGCCCCACGATACTCATCACCTGGATATTGTCGCTAACTTCAGGCAGTCCAGGACGCAAACAACAGATTCCCCGTACAATCAAATCCATTTTGACGCCTTCCATCGAAGCACGATATAACCGTTTGATCATTTTGAAATCGACCAGGGAGTTCATTTTGAAAATCAAATGGGCTGGGCGTCCCTGACGCGCATGTTCAGCCTCGCGCTCAATCAAACGATTAAGCGTAGGACGCAAATATTCCGGAGCAACGATGAGCGTATTATAATCCACGTTGGGGGCAAAACCGGTCAGGCGGTTAAACAACTGCACCACATCATCCGCGATGTCTTCCCGGCAGGTAAACAGGCCAATGTCGGTGTAAATCCGAGCAGTGGTGGGGTTATAATTGCCTGTACTAAGGTGGACGTATCGCCGCAGTCCACCACTTTCTCGCCGGACGACCAGCACGACCTTGCTGTGAGTTTTTAGACCGGGAAAACCGTAAATCACATGGACACCCTGAGCTTCCAACGTTCTGGCCCAGGTAATGTTGTTTTCTTCGTCGAAGCGGGCTTTGAGTTCGACCAGCGCTGCAACCTGCTTGTTGTTTTCACGGGCATCCAGTAGAGCATCGACAATAGGTGAGTTGCTTCCTAACCGATACAGTGTGCATTTAATCGCCAGCACATCCGGGTCGTTCGCGGCGGCCTGAATAAACTCCACCGTTGGCGTGAACGAATCATAGGGATGATGCAGCAGCACATCCCGGCTACGAATCATCGCAAATAAATCAACACCGGAATTAATTCCACGTGGGCGGCGCGGCACGAAACTGACGTAACGCAGCGCAGGGGCATCCGCATTATTGTAGAAACTAAACAGGTCAGACATCCCAAGTGGATTTGGGACCTCGTAGACCCTGACTTTGGGAATTTTCATGTAGTCTATCAACTGATTTCGCAGTTCTTCTGGCATTGTATCGACCATGCTTACCCGTGTAATCTGGCCGAATGGACGCTGCCGCAAACCAGTTTCAATGGTTTCCAACAGGTCAGAAGCCTCTTCTTCCGCAATTTCAATGTCGGTGTCACGGGTTACACGGAACGCATGACTTTCAATGATCTTCATTCCCTTAAATAACTTATCCAGATTGGCAGCGATAATATCTTCCAGAAAAACAAAACTGTTTTCTAAACCGGCAGTGTCGCGTTCGTTCTCGTCCGCGTACTGCATGATTTCCCGCATCGAGACAAAACGCGGAAATACCCCCGTCGGGATTTTGACTCGTGCAAAGCGCCGGTGCTTTTTGGGGTCTTCCAGAATTACTGCCAGGTTTAGGCTTAGGTTAGAGATGAATGGAAAAGGCCGCCCTGGGTCAACCCCTAGCGGCGTGAGCACTGCAATGATTTCTTCCACGAAATAACGGTCAACGGCTTTACGCAGAGCAGGCGACAATTCCTTTACATCAAAAATGTGGATATTGTACTGTGCCAGGGCAGGCAGGATTTCTTCATGGAAGCAGCGGCGCTGTTCAATCATCATTTCCAGTCCCACGCGCCGGATGGCTTCTATCTGCTCATTAGGGGTCATGCCGTCTGGCGGGAGGTCGGTAACACCCGCATCAATCTGACTCCAGAGACCTGCCACGCGGGTCATAAAGAATTCATCCATGTTGTTAGAAAAGATCGCCAGAAACTTGACACGCTCCATTAGGGGAACCTGTGGATCCTGTGCTTCTTCCAGCACCCGGCGATTGAATTCCAGCCAGCTCAATTCTCGATTAATGTAAAGTTGTGGGTCATTTAAGTCTACGGCGGGTTTTTCAACCGACTCCATACGTTCTTCGTGCATCATGTCGAACTGCCTACCAGTATTTTCCTGATTCTAGCAATTATAGGATGTTTCTCGAAAAATTCGTGAACATTGTCGGAGTATAGCTTCTCATTCGGGTAGGGTTGTGCTATAACCGTGCTAGGCAAAGGAGAGGGCGTGGACTTGAACAACGAACACAACGACCTGAACTGGCTGGATGAATTCGAAGAACTTGCAGAAGAAGTCTTAGGAGAACAGGAAACCTCCCCATGCCATCAGGTGCATCCCCTGGTGAGTGACTGGTACGAAGAAACTTTGGTGGATGAAGGGCTGGATTTGCGCCCTTCTGTGATGCAAGCCCTGGCGTGCCTCGTGACAGAAATCATGGCAGATATGCCGGAATCCATCTTCAATATTCTCGCTGAGAATATTGAGGAAGAAGAAGTCGCCATCTGGCTGCACGAAGTTCTTTTGGTCGGGCGTGCGTTTGAGCGAGCGCTTAATACTGGACGGTTGGACGATCTTTAAAGCGTGCTCAGCGTTCAGGGAAAATCCTGAACGCTGAACGCAGTACTCCTTAATCGGTCAGGACGATTTCTTCGACCACCGGGCCAACCCGATTTTCAAAGAATCCGTAGATAAGAAGCAGCAAAAAAGTTGTGATCGAAAAGCTCAGGCCGCTGCCTACAATGCGCCAGAAATTGAGCCCCGCGAGGAGCGCAATGAAAATGACCGGGATCAGTCCTGAAATGGTCGAGCTTGCCAGATAGTGGAAAATCTCTGCTGGAAAGCCGCCATAAATTTTCTTGCGACGGCGCGATTCGCGCTGCATAAAGAAACCGAGTGCCAGGCCAACCACGAGGCCAGCCGCCAGCACTTGCATCCATTCTTCTGTCATCATGACTCCAATTAGAACAGCGTGTAAATCATGGGGCCAGCCGGGCCAGCGTTTGCCACAACAATCAGGATGGCAAACAGCAGCAGCGCCACAACCATTGGAATCAGCCACCACATTTTGGCACGCCACAGGAAAACCAGCAGTTCTCCCACAACTCCCAACCGGGAAACAAAATCGTTCACGCGCTCTTTCACCATCGTATCTCCTCCATTCCCTACTTTTTCACCAGATATGGCCCTATTGCCAGGGCATCAATACCGCTTTTTGTAAACGTGAACCAGGCGTTGTCCGGAGTATTCACAATCGGTTCGCCGCGCAGGTTAAACGAGGTGTTCAAAATAACGGGAGTCCCGGTTTTTTCGCCGAATCGACGAATGACTTCATAGTACCGGTAATTGTCCTGTGAGGTCACGCTCTGCAATCGGCCCGTTCCCCCTGCGTGGGTCGTCGCGGGCACTTCCTTCTGCTTGTCTTCCTTGACCGGTGTTACCATAAGCATAAAGCGCGGTGGATACAGGTCAGGATTATCGGGAAAGTCAAAGTATTCCGTTGCCCGTTCCGCCAGAACGACGGGCGCAAAGGGGCGGAAGGGTTCGCGGAATTTGATTTTCACATTGACGATTTCTTTCATTTCCTCACGGCGCGGGTCTGCCAGGATGCTGCGGTTGCCCAGCGCACGCGGCCCCCATTCAAAACGGCCCTGGTAGAAACCAACGACATTCCCCTGGGTAATCATATCCGCGACTTCATCCAGCATATCATCATCGTTTTTGTAGGTTTTATAGGAGGCGCTGTTGCTGTCTAAAAAGCGTTTGATTTCGTCGGGAGAATATTCTTTGCCCCAGTAGGCCTGTGTCATGATGAATTTGCGCGGTTTTTTCAGCAGGATGTGATAAGCCCACAGTGCTGCCCCTAAGGCCCCGCCATCATCCCCTGCGGCGGGCTGTACATACAGGTTTTCAAATGGTGTTTCTGTCAGCAGGCGGTAATTTGCCACGCTGTTGAGCGCCACGCCACCTGCCATAACCAGATTTTTCTTGCCTGTGCGCCGATGTAGTTCCTTTGCCATATTCAACAGGGCTTCTTCAGTAACGGCCTGGATACTGGCGGCAATATCGGCGTAGTATTGATTTTTTTCCAGTGCAGCCTGGCTGGTCGCGCGTTCGGGATTGGTCTTACTGGTGAAAAATTCACTTTCCTCGTGACGGGGTTCGCCGAACAGATCAAGGAATTTCTGATTGATTGTACTTTCTGGCGAAAAATGGAACGCGAAGTAATCCATATTCAACTTGAAGCTGCCATCGCTGCGTATATCAATCAGCTTATGCACCTTGTCCACATAACGCGGTTCCCCGTAAGGAGCCATCCCCATGACTTTGTATTCGCCACTGTTCACCTTAAAACCGAGGAAAGCGGTAAATGCAGAATACAGCAGTCCAAGCGAGTTAGGATAACGCTGTTCGGCAAACAGGTTGATGCTGTTGACCTCACCATTTTCAAAGCTGCCGCAGGCTTCACCCAGGGTCGTGGTTGTCCATTCCCCCACCCCGTCAATGGTCATGACTGCTGCATCATCAAATGGGGAGGCAAAGAATGCACTTGCCGCGTGGGACATATGATGGTCACAGAACAGGATTTTGTTCGGTTTGACCCCGATGCGGTTCATGATATGAGTCTTGATCCACAGCTTATCGCCCATCCATGCGATCATCGCTTCCTGCCAGACGGCAGCGCTGCGCGGATAGGCCCCCAGGGTATTCAGCAAAATACGCCCGAACTTGACCAGGGGTTTTTCGTAAAAAACGACGTAATCCAGGTCATCTTTGCTGATGCCAGCCGTTTGAAGACAAAACTCAATGGCGTTTTTGGGAAAGCTGTTATCGTGTTTTTTGCGGGTAAATCGCTCTTCCTGTGAGGCTGCGATGAGTTCGCCATCTCGCAGCAGCGCGGCTGCCGCGTCATGGTAGTAACAGGAAATGCCGAGAATATACATGAAGTTAACCCTGTCTCTGCGCTTCTTCTAGTGAGGTGCCAACGGGTGGACGTTCTACCCAGTGGGCAGGTTGCTTGAGCGCCAGGGTATCCCCAAAAAGCCGCGCCCCAACCCCAAAGGGGATCATAATGGTGGCGTAGAAGAGAAAGGCGATCGCGCGCCCTTGAAAATCTCCCAGGATTTCGCCGAATAGTTTCCAGCGTTGGTATGCAAGACGAAACAAATTTCAGGTCTCCGACCAGTAGACAATCGCAGAAATTATACTTTGCGCTTGCAAGTGGTCAAGGTAGAGCGAAGACAAACGTATGATTCACGTTGATTCTGACAGTTTACCCTTCAAATCAACACAGGCTTATGTTATAATATAAACACCCCGGGGGTGAAATAGGTTCGACGGGGAAGCTGGACTAAGTGCCGCAGCAGAGGTGTCTTCCCTCTATAATCCAGGCAAGCACATTAAGTGCCAACAACACTTCTTACGCCTACGCTGCTGCTGCCTAATCGCAGTTAAGCACTAGGTCGGACGCCCTGCGGGGTGTCCCGTCCCTACCATGTTTCTTCCGGTGGCAAGGTAGAGGGCGTCACGAGAACCGGGATGCGTGAGATTGACGCCGATACTTTTTCACTAAGATCATCGGCTAGCGGCAGGTCGTACCCAGGTCTGACGGGGCTACTCCCGCGAAATTTAAATAGTCAGGCTAAGCTGTAGACGCGCTTAGGGGGGCTTTTTCGGACCCGACTTGCGACAGTCGGCACCTCCATCGATGTAAAAGGCGAGATTCCGTATCTCGCTTTTTATTTTTCATGACCGCTAAAATAGGTGATGCCGAATTGAACGTGACTGTACGGAAACCAAATGACTGAAAACCGTGTTGAATTTGTCTCTCCATTTTCGCTGAACAACTGCAAAAGCCGTCTGGAAGGGCGACACGAAAAAGCAACCTTGCTGGCTTTCCGGTGGCAAACCCGTACCCATGTGACTGTCCGGCAGGTTGATCAGGAAACCTGCACTTTTACCCTGAAGCGGGTTGAAAAAAGCGCCTTTTCCAGTATGGGGAGTGTTGTCAGCGTGAAAGGGGTGCTGAAAAAAGTGGACGAAAACCGCACCCTGGTCACGGCTGAAGAAAAATTATCCTGGTTCTGGTTTATGGCCGGGTCATTCCTGCTCGGTGGGGTGATTGGTTTTATGCTGTTTGGCTCCCGGTTTGAAGGCGGCACCCCAAATATCCGGGATGTTGCCCTCGTGGTATCGGCGGGGATCGCAGGAACTGCGGGAATCATGTTGCTTTCATGGTTCTACGCGCTCAATCAGACCCGTGTTCTAATGGGAATGCTTAAAGATTCTCTGGGTTATGATCTTGCCATAGGAAAATCCCCCCGTTAAACTAAATCAAGTAAGCTCCCGTAGCTCAGAGGACAGAGCGTCGGTTTCCTAAACCGTGCGTCGTGGGTTCGAGTCCCGCCGGGAGCGTTTTGGGGTTATAAGCGATTAACGCTGTTGAACTATAGAAACGCCATTCTTTTTCCCGCTGTGTTTATTTTTGCGCTGTTTACCACCGCGTTTGATTTTGTTCCCCAGGATTGCTATGAAGAAGACTGCCCTGAAGGGGATGAACCGCCGGTCATTACCCAATCAAATCCGGCGATAGGTTGGTCAGTCACGGAAACCGGGTCTGAACTTGACCCGCTTGCAGCATTTGGGCGTTTTCCGATTGACGAGCCGCGTTTTATTCCACCCGGCGGTGATTATCAGGACCCTACTCGTGATGGACCCCATTTCGGCATTGATTACAACTATCCACAGCATTATTACGATGGGATTGACCAGCCAGTTTACCCGATTGGGCCGGGGATTGTCACGGCGGTGCATCCCTGTCCTGAATGTTGGGCAGAGGCCGATGGGCGCTGGGGGCAGATTCGGTCTGCAAGGCCAGAACACAACGCGGGGTTTGGGGCAGTCGTCATTATTGAACATCCTTACAACGAAGAGATTTCGTTTTACAGCCTGTATGCTCATCTGCGAGAGATTCAGGTCCATGTGGGACAGAGAGTTGACTCGACGGTGCAGTTGGGTTTGCTGGGTCAGAGCGGTGATGCTGCCGCGCCGCATATTCATGTCGAATTTCGGTATGGCAGGCCAGGGCAGTTCTGGTGTGCGAATGTTAGCCGCAAGGAAGTTGTTCAGCGCTGGCTAGAAATGTGGTATCACACGCCGCATTATCTGTTGAATCCGGACAACCACTTGCCGTATATCGCTGTACTGGAACGTTGGGCTAAGCAACACCCGTTAGATACTGGAGATTAACGTTTGTGACCGAAGAAAACCTGATCGCGCCAACCCGCATTTATTCCCGTGAGGAAGCCACCGAGATCCTCAATGTGAGTCTGAGTACAGTTAAACGGATGATCGCATCCGGACAAATTCGGGTCAGCCAGCCTCTCGAAATGCGGCGTTTGTTTATTACTGGACAGGCGCTACTTGACACCGGACAGGCCACACACGATACCATCTGCCAGCACCGCGACCCCATCCAGCCGAATCGAATTTATTCCCGGAAGGAAGCCGCCGAAACGCTCAATGTGAGCTTAAGTACGATCAAGCGGCTTATTACCTCCGGGCAAATTCGGGTCAGCCAGCCAGATGGGATGCGGCGTGTATTTATTACCGGACAGGCGCTGCTCGATTTTCTCGCAGAAACAGAAGTACAGCCCTAACCCTTCCCCAGTGCCTTTGCAATTTCTTCCCCGTGTGCAAGCTCATGTTCGCCGATGATTTTGATGAACTCATCGAGAGGTAATGTTTTTTTGAGATAGGCCTGATACCCAACATTCTGGAAGCTCTGTTCACTCAGCCCTTCTATAAATTCGAGAAGTTTTTCATGGCTGGCTCGCAGGTTTTCAAGAGCGGTTTCGGGGGACATTTCCGTCGTTTTGCGTTGTGCACCGGCGTTCCACCGGTCAAGGTCAAAATCGGGAGGTAAATTGGGTTCGCCTGCGGCAATCCGTCTGGCCTGCACCACAAGCCCACGATGGGCGTCTTGCAGGTGGCGTACCATTTGCAGCACGGTCCAAAGGTCTCCTTCTGACTGCACCTGCACATTCCAGTCATCGCCGCTGATGACATTCAGGGTGGTCATTAACTTTTGACGGCACTCTGTCAGGTAATTTTTAAGGTGTTCTTGACGGTCAGTCATGGGTTGCATCTCCTAAGAATTCACCGCCATCTACGCTTAAGACGGCGCCCGTGATGAAATCATTTGTCGCTAAGAACACCGCCGCACGTGCTACGTCGCTTGGATCGCCCGAACGCTTGAGGGGCAGACGATTCTCGACCTTTTTCCAGTAAGCTTCGCTCATGTCTGGTGATGGCAAAACGGGCCCCGGCACAACGCAGTTGGCGCGAATCTGATGTTCTGCCAGCGCCCGTGCCGTGACCTGGGTGAGCATAATTAGGGCTGCCTTAGAGACACTGTGATGCGGGCGGTTTTTCCAGGGGCGGCGTCCGCCATTATCCGCAATATTGATGATGCAGCCAGGAGTCTTGTTTTCTATCATTAAGCGCCCCGCTTGCTGTGTACACCAGAATGCGCTGCTGACGTTCACATCCATCACTTTTTGCCATTCTTCGGGGGAGATTTCAAGCAGAGGGGTGCTCTCAAAAATGCTGGCGCTGTTTACCATCACATCCAGACGCCCATAATGGTCTCTGACAACGCTGAAATTGGTTTCAACTTCATCATGCCTGGTGTAATCCCCTTTGACAACCAGCACCTCCACCCCCAGCGTGCGAATTTCAGCCGCTGTCTGGGCGGCACTCTCGTCGGAACTGCTGTGGTGCACGACCAGATTTGCGCCCTGACGGGCAAACTCCAGCGCAATCGCTTTGCCAACACGTCGTGCTGACCCGGTGACGAAAACGACTTTTTCCTTCAGATCAATCAGCATAGGTTACCTTTGACGGAAAATGTTGTCTAAAGTCCTCTGAAAACGCTAATATAGAGCGAGTCTAAATGAAGTAGTCAAGGAGAATTATTCGAAATGCGGAGTAAACTACTCAAACTCGCGCTCATTCTAGCGCTTATTCTATCTGTTGTGACGGTGCTGCCAACCGTCGCTCAGGAAGGGATCGGCACCATTACTGTTGGGACAAATGCTGAATACCCACCGTTTGAAAGTGTCGATGAAGATGGGAACATCATCGGTTTTGACATTGACCTGATGAATGCTATTGCGGAGGATGCCGGCTTTGAAGTGGAGTTCGTCAATACCAAATGGGATGGCATTTTTACGGCGCTGTCTCAGGGCGAATTTGATGCCGTGATTTCCGCCGCGACGATCACTGAAGAACGTGAAGAAATTATTGACTTCAGTGATCCGTATTTCAATGCTGGTCAGGTGATCGCTGTTCCTGCTGCAATGGCTGAAACGGTGAGCACCGTAGAAGACCTGGTTGGCCTGCGTGTTGGTGTGCAGCTTGGCACAACAGGGGACGAATTCGCCAGTGAACTGGAAGGCGTGGAAGTGGTTCGCTTTGATGAAATCACCCTGGCATTCCAGGCCATGGGCGAAGGTGAATTGGATGCCATTGTCAACGATGGCCCGACCAGCGCAGACATCATCGCCAATAACCCCGATCTGAATGCGGTGATTGTGGGTGAACCTCTGACCGATGAATTCTATGGTATCGCAGTCTATCCCGAACGCACTGATGTGTTGGATGCAGTGAACGTCTCGCTGGCGAATCTGATTGCAGATGGAACCTATGCGGAAATTTACATGGAATGGTTTGGTGTCGAACCTTCTGCCGACTTTATGCCTGCCGAAGCTGTGATGATCGAAGTTGATCCCACTGACCCGGGTTCGGTGATTGTAGGTCATATTGCGACTTTGCTTTCGGCTGAATCCCCTGAAGAGATACTGACTTATGTCTGTGAGGAACCCGCCGCCAGTTCTATTGTTCCGACAACAGCGGAAGAACTGGCCGCTTTTGCCGGGATCGATCTCCAGGATGCTTCGGGCCTGACCTTTGAAGTGACCGAAGTTGAGGATGGTGTTGTTGACGTGGTACCCAGTGGCAATCTGGTGTTGAATATTGGTACGCTTCCGGCCTCGCTGCTGCTCACCCAGCTTGGCATTCAGTCCATCCGTCTTGTACAGAATGACGAAGGCAACTGGCAAATTTGCCCGGCTGCGGCTGAATAGTTGATAAAAACCCCCTCGCAGGGTTAATCTTTAAGGCGCTGGAATACACCGGCGCCTTTATGTTATTTTTGATGACTATTGACAAAATCGCATGACTGATAATACATCTCAGGCCCCAGAAGAACCTATTAATAATCGTTCAGCGCGTTTATTGGTGGCGCGTGCAGGGGCGCTGCCCTGGTGGGCGTTTTTGCTGGCGCTCCTGTTTGTCTACGCCTTCATCCGTATTTCAACTTCGGAAGAATACCAGGATATTCTGGATGCCCTGATTGACCGACCCTCTGCCACAACCAGCGACAAATTTGACGTGGTCTATGAGGTCGATACGGAAGTTCAGGTTATTCAGGAAGCCCTGACACTGCGCCAGCCAGACGGGACGCGGGTCAATATCGATATTGATGATGTTGAAGGTCGGGAAGAAGGCAGGCTAGCCTGTGACCGGCAGGCTGACCCGGACTGCGTTGACCAGTTTGGTCAAATTGTCACCTACCGTGTTCCCGCCGGAGATGGGGACACGCCTGTTGGCACGGCTGAAAAACGTGGTGTGCTCGCTCCTGAAGGCGGTCTTTTCACCATTGTGAACTTCCCGAATGGCAGCAGCATCATCATTGACCCGAACAACATTACCAGCCGCGAGGAAGGCACACTCCTTTGTAACCATGTTTTGCAGCCTGGGTGTCAGGATTTAACAGGGGAAATTGTCACCTTCGAGCTGCCCTATGTGCTAAAACAGGGGCTTCTCCTGCGCGAAGATGCTGTGATTCGTCACCCGGATGGGTATGTGGAAACAGTGCGTCCAAACCGCCTGTCGGATGTTGAAACCCAGGAATGCACACGGGAAGAAATCGAAACCTGTTTTGGTGGTGAATACACAACTGCGATCTTCAGAGAGCGTGTTGTTGGTACAGAAGTTACCAGCGACGGAGAGAACATCAAAGTTCGCACGGTAAATGAGCAAACGGTGTTTATCCCGCGTGAACGGATTATCAACCTGGAATCCGGGCTGGTGGAATGTGACCGGAATGCGAATCCACGCTGTCAGGATTTTCAGGGAACGATAGTGGCCCGTGAAGGAGCGGTTACTTCCGGCGAGCTGTCACTTGAAACCAATCGCTCGGTGAGCATTATTCCTGAAGGCCAGACCACTTCTGTGGAGATTCCTAAAGCGAATCTGATCCAGGACGAAGAAGTCCGTTCACCAGAAAACTGCCGTGTCGAAGATGAAGGCGCGTGTTTCATCACAGTCAAGGAAAAAGACAGCGTGGTTGCCGGACGGATCATCAAAGATACGGATGAGGGTATTACCGTCCAGACGGTTGCTCCCGTTTTTGTGGAGCTTGACCCGGATGAAGCCGAATCAACACGACGGGCGCCGCTGGGCTGTGCCTTGAATAATATTCGTGGCTGCAACGCGGGTATCTGGTTGACCTTGTTGGTGACCTTTGTTGCCTATGGGCTGGCACTGATGATTGGATTGGTCGTGGGGTTGATGCGTGTTTCATCAAATCCCGTGATTTATCACCTGTCTACATTTTATGTGGAATTAATTCGTGGAACTCCCTTGCTGGTGTTGCTGCTGTTTTTTGCGTTTGTGATTGGGCCAACCATTCGAGACATGAAACCTATCAATTTAGGGCTGTTTGAATTTAGCCTGAGTGGTTTTTATGCCATCCTGAACGATATTGAAGTGGCAGTGCTGGGTGAGGAAAGTTTCCTTTCCGAAGCGGTCTTAGGGCTGGCGATTGGGTACGGCGCATTTTTGGCAGAAGTTTTCCGTGCCGGGATTCAGTCCGTCGGACGCGGGCAGATGGAAGCAGCTCGCAGTCTGGGCATGAGTTATCCTCAGGCCATGCGGCATGTCATTCTGCCGCAGGCGATTCGTGTGGTGCTGCCGCCGTTGGGCAACGATTTCATCGCACTGCTGAAAGACTCGGCGTTGATTACTGTGCTTGCACTGCCGGATTTGCTGCAACTGGGGCGCTTGTATATCACGCGCACCTTCCAACCGATCCCAGTGTATCTGATGGTGTCGCTGCTGTATGTTTTGCTCACGCTGCTGCTGTCAATGATGGTTCGTTATATCGAAAAACGCTTCAAACTGCCGTAGGGAGTATTCCAAAAATGACTGACCCTATCATCATGATCCAGGATGTACACAAATTTTTTAATACCTCGCGGGGCAAATTCCACGCGCTGAAGGGGGTATCCCTTCAGATTATGCCTGGCGAAGTGGTGACGGTCATTGGCCCCAGTGGTTCAGGGAAAAGTACCCTGCTGCGCTGTATCAACCGGTTAGAAACGATTGATCGGGGCAGCATCACGGTCGATGGGATTCCTCTCAGCGGGGCAAAAAATATCAACAAGGTTCGCGCTGAAGTCGGGATGGTCTTCCAGAGTTTCAATTTATTCCCGCACAAAACCGCCCTGGAAAATCTCATGCTGGCGCAGCGTGTGGTGCGTAAACGAGGCCGTGACGAAGCGGTAGAAAAAGCCCGTGGGCTGCTGAAAAAAGTTGGGATTCACGATAAAGAGTCCTCCTATCCGAGTCAGCTTTCCGGCGGACAGCAGCAGCGTGTTGCGATTGCGCGAGCATTGGCTATGGATCCCAAGATTATGCTGTTCGATGAACCGACTTCGGCGCTGGATCCGGAAATGATTAAAGAGGTGCTGGATGTGATGTTAGAACTGGCAAAAGAGGGGATGACCATGGTCGTAGTGTCGCACGAAATGGGTTTTGCCCGTGCTGCGGCTGACCGGATTATTATCATGGATGAGGGCTATATTGTCGAAGAAAATGTGCCGGACGAACTGTTTGAAAATCCGAAGTCTGAACGTACCAAAGCCTTCCTGAGCAAGATCATTAAGCATTAGCTGAAGCCCAGTGATGTCGGGATTTGCAGGATAATAGTGGTGCCAATGCCCGGATTGCTTTGGATTTGCAGGCGGCTGTTAATCCGTCTAGCGCGTTGCTCCATGTTGCGGAGCCCAAACTGGCTGCGTTCGCTGTCGATAATGATGGGATCGAATCCTTTACCATCATCGGACACCACGAGGCGGATTTCTTTCTCTTTTTCAGTGATCGTCAGGTCAACTTTGCTGGCGTGAGCATGTTTAGCTACGTTCGCCAGCGCCTCCCGTAGAATTTGCATCATGTTGTGGCGCTGGATATCAGTCAACAGGGGGAGTTCGTCCGCGACATTGACATTCACATGTACGCCGGAAAAATCCTGAAAATGTGCCACCAGATTTTCAATTTTTTGTTTGAGTGTGGCTTGCTCATCACGCGCGGACAGCAAATTACGGATATAAGAGCGGATGTCCTCGATGATTTGATTTAAATCTGATAGGATGCTCTGATACTGGCGTTCATGTTCAGAGGAAAATTCAAAGTGGATACGCAGGATTTCCAGTTTCATACCGACCGCATAAATCGACTGAATTACCCCGTCGTGCAGTTCCATCCCGATGCGATCCCGTTCGCTGCGAAGCGCAATGGTCTGTAATTCTTCATGCAGGCGGGCATTTTCAATCGCAATCGCTGCATGAGAAGCCAGCAAGGAAATCATCTGCTCATCGTTGTCATCAAAAGGCTGCCCGTCAAGGCGATCACACAGGTACAGATTGCCCAACTGCTTGCCCCGATATTTGATCGGCACGCCGAGAAAAGTTGTCATGACAGGATGCCCGCTGACAAACCCTGTGGCGCGTGGGTCTTCATGAATGTTCTTTACATTGATAGGCCCGTCACTGGTAAAAATATCTCCCAGCAGACCGCGTCCGATGGGTTCGTGGGCAATTTTGCGAACCGCATTGGCTGACAGACCAGAGGTGATGAACTGCTTGAGAACGTACTGCCCACCTTCAGCTTCGATGACACCCAGGGCCGCAAATTTTGTTTTGACAATGACCCGTGCGGTATCTGCAATGCGCTGCAAAGTACGGGGCAGGCTGATGCCATCGGCTATTGCCAGCGTAGCCTCGTGAAGGGCAGTTAGCATTTCTGATTCAGAAGCACTCACCGTATCTCAAACTCCGATGCTATAATTTCATTCTGATAATTGTACAATGTCTTAAAAATAATAGGAGTGGTGTGTGTCTATTCGTATTGTTCTGGTGGACGATCATGCGGTAGTGAGAGCCGGGTTGAAAGCCCTTCTGGAAAACGAAGGCGATTTTGTTGTGGTTGGCGAGGCTGAAAATGGTACAGACGCCATCCGACAGGCCAAGACCCATACCCCGGATGTGGTGGTGATGGATATACGCCTGCCTGGTGGAATGTCTGGTATTGAAGCCTGTGAGCAAATCATGAAAGAGCTGCCCCAAACAAAAGTTATCATGCTCACCTCCTACGCTGAAGATGAACTCGTGCGCGAAGCTGTCCGCGCCGGTGCGGTGGGCTATGTGCTGAAACGAGTCGGCAACAAAAAGTTGATTGAAGACATTCGTGCAGTGTCTCAGGGCGAAGCCGTTGTTGATCCGGCGATGACCAAAGTCCTGCTGGACGATGTGCGCCAGGCGGCTGAGGTGAAAGAAGCATCTGTTTTTTCTGAGCTTACTCCCCAGGAAATGCGGATTCTGGCGCTGATGGTTGAAGGCCAAACCAACCGTGAAATCGCCCAGAAGCTGTATCTTGGGGAGGGCACAGTACGAAATTACGTCGGTAATATTCTGAGTAAGCTTGGGGTGTCCAATCGGGCAGAAGCGGCTGTTTTGGCGGTCAAAAACCACATTGACCGGTATGCCCCACCGGAGGAGGAATAAAATAAAAACTTCCACCGCGATCAGTGGAAGTTTTTCCAGCTAGTTCGTATCTTCAACGGGAACCAGGCCCGCATAGCCGTTTTTCCGCTTGGTTGAAAAACCGACCTTGCGGCGCGGCATCAGATCGTCACCTGCCGCAAGCTGATTCGAGAGGGCGTCCACCGACTGGTCAAGCATTTCGCGGGTAACAATGGTTTTTTGATTGTGCGCTGCCAGCATTCGAGCATGAAGCGCGACCTCACGGACAAACGCACCCGTCTGATCAATCAGGCGCGGTACCACTTCGGCGTGATCTTTTTGCCACTGTGGGCCCATATACCGCTGGAGCATCGCTTCTGCCAGTTCTCTGTCTTCAATCGGCGGAATCACAAAGATGCGATCCAAACGTCCAGGACGTTTGGAAATGCGCTCGTCAATGACTTCCGGATAATTGGTGGTCGCCAGCAGCAGCGCTCCTTTAGGATTATTCGGCGATTCCAACCCATCCAGCACATTCAGAATTCGTGCTTTGTCCTCTTTCCGCAGATAAACATCGATTTCTTCCACAATCAACAGCACCGGGTAGCCTGCATTTGCGACCACATTCAGCGCATGGTGAATTTTGTGGAATGATGCCCCATCTTCGTCCGCACCAGAGACATAGACTACGACGCGGCGTTTCTTGAGCGCGAGATTCGCCATCGCCGCACAGAGCATGGTTTTACCTGTTCCTGGCGGGCCAACCAGCAGGAGCTTGCGGAACGGAGCCAGGTTGAGTTCCTTATAAATTGGCACTCCGTTCTTGAAAAAGGATTCCATATCCAGCCGCAAATCTTCTTTCAGTTCTTCATGCAGCACCACATCATCCCAATCGACATTCGGTTTGAAATGGGTATTGGTCCCCCCAATAATATACACATCCTGACGACGGCTGGGGCGGCGAACAACTTCATTGCAAAGCTGTTCAAACGACACCCAGGTTTCCAGATGCACTTCCGGCACAATCGCAATCGCAATGATATTTGGGTCATCATCGCGATAGTAGGTTGCCGCGTACAGCACCTCAAATTCCTGGCTGCCTTTCTGAAACCGGAAAGAATATGCTCCCACGCTTTCTCCTAACATGGGTTTGGTACGTGGGATGACATACTCGCTGATTTGCACGATTTCCGGGCATTCAAGCGCCACCTGTGTGATATACCTGGCGTTGCCCTTCATGCTTCGGCCTGGACGAATGCGCCGATGGGCAAGCTGATTCCCGCAGGAATCCGAAGCCCACAGCACTTGGTAGGGCGTATCGGGATTGCGCTTTTCCCATTCTTCCTTCGCCCATCGTGTCAGGGTTTCGTAGCGCATTGTCCATTTCATACAATCAGTCCTTCTTGATTAAACTTCAGGCTGGCTTGTTACTAACATTTCATTGTACTCTTACGCTATTGGGTAAGCTATATAGAATCAGTAAAATGTTTTTTTCCTTAATCCTGACTGTCTATAATGAGGCGAGCTCGATTCATGCCCTTCTTGATTCTCTGCTTGAACAGACTCATCTGCCCGACGAAATTGTGATTGTAGACGGTGGAAGCCAGGATGATACCTGTGCTGTCATCCAGCGTTACCAGTCGAAACTGCCTATCATACTGTTACAAGAACAAGGTTGCAACATCAGCCGGGGCCGAAATCTGGCGATTCAAGCCGCCCAGGGAGAGGTGATCGTGGCTACCGATGCCGGGGTGCGGCTGATTCCGGAATGGTTTGACCAGATCACAGCACCTTTCTATGACAACCCGGAAACAAGTGTCGTCGCCGGCTTCTTCCTGCCTGATCCTGACCCTCACAGCCCGTTTGAAGTTGCTATGAGCGCAGCCGTTCTGCCGCAGGTCAATGAAATAAATCCTGATACTTTTTTGCCTTCCAGTCGCAGTATCGCGTTCCGAAAATCCTGCTGGGAAGCAGTCGGCGGATACCCGGAGTGGCTTGATTATTGTGAAGACCTGATTCTTGATTTGCGCCTCAGAACGGCGGTCGGCAGCTTTGTTTTTGTGCCGGAGGCCGTTGTGTATTTCAAACCACGCACCTCGCTGCGAGCTTTTTTTAAGCAGTACTTCCTGTATGCGCGGGGCGATGGTAAAGCCGATTTGTGGCGCAAACGTCATGCTGCACGCTATGTGACCTACCTCCTACTGATTCCAATCTTAGCTGCGTTGATGCAAAAAGTGCATCTGACCTTTGGGCTATTTTACCTGTTGGGCGGGGCGGTCTATTTACAGCAGCCATATCGCCGCCTGCCCGTGTTATGGACGCAGCTTGATTTTCCTGGCAAATGGCAGGCGGTATTCTGGGTCCTTGTGATTCGCATCGTAGGGGATTTTGCCAAAATGCTGGGTTATCCTATTGGATGGCGCTGGCGGTTGAAAAATCACCCTCCGGATTGGAAGCAACTGTGATTCGGCGTGAAGTCGAAAGCGGCCTGTGGCTGTTTACCCAGCAGAATCATGCTTTTTTGTGTGGTCAGTTGGCGCAGTGGTGGAACAGCCTGCTGCCCCATGAACTGATTCTTGCGGCATATATCCATGACGCGGGATGGCAGGAACGCGATGCCGCCCCGCAGCTTAACGCTTATCGCCAGCCGTGTACTTTTACGGAACTGAAGCTGGACGACCATTTTGTGGTCTGGCGGCGCAGTATCGACCGGGTACTGGGCGCAAATCGCTATGCAGGGCTCATGGTCAGCCTGCACGCTTCCAGTCTTTACGAAAGGCGCTTGCGGGGTGGGGTCGACTCGCCTGAAAATGCCGCCCATATCCAGGCGTTTATTCAGCAGCAGAGAAATTTCCAATCAAATTTACAAAATGAGTTGATCCCCACGTATGGCAGGCTTGTAGAAAACGACGCGTTGGAGCAAAATTTAGCTAGACTGCAAGCGTGGGATTGGCTCTCGCTGTTGCTGTGTATGGGGAGTCCACGTCCACCGCATCAAATCAAAGCGGGTTTGCCACATACGCTGTCTCTGGAAGTGACGCCGGAGGGAGTTGTGTTGGTTAGCCCCTGGCCTTTTGTGGTGAATGAAGTGACCCTTCAGATCGAAGGGCGCTATCTTGACCAGCAGACTTTTGAGGACGAGCCGCAGCTTCAAAGCAGGTATGATTCTACACGTTTGCAGCCATATACCGTCCGTATTCTACCGAAAGAGTAGAAGGACATGATGATGTTCAAAAGTCTAAGAGTCATGATTATCGAGTCCGATTTTTACGCACGCCACGCGATTAACAGTTATCTCGCGTGGGATCGGCGTACTCGTGTGAAGCACATGCTCCCAAGTCTGGAACAGGCATATGAAACGCTGTCGGAACTGCCTGAATTGGAATACCCCGAAGTCATTTTACTGGACGCGGTGCTGCTGCCTACCCCGGAACTGGCTTATCAGCATGTCACAAAGCTGATGAATATTTGCAGCCCGGAAATCATCGTGATGGCGATTACTCAGGATGAGAATATCGCGCGTGAAGTGCGTCGTGCCGGCGCAAAGGGGTATGTTCTGAAAGAGGATGTCAGCCTGCAAATTTCGTGGATGGTCGTCTGGGCGCAGGATTATGATTTTATTGTGACTCAGCACACCTCCAATATCTTCCCCGACGCCGCTGTTTTGCCTATCGGACGCGACTACCCTGAACTGACAGATCGGGTGAGGCAGGCACTGATGCTGTGTGTGGTGGAAGGGATGAGTGCTGAATTGGCGGCAGATGAAATGGGCCTGAGTCCGCATACGATTCGCACATATATCAAAGAAGGCTACAGCATTCTTGAAGCCAACGATGAAACCGAATATCCAAAAGAATTGAGCCCACAGGAGCGTGCCTTTATGCGTTTTACGGCGCTGTCTCTGAGTACCATTGATGACAAACTGAAGCAGGATCGAAGCAGTCATTCATAAATAGGGCCCTCTGGCAGAAGTATACTGTATGGTTAATGTTTTTATCACCGGGGCAACCGGATTCGTGGGGTCACATATCGCACGGGTGATGCTTGACAATGGGCATTCTGTGCGGGTTTTGCGACGTTCCACCAGCAAACTAGATGCCCTTCAGGGTCTGGAGGTATCTCATGCCGTAGGCAGCCTGTTCGAAGTAGATGAGCTGATTCGTCATCTAAAGGGTATCGATTGGGTGATACATACAGCGGCAGTTTCTGAATACTGGCGCAGCAGCAAAGCCGAGATTTACAAAACAAATGTCGATGGTACACGGAATCTGCTTCTGGCGGCGGAGCAGGCAGGTGTGAAGCGGTTTATCTTCACTAGCAGCGCTGCCGCCGTTGGATATTGGGGAGGCGGGCGATCTGCCCATGAGGATACCTATTTTAATATTGACCCCAAACTTTCTCCCTATGGGCACAGCAAATTTTTAGCTGAAGCAGAAGTCTACAAAGCCATCCGGCGCGGTCTTGACTGCGTGATTTTGAATCCGGCGGTGATCCTAGGTCCCGGTGATTTAAATCTGATTTCCGGCTCCCTTGTGGTGGAACTGGCACGGGGAACGTCGCCCGTGATGCCGCAGGCAGGTGGGACAACCTATATTGACGTGCGCGATGTAGCCAAATCCCATCTTGCCGCTGCGGAAAAGGGCCGCACGGGGGAACGTTACCTGCTGGGCGCGGTGGATTTGACCCACAAGGCGCTGTGGAAATTGATCACAGCGGTCATTGGCGCAAAGCTGCCTGTGATTCCTGCCCCGCCGGAAGTTATTCCGGTGGCAGCAAAACTGGTGGATTGGGGGCGGGCGCTCGGTCTGGAAATCCCTGCCGAGGGGAATCAACTGCGCCTCAGCCGCCGTCATATCTATTTTGACTGTCGTAAAGCGCACCGGGAACTGCACGAGCCTGAAATCACCATCGTGCAGAGCATCCGCGATACCTACGCATGGTACAAAGCGCAGGGTGTGATTTAATGCGGTTTTTCCTCCTGATATTCGGGGCGATTTCGCTTTTTCTCGCTGCTTTTTTCACGCTTGTCCGCCACAATTCGCAAAAATCTGCTCCGTTTATTCTCTTTACATCTTATGAACAGGGAACGAATATCATTTATCGGATGCGTTTTGATGGTACCGGGAAGCGGCGTATCTCTCCGCCTGGCCTGTACAGTGCTTCGCCGGTCTGGTCTCCGGACGGGCGCTGGATCCTGTTTGAAGCCTATGAAGGGGATGGGATCAATCTTTATCGCATGACGGCTGGCGGCGCAGAATTGCAGGGTCTGACCGCTGATGACGCCAATGAGTTTTCACCTGTCTGGTCACCGGATGGAAAGTGGATTGCTTTTGCCGCCACCCGCGATGGTAATGTGGAAGTTTATCGGATGCGTTCCGATGGAGCAGAGATTCGTAATCTCACCTCCCATCCGAAGACCGATTTTCCACCCACGTGGTCGCCCGACGGGAAATACCTTCTCTTCCAATCCGACCGTTCAGGGAATTTGCAGCTCTATCTCCTGAATGTTGGCACAATGAACCTTGACCAGATTACCCACAATGCTAATGGTGTCTATGATGCTGCCTGGTCGCCAGATGGGGAGTGGATTGCCTTTTCTGATTACGAAAAAATCTACCGGATGCGCCCGTCCGGGGCGGATTTACAAACACTGGTCGAAAAATCGTATTATGCTGCCGCGCCATCCTGGTCGCCGGATGGGGAGTGGTTGTTGTTCATGGCGGAAGACGGTATTCATTACAACGCTTTTTTGATGCGTCCTGACGGAGCGGATATACAGACCCTTCTGCCTTCGGATCACTGGTTTGCAGCCAGCAAAGCGGCTTTTACAAAACGGCAAATAGGCCCGTATTCGCTGATTCAAACCCCTGATTGGTCTCCTGACGGAGAATGGATTGTGTTCACTTCAGAGGTTAAGGCAGGGATTTTTAAGATTCGGCCTGATGGAACAGGGCTGACTCAGCTTACGGACGGATTTTATGATAAATACCCTGTCTGGTCGCCGCCAATGGAACTGATGTGGCGAAGGTGGGTAAGTTGGTGTGCCGGATGTCTGGTGTTATTTGTTTTTGCGAGAAGGGCAGATCAGTGACCTGCCCTTCTCGCCGCTCATTTGTTTAATTCTGCCTGTACCGTCTGATACAGAATTTCGGCTTTAAGTTCCGCCACAGAATAACACGGCCCGCCGAGGGCATCAGCCAGTTTTTGCGCCAGTCCCTGGTCAAAGGCGGTGTGTTCCATGTTGATGATGACTGAGCGGATGCTTTCTTCTTTCATTTGTTCCGCGATGTAATGGGCTTCTTCCTGCGGCGGCACATCGGACATGGAGACATTCCCTGCGCCATCGGTGAGCAGAATCATCAGCGGCATGACATCAGGGTGAGAAATTGTCTCCCGCCGGAAGATTTCGCGTGCCATTTGCAGTCCGGCGGAGAGGGGGGTTTTTCCACCCACCGGAATATCTGACAGCGCCTGTTTTGCCATCGTGACCGAGTTCGTTGGGGATAAAATCAGAGTAGCGCGATCTTTCTGGAAAACGATCAAGCCAACACGGTCGCGGCGCTGGTAAGCATCGGTCAGCAGAGACAGAATCGCCCCTTTGGTCGCGCTCATACGTTCCGCAACAGCCATGCTCCAACTCGCATCTACCACGAATAAAATCAGATTGGCGGCTTTTTTGACGCGAATTTTCTTCTGGATATCCTCGGTTTCAATCGCATAGGCCATGTCGCCTTTGTCACGCTGAGTCTGGTACGGGGCAGCGGCACGAATCGTGGCATCAAGCGCGACATCACTGTAGTCGCCGCTGGCTGGTCGGGAACGGATGTAGTGTCCGCGTTTCCGTTCGGTGATTGTATTGGTGCGGCGACCTGATTTATTAGTTTTGGTCAGGCGGTCAAGCGGAGTATCCAGTTGGCGGGCGGTAAATTCCTGGCCCGATTTGACCTTTTTACCGCCCTCCCACCAGTAGGCATCGCGGTTATCAAAGACATTCTGCGGGGCAGGGTCAGTATGCCCGAAGTCCTGAACATCTTCACCGGCTTCCGTGGCTACCGATTGACTTTTTTTTTGACCGCTGATTCGCCAGTTTCCGAGGTTTCTGCTTCTTCGCCACCCTGCCAATCCGAAGAAATCTCCTCCAGGCGGCCTTCCACTTCACCCGTGTCCAGGCTGGCATCAGAAAAGGGATTACGCTTCATACGGTGTGGCAGTGCCAACTGGGCAGCGATCAGAATGTCGTGGTCATTGATTCGGGTGCGGCCCTCAAAAGCAGCGTTGGCGCGGGCGGTTTTCAGAATGACCAGGTCAGCGCGGTGTCCATCGACTTTCAAACTCGCGGTCAGATTGGCAATCATATACAGTTCGCGCTGTGTATAAACCACATTGTCCAGAATGCCCTGTGCTTCGGTGATCTGATGTGACAGTTCTTCTTCCTTGTCACGCCATGCTTCGTAAAATCCAATAGGGTCCTGGTCAAATATGATGCGGCGTTCAAGGATATGAATCCGTTCCTGTACGTCGTTGATACCCTTGATTTCCACCGAATGAGCGAAGCGGTCTAAAAGCTGGGGACGAAGTTCCCCTTCTTCGGGATTCATCGTGCCAACCAGGATAAATTTTGCTGGGTGCTGGAAGCTGATGCCTTCACGCTCCACAATATTTATGCCCATCGCAGCCGAGTCCAGCAGCAGGTCAACGATGTGATCATCCAGCAGATTAACTTCATCAACGTACAGGATGCCACGATTGGCGGCGGCTAAGATACCCGGTTCAAAGTGCTTCTCACCCTTTTTAAGCGCTTTTTCAATATCCAGTGTGCCGACAACCCGGTCTTCGGTGGCACTCACGGGCAGGTTAATAAACGGGGTGCGGCGAATATCGACCTGGACTTTACCGTTAGCCCCGTATTTTTCACGCACATAATCCGACCACTGAGACGGCGTGCGCGGATTGTCATTAAACGGTGAATCGGCAATCACTTCCATTTCCGGGAGAAGGGCTGCAAGTGCACGGGCGGCAGTTGATTTGGCGGTGCCTTTTTCGCCCCGGAGCAGTACACCACCAATCGCCGGATTGATGGCATTCAAAATCAGGGCGCGTCTCATGTTTTCCTGACCGACGATAGCTGTGAAGGGATAGACAATATGGTGCATGGCTTACCTGAACATCTGTTTGAACCATCCTATTATAGCCCTACTGGATAGAATTGTTTAGGCCACAATGTTATACTTGGACAGTTAATTCTGCGGAACAGCGATTTTGCCAAAGAGGTTTTGTTGGGATGAGTGATGAACCTAGAGGTTTAGCAAAAGTTTCATGGACTGACCCGGAAACAGGTGTCCGCAAACACTTTGTTCTGACAGAAGGCTCAACGATCACCATTGGGCGCAGTCAGAACAATGAAATTTGCATTCGTGAGCAGCATGTATCGCGCCAGCACTCTGTCATTAGCTATCAGTATGGCGTGTTCATGATTTCCGACCTGGGCAGTGCCAACGGGACTTTTGTCAATGACCAGCGGATTACTGAACCTTTTCCTTTGGCAGATGGTGATGTGATACGCCTTTATGTGCCAGTGATTAATTTTTCTGCCGTGGTGACGGAAGAAGATGAGGCGACCGCGCGGGCGACCGGAACATTTATTATGCCGCCCGACCAATCGCAGCGTCCTCGTTTGATTATCACAACAGGCCCACAGGAAGGTTACGAAATCCCGCTGCCGCAGGATGTGGTGCGAATTGGGCGTGCGACGGCGACCGCTACGTGGGAAATCGGATTGCAGGACCCGTCAGTGTCACGTCCTCATGCAAAAATCGAAAAACTCGACGGCCTCTGGTACGTCACCGATCTTGGTAGTTCCAACGGTACCCTGCTCAACGAAACTCCGCTGACTACCACCCAGCAGCTTGTGGATGGACATGTTCTGACGATGGGGCAGACGAAACTGCTGTTCCGTATGGGCAAAGCCTGATTGCCGCAGTTCTTCCTCGGTCTGTGCCTGAGTAGTTTGATTGCCTGGCTGGCCTATCAACAGCGCCTCCTGACTGGGGATGGCGCGGCGGGGGCAGTGGTAATGGGAACATTCACCGTTACCGCTGGCTGGGGCTGGGGGCTGGTATTGATTGCGTTTTTTGTTTCGTCATCGGCGTTCAGCCGCATCGGCGAGCAGCGAAAATCCAGGGCGCGGGAGCAGTTTGACAAAGGTGAACAGCGCGACCTCTGGCAGGTATTGGCAAACGGGGGCGTCGGAACCTTTCTAGCGGTGCTGTACCTCCTGATTGAAGAAAAACACCTCTGGCTGCCGTATCTGGCTTCGTTCGCCACGATGAATGCGGATACCTGGGCTACCGAAATTGGTACCATGAGCCGTCAAATTCCCCGGCTAATTACGGATTTCAGAAAAGTTGAACCTGGAACATCCGGTGCAGTGACTGTTTCCGGTACGCTGGCCTCGTTAATCGGTGCGGGGTTCATCGGGGCTGTTGGCGGCCTGCTGGATCCGTTTTCTTTTGACTTTTTCACCTTGTTGGTACTGGTCACGCTGGCCGGACTCATGGGGAGTTTATGTGACTCTGTTTTAGGAGCAACGGTGCAGGCACTGTACTGGTGCGATGATCAGCAGAAATTAACTGAGAAGTCCATCTGTCAAAACGGTGCTCCGGCGGAACACCGGAAGGGCTTTCGCTGGATTAACAACGATGTGGTGAACTTTAGCGCGGCGTTGTGTGGAGGCGGGGTGGGCGCAGTGCTGGTAACATTAGTGTTATAGGAAAAGGCAGGCTTCTTCGGCCTGCCCTGATGATTTTTACTCACTGCTGGTGTTGACTTCGCCTTCATCCTCAACTGGAATGTAGTAGCTGCCACCTTCCCGCTTCGTGAAGAAGATACCGTTTTCGTCAGCTTCAACCGCCACCACATCTCCACGCACAAACTCCTTTTTAAGCAGTTTGACACTGAGCGGGCTTTCTACATAGCGCTGCAAGGCACGACGCAGGGGACGAGCCCCAAATTCACGGTCATAGCCTTCTTTTGCCAGCCAGTCGCGGGCGGAGTCGGTGAGTTCAACCACTAACCCCTGCTCCCCGAGTTGCTCGGCAATCGAGTGCATCTGCAAGTCCACAATCCGGCGCACAGCATCCAGTGAAAGCGAATTGAAGATGATGATTTCATCAATGCGATTCAAGAATTCTGGCCGGAAGGTGCGCCGCATGGCCTCTTCAATTTTGCGATGGTCGGCGACCGCATCGTAGTTATCGCTGTCCACAAAGCCGAGTGCGCCGCCCTTCTTGGCGAATTCTGTGCCGAGGTTGCTGGTCATGATGATGACCGTGTTGCGGAAGTCTACCGTTCGTCCCTGACCATCCGTGAGTTTACCTTCATCAAGAATTTGCAGCAGGGCATTCCACACCTCAGGGTGTGCCTTTTCAATTTCGTCGAACAGAATGACACGATACGGACGGCGGCGAATGGCTTCTGTCAGTTGGCCACCCTGTTCATAACCCACGTATCCCGGCGGTGCCCCAAACAAACGGCTGACGGTATGTTGTTCGCGGTATTCGCTCATGTCAATACGAACCAGTGCTTCGTCATCATCAAACATGAATTCCGCCAGTGCCTTTGCCAGTTCGGTTTTTCCAACACCACTGCTGCCCAGGAAGATAAACGATCCAATCGGGCGGCGCGGGTCTTTGAGGCCGGAACGAGCGCGGCGTATCGCGTCGGACAGCACTTCAATCGCTTCGTCCTGCCCAATGATCCGTTGTTTGAGAATGTCTTCCATCCTGAGAAGGCGCTCGGCTTCGTCTTCCATAAGTTGGGTCATGGGAATACCTGTCCACTGGGCCACCACTTCACCGATGTCGTTTTCGTCGACTACCTCATCGAGGGTGTTTTCCTGCTGCCAGTGTTCCCGCTGCTGTTCGTACTCATCCTCCAGGCGGGCGAGGTGCATTTTTAAGTTCGCTGCACGCTCGTAATCCTGGCTCAAACCCGCGTGTTCCATTTCAATGGTCAGTCGTTCGATTTCGCGCTTCAACTGCTTCAGATCATCCGGCATAGAATAAAGAGCGACACGCAGTTTAGCGGCGGCTTCGTCTATCAGGTCGATGGCTTTATCCGGCAGTTGACGGTCAGGAATGTACCGATGGCTCAGTTTAGCGGCGGCAATAAGGGCCTGCTCGCTGAAAGTGACTTTGTGATGTGCCTCATAGCGATCACGCAGACCTTTTAACATCTCGATTGTTTCTTCGACACTGGGCTCATCGACAAACACTGGCGCAAAACGCCGATCCAGTGCCGAGTCTTTTTCAATGTATTCGCGGTATTCATCCAGGGTGGTCGCACCGACACAGTTCAGTTCGCCGCGTGCCAGGGCGGGTTTCATCATATTGCTGGCATCCAGCGCTCCTGATGCTGCCCCAGCACCAACGACCTGATGCAGTTCATCAATGAACAGGATGATTTCGCCTGCGCTGCGCTGAATTTCCTCTATCGTTGCTTTGAGACGTTCCTCGAATTCACCCCGGAAACGACTGCCTGCAACCATTCCGCCCAGGTCAAGGCTGACCACTGATTTGCCGATCAGGATTTCTGGCACATCACCGTTAGCGATTTTTTGTGCCAACCCTTCGACAATCGCAGTTTTTCCGACCCCCGCTTCTCCAATCAGTACCGGGTTGTTTTTGGTACGGCGGGAGAGTATTTGAATCACACGCAGAATTTCTTCGTCGCGCCCGATGACGGGATCAAGTTTTCCGGCGCGGGCAAGCTGGGTTAAATCGCGGGAGTATTTTTCCAGCATCCGGTAACGGCTTTCCGCCATCGGGTCAGTGACCCGCTGCCCTCCGCGAATATCCTTGATCGTGGCCTCGACACGTTCACGAGTGACCCCGCCTTCCGTCAGAATACGCGCAATAGCGGTGCGTCGTTCACTTAAGATGGCAAGGAAAATATGCTCGGTGGAAATGTACTCGTCGCGCAGACGATTCGCTTCTTCGTTGGCGAGGTCAATAATCCGTTTGACCCGCGGCGTAATAAACACCTGACCGGTTCCCGCGCTGTCATAGACGGCTGACCTTGGGGTGCTGCGAAGCAGTTCTTCAATTTTATAGCGCAGAGTATCTACGTTAACGCTGATTTTTTCCAGAATCTGGCTCACAACCCCATCAGGCTGCTCGATCAGGGCCAGCAGGATATGTTCTGTGTCTACCTGATTATGGCCGTAGCGTTGCAGAATTTCATATGCGCGGGCGGCTGCATCCTGCGCCCGTTCAGTAAATCGCTCGAATCTCATCATCTACCTGAATCCACAAGATCTCTAGCTTGATTCTATGATGAATATATTAGATTTTCGTCGGCAGCGACATTAACTTTGTGATAGAAAATCTTCATGGAATCCATCGAAAGTCTTCCAGCATCTTATCCAGCGCCTTGCTGAACATCTCAAAGACGAATTCGTTGTCCGATGTTTTTTCGGATGCACGCGCTTTGACGGCATTCTCGATGTCAAAGAGGGTGTTACGAACGTCTTCTCCCTGCACTGTGATGTCACGGTTCAAGAAAAGGCCGCCGACAATTAAAGGCAGATAGACCTTGCCGAACTCCATCTCCCCATTATTACGTAACAGGTTGATGATTGTATCTGCGTACTGCTGCTGCTCATCCGGGGTACCGAAATCTTCTTGCATATTTTTGATCAGGATGTCAAAGGTAAACAGAATGGCATCCTTGAGCAGAGAAAAATACAGGATTTCCGTCACGACTTTAAGCGGATGTTCGCGCAGCCGATCCTCCTGAAACAGCACCCGCACTAGATGTTTATACCAATCGGGCCAGGGAGGGCGCGGCTCTAACTCATTTGGGTGTTTGATATGGGGTTTGCACAACATGTAAGTCATGGCTTTCGCAATGTAGACGGCTTCTCCCGTTTTAAGCAGGTACCCCGCATCTTTGTAATATTTCAGGGTGGCGTTCAGAACAGGCCGAAAGATCCTTTCCGGGGTAAAAGCGCGTTTCATCAGTTCATAATGCGCCCGAACACGCGGTTCAAGAATGTATTCATCCAGATGGTCGTGCATGGTCCACAGACTTGTCCAGCCCGCCTTAAATTCAACCAGATCGGACAGGCCGGGAGGGGTAATTTCAAAGGTGGTTGCAATCTGGTGACGTTTGCTCTGGAAATGCCAGCGCAGACGGACAAGCTGCATCATTTGTTCGCTTGTGGCTTCGGGCAGGGATTTAATATCATAGCTGCCGCCCCCAGTGGGGAGTCGGATCAGTTGAAAGCGGACACTTTTATTGAGCGGCTGAGCGCTGACGTTCAACCCTAAAACGTAGCTGCCCGGTTCAGTTTTAGGAGAGCAGGATGCTGGCAGCGTCATGTAGCCAACTTCGGCAGGCTTGAGTCCGACCAGCAACCGGGTACTTTTGCTGAAAAACATGTTTTTCCGGCTGGCTTTGTCGTGGTCAGGGAGTTTTAACTCAACTGTGACATCGATATCCATATCGGCCACATTCTGAATTAACAAGAGGATTTCAAAATTCTGCCCTGCGGCAATCGTATTTGGGCGCGTGGTGAGGGCGCACTGGACAAAATCTATATTGGCACGCTGCCCACGTGTGATTCCTCCCAGAATATCCGGGTAATTGACATCAGACATGCGGTTTTCCTAAATACACTTCTTCCCTTATTATAGTGCTTAAGGACTATTCCTGCGGCATCAGACTAGACAATTTTGCACGATGCGCTATACTGATAACGAGCAATAGCACGGATAATCTTGCCTATGCCACTCAAAGGTACTTTAAGTGTATTCAGTACGACCCAACTTCTGAATCTGATTAATCTTGCCAAAAAAACAGGCGTTTTGCATATCTATGAGGGCATTGAAAGCGGCAAGATGTTAACGCTTGGCGACGGCCAGACCAAAATCCCTGAACTTGTACCGGGGGAGCAGCGAGCCGAAGTAATTTTCAAAGAGGGGAAACTGATGTTCGCCTCAATGAAGGACAAAAGTGGTGATTTAACCAGCGTGCTGCACAAATCGGGCAGGCTCAGTGATGAACAGTCGCGTATTATCCGTGATCGGGGCAAGAGTCATTCTGACAAGGCCCTGGCGTTAATGCTCATCAATGCCAATTACGTGACCAAACAGCAAATTATCCAGAGCATCCAGAAACATACAGTGGATATTGTTTTTGATTTGATGACCTGGGACAAAGAGCCGTTTTTGTTTGATGATACGGCGGCGATGCCCGATGAGCGGATTACTGTTCCTATCAATCTCGAAAACGTCATTATTGAAGGATCACGCCGTATTCATGATCAGAAGCGGCTGGAAGAAGAACTACCCAATCTGGATTTTGCTCTGAAATTTCCGGACTCTCCTGGCGAGAAATTCAAAGATATTCAGCTTAGTACAGCGGAATGGCGTGTGGTTGGGTTCGTGAATCCTAAAAACTCAATTCGTCAGATCGCCAAAGCCTGCAATATGACCGATACCGAAATTCGGCGGGTGGTTCATGCCCTCCTGGAAGCCGGGTTGGTCGAATTGGTAAAGCCGCCAAGTGCCGCCAAAGTCCAGAAAAAAGCACCCGCCGCCGCCGGACTGCGACCCAGCAAAGATGGTGCGCCGAGCAAAGCGGTTGTCAACCGTTTAATTGAGAAAATCAAAACCATTTAATTTCATCCTTTGCTATTATCGAATGAGTGTAGAGGCGAAGCGCTTATGCCAATGCAGACTGTAAAAATGGTCGTGACCGGGCCCTTCAGTGCGGGGAAAACCCAGTTCATTCAGGCGGTGAGTGAGATCGATGTGGTTTCGACTGATCGCAAAATTTCGGACTCCTCCCCGGAATCGCAGGAAAAGCCGGATACGACCGTAGCGATGGACTTTGGTCGGATCACGGTGGGAGATGACCTTGTACTGTATTTATTTGGGACACCCGGCCAGCGTCGTTTTGACTTCATGTGGGAAATTCTGGCAGAAGGGATGCTGGGGTTTGTGGTCATGGTCGATAGTGCCAAGCCAGAGACATTCCGTGAAGCGAAAAGCATTCTGGAAACTTTCCGCGCCTATGCGCCAACCCCTTATGTTGTAGCCGCAAACAAGCAGGATCACCCCGACGCCTGGTCTCCAGAAGATTTGCGAATTGCGCTTCGGATTGAAGATAACGTCAAACTGCTGCCTTGTGTTGCGAAAGACAAGGAATCGGTCAAGGTCGTCCTTCTGGAACTGTTGTATTCGATCCTGGAAGAAATGGAATCTTAAGCTGCACGCCGCTATTCGAGCAGTGTCGTTTTTTGCAAGTACCTGGTGCTTGCAATTTTTTGGGATGCAACAGTGCCGTTACTGACCACAGATCCTCCACACCGCAGTATTATTCATTATGAAGTGTACGGGAAAGGCCGCCCTGTGCTGTTTTTGCACGGGTGGCTTGGGTCGTGGCAGTTGTGGCGGCCAACCATCGAAAAGGTGGGGGAACAATACCGAACTTATTCGCTGGATTTCTGGGGATTTGGGGAAAGTCGCAAAGCTGGTACGAACGAAGAGGCCGTTCAGGAATTCTCAGTGGATGCTTATGTGGATATGGTCAGGCAGTTTATGGATAGACTGGGCATCCCTAAAGCGGCTGTTGTGGGACACAGTATGGGAGGAACCGTCGCGCTCAAGTGTGCGCTCCAGTATCCGGAGCGTATTGTCAGGGTTGGTGTCGTCGGGTCGCCGGTCAATGGTGAATCCCTGTATCTGGGCCTGAAGATTGGTGGAAATCCCGTCATGGCGGGGTTAGGTTTTGCATTCTATCCGATTCTGCGGGCTATTGTGGGAACGTATTTGTATTTTTCCGCAAATGATGGCGCCGCTGTGCGTCGCATGATGCTGGACGACCTTTCGCGGGTCAATTTGCAGTCGTTTTTCCAGAGTATTGGCACGCTGCGACGCACGGATTTAACCCACCAACTGCATCGTATTCATCAGCCCGTGCTGGGGATGTATGGTAAAAAAGACATTATAGTGCACTATAACCAGCATGAATTGGTCGGCAAAATTGAAAATGCCCAACTTTCGCTCTTTGACAATGCTGGGCACTTTCCTATGGCGGACGACCCGGAACGTTTTATCAACGACCTGCTGAATTTCCTTGACGCCCGCTAACGCTGCGTTCCTAACCATTTTCCATTACAATGGAATAGCAGAGGAATCCTTGTTATGCGGAAATTTGTTATTGCCGAAGAAGTTCTGATTCATCCCTTCAATGAACCCGCCAGAGAACTCAGTGTTTTAGACCCCAACGGCAAACCCGTTCCCCTCGGCCTTCATCTGAATGATCTGGTCGAGAGTGTGATCGGGAAAACATCGTTGGAAGTGAGCTTGACCAATGAAAATGGTGGCATTTTTCAACTGAAAGACGAGTTGGAACGTCCCCGGTACGGATTAAGGCCCGACGATGAAGTGGTGGTCTACCGGGATAATTTGTATTTTGATCGTGAATTTTTTGTGTATTTTTTGCAAAAAGCTCAGGCTTCGGGTCGGCCCTGTCAGGCGGCGCTGCCTGCGGATGACTACGCATGGCAACGTTACAGCATTCCCCTGACGAACCTGAGAGATTACAAAGGCAGCGACGACCGGGGTGAGTTTTATAAAATAGACTTGTATTACTTTCCGCGTGGGTGGGCTGAACCTGTGGAATGGCAGGTGGTTCGTGTACCGTCGGACGCCAAAGAGCGCGGCTACTATAATGTTCCTGACAGTATGAGCAACCTCAAACTGCAAGAATTGGAAAGCGGTGACAGTTTGATCCGGCGCGACCAGGATTTGACCCACTTTCTGAGTTGGCGGAGCTGCGTTCCCATCCAAAGTTGGGTTCACATTTTTAATGCCAATATTCCCCTGGGAGTATTTTCCAGGGGGTTTCGTTTTGAAGAAACCGCCGCCAAAAGCAACCTGTTGACGCTAAAAATCCTGTGGCGTTCTATTCTGGAGCAGCGCCAGTTTGTCTCCTGCTCAGAATTGGTCAAGGTAGGGAAGAACTGCGACATTGATCCTTCAGCCGTGATCTTAGGCCCGACAACCATCGGAGACAACTGCAAAATTGGCGCGGGGGTCGTCATTGATAACTGTGTCATTGGTGATAATACGACTTTGGCAAACAACTGCCATTTAATGTTGAGTGTGGTCGGCGCGAACTGCTTTTTACCGTTCCGTGCGGCGTTGTTCATGACGACGATGATGGACTACACTATTGTGGCACAAAATACCTGTCTGCAAATGTGCGTGCTGGGACGGAACAGTTTTGTGGGGGCGGGGACAACCTTTACCGATTTTAATCTGCTGCCGTCGCCCATCAAAGCGATGGATGCCTACGGCGAGATGTCTGAGGTTGGGCAGGCCGTTTTAGGGGGATGCGTGGGGCATAATGTTCGGGTTGGGGCGGGGATGATTGTTTTTCCTGGACGGACGATTGAGTCAGATGTGATTCTCATTGCCTCTGCTGATAGGCGTGTCATTGGTAAGGGAATTACCTATGATATGAGCGACCATCTAACCCTTGATGACCGGGTGGCTGCCTTGCACAGCCGTCTTTATTCGCGCCGAACGTACATGGGTGAAGAAGATATGCTTGAAGAATGGTAATCCACTGGTTTGAGTTTCGGTAAGATCAGGTTGGAGTTCTGGTATTCTCCCCCAGACTGTGTTACGACTACGCCATGATGCTGCCTTTCACCTTTCGTAATTAATATTTAGTCTGAAAATTGTTAAAGTCGCGTTTTAATATTGATTTGGTGTTAAGTGTATCCTAATGTATCATTGAGTGTACGCACTGGCTCAGGTTTTTCACGTATGTAAACCCCAAAGTGGGGAGGTTAGCTAGCATGAGCAAAGGCCGTATTCTGGTCGTCGAAGATGATTACGACATCTCCAATATGCTGCGGATTTACTTTACGGGGCAGGGGTATGATGTGCAGGTTGCACCGCGTGGTGGAGATGCCCTGCTCATGACGCGCAAGCAGCTCCCGCAGCTTATTGTTCTGGATATTATGCTGCCGGATATGAACGGCTTTGATGTGTGCCGGGAACTGCGAACGACAACCCGCACCAGCCATATTCCAATCATCTTCCTGACCCAGAAAGACGAACGTTCCGACCGAATTGCCGGATTGGAACTGGGGGCAGACGATTATATCACCAAACCTTTTGACATCGAAGAACTTAAACTGCGGGTCAAGAACCAGATTGAGCGTGCAGAGCGTGACCAATCAACCGATCCTAGCAGTAATTTGCCTACCAGCCAGTTAATCGAGGATAAACTTCGCCAGCTAATTACCGAAAATTCGACCTGGACTTATATTGACGCAAAAATTATGAACAGCGACCCGTTCCGTGAAGTTTACGGGTTTGTTGCCTGGACAGAAGTCTTACGTTTTACGGCACTTTTGATGGGCGAAATCGTGGACAGTTTCGGAACCCCCAACGATTTTCTGGGGCACCCCGGCAACGACAATTTCATCATTGTCACCTACTCCACTAAATCCAGAGAGATGGAAGAGGCCCTGGTTGCGAAATTTAACCAGGAAGTGCAGCAGCATTATTCTTTCATTGATCGAGAACGCAGCAAGATCATTCATGCTGGAGAAGAAAAGTCTCTCATGATGCTGGCGACAGGTTCAGTATCTAATGTGAACCAGCGCTACTCGGATATTCGGGAAATTACCGAACTGGCGGCGGAAGTCCGGCGGCGCGGCGGCAAGAGTGAGGTTGGCAAAATTGAAACGTCCTGGTGAGGATGACAGACAATGGTATTCACAGTTGTCTTATTAGGGTTGGGACTGCTTGTTCTCGTGTACCTCTTTTTCCTGGTGCGCGAACTCAGGGCAACGCGCCGATTTGTGGTTGATCCACAGGCAAAACCCCTTGTCCCTGTCAATCTGATAGATAACACAAGTGCTGTGATTGTCTCCGAGGAACGGGGACATCTTGTTTATATGAATGACCGCGCACGGCGCTTATTTGGCATGAATGGGGAAACCCCCAATCTGACCCTCCTGGCCCGTAAGGTTCAGCCATCGGACACCTTCCGGGATATTTTTGCGGCGGAAGGGCTGGCCAGTTTTCGCGTGGGCAAACTCCAGGTTGAGGCGACTTCGCATGTTATTCCGACGGACACTGGCCGCCGGATGATTGTAGTTATGAAAGAGAAATCTCAGAACGGGACCCCGGTTCAGAAGTATGACCCAGTGGAAGCAGTCAGCGTGATCGGGGAAATCAGTGTCATTCTGGCTGAATCCCGTGAACTTGAAGATACTTTGAGTTCGATTCTGCATCGTGTTGGCACACTGATTCCCTATGATAACTGCGAAATCAATTACTGGCACGCAGATCAGTTCTTCTTGCGCCCGATCGCTCGTCTGGGTGATCCCGGTTACAGCGCCGCTCTGGAAAAGGCTGGTGGGACATATCGGATTGACGAAGGGTATTCGGGCTGGATTGCCCGCTACCGCCAGCCGATTATCATCAGCGACTCTGAGACACGCCAGGAAACGCGCCCAAAGGTCACCGACTATACTTTCCGTAGTTACGTCGGGGTGCCTCTGCTGGTAGGGGATCGTTTTTTAGGCACGCTTGAGCTTGCCAGTCGGATAGCCTATGCATTTGATTTTGAAGACCTGACTCTTTTGCAGACCCTTGCCGGACAGGTGGCAGTTGCCATTGAAAATTCGCGCCTGTACCGTGAACAAACCTCCAGGGTGGCAGAACTCAGCGGCTTGCAGCAGATCGCCCAGGCGATGACGGTGCTCACCGAACCATCGAAGTTGTTCCAGCACCTGAACAGCAGCATTGCCGGAATGATTGGCGTTGAAATGTGTGGGGTGATGCTGGTGAATGAGGACAGCGATGAGCTGGTTGGGCAGCGTCCCCTGTACGGAATTGTTGATCCGATGGCACCATACTGTAAACTGGATGTCACCCCCGGTTCACCCGGTTATAAGCTCTGGCAAGAAAGTGACTGGTGGTATACCAACGATGCTTACCAGGACTTAACCGTTGAGCAATTGGGTATCAGTACCCTGGTGAATACAGGCCGGATGCACTCGGTTGCTGTGGTACCCATGTTGGTGGGTAATCAACGTGTCGGGGCGGTGCTGGTCGCTAATCCCCGCAGTGGACGTGGATTTAGTGATGATGATATGCAGTTGTTAGCTGCTTTTGCCGCTCAAGTTGCGATCGTTGTTGAAAATGCGCGTTTGTACTCAGAAGAGCAGCGCCGGGCAGAGGAATTGGAAGGTTTGCAACAGGTAGCCCAGGCGGTTGAACTGCTGCATGAACCTGCTGAATTGTATCGCCAGATTACGGCTCGCATTGCAACCCTGATCCAGGCACAAAAATGTGGTCTTTTCCTCTATGAGCCGAATGCCAACGTGCTGGTTTCCCGACCCGGTTTCTACGGCCATGATGGCAGCGAATATACCCTGGCGGTAGATGGGCTGGTCGCTGAACTTTGGCAAAATAAAGTCTACTGGTATCACAATAATTTATTCAATGATCCGCAGATCATGCGGTCTGAGCTGGGCCACCTTGCCGCCGAACTGGAAGTGAAAAAGATGGCAGTGGCGGCACTTCAGGTTGGGCGTGACCGTCTTGGGCTGGTGGTTGTTGCCAATGACTCGGATGGGCATGATTTTGATGAAGAAGAAGCCCGGTTAATGAATCTTTTTGCGGGGCAGGCGGCTGTTCTTGTTAACAATGCCAGTCTGTATTCCGAAACGCGCCGTCGCGCTGTTGAGGCCGATGGGCTGCGGAAAATCGCTGAAATTGTCTCTGGCGCAGTCCGGCTTGAAGACATTATCCAACAGGTACTTGGGGAAACAACCGCCTTACTGAATTGTGAGATGGCTGCGCTGGGACTTCTGGATAGCGAAAAAGGTGATCTTGTTTATAAGCCGGAAAATGTTTACGGTAGAAAGCTTAGCCAGGACTTCCGTCTGGATATTTTTAGCCCCGGCTTTTCCGATAGTGTAGTGCTTTCACGTCGTCCCTTCCGTTCCGACAACGTTAATCGGGATAAGCGGGTGCTTTCAGCCTACCGAGTGGTCATTGATGAACTGCATTTGACCAATACGGTCACCATTCCAGTGGTGTTCCAGAATCGGGTCATAGGAGAATTGTCGGTCGGGAATAAACATGACGGCATCTTCACAGACAATGATGTGGCCCTGCTGAACGCGGTTGCCGCGCAGATTGCCTCTGCTGTTGAACGAACGCGCCTTTACCAGGCAACGGACAAAGATTTGCGGAATCGGGTCGATGAGCTCAATGCTCTTGATCGGATCAGCATTAATCTGTCGGAAAGCCTTGACCTTGATCGTATTTTAGAGATCGTTCGTAGTGAGGTTTTGCAGGGAACGGCGGCGGATGATGTTACAGTTCTGCTGCTTGCACCTCCAAACGAGTGGTATGACGAAAAGCGTCCGCTTGTAGAAAAACGGGTCGGAGCCGGCGATGTTTTCCCAGCAAAAACCTTTGTGCCGATCGAAGAACAATCCTGGAAAGACAAACGAGCGGTTTTTATCAGTGACTACCTGGGGTCTGACCTGAGTGCCGTTCCGGAATCTGCACGCTCGGCGCTGGTTGAGCCCATTGTCATTGAGGGCGAATATACCGGGCTGGTGCATGTAGCCAGCAAAACTCCGAATGCCTTCAGCAGTTCACTCCAGGAATTTGTGGCACGGGTGACCAAACAGTCCTCTCTGGCGGTTGCGAATGCTCGCCGTTACCGTGAGCAGCTTCGTATGAACGAAATGCTGCGCGGGCGGGCCGATCAGTTGAGCAAAGTCTATACGCTGGGTGAAACCATCCGCGAAGGTGCAACGCTTGAGAAAGTGCTGGGAGACCTGGCACGGACCCTGTCGCAAACGGTTGGTTTTCGTGTGGTGCTGATGAATGTCTGGGACAAAAAAACCCAGGTTTTCCGCCGTGTAGCGCAGTATGGCCTGACCTCAGACGCCTTCAAGGAAGCTCAGCAGATTACACCTACACTGGATAGGATCCAAAAACTGCTGCACGACCGCTGGAAAATGGGCAGTGCCTATTTCCTGCCCGCCGAATATCAGGCTGAGTGGATGTTCGATGGGCTGAGCGATGAAATAAGCCAGCATATTACCGTCCCCCAGGAAGAAGGTTCCCATGCTTGGAACCCAGAAGACTTGTTCCTTATCCCCTTCTACGGGTCGGATGAAAAACTGCTGGGTTGGTTCAGTGTTGATGATCCTGCCAATGGGCGGCGACCCACAGCAGCGACCGTTGAAACGCTTGAATTTTTTGCGGCGGAAGCGGCTTTCAGCGTGGAAAACTATTTCCTGCTGGAAAACATTCAGGCAGAAGCGGCTGGTACACAGGCAGAACGTGATCGTCTAGCACAGCTTCACAAAGTCGCGCAGGAAATTCAACTTTTCTCGGATATTCCTTCTCGCCTGGACGCCGTCGCACGTGGGATTCAGGCGAGCGGCTGGCAAAAAGTCCGCATTACGATGCGTGATGAAAACCTGGAAAACACGCTGCTGATCCATGTCGGCTATAAAGATGATGAACTGCCCAAAATGCGGGCGGCCGTGCTGCCAGGGGAAGTCTGGCGTGAACGCCTGGCCGACCCGGAATTTCAGTCTCTCAGGCTGGGTGCTGCTTACTATCTGCGTTATGACCAGCCCTGGGTACAGCAGTATGTGCTGCGCGGCGAAAAGCCCGTTCCAGAACAGGTTGCGCCAGATGAATGGCATCCCCAGGATATTTTATATCTGCCGCTTTACGGCCAGGGACAGAGCCGGGTGATTGGGATCATCGGGTTGGAAATGCCGGTGAATAACACACGTCCCACCGAAACCGATTTGCAGGTGATCGAGCTGTTTGCGGTGCAGGCAGCAGCAGCCATGGAAAATACCCGCCTGTATCTGGAAACGGTTCACCAGCGTGAAAATGAGCAGCGCCTCTCCGTTATGATGGAAGCGGTAGCATCGTCCCTGGACATGGAAACCGTCATTCGCACGCTGGCGGATGGCTTACAACAGATGATCGCTTTTACTCGTATGCATGTTGCCTTGCCGACGGAGGACGGGTCAGAATTTCATCTCCAGCGTGTTGAACTGACTGCGGATGGACAGGTGCATCTTTTTGATGACAAACCGCTGCCTGCACGCAGTACTTCTGTCTCGTTGAGCTACCGCGAGAACCGTGCATTGTTGTATCACCTGCGCGGCGATACTCAGGCGCTGACTTACCCTGACCTGCGGCGCTGGTATGAACAGGGTGAACGTATTACGCTCATGGTACCCATGATTACAGGCGGGCGCACCCTGGGAGTGCTGCGTCTGGGCAGCGAGCTGGAAAACGCCTTCGGTTTCTCAGAAAATATTGATCTTGTCCGCCGTATGGCGAACCTGTCTGCTGTCGCCATCGAACATTCGCGCCTGCTGGATGACCTCCGGGCGGAAAAAGCCTACAGTGAAGCGGTGGTACAGTCCATCCAGCAGGGTATTATCGTGCTGGATACCAATCACCGCATCACTTCGGTGAATGCCTTCATGCAGCAGCGTTATGGCTGGCAGGAGACAGCGGTAGGTCAAATTCTGTATGATTATGAGACGGAATTTGCTGATTTCTTGCGCCATTCAATTGACAGCGCCCTGGCGAAGGGCGTGCCTTACCATCAATTTGACATTCTTTTTGACAGTAAACTGAAGGAAACAGTTACGGGTAATTTTTACACGTACCCCCTTCGGCAGGGGGATGCGGTTACGGGCGTGGTGCTGTTGATCGAAGACGTGTCCGAACGGGCGAAACTGCAATCCGATCTGGAACAACGCGCCGAACAACTTCGTGCTCTGTCTCAGGTTTCCAGCCAGATTACCTCAAACCTAGATACGGATTCGGTTATTTCGGTGATCTTACAAGCCCTTGACCGTGTGATCCCGTATGATGGTGTGTCATTGTGGCTGCGTGAAGGAACACGTTTGCGGGTGGCAGCAGCTCAAGGCTACAAACACCCGGATGTGGCTTCGGCGGAAGAGTTGGTCGGGTTGTATGTGGACATTGACAGCAGTACGCTGTTTCGTGAAATGTCCGAAAATCGGCAGGTGGTAAATGTCGGGAATATTGGTGCGAATGACCCGCGTTTCCCCTATGGAGAGGCCCTGCCGTATAAAAACTGGTTGGGTGCGCCGCTGATTTATCAGAATGCGATTGTTGGGGTGATTGCGGTTGAGAAAGAACAGCCGCATTTCTATTCGGCCCATCACGAACAACTGCTGCTCACGTTTGCAAACCAGGCCGCTGTATCTCTGAATAATGCCCAGTTGTTCGAGCAGACCAATCAACGCGCCAGCGAACTCAGAAATCAGGCACAGCGTTTGGAACTGCTGAACCGTGTCGCGGTTTCGCTGGCACAGTCATTGGATATAGAAAATATTCTGGAAATTACCCTGCGCGAAACAGCCAAAGCACTGGAAATCCAGGAGGCCGCCGCCATCAAGATTGACCACGAGAATGACCTTGGGCGTATTGTGGTGGAATATCCGCGTGGGCATCAAGCGCCGAACAAGGTATATCCACTGCCCGATAACCGCGTGGTCGCACGTATCCGCGAAACACTGCTGCCATTCATCATTGAAGATTTCCAGAATTCGCCGCTTGCGGACGATCTGAGACCCTTCATGCGGAGTCCTGAAAAGGTTCGCAGCGCGTTGATTGTGCCGCTGGTTGTAGGCGGAACGGTCATTGGGGCGATGCAGTTTGAAGTGATGGAAGACTACTACGACTTCTCTGAAGAACGCCTCGAAATTGCCCAGACGCTGGCAAGTCAGGCCGCTATTGCGGTGCAGAATGCGAGCCTGTTTGAACAATCTGTTGTTCGTACCCACGAATTGGAAACCCTGTTTGAGGCCGCTCAGGCGACTGCAATAACCCTTGATTTGAATGAAGCGATGCGGCGTGTAGTCAGTCAGATGCTCTCAGCGCTGCGGGCGGATGCCTGTTCGATTGCGCTGTGGGATGATATTGAAAACAAGCTGGAAATTCACGCAGCCATCAATGCCTGGGGAGATACTGATTATGCGGATTTGCCCGGTACGATTTATGAATTGAGTGAGTTTCCGGTGCGTGAGCGGGTGCTGCGTCAGCGCCAGGTGGTCGCCATGCGTCTGGGACAAAAAGATGTGGATCCCAGAGAAATTAGCCTGATGGAGAGGCGGGGCGCGACCAGCCGCTTGCTGGTGCCACTGGTGGTGAATGATCTGTCCATCGGGTTGATTGAACTCGAAATCCGTGAGCAGAACCGTTATTTTGAAACGGCTGACGTGCGCCTGGCGCGAACACTTGCCAGTAACGCGGCTGTCGCCATTGAGAATGCTCGGTTGCAGACTGAAACCCGCTCTCATATCGAGGAGTTGTATATTATCAACGACCTGTCAACAGCGGTATCCAGTACGGTTGATGTGGATGAATTATTCCCGATTGTACGTGACCAGCTACCGGTGCTTCTGGATGCGGATGTTTTGTATGTGGCGCTGTTTGACAGAGAAAAGAGCACAATCAGTTTCCCGATTGCCGTGCAGAGCGAGGGAGGTGATCTTACCCTGCCACCGCTGCCAATGGGGAATGATGAATTTTCGTATGTCATTCGGCGCAAAGGCCCTCTGCTGCTGGCTGGGTCACAGATGGTTGAGGCGCGACGCAGCTTTGGCATCAGTGATCCCTTCATGCCGGACACAAAGTGTTTCCTCGGGGTGCCGATGGTTTCTGGTGAGGAAGTGGTCGGGGTGCTCGCAGTTCAGGATAATGAGAACCCCCGCGCGTTTGGTCTGAACGATCAGCGTATTCTGACGACAGTAGCGGCTCAATTAGGTGTGGCTATCCAGAATGCACGGCTGTTTGAGCAGACCGCAGAACTTGCACAGGGCCTGGAAATTCGTGTTAACGAACGCACTTCTGAACTTGATCAGGAACGCGAGCGTGTCTCTACGCTGTATGACATCACATCCGAAGTAGCTGCCTCGCTGGATATTCAGCGGATTCTCTCTGTTGCATTGGAAAAAGTGGCGCGTGCCATTGGCGCGACAACCGCGGTAATCCTGGGCATTGATGAGATTTCGGAACGGTTGTATGTGCTTCATGCCTATGGCGAAGAAGAACCAGTGCCAGACGATATGCGGACGCAATTGGCACAGGACGAAGGGCTGGCCGGCTGGGTGTTGGAGAATCAGACCAATGTGGTGATCGAGGATGTTCAGAACGACCCGCGCTGGTTAGTGGTCAGTGACCGTGATCGGCGGCACCGTGCGGCGGTGGCGTCGCTTTTGCAGGGCGGTGATGATGTACGCGGCGTTATGATGCTCTTCAGCGAAAAAGTCGGCGCGTTTAATGCAGATCATCTGAAACTGGTAGCCGCGGCGGCGAGCCAGCTTGCGAATGCAATGAACAACTCCGAACTCTACAGCCTCATCCGGGACCAGGCGGAACGCTTGGGCGCCATTTTGCGGACGGAACAGATTGAATCGACTAAAAACACGGCCATTATCAACTCGGTGGCAGATGGGGTCATGTATGCCAACGAATCGGGCACGATTGTGCTGTTCAATACGGCAGCAGAACGTATTTTGCAGCTTCCGGCTGAACGTGTGGTCAATCGCCCCATTCGTGAACTGGCGGGTTTATATGGTGGAAGCGGTGGCGACTGGTTGGCGGCGATCAACCGTTGGACAAGTGACCCCGCCTCCTATATGGAAGGGGATTTCGTAGAACTTGCCATTGAATTGGGGGATGGACGTACAATTAACGTTCGTCTTTCTCCGGTGAACATGGGCGATCAATTTCTGGGCACAGTATCCGTCATTCGTGACATCACCCAGTTGATGGAAGTTGATCGTCTGAAGACAGAATTTGTGTCTACGGTGTCTCACGAACTGCGGACTCCTATGACTTCTATCAAAGGTTATGCGGACCTGCTGCTGCTTGGGGCAGCAGGCGAAATTTCAGAAGCGCAGCAGCGTTTCCTGGAAACCATCAAACAAAATGCTGATCGTCTGAGTATTCTTGTGAATGACCTGCTCGAAGTTTCCAAGATTGACCAGAATCGTGTGCCCTTACGATTCACAGAAGTCGAAGTTCCCGATCTGCTGGAACGCACTCGAAGCCATCTGGAGGGGCGCACGCAGGATAGTAACAAACCTATGCAGATCAATGTGAACATGGATGCCGCACTGCCGAAAATCTGGGCTGACTACGACAAAACCCTTCAGGTGATGCAGAATCTGGCAGATAACGCTTTCAATTATACGCCTGCTGACGGGGTGATTACGCTGGTTGCCCGCCAGGAAGGAGACGCGGTTGTGATGAGTGTGTCTGATACCGGGGTGGGTATTCCAAAAGAAATTCAAGATCGTGTTTTTGACCGCTTCTTCCGGGGGGATGAGTATGAATCTCTCGTGCTGGATACCCCTGGCACTGGTCTGGGATTATCCATTGTTAAATCGCTGGTTGAAATGCATAAAGGCAGTATCTGGTTTGAGAGTGAGGTAGGGAAGGGGACAACCTTCTATGTTAAAATGCCAACTGCGAAAAGTAGTTAGCGCGAGGAGTTGTGTGGGATGGCAAGAATACTCATAGCGGAAGATGAGCAGGATATTCGAGATTTAATTGACTTCACACTCACCTATGCGGGCCATGAAGTGATTACAGCAAGAAACGGGATCGAGGCGATTGATATGGCTCAGAAAAACAAACCTGACCTGATCCTGATGGATGTACGTATGCCCAAAATGAACGGCTATGAGGCCTGCCGAGAGCTGAAGGCAATAGAGGTGGTGAAGGATATTCCGGTTGTGTTTCTTTCCGCGAACGGGCAGGATACAGAAATTGACCAGGGAATGGATGCAGGGGCTTACAGCTATATCGTAAAACCCTTTGCCCCTGAGGATTTGACTCGCCAGGTTAAAGACATTTTGGATCAATTCGCTTAATGAGCGCGATAACTGTTGAAGACGACCTGATTCACTACGAGGTGTTGGGCCGAGGAAAACCGATTATTCTGCTGCATAGCTGGTTAGGTTCGTGGCGCTATTGGGTACCGACCATGCAGCAGCTTGCTGTTAAGTATCGCTGCTATGCAATCGACCTGTGGGGATTCGGGGATTCCGGAAGAAACCCCGAACGTTACACGATTGACCAACAGACCAACCTGCTTGACCAATTCATGGATCGAATGGGTATTCGTAAAACGGTGCTGATTGGGCATGGTCTGGGGGCGGTGATTGCGGCCCGGTTCGCCAATCTTCCTCAGCACCGGGAAAAGGTTCACCGGATGATGGTGGTAAGCCCACCGTTGTTTGATCTGAATCCCAAAAGTACTGCGCTGACTACGAACAAAATTGTTGAGGTCACGGATGGCGTAGAAGCAGCTCCCGAAACCTTGCCCATTATCCCGGTCGTTACTGCGAAAGCGGTGCTGGAGGAAGTGCGTCAGGTCGATACTGACCATCCGGCGGTTTATATTCGTAAACTGCTGGCTTCGGTCAAATATGCTGAAGATATTGTGCATCATGCTATTTCTGAAACCAGCCCGGATTACGACAAGCTCAAAAAAGAAGTCTCAAAAGCGGATTATAAAGCGGTAGAACAGGGTGCACGTGGTTCAGTGGATGTGAAAACCTTTCGTGATATCATGGAGGTTTCTGTCCCGGCGGTGGTCATCATTGGTGGCGGAGATCGCCTGGTAGCGCAGCCCAGCGATGATGTGTTGCAGGCTCTGGTGGATAACCGGCCTAATTTGAAGTTACTCGTCATGCAAAACTCCCAGCATTACCCCATGCTGGAAGAAAACACTCAATTTGTCCGTCTGCTCAAGGAATTTCTGGAAGAACCAGATGTTGCGAACCTGGTCTTGAAGGAAGAATGGCGGCGGCGCAAACGCTAGTTCATGGTGACCGTTATTTTTGCCAATGGAGAGTTTGCTGATGGCCCGGCGGTACGCGAAGCGCTGGATGCTGCTGACTTTGTCATCGCAGCAGATGGCGGCGCGGAACATGCCCTACGGGCTGGCATGAAGGTGGCGCTGGTTATTGGCGACATGGACTCAATCAGTTCGCCCACTCTGGAAAAACTCGCAAACTCATACGTTGAAATTCAAAAATTCCCACCAGAAAAAAATGAAACGGATTTGGAACTGGCGCTTTTAGAAGCCGCACGGCGTGATCTATCAGCGATTCGGGTGATCGGAGCGCTGGGTGATAGACTGGACCAGACGCTCGCCAATATTTATCTGTTGGGACTGCCGCAGCTTGTTGGCCGGGATGCACGGCTGGTTTCCGGTAAACAAACGATGTGGCTGATTTCCGCAGGTGACCATGTTATCATGGGCAGACCGGGCGATACCATTTCGTTAATTCCGATGGGCGGTGCGGTTTCAGGGGTCGTCACATCTGGTTTGAAATATCCTCTGAATAATGAAACCCTACAGTTTGGCCCGGCACGCGGCATCAGCAATGTGATTGAGCATGAATCCCCGCGTATTACGGTTGCCTCTGGTCTGCTCATGGTAGTCCATACAATCGGGCGTGCGTAGGACATGCAGAATATTACTGTTTATAAGTTCAATGAAAAAGGGGAGTATGTCTGGCATTATTCCGGCAGGGTGCTCCTCCGGGAAGAAACGCACATCCAGCTTGAGGCCTTTTTCAGCCGCAATAATTACGTGACCAGTTATCACACCTTTCGTAAAGGCGACCGGATGGTTGAATGGTTTTATAGTGACCGCTGGTACAATGTTTTCCAGATGCATGACGTGGATGATGACCATTTGAAAGGATGGTACTGTAATATCACCCGTCCTGCGCGTCTTGAGAACGATGCGATTTATGCCGAAGATTTAGCGCTGGATGTATTTGTCTATCCAGACGGGCGGTATCTGGTGCTGGATGAGGATGAGTTCGCGGTCCTGGACATTGACGACGGAACCCGTCAGAACGCCTTACAAGGCTTGCAGGAGCTCAAAAATCTGATTGAACGTGCAGAAGGGTGGTTTTCGGCAATTCAGCGCTAATCAATGAGGTCACGGGCTTTCAACCAATCAAAAATCAGTTGATCGACGGGTGAGCTGCGTCCTCGGTCAGCATAGTTAAACCAGATGATTTCCTCTACTTCCGAATCCGGAATCAACTCACCTGTATAGTCACCTGTGTAACAGGTCATTCGTACCTTATCCTTCCGACCATGGGCCTGGGCTTCAAATGTTCCCAGATACTCAAGACTCTCAGGGAGTAGGTCAACCGAGAGTTCTTCTTGAATCTCCCGAGTCAGGGTCTGGACATCGGATTCGCCAGTTTCACGCTTTCCCCCAGGTAGGTAAAAAGTGTCTTTCCCTTTGGAGCGGGTGCTTAAAATTTTTCGATTCTGGATATATATCCATGCAATTTTATCAATCATAAGTTCTCAATATGGATTATTAGGCTGAAAATACCGCCGCGTACGTTTTCTGTCCCAGACCCACCAACTGACAATCGTGACCATACTCATCGCAAAGAAAATGACAATGAACGGCAGCAGGATAGCAAAAAGCGACACGAAAAAGCTGATCACATCCTCAATGAAACTCACAATAAAGTTCCCTGTTCCGCCAGTTGTGACTGTTACAGCAGGGCGTGCCGCTGCTTTGACGGCATGGGTGCTGCCTGCAAAAATACTGCCGCTTAATAAACTGAAAATTGTAATGGCGGTTGGGTCAGTCGACTCGACACTGCTGGTGCTGGCCGCCATCAGAACTGCGCCGGCGGTGGGGCGAATCAGAGTGTTGATGCCATCATTTAAACTGTCTACTGCGGGGATTTTGTCAGCAGTCATCTCGATAAGCAGCAGCAGAATCAGCACAAGCAGTACAGGCCACGAAGCGAGTGTGTCGTATGGTTCCTGGACCTCCATCAGATCAAGCCGCACCATCAAACCAATGATAAGCAGCGGTAGATAGGCATTTAACCCTGCACTGCCGGATAGACCAAGTCCTGTGAGGAAGGATTCCATGACAACACCTTTTCCTGACTTTCTTATTAGTTTAAGCGATTTTGCAAAGTCAGGAATCCTAAAAAAAGGGTGCTAAAAGGTACTGCTCATGTCGTTTAGAAAACGAAACCTCCCCACGTTCCTGTAACCTGAAAGCGGGCAAAGTCAATCAGCCCAATCATGGTAATCGCCATTGCCAGCCCTGCGAGCAGTGCCAGCGCCATTTCCGGGTAGGCAGTATAACTGCGGTAGCGGTTGGTCGCAGTCACAAAGGCAACGGTCATCATCATCGTCAGCACGATCACTGTGCCAAGAGCGCTGATGAGACCCAGCGCCAGTAAGATCGTGGCATTCTGCGTCAGGGTGAGCAAAACCACCAGCCCCGCCAGGATGGACAACCCCGCCAGTTCTTTCAGATTCCCAATCGGGGAGACCCTGTCGCCGCCATTGCGCCACATACTCTGGTTAAAAATAGGGAACACGACGCTGATGAGAGTCAGCCCGCAAAATACGCCGGTGGTCAGGCGCAGCCAGTTGCGCGGCTCGTATAATCCTGTAAAACCGGGGAACAGATGAAAATAACTGTTCAAACCGTCGATGCCCATCACGGCCACAAATAAAAACAAAACAGCCCCGACCTGCCAGCTATAAAGACGTGCGGCTCTGAGGCGTCCACTGGCTGCAAAGACCCCCAGTCCGGTCATGACACCGAGGTAAATCCCTGTGCACCGGGCACAGAGTGGGAGCGGTCGTCCATTGGCAACAAATGAGCGTACTTCAATGCGATGGCAAATGGCATAACCCACAGCGTCAGCTTTTCCCAGAACTCCGCCAGGGGTAAAGGCCAGCCACAACCCGATAATCCCGAACGCAAAGAGCAAAACCAACCATACTGTCAGACGGGAGTAAGGAATGGCATAGGTGGTGTTTGAGGTACTTTCCAAAGCGCGTTAAACTTTCCGCTATGCTGTTTCTAAACCTGATTCTAATCTACCTGCTTAATAATGCTGTACCTGTAGCACAGGTGCAAGTGGTAGATAGCCTTGTTTTGTACAGTGAGCCCACATTCTCGTCAGCTTTCCAGAGCAAAGCCCGCCCCGGTGAGGTGCTGTTGGTTTATGTTATTCAGGGAAGCTGGGCACAAACCGAGCGGGGATGGTTCAAACATGACGATTTGACGCTTGAACCTGCTGTTGTGCATTACAGTGCAGGGGTTCACGTGCCTGTTGAAATCGAGCCAATTTCGGATGTCCCTTCTGGATCGTGGATTTTGCCGGATGAGTCTATTGGTGTCGCTGCAATTTTTGAGAATCGAGCGCTGGTATATACTCGTTCAGCAGTAGGGTGGATGTCACTGTCTGAGCTTGAAATCAACCCGCCAACCGCTGATCTGGTAGATTTTGTTGAGCAGGGCGCCTATGTTCGTGTCGAGGAGGCGGTATTATTCACACTGCCCGATGAACAAGGCGAAAAACTCCAATCACTTCCGTTAGGGCAGGAAGCAGTTCTGGTATACCAAAGTGGAACCTGGGTGCTGGTACGCAGTCGGCATAGGATTGGTTGGGGCAGAATTGCGGATTTTGATGTGGGTCTGAAACCCGTTATTCGCGCCGAAACGAATGCCAGCCCGATTAACTTCTACTATCCGGCGCCCAATGAGACCGTCATTGGGCTGTTAGATTACCGCGAGAATGTACTGGTACTTGGAAAGGATGAATCAGGTAAATGGCTGTATTTGCGACGGCAGGATGGCACTGAAGGCTGGTCGCCCGCCCAGTATTTTGACATTGAGACAGATCAACTACCAGTCGTTAAGGGGTACTAATGCGATTTTTTATAACGGGCGTGGCAGGTTTTATCGGAAGCGCTCTGGCAAACCGATTGATTCAGGATGGGCATGAAGTTCTTGGTATTGATGACAGAAGCGCAGGGCGAGAAGTCACGTTGCCACCGGAGGTGTTTGTCGAGCGCGGTGATGTGAACGATATTCCGAAATTATGGACGCTGATGCAGGGGGTTGATGTGGTCTTTCATCTGGCGGCGCGGGTTTCGGTTCAGGAAAGCGTCAAATACCCCCGCGATTATAACCATGTCAACGTTGGCGGGACGGTCAGCGTGCTGGAAGCCATGCGTGATACTGGCGTAAAACGGCTGGTTTTTTCATCGTCGGGTGCGTTATATGGTAAGCAGCCGACCAAAAACCTTCACGAGGGACTAAAACCTGAACCCCAGTCCCCATACGCGGTCAGCAAATTGGCCTCCGAGCATTATATCCGGGCAATAGGTGAGGCGTGGAATATTGAAACAATTTCACTCCGAATTTTTAATGCCTATGGCCCCAACCAGCCCGTTACTGCCGCACATCCGCCTGTAATTCCGCAGTTTTTTCGTCAGATTCTGGGAGGTGGGTCGGTCGTGATGCATGGCAGTGGCAAGCAGACCCGCGATTTTGTGTACATCGATGACAGTGTGGCGGCGCTGGCGCGGGCTGCTACCATCGAAGTCTATCCAGGACGTGAACCGATTAACGTGGGTAGCGGCGTGGAAACAAGCATCATTGAAATCGCGGAGCTTATTGGGCAGCTTACAGGCAAGACCCCGCAGTTTCTTTTTAACCCGGAGTCCTCACCTGGCGTACCGCATATGTGCGCTGACCTGACTCGGTTAAAGACAGCCCTGGATATTGTTCCCAAAGTCACTTTGCGAGATGGCTTGCAGCGTATTTTGCAGGAAGATTTACGTTTTGCCCGGTAGCCGCAGGCACGTGATAAACCCGGAAAAAAGCCCCATTGGAGTTGAGTTTCATTTCAAACGCCAGCGTGTAGTTTTCATCTATGGTCTTAACATCGGCATCACTTGCAAATGTGAACCAGAGGCTGTCCAGGTAAAGATACTCAAACCCAGCTTCGCGTAATCCGTCCGGCAGTTTCGTCTCGCGCCACTGATCAATTGCTGACTGCGCGGGCACATCCAGATCGCTCTGAATTTTTAGTCCGGGCAGATGGTCTTTGAGATAGGGTGCAAGCGAGAAGCCGGGATGAAAGATGGCTGCTCCTGGCGGCACAATCTCCGGCCAATTAAAAATTGCCAGAAAGTATTGGGCAGGAATCAGGCGAGCTTCATCGAGATTGATCGGTTGGTGATCAGATTCGGACTCAACCACGCGGTACAGTTTGCGGAATGCTTCGCCATCCGTTTCGGTAAAAATCTCCTCAAAATAGGCGGGATTTTCGATCAGAGCGATGGCCTGTGGGTAAGCATTTCGCCACCAGACCTCGTCGAGATAAATGTATTCGATATTGAATGCCCTCAGAAAATCAGGATCGGGAAATTCGCGCAGGGCAGCAATATAGGGGAGGATTGTCCAGTCTGAACGGGACTCCAGAAACAGGGTGTAATGGCCGAGCAGCACGCTGGGACGGATATATGTGATAGGGCTGCTGTACATATCGAGGATGATCTGTTCACGTTCACCGACCTTCCCGAACCACTTTTCCTGCACTTTTTCGTCTAATTCGGCGAACAGAGCAGCGTTTCCGTATTTCCTGTCTTCCTCGTTACCGGGATCGGGTGAGTGTACTGCCTTGCCGAAGAGAGAAAACACGCCCGTAAAACACATTCCTGCCACCAGCCCGATCACCAGCAGTTTTCGCCCTTGCTGCCATTCCCAATCCAACCAATCGGCAGCCATCAATGCCAGCAAGGTCAGGGGCACAGACCCCAGTCGTGTGCTGTTTACCCGGATGACCTCAAAATCAGTGATGAGTATTCCCAGCACAGGCAGGATTGCTGCAACGGTAAATGCCGTTGCAAAAGGATGTCTCCGCCGCACGGCGTAGTGATACAGGATGAAAGGGTAGAGCAGAACAACAATCCCAAATTCATCTAAAGCACGCGGCCAATTTTTGACCTCATCCAGAGCCACGTAATCGTTGTCCTCTCTTATATGCCAGGTATAGTAACCGGGGCCAGATGGGAAACTCACGGTTGTGAGGGGTTCTCCTTCACTGGTAAGGCCAAGCCCGTCTTCCTGACAGAAGAGTGCGTCGGTGATGGCACCCCCTTGAAATATCCCTAGCACAATTGCAGGGGCGAAAATGAGCATTCCGTGTGCGGTCAAACGCCGCCAGTGTTCCTTTTCCGTGAAGAGCAGGTATAACCCGTAAAAGCCAATCGCCGCCAGCGGTACTGGCCAGAGTGTCTCAAAGGCAAGGGGCAGCAGCCCCAATATTAAGCCGACAGTGATCCAGTGCGATGCGGTGCCGGGTGTTCCCGGCTTTTTATCCAGCATCAGCAAGAGGATCAGCATGATGCAGGTTAATCCAACATTGATGCTGTGTGTATGAAGAAATCCCACATTCGTATGGACAAAGGCCGCCTGTGTAAAGGTAAAACCTCCATTGAGTACCGTCGGGCGTATATCCTCCGCACGTTCGTGGAAGTATTTGAACGCAGGCATGTCAGCCGTCCACTCACGCACTGTTTCATTGTAAAACGGGAGCTCCATCCAGGCGGCATGTCCGTAGAGAAAAAACAAAGCCATACCCAGCCATCCCACAAACAGGGAGCGGCGCTGACTGATCGATCTGACGACATTCGCCGCTAGACCGAGGAAAGCCAGGACAAATGCGGCATTTATCCAGTCATAAGTAGTTGACATCCTGGTTCTGGCAACGCGAAAAATCGTCCCTGCCAGCAAATCAGGGGCATAGTGGTAAAACGGGCAGTAATCGGGGTTTAGAGACATGCGAACGGGCAGCCCGCCGGCGGCGATAGTTCCGGCGAGGGGGTAATGCCACTCCTGGTCGTAATACTCAAAACGAAACAGGGCAGGCAGTGTCCAGACCCAGATGAACAATACCGCGCCGAAAGTCAGTCCGAAAACCAGCGGTGAGGCCCCCAGTGAAATTGGCTGGACATCTTTTCGCTGCCAGACGAACAGGATCAGGGCAATTGTGCCGCTCAGCACGACACTCACCCAGTATCCAGTGAGTGCATCCAGCGGATACAGCAGCAGATTAAGCATCAGGGTTTGCAGGGTAAGCCCAAGACCCAGACTCATAGGAAGGAGGGTGAACCAGGTGTGTTGTTGGAGGAAGTATCGGGCGACAGCAAAACCAAAGACAAGCCAGACCAGTGTTACAAACAGGAGCATGGGGTTTCCTGACCATTAAGAAACAACAGGCAGCAAATTATAGCGGGGGAGCAGGGCGATGCAAGTCTGCTTGGACAAACCTACCTAAATCTCATATAATCTAACTATCTCTACTCAACTTTGACGGTCTGAATGGAACATAAAAACCTCTCAATTATCCGCAACCTGAAAATCGGGACGTTTCATATTGGTTCAACGATGGCCGATGTCCTGGGATCGGGGGTCTGGAATCGCGTGATGATTCAAGACCTCGGCTATGCAGCTACACCGGTCGGCCTCTTGCTTGCACTACGCTACTTTATGGCGCCGCTTGCCACCTGGGCAGGTCAGCGTTCCGATTACACGAATTTCCGCGGCTATCGACGCTTGCCCTGGGTATGGGGTGGGAGGTTGATGATGGTGATGGGCTATCTGCTGGTCGCCTTATCGACGGTTGCACTGGTGCGTCATGGCAGCGCATGGTGGTTGGGGGTCGTCCTGGGGTTCATCATTTCGAGTCTCGGTTACAGCATTTCGGGCAGCACCTTTCTGGCTCTGGTTTATGACCGTGCGGCTGAAAACCAGCGAGGGCGTGCGATAGGGATTGTCTGGACATTTTTACTGGCAGGATATGCGATTGCGGGAATCCTATTTGCTCATTTGCTGCCGGAATATGAGGAAAACACATTTGTGACATTTTTTGTCACAGTTGGTGTGTTAATGATCGGAATCTGGTTGTTTGCGCTGTGGGGAGAGGAGCAGGCCCTCACGGAGGAAGAGCTTTCGGTCGAGCCTCCAGAGGAAAAGCGCCTGCCCTTCATGCAGGAAGTGCGCGGTCTGCTGGAAAATCATTCGGCGCGAATGCTGGCCTGGTTTATGGTATTAAGTTTTGTAGCCGCCTTCATGCAGGACGCTCTCCTTGAACCTTTCGGCGGGGATGTATTTGACCTGCCTGTTGGCGATACGACACGCTTCCAGGCCTACTGGGGAACAATGGCGATCTTATTTTCCGGGATAACGCTGTTGGCTTATCGTATGTTCCCAGGGATTGGCTACCGTCGTTTCACCCAGGGGGGCGTGATCTTGATGATTGCCACTTTTATGCTGCTCAATATCACTGCATTTGCTGAACTGAAATCGCTGCTGTATCCTTCCCTGCTGCTGCTTGGCACCGGATATGGGCTGTGGAATATTGGTACACTCGGTTTGATGGTTGAAAATACCCGCGAAAGCAAAGCAGGCCTGGACTTAGGCGTATGGACACTGATGGTTACGCTATGGCGGGGGGGTGGGGTGCTGGCTGGTACCATTCTATTTGACCTCTTTGCTGCTGTGTTTGACCACGATCCCACCGCCTACGGTGTCATTTTTGGCATTGAGGCCATCCTGCTGGTTCTGTCCCTATTTGTACTCTATCAAGTCGATCATCGAGCCATAACACCTGACCCTGAAAACGTCAAACATGATATGATTTTGAGTGCTGTTGCCGATTAAGTATGTCAAAATCTAATCATACACAGTCTGAGGATTTCGAACCTTGAATAGGGTTTTTGTGCTTCTCAGCAGCAACCACGAGCCTGAGAAAAATCTGCCTGCCGGTTTAGCGCTTCTCCAGGAAAAAAGCAGGGTTGAAGCGATCTCTTCGGTTTACGAAAGTGCGCCAGTTGGAGAAATTTACCAGGCTAATTTTCTGGACGCGGTGGCGGAATTACGAACGAACCTGTGCCCATCCGAATTTCGGAGTGACATTCTGGGCCAGATTGAGCAGCGGTTAGGGCGTGAACGCCCTGGAATGCAGGCTGGATTCCACGTTATTACCATCGATCTGGATATTTTATTGTGGAACCAAGAGAGCTTTGATTTTGGGCCCAAGCCCTGGCACGTGCCGGATCGGAAAATTGTCCACGAGGCACATCTGGCTGTCCCGCTGGCGGAGCTTGCGCCGGATTACGTGCATCCAGAGGATGGCCGCACACTGTTAAAAATCGCTAAATCACTGCCGCATGAAGAATTAACACTGCGCCAGGACATTCGACTGGATTTATCCAGGCCCCTCGCCTAAAGAGTTGAGGGGCACGGGTTAAATATGCTTAAGCATCCCAGTGGTTAACGAAATCTTCAAACTGCTCAAATGAGTCCAGAATGAACAGTTCCTTGTGAAATTCATGCGGGCTGGGTTTGATGGTTGCAATATAGTCTGGGTCAAACGGGCGTAAGTCCACCGCACCGGAAAGGGCATGAACCGATTCGCCATATGAGGAAGCCAATCCAGCCCCCAGAATCTTAATTTCTCCCTCTTCCCGAATCAGGCCAAACTCAATCGTATACCACCAGATGCTGCCCATGCCTTTGCGTTCTTCTTTGCTGTACTTCAACATCTTGTGGGCAAAGTCGTACACCAAATGTGCATACCGTTGGTTGAGCATCAATGGCAAATGTCCAAAGGTATCATGCCACACATCAGGGAGGGGTGTATAATCCAGGTCACTTTTGTCGCGGATATACTCGGTGATCATAAATTCCTTACGGGCGAGATGCTCAAACCAGTCCTGCCCATCGGCGAACTGGGTATCCGTACTGAACAATTCCCAGCCGACTTCCCGCTGGTAGACCTCATCCAAGCGGTAAAAGTCAGGAATACGGTCAGAAGTGAGCCTGAGCTTTTCAAACCCTTCCAGATAATAGGCTCTGGAGGCCAGCTTTTTCACACGCTCACACTGGCGCTCGTACAGCATCCGCCAGGTGTCGTGTTCTTCCGGGGACCAGACTTTAAAAGGACGTTTTTCCAGCATTCGTGCTTCCTCTATCATACTCTTTAGAAATATTGTATGTGCAAAATAATGAAATTTTAAGCCCCTTAACGGTGTTATTCGTGCCCGCTAAAATAATGCACCGGAGAAAAATCATGATAAAAAACAAAATTCAGGTACAAATTAACCGCCCGGTGGAAACTGTATTCGCCTTTGTGGTGGAGCCTGCCAACACAGTGCAGTGGTTGGATGTGGTCTCGGAGGCGGGAAAAACCTCAGAAGGTGAACTTGGGGTAGGGAGTGTTTACCGCCAGCTTTTTAGGCTGCGGGGGGAGACCAATCAGGAAATGTTCTTTGAAATCACTGTCTTTGAGCCTAATCAAAGTATGGCATTCCGGCGCAAAGGGGGGCAGTATCCGATCAGTGGTGTTTATACCTTTGAAGCGAATGGTGATGGCACACTTCTGACTTATGATGAGGAAGCCGGGCCAGATAAATTGATCCCAAATCTCATCGCAAAACTCATTACAGGCCGGCTGATTCGCCGGCAGTTGGAAGCAGATTTTGCCACCCTGAAATTGATACTTGAAGGCAAAACTGAATGACTCCCAATCCAGTCGGCAAGGCGTTAAGCAGCAGCCAATTAGCACAGGCCGCCAGCACGATTGTGCTGGGGTTGATGGCGAGTGGGGCATTGGGTCTGATCCGTCAAATGGTGATCGCTTCGGCGTTTGGTGCAGGGCGGCAGCTAGATGCGTTTAACGCGGCGCTGCGTGTGCCGGAAACACTGTTTGTTCTGGTTGCAGGTGGCGCGCTGGGGTCGGCGTTTATTCCTGTGTTTTCCAGCTTTCTGGCAAAAAGTGATTATGGGGGGGCCTGGAAGCTTGCCAGTACGGTGCTTACCCTGGTGGTGCTGGCGGCGATTCTGGTCAGTGCTGTCATGTTTATTTTTGCTGGTGAGGTGGTTGACTACATTCTGATCCCCGATGCCCCACAGTCATCACAGAATCTCACCACAGAACTCATGCGGATTATGCTGATAACCGTCGTGATTTTTGGCACCTCTGGCCTCATAATGGGCATTTTAAACGCCCATCAACATTTCCTGACCCCTGCCCTTGCGCCCAGCATGTATAACCTCGGTTTAATTTTTGGGGCGCTGCTGCTGGCACCATCAATGGGGATTCATGGGTTGGCATGGGGCGCGGTTGTGGGGGCGATATTTCATGCCGGGGTGCAGTTACCCGCGCTGCGAAAGTTAGAACATCTCCACATTGTCCCATTGGTAGATTGGCGTGTTCCTGGTGTGATGGAGGTGCTGCTGCTGATGGGGCCGCGTGTGTTGGGCCTGGGTGTTGTCCAGGTGAATTTCTGGGTCAATGCGGCCCTGACCAGCGGTATGATGGCGGGCAGCCTGACCGCGCTGCAAACTGCCTTCACGCTCATGTTTACGATTCTGGGCATCATTGGGCAGAGCATCGGGACGGCTGTTTTCCCTACGCTTTCCCGTCTGCACAGTGAAGGTGATGAACAGGCTTTTGCCAGGACACTGACCGGGGCGCTTGCCAGCGTGCTGTTTTTGAGTATTCCAGCAGGTTTGGGTCTGGTAGTGCTGTCTGATCCCATTGTGACTGTGTTATTTGAGCGTGGTGAATGGACAGCTACCGATACAGCCGGGACAGCGTGGGCGCTGGCGCTGTTTGGAATCGGGTTGGCGGGTCATGCCGCGCTGGAAATTCTGGCACGTGCTTTTTATGCGCTGCACGATACCTGGACACCTGTAAAAATTGGCGGCGCAACCATGATCTTAAATATTACCCTGAGCCTGATTTTTATCCGCGTACTGGGTTCAGACACAGATTTTGCACGGGGCGCATTTGGTGGATTGGCACTCTCGATGTCGGTTGCGACAGCGATTGAAAGTACAGCGCTGTGGCTGCTGCTTCAGCGCCGTTTACCTGTTCTTAAAACGTACCGATTGGCTAACCGAACGCTTCGGATGACGGCAGCCGCGCTGGGAATGGCAGCGGTAACAGTCGGATGGCTTCTGCTGGCAGATCATTTGCCCACGCTGGTGCTGCTCGTGGTTGGGATCGGGCTTGGCGGGGCGAGTTTCTGGGGGATGGCACTGCTTTTGAAGATTGAAGAAGCACGTGCTGTCCCCAGAATGGTTCTGGCCCGTGTCAGACGTTGACTGCGGCTCGATGCAGGCGGCGGCGCATGGGCAAATGCAGGAGCACAACGCTGGCAATAATGAGACCTCCGCCGGCCAACTGCAAAGGGCTGATGTCTTCGCTGAGAATCAGCGCGGCAAGAAATACGGTGATGATGGGCTCAAGCGTGCTGAGAATCGCAGCATTGGAAGCACCAATCATAGAAATGCCTTTAAACATCAGAGTAATGGGCAGCACTGTTGAGATGATGCCAAGACCAGCGATATACAACCAGCCTTCTGTTGTTTGTGGCGTATGGATACCCCAAAATGGAATCAGAATCACAAGGGCAATCAGCGTCCCCGACATGCTGACCACGCCAGAGGCCATGCCGGATACCCGGTTATACCGCCCCGCGATAATCAGATAGACCGCGTAGGCAAAAGCGTTGATAAACGGGAAGGCGATGTCCAGCGGATTTTTGATTTTGATCGGGCCGCTGACAGTCAGTGCACAACCCAAAAGGGCCAGCCCAACCGCCAGCCACTTGTTGATAGGCAGGATTTCGCCAAGCGCAAATGACAGCACCGCCACCATTGCCGGATAGGTATAAAGCAGCAGTGTGTAGGTTGATGCGGGAACACGTTCTAGTGCCAGCGCGGATGTCACGCCAGAGACGGAAAACAGGCCCCCCAGTCCCAATAGAACCCCAGTCTGAGGGCGGGATAACTGGCGGACGCTTTCTCCCTGTCCACTCATAAACAATACGGGCCAGACCAGCGCTACTGCGAACACAAAACGCCATACCGCAATATCCGCTGCTTGAATGGATTCAACTTTGTAGATACTGCGAATAAAAATTGGCAGACACGCATAAGCGGCGGCTGCCAGAAAAACCAGCAGAGTCCCCACCAGGACATTTTGACGATTCAAGGCTACTTCTCCACCAACACTTCGTCATTATAGGGGGCAACCGTCCGACCCTCAAGCGAACCAAAGTCCGCAATTTTTGCATGGGATCATAGCAAACGAGCAAATACCTCGTCCCAGGTCAGCAATTCAGCCTCTTTTTCGGTGCGACGTTTGTATTCAATGAAGTCACCGGTTTTTTTTGAAATCACCAATCGCACCGGAATCCCTACTATATCCGCATCGCTGAATTTCACACCAGGGGAAGTGTCACGGTCATCCCACAGCACATCCACGCCGATTTCACGCAGTTTCTGGTAGAGTTCTACCGCTTTTTCCTCGCCGCCGCGCAGTGAAATGAGGTGTACATCGAACGGCGCAACAGATTCAGGCCAGCAGATACCACGATCATCATGGTACTGTTCCACAATCGCCGCAAGGGTACGCCCCAGGCCAATGCCATAGCATCCCATATAAAACGGCTTTTCTTTGCCATCTTCATCAATGTAGACTGCGCCTTGCATTTTGGATGAGTAGTGATAACCCAACTGAAAAATATTCCCGACTTCGATACCGCGTTTTTCGATAAGTTTTTGAGAACCGTCTTCCGTCAGAAAGCCATCCTGAGCCAGCGCGATGTCTGCCAGCATCTCGCATTCAAAGTCACGCCCATAATTGACGTTGATGGAGTCAGTGGTGGCTTCCTTCTGCCCGCCGATGAAGTTTTTCACGGTGGTCAAAGAGAGGTCGCCAATGTAGCGTGCCGGATGTCCCCAGCTGTGTACCCATCCTCGCTGAGTGCCGATTCGCGCTAAATCTTCATCTGTTGCCTCGACCAGAAGCCCAACAGCATTCAAAACCTGCTCTAGCTTCGTCTTATTGACCTCTAAATCTCCCCGAATGGTGGCAATGATGATTTCATTGGTCTGGGCATGACGGTAGACCACATTTTTAAGATAGTGTGCATAGGGCAGACCGTAGTGTTTTTGATTGTCCTCCATGGTTTTGACCCATTCGGGCTGCTCAATGATCTGGAAGGGCAAGATATCGTCATCGGGATTCACAGGTTCACGCTTGAATTTTGCGACATCCTCATGAGCGACATAGCGGCCATCTTCTGAGACAAAATAGCTGCTTTCTCCGAGTTCGGATTCCACCACAAACTCATGACTGTACTCGCCGCCAATATAGCCGTTATCTGCTTCTACCATAACGGCGTTCAGCCCTAAACGCTGGAAAATACGATGATAGGTTCGCGCCATATTGTCGTATTCCAGCTTAAAATCCTGCGGCCCGCGATTAAAAGAATAGGCATCTTTCATGACAAATTCCCGAACGCGCAGCAAACCGCCGCGTGCTCGCAGCTCGTCACGGAATTTAGTCGAAAATTGGTAAATATTAAACGGTAAGTCACGGTAGCTGATCGTAAACCCCCGTACCACGTCCACCATCATTTCTTCCGCCGTGCCGCCGAGGGCAAATTCTGCCCCGCGTCTGTCCTCTACTGTCATGAGTTCAAACCCGACGGATGAGTCCCGGTTGGTTTCCTGCCACAGTGAGAGGGGGTGCAGGATCGGCGTTATCATCTCCTGGGCGCCTGCACTGTCCATCTCCTGTTTGATGATGGCGCGAATTTTTTCATGGACCCGCCAGCCCAGCGGCAGAAAAAAATAGCGCCCTGCTGAAGACTCCCGGATAAAGCCCCCTTTGACAAGCCAGGAATGGCTGGCAAATTTGGAGTCCTGAGCATCCCCATAGGTGGTTTTGCCGAACAAACTTGAATAGCGCATTGGTAAGCTCCTTAAAATGAAAAACCCCGAACCTGAGTCCGGGGTTTTAGAATAGGTTAGCGGTTCATCACCTGTGCAGCACAAAGCCACCGGACTCGATAAAGAGACGCGATGGGATCTTGGCAGACATGGTGGATAAGGTCATCATATTTCTGATTATACCGTAACTTTTTCAATCGCGTCCATCAGGGTATGAAATTCTGGAATGCTTAACTGCTGTTTGGCGTCGCTCATGGCGACGGGGGGATTGGGATGCACTTCCACCATCAGTCCGTCCGCACCGCTCGCCCGCACAATTTTGGCTAATGGGACCGCAATATCGCGCCGCCCTGCCGAGTGCGAAATATCCACGATCACGGGCAGGTGAGTTTCCTGTTTGAGCAGGGGAATCGCGCTAATGTCAAGCGTGTTGCGTGTCCAGGGTTCAAAAGTGCGGATGCCACGTTCCATCAAAATCACGTTGGGATTGCCACTGGCGACAATGTATTCGGCTGCATAAAGGAGTTCTTGCAGGGTTGCCCCAAAGCTGCGTTTAAGAATCACAGGCTGGCGGATTTGACCAAGCGCTTTCAGCAAAAAGCTGTTCTGCATGTTCCGTGCCCCCACCCAGAAAATATCTACATACTCAGACAGGGTCGGTATCTGGCTTCTGTCCATGATCTCGGTGGTGACCAGCATATCATATTTGTTGGCAACCTGACGGGCGATTTGCAGCCCCGCTTCTCCCAACCCCTGAAAATCGTAGGGCGACGTGCGGGGTTTATATGCCATGCCGCGTAGAATTTTTACGCCCCGGCTGGAGATGGCGGCGGCGGTTTCATCCATCTGCTCCAGACTTTCTACCGCGCATGGCCCGGAAATAACAGTGAAATGGTCGTTGCCGATTTCCGTGCCATCCGGCAGCATGATGACGGTTTTTTCCTCCGCATGTTTACGCTGGACAAGGATTTTGGCACGGGCTTCTCGTTCTTCTAACGCCAGGGAGGCACGGAAAATTTCTTTGAACAGGGCCTTGATGGTTTCATTACTGAACGGGCCATTGTTGGCCTGTTCCAGCGCTTGAAGCATTTCGGCTTCGCGCTGCGGGTCGTAGAACTGCGTGCCGAGCTTCGCCTGAAGGTGCCCAATTTCTGAAGCAATGCGGGCGCGTTTATTCAGCAGTTCCAGTATTTGCAGGTTGATGACATCAATTTGAGCACGGAGCTCTTTAATTCCATAGTCGGACATAGGTTTCCTCAGTAGACAAATTCTCGAATGTCGTAGCGGCTGATTTTGGGTATTCCGTATTCCAGTAATAATGCTTGTTCGATTGCTTCCCCCTGGGCAGCGCATTCCTCCTGTGTGAGTGATTTTAGTCCTGCCTGCATCGCGTCACGGGCGTATGGCATATCCTCGCTGACTATCAGGTTGGAAAAATAGAGAATGTCGTCATCATCTAAGTGCATGGCGTTCAGCACGCGGATTGTTTCCTGAATGTGCTCTTCCGCAAATTGATGCCCGCCTACTCCGAGTAGCACAATAACCCCGACAGCAACGCCGCCCGCTTTCATGGCATTGACAGCCTGAACCGCGTCGTCGGGCATCCCCGGTTTTTTGAGGAACCTCAGCAGTTCCATACTGCCGCTTTCCAGTCCGATGTAGATCCGCTTCAGGCCCCGTTTGTTAAGTTCTGCATAATCCTGAGCAGATTTTTTCTCGCCGCTAAAACCATCTAAAAACGCATAAACCCCACCCAGGGATTCAACATCATAAATCTCGTGCACGGTCTCGATAAGGGGCAGCAGTCTGGGCATTGGAACCACCAGTGCATTGGCATCACCAAGAAAGATGGTGCGGCGCAGACTCAGCCCCTCTCCCAGGAAATCTTTGACCGCCTGCGCGTGCTGACGAAACTCCCCTGGTGGTTTGATGCGGAAAGGGCGGTTTTTGTAAAAGGAACAGAAGGTGCAGGTATTAAATGAGCAGCCTTCGGTTGCCTGTAAAACGACGGCCATGTACTGGTCAGGCGGCAGGATGCCAATCGGTTGATAGATTTCATAGTAGCGTTGGGCATCGGCTAAGGAACGCTTTTCGTCAAACGCGATCACGCGCTGAAACGCGATATGACCTTCATCGGGGAGGGCTAGGTTAAGGTTAGCATCCCCGGATTGAACTGCCTGATACAACGTCTCTATATTGTGGTACGCGCGGGATTCAATATTTAAGGCTTCGTCTGGCGTGAGCCATACGCGAGAACGTTCCTGACCAGGATCACGCCAGCGTGCCAGCATCCTGCCATCCAAGCCACGCCGGTAGGCGATTCCATCCAGAAAAGCCGTCCACAGGCGTCCCGCCAGATCGTAGCTAAGGACATCTGCTCTGGACGGATCGTCAATGCTGACCGTCAGGCAGTTGCGTTTGACGCTGATGGTAATAGGGCGCCCCTGCCAGCTTCCAGTAATAACCATCTTCTCTCACCAGGAGGAAAATCATAACAAAATTCAGGGGGTGAAGGGAGCCAGTCTGTCACCAGACACAAGTTGCTGAATGCGAAGCTCCTTGGCATCCAGATCATTTTCGCACTGCTGAACCAACTGCTGCCCTTTTTCAAACAGGGCAACTGCTTCATCCAGACGCACATTTCCGCTTTCGAGCTGGTAAACGATTTCCTCTAGCTGTTTCAGCGCTTCTTCCAGGGAAAAATTCTCACTCATCAGTTTTTCTCTCTTTCACGACGGCGTTGAGGTTCCCATCCTGTAACTTAACAACGATGCCTGTCCCTGGCGCGGCCTGCTGCACACTGTTCATTCTCAGGCCATCGCCTGCGCGGGTGACAATCGCATAACCACGTTTGAGAATGTTTTCCGGGTTGGCAGCTTCCAGCCGTTTTTGCAGTGCGGCGAGCTCCTGTCGCTGCTGCCGCGTTAAAACCCTGGCTGCATTCGCGGAACGGGTTGAAAGGTCGTCCATTTGCTGGCGCAGACGGTTAATCTGGTTCTGGGGCGACAGCAGGCGCAGCGTGCGTTTTTGACCTTCCAGGGTGTCACGGCAACCTTCCAGCAGCGTATCAACCGCGCTTGCCATGCGTTTTTGATAATCCCGCACATCATAGAGAATGTCTTCGCTATTGGGAGTGGCGATTTCGGCGGCAGCGGATGGAGTTGGGGCGCGAACATCAGCGGCAAAATCCACCAGGGTAAAATCAATTTCGTGTCCTACGCCAGTGACGGTCGGGATTTTGGAGGCGGCAACCGCCCTGACCACACGCTCATCGTTAAAACACCATAAGTCCTCTAAACTGCCACCGCCGCGCACAATCAGCATCACATCAATATCGCTGCGCTGATTCAGATTTTCGATGGCACGAACGATCAACGGCGGAGCGGTATCGCCCTGCACCTGGGTTGGGCTGAGAATAATTTCAGCGACCGGGTAACGGCGGCTCAGAATATTGAGGACATCCCGGAATCCTGCGGCGTCTGGGGAAGTGACAATCCCGATTTTGCGCGGGAAAGCGGGGATGGGTTTTTTCTTTTCCTCGTCAAACAACCCATCGGCCGCCAGTTTGGATTTCAGTAGTTCAAACTGGCGGTTTAAATCGCCAATTCCTGCGGGCTGCATGACCTCCACATACATCTGATAAACCCCCTGGGGTTCATAGACATTGATGCTGCCCCAGACGATGACCCGGTCGCCGTGTGCAGGTTCAAACACCAGGCGCACCGCTGTGGTACGCCACATGACACATTTGAGCTGTGCATCTTCGTCCTTCAGACTGAAATAAAGATGACCAGAGGCGGCGCGTTTATAATTGCTGACTTCGCCTTCAATCCAGACAGCCTGCATTTTTAGATCACGCTCAAAAAGCTGGCGAATGTAGCGTGTCACTTCGCTGACTGTTTGAGGACGTTGTTCTTCGGGATTAAAAAGAGATAGCTGTTCAGACATAGCAGGAATTGTAGGTCAGGATATGCTACAATTCAACGTGTTTGCCTGACCACTTAATACCAAAAACGAGGATGTACATGAACGAACAGGAACGCCTGAAACTCGCGGAACATCTTGCCGGCATGAAATTTCAACGGGCCCGCTCCGAAATCCGTAAACTTGACCCCCAAGCAAATCTCAAATACTTCCGCAATGCGTTTGGCACACAGCGCTGGCATACAGCCTATGAACTGCCTAACGAAGGTATCAAAATCACTCTGGTGGAACAGGCCGAACAAAAACCGGTCGCCGATTCGAATCTGGTGCGCGTAACCCCTGTTTATGTAGAAGCCATTGTAGAGGATTTACCCAAACGCGGTTAACTAATCCAATCACGACGGGCACTGTCCCAATAGCGGTGCTGGTACGTCGTTTTGCAGTTCCGACAGATTTTCGCGCTGTCCACCTGACCTGTTTCACGCCATTTAAAGCGCACCGTTGTCAGGTGGCGGTGGCACGTGGGGCGGTGACACACAGGACAGTAATCCCCACTGTCTAAATCTGCCTGGGAAGGGGTCGCATTTAAATCGCTGCATATTGCACAGGATGGTACTGGCATAGCTGTATTATCCTAACTCAGTTCCTCTGGTAGCATTAATCCTTACGACTACTATAATAGAAATTTGAAATCTGGCGTATAACCGATGAACGAACTAATCGCAGATCGATTCCGCATTGAGCGGCTCATTGGACGCGGCGGCAACGGCAACGTTTATCGTGGGGTGGATATGGCGACCGGGCATATGGTCGCTATCAAGATTCTCAAAAATGACGCCCTTCTGGATGATCCCACGCTGTTGACACGCTTTTTGCAAGAAGCTGAAATGCTTCGCCAGTTGAATCACCCCAATATTGCCAAAGTTATCGCAAACTTTGACATGGGGGATGAGCATTACTTAGTGATGGATTATATTGAAGGTGGGTCGCTGAAGGATTTGTTGGGGAAACACCCACAAATGCCGATTGACCGGATACTGCAAATTGGGCTGGATGTAGCAGACGCCCTGACTCGTGCTCACCGCCTGAGAATTGTCCACCGGGACATCAAGCCTTCGAATATCCTCTTGAAAAATGATGGCACTCCCTGCCTGACCGATTTTGGTGTGGCCCGTATGGTCGATAGTGGGGTGATTACCCGCACGAACGATCTGATCGGGACATCCGCCTATCTGAGTCCAGAAGTGCTCACCGGGGAAATCGCTGATACGCGCTCTGATATCTGGTCGTTTGGCGTGGTGTTATATGAAATGCTGGCAGGGCGGCGGCCTTTTGAGGAAGAGCAGCAGGTCGCTATCCTTGTCTCTATCCTGAACAAACCCATCCCCGATTTAAAAAAACTGCGCCCGGATGCTCCACCGCAGTTGGTCAGTTTGATTTACGACATGCTGGAAAAAAACCGCGAAAGACGGATTTCCAGTGTGCGGCTGGTAGGCGCAGAACTGGAGGCAATTATCCAGGGATTGGATACCAGTATTCGGCAGTCGCTGCCTGCGGTCGCTTTTTCCCGGTTTCAACCGCCACCAGAAACATTTTCTCGTAGAAAAATTACCGAAGAGGAAAAGGCAGTTCTGAATTTCAAGCGGCGGATTGGATGTATGATTATATTTGTACTGCTATTATTGACGCTGTCTGTGGTATTAGTTGCCATCCTTGCATATACGGATGCGGCGATTTTGGAGACGGTTACTTTTTAGAAGGAAGTCTGGTGGTGATGGGTGAGATTATTGCGGGACGGTTTGAGTTAGGTGAAGTTATTGGTCAGGGCGGAATGGGTCTGGTTTATCATGGTCACGATCTTCAACTGGAACAGGATGTGGCAATCAAGACCATCAAAAAAGAAGTCATGATGGAAGACCCGGAGCTGATGGAACGTTTTGAAAGGGAGGGCGAGGCGCTGCGTCAGCTAAACCACCCCAACATCGTCAAAATGATTTCGACTGTTCAGGAAAATGAAGAGTATTATCTGGTTCTCGAATATGTCGAAGGGGGATCACTTCTTGATCTGCTGCGGAAGTCGCCCCAACTTCCGATAGAGCGGATTTTGCAGATCGGGCTTGATCTGGCAGACGCGCTAACTCGTGCCCATCGTTTGAAGATTATTCACAGGGATATTAAACCAGCAAATATTCTGTTGACCAAAGATGGTGTTCCGCGACTGACTGATTTTGGCGTGGCGCGAATCGGTAAAACCACGCTGGGTACAATCACTAAAACCGGAGCCGTCGTCGGCACGTATTCCTATCTCAGCCCGGAAGCGTGCGAAGGGAAACGTGTGGATGCCCGTACCGATATCTGGTCGTTTGGCGTGGTGTTATATGAAATGCTGGCAGGGCGGCGGCCTTTTGAGGCGGACACACAAACGGCTGTGCTGCTGGACATCATGACCAAGCCCGTACCGGATATTCTGGAATTTCGGCCCGATACGCCGCCACAGTTGATCTCACTCATTCTGCGAATGCTGGAAAAAGATAAAGAAAAACGCATTTCCAGCGTGCGGCTCGTTGGGGCAGAGCTGGAAGCCATCCTGGAGATGTTGAGCAGTGGGATTCGTGGCAGTGTGCCGCCAGGTGATCCGGGACGTTTCAGGACTCCGACCCCTTCGCCTTCGCCATTTATGGAGGGCGCAACAATCACGCCTGGCTCATCACAAAATATTGTGCCGCAGTCCTCGCCGAGTGCTGTACTTCCTTCATCACCAGCGAAATCAAGACGCTGGATAGGAATAGGGGCTGGAATCGCTGTGTTGGTTATCGCCGCTGGAGTATTGGCGCTGCTGGGTGGTACAGGGGGGGAGGATCAATCGAAAGCTCCAGAGGCTGCCCCCACGTCGGCGATTGTGCTGGTTGATCCGGTAGCGCCAGGGGAGAATATGGTGCTGGTGGCAAACCTGGAAAACCTGGCAAGTGAAGAACGGGATGTTAAACGGTTTATCCTTGAAGATTTGACCAATCGTCTTGAAACAGGTGCGCCTGTTGCCCAAATCCGCATCCGTGATTACAACGGGCTGATTACTTCCGAGGAACAAGCCGTCGAAGCGGCCCAGGCCAACGGGGCACATCTGATTGTCTGGGGTAATTATGATGACGAAGTCATTAACCTGAACATCAGCCCCGGTGTAGTCGAGACCTCTCTTTTTGACCGTTCCCAGATCGAAGAAAGTATTGCAGTTCGCTTACGAATAGAAGACCCCCGCCGCCAGACGATTGTTATGCCGGTTGCCTCTGCCATGGTGCTGATTCACACGATTGAGGATCGGGCATTTGAAGCGGCTATCAGCCTGCTGGTGGTGGAGCAGTATGCCGCCAACAATGATTTTGAAGTGGTAAGTGCCGGGGTCAGCGCGAATTTTGTGCGCTATTTTTCCACTTATTTCACCGACCCGGACACTGCGATTGAGGAAATGACCGCAGGATTACGCATTGATGGGAGCAACCCGGTGTTATATCTTCAACGTGGCAATATTCTTGCCAATGTCGGGCGTTATACCGAAGCAGAGCGCGATTTTAACTCGGCGCTGCGTTTGACAAATGAACAATGGGCGATTGCCTATGTGCTGCTGGCAAATAATGCGGTGCTGCTGGATAACATTCAGGCCGCCATTGCCCGATATACCCAGGCCATTGAAATTGAGCCGAACGATTGGTTCCCTTATTCGGCACGTGGCAGTTTTTATTACCTGGAGGGCGATTACACAAACGCCAGGGCTGACCTTGAACAATCAATTGGGATTGGTGCTAATTCAGCAATTCCCTATATCACGTCAAACATGCTGGCGATCCGCGAAGGGCGTATTAATGATTCAATTGCGCTGTTAAATACGGTGTTGACAGATTTTCCCGATCCGACGCTGACAGTGCGTCTCTCCAGTCTGCTGCCAGGGGGTGAATCTACGAACAATCGTTATTTCACGGTGAGTACGTCAGCATTTTCCAATATGGTGCTGGGGCAGTACGAAGCTGCCATTGAAAATGCTGACGAAGCCCTGGCAATCAGAGATGACATTGCAGATTTGTACATGCTCAAAGGCGTGGCTTACTGCATCCTCGGTGAATATGAAGAGGCAGAAGCGGTGTACTCCCAGGGTATTGAGCGCGAACCTGATTTTACAATGCTGTATTTGCTGCGGGCAGAAGTGCGAAACAAACAGGGTAATCTGGCTGGCTCATTAGAAGATTTTCAGGTCGCGCAGCAGAGTGACATCTGGCCTAATGTCGAGGCAATCCTCGCCGAGTCAGATGCGGGTGCTTTAAGCTGCGCGTCGTTTTTTGGTGGTTAACAAGGGATAGCGGATGGCTGAGAAAATTGCGGGGCGTTTTGAGATCGAAAAAATCATTGGCTATGGTGGGATGGGGGAAGTTTACCGGGGGATAGACACGGCCATAAGCCAACCGGTGGCGATCAAGCTGCTCAAACCGGAAGTTACCCACGAAGACCCGGATATGGTCGAGCGTTTTGAACGGGAAGGAGAAGCTCTGCGCCGTCTGAACCATCCCAACATCGTCAAAATGCTGGCATCCGTAGAAGAAGATGGTAAGCACTACCTGGTGATGGAATATGTCTCCGGGGGGAGCTTGCAGCAGCTTCTGCGCGAAACCCCACAGCTTCCTATCCGGCGAATGCTGGAAATCTCCCTGGATTTAGCTGATGCCCTGACTCGCGCACATCGCTTGAAGATAATCCATCGGGATATTAAGCCCGCGAATGTGCTGCTGGCGGAAGATGGTACACCACGCCTGACCGATTTTGGGGTAGCCCGTTTTAGTGACCGTTCCCGTATGACCCAGACCGGATCTCTGGTGGGAACCTATGCGTACCTCAGTCCGGAAGCCTGTAATGGCGAAGTTTTGGACGAGCGTGCAGACATCTGGTCATTCGGGGTAATGATGTTTGAGATGCTGGTCGGCAAGCGGCCTTTTGATTCTGAACAGCCTGCTGCCATTATTCTGAAAATCATGTCGGAAAATGTGCCGGATTTGCAGTCACTCCGCCCCGATGCGCCGCCGGAACTGGTGCGCCTGATCTACGAAATGCTGGAAAAAGACCATGATTTGCGGTTGGGTAGTGTACGGGAGGTTGGGACGCGGCTCGAAAAAATTCTTCGTACCCTGGAGGAAACCAGCGATCCCATAAAAGTCTCGCGTTTTGCTACTCCTACACCGAGCAGCATCAACGAAGCGGTACCAAGTGTTGGTTTTCGGTCTTTCCTGAACAAGAGCCTCCAGCCGCTTCCAGGCGAATCGGCTCCGCGTTCCGACTCAATGATCAGCTTGCAAGCTGCCCGCAAACGCCAGCGCCTGGCCCTGCTTATGGGTGTCGTTCTTACATTGATGGTGCTGGGTGTCCTGTTTTTGTTGATGCGGCGGGATGACACCCCGGCTGAAACTGAAGAAAGAACAGCACGGGTTGAGCCGGTTGCCCCAGGGGAGTATATGGTGCTGGTGGCGGAATTGGAGCGAGTAGGTGGTGAAGAACGCTCGGTAACTCGTTTGCTGGTGAATGAACTTACCCAGACCCTGGAAAAGGAAGTGCCATTTTCTAACTTTCGCGTGCGAGCATATCCGAAGGTGCTCACGACCCCGGCTGCTGCGCTGGCCGCCGCCGAAACCAACGGAGCGGCGGTTGTCGTCTGGGGTAACTATGACGCCAACATTGTCAATTTAGAACTTCAGATGGGAGTAACAAGCGCGTTTCCATACATCGATTTTCCGCGAGAGATGATGGAAAGAACGGCCAATGTGTCGCTGCGTGTCATTGATCCGCAAACGGAGTCAATTGCGCCGATGGTGATCCGCTTATCTCAGATACTTGAATCGGCAAACGGGAATGCGTTTAATATGCTGCGGAATATTGCGGTTCTGGATGAATTGGAGGTTAATGAGGCTGAAGTTACAGGCGGTGGGGTTTCAGCACAGGTGCAGCGTTTTTTTGAGTTTTACCTGGATGATACCGAACAATCGCTTGAAGCCATGAATGCTGCCATTGACCTGGATGCGGGTAATCCTCTGCTCTATACAATGCGCGGAATAGCCAACTATCGCCTGGGACGCAGTGCTGACGGTCGGCGCGATGCGATGACCGGACAGCGTTTAGGGGGAGAGGATTGGGCCATTACGTACTTAATGCTGGGCAACGAGGCATTTTATATCAATAATGATTTAGATGGTGCTATCGAACAATATAACAAAGTTATCGAACTTCGCCCTGACGATTGGTTTGCCCTTACGTTCCGGGGAGTGATGTATTACGCGAAAGGTGATTACAACGCTGCCAAAACCGATCTGGATCGGGCGATAGCGCTTGGCCCGGAAGCCAACTGGCCTTACATTTACGCAGCACTGCTTGCGCTGCGTGCGGGACGGCTTAGCGATGCTCAGTATTATGCTAACCTTGTGGTGACTGAGTTCCCTGATCCTACGCTGGCGAATCGTGGTATCGTTGGCTTCTACGGGAACGTAGCCTCTAATTTTATTGGCTTGACCTTTTCGGCAGCCGGGAATATGTTATTGGGGCGTTACAGCGAAGTTCTCCCAGATATTCACGCTGCCTTAGCGATCAATGATGAAGTTGCTGATTTGTATTTGGTGCAGGGACTCGCTCAATGTAATCTGGGGGACATTGAGGCGGCGGCAGAAGCTTATACAAGAGCAATAAGGCTTGATCCTGACTTTGCCATTCTGTATTTGCTGCGTGCAGAAGCCTTCTCCAGATTGGATCGTCTCGTGCTGGCCGTTCATGATTTGAATCAGGCAGGCGAATTTGAATTGGGGATGGAGTATGATCGGTTGATTGAGGCTGCCCGCGCTGGCAACGTAGGCTGCGAGACTTTTTTTAACGTCGATCTGGAAACCAATTGACAACTCAATCTGAAGGCGAATTCGCCTTCACACAAGCTGGACGCACTGTGAAATTGCTAATGTATCTCTAACACAACCGTTAGAACTTATTTTGTTCCCTCTCGTATAGAATCACAGAAGGTAAGAGAGTGAAACCGATGAGAATTATTGTGCATACGGGCAAGGGTGGTGTTGGGAAAACCAGTATTTCGGCAGCAACAGCACTGCGGTGTGCGGACTTGGGCTTAAAAACCATTGTCATTAGCACAGATACCGCCCATTCACTGGCGGATTCGCTGGACGTAAAGATTGGCCCTGAACCTGTTCAGTTAATGGAGAATTTGTGGGCGCAGGAAGTGGATGCCCGCTATTCGATGGACAAATACTGGGGGCGTATCCAGAAATATTTGCTGCAACTGCTGGCACAGCGTGGGGTGGAAGAAATCGTTGCGGAGGAAGTCACGATTTTGCCTGGTCTGGAAGAAGGTGCTCAGCTACTGTGGATTAACCAGTATGTTGAGCAGGGTGATTTTGATGTGTTGATCGTAGACTCTGCACCGACAGCAGAAACGCTTCGGCTGCTCAGCCTGCCAGAAGCCTCGCGCTGGTGGGTGCAGAAAATTATCGCGCTGGCACGTGGGATGGGCTGGGTACTTCGTCCACTAAAGCCCCTTCTTAAAACCGAAATGCCCGATAAAGAAGAACTGGACAATGTTGAAGGGTTGTTTGATGCTCTGGATAATGTAAGGAAAATCTTGGCTGATCCCACCCTCAGTACCATGCGGTTGGTCATCAACGCGGAAAAGATGGTCATTAAGGAGACGCAGCGTACCTATACCTATCTCAATCTCTACGGCTACACCACGGACGCCGTGCTGGTGAACCGGGTGATTCCGGAGGAAGTGAATGACCCCTACTTTGCCGCGTGGAAGGACTTGCAGAAGAAGAATCTGGCCTATATTCAGGAGGCCTTTGGTAACTTGCCGACCTTGAAAGCGCCGCTTTTTGATCGTGATGTCAGCGGGTTGGATGCGCTGCGGCAGTTGGCCGACTTGCTGTATGGGGATAGAAATCCGGCAGACATCATGTTTGAGGGCTTGACCCATTCGATTGAACCTGCCCCCAACGGCGGCTTTGTCCTGAGCGTACCGCTACCGTTTGCGGATAAAAATGATCTGGATGTGTATCGTTCCGCCGATGAACTCACGCTGCGAGTCGGGCCTTACCGTCGGAATATTGTACTGCCATACGCCCTGTGGAATTTGGAAATAGGGGAAGCCCGTTTTGTCGAGTCTTCGCTTCGAATCAAATTCACGCCTATCGCCTAGTCTGGAAGTTCCCCGCTATAAACGCGATACCCAGCGCTATTACCGGATTATCGCGTTCTTTTCGGTCAATTTTCTGAAGGCGCTTGGCTGGGAGATTGTCCTCAAATATTTCTTCGGAGAAAAATTCGTAGCACGCAGGCGTGGAGAGCGCACCCTGAAGACGGCTGAAAAATTCCGCACGCTGGCGGTTGAGATGGGCGGGGTGATGATTAAGTTAGGGCAATTCTTATCGACCCGTGTGGATGTGCTTCCTGAACGTGTCATTAGGGCACTGGAAGGGTTACAGGATGAGGTCGCCCCTGTTGAGTTTTCCCAGATTCGGCAGGTGATTGCTCAGGAGTTGGGCAGCAGATTTGATGATTTTGTGGATTTTGTTTCGACCCCTGTTGCTGCTGCCTCATTAGGGCAGGTCTACAAAGCGCGATTGGACGGTCAAAACGTGGTTGTTAAAGTGCAGCGCCCCGGCATCCGTAACCTGGTACAAACCGATCTGGACGCGCTGGCAGTGGTATCGGGCTGGGGCATGAAATTTCGGTTCATCCGGCGGCGGGCCGATCTACCTCATTTGCTGCAAGAATTTGCCTCGGTGTTGTGGGAAGAGCTGGATTACATCCACGAAGCGCAAAATGCAGAGCGGTTTGCCCGTCTTTTTGCCGATGAGTCGGACATTTATGTTCCTTCCATCTGCCACGATTATACAACACACCGGGTGCTCGTCATGGAAGATGTGAGCGCGATAAAGCTCAACGATTATGCGGCACTGGAAGCCGCTGGGATTGACCGCCGTGCTGTGGCTCTCCGCCTGCTGGATACCTATCTTATGCAGGTCTTTATTGAGCATTTTTTCCATGCTGATCCTCACCCTGGCAATATTTTCGTAAAGCCAGTCCAACCGACCAACGGCGCAGCTCTGCCGCGTAACTTTCAACTGATTTTTGTTGATTTTGGCATGATGGGATGTATCGCTGCTGAGCTGGGCGAGACACTGCGCCGTGTACTAATTTCCGTTGGTCTGCGTGATGCTCGCGGTCTGGTGGAATGTTACGAGGAGCTCGGCGTTCTCATGCCCGACGCTGATCGTGAGCGGGTGGTTGACGCCACACGCTTTGTATTTGATATGGTGTACGGCCTGGATATGGATGCGGTTTTGCAGCTTGAACCGGAAAAAATCCGCCAGTTGATCAGCGAATTTCGGGATATTTTTCTCTCTGCGCCGTTTAAGGTACCGCAAAATCTGATCTACCTGGGGCGCTGCGGTGGTATCCTTGCCGGCCTGTGCAAAGGGCTGGATCCCGATTTTAACCCCTGGGTGGCGATGCAACCGTATGTTGTGGAACTCGTGCGGCGTGGCAAAATTGGCATCGAGGAAGAGTCTGCTGCCGACTCGGAATCGTTGGGGGATTTGATGCGTGAGATGTTTAGCCCAGAAAATATCCTGGCGATGATGAGCGAGGAAAATCTCAAACTCAGCTTCGCCACTGCACGCGATTATCTTGTTCGCGCCGTTCAGCTTCCCGTATTAGCCGATGAAATTCTCCGCAAGGCTGACCGGGGTGACCTGCAAACCCGCATTAAGCTGGACTCAGACCTCAAGGAACAACTAGATCGCATCGAGGCCAATAATCGGAGGCTTTCAGCAAGTATCTTGCTGGCAGGATTGGCAATCAGCGGTGCGATTCTATGGCGAGAGCGGAAATAAAAAGCCGCGAGGTTTGCTATCTCGCGGCTAGAGCGAAGCTATTCCACATCCACCTTTTTCTTGCTGGCGGTGGAGTCGGTTTTTTCCCTGGTCTTGTCTATTTCAGCAGAGATGGTATCCAGCGTCGCATTGACCAGCACGCGGAACCCTTCGATGGATTCCTTGAAGGCGGCTTTGCTGTGTGTCATGAAGTCCGGTGGAATCAGAGCCTCGAGTGCCTTGCCCGCCTCCTCAAAGGCTTTTTTCTGATGCTCCACGAAATTCTCGAATTCGGTGTTTTTCTTGCTTTCCTCAGCCATGTTATTCCTTCTCCTCGACATCAACCTTCACTTTTGTCCCGCTTTTTTTGGGAGTCTCGGCGGTTTTTTCATCGACGCTGTCGAGCGCCTTTTTAACTTCGTCGGCAGCTCCCCCGACCAGCGCCCCGAATCCTTTGGCGGTTTCTTCAATAGCCTTCCAACCGTGTTTGCGAAGGCCCGACGGAATTAAAGACAGCAGTGCTTTGCCTGCTTCTTCAGCAGCCGTTTTCTGATGTTCAACAAACTGCTCCAGTGCGTTCTTTTTAGCCACGTTAAGTCTCCTTTTCTATCATTGTATACGGAACTGGCTGTGAATGAGTTGCATAAGAATTCCGTTAATGATGCCCATATCTATAGCGTAGCATAAAATCGCCTTTGCTTTTGATCCTAAAATTTAGGGCAATCAAGACTGGCTAGCTGCTCCAGATCACATGGCTGGCCTGGATGAAGTGCTGCACCCGTTCGATTTCCGGGTTTAAGCGTTTGCGGAGCGCTTTGGTCATCTGAAAGAAGGGTTCAACCGTCATGGGTTCATTCGGTTTTTGTATCCATGTCCACACACCCATAATTTGACCGTCAATCCAGATGGTCGGTACCGCCTCGCCAAATTTGTTGAAGGCGCTGTCTTCTGCAATGTCAGCATCATCATAAAAACGAGAACGGGTCGGTTTGTAGGCTTTTATCAGGGCGTCTTCGTAGGGGAGAAGGCGCACCATATCTGGCGGGGTATCGGGTGTCTGCGAGAGGACTTCTGCCTGGGTTTCTAACACCCACATTGGCGGCAGGCCGCTGACACTGGCCTCCATCAACTTGAGGCTGTTGAAGGCCGTTTTACAGCGTTCGGCATTTAACCCGCACCACCAGGCCCAATCTTCATAAGTAGCAGGGGCATAGAGCTCAAAATAGGTTTGTGCCAGTGCTTTATCTGCTTCACTCCGGTCACACGGCTCAACAGCGGAGACCACGATGCGGAATGCCGCCTCTTTCTGCCGCCAATCGGTTACTCCAACACCCGATTCGATGAGTCCCAAGGACCACAACCACCGCATGACTGGCCCGATGATGGTGGTTTCGCTGCCATATTTATTTTTATATTTTTTCTGGAGATTTGCGCTGAGGTATTTCTTGATGCTGGCCGTAGACTGAGGCCCTTCTTTTTCCAGGGTTTCCAGGATAGCAAACCGGGCTGCCATTGCCGCTTTTTCGGGAATATCATATTCAGCAAATTCGTGGAAGGTCTCTTTTTCGGTCAACTGATACACACACTGTACCGTGTTGGCCAGCGATTCGGGCAGCAAATGCAGCGTTCCGCGCATACAGCGCAGCTTGATAAAAGCGTGTTCATCATAGCGTTTATCTGCCAGATTTTCCCAGACAAACGGGTCAACTCGTGCCAGCAGGGATAAATAGGGAGTCGTGTGGTCGGTAGCATGGAGCGGCCCGAAGGTATCCATGGCCTCAAGGGACTGCCTCTCCAGCAGCCCCTGTTTGCCCAGAATATATCGGCGCAGTTGGTTTTGGGAAAGTTTAATCACCTAATAATTCTTCCTCAGTGGCGGTGAAGCCCAGGATGTTATACCCGGCATCAACATGCATGATTTCGCCTGTGATGTAACGCGCCCAGTCTGAGGAAAGGAAAACACAGGCGTTTCCAACATCTTCCTGCGTCACCAGTGCCCGCAGCGGAGAAACCTGCTCGCTGGCTCGCAGCAGCTTCCGGAATCCACCAATACCTGATGCCGCCAGGGTTTTGATGGGTCCGGCACTGATCGCATTAACACGAATACCATCTGGCCCTAAATCTGCCGCCAGGTAACGCACAGCGTTTTCCAGCAGTGCTTTTGCCGCCGCCATTGCATTATAACGCGGCATGACACGCTCTGAGGCAATATAGGTCATGGCAGTTATGGAACCGCCATTGGGCATCAGGGGGCGGGCACGTTTTGCCAGCGCAACCAGGCTGTAGGCGGAAATATTGACAGCCAACAGAAACCCATCCCGGCTCATCTCGGAGTAGCGCCCGCCGAGGTCTTCTTTGGGAGCGAAACCAATGGAGTGAATGACAATATCCAGCGTGCCAAAGCGTTTTTGGGCTTTTTCAAACAGGGTATCCACATCCTCGTCTTTGGATACATCACACATTTCCACGAAATCACTGCCCACGCTTTCCGCCAGCGGGGTGACTCGTCGCTCCAGCGATTCGTATGCATAACTAAAACCAAGTGTCGCGCCCTCGCGGTGGAAGGCCTTTGCAACTCCCCACCCAATGGAATCCTTATTTGCCACGCCAAAAATCAGGGCCTTTTTCCCTTCTAATAAACCCATTTCCGCTTTCTCTCACTTTCTCTTAGGTCGCTCAATAATACCACATTGAGAACCCCATCACGGCGTTTTTGTCACTCTGAAGAGGATGAGAGAATCAGGGTGAGCCGATCAACCTCGAAGCTAAGGCTTTCAGCGCGATAGCTACCGGGGGGGATCGTTTCTTCCAGAAAATATTCCCGGACTAAAAAAGCAATATCCTGTACACTGAGCAGATCTTCTGGCAGACCATCTTTTGTATAACTGGCGATGCTGATTTCCAGCGCCCCATCAATGATTTCTGGAAGGAGCGTTATCGAATAGGTGCTTTCTCCTTCCGACCATTCATAAGTGATGCGCTGATTGGCGATGCTGACTTCTGCGTTTTGCAGCCGGGGGTCGTTGATCTCGGACAATTCCTCCAGATCAAATGTGTTGCGGATTTGCTTCCAGTCTGGCCCTGGATTTACAACAGGGGTAAAGGCTGAGATGCGTTCCTGGATCGGGGTGGGGGTCAGTGTTGGCGGGATGCCTGTTGGAAGGGCGGCCACCATTTCCTCAGAGGCAAGATAACAGGGATGAGGCCAGAAATTACGCGGGCCTATGTTGGTCAGAATACTGCGAGTCGCGCCGATCAGGTCCACCAGTAAAACCTGGGTGATGCCGCCTAGATCTGCGGATAGAAGCACCTTCCCGTTAGCAATCCACACGGGCTGGTCAACACGCCCTTCCGCACTCACTGTTGCCCGTGCCGGATCCTGTCCGTTGTCAACCCACAACGCGCCTGTCTTGCTGTTTCCCGGTTCCAATTCGGCAACATATACCAGAGTGGTAAAGTCAAAGCCAAATGCTGGCGCTGTTTCATCACGGTCGTCCGTAGATGTTAAACGGGTTTCGGTGTCCGTTTCGAGATCGTAGCGGTAAATGTCAAACTGCCCATCTCGATTGGAAGCATAAAATAACTGCCTGCCATCCGGTGACCACTGGGGGTGCTGATCAGACCCTGGCGCTGAAGTAATGGCATGGGGATTGCCGCCGCCATTGTCCACGATCCAGATATTGTTATCCCCTGTGCGCGATGACACAAAAGCGATATGACTCCCGTCAGGCGACCATACCGGATGAAAATTCTCGCCTTCGGTATCGGTTAGGGGACGGGGTTCAGTGGCACCATATCGACCGAGATAAATTTCCAGGTCGCCGCCCCTGTCAGAATCAAACACAAACTGTTCCCCATCCGGACTGCACGTTGCCACGACTTCGTTGCTGTCGGGGGCAAACACAATTGGCAGGGGGGCACTGCCGTCCAAAGCCATCAGCCAGATGTCATTGGTTCCCAATCGATTCGAAGTAAAAATAACCCGATTTGGCAAGGGAACATCGGGCAGGATAGGAGTTTCAGTAGGGGTGGGGGTGCCTGTCGGAGTTTCTGATGGTAATGGGGTTTCAGTAGGGGTATTGGTCGCTGTGGGCGGTGCCTGTGCCGTAGCTGTAAGCACAACAGAGGTGCTGCGCTGATACAGGAAAATTTCGGTTTCCTGGATAGGCGATAGGGTAAAGGTCTCTGTGGGGGTCAGAGTGGGGGTCAGGCTTTCTGTCGGGGTCAGGGTGATGGTCGGAGAAGGAGTCCAGGTAAAAATAACCGTGATGGTTGGAATGCTGGCGGCAGTTTCCGTCGCAAAACGGTCGGAATCGGTGAGCAAACCTGCTGTAGCCAAAGCCTCATCCCGACTCACGCTTGTAGGCAGCGGTTCTTCCTCCTCCTGACAAGCGCCCAAAAGAAGCATCAGTAGTATCATCAGAATTCGTTTCACACGCAGTCCCCTGTCATCCTTGCAACAATAAGTTTAGTTGGAGATTCAGGACGATGACAAGTTGTTTAAAAGGAGAGAGAGCCTAGATCGGTCTGGCTCTCTGATTCTCGCAAGGAGAAGAAGAAATTTCGCCCTTTTTAAATTAGTTTACTGGCTTTACCTGACAAAAACCTGACGCAAACACTACGCTCCTTTGACGTTGTATGAGCAGAGGCGGATCGGCGGGGCAGTGAATGGTGAGGTTTGTTAGCATTACGTCTATGTGGCGTGTCGCAGGAATCCTCATCGTTATACTGGCTCTGTGGCCTTTCCCCAATTCGACGGAAGAGAACCCGTTTCCGGGTTTTAAAATTGGGACACATTTGCTTTTTCTGGGGCGCCATACACACTTCCCGCAGGATGGCTGGGGGGAACATCTCCGCTACGCCCGTCAGATGACCGGAGCAGGCGGGTGGGTTGTGCAGTTGATCTACAGCAACGATATGAATCCAACCAAGTGGCAGGAATTTCTGGCATACTGTGAAGAACTGAGGCTGCGTCCTGTGCTGCGTCTGGCAATGGTCGAAACACCCGATTACTGGGCAGCGCCACCGGACGATGGGGAGTATCAGGTTATTGCTGACCAATGGGCGCAATTTTTCTCTCAGATGGACATTCAAAATCCGGTCTGGGTGGTCATTGGCAATGAACCCAATAACGGCGGTGAGTGGGGCGGCAGGGCGGATCCGGCAGCCTATGCACATTATTTTGTGGCGGTGGCATCGCGTTTAAAGACCCTGGACAAACCCATTAAAATTGCGCCTGCTGCGCTGGATGCGTACCTGCCGCATACCAATCATCTGCCGTTCCCTGGCACAGAAATCACAATGATGGATGCGGCTGCATTTCTGGATGGGATGTTCACCGCAGAACCAGACCTGATGCAGTATGTGGATTTCTGGGCATCGCACGTATACCCGCTGGGCGCATTTCACCGTCCTCCCTGGGAACAGGAATTTCGTGTTGACCGTTTTCAGGGAGCAGAAACAATTCCTGTGCGGCTTCCCCCCTTTCAGATTTACAATCGAGGAATAAACAGCTATCGCTGGGAACAATGGTACTTGGAAAATGTGATCGGGGTGAAAATGCCGCCCATCCTAATTACTGAATTCGGCTATCGTCACCGTGAAAGTGTCGATCCGTTGGCCGTGGATGGCGGCGGCGCAGAAGTGGACAGCCGCACGACTGCCGCCTATGTGAAACAGGCTTTTTGGGGCGATAATGAACGGGGTTGGATTCCATTGTCACACGACCCTTTGTTGATGGGAGTGGTCTATTTTGCGCTGGCGGGAACACCTGATCATTGGGGGCATACCAACCTCCTGCTGGTGGATGAGCAGGGTCGGGTGCGGGGAACCTATCCGATTTACGACACGCTGGTGAATTATGCAAATAAATAAATGGCTTGTGGTGCTGTTTTTTGTGGGCCTGTTTTTGCCGTATGGTTTTCGACCTGTTCTTGCCCAGGATGAAGTATCGTGGCTGCTGGAACAGATCAATGCCCTGCGTGCCAGCCAGGGGTTGCCGCCCTACGCATTAAACGGAATCCTCAGCACGGCAGCGCAGATGCACAGTCAATGGATGGCTGATACGGGGACTGTGAGCCATGAAGAGACCAGCGGCAGCACCCCCAAAAGCCGGGCGGTGGTTCTGGGTTATGCAGGCAGTCTGGTCAGTGAAAATATTTACGGCGGCCCGATTGCCAAAGCCTCCGATGCCTGGAATTTCTGGGTCAATTCTTCCGTCCATTACAGAGGGCTGACTCATGACCTGTATAACGAGGTAGGCATTGGAATTGCTTCTGGCCCCTATGGGAATTTCTATACGCTCGTGTTTGGGAATGGGGGCAGTGGCAGTCTGTCGAGGCCAACCGCCTTAAGCCAACCGCAGGCGAATCCCGTCGAAGTTGTACAGGAGCAGGCCGTTGTGCCAACTCAGGTCTGGATCACCTGGACACCTTCGCCAACTGTTCCAACAGACACGCCGACCGTGACCTGGACACCCACATTGACCTGGACACCTTCTGCAACACCATCGCCGGCCCCTGCGACCAGTACACCGCTGCCGCTTTCAGTTCTGGTGGCAAGCATCCCTTCCCTGACTCCCAGTGCGACCCCTACCGAATTTATCGTCGCCCTGGCTCCGATGCATACGACCCCAACCCTGGATATTCAACCCATTTCATTGAAGGCCGACTCTTCGGGCGGGCAGACTTCGTTTGATTGGCGAATTATGCTGCCAGTGCTTATCATAGTGCAAGTCGTGATGCTTGGCTTTGCTATTCAATTCATGTTTAACCGCAGGGAAGCAGGGTGATGTCCTCGGATACAATAAAAGTTCTAATTACGGTGAATTTCAGCGAGGAAATTCTCCAGCAGTTGCGTGAAATCTCACCGCGGCTGGAAATCATTTCTCGTCCTGCCCGGAACTATACGGATATGGCGGCGCAAATCTGGCAGGAGGCCGAAATTTTATACACTGGCTCGGTCTTTCCTCCTGCCGATGCCATGCCAAAACTGAAATGGGTTCAGAGTCATTTTGCCGGAGCGGACGAGACCCTTAAACAGCCGCTTATTCAGCAGCACAGGGAGGTGATTATTACCTCTACGCGCGGCATCCACGCCACAAAGATGGCCGAATATGCGATTGGCATGTGCATTGCGCTGGGGCATAAATTTCCGCAGATGCGCGAAGCCTTCCGCAAAAAAGAATGGAGTTATGACCGTCACCAGAAATTCATGGCAGTTGAACTGCGCGGGGCAACGCTTGGCATTGTGGGTTATGGCGCGATTGGACGCGAGATTGCGCGGCTGGCCAAATGTTTTGGCATGACAGTCCTGGCAGCCAAACGCAACGTCCGTCAGGTCGAAGAAACTGATCACTATACCGTGGATGATACAGGCGATAAGTATGGGAACGCTTTTGACCGTTTATATCCACCGCAGGCCCTGGCAACCATGGTACGGGACTGCGATTTTGTGGTGGTCACGACGCCCCTCACTGAAAAAACTCACAACCTGTACAGTGAGAAAGTCATCCAGGCGATGAAACCCGGTTCCTATCTGATCAACATCGGGCGCGGCGGTGTGGTAGATGAAAACGCGCTGCTGGAGGCTCTGAAAAGCGGACATCTGGCGGGAGCGGCGCTGGATGTCTTTGAAACTGAACCCCTCCCCGAAGATCATCCCCTCTGGACGGCTCCGAATATTGTCATCACGCCGCATATTGCCGGCGGTATGGTGACTTATAACGAAAAAGCAGCAGATATTTTTGAAGAGAATCTCAGGCGTTATCTGGAGAAAAAACCCCTGTTAAATGTGGTTGACCGCGATGAAGGGTACTAATGGCCCATAGCAACTATTCTCATCGTAACTTATAGATAAAGAAATTATGGAGTGAAAAATGCCTAAGGCACGGTTGTTTATCAGTTATAAAACAGGCCGAGATGACGGCTTAACGGGCGACGCCCAGGATTTGCGGCGCAGACTGATGCAGGATGATTACGATGTGTGGTTGGACACAGAAAATCTGGCGGGCGGTGAACGCTGGGACGAACAGATCTTTGAAGCGATACCTGTACGAGACATGGTGCTGCTGCTGCTTTCTGAACCTGCCGCCGAATCTGCCTGGGTCAGACGCGAAATCGAGATCGCCAAACGAACTCATGTATACGTTATCCCCGTGCTGATACGGGGAAGTTTTGATGTGAACCAGGTTTTGAGTAAACTCGCGCTGCCGAATGTTCAATATGTTGATTATCGAGAATCCAAAGACCATCAGTACAGGACTCTCGTAGAACAAATCGAGCGAAACAAGCACAAGACTCTGGAAGCCCGTGACCAACTGCTCATCGGTCTTGGCAGGTTGAATGAGCAAAAGCCGGAAGTCAGAACCAAGTTTTCCCCGGATGACCAGGAACATCGTGTGTATGGACTGCCAGAGGTGCCGCTGGAGCAGTTGACGGTGTACCTCGCTGCCGGAGACATGACCCGTATGTCAGGAATTGATGTGCTGGTCAATTCAGAAAACAGTTATATGCAAATGGCGCGGGTTTTTGAAACCAGCTCGCTGTCCTCCAACCTGCGCTGGCGAGGTTCCTGGGTTGAACGAGGCCGGTTCAAAGAAGATACGGTTCAGCTAGAGTTATACGATCAACTCATGTCAGAAAATTACAACATCCCTGTCGCCACCGGGCATGTGATCCCAACACATGCAGGACACGACAAAAGTGAACTGGTCAAAGAAAATGATGCCCGCTATATCTTTCATGTTGCGATGGTTCAGGTTGACCCAAAACAATCCCTGAAGATGATTTCGGCAGATAATTCGGGAATCGAGGACGGGGTGCGAAACTGCTTTCGTGAGGTGATCCGTGTGAACGGCGAGAAAGGGCTCATTTCCCCGGTAGGCAGGCCGCGTCGTGACCAGGAAGAGGCTCAGAAAGACCACTATAAAAATATTGAAAGCATCATTTTCCCTCTGTTCGCCACCGGACAAGGGGGACGTACCAGCGAAATCCTGGATATCGCTGAGCTGATGGTGAAGACATTTATCGGATGTTATAAAAGTTATAAGAACAGAAAAAATTTCACACTCAAGCGAATTTACCTCTGCGCGTTTTCACAACAGGATGTGCAGATTGTTGAAGAAGTGATGAACCGATCACTGACGCCAAAGGGATAGTTGTTGTATGGATATTTTGCTGGCACATGGCTACTTTCTGTATGATGACCCGCATGAATTAAAGATCATGCGACCCTACCCGCCGCTAGGAATACTGCATCTTTCCTCGTATCTTAAGTCGAAGGGCTTTGATGTGGGGATTTTTGATGCAACTTTTGCATCAATGGCGGGCTTTGAACATATGGTGCGGCAGGAAAGACCTTCGGTGGTCGGACTTTATACAAACCTCATGACCAAGCAGAATATCCTCAGGATGATCCGGTTTTGTAAACAACAGGGAATCCTGGTTGTCTTGGGAGGGCCGGAACCTCCCTATTACGCCAGGGAATACCTTGAATATGGCGCGGATGTCATCGTCAAAGGAGAAGGTGAACTTACACTGGAAGAACTGCTGCCACATCTGGCCCGCTATGGTTTGAACCAGTTAGAGCAGATTTCCGGCATCGCTTTTCTGGGTGGTGATGGCGAAGTTGTGGAAAATTCACCGCGTGCCTTCATAAAGGACTTGAATGCCCTCCCCTGGCCGGATCGTGAAGCGATTGATCTGCCTGAATATATGCGGGTGTGGAAAGTTCATCATGGGCAGAGCTCGGTTTCGGTCATCTGTGCGCGGGGCTGCCCGTATACCTGTACCTGGTGCAGTCATTCCGTATTTGGAGAAAGTCACCGCCGCCGCTCGCCCGAAAGCATGGCGGATGAAATTCTATGGATTAAGGAATGTTACAGCCCGGATTTAATCTGGTACGCCGATGATGTTTTTACGATCAACCGGCGCTGGTTCTTTGAATTTCACGAAGCCCTCACCAGCCGGGGTGTGCGGATTCCCTTTGAGTGTATTTCCCGTGCCGACCGTCTGGATGAGGAGGTTGTCAAGACGCTGGCGGAAATGGGCTGTTATCGTCTCTGGAACGGATCGGAAAGCGGATCGCAAAAAGTCATCGATTACATGAAACGCAAAGTTGATGTAGAAGAAGTGCGGCACGTCACCCACATGCTGCAAAAATACGGGATTCAGGCTGGGATGTTCATTATGCTTGGCTACGATGGTGAAGAAGTGGATGATATTAAAGAAACAGTACAGCACCTCAAATTAGCCAACCCGGATGTTTTTCTCACCACAGTTGCTTATCCGATTAAAGGGACAGCCTATTATTACGAAGTCGAAGCGCGTGTTCGGGCCGATAAACCCTGGGCAGAGCGCACTGACCGTGACTTAACCGTTGCCGGTCGCCACAGCAAACGGTTTTACAGCTTTGCCACGCGCTGGATGGTTAATGAAGTGGCACTTCATCGAGCAAAATCCAACGGGGGAATTGGCCTGTTGAATGAACTCAAAATGAGGGCAAACATAGCAGTAGGTCAGGTAGGTATGGCACTGACACAGGGACAGGTCGAAAACAGTGGGCAGCCGTTGTAAACTAACTGCCCATTTTTGTCTATTCTTGTGCGAAAAAGGGCAGAGAAAGCAGCGCCATTGCTTTTTGCCACTCCGTGCGACCTGTAGGTGGCATTTGCCCTAGAATATCCAGGACAGCAGGTAATCCCTCCTCCAGGACATCCATCGGGATATGCCGATGCATTTCGTATAACTTCGAGAGGGTGTTCGGGTTGTGCAGAAAACCCAGCAGCCAGTTCCCCAGTGTGAGTGAAGTCATCCCTCGGTTGCTCAGATGATAAACGTCGCGGAGATGGATAGCCAGGTCCGGAAGATAAGTATCGTAGACTGCACGCGCGTCCTGTAAGGTTTTCCCCAGCAGTTTATAATCCAACCCCGCGATCAGATTCTGGTAAAAAGTGTTCTGGTAAATTTCAGTTGAGGATTGGTTAAGCAAAACTTCAACGTCTTCCGTCGAAATCCCGATGCAGCCTGCGAGAATTTCCATGTCCATAAGCGCCCCCTTTGGCGTTCCTTTAACATGGATTGTAAGAGAAACAAAAACGGTCTTGAACCGCCAGGTGGGGGGAATTACGCCTGGTCAGGTGACCAGAATATACCTGACCAGGGAGGTGCCTCAAAGGGCTTTTGTCGTCATGATCCCATTCGCGTCAATCACCATCACTGGATTCACGTTCACGGTTCCTACGAGGTCGTAGGTCATCGCGCCAGTGATTCGAACGGGGACGATTTTACCGATCGGAGCTTCTCCTTCGATGATTACATAACCATCAATTTCCGGCGCATCCCGGTAAGATCGCCCCAGGGAGATTTTTTCGCCGGTGGGGCGACCCTGTTCATCTTCTGTTTCTCCGTGCCCCTCAACCAACACACCCAACACCCGCCCAACCTGCGCTTGATTCTTAGCCAGACTAATGCGCTGTTGGGTTTCCATCAGATGTTCTTTCCGCTCCTGTTTGACCGCATCTTCTACCTGACCTTCAAGGGCAGCACTGGGGGTGCCAATCTCGTAGCTGTAGGTAAATGCCCCCACACGGTCAAATTGTAAATCTTCCACGAATTTCATCAGCCCATGAAATTCTTCATCGGTTTCACCGGGGTAACCGACGATAAAAGTCGTGCGGATGGCAAGGTCAGGAATTCGGGTTCGCATTTTGTCCAGCGTGCGGTAAACCCAGTCAATATTAGCGGGGCGGCGCATCCGCAGCAGGGTGTTCCGGTGTCCGTGCTGCAAGGGAATGTCCAGGTAGTTGACAATTTGTGAGTGGCTGGCGATGGTGTCAATCAAGTGATCCGTCACATAGCCTGGATAGGCGTACATGAGGCGAATCCAGGGCAGATCGGGCACGGCTTTAACCAGTTCTTGCAGCAGTTTCGCCAGCCCATCTTTCACACCGAGATCGCTGCCGTAATCGGTGCTGTCCTGCGAGATGAGAATTAATTCTTGCACGCCGTTATCACGTAAATAGCGGGCTTCGTCCAGAATGGCCTGCATCGGGCGAGAAAGTAACGTCCCTTTGATTTTGGGGATCGCGCAAAACGCACAGGGACGGCGGCAGCCATCTGAAATTTTCAGGTAGGCGCTTGCCCCCTGCACCGAAACCCGCCGTGCGCCTTTTTCATCGCTGCCAACGGTTTCCGCATCGGTAGGGAGGTGATACAACGGTTCGGGATGCTTGCGCTTGCGTAAATTTTGCACCAGTTCGAGGATGTCCATCCAGCGCCGTGTGCCAATAATGCCATCCAGACCGGGGATTTCCTGCGCCAGGGCGGCACCGTAACGCTGTGAAAGGCAGCCCGCCGCAATGAGATACTGTCTGGAAGATTTCATCGCCGCCAGTTCACGCAGGGCGTCGATGCTTTCCTGCTTGGCGGCGTCAATGAAACCGCAGGTATTGACGATCAGAAACTCGGCTTGTTTGGGATCACCTTTACCGTGCATTCCGGCATTTTCAAGCAGTTGTGCCATTGATTCAGAGTCAACCGTGTTTTTTGAACATCCCAGACTGAGGAGAAAATACGAATCCCGCTTCACGAAGTTATCCTTAGCAACTCAAACCGGTGAGATAATATAATGGCAGCAGAGGGGAAATGTCCAGAGTGGCGGCCTCCCTGCGAAGGCCGCCAGGGTCATGAGAATTATTCGCTGGGTACCAAACCTTCCAGTTCGTTTAACCCTGCCATGCTGAAAACAGACGCGAACAAGCTGCCGTTAACCATGCTGCCTTCGTAGACCACCATCGATGAGCCGTCCGAGATTCGGATGAAGGTGACATTCTGGACCGGAATCTCTTCTATGCCGGGTTCAGGGGTGACGCCAAAACTTTCGCCCATACCAGAGAACATATCGCCAAAGGAGCTGATAATACTGGCAAAGATGCTGGTGGAGGTCACGAACACACCCGACCCATCTGGCATCCAGACGGGAGCATCGATAAGCCCGAAGTTGTTCGGAATCGTGGCCACCAGACGAGGGCTGGCAAAGGTTGTATCCGACACATACAGTTCGGCTGGCGGACTTTCTTCGGAAGTTTCGCCGCCCATCGCGCCGCTTGTCGCATCAGCGGGAAGCTGAGTCCAGGCGACCTGTGAACCATCCGGCGAAAGCGCCATGCCCATGATCTGCCCTGTTGTCTGATAAGCCGGAGTGCTTGCCCCTGAACCCACATCATACACGTTGATGCTCAGGCCGCTGCCAAACATCATCATAGCGAAGTCAGCGGAAAGATATGCAAGCTGGCTGTCGCTGATGAACACGGGATTGTAAGCAGTCGCGGTCGAAGCAACTGTGGTGGTGCTGCCATCGTTCACGGAGTAAATGTGAACCTGGCTTAGGTCACCTGTGCCAGAAAAATCGCCGCTCATCATGCCAGACAAACCGCCTAGTGTATCGATCCGACCATCGGCATTGGAATCAGTCCAGGCGTTGTAGGCGACCAACTGGCCGTTTGGACTCCAATCCAGTGTATTTGCCCACTGCGTGTCTGGGCTGCTGATGGGGGTTACTGAACCCGAAGCAGTATCTACGATGTAGGCTGCTGATTTGATAAGAGCCAGGACTTCCGCTGGAATAGTATCTTCAGACTCCAGTGTATTAAAATCAACATCCGGCGGGATACTCAATGCGGTGAGGGCTAATTTACTGCCATCAGGTGAGTAGGCCATCATTGTAACGATCAAACGATTTGGCGTTGCTTCCGACGTAACCAGCGGACGCGAATTTCCAGCAGGATCGACCACCATAATGGACGTGGTTTGGCTGGCCTCGTCAAAGGCATTATATGCTGCCTCACCCGTCACCGGGTTGATGGCGAAATTGCCCATGCTGCTGCCAATCGCAGTGGCTTGACCGTTAAGCGGGGCATAGGAGAAAATCAGAGAAGAAGTTTCACTTTCCGTCATCACATTTCCTGACAGAAAATAAATCCGTGATCCGTCAGGGGACACCGCGATCCCCGGAACACCCAACAAGTCAAGGCATCCAGATAATCCAAAAACCATGAACAAGCTGAACGCGATCACAACCAATCGTTTTTTAGACATACGGTTTCCTTTTCTACAAAACCTTCTTCCAAGAGTATATGGCTTGCCGTAATTTCGCCACATTTGAAGGAAGGATTTTTATGAGATTTTTATCCTACGCTTCTACACCGCCAGACTGATAGGTGGTTGCAAGTGGTGATAATCGCGTGCTAAACTTTCGCCGCAACCAGAAAGAAGGCGCAGCCTGACAACTGCGCTATTTTATTAGGAGCAGTCATGATCAAACGACTTATCATATTGTCATTTCTTTTGCTGGTCATCCCGTCTGTTTCATCAGCACAGGGGGGCGTAGACGGAACGGTGACCACTTCAGAACTGAATGTGCGGGCTTTACCCGGAATGGATGCAGCTATTCTCGGTAAATATACCCTCGGAACACAGGTCACGATTGAGGGCCGCGAGGATGTCCAGGGGAACGGTGGCACCTGGGTGCTGACCACCCCTGTTGGCGGGGGATTGCGCGGTTGGGTGCTGGTGGATTATCTGCAACTACGTTCCGACCTAAATGTGAACCTGATGCCTGTTATTGCGATTGCAGATGCGAGCAGCGGTCAGACGGTACAGCAGCCAGCCCCGGCTCAGGAACAACCGCAGACTTCCCCACAGACCACTACCGGAAATGTTCCCGCGCCTGTAGCCGGAGGAACTCCGATTCGCGGTTTCTCTTATGGCGCTCATATTGCGGGTTTTGATGGTACAGAACTTATGTCCGCCATTGGCATGAGTTGGGTAAAGGTGCAAATTCGCCACAGCCCTGGTGCAAATCCCGGTGATGCAGCCGGTTGGATCAATGATGCTCATGCACGTGGTTTTCGTATTTTGCTGGGGGTGGTCGGTGCGCCTCAGAATGTTTCAGATGCCTATTTCCAGGATTATGCAGGTTATGTCGGTGGGTTGGCAGCGCTGGGTGCGGATGCGATTGAAGTCTGGAACGAGCCGAATCTTGACCGTGAATGGCCGAATGGCCAGGTTGATCCAGGCTACTATACCCGGTTGCTGGCCGTTTCCTACAATGCCATCAAGAGTAACAACCGCAACACGCTGGTCATTAGCGGAGCCCTGGCGCCAACGGGGTTTTTTGGCGGCTGTTCCGCACAGGGCTGCGATGATTTACCCTATCTTCGTGGGATGAAAAGTGCAGGCGCAGCCTCTTATATGGACTGCGTAGGCGCACATTACAACGAAGGCATTGTCAGCCCACGCGCCACCAGCGGCGACCCGCGCAGCGAATACTATACCCGCTATTTTTATGGCATGGTCAATACGTATTATGGCGCTATTGGTAAACCAATATGCTTCACAGAATTGGGCTACGTTACGCCGGATGGGTATGGCCCAATGCCGCCTGGTTTTGAGTGGGGCAACAACAATTCGCTCGGTGAGCAGGCGCAATGGCTGGCGGATTCGATCAGCCTGGCGGCTGGGTCGGGCAAAGTCCGGCTGGTAATAGTCTGGAATTTTAACTTCCGTACAGACCCTGGTGCGCCCGATCCGGCAGGTGGTTATGCAATGCTGCGACCTGATGGTTCGTGCCCGGCATGTGATGCAATTGGGCGACGGCGCTAGTTGGTTGTTATTAAAGGAGAGGTGAATGGCTGACGAGCTGCATCCTGAAGGCGAGAGGCTGTTTCAACCACCCGAAGAGCTGGATAAAACCTCTTCAGGCGCGTCCAATCGCACTGAAATCATGCGGCCCACCGTTGATAGTTTTGATGAACGGTTGGAGCGCGTGAGGTCACGCCAATATACTTCGCAGTCGATGCCTCCTGTCAGGAAACGGCGGCGGAGTTGGATCGTGTCTCTGGTGGCGATGGTAGTTCTTGCGCTGACCTGTGCCCTGGTGGTGCTGTCGCTGTTTCTGCCTCCCTTTGCGAAGGATAACCCTATCGCTGATGCTCTGGAAAGCGAAGATGCGTTTATCGCTCTGAACAGCGAAGATACCTACGCCGAACAGGACAATTTTAGAGTAGAGGTGCATCCCGGTGATCCTGGCGTTGATTTTGCTGTAGCCCTGAACCGAGTTTCTGCCCAGGATTATCGTGATGGAAATGTGCCTTCGGAAAACTGGTCATGTCCAGCCCTGGAAACGCTTCCCGAATTCTTCACTGAGACAGGGGATGTTTACAGCATTGATTCTCAGGGAACAGCTCCCATGCGAGTCGGGTTGAAGATTCCGGAGCAGGAACATGACCTCTACGGCTGGTATGCGGGCGCCTGGATTTTTCTTCCCAGCCAGCTTGCTGCCGAGGGTCAATCTCGTGTGACGGATGTGCCCGTTTTGCCAGAGTGTATCGTCGCCGGTATGGTTAAAAATGCCATGCCTGACCTCAGTGTGAATCTTGATTTAGGGCAGACACGCAGTGAGGCCATTACCATGAACCGTCTGTTTATCAGGGGAATGCAGCCGACAGTACAGGGGAACTTGCAGGGTGTTTTGCCTGCCGATACCCCCACTAATCCTGGTTATCCTGTGATTCCCCTGGTTTCGAACTATACTGCGCCAGAAGTAATCGATGCGGTAACAGTGGAGGCAATTTTACGCAGCCCTGAGATGCGTTTGCAGCACAGTGCTCATATCGCTGGATTTGCGGAGGCCAACAATTACCCGGCAGTGGCGCTGGATTATCGGGAGATTCCGCCGGAACTGCGGAATCAGTTTTCTGATCTGGTGAAAAATGTTTCCCGCATGTTGAAATCTCAAGGGCGGGCGCTGATTGTAGTAGTGCCCCCCGCTGTCTTTGAGGAGGGCTGGCAGACGGGGGCCTATGATTGGCGCACCCTGGGACTGCTGGTTGACGAATTGATTGTTCGGCTGCCGCTGAACCCCGACGCCTATTTGCCGAACGGAGAGGTCGATGCAATGCTTCGCTGGGCGGTTGGGGAGGTCAGCCGGACAAAATTGTCACTGGCGGTATCTGCACTGAGCATCCAGACCGCCCCCGGCAGCCCTTCCCGACTGGTAGGTATGAAAACCATGTCGGAGGAAGAGGGTCTCCCTTATCAGGTAAAAACAGGTCGTGATGAAACTGTTCAATCGTCTTTTGTGACTTATAGTGATGAACAGGGTCAACCGCTGCGCTCGTTCTGGCTGACGACGGCCAGCGCCCTGCTTTACCGGATGCAGAAGGCAGAGCAGTTTAACCTGAAAGGGGTGCTGGTGGCCGATGTGTTTGCAGAGGGGGTCGATGGATCTATCGTAGATGCGCTGGTGGCGTATTTGGGCGGCACGACCCTGGAAACAGATGCTTAGCCTTTCCCGTAAGGGCGGTAGGTTCGATGATAATTCATAAGAGAAGGATGGAAAATGTATGACAACTGGAACAATCGTCGTCCAGAATCCCCACCGCAAGAAGCGCAATTTTATGCTGCTGTGGATGGGATTAACCCTGCTGGTTGGAATCTTAGCGTTTGCTGGTACGTATTTTGCAGTGGGGTCAATAGGTTCGGGAAATGGGGGGGGCGGCAGCCAGGTAATTGCCGAAAAACTAGGCGATGAATCGGCGCAGCTTCCGACGGCTACCGGAAATTTGCCGACCTCTCTGCCAACTCTCACACCCAGACCTCAGATTTCGCCAGCGCCAACCCTGACCCCAACCTCTGGCCCAACCGCGATCCCGGCGTTAATGGCGGGTACATTGCCACCTGAATTTGAAATCGGCGGGCATATTAAAGGCGTGTTTGAGGACCCGGTATACGAATATATGCGTCGCGCAGGGATGACCTGGGTAAAGCTTCAGCTTCGTTTTGAGCGCGGTATGAATCCGGCCGATGAGGGCTGGAAAATCCAGCTAAACAATGAACGCGGCTTTAAGGTGCTGTTTGGGGTAGTCGGGGAGAAAGAGGATTTGCTCGTTCCTGGCTATTACGAAGAATACGCAGCCTATGTGGCGGGGTTAGCTGAGCGTGGCGCCAGCGGGATCGAGGTCTGGAACGAAATGAATCTTGATCGGGAATGGCCGAATGGACGGATTGATCCCAGGATGTACACGGATCTGTTGAAAGTATCTTATGAGGCTATTAAAGCGGCGAATCCGCAGACGCTGGTCATCAGTGGAGCGCTTGCTCCGACGGGCGCAGAAGGTGCATTTGGCCTGAACGCTGTGTGGAATGATGACCGCTACTACAACGGTCTGGCGGCAGCAGGTGCAGGCCAGTATATGGACTGTGTGGGAGTCCATTACAATGAGGGTATTGTCAGTCCACTGGCGACTTCTGGCGACCCCCGTGACCCCTATCCAACCCGTTACCTGACTCTGCAAACGGATCGTGCCTGGAAACCTTTTAATGGACAGGTCCCTGTTTGTTATACAGAATTGGGTTATTTAACGCCGGAAGGATATGGCCCTCTCTCCAGTGGATTCGCGTGGGCAGCGAATGTTACCATCAAAAATCAGGCGGAGTGGCTTGGTACTGCGGCATTGATTAATGCCCAGAGTGGCAAAGTCAAACTGATGATCATCTGGAACATCGATTACGATGCCTATGGCGAAGACCCGCTGGCAGGTTATGCGATTGTCCGGGCGGATGGATCATGCCCTGCCTGTGATACACTGGGCAGTTTGCGTTAACCCTGGACGGCGATGAGAATTGAAAAACACCTGTTGGGGCGGATAACCATCCGCCCCATTTTGCGGAGTGGGTTATTGAGTAAAAAGCTGATCTATGGCATCGGGTTAATGGTACTGATTCTGGCAGGTACTGCCGGATACTTGCTGCGGAAGGACGACTCTGCAAAACACCCTGCCTCGATTTATCCGTCGATGGAGACATATCCAGAAGTGCACGATTTGGCGCCTGATGCTGAGCTTGACATGAAGTTCGCTTCCCTTTCGTATGGCGTCCATACCTTCTTGTGGTGGAACGGCACCTATCGCACCTGGGATCTGGACAATGTGCGCCAGATGAATTTCGCCTATGTCAAACAAAGTTTTTCCTGGGCGAACATTGAGCCTGTTAAAGGGTATTATGATTGGTCGCTGGCTGATGAGGTTGTGGCAGAGGTACTCTATCGAGGGCGGCGTCTGGTGGCACGAATTGACAGCGTACCAGAATGGGCAATTTCTGCACCAGAAAACTGGGAAGAGGCGCCATTTGATGTTGATTCCTTTGGCGAATTTTGCGGAACACTGGCGGCGCGTTATCAGGGCCAGATTGAAGCCTATCAAATCTGGAATGAACCTAATTTGGAACGTGAGTGGGGTGGTTACGTGCCAAGTCCACCCGGATACGTTAAACTCCTGGCAGCATGTTCGACGGCGATTCGGGAGGCCGACCCGGACGCAATCGTTATCTCCGCTGGGCTGTCGCCCACTGGGACGCGAGATGAAGGCGCAATGCCCGACGAGGAATATCTTTGGCGAATGTATGAGGCGGGTGCAGCACCCTATTTTGATGTGCTAGGGCTGCACGCGCCAGGCTACAAACTGCCGCCAGAAGCCTCCGAGGAAGAAACCAGAGAGGCTGGTCTGGAACGATGGGCAAGATTCCGGCACGTCGAGGATATGCGGGCAATCATGGTAGCGAATGGTGACGCAGAAAAGCAGATTGCAATTACAGAAATGGGCTGGACAACGGATACCCGTTCTGACTCAATTTATGCCTGGTTTGGAGTTTCACAGGAGACTCAGGCGGATTATCTTGCCCGTGCGTATGCATATGCGGCAGAATATTGGCGGCCCTGGGTAGGATTGGTGACGGTGATTTATCTATCCAATGACATCTGGACGCCAGAGGATGAACAGTGGTGGTGGGCTATCGATGAACCTGCTGCGCCTGGTGTATGGAAACAGATGCGGCCTGCCTATTACGCCCTCTCCAATATGGAGAAGCTTTCGACCAACCCTGACTTTAGTGAACCAGCACGTGACCCAAACGCAGGATACTACCTTGAACCCCTCACTGACCGCGATTAGTTACTTTTTTCATTTGATGGCTACGGTTGTCTGGCTGGGTGGGATGGCGCTGCTTGTTCTGGTCATCTGGCCTGCCCAGCGTCGTTCCCCAGAATGGCTTCCCCTACTGGACATGATCGAAAAACGCTTCCGCCCGATGGCAAACTTCAGCTTACTGGTGCTGCTGATGACGGGGGTAGTGCAGACGGGAGCAGATGATAATTACGGGGGAATGCTGGATTTTTCCAATGATTGGAGCCAGGCAATTTTGGGCAAGCACATCGCTTTTATTGGCATGATAGCGATTGTAGGATTCCTGCAATTCGGACTGGAACCTGCGCTGGAACGGGCAAAACTACTCGCAAGCCGAGGACAGGCGCTAGATGACCTGAACCGATTGCGGGAACGTCAGCGCCTTCTGACTCGGGTTAATTTGGGCCTGAGTATCGTTGTGTTAATTTTTACAGCGATTGCTACTGCACTATGATCCCTCGCTGGTTTGACCGCCTGAGCATTCTCACCCTGCTGCTGGTAGGTGTTGTTGTTCGCGTATGGGATTTGCCGACCCTGCCGCCCGGATTTTCTCAGGAAGAAATTGTCGGTATTGATATTATCCAACAGGTGCAGGGCGGCGCTGGACAGGTTTTTTTTCGCACCGGTCAGGAAGAAGGTGAAGAAAGTTTTTACCACATTTTGAACGCAGGGGTGACCGAACTGGTCGGTGATGGCCTGATCGGATACCGGATGCTCAGTGTGTGGGCTGGGCTGCTGACTCTGGCTTTTTTATATCGGGGGACGCGCTGGCTGTTTGGCCCTGGGATTGCGCTGGTAGCAGTTGCCATCATGGTCACAAACATTGAAGCGGTGATGCTCTCGCGCAGCGCCACCCGGTTAAGCCTGACCCCTTTGGTTGTGACCGCTAGTTTGACCCTTATTACCTGGACGTTCCGTCTCCACGAACCGATCCGGCCCACACGGCCTCTGACGCTGCGTTATTCGGCACTTGGGTATCTGGTCGGTGCGGCGCTGTATGTCCATTACACGGGTCTGTTTCTGGGGGCAGTGCTGGTCATTTTTATCCTGTATCTATGGCAAACCAGGCAGCCTGTATCACGGCAGATTTGGAGTTCATGCCTGTTTGCGCTGACCTTAATGTCCATCGTTACCCTCCCATATATCATTTCTTTTTTGCGGAATCCTCAGATCAGTGGCATATACATTCTCTGGAAACAGCGTCCGGAGAATGTGCCAGACCTGCTGAAATCGTTCTTTGCAACCCTGGGAGCATTGTTTATCGAAGGTGACAGCAGCCCGACACAAAATATCCCCTCGCTGCCCCTGTTGTGGCCGTTCTGGTCAATCCTGGTGCTGATTGGTCTAGCGACCGTGGCACGTCGCTGGCGAGAGCCACATTTTGGCCTGATTCTGATCGCCCTGATCGTGGGATTACTGCCTGACATCTGGATAAAAGGTGGCCCGGACTTCAGGGCCATGATGATTCTTCTGCCAGTGATGTGTATTCTGGGGGGGGTTGGTGCGTATACAGCGGCGGTATATGTGCGTTACCAACAGGCTTATGGAGGAATCAAACTGGTTGCGGCGGTGCTGCTTCTGGGCTTTGGGTTGACGGGCTGGCGTTTGTATCAGGACTATTTGATTGATTGGCCTGAGCGTCAGGACGTGCGGCTGGCTTATCATGCCGATCTAGCTGAATTGATGGCCTACCTTGACCGGAGCGATGATCCACTGCCGACATTGGTTTGTACTGGCAGCTTACGAGAACGAGCCGACGGAGGATGGGCGGACCCTCAGATCGCAGAGACCCTGCTGCACCGAGAAGACATTAATGTGCGCTATGCCGACTGCCGTACTTCTTTTGTGTTGATTAACGGCGGCAAACCCATGCAGATTCTACTGGCGAATCCCAAGGAACCGATAGGAGATGCCGCGCAGCAGTGGCTCAATCTTGCTGAGATTTTGCCGGTTGATCCCTTTGGTAGTGTTATGAAACTGGACGCGGAAGATGAATTGGCCCAGTTTGGAGGGCGTTTGCAGTTGGAAATGCCCCTCCTGTATCCCGCGTTGGGAGGGACACCGGAAGCGGTGACGCTTCCGGTTCGGTTTGGACGAAACATTACACTGGTAGGCTACCGTGCGCCGGATATTTCTTCCTATAAGCGCGGCGATGTGGTGCAAATCACCACTTACTGGCGGGTAGATGGCAGAATTCCTGATCAACTAGGTTTTTTTACCCGCCTAAATGACAACCCGGAAGCCAGCCCTTTTACGGAAGTCAACGTGATCGATGTGCTGAGCAATCACTTGCGTATCCGAGATGTAATGGTGCAGGCAAGCCTGTTCACGGTGCCGGAGACTCTGCCGCCGGGGGCCTATGTCGTGACCCTGGGAGCTTACGATAACAACACTCTGAACCAGATTCCAGTGTTCAGCCAGGATGGTAAAATTCCACGCGGGAGCTATCTCATGTTGGCATCTCGATTGGTGGTGGACTGATGCTCAAAATTGATGGGAGTTTTGGCGAGGGCGGCGGCCAGATTATACGCACTGCACTGGCGCTTTCCTGTATCACATCGATGCCTGTGAAAATTCGCAAAATTCGCGCCGGCAGAGATAGGCCCGGTTTGCGACCGCAGCATGTCGCCTGCGTGGAGGCCGCTGCTGCGCTGTGCGATGCCGAAGTTACTGGCGCGGAGGTGGGGTCAGATAAACTTACCTTTCGCCCCTCTCGCTCAGTACAAAGTGGCGGGTATCAATTTGATATCGGGACAGCGGGTGCCGCTTCGCTGGTCATGCAAACGGTTCTGCTGCCCCTCGTGTTGACGCCAGGAAATTCGACGGTTTATGTGACAGGTGGAACCCATGTCCCTTTCAGCCCATCCGGTCACTACTTGCGTGATGTCTACGCGCCGATGCTGGTGCAAAGCGGCGCGGATGTGCTGATCCAGCTTGTGCAGTATGGCTGGTATCCAGAAGGTGGCGGCGCGCTTATGGCTCAGATTCGTGGTCAGGAGAATTTGTCCGCCCAGATGCTGGTCGAGCGAGGTGAATTAGAGCGCATTTTTGGGGTGGGGCTGGCGTCGAATCTTCCAATTCATATTCCCCAGCGTCTTGCTATGCGGGCTGAAAAACAACTGAGTGTTCTGAATGCGCCGATAGATATTCGCCCCGAAAAGGCCAAAGGGCGCAGCACAGGAGCGGGGGTGTTTCTGACCGCTGAATACAGCAATGGGCGCGGCGGATTCTCTGCTATTGGGGAAAAGGGAGTATCCTCGGAAATCGTGGGAGATATGGCAGCAGAAGCAATGCTCAGATTCCACAAAACAAAAGCGGCTGTTGACCCCCATCTGGCCGATCAGCTTTTGCTGGTTTTAGCGGTCGCAAACGGCAGGAGCAGCTTTACTACCCCCGAAATCACACCCCACCTGGAAACAAATCGATGGGTCGTTCAGCAGTTCATTGATCGCCAGATCACGATAGACAGCAAAAAAGGTTTAGTGCAGATCGAGGGTTAGATTTCGGTTGTAAATCGCCTATAATAACCTTCATGTTTGAACTCCACTTTTTGGGAACATCCGCTGCTGCCCCCAGTGTGTACCGGGGATTAACCGCACAACTTTTGATTGTGAACGAGTACCGCTTTTTGATTGACTGCGGCGAAGGGACACAGCGTCAGATTCTGCAAAGTGGTCTGGGCTTTAAACGGCTCAACCGGATTTTGCTGACACATTCCCACCTGGATCATATTCTTGGTTTGGGCGGACTGGTTTCGACTCTCACCCGATGGGAAAATCTTGATCGGATTGATATTTGGGGTGGTAAATCCACGCTGTATCGGGTGAATTCACTCTTGTTTAATGTGGTTATGCTTGGACAGCGCCCGCCCATTCCAATAGAGCTGCACACCATTGAGCCTGGCCTGATTCTTGACGACAAAAATTTTACTGTGACGGCTTTTCCGGTGAAACACCAGGGGGTAGAAAATTACGGCTATCTCTTTCAGGAAAAGTCACGACGCCCATTTTTGAACGATAAGGCCGAGATGTTAGGTGTTCCATTTGGGCCAGAACGGGCGAAACTTGTCGCAGGTGAGAGGATCACCCTAAAGGATGGGCGTGTAGTGACACCAGATGAGGTGCTGGGCGAAACGATTCCCGGTGTGAAATATGTGCACGTCGGGGATTGTGGTTTTACCGGCAATTTGCTGGAGGTCGCAGAAAATGCGGATTGCCTGGTCATTGAGGCCACCTATCTCAATGAGGAGCGTGAGCTGGCCCGCCAGTTTGGGCATCTGACCGCCACAGATGGAGCTCAGTTGGCGAAAGAAGCCGGAGTCAAAACGTTGATTTTGACTCATATTTCCCGCCGCAGCCGCGAATCCGATATCCTGAACGAAGCACAGGCGATTTTCCCGAATACATTTGTCGCCCGTGATTTTGACCATTTCCTCATTCACCGGGACAAACCTGTCGAAAAAGTCAAACGCCAATAGACATAGTGGAGAAAAATGTGAATGCCATTCGCATTGAGAATCTGAGCAAGTCGTTTGGCTGGCTCAAAAGCAGGCGGGTGCAGGCAGTTAAAAATCTGAGTCTGGAGGTAAAAACCGGGCAGGTTTACGGGCTGCTGGGGCGCAACGGCGCGGGCAAAACCACCACGATTCGGATGATTCTGGATCTGGTGCGACCTGACGAAGGCCACGTGCATATTTTTGGCAAACATGTTCATCGTGACCATGCGATTTTGCAGCGTGTGGGGGCACAGGTTGAAGGAGCCAATTTCTATAATTTCCTGAGTGGGCGCCGTAACTTGAAAGTGCTGGCACTGGTCGGGAATATAGAGACACCTGAACCGCGTATTGATGAGCTATTAGAACTGGTCGGTATGACAGAACGTTCACGGCGGCGGGTAAAAGGGTATTCGACCGGCATGAAACAGCGGCTTGGGTTGGCAGCGGCGCTGCTGAACGATCCCGATGTGGTGATTTTAGACGAACCCACCAATGGCCTTGACCCCCAGGGGATTCAGGAAATTCGTTTTTTTATCCGTGAGCTGGCCGATAAACATGGAAAAACAGTTCTGCTTTCCAGTCATATGCTGGGTGAAGTGGAGCAAATCTGTGACCGGGTTGCCATTATTAACAGAGGCGTGCTGATTCGAGAAGGCGACGTGCGGGAACTGCTTTCCGACCAGACGAAATTACAGATTGAAGCGGAGCCGCTTGAGGCGGCTGTCCAGGTGCTGAGCCCGCATTGGGCGTGCCGCCAGAATACACGCTCGCTGACCGTTGATGCTAATCGTGACGATGCCCCGCATGTGGTTGCGAAACTGGTTGAGCATCAGATCCGGATTTTTGAAGTTACCCGCCAGCGCCAGACTTTAGAAGACTTTTTCCTATCCGTGACCGGAGAAGAAGAAAATGAAGACGTTTCCTAAGTTGATGAAGGCTGAGGCCATTAAGATTCTTGGCAATTATGGCCCGACTGCGTTTTTGGTCGGCATTTTTCCGGTGATGGCGGCGGCTTTTATCGGATTCTGGATGTTGTTTGTGCTGCTTTCGGCGGATGCCCGTCAGACGATGGTTGAAGAACCCGTTCAATGGACAGATGTCATGGTCGGGATGTGGAATATTCCCAATAATATTTTCGGGCGGGCTTTTTTATTGGCTTTTGTGGCGCTGCAATTTGGGGGAGAGTATCAGTGGAATACCTGGAAAAATCTGGTTCCACGCAGTGAGCGTGTCCCCCTCATTCTGGCGAAATTTCTGGTGGTAGGTATCATCATTGTCGTGGCTTTTATCCTGACCTCAATCATCACGGGAGTAGGGATGGGGTTGGTCAGTGCCATTTCGCACGCCCCGTATGGCCCAGAACTGTCTGGAGATGTGCTGAGCGAGTTTGCTGAAGATTACCTCTTACAAGCGGCGACAGCCTTTGTTGGGACGGTCATTGGCTCAGGATATGCCATGATTGCTGCCATGCTCACCCGCTCGATCCTCGGCAGCCTCATTACCAGTTATGTGATTGCAACCGCCGAAGGTCTGTCTGTTTTAGCGTTTCTCTTAGTGGCATTTTTTCTAAAGAATGTGGAGATTCTGCGGCTCTATCGTTATACGCCGACATACAACCTTTTTAATGCCGTTGAATGGATCAACTCCAATGCCCCAACGACACTACGTGACTGGGATGACAATATTGTTGCCAGTGACAGCCTGACCTTTTCTCTGATCGTATTGTTTGTGTGGGTATTCGCGCTCATCTCACTGACAGCGATTGCCTTCCAGCGTCAGGATATTACCAATTAAGGCTCTGCTTCCGGTGCAATTGGATACAGTTTCTGGTCAATGACCAGCATTAGCTGACGGTCAGGATAATTGGCACGGAGCATGGGCAGATATTGGCTGTCCGGGTCGCGCAGCACGATGATGTCATTCGCTGCGTAAGGATCGGTCAGCGCCATAAGCGGGGCGACATCTCGCCAATGGTGTTCTCCGCTTACAACGACAAGAACGGGTGTATCCGGTGATTCACGGAGATTTTCTACTTCTTCAATCTGGTCACGGGTGACACGCCCATATCCCCGCAAGGCACGGAGCCGATCAGGGGTATAGCCGATGAGGGAGACAAAAACCGCGATAAAGAGCAGACTGTAGACAGCAGCGTGAAGTTGGAAACGCCGCAGAAACTGGGCGAATCCGCTGACGCCGGCGGCAGAAATCAGCACCAGGGCCGAGGACATTTCAAAATAATAGCGGGCGCTGTAGACCTGAGCACCGATCCAATAGGCCATATGCACCCCGACCAGGCTGACAGCCAGCGCCAGCAGCAAAATTGACCATTTGCGGCGATGCATAAAAATGAATCCCAGCGGCAGGAGTGCCCAACTGACTCCGGGTTTATCTTTGACACAGTTGTTGTTTGCCTGGACTTTCTCCGGCGGGTTGTCAGGATAAGTTGTCCAGCCGAACAGATCGCGGGCATAACAACGCAGGTCGTCCTTGGCATGTTGAATCCCTTTGTCGATGGTGTGCCCGCTGCGCCCGTATTCTGGGCCAAAGCCTATCCGATCATATTTCCAGATGAGGGTGTACAGGTTTTTGGTGGGTTCACCTGTAGCTGCATAGTTGAAGGCGGGCCACATCGCGCCGATCAGCAGTGTCACCATGCCAAGCACAACAAGCGGCTTGAGGGTGGGCCAGAATGCAGGGCTGTCCTTATAGAGTACCCAACCCAACCGTCCTGCGCTGTAGATAACAAAGGGCAGGGCGATACCAACGGCGGTCAGGGGACGCATGGCGATATTGATTCCGAGCGAAATTCCTCCTAAAAAGCCCCACCACAAGATGTTTTGCCTGAGTTCGATTCGCCACAGGCTGTACATGAACAGCGTTGTAAAAAACAAGGCGGCGGTGTGGCTCATCAGGGTGCCGCTGAGAAGCAGGGAAATCGGGCTGGTTGTCATCAAAAGTGCGGCGATGACCCCCGTGCTTTCGTTGTAAAGTTCCCGCCCAAAGCGATACACAATGGCTATCGTTAGTCCGGCAAAATATACACTGACTACCCAGGGAATCCGCGTGCTCGTTCCAAATGCCAGCAGCAGAGGCCAGCCAGGGGGATATTTGCCGAAGCGCTTGCCCTCATAATCAATTAAAAATGGCTGCCAGTAAGCACGGCGCGGGTTGGGTGAATCAATCACAATATCGCCGTGTTCGAAAATGCGTGCTTGATAAAGATAGGCGAATTCATCTTCCAGATGGGGTAAGCGTTCGAACGGATCGCGGGAAACCCATGCTGCGGCCCACATGGCGGCGTATATCAAAAGGAGGACAATCAGGGTTGTGCGTTTCATTTCGGCGGGCAATTGTAAGCCATACCCAGTTAAAATCAAACGGTTGGCAGGTGTAATAACGATTAACCCTGGCAGGTCAGGCGCACTTGCGGTACTATTGCGCCCGACTTTTGAGGACGCGCGTTAGCGACGGCGCGGGAGGAATTTGATGAAGGTTATATTGAAACAGTATGTCTATAAGCACGGTGTCGCTGGCGACATTGTTGATGTGGCGAATGGCTTTGCCCGCAATTACCTGATTCCGCGTGGGCTGGCAGTTAAAGCAACCAAGCGAGCGATGCAGGAAAATGAAAGTCTGCTGGCTGAATCGGCGATCCGTCGGAACGAGCTGAATGAGCAGTTGGTGAATGTGTCTAATCAGATCGATGGTGTTGTACTGATTTTTGGCCGTAAGGCTGGCTCGAACGGCAAGCTGTACGGTTCGGTCACAACAACTGAGATCGCCGCCGAACTTTACAAAGTGACGGGAATTGACATTAACCGCCGCCGTATTAGCGAACGCCCGCTCCGTGAACTGGGAACCTACGATGTTCCGGTGCGTATGGGAGCAGATTTGTCTCCTACGCTGAAGGTCACGATTGTACGGGAAGAAGATATGGCCGCTTTCCTCGCCGCAGGCGGTGAAGAACTGCCGCCGGTTGAAGTCGAAGACCTGCTTGTTGAAGACCTGTTGGAAGAATCCGAAGCCGCTGCTGCCGAAGAAACACCCGCAGAACAGGCTGAATAAGACGGGCGTAAACGCCCATGCCCAATGACGAACTGGCTGCCCTCGGAGAATGGCTGCGGGATGTCCGCCTGCAACGCGATGTAACATTGCAGCAGGTCGAGACAGCTATTCGCATTCGAGCGAAACACATCGAAGGGCTGGAAAAAGGGCAGCCCGATCCCTCACTTTCAGAAATGCAGGTGCGTGGTTTTTTGCGGAACTATGCTGTTTTCCTGCGTCTAGACCCCAACGATGTATTACAGGCATATGAAGACGCAAAAAGGCCGAAAAAGCGTGGCCTGTTTGTGTTTGGAGGGCAAAAAACATCGTTAACCTCCCCTTCCCCAATAGCAATTTCTGAACCTGCCGCCGAGACTTCGGCGGCGCAGGAGCGTACTGGTGGAGGGGTACTTCGGATCATGCTCATTGGCCTGCTCGTCATGATACTGGTCAGTATGATGGCGGGCGGTGCTTATATGGTCGTAAGTACTATCCTGGGAGATGACTCCACTGAGGGTTCTCTGGCGAATCCTCCTCTGATCCAATCCTCCCCAGAGGTAATATCAGGGACGGATGCGAAATTTGGCAGCGAAGCACCTGGCATCACAGCAACGGCGACACAGGGCGGGATTGTGGTGGCACCGCCTGTACAGCCGAATTTCGTGGGTGTGGATAGTTTGAATATCGTGGTCAATGCCACTCAAAGAAGCTGGCTGCGAATTACAGTAGATGAGGTGGTACAGTTTCAAGGCGTGCTGCGCCCTGGAACGGGCGTTCAGTATACGGGTAGCGAGTCGATTCGTCTGCGTACCGCCAATGCAGGGGGTCTGGAGGTGATTTTGAACAATCAGCCGCTTGGTGCACTGGGCGAACACGGCCAGGAATATGACCAGACCTTTACGTTGGATAACCAACCGCCTACCCCAACCGCTGTCCCAACTCTGACTCCCTTTGCGACAGCCGCTGAAGGTGCCTTGCCCAGCGCGACTCAGGTTAGTTTTGCCACCACCGCCCAGCAGAATCCGCCGACCAGCGCGAATCCGAACGCGCCAACCCCTTTGCCAACGTTGCCTGTGTATAGTACTGCAACCAATACGCTCCCACCGACTGAGACCCCCACGCCTGTGACCCCCACGCTGACCTCAACGCCTACCGAAACCATTACTTTTACTCCTACAGCGACACCTGCACTGCCGGAACGGATTACCCGTACCCCGCGGCCATGAGACTGTCGTTGATTTATGCAGGTGAGCAGTCTGTCACTTCGCCGTAAAGTTAGTTAATCGCAGCTTGCGACATGACCGGACTTTGCCCTATGATGAAACTGGAATCGCGGAACATCATGAACGAAACCTTTTACGATACAATCGCCCGGTTTTACGAGGCTGAAAATCAAGACTTCACCGACGATCTCCCTCTGTATGAAGAATTTGCAGAGGGAAAAAGGGGGCCGATCCTCGATGTTGGGTGTGGAACAGGGCGCGTGAATTTGTATCTGGCCCAGGTAGGTTATCACACCATTGGAGTCGATAATTCGCCAGAAATGCTGGCCTTTGCCCGACGCAAGCGAGATGCCCTTCAACTTGATGCTCAACTTGTTGAAGCCGATATTCTGAGCTTTCGGGACGGGCGTTACCCGCTGATCCTTCTGCCTTTTAATACGTTGATGCACTTCCACGAGCAGCAAATCATCGTGTTAAAACACCTCGCTGGTCTTCTGGCTGATGATGGGTTGATGGTGATAGATTTGCCCAATGCCGGTGAACTCTTGGCTACCGAAAACGATGAGGCGGTGCGTTTTGAACGCACCTTTTTTGAACCGATCAGCGGTAACACAGTGATGCAGCAGTCGGTCAGTACAATTGATCGCGCCGAGCAAATTCTCCTGGTAAACTGGATTTACGACGAAATTCTACCCGATAAGACGGTCAAACGAACGGTTGCGCCGCTTAAACTGCGCCTGATTTCCGCACCCGAAATTCGTCTTTTGATGCAATTATCTGAGTTAGATATCGTGGAGTTGTATGGCGACTACGGGCGTGGGCCGTTTATGGATGGTTGTGAGCGTATGATTGTGGTCGCCCGGAAATTACGATGAAGGCGCGTCTCCCTGTTCTTGGGTTTTTGATTGCAGTTCTGGCGGGCTGTGGTGGTTTGTTGGAAGCCCCTACTGAAACGCCACCTCGAACGCCGCTCATCGAATCCAGCCCAACCGTTTTGCCCGTCATTTCGCCGGAGTCGAGCAGCGCTTTTGTTGGACGAAATGACCCTACGGCGGCGGCACTGGCGGCGGAAGGCCAACCCAGCGAAGAGGCCCCCACCCAGCCTATCCCGACCGATGCTTCTATTCCTATCAATGTCCTTGCCGTCGATGGCACCGTGCTGCGAACCAGTTATTATGGTGCGCCTATTCAACCGGCACCGGTGATTGTGCTGGTGCATGGCGAGGATGGGAATGTTCAGGAATTGACCCTGTTTGCTCAGGCACTTCAATCGGTTGGATATAATGTGATGCTGTTGTATTTGCGAGGGTACGCCCCCTCGCCAGGATCAGTAGATTGGTCGCTGGCGGTTAGCGATATCAAGAGCGCTCTTGATACTTTGCAAACGCTGCCTGTCGCACCAAGTTACGGGGTTTTAGGGCAGGGCAGTGGGGCTGTAACTGCTATTGCCGCCTGCGGTGAACATCCTTTGTGTGCCGCTGCTGTGGGCACAAATCCTTTACTTTCTTCACAAATACGTTTGCCTCAGGGGATGACACTACCGATGCTGCTGCTGGCGGGTGAAGATCAATCGGCCAGTTTGCAGGCCGCCCAATCCATGGACGCGGCGGCTCTGGGGGAACATGTGCTGGTTGTTTATCCGACGTTGATGCTGGCACAGGAAGCTGTCCGTACCCAGATATTTCACTGGTTTGACACGCATCTTAACAATTTATAGACAGTTTGAATTTTCCATGAAAATCGTCAAGGCTCTTAATTTGCGATTATAATGTTAAAAGAATGACTTATGCCTACAATGAGCAAAAACCATGACTGAAGCTGCATACATGTATCGTCTTTCCCCTACGCCAGTGACGGCTGAACTGCCTACCAAAATCGAGCGTAAAGGGCCCCGTGCCAAAATCCTTGTCGTTGAAGATGATTTGCACTTGATGGAAGGCATTCAGGAAATTCTCGAATTGGATGGGTACGATGTGGTCACCGCGCCCAGCGGTGTTGAAGGGATGGAGATCCTTTCAAGCGGCAAATCGCTCCCCGATCTGATTATTTCCGATATTATGATGCCCAAAATGAGCGGATACGAATTTTTCGAGGCCGTCCGCTCAGAAGCTATCTGGCTGAGCATTCCCTTCATTTTTCTGACAGCAAAGGGTGAGAAATCGGATATTCGCCTGGGTAAGGCGATGGGGGCGGATGATTATGTGACGAAACCCTTCGGCGCCGAAGATCTGCTGGTGGCAGTATCGTCCAAATTGGAACGTACCAAGCAGTTGCAGTCAGCCCTTTCCCAACAAATCACCGATGTCAAACGCCAAATTTTGACGATCCTGAATCATGAATTCCGTACTCCGCTGACTTATGTAGTGGCCTATTCGGACATGCTCAACCGCGATGCTGACCTGTTGGATCTGAAAGATATGCAAGACTTCCTCAAAGGTGTTGGCTCCGGCGCCGAACGGTTGCAGCGCCTTGTGGAAAATTTCATCATGTTAGTGGATTTGGAGACAGGTGAGCTTGCCAATACTTATGTGTGGCGCAGACGGGTGATTCGGGATGTCTCTCCGATTGTAAAGGCAGCCGTTAAATATCATAATTCCCTGCTGGAATCGCGTCAGGACAGGGTAGTGATCGATATTGCGGAGGATCTATCGCCGTTTGTGGGTGACCAGGAGTACCTTAGCGCTGCGCTGATACGATTGCTTGATAATGCGATCAAGTTTTCCGACAACGGATCGGTGATTGAGATGCGAGTCTACCAGGATAGTGACCATCGCACGACCTTTGAAGTTCATGACTACGGACGGGGCATCCCGGAAGCGGAACTCGAACTGATTTTTAATATGTTCTACCAGATTAACCGCCAGCTTTATGAGGATCAGGGCGCAGGTGCCGGTCTGGCAATTGTCCGGGGAATCGCCCATGTCCATGAGGCGGACATCACCGTATATAGTGTTCCCGGCCAGGGGAGTTCTTTCCGACTGCACCTTCCAGTGAGGGACTCCATTGGTTAAAAGCTATTCTGCTGATTTTTCCATGCCGCCAGTTGGCGGCATTTTTGGGTAATGGGGGGTATAATAGCAACCCAGACACGCGAATTTTCGTATAGAAAACGTAGCTAGGAGTAAATGATTGAATGGCTTCCCTACTGGAAAAAGTCAACACACTGATTTCTGCTAATTTACACGCGCTGGTGGATAGTGCTTTGGAAAGCAATAACCTGAAAGTCATGGATGAGTATATTCGCCAAGCGGAGCGCCACATTGACGCCCTGGAAGACTCGGCTGCAACGGTGGGCGGGAACGTTAAAACGCTGAAGCGGAAATATGATGAATTTTCGGCACAGGTCGAAAAGCTGGATCGTGATATTGATATGCTGCTGGTCAAAAACAAGGCTGACCTGGCGACCGCTGCTCAGGCCGATTTGAACAACAAGAAGTCGCTGTCGCAGGAGTATTATGAACAGTGGCAGCAGCAGCAGAATGAGTACCAGAAGATCATGGATGCCAAACTGAAGCTTGAAGCACGTCTGGTAACCATTAAGCAGGAACGCGAACAACTGAAACACCTGCTTGAACTGGCAGAAGCGAAGAAAATCGCTACCAAGACGATCAAGAGTCTGGACGACATCAGCAAAGTGGGTGATGCTGAAATGACCACCATCAGCGAGAAAATTCGTTCGCAGCTTGATCGCGTCGATGCTGAAGCGGAAATGGCCAGTTCTCGCTTGCAGAATCAGATTGATGAGGTCATTGGTGTTTCCGAAATCGAGCAGCAGCTTGAAGAGCGTCGGGCGCGTTTGGGATTGAATAAGGAATAACGTGTCGGACAAAATGTCACGTCAGGTACGAAATCGTACCCTGAATGCTGTTCTTACCTCGGCATTTTTTAGCTGGCAAAGCGCGATCATTATTGCGCTTGCCATCATTTTGTTTGGTTTTGGGGCGTCGCCTTTTGGCTTTCCGGCCTGGTTCTGGCTGGCGTTTGGCTTGATTGCAGAGGTCGCTTATCTGGCTGCCTCGATCACAGATCCCCGTGTTCAGCAGCGTGCTGTTGCAGAGGCACTGGAGGCCAAATATACGCCAGCAGATATTAGAAATCTGGCGGCCCGAGAGCGTCTGGTAAAAGCACTGGAATATTACGGTGCGATTCACAGCCTGATGCAAACCCGCTCCCACGCCAGCCGCCTGGAATTTCAGCATACACTGAACGATATTAGCGACTGGATCGGTTATCTTTATGAACTGGGGAAGCGGATCGACCAGTTTGAGGATAACAATCTGATCAACCGTGACCGGAAACAGGCAGGGCAGGAATTGGATTATCTGAAAAAACGGCTGAAAGCAGAACCCGACGAGCGCGTCAAGAAAGAGCTTGAAGAAGCCATCAGGTTAAAGCAAATTCAACTCGAAAATCTGCAAAGTTTAGAAGCCAACGCTAAACGAGCTGATATTGAAATGGACAGCAAATTGTCTGCATTGGGAACGGTTTACGCCCAGCTTCAGGTCATTGGCAGCAAAAATATCGACAGCAGCCGTGTGCAGCGATTGCGAAATGAAGTTCATGACCAGGTCATGGAACTGCAAGATACCATCGCCGCCATTGATGAGGTACAGCACTATACCGCCTATTGAGATTCTCGCAGCATCCCTGCGGGATGTTCATGCTGTTCATCGGCTCGAAAAAGAAATTTTCCTCTACGATGCCTATCCTCATTTGGATCTGGCATTTTTGTTTTTGACCCCAGGTGAAGTGAATTTAAAAGCGGTGAACGGGGCAGGCCAATTGGTTGGTTTTGTGACGGGTTCTCGTTCCTGGTTCCGGTCGCTGCCTGCCTGGATTGTGACCTTAGGGGTGGCACCTGCGTATCAAAGGCAGGGGATTGGGCGAGGGCTGCTGCTGGCGTGCGAGGACAGGCTGTCTCGCAGGCGGGTTCGGCTGACAGTGCGAAAAAGCAATTTCGCAGCCATTCGCCTGTATGAGCAGTGCGGTTATCAACATCTCTATACCAAACCCCATTATTACCGTAATGGCGAAGATGGCCTTGTCATGGAAAAGACACGTGACTAATCCCCCAAAGTTTAGTGAAATCGGTCAGCCATCGGCTGGCGGGTGCTTTATTCGCGGTAGCGGTACTGCCCCTCAACAATATCATCTTCGCTGGTGTTTTTGCGTTTGTCTGAGTAATAACGACGCTGCAAGTCTGCTAGATGTTCGCGGACTACCTCTGAGGGCGCCGTGCGGATAAAAAACTCCAGTGCCAGAATCGCCAGCCCAATATCATCCACCACCCCGAATGGCCCAAGCAGAATTTCCGGCACAAAATCAATCGGGGATAGGACATACAGCAGCGCAAGCGGGGGAATGAGCTTATGCATCAAACTTACCCGCCCATCTGCCATCAGCCGCCAGCTCAGGGTCATCCGGTCAAACAATTTGGTGATGCTGCCGCGATTGTCCTGTTGACTCATTTCACCTTCTCCTTTCCCCCAATTATACGAAAAACGTCTTCTCCGGTTGCAAATTAACGAATCATGATGGTTTGATGAGTACCACATGAGACTCTGCCACACCTATCCCAAATCAGGGTATAAATTAGACTAGCATCCATTATTGTGAGAGATAGGGGCAATGTCTGAACGAATACTGGTGATTGAAGACGAAGAACGAATCGCAGAATTTATTGAGCGTGGTCTGGTCTTTGAAGGGTATCGCGTGGATGTGGCGCATGATGGGCAGACCGGGCTTTCTATTGCCCGCGAAACCCCGCCTGATATGGCAATTGTGGATTGGATGCTGCCAGGGATGGAAGGAATCCAGGTTTGTGAACGGCTGCGGGCGGCAACTCAGATACCAATCATCATGCTGACTGCCAAAGGGGAAGTTCAGGATCGGGTGCGTGGTCTGGATGCGGGCGCAGATGATTATCTCGTCAAGCCGTTTGCGTTCGAAGAACTGCTCGCACGGATTCGCGCGTTGTTTCGGCGCAGCACCCCCAGTTCCCGTCCGGAAGTTCTGACCTTTACTGATTTGATGCTGGATACAGGAACGCATCGGGCGACTCGGGGTGGACGGATCATTGATTTGACGGCGAAAGAATACGAACTGCTGGAGCTTTTCATGCGTCACCCTCGGCAGGTTTTGACTCGTGAACTTATTTTTGACCGTGTCTGGAGCTACGACTTTGGCGGGGAAAGTAACATCATTGAAGTTTACATCCGCTATCTGCGCCAGAAAACCGAGGCGGAAAATGAACCACGACTGCTGCATACCGTTCGGGGTTTTGGTTATGTTTTGCGGGAAGAGGAAGAATAAAAGCGTCACAAAGTCAATGGCATGACCTTTCGGTTACGACTTATTCTTTATTATTCCAGCCTGCTGATTGGGATTCTGCTCCTTTTCGGCGGGGCAGTATTTGCTACTTTACGCTGGGCCATGTTGAACCAGGTTGATGCAACTCTGAATCGGGTCACCGATGACGTGCGACATGAAACCCGAAGCGCCATTGTCCTTGGACCCAATGGACAACCACAATTGACCGCCTATGTTCCTCTGCTGGATACCTTCCGCGCGCCAGGTGTTTTTGTTCAGATCTGGAAGGTGGGAGGTGAGGTTGGATTAGTTAGTTCATCTCAGAATCTGGGCGGCTATGACCGAGCGCTTGATCCGAAGGTGCTGCCTTGCAGTTCTGATGTCCAATCGACGGTCACGATCAATGGGGTGAACTTACGAGTTATAACCAAGCCAATTATTGTTCAAGGGCAGGTCGTGGCCAATGTCCAGGCGGCCACATCGCTTTCGACCATTGAGGCAGCGTCAGACCGGCTGGCCAAAATCATGTTGGGCTGTGGCCTCATTGCTCTGCTGATTTCGCTGCTGTTAGGCGATTTGCTGGCGCGGCATGTCCTGCGCCCGGTGAGTTCAATCGTCACGACAGCCCGCCGAATTGCTAAAACAGATGATCTCAGTCGGCGTATTCCTTATCATGGCCCCCACGATGAGTTGGGCAGCATGGTCATGACTTTTAATGAGACGCTGGAACGGTTGCAGAAGTTATTTGAGTCACAGCGTCGTTTCATCTCAGATGTGTCGCATGAACTTCGCACACCACTGACTACGATTCAAGGCAATCTCGACCTGTTGCGCCGCTATGGGAACGATCCTAAATCGTTGGAAGCTATGCAGGAGGAAGTGCGGCGCATGACCGTCCTGGTGGGCGATCTGCTGATGCTGGCGAAGGCCGACGCCGGGCAGATTCCCTTTGCTTTTCGCCGCCTGGATTTAACCCGCTTTATCAGGGAAATCTACGATCATGCGCTGGAGTTGGCGGGTGAAGCACGCACTATCCGGCTGGGAAATGTTGATGAGGAGGTGGTGATCTGGGGTGACGCTGACCAACTTCATCATTTATTTGGCCGTATTCTCCACAACGCTGTGAAATACACGCCACAGGGCGGGACCATTGAGATTTCGCTGACAAATAACAGCCATGAGGTGTACATCAAAGTTAAGGACACTGGCATTGGCATTCCCGCCGAAGACCTACCGCATGTTTTTGACCGTTTCTACCGGGTGGATAAAGCCCGTTCGCGGGCTGCGGGAGGCACTGGGCTGGGATTGTCTATCGCGCAGTGGATTGCGGAAGCACACAGCGGCAAGATCACGGTGGATAGCAAAGTGGGGGAGGGCACAACCTTCACGGTCTGCCTGCCTATTTCCGAAGATTTAGCCCGCACACTGGTTAGTGAAAAAACTGAACAGCGCCTTGCGGGTTAAAGCGAGGTAATGGTCTTGGCGATTTTCAGGTGACCGGGGAACAAAGGCAAAAAGTCGGTCAATTCCTTATATTTTCCATTCTGATAATCACCTAGATAACGTTTTAGGACGCTGACCACTCCTGGCAGGATTGTTACCCCTTTGGCTTTCTTTTCCACCAGAATGTAGGCCTCAGCTTCTTTTTTGCTGACGCGGGTTTCCAGAAACAACGCGACCACACCTGCGACAAAGAGGAAGGTGAATTGTTCTCCCCAGGTGGGGAAACGGGCTTTGAATTCATCGCTGACGGGAAGTTCTTTTTGGGTCACGGGGTCAACGGCTTTGGCGTTCTGGCGCAAGTAGGCCAGCATCAGCAGCCGCACGTATTCGACCAGGGAACTGCTAAAGACATGCGCCTTATCTTCTGTGAAGGGCCAGGGGGGGTTATCGCCCCATGCAATACGCGGCGGCACCGCGCAAATAAGCTCATTGTCCATCCGCACTCCTACTGCTGTCTCACTAGGGTAGGAAATGTTGGGCATAAAAACGAGCTGTTCCGGCACATCCCCAAAAAATGGCTTCAGAAAACCATAAAAATCGACCTCTTTAAAAACGCTGACCGCTTCAATCTGGGCCTTTTCCCATTGCCCCGCTTCGTCATTCCACAATCGCTGCAACTTGCTGGTTTCGTACAGATCTCGCATATGATGGTTCCAGTTGGCGGGAATCCAGGGAGGTGCATCTGCCCCTTTCAGATCAGGCCAGGGCAATCGCAAAATATAGGTATATAGTGCTTCAAGCGGGGCTTTTTTGTCCAGCAAAAGCTGGGTCTGTACCACCGCCGGATGATTTTTGTATTCGTGCAGCCAGCGCGTTGTATTGCGTGCATGGGTGTGCGGTCGGTGGCCTATGTGCTGCTGGGCTTTGTCCGGGTAATTTGTCACCGACAGAATCGCTGACATGAGCCGGATACGGTCGTCTATGCGAACAACAATAGATTTATTTGCCATTAATCACCTCATGGAACAGCAGAATTGTACAGCACAGTATAATTCAAACAAATTTTAAACTTCACGTTTTTTTAGAATCACACGTACTTCCATCAGAATTTCGCCGAGCCTGTTTTGCCCGCTTCCGTCCGCGCCACAGCCCCAGTAATCATCCGAAGGGGCATTTTCAACGATGTCTTCATCACCTGTTGCCAGAAGCACAGCGCGAATATCAGGATGAGTTTCAAATTTTTGCATGACTGCTTTTCGCATTACGGTCTTTTTAATCTCTTCCCAGTCCTTCCGAAGAGGGTGCTTTCGGCTGCGCCCTATCTTGGCGGCAGTTTTAGGCGAGGCTGCATGGCGAATGATCTCTTCGTGGGGTGTGCCGGCAAATTTTTGCGCCTGAAAGTAATGTTCGCTGGTACGGCTGTAGAAGTAAATCGTCATGCCATACTCTCACCGCCATCTACATGAATGGCCTGCCCGGTGATGTAGGAGGCCGCACTTGAACACAGGAACAGCACCACATTGGCGACCTCTTCCGGTGTGCCGAGCCGCTTTTGAGGAATGTGATGGGTTGTTTCCACGGGCGAATCCTCTTCGATATTGGCAGGGCAGACCGCATTCACACGAATCCCGTAGGCGGCCAGTTCACGGGCGGATTCTTTGGTCAGGCCGATCATACCCGCCTTGCTCGCAGTATACGCTGCACTGCTTTCACGGGCGAGCGTATGACCAGCAGTGCTGGCGATATTGACGATGACGCCGCCGCCTTCATCCGCCATGACTCGTCCTGCAAGCTGCGTCAGGAAAAATGCACCGTTCAGATTCACATCCAGCACACGCCGCCAGTCCCACTCATCCAGTTTGATAAGTGTACTGCGTTTTTCCACGCCTGCCGCATTAACGACAATATCAATCCGCTCAAAGTGATCGCGCATCGATTCAACCATCGGGCCAACCAGCAGCTTGTTCGATACGTCTGCGTGCCAGCCAATGGCCCTGCCTCCCTCAGCATTGATTTCATCGGCGATTTGCTGGGCACGATCAGGGTTGATGTCGTTGCAAAATACCCATGCACCAGCCTGCGCCAGTGCCATCGCAGTGGCCCGCCCAACCCCAGCGCCCGCCCCTGTGATTAAGGCACGTTTTCCAGTTAAATCTACTTTGAAGTTGCTCATGTCGTGTATTCTAACAGGGTGTTGTGTCCAATAGGAATGAGAAAATATGCTCAAACGATTCTGGGGCTGGCGCTGGTGGATCAGGCTGCCTCTAATAGTTGTCGGACTTATCCTTCTTGGTGGCTGCGGGTATATCGGACTGATCCTTTACAGTGACCGCCTCAGCGACAGCAACCGTTATATTCGCCGCTGGGTTAATGACCCTGATTCGCGCCCTGGGCTGCGGACGGTGCGCGAGCCTTGCGGAGAAGCCCCGTTTGTTCTGCCTTCAGATGGCTTTATTGGTTTACTGTGGAATGATCCGGCTGCACCGTACAATGTCTTTAACCGCCATACTGGAATTGATATTTTTGGGGATGGCGCGGAAGGTGAAGTACCCATATACGCTGTATACGGCGGTTATTTGACCCGTCTATCGGACTGGGTTTCGACCGTTATCATCGAGCACGATGACCCGCTCAACCCCGGCGAATCGATTTTCACCTACTACACCCACATGGCATCGGGTGACGGGGAGGAATCTTATGTTGCTGATGACTTTCCCCCTGGTACGATGCGCGTCCGTGTAGAACAGGGAACTCTCCTTGGCTATCAGGGAACGTACAGCGGCAGGGGCTTTCCAATAGCGCTGCATGTACATTTGAGCATCGTCAAAAGCGATGAAAACGGGGAATTCTTAAATGAATCTCAGATAGGGAATACCCTCGATCCTTCGCCCTATTTCGGTCTGCCTCTTAAGTATGTCGGCGGCATAGGTCGCCCGATTCGCTGTACCCAATAGCCCGCAAAGCAAATCAAGTTTTGATAGATCTGTCACAAATGGCAGGTCTATTTTGTCCTATGTATTAAAGAAGGAGGTCAGCCAACATGAAATCAGTAGCGACATACGGAACAGTTATTGTTCTTGTTCATGCGGTCATGGCTGCAACACATGGGATTGCTCATCTTGTTATACCTGTGACACTTTCCCTTTTTTCGACTCTGTTTGTGGCTGTCGTGATAGGTCTTGCGCCTTTTGTTGCAGCTCGGATGCTCTGGGGCAGAAAGGCTCAGGTAGGTGTATGGCTGCTTTTTGCATCAATGCTGGCAGCCTTCCTTTTTGGGGTGTACAACCATTTTATCGCTCTCAGCCCCGATCATGTAGCCCGTGTACCTGACCATGATGCCACGCCGATCTTTCAGGCCACTGCCTACACGATCATGGTGTTGGAAGCCATTGGGGCAGGAATAGGCTTTTGGGGCATGGGTCACAGGCTGACGATGGAGGCATGATGGATAAAGCTGAGATTTTCAATGGGATTCGCCCCTTGCTGTTTACAATCGCCTACGACATGCTGGGCAGTGTAATGGATGCTGAAGACATGGTGCAGGAAGCGTATCTGCGCTGGCAGGATGTTGAGGGGATAGAGTCCCCAAAAGCCTACCTGACGACCACTGTCACCAATCTGTGCATCAATTTCCTGACTTCAGCAAGAGTGCGGCGGGAAGCATATATCGGCCCCTGGCTGCCCGAACCGCTTGTCTCGCAAACTGGCGCTAAACCGGACGATATTATTGCACTGTCCGAGTCGGTTTCGATGGCTTTTCTGGTGCTGCTGGAAAGCCTTTCTCCTATTGAACGTGCTGTATTTTTGCTGCGAAAGGTGTTCGATTATGACTATGCCGACATCAGCCGTATGGTCAGCAAAGATGAGGCCGCCTGCCGTCAGATTGTCAGCCGTGCTCAACAGCGTTTGCAGGCAGAAAAAGCGCGGTTTACTGCCACGCGAGAGCAGCAGGAAAAACTGACCATGCAGTTTTTACAGACCTGCATCAGCGGCGATATGGACGGGCTGCTGGTGCTTCTGGCGGAGGATATTGTCCTGCAAACAGACAGCGGCGGAACAATCACCCACGCAGCACGCAAGCCTGTGAGAGGGGCAAGAAATGTTGCCGTGTATTTGCTGAACATTCTTAAAGCGATGCCGTCCGATCTGAAGCTGAAGTTTGGGCTGATTAACGGGCAGCTTGGCCTGGTGAGTTATCGCGGCGAAAAGCCGTTCAGCGTAATGGCTTTGCACATTGTTGATGGCCGCATTCAGAACATCTACAACATCATGAATCCCGCCAAATTGAAACATATTCCCAGGGAGGAATAAACCATGATTCTGATTACAGGTGGAAACGGATTGTTAGGGAAAACACTTGCCCCTAAATTCCAGCAGGTTCGTATTACCAGCCGCAGCGCAACGGGCCCAAACGCGGTCAGGAGTGATCTGGCCACGGGTGAAGGTATACAGGAGGCGGTTGAAGGGGTGGAGGTTATTATCCATGCGGCCAGCAGTCCAGCTAAAACCCGTGAGATTGATGTGGAAGGTACACGCCGTCTGCTGGAAGCTGCCCCTTACGTGAAGCACTTTATCTATGTCTCGATTGTTGGCGTGGATAGACATCCACTGCCGTACTATAAGCTCAAATATGAGGTCGAAAAACTGGTTATGCAGTCGCCTGTTCCCTGGACAATTGTGCGGGCAACGCAGTTCCACCCTTTTGTTGAGCTTATCCTCAGCAAGCTGATGGCACTGCCCATAGGAATCCTGCCTGCAAAATGGCAGGTTCAACCGATTGATGTAGAAGATGTGGCCACTTTTCTGGTGCAGTGCGCCTCGGAAAAACCCACCTACCGCGTGCTGAATATAGGTGGGCCCTCCGTGCACCGTATTGATGAACTGGCGAAAACCTGGTTGGCCGCTCAGGGCAGGCGCAAGCCCTTCATTCAAGTTCCCTTTCCTGGCGCAATTTCCGCAGGTTATCGCAACGGCTGGAATACTGTACCGCAGGAAGCCTATGGCAAAATCCGCTGGACAGATTGGTTGCAACAAAAGTTCAGTGGTTAAGCCACTTATCCATTCACGCGCCCATCACTTGGCGAAACATTAAACTGAGCAGGCCAGGGGATGTAATTGCTGTAAAATTCCTCGCGGTCAATCAGAATTTCATCCCCCTGGTAGACGGTGCGGTAGACAAACACTTCCGCACCGGACACCGCATAGTCGGTCTGAAAGATTTCGCCAGGAGAAAGGCTGGGGTCGGCATGGTAAATGGGTGGTGGGGCAGCCTTTTCATTCTTGATGATCGGCCCCTCTTTTTCGACTCTCCGCCCCATGCTGGTACTGTAAAACTTGAATGTCACCGTGCTGTTTCCTGGACGTACATAGGTTTCGATCAGGAGATGGTAGGGGGTATCGTTGAGAAAGCGAAAATTAACAACTGGGGAATATACGGTTGCATCCATCCCAGGGCCTTCACCGGCTTCATAGTAACCCACGCGGTAGCCGTGTGGGTAGCGTTCCAGAATCGGGAATCCCGCATAAAAGGCAGCCTGGAACGCTGTACTGGAAACCTGGCACACCCCGCCGCCTACACCCGTGATCGTCTGCCCGCCAACGATAATCAGCCCCTCTTCGAATCCTTCGTCCGCGCTGACTTCCCCCAGCCAGTCGTTAAACGAGAATTCACCACCGGGGGGGATCACAATCCCGTGAAAGCGTTCTGCGGCAACTTTAATGTTTGCCTGCCGCGCTGATGTTGAACCGTAATAATAGGTGGTTGCTTCAACCACCAGTTCCGTAATGCCGAGTTCGGCAGCGGTAGCGTTGTCATTGATGGTCGGCACTACTTCGTCAAATACCAGCGGCACACTGCGGTCATCAGCAGAAAAAACCGCCTGGGGGAAAAGGCGGAGTGTTTCGTCAATGTTCAATCCCAGCCCATTGATGCTGCTTTCGATGACTTCTAATTGGCGCGTGCTGTCGTTAAAGATGAACCGGGAATTTTTAGGTTTTCGGTCGAGTTCTTCTTTCAGTCCAGCTAAAAATTCGCGGGCGTGGTCAGTAATGACATACACATCATAATAAGCAGTGCCGTCAGGATTATCCACACGCTCAATACGAATCATGTTTTCGATGGATATTGGTTTTGCGATCCAGGGGCCAGCCGCAATGCCATATTCCGTTGGAATAAAAAATCTGACCCCTTCTTCATTTAAAGCCAGCCGAACTTTGTCAGCGGCTTCCTCAGCGCTGGCAAGCGTGGGTTGGGCAACCTCAACATTCAATTGAATGGTGCTGCGGGTGTTCATCGCCAGAATTTCCTGCTGGAGGAGCTGCATGGTCTGATCAATGTTGACCTGCAATCCGATCTGACTCGGTGTGCTGATGACCTGCCCGTTTTGCAGGATAAGAGTCGCATCCATAACCGGCTGGTTGATGTAATCTTCCGACAGTGAGCGGATAATCGTTTCGGCCTGTGTCTGGTTATATTGAATGACTGGGGCAACCGGAACGCCGTTGCGCCATGCCCTGAACTGGTCTGTCAGATTTTCAAGCCAGGTCTCATCACGCCCAACACTGTAGGCAGCATCGACAGTGGCCTCGACATCGAAACGGATGCCCAATTCCTCGCCGGTATATTCCCACTGCTGATCCCCATACTGAAAAACAAAGACTGCCTCATCACCGTAATTGGGCTGGCTGCGAAGTGCAGCAATGGCTTCAGCACGGGTCATTCCGCCGATGTCAATCCCGTAAATCGACGACACACCGGGGTAAATTTGATCCTGAGTCATGAACTGGTAACCTGCCAGCAGAATCAACAGGGTAAAGAACAGAAGGAGAAAACCCGTCCCCATCAGCAGAATCGTTCGCAGGATCCACGGGTTCATGCCGTCAGATGCGGGACGCGGATTAACATAGTAGGAATGTTGGCTCATGCTGTGTTACCCTGCAAATATCTCAATGGATGCTACTAATATAACACGTTTACCATTTTCGATTCAGACGCTATACTGACATGGCTTGTCTCTTGAGGATCGTATGTGGTTCAGATTTTTCGTGTTTATTGTCGTGCTGATGACAGGTATTTTCGCTATTCCGAGGCCATCCGCTGCCCAGCAGGTCAATCTGCTTATTCAAATTCAACCTAAAGAAATTCAACAGGGGCGCACCGGAATTATCCGTGTGGTCGCACCAGGGGATATTACCCGGATGCAGGTACTTTTCCAGGGCGATGTGCTGCCAATGTACCGCACCAATGAAGGAGACTGGATCGGTTTTCTGGTAGCTGATATGAGTGCGACACGCGGCGGTGACATTCCGGTAGACGTGTATACCTGGGCAGGTGAAACAGCCTACCCGCCTCAGCGCGACACGGTTTCCATTGTGTGGGGCAGCTTTGACTACCAGGATATTCCCATCCCCTACGGGCAGGAGGATCTCCTGAATCCTGACCTTAACCGCGAAGAGCTGAATTTGATGGTACGTATTTACAGCCGCCGCACCGAGCAAAAATATTGGACAGGTGCGCTGCAACTTCCGGTGATGGGGCCGCAGATTTCATCTTTTGGCGGGATTCGCACTTATAACAACGGCGCTTTAGAGAGCCGTCATACAGGCGTTGATTATCGGGCGGGATTGGGCGAAAGCGTGATGGCATCCGGTACCGGAGTGGTGGTGTTTGCTCAGCGCCTTCCAATTCGTGGTAATCATGTCGTGATAGATCATGGGTGGGGGGTGATGACCGGATATTCCCATCTGAACGAAATTTACGTGGTGCCCGGTCAGCGCGTGGTTGCAGGAGACATTATAGGCACTGTTGGCGCAACCGGACGTGTGCAGGGTGCTCATATGCACTTTGAGTTGACCGTGAATGGGTTTTGGGTAGATCCGCCGCAGTTCTTAAATTTCACTATCCCGGAAGCGGCTGACAGTATTCTGGTCGCAAGGCGGTAACCGATGGTCAAACTGGTGATTCTCTACAAAAAGCCTGATTACATTCCTGATTTTGAGCAAAATTACAGCGCCAACCTTGCCCTGCTGGAAAAACTCCCAGGCATTATCCGGCGGCAGGCGAATGTTGTGCTGGGGGGGCCAGCAGGCAGTTCACCCTATTACCGGTTTCTTGAACTGTATTTTGAGGATTTTCAGGCACTGGATGTGGCGATGCGGTCGCCAGAGGGTGTGGCCGCTGGGCAGAATCTGATGCAATTTGCAGGCAATCTGGTCGAGCTTATTTTTGTGGATGTGTTTGAAGACGATACACCTCCCCAGCCATAATCGCCCCAAATATGATGACCGATGAAACCAGTAAAAAAATGAACAAGGGTTACAAATCCTCCTCGGATGTGCAGGCGATGTTTGGTCGCATTGCTCACCGCTACGACTTGATGAATCGCTTGATGACCTTCGGGCAAGACATGCGCTGGCGTCGGTTTATGGTGGAGCAGTTGAATCTGCCCCAAAAGGCCAAAGTGCTGGACATCGCCTCTGGTACGGGGGATATTGCGTTTGAGGTGCGGCGAAAATATACTGATGCGCTGGTTGTAGCAGGCGATTTTGCGCTGCCTATGATGCAGGTGGGGAAACGACGCCCATCCGGAGACCGGGTGGCTTGGTCAGGAGCAGATGCCCTGAATCTGGCTTTTCCTGATCATTCTTTTGACGCCATTGTCAGCGGGTATTTGTTCCGCAATGTGCCAGCTATTGACCGCGCCCTCGCCGAACAGTATCGCATTCTTAAACCCGGCGGTGTGATGGCGACACTAGACACTACGCCGCCGCCTGACAATTTGCTGAAGCCGTTCATTGTGTTTCATCTGAAGTACGTAATTCCGACTCTCGGCCATCTCATTGCCAGTGATCCAGACGCTTATACCTATCTGCCGGAGAGTACCATGCGCTTTAAAACGCCGGATGATTTTGCCGTTTTGATGCAAACCGCTGGTTTTCAAAATGTGCAGTATAAACGCTTCATGTTCGGCACAATAGCCGTACATTGGGGGAAAAAGCCTTAACTATCCGAGGGTTCCATTGCCGCTTCAATAAAAAAGCCGCGCCCGACTTTTTTACCAAGCTGCCCGGCCCGAACTTTTTGCTTGAGCAGCGGCGCAGGATGGTAGCGTTCCTCCCCCCAGAAATCCCGCATGGCCGTTAATGTCGCCATAATGACATCCAGCCCAATCTCATCTGCCCACTCCAGCGGCCCACGCGGGTAATAGGTAGCCGTTTTCAGTGCTTTATCAATATCCTCTGCCGAGGCGACCTTTTCATCCAGCGCCAGCACTGCTTCGTTGATCAGGCTGAACACGATTCGGGCGCGTACCAATCCTGGCGCGTCCGGCACCCGCACGGTTTCCAACCCCAGTTTTTCAAGAAAATCCTTTGCCAGGGTCACACTTTGAAAATCAGCCTGCATCGAGGGGGCAAACTCAACCAGACCGGGGACATGGACAGGCGGCAAGAGGCTGTAGCCTACCACCCGCTCTGATAATTCACACCAGCTTGCTACTTCTGTCGCGCTGGCACACAGGGCATGGGTCAGAATAGGTGTATTTTCACGCAGGTTAGGTTCCACACCTTCAATCAACCAGAGTTTACTGGCAGAAGACTCATTCAGACTTTCCAGGAAAATATCGCATTTGGTCGCATCTTTGACCATCTGATCGAGGATGTCCTGGTCGTCGAGATCGGCGCTGTCATAAACGGTCAGCTTAAAACCATGCGTTGTGCATAGGTTGGAGAGTGTATCAATGAAAGGGGGTTCCCCAACCAACAGAACGCGCTTACTCATCGTATTTATGGAATCCCTGTTTGGTTTTGCGGCCTAAGCGGTTTGCCCGCACCATCTTCCGCAACAGTTGATGGGGACGAAAACGCGGTGCTTCTCCTGTCGCCTGATAAAGCTGTTCCATCTGTGTTAGATGCGTATCGATTCCTAAGGTATCCACCCACTGAAACGGCCCCTGCCGGAAATCCAGAGAAACCATCAGACGGTCAATGGTTTCTGCATCGACATGGCCTTCACCAAGCAAATACAGGGCTTCCCGCGTATACACCTGTGCCACCCGATTAACTAAAAAACCCGGTGTATCACGCACGACAATGACTTCTTTTTCCATGGTTCGTGCCAGCAACACCGCCTGATCAATTGCAGTCTGGGTACTCTGGTCGGCCCGGACCACTTCCACCTGCTTAACAATATGTACCGGATCAAAGAAGTGCATTCCGACGACCCGCCCCGGAAACCTCTGGGCAGCCGAGGCGATGACCGTCAGGCTGATCGACTCGGTGTGGGTAGCGTAAATCACCCGTTCAGGGGTCATACTGTCCAGCTTTTCTGCCAGTTTTTTTTTGATGTCCAGTTTTTCCGGCCCAACCTCGATGATAAAATCAGCTTCGGCACAGTTTTCAAGCTGGGTGGTAGGGAGAATGGCGGCCTTGGCTTTAGCGGCCTCTTCAGGGGTATGTTTGCCCAGGCTGACGCCCTTATCCAGATTGCGGGCAATCCGTTCCTGGGCTGTCTTTAAAATGGCCGGGTTCAGGTCGTAAAGAGCCACCATATGATCGCCCAACGCGGCCACATGCGCGACTCCGGACCCGATGGTGTTTGCCCCAATCACCGCGATATTCATAAGCTAAATGTAGCCGAAATCCGGCATTGGTCGCAAGCTGTCCCTGTTGAGATTTAAGAAGTGACTGCAAAATAGGAATCAGCAGAAAGGATATTCCATGACAAAACTCACGGTGGGCATGGCACAGATATACCCTAAACTGGGCGATATTCCGTGTAATCTGCAAAAACACCTGCAACTGATGGATGACTTTGCCCAGCAGGGCGGTCAGTTGATTGTATTCCCGGAGCTTTCCCTGACGGGCTATTATCTGCGTGATCTGGTGGCGGAATTGGCTTCTAAACCGACTCCTGATGATCCGGTGTTTGGGCCGCTGCTCAAAAAAAGCAAAGAGCTGCAACTGGAGGCAGTCGTTGGATTTGTCGAAGAAGACAGCCGGGGACGGTTTTATATTTCCGCCGCGTATCTCAGCCGGGGTGATGTGCTGCATGTTCATCGGAAAGTTTATTTACCAGATTACACCATGTTCGAGGATAAAAAATTCTTCGCAACCGGCAGTTCGCTGCGGGCATTTGATACTTTTTATGGGCGGGTTGGAATGCTCATTTGCGAGGATTTCTGGCATGTTTCGCCGCCTTATGTGTTGTGGATGGACGGGGCTGACGTTTTAATTTTCATCAATGCCAGCCCTGGGCGCGGTCTGGGTAAAGAGGAAAAATTAGCAACCTCTAGCTGGATTGAAATGGTGAGTCAGGCCTATGCGGGGTTGTTCACCAATTATGTGATCCAATGCAATCGGGTCGGTTTTGAAGATGGGGTCAATTTTGGGGGCGGCAGTACCTTGATTTCTCCGGATGGTGTGGAACTGGTACACGGGCCGTATTTTGAAGAAACTCTCCTGATGTATACGATTGACCTCAATGATTTACGGCGCACTCGCGCCCGTTTGCCCCTTCTGCGCGATGAGCGCCCGGATTTACTCATTCACGAAATGAATCGCATCGTCATGCAAAATGGGATTAACGGGCGCTGATGGTGAGCTTTGTTACTCGATCAGCCTGCCCGATTTGCGGCGCGGCCAGCGAAAAAATCCTCATTGACATGGCGCTGACCGAGACGCCTGTTGCCACCTACCTCAAAAGTTACTACGGAGGCACCATCCCGGAGCTTACGGGCGGACGGTATATTCTGGCACAGTGTTTGTGTTGCGGTTCCCTGTTTCAACACGAGATTCTGGACGATACAGGGATGGATCTGTTGTATGAGCAGTGGATACGCACCGAAGGCAGCTTCCAGAAAAAATTCGCTGCACCACTACCTGTGCGAATCGGGTATGCCCGTCAGTGTGCCCAGATTATTCGGGCAGTTCCCAGGCCGCCACATGAAATTCGAGTTCTGGATTTTGGGATGGGATGGGGTACTTGGCTGCTGATGGCAAGAGCCTTTGGTATGCAGGTGGAAGGGCTCGAACTTTCTCCCAGCCGTGTGGAATACGCTCAACGCAATGGCCTGAAGGTCGTTACCTCTGCTGATATTCAGCCAGAAGCGTATCATTTCATCAACGCGGAGCAGGTGTTTGAGCATCTCCCTGAGCCGCACGAAGCACTGAAAAGCTGCTATCAATGGTTGAAACCGGGGGGCATTTTGCGTATTGCCGTGCCGGATGGGGCGAAAGTCGTGCAGCGTATCGAAAGCGGCAACTGGACAATCTCCGAGATGCCGACCATGCCACTTGAGCACATTAACACCTTCACTCCGTCCAGTTTACGATTTTTTGCGCGGCAAAATGGGTTTACTGTTATTCATCCACCCCTTGTTTTGCCCGCCTTTGGCCTGAATACGGCGGAAATCAGACAGTTTTTGGGGGTACTTGCAGTTGATATTGCCAGCCGACTGCGATTGTACAAGACAACGGTGGTGTGGCTGCAAAAACCTAACGCGGGCTGATGCGAAATTTTCCTTCTGCTTTTCCTAAAGGTCTGGTCTTATCAATCGTATAAGGGGGCGCAGGCAATATTTTTGATCTGGTGAAGTATTCGAAGCTAAATTCCACAATGTCACCTGCCATCTTGCCAGGAAAAGGCATCAGACGGGCGGTCAGGGGTTTGTCCAGCCGCAGTGCCAACGCCGCTACATCCAGCAGAATGGCATAAAGTTGGTCATTAGTAATCTCTCCGGGCAGGGGTATACAGTCCAACCCAGTGCCGCACACCGCGCTGAGCAGGAGCAGGTCGTTCATTCCCAGGCGATCCTCAACCACACGACGCCCCAAAATGCTGTCTTCCAGGATGGGCAGCATCAGCCCGCTAAAGCCAATCGACGGAAAATCAGCCGCCTCTATGGCGTTCATCACTATCGAAGCCGACGCTACCAGACCGTGTCCGCCAAATGCTGGGCCCAGTTTTTCCAGCGCTCCTCCCAGGCTTTTGTCGTCCACCGGATACGGAGCCAGTGAAAAGTCTAACCCCTTGAACTCGACTCCGTGTTCTTCAGCGATTTGCTTTGCGACGGGAACCACCTGAAGGGTGTAGGCATTGATGGCTGCGGTCAGGTTTTTGCGGGCATCTTCCGGGGTGTTTGCGGCGGCAAAGATCGTGTTTGCCAGATCGGCGGCTTGAACCGCCAGTGCAAAGGCGTGTGTCCCACCGCCGTGATAGGCCACCGGAAAAAATGGCGACCAGGGTGGGCAGTTGGCTGCCGCTGTAAAAAACAGGTTCTTCATCCCATCGCTGGTAGCATCAGCGAGGAATGAGATGACTTCGGCGGCTCGATACAGGGTAGCTAAATCAATTCCCCTGTCTTTGTCTGCGATGGCAGCACTGGCGAACATATTCGGCATGTGGATGATCACTTCCGCCAGTGAATAAAAATAATCCGGATCGTCTTCCGGGTTTATTGGCCCCAGGGAAAGGTAATCTACCCCAAATGCCCGGCTCAAATCATGTAACTGCTGAACTGTCCGCGCCATTGAGGCGGGGCCGCGTGGGAAAAGATGCTGAGGAAAGGGTTGAGTGGCTAACCGTAGGGACTGGACAATCAGCCCTGCTTTTTCAAGCGCGTGACGTGCGGCGCTCAAAAAAGAACCGCCGCGTGCCATTGGTGTCCGATGATCATCGGCAAAAACATCTGTGAAATAAGTGATAGAGCGAATTTCTGGCATAACGTTTATCCGTAGCGGCGCAGATCATTGATCTGCGCCGCGCTAGTATATCCCGCGCTGGCGTTGAATTTCAAACACCAGTATCGCCGTTGCTACGGAACTGTTGAGCGATTCAACCCGGTGAGCCATTGGGATATAAACCGAATTTGCAGCATACTGGGAGGCTTTTTCTGAAAGCCCATGTGCCTCACTGCCCATCATCAGCAGGGTTTTAGGCCGCCAATCCGCTTGATGGTAAGCGACCCTACCGTCTGTTGCTGCCTGCCAGATATGCCAGTCTTGGCTGTACCCTTGTGAAAATCGATCCCAAGTCATGGTTTGGATGGGGATGCGATAATGGGCTCCCATGCCAGCTCTGATACTTTTGGGATTAAACGCATCGACCGTACCAGGCAGCAGAACCAATCCATCCACACCCGCCGCCGCTGTTGTACGAATGATTGTGCCGAGGTTGCCGGGGTCACGCAAGCCGTCCAGCGCAACCAGCAGTGTCGCCTCTTCCGGTATTGGCAAATCCGGCATCGGGAAAACCCCTAACATGCCTTGTGGCGTCTGGGTATCGCTGATTTCGTCAAATAAATGCGGCTCAACGGGAATCAACGGCGCAGTTTCAATTCCAATTTCGATATCCGGCCTGTGCAGGATGAAATCAGGCTGAATGCCCTGCTGCATCACATCGAGAATCAGGCGCCTGCCTTCCAGAACAATACGTTTTTCCCGGTGTCGGGTCTTTCCCTGGGCAAGCAGGGCTTTAACCAGTTTCAGTTTGGGATTTTGAGTTGAGGTAATCATGAGGATCAAACAGGGGGGCGATGCCCCCCGTTTGCACTTCGCGCATTATGCTTTGACGGTTTCAACGATTTTGGCGAAGGTCTGACCATCGCGCACGGCAATATCCGCTAGCACTTTGCGGTCAAGTTCAATGCTGTTTGATTTGAGCCCATGAATCAATGTGCTGTAGCTCATACCATTCATGCGGGCCGCCGCATTGATGCGGGCAATCCAGAGTTTCCGCATCTCACGCTTGCGCTGGCGACGGTCACGATATGCATACCACAGGCTTTTCATCATGGCTTCATTGGCGCGGCGGAACAACTTATGCTTGGTGTCCCACTGGCCTTTGGTCATCTTCAAGATTTTCTTGTGACGACGGCGGGTAACAAAACCACCTTTTACACGCGACATCTGAACTCCTTAACGGGGGGGATTGGCTTTATATTTACCGAGATAGGGAGCAAGACGCCGGATCCGCTTGGCATCGGCGGATACTTCCACTTCTTGCATCCGGGTGAATTTCAACTTAGTGCGCTTGGGGGTACGGCGGCGCAAATGGCTTTTGCCCCCTCGTGTACGCACAATACGTCCACTTCCGGTCACTTTAAATCGCTTGGCAGTGGCCTTGTGGGTCTTTAACTTGTACTTCCCTGTTTTTGTACTCTTACGAGGCATTTTGCACTCCGATTTCACACAAAACAACGCCGCACCCGTGTACGGCTCTCAGTCCTTATAGCGTCGAAAGTTTAGCAGTGAAAATAGGTTTGTGGCTAGGATTTCTTTTTATTTTTATCAGGCGAGGGCGCAAGAACCATCAGCATCGAACGTCCTTCCATGCTGGCCTCCTGCTCCACCACCGCCACATCACTAAGCTGCTTGGCGACTTCGGTCAGAATCTCCTGCCCAAGTTCAGGGTACGAGACCTCACGTCCACGAAACCAGATACGAACACGGACTTTCATCCCGTCGTTAATCCATTTACGGGCATCACGAACCTTGAAACCCAGATGGTGCGAGTCGGTCTTGGGACGCAAGCGAATTTCTTTGACTTCAATTTGCTTTTGCTGCATTTTAGCGGCGCGTTCTTTTTTCTTCTGCTGATACAGGTATTTGCCGTAATCCATAATACGGCATACCGGAGGTTCAGCGTTCGGCGCGACCTCTACTAAGTCGAGCTCGCGTTCCTGCGCCATCGCTAACGCCTGTTTAATTGGCACAACCCCTAGATTTTCGTTGGTATCGGAGATGAGCCGAACTTCGCGCACCCGTATTTGCTCGTTGACCCTGATTTCGTTCTCGGCGATTGTCTGGTTCCTTTTGGGCTAAATTTGCCACATTGTATCATGCGGGGTTTACAAGCGTCAACCGCTATCCGTGCTATCACATGACAAAATAAGATCGAAAAAATGCTTTGTGATAAGATAAAAGGGTGGTAGTAATGGCGGAAAGTGGCTCATGACACCCCAGGAAGCTGAGCGTTTATTTGAAATTGCTTATCAACACACCCTGGCGGGGCGCAATCAGGCAGCCCGCGACCTGCTGACAGAGATTCTCAATTATTACCCGGAGCACATTGAAGCTCTGGTATTAAGCGGGTATCTGGCGAATCCTGCCCAGGCACGGTATTTCTTTAAGCAGGCGCTGCGGATTGATCCCACCCATCCGGAGGCGCTGCGAGGCTTGCTAGCCCTTGAAGAGACTACCAACCGCTTTTTTATGCGGGCCATCTCGCTGGCGATTCCCGTGGGGTTGTTTTTCGCACTGCTGGCATTGTTGATTGGTTGGCAGGTGATTCAGAATGACAGCGAAATTACGCCTACCGCCGTTGTTGTGCGGGAAACTGAGACGCCTACCGCAACCGCCACTTTTACTGCCTCTGCGACCTCAACCAGTACTTCCACCCCGACGGCTCAAGGGGATAGTTTAAGGCCTACACCCGGTCAGTTTATTCCCCCAACCCGTGGCCCAAGCGTGACCCCTACTGAGTCTCCTTCGGTTACACCGTCTATTACCAATACACCTGAGCCAACGACCACGCCAACCCTGACTTTGACCCCGTCGGCGACTTCTGCGCCGGATGCGGATAGTGATAGTGTGCCAGATGCAGCAGATAACTGTCCGCTGATCGCCAATCCAAATCAGTCTGATGCGGACAATGATGGGATCGGGGATGCGTGTGAGCCCACCCCGACGGACTTGGATGGGGATGGGGTTCCAAACGCGGATGATAACTGTCCGCTGATTGCCAATCCAAATCAGTCTGATGCGGACAATGATGGGATCGGGGATGCGTGTGAGCCCACCCCGACGGACTTGGATGGGGATGGGGTTCCAAACGCGGATGATAACTGTCCGCTGATCGCCAATCCAAATCAGTCTGATGCGGACAATGATGGGATTGGAGATGCGTGTGAGCCCACGCCAACAGATTCGGACGGCGATACGGTTCCAAACGCGGATGATAATTGCCCTGATGTGCCCAATCCGGATCAGTCTGATGCTAACAGCGACGGGATCGGGGATGCTTGTCAGCCAAATGATCAGGATAACGATGGCTGGCCAGATGCGGATGATAACTGTCCGCTGATTGCCAATCCAAATCAGTCTGATGCGGACAATGATGGGATCGGAGATGCGTGTGAGCCCACGCCAACAGATTCGGACGGCGATACGGTTCCAAACGCGGATGATAATTGCCCTGATGTGCCCAATCCGGATCAGTCTGATGCTAACAGCGACGGGATCGGGGATGCTTGTCAGCCGAATGATGCGGACGATGATGGCTGGCCGGATGGGGAGGACAACTGTCCGGCGGATGCGAATCCGGATCAGGCAGATGCGGACAATGATGGAGTGGGGGATGTCTGTGAGCAGCCGGACGCGGATAACGACGGTGAACCGGATGCGACTGACAACTGCCCGAATGACGCTAACCCCGACCAATCAGATGTGAATGGGGATGGGATTGGAGATGTCTGCCAGCCGAATGATGCGGACGATGATGGCTGGCCGGATGGGGAGGACAACTGTCCGGCAGATGCGAATCCGGATCAGGCAGATGCGGACAATGATGGAGTGGGGGATGTCTGTGAGCAGCCGGACGCGGATAACGACGGTGAACCGGATACGACCGACAACTGCCCGAATGACCCTAACCCCGACCAATCAGATGTGAATGGGGATGGGATTGGAGATGTCTGCCAGCCGAATGATGCGGATGATGATGGCTGGCCGGATGGGGAGGACAACTGTCCGGCGGATGCGAATCCGGATCAGGCAGATGCGGACAATGATGGAGTGGGGGATGTCTGTGAGCAGCCGGACGCGGATAACGATGGTGAACCGGATGCGACCGACAACTGCCCGAATGACCCTAACCCCAGTCAGACAGATACAGATGGCGATGGGGTAGGCAATGTGTGTGATAACTGCGTCAGTGATCCGAATCCCAGTCAGGCAGATAGCGATGGAAATGGCGTCGGGGATGCCTGTGAGCCACCTGCTGAACCTGATGCAGATAACGATGGTGTGCCAGATACAGCGGATAACTGTATCAATGTGGCGAATCCGGGCCAGGGGGACAGCGATGGCGATGGGGTAGGCAATCTCTGTGATAACTGTCCGAATGACTCCAATCCGGCACAGCTTGACACTGACGGCGATGGCACCGGAGATGCATGTGAAGCCCCTGTGCTGGATACAGATGGTGATGGAGTTGAAAATGCCCTTGATAACTGCCCGGATGTGCCCAATCCCAGTCAGCTTGACAGTGATGGAGATGGGATTGGCGATGCGTGTGATACGCCCGATCCAGTGGACAGCGATGGCGACGGGTTTATTGATGCTGCCGATAACTGCCCACTCATCCCGAATCCTGGTCAAGCCGACAGTGATGGGGATGGGATTGGCGATGCGTGTGATTTTCCAGATACCGACGGGGATGGTGTGCCCGATGCATCCGATAATTGTATAGGGGTATCAAATCCGGCTCAGACAGATGGGGACGGAGACGGAATCGGCAATGCCTGTGATAACTGTTCGGCGGTCTTTAACCCTGACCAACTGGATACGGATGGGGACGGAATCGGCAATGCCTGTGAGCCGCCTGACCCGAATGATATAGACGGAGACGGAAGGCCAAACGCCAGCGATAACTGCCCCAATAATTATAACCCGGATCAGGCGGACGCCGATGGAGATGGACTGGGAAATGCCTGCGACCCGGATCTGGATGGGGATGGCTTCCCGAATACGGGAGATAACTGCCCGAACGTGGCTAATCCGGATCAGGCGGACGCCGATGGAGATGGAATCGGGAACGCCTGTGATGTCTAAAAGAGGCGCCCCTGGATAAATGAGGGTGGTTTATCTTCCTCTTGCGGAGGTGGTTCTTCCTCAAGGGGCGGCTCATCCACAGTGAATTCTTCTTGGGGAATCACTACCTCAACCTCATCTGGAGGTAGAATTTCTTCCTGTGTGGGTGCTACTGACCCAAAAATTTCTTCATACAGAGCCTGAAGCTCATCTTCGGAAAAACCACCAACACCAAGCAGCACCTCACGCAGCGTTTTTTCCGTGATCCAATCTTCGGTACGCAGTACGTATCGGTAATGTTCCCTCAGACAGTTGCGCCATTCATTAAAAAAGATGCTCATAGCCTGACAGCTTGATAGAGTTCAGGGACGAACACTTCTTCCAGTCCAACTTCGTCTTCCAGCCGTTTTTTGAGCGTGTTGGCAGGATCAGGTTCACCATGCACCAGAAAGGTTTGACGGGGTTTTTTCCCGATGGCCTGTACCCAACCAACCAGTTCATCGGCATCCGCATGACCGGACAGACTTCCCATCTGGATGACTTCGGCCCGAACTATGTGTTCTTCGCCAAAAATGCGGACGGTTTTTTGCCCATCCACCAAACGCCGCCCCAGGGTTTCGGGCGCCTGCCAACCGACGATCAAAACCGTGTTTCTCGGATCCCCAACCCGGTTACGGAGGTGATGCAAAATACGCCCGGCCTCGCACATCCCGCTGGCGCTGATGACGACAAAGGGCTCTTCCTTGGTGTTCAACTGCTTACTGTCTTCTACGCTGCGGGTATAGTGAAGTTGGTCAAAGCCAAACGGATCATCATCATGATAAGTGTACATGTAATCCTGAATCTCTTTGTCGTACACTTCCGGATGACTGCGGAAAGCTTCTGTTACATTCACCGCCAGAGGCGAATCTACGTAAATTGGCAGTTTGGGAATACGCCCTTCCGCAACCAACTGCTGAAAAACGTAGACGATTTGCTGAGTCCGCCCCACGGCAAACGAAGGAATCACCAGTGCGCCGCCGCGCTGATGTGTCCGGTTTACGATTTCCGCCAGTTCTTTATCCGTTTCGGGGGCGGGGGGATGCAAACGGTCACCATAGGTGCTCTCCATGATGAGGATGTCGGCATGTTCGACTGTCTGCGGGTCGCGGATAATCGGCAAATTCTTTCGGCCTATATCGCCGCTAAATACCAGCCGTATTTCGCGGTTGGAGTCCTTGTCTTGAATTTGTAAGCTGACGATCGTGCTGCCCAGCATATGTCCGGCATCCAGAAAGGTCAGTTCAACGTCGGGCAAAATCTCGCGGGACTTATGATAAGGTATCGGATAAAAATAATTGAGGGCCTCAATTGCGTCTTCCTGAGTATAAAGGGGCTCGATAGGGTCTTCGTGCGCTTTGCGGATTTTTTCGTTAAAAAACAGGGCGTCTTTTTCCTGAATATGCCCGCTGTCCAGCAGCATGTTGGCGCACAAGTCGCGGGTTGCATGAGTACAGATAATTTCCCCTGAAAAACCTTGTTTAACCAGTGAAGGTATGTTACCAGAATGATCAATATGGGCGTGCGATAAAATCAGTACATCGACTTTTTTGGGGTCAAATGCAAAGCTCTGGTTGCGCTCCCTCGCTTCGGCTCGTTTACCCTGGTACAGACCGCAGTCTAGTAAGATGTTTTTGTCATTAACGGTGATTAAATGTTGTGAGCCAGTGACGGTCTGGGCTGCCCCGTGAAACTGGATTCGCATGAACTCATCTTTCTCATTTCAGTCCAATTATAGCCCTAGTTTTCCGTGACTACACCCACCTCAGAGCAATTGCTCCTGCGAATCGCGCCGCTGTCAGTTACCTAACCGAAGCCCCCTATTTTCGCGCATTTCCACAGGCGGGGCAGAAAACGATTGTTTGTGATAGTTAGTACAAACTATCCCTGACTGCCATCGACACCTGAAATTTGTATCAGCTAGTCAGTCGGGTTTGTTGCACGTTGAATCAGGAAAAGCGGTGCTGAGAATAAGCAGCAAAGCCAGCTTCTATTCTCCATTTAAGACTGTGAGGATTTCCTGACCATATTCTGCTATTCGCCAGGGGCCAAGTTCGCCTACGGCTTCCAGTTCGTCCAGTGTTTTAGGCGCCTTCTGCGCGATTGCCCAGAGTACCTGACCAGGCACAATAATGTCGCTTTCCACCCCCCGTTCGTCTGCACGATTTTTCCGCCATTTTTTAAGTTTTTCATACTTATGGCGCGTTGGGCGGCTATAGGAGTGGTTCTTGGGGCGGGTGGGAATTTCCGCTTTGGCGCCCACATCCAGTGCCGCCAGGACACTTTTGCCGTAACGCTCAACGAGTTTTTTGGATAGCAGACGTTTTTGTTTTAATTCATTGAGAGACGTGGGTCGGTTTTTTGCCAGTTTTACCAATGCCCCGTCTGAAAGAACCTTAAAGCGCGGGATGTCCCTCTTTCGGGCAATGTTTTCGCGCCAGTGATACAGCTCACGCAGGCACGCCATCTGACGCGGGCGAAGCTTATTCGCGTCGGCGAGGTACCAATAGCCTTCTGGCTCAAATTCATGCACAGTGGGGCGTGTTTTACGAAGCTGATCAAAAATTTCGCAGGCTTCTGCCAGCGCGTTTTTCTGCTTCAACTCCTCGTAAAGGATATCGTGCAGCAAAGGCAAAAAGTGGGTGTCCAACTGGGCGTAGTGTTTCTGTTCTGCGCTGAGAGGCCGCTTGCCCCAGTTGGCTTTCTGGTACTTTTTGTCCAGTTTGACCCCAAAATACTGGTCAATCATGGGTGCCAGTCCGAATTTCTGATAACCGAGAATGCGTGCTGCCATCATGGTGTCAAAAATAAGGGCAAACTCAAAGCCAAAGTCCCGCTTCAGGCTGGCAATATCAAATTCTGCGGCATGGAAGACAAACTCAATATTGGGGTTGGCGGTGAGTTCGCCCAGGGGTGACATATCCTTAATCTTGAGAGGATCCAGCAGGTAATCATTCTTGCTGGTAGAAAGCTGTATCAGGCACACCCGTTCATAATAGGCAAACAGACCATTGGACTCGACATCGATAGCGATGAGTTTGGTGTTTTGCAGTTGAGAAACCAGATGTCTGAGGGCGTCGGTGTTTTGGATCTGCGTTAGCTTAGGCAGAGCAAGTTTGCTCATATCCAACCTCGCCATCGGAAATAGGCCAGCATCGCTCCGCCTGTTCCGAGCATGATGCAAACGACAAAGAAAAATGACAAGGGATGGTCGTCAAGGGGTAGGGTAATGTTCATCCCGTAAATACCGCTGATCAGCGTCAACGGCAGCATGATGACCGAAATAATCGTGAGAATCTGGACAATCTCGTTGGTTCGCTGGTTTGTGATGGTGTTGGCCGTGTCTGCGAGGTTGGCGATCACTTCCGTATGGTCACTGATGGTATCCGCCGCTTTGTTCAAGTGGTCGCGGATGTCGTCAAAATAGACTTCCAGATCATCGCCTCCACCACGTAGATAGCGCTTATCGACCCGATCCAGCGCTGCTAGAATTTCTAATTGTGGGCGGACAATACGCCGCAGTGCGATGTTGTCCCGCCGCAGCACCGCAATATCACGGATGATCGGGCGGGCATCTCTGTCAAAAATATCTTCTTCGATGTCTCGAATGTTCGCGTCTACTTTGTACAGGATCGGAAAAAGGTAGTCCACGAGCTGGTCGATGATCGTATGAAATAAGCGGCTGGCACTGGTTCCCATGTATTTTTCACGGGCAAGTTCATCCTTCTGGCAACGCTCGAAAAGCTGCACCAGCGGTTTTAAGGTTCCATCGTGGACAGTCACAATGTAGGTTGTTCCTAAGAAAATGTCCACTTCGCTGGCGCGGCTGATACGCTGTACCGGGTCCCACAGGGGAAAGTGCATCACAGTGAAAAGATACTCATCGTACTCGTCCAGCTTGGGGCGTTCCAGGCGGCTGAGCAGGTCTTCCAGGTCAAGCGGGTGGAAGTGAGGATACTGCTCCCGGAGGGCTTCTATGTCGTCCGGGGTTGCCTTGACGATGCTTGTCCAAGTGACTCGCTTGTGCTGGATTCGCTGTGTTGCCATGACCTCAAATTATGCTTCTGAACCAGAGGGTTTGCCAACCCTGGATACAGCCACTATATTGAAAGCGGAGGAAGAATAACGATGACTCAAGACCCGCTGAACAAGATACCGATTCGAGAGTATGACCCTCCGACTCTGCGCCGCCCCCCTCGAAAGCCCACTCCTCCGTATCTGCCGATGGCGTTGGGGATCTTCATTCTGATTCTGGCAGTGGTCGTCGGATTTCTGGTAGCGGGAAATAACGACTCTGAGTTTGCGAATGTGACCGTGATGCCCCGTCAGAGTGCATTGTGTAGTCTGACGGCGGAGCGTGATGTGAATGTTCGCATTGGGCCAAGTTATGAGTATGGGCGTGCCTGGATACTGGCAAAGGGGGAACAACGGGTGGCTGTCGCCCGGATGGGTCATAGCTGGTTTCAGGTAAAGAATGGTTGGATACCTCGTGAAGATGTTTCTCTGGGTGCGGCGCTGGTGTGCGCGAATTTGCCACAAGCCGATCCGATCCCCCTTTTTGACGATGACCTTGTGCCCCCAGAGGCTGTCTTGGCGCTGGGGTGGAGCGAAATCTTAGGAGAAAATTTTGCGACCACTGTTAATGATTGGGCGAACATTGAAAATAACCATCCCGCAGGGATAAAAGAAGGGGAATTGATTTTAGAAAATGGTGCCCGTGTCGCACCGTCACAGGCTGAGACAGCGGATGCCTATTACGTTTTTGATGGATTCTGGTCATCTGGCGGTGTTAACAGCACGCTTGTGTTCAGTATTCGAGGCAGCGGGCAGGGTGAATATCAGTTGAGCATCCAGCGCAGCGGGCAGGTCCGGTTGGTTTTTCTTTCTGGCGAGGCTGTGGTGATCGCTTCTACTACCGTACCGGAGATCGGGATGAACCAGCGATTTGAGGCAGGAATCATGTGTCTTGGAAGCCGGTTTGAAGTGTTCTGGAACGGTGAATCGGTGCTCTCCGCCGATCACAATGGTTTGAGCGCGGGAAGATATGCGTTTGAAGCGCAGGGTGGGGTGGTGCACCTACGGCGTTTTGAGGTCAACACGGGATTAGAATGAATTACTTTTCTAATCCGCAAGCGCGTGTTACACTTTCTATAGAGTGCTGGCCCTTAGTAACAGGGCTAAAAAAAGATTAATTACTGAGTGATAAGCTGGGTGGTGTTCAAGTAAGTCAATCTTTGACAGTCACTTTCATTTGTGATAATCTTAACAAACATCACCAGTTGTTTATCGCAGGTTATTTTTTAGATTGGATAAGTGAAGTTCCAGGCGTTATAATGCAACGCTGGTTCTGGGAGTAATTTATGGCTACAACACCAACAATTGCAAAAGCCAAAACCCCCGCTGCCAAGACAGATCAAACACCAGAATCGAAGTCTGTTCCCCAGGTTCAGGTTCCTGGTGTTTCGAGAAGAGAATTTCTGTACTATGCATGGGGAGCAAGTATGGCGCTGCTGCTGGCTCAGACCGGCGGATGGCTTATCTGGTTTGGATTACCGCGTTTTCGTGAAGGCGAGTTTGGTGGGGTTTTCTCTCTGGCGGGCAGTGACCTCCCCATTTTGAACAATCCGCCGAAAGACTATCCGGAAGGGAAATTCTGGCTTTCGAATACAGATGATGGCATCGCAGCATTATACAAAGTGTGTACCCATCTGGGCTGTCTGTTTAAGTGGGTCGGGGCGAATGACCGCTTTGAATGCCCCTGTCACGGGTCGAAGTTCCAGAAAAACGGGGTATATATTGAAGGCCCAGCGCCACGCAGTCTGGATCGTTTTGAAATTACGGTGGTGACGAATAGCGGTCAGCAGCTTGTGACCAATGCAGCGGGTGATCCTGTGCCGGTTGACTCTGCCTCGGTTTCGCAGATCAGAGTGAATACCGGGAAGCGCATCAAGCGGGATGGCAAAGTCTAGGCTGTTGTAGTGGTAAGTGGTTAAGAGGAGTACATCATGTCCATCCTTCCTATCCCGTCGTTCTTAGATGACATCAAGGACAAAGGGCTGCGTAAAGCAGTTTACGAGGGAGTAGACGAAGTGGTAACCCGTGTCACAGCGGGAATGAACATTCAGGATATTCGTGAAGCCCTGCGTGGGGATGAACCCTCCCGGCGTCCGAATCCGCGTCTTACCCCTCATGCGGATGGGTTTTTCTTGCACATCCGTCCTTCTTTTTATCACCAGGCCGTAACCGGGATTTACCCGACCTTCCGCCTGGGTTTTCTTTCCACCTATTTCTTTTTCATAGAAGTCATCACCGGATTGTTCCTGATGATTTTCTACACGCCATCTCCGCTGGTTGCATATGACAATATGCTCGAAATCCTCGGAAACGTCCCAATGGGTCAATTTATGCGTGACCTGCACCGCTTAGGGGCAGAAGGGATGGTGTTATTTGTGGCGCTGCACATGGCACGCACCTTCTTTACCGGGTCGTATAAGCGCCCCCGGCAGTTCACCTGGTTTACTGGTTCGATCCTGCTGTTGGTGACCCTGTTTCTGAGTTTCACGGGCTATCTGCTGCCTTGGGATCAGCTTGCATTCTGGGCAGTAACGATTGGGACCTCCATGGCGGAAGCCGCGCCGCCGCAGGTGGTCGGAACCAACGTGAATTTGCTGCTGCGCGGGGCGCCGGATATTGGGGCAGGCGGGCTGCTGCGCTTCTATCTGCTGCATGTGTTTGCGCTGCCGCTGCTGGCAATTGTCTTTATTTTTGTCCATTACTATAAAGTGGTGCTGCACGGCCTCAGCCTGCCGCCTGGTATGGAAGAAATCGGTCAGGATACCGCCAAGCGCGTACCTAAAGAAAGCCGTGTTTATTATATTCCCGATGTGCTCACGACCGAACTGATGTGGGTTTCTCTCGTGACTTTTATTCTGGTGGTGATGGTGACCTGGTTCTTCCATGCGCCCCTGGAAAACCATGCCAACCCGCAGTCTACGCCGCTTCATACAACCGCGCCCTGGTACTTCCTGTGGCTGCAAGGCATGTTGAAGCTGGGTGACAAGGTGCTTATGGGAGTGGTGCTGCCGACGATTATTTTCGGCTTCCTGTTTGTGATGCCGTATATTGATACGACCAGGAGCCGCCGCTACGCTCACCGCCGCGTGGCAATTTCGCTGGGCTTGATTACTGTCGTACTGCTGGTAGTGCTGACCTACATGGGAACACCCTGGTACGGTGTGGACTCAGCGGCTGACCAGGAAGCCTTGCAGGAACTCATTCCGGTAGAAGGGGTTGGGCCAATCCGCGCTGTACCTTATGATGAACTCGTTATTACGACGGACAGTCCTATCTACACCAATCTGGCAAATCCGGACGAAAGCGGCTATCAGATCACTGAATTGGATATTGTGCTGCCGACCATTGGGATTCCTGTGTTGGATGGTAACATGGATGACCTGGAACGTATGTACGGTGACTCCAACCCTGAATTCTTCCATGCGCTCGAAAAGACTCATGAGGTCGTGTATAAAGAATTCAAGGACGGTTTGAAAAACCAGTTGGCTTACTTTGTCATCAGCCAGCATCAGCCAGAAGTACGCCGCTTGCAGTTGATCATCACCTGGGATGATGAAAATGATGTCCGTCAGGTTTCGGAAAAAACCATTTACCTGCATTCGCAGTCGGAATGGCACGAACACTAGAATCTGGGAGTCATCAGTGAAGGCGGTCTGCTGAGAAAGGCCGCCTTTTTACTGAGGGAAAGAGTTTATGGAAACTGGTATCAGGTCAAGAGCGATTGAGAACCGCATCCTGGTTGGGATTGCGTGTATTACAGCAACAATTATTCTGGTGGGCTGGATCGCCATCAACGAAAATGCCCGCATGGAGGAATTTACCGAACGCGCTCAGGGGCGTTCGGTGGAGCAGGGAGGCATCCTGTTTGAAGACAACTGTGCTCCCTGTCACGGTTATGATGGACTGGGAAGCAACCGCGCTCCGGCGTTGAATAATCCGGTGTTGTTTGGCTTCGACTACATGCAAGCGATTAAGGACGAACGGCTTGCTGTTGAGGCCCAGTTGTTGAACGCTTCCGACCCGGAAACTATTCTGGCATTGCAGACCCGGCTGGCAGAACTGGACGCCGAAGAACAGGCACTCAAAGAATTCATCCAGTACGACTACAGCCAGGAACTCGTTGAGATGGATGCGGAACTGGCTGCGCTTGATGCTCAAATAGAAACGCTGCCGGGAATTGAGCCCGGTCGTGCAGGCAGCATCGCTGCTTATATCGGACGGCGTGAAGCGGAAGCGCTTGCCCCGCTGTTACAGGAACGTGATGATCTGACAGCCAAGCAGGATGGGGGTACTCCCCTGACGGCGGAAGAAACCGAGCGTTTGACCCAGCTTGAAGAGGAAATCGCGGCGCTTGAGGCGGAGTTAAAACCTTACAAGGATCTCTCTGGTCAACGTACCGTCATCGTTGAAAGACGTGCACGCTTCCAGACTCTGGTCGATGCCCATGAGCGTGTTAAGGCCGCCCGTGCGAAATTGGCGCTGGCAGAAGCAGCGCTTGCCCCGTTGGGCGAGACCCCTGCTGAAGGAACGCCTGACCCCAATGCGGCGGCACGTGAGGTTCTGATCAACATGCAGGCGGCAGCCCGCTCCGAACTGGATGCTGCCGACGCAGAACGGACTAATGCCTACAATGCGCTGGTTGAATCCGGGGATATCTTGCGCTATGACCCGACGGATCCTGCGGCATTGAATCGCCTGACCCAGGTCGGCTGGGCGGGTTCGCTGTATGACTTTCTGGAAGGAACGTTAGTCGGTGGGCGTCCAACAAGTGCCTCTTATTGGCCTCAGCCGATGGCCGCGTGGTCACAGGAATCCGGCGGGCCGCTGCGTCCCGACCAGATTCGCAACCTGGTTGAATTTATCCTCGCCTGGGATCGTGAATTTACCATAGACGACCTGCGGGCTGTGCAGCAGTTTGCCAAAGTGCCTTCTGCCGGTGCCGCAACCGCCCAGGGCCCGACAATAGGGGCAAATGTGACTCTGATCTCGGAAAACCTCACCACACTGCGTGATGGTGGGTTTGAGGCTGACCCGAACGCGGGGAAGACTTTGTTCGAGGGCGGTTATGGCTGTTCCGGTTGTCACGGCGCGACCGCGGGTACGGGGCCTGCTCTGGCGGGTATGTGGACTCGTGCGACTGAAAATCAGGATAATCGTCTGACGGATACGGGTTTTGCCGATAATCCTGAGTTGTATCTGGTGCAAAGTATTGTTGCTCCCAGCGCCTTTGTGGTTCCAGGTTTTGCAGATGGCATCATGCCGGGGCGTTTTGGTGAGCAGATGACCATCGAAGATTTGGCGAATATTCTTGCCTATCTCGAACAGCAGCAGTGATACTCGAACTTGGGGAAAGTGTAAACTCACTTTCCCCAGTCTAGACCGCTTGACGTACCTGTAAATCTGGCCTATTCTCTGAAAAGATAAACACTGCAAAGGCCAAGACCGGGACGAGTACGGTATCGGACAGGTAACAGAGAGAACTGATTATTGCTGAAAGTCAGTTTTACAATGTCTTACCGGAAAACCACCCGCAAGCTGCAACTCCAACCCTTCGGGCAGTAGAAGTTCGCCGGTAGCACCGTTATCGCTGCAAGTGAGGCTCTGGAAAGAGTAAATGTGGGTGGAACCACGTGAGTGAACTGCTCCCGTCCCATACTGTGGCGCGGGATTTTTTATTTACAGGCTATGAGGTAATGCGATCATGATTGTAAAGCGGATTTGGATGGATACCCTGGACGAGGATTTCGATCCGGCGACGGATGGGGTCGATGTGATGGTCGAAATGGTTAATGGGGAAGTATGGACGGCGCATTTTGTGACGCTGGCCTACCTCAAACAGCAGATGGAAATGAGTGTGGCCGTTGCCGTTACTGAAGGTATACTGGGACGGGCTGGTTTTGTTGCGTTGGAAACCCCCCATGTCATAGTTGAACGCCTGAACCGCGAGTCGATTGAAGATGTGGTTGAAGATTTACTGACCTTAGGGACATTTGAATCTGTCTTTGACCTGGTCACTGATTTACCTGAAAGTTCACCCGTAGAATAGGAACCCATATGGAGCGCTACGAAGATAGCAAGCTGTATCGTATTCGCCATTCGATGGCTCACGTCATGGCACAGGCCATGTTGGAACGTTTCCCGGAAGCGCAAATTGCCATTGGCCCCCCGATTGAAGATGGTTTTTATTATGACTTTGACCTGCCGCGTCCAATTACTGAAGAGGATCTGGCCGCCGTTGAAAAACGCATGAAAGGCATCATAAAAGGCAAGCATCCGTTTACGCGGCGCGAGGTCTCGGCAGACGAAGCCCGGCGGATTTTCACGAATCAAAAATATAAACTTGAACTGATTGACGAGCTTGCCGGTGAAGATGCGCTTATTACCACTTATACCCAGGATACCTTCCAGGATTTATGCCGGGGCCCGCATGTCGAGGACACAGGCGCATTAAACCCGGATGCCTTCAGTATTACTTTTAAAGAGCCTGCCGGGGCATATTGGCGCGGTGATGAAAAACGAGAGATGCTGACTCGGATTTATGGGACGGCGTGGGAAACCGAAGAAGACCTCAAAGACCATCTGGAACGGTTGGAAGAGGCCAGGCGGCGTGACCATCGCGTGCTTGGGTCGCAGTTAAAACTGTTTACCTTTAGCCCGCTGGTCGGGAAGGGCCTGCCCTTGTGGATGCCGCGTGGTGCAGTAGTGCGTGATATTCTGGAACGGTTTTTGAGGCAGGAGCAAATTAAGCGCGGTTATGATCCGGTGGTGACGCCTCATATTGCTCGTCTGGAGCTTTATAAAACGTCCGGCCACTATCCCTATTATAAAGACAGTCAGTATGATCCAATTAATGTGGATGGGGATGAGTTTCTGCTCAAACCGATGAACTGCCCGCACCATATCCAGATTTACAAGAGTGAGGTGCGCTCTTACCGCGATTTGCCGATCCGATATGCGGAATTTGGAACTGTTTACCGTTACGAACAGTCTGGGGAACTAGCAGGTTTAACGCGGGTGCGCGGTTTCACTGTTGATGACGCGCATTTGTTTGTCACGCCAGAGCAGCTTGTCGATGAATTCATCGGTGTGGTTGACCTGATCCAGTATGTTTTTAATGCGCTGGGCCTTAATGATTTTCGGGCACGTATAGGGACCCGCGATCCAGAGAGCGACAAATATGTGGGGACACCCGATCTCTGGGAAAAAGCTACCCGTGCGATTATCACGGCGTGCGATAAACTGGGTCTGAACTATTCGCTTGCGGAAGGGGAGGCTGCGTTTTACGGCCCTAAACTGGATTTCATTTTCCGTGACGTTCTTAAGCGTGAATGGCAGTTAGGGACCGTTCAGGTGGATTACACCCTGCCTGAGCGCTTTGAAATGGAGTATATCGGGGAAGACAACAAACCCCATCGTCCGGTGATGATCCATCGTGCACCGTTTGGCAGTCTGGAACGTTTTATCGGGATTCTCATCGAGCACTTTAATGGGGCATTCCCATTGTGGTTAGCGCCGCTACAGATGGCGATCCTGCCAGTGTCAAATAAGGTCGAGGATGAAGCAGAAAGTCTGGCGCTGGAACTGAAAAATGAAGGTTTCCGGGTCGAGATGTTTAGCAAAGGGCAGCTTGGGAAGAAGATTGTTGAAGCCCGGTTGCAGAAAATCCCCTATCTGCTGGTGCTGGGTCCGCGCGATGTGGAGGCTGGAACTGTGTCGGTGCGTCTGCGTGACGATACCGACTTAGGGGCGATTCCTGTGGATGAATTTGTTGCCAAAGCCAAAGCGTTGGTTGAAAACCGTTCACTCGAACTTGCCTAGAATGTAGATTGTCTTGTAGACTTCTCCCGCATCGTTGGGATCGGATTGTCATTTGATGGATAGTATCTCGGTCACGAGTGACTTGAGCGTTGAATATGGACAGGAGTTATGGCGTCTGGTTCATGTTCAAAATTTGGAAATCCCGGCCCGCCCCCTGGTTATTGCCAATCATGCGGGTGTGGTTTTTGACCCGGCTTTTGCGACGCAGGTCGGGTTGCTTTCAACAACCCTGCGCGTAGATCATGTGGCCTGGGTTACACTGGATTGGGAGACTATGCGTTCACGCTGGCAACTGGGGTTGATGCTTTATGATGAAAACCAGCAACTTCAGAAGCGATATCCCATTCTCGTCTGGCCTGCGGCGGCGGAGTATCGTTACGCCGAAGATGCCTGGAAAGTCTCCGATGCTTTGGCGAGTCTGCTGGGTGTTCCTTTGCGTGTGAATGCGGCAGATCAGATGGCAGAAGTTGCACAGGTTGTTGAAGCAGTTGCTCCAGTGGAAAAGCAAACTAACACTTCCCCTGAAACAGCGATTCCTGTCTTCACCGAGCCTATTCTCGTCCAGGACTCCCAGGAGGAAAAAGTCAGTTTGCACCCTTTGCCCATTGAAATGGGACGTTGGATCCTGCGGGCTTCAGGGGGGGGGATGCGTTGGGAAGCAACACGCGGTTGGATGTTCAGTTACACCATGCGAACCCTCTTTTTCCTGGGAGCGTTTGTAGTGTTTATGCTGTTGGGTGTGGGCTCACGCACCTCAGGGCTTGCGCCTGTGACTCCAGAATGGCTGCCATATATGGCCTTTGGCATCGGGGCAGTGCTGGCGTTTAGCGCGGTAGAAAATTTATGGTCAATGTTAACTCCTAGTCGGATTGTACTGGATGATATGAAGCAGGAAATTCGCAGTGAACGTGCGCTGACTGGGATTGTGGCATGGCGTATTCCTTACACAGATGTGCAGTATTTTCTGGTGAGCCAGGAAAAAGCCCATTCTCAGGGACGGCGCTCGTCAGATGAGCCGATGCTGATTTCTCAGGACGCATGGGTACATCTTTGTGCCAACGATGAATTTTATCTTGTGGGTGAAGTGGAAGGTATTATGGGCAAAAGCTGGCACTGGGATAAGGTGCGGTCTCGCCAACCAGATATTGAACGTTACCCCCTTCATCTCGATGAATACGACACCCCGTTTCATCATGCGGTGCGGCATATGGCGGATAAGCTGTCCGTTCCTGCTTATGTGGACTTGCGTTAAGGTAAAAAAATATGGCCTCGCAAAATATTGAAATCTACGAGGATGTTGAGCAGCGCCGCAAACTGACGCAGCGGGTTCTCTTTGCGATCATTATTCTGACTCTTCCCTGTTATTGCATTGGAGCGGTGCTGCTGGCTGTTGCACCAGATGATGATAACGGCAGTCCGGATGTGGCTACCAAGCCCTCCCTGCTAACTTCTCAGACGGTTAGCCCAACGGTGAGCGCGACTTCGGGAACAGCGACCTCTGCCGCCACGCAAACCCAGGGAAGTGATCTGGTGAGTACGCCTCAACAGTTTATCCCGCGCACCAATACTCCCAGACCGACGAATACACCGTTGCCTTCTGTAACTATTGCACCCACCCTGACCTCTGTACCGACAGATACACCGCTGCCAACGAACACACCGCTACCGACGAACACACCGCTGCCAACTGACACGCCGCTGCCGACGCTTACTTTTACTCCCACGTTCACAGCTACCACTGATCCCGGCACAACGGATGGTGGCACAACAGACGGCGGGACTACCGACGGTGGCACGACAGATGGCGGTGCTACAGATGGCGGTGCTACAGATGGCGGCACATCAGGGTAAGATATTGATGAATTTGAAAAAACATCTTCAGAAACTGACCGAATTACACAGCCCTTCCGGTCACGAGGGGAATGTGCGGTCTTACTTGCGAGATGCCTGGGCGAAATTAGTCGATGATTTGCAGGTTTCCGCGCTGGGTAATCTCATTGGGGTTAAATATGGCACCGGCAAAAAACCCCGCCGCCGTATCATGCTCTGCGCCCATATGGACGAGATTGCGATGATCGTGGCAGAAGTGCGGGACGGGTATGTCCGGCTCAATGATTTGGTAGGATCCGATGGACGAATCATGCAGGCCAAGTCTGTGATCGTGCACGGCAAGCGCCCGCTGACAGGTGTCGTAGCAGCAGTACCTCCGCATATTTCCAATACCACAGGGGATGGTAAAAAAGTCTATCCAGAATTAAGTGATCAATGGGTTGATCTTGGCCTGCCTGCTGAAGAAGTCATGGAACTGGTCTCAGTGGGAGACTTGGTGACGATGGATGCTCCCCTCCTGGAACTTAAAAATGGATTCGTAGCAGGTAAAGCGATGGACAACCGCGCTTCCGTCGCAGCGGTGTCGTACTGTCTGGAACTGCTGCAAAAAAGGACACACTGGTGGGATATCTACGCCGTAGCTTCTGTACAGGAAGAAGTCGGTTATTACGGTGCGATCACAGCCGCCCATGCAATAAATCCCGATTTGGCGATTACCCTGGATGTGACCTTTGCTAAACAGCCCGGTGTCAATGATGATTTTACACAGGAACTGGGCAAGGGGGCGGTCATTTGTGTGGGGCCGAACTTCCATCAAAGATTTGTAGACGAAGTTTTGACCCTGAGCAAACAGATCGAAATTCCTCTGCATGTGGAACCCCTGCCAGGAAAAAGCGGGACGGATGCGTGGGCGATTCAGGTAGCACAGCAGGGTATTCCCACGATTTTGCTGTCTATTCCTATTCGCAACATGCACACCCCAGTTGAAACAGTCAGTCTGAAGGATATTAAACGCACAGGCCGCCTGATAGCGGAATTAATCTCTCAGTTGGACGATGAATTTCTGGAAAAACTCAGGTGGCAGCGTGAAAAGAAAGAATCCTCAGAAGACGAAAACGACGACGATGAATAGAGTTGATTTGCTGAAGCAGCTTGCCGAAGCGGTGGGTGTTTCGGGGGCAGAAGACGAAGTGCGTGCCCTGATCGTGGATGCCATTGAGGGTCATGTTGATGAATGGCGCGTGGATACGATGGGTAACATTATTGCCCTGAAAAAGGGGACGGGTAAAATCTCCTTGCGCGGGATGGTTGTTGCTCATATGGATGAAGTTGGCTTCATGGTGGTGGGGCATGACAGCAGCGGCCTGCTGAGTGTAGAGAGTATCGGTGGGATTGATGCCAAAATTCTGCCGGCTCTGCGCGTTGTGGTCGGTGAGGATAAACTCCCTGGTGTGTTTGTCTGGAAGCCGATCCATTTTGGCAGCGACAACGGGATTATCTCCATTCAAAACATGAGAGTCGATATTGGTGTCACGACCAAGGAAGCGGCAAAAAACGCAGCGCCTTTTGGGACGCGAGTTGCATTTGACAGTCAATACATCACGTTGCGAGATTCAGTAGTACGTTGTAAGGCCTTTGATGACCGGGCTGGCTGTACCGAATTAATTACTCTGTGTCAGAGCGATCCATTCCCATTTGATTTGTACGCTGTATTCAGTGTGCAGGAAGAGGTCGGTCTGTGTGGGGCGACGGTTCTGACAGCGGCTGTCCAGCCTGATTTTGCGATCATTCTGGAAGCAACCGCCTGCCACGAGATACCGCAAGACCCCGATGAGCCAGACATGACAACGGTAACCAGACTGGGGCAGGGGCCAGCAATCAGCTACATGGATCGCACCAGCATTGCCCATCCCGGCCTGCTGCGGCATTTTGTGAAGACAGCCGAATCCGAAGGCATTCCCCATCAGTTTCGCTCACCGCAGTTCGCCGGAGGTACAGACGCCGGGGTGATCCATAAATCCGGCGCTGGCGTGCCAACCCTTGGGGTTTCGCTGCCGTGCCGCTATCTGCACAGCCCATACAGCATCATTTCCTTGACCGATTTTGACCATACGGTCCAACTTGTCCGGACGGCTTTAATGCGGCTTACGCCATCTGCGCTGGAAAGGTAATTTCTGATGAAAGACTTAATTCGTAAATTGGTTGAAGCCTGGGGGCCGTCGGGGTTTGAACATCAGGTACGGGAGCTGATACGCAACGAAGTTGAAGGACTGGCCGATGAAATCCGTGTTGATGCGCTTGGAAACCTCATTTGCCGGGTAGGAAAGGCCAAAAAGAACGGCCTGAAAATCATGGTGGCGGCACACATGGATGAAATTGGCTTGATGGTGTCGCACATCGACCGTGATGGTTTTTTGCGGTTTACCAATATTGGTGGTCTGCTGCAAAATACGCTGTTTGGCAACCGGGTCAAATTTGAAAATGGTGTGATAGGGACCATTGGGGTGGAACATGGCCTGACCAATCGTCAGCGTAACCCGTCGATGACTGGTTTTTTCGTGGATGTGAGCGAAAGTGTCGAATCCAACGCTGATATTAAAGTTGGGGATGCTGCAATCCTGTGGCGCACAATGGACGAACGTGGGAGCCGGTTGATAGCCAAAAGCATAGACAATCGCATCTCTTGCGCGGTCTCCATCGAAACCATGAAACGGCTGAAAAAATCGCCGCATGAGGTGTATTTTGTATTTACGGTTCAGGAAGAGGTGGGCAGTCGTGGCGCTCAGGTGGCCGCATATGGGATTGAACCCGATTTAGGACTTGCCGTTGATGTGACTTCGACAGGTGATGTTCCTAAAACCGTCAACATGGATGTGGAACTGGGTAAAGGGGTGGCTATCAAGGTCATGGATGTAAAACATATCGTTCCTCCCGAAATCAAAAAATGGATGGTTGATACTGCTGAGAAGCACAAAATTCCTTATCAACTGGAAGTTCTTACCCTGGGCACCACCGACTCAGAAACGATGCAGCTTGCACGGGCAGGTGTACCCTGCGGGACGGTTAGCATCCCGACGCGCTATGTGCATTCAGTTAGCGAAACGGTGGACTATAACGATGTGTTGGCATCAGTGGATTTGCTTACGGCGCTGCTGTCAAACCCTGTGAAGAATGCTCACCCTGTCTAAATCCCCCCAATTAAGAGGGTAACGGCCACCGTTACCCTGCCCTATAATCAAAACAATCATCAAAGGAACTTTCCTCGTGGAAGTGCTGATAGTTCTGATTCTCCTTTTTCTTATTCTGTGGATGGGTTATGCGCTTCATCGTTCCTTAAAATCACACATTTTGCTCGCCAATCCGACCCCTCCAAGCGCATACAACACATTTGTCTATCTGTCCGGTACTGCCCAATACCGCCAGGTCTGCCCGGTAGATACTCAGTTTTTCAGCCATGTTGGGGAATTTGGTTTACAGCTTGACAGAGATGAAGTGTTTGAACTGTGGCTGACCGATCATCATCATACGGTAAGCAAAAAACTGTTCACGCCCGGCGCCTTTTATGAGTTTTACGACGATGATTTCAGGCTCGTCAATGACGACTCGACGTTTGCCTATCTCGGAAAGACCATTTTTCTGGAAACAGACTCGCTCCGTTTGCTGGCGTGTATATTGGATGTTGAATTTCGCGGTGATCTGTTCGACCGGATGACTTTGGAAGCAGCGGTTTGGTACAAGGAATCGTAAACTTATGAAACGCCTATCGATCTTCATCTTTTTGCTTCTGGGGTTAAGCGCGTGTTATCGGCAGGAGATTACTCCAACACAAACTGTGCTTGAGGTCGGTTCACCGGTCGGTGTGATTTTATCCAGCAGCGCCGAGGAGTATGGCATACAAACTGAAGGCGCAGGATACAGCACTGTTACCCTGCAAGGGCAGCAGGTCACGTTTTATGAGAATTGGGAAACCGACCAACCCATTGAACCAATTCTCGATGAAATGGTACTGCGTGGGGCAAGGTATGTTTTTCTTCCTCCCGATGTCGCTGCTCCCGTTAATTCCTACACAGATGTATTTTTTAAGGCCTTTACAGGCCAGGAAGAACTTGATTCTTTCCTACAAACCCTGCCTGAACCTTCCTCCCCGCCTGCCGCGCAGAATGCTGATAATTTTAGTATGCCGCTTATTTTTTGTCTGACGATGGGAATCTTGGGACTGCTCTTTTTGCTGGTGGTTAAAGCAAACGCTGCCAAAGCAAAAGGCAAACGTAAGTCGGGACAAATATCCCATGATTCAATGGTCTGGCTGGAAACGCTGGCGGCCCGCAAGACGGCCTCCCAGTACAAAACCGACTATGACGTTAAGGGCAAGCGTAAACCAATCCTTCAGCACATGTTTACCTATGTGCACGGGAACGACCGCTTTGACGAAGCGGTTGCGGTCGAGTGTCCCAATCCCAATGATCTATTAGGAGAATTTTTGGGCGAAGTAGGGCTGAGCATTGCCCATACCTACTCACCACGCCAACCGTGGGAAGCGGCTGCCTTTGAACTCTGGTTGTTTGATGTGAAAAATCCAATGCAAACTTTCAGTCATATTTTTATGAGTGAATATGTTGCGAATACCCCTGAACTGCGGGCAAAAATCGAGAGTGAAGCGGTGACTCTTGCTGCTTTAGATGCAAATTCCCTGATTGAGGGGGAGAAATTTTCGGTGGAAGCGCGGGTGTTGGATATGGCCTATCGCCAGCAGCCCGATCTGCCGGACAACTGTGTATTCCAGCATTTCACGCTGGAAATCACTGCATGGCAGAAAGCCGTCGAAGACTATTTTTAGGGAAAAGGGGGCGGGGTGGTGACCACGCGCCCCCCTATTGGTTATTCCATTGGCGGCACAAGCACCGCTTCAATGACATGAATGATCCCGTTTGTGGCGGGAATATCCGGCGTGATGACTTTGATCCCATTCACCAGAATGCTGCCGTCTTCGGCCACCGTCACGGTTAAATCATTGTCTTCGTACAGCGTGGGCAGAGTTTGACCGTCCATGCCTGCCAGATCCTCGGCAGTGAACCTACCTGAAACCACATGATAACCCAGAATGTTGGTCAGAAGCTGGTTATCTGCCATTGCCATGCTTAGCACTTCTGGATCAAGACTGTTAAACGCGGAATTGGTCGGCGCAAAGACAGTAAACGGCCCTTCACCGCGCAGCACATCGGACTGCCCAGCCATCGTGACTGCTGTGACCAGGGTCGAGAAATCCTCGTTGCCTATCGCTACGTCAACAATCGTGCCAAGCGGTTCCATAACAGCTTCCTCAGTCGCTTCAGGCATCGCTTCTTCGGTCGCTTCAGGTGTGCTGCTCAGATCAACAATTTCCAGGATAAAATCACCTGCGGACGCATCTTCAAACGTAGCGACCTCAATGATGACGGTTTCATCCTTGTCACCTTGAATTTCGGGAATTTCGGAGTTCGGGGCATTGGTTTCGCCGTCATCATTCTCGATAACAGGCTCCTCCTCACCTTCCAGATAAATCCGCAGATAGGTATCTAGCTGCTGCGATTCGTCCCCCAGGCGAACCGTGAAAAAGTCGTTCGCGGAAATGGTCAGGCTATAACGAATGCGCTGATTTTCTGCCAGGGTTCCAGTCACCATATCCCCGATATTAATCACGCCCCCATCCACGATTTCGGCAGCCGTCGCCTCATCCAGATAGGTCTGGGCGGCTTCCAGAATAGGATCGCCTTCGCTGAACAGCGTTTCTTCATTGACTGGAACTTTGACTGTTGGCACGACCCCTGTGCCTTCGATGTGAATCTCATTATCCGCACCAACGGCACGACCCACTGTGAATTGGTTGGTAATGCCTTCAGGCATCCCGAATTCCTTGATGCCGCCGCCCAGACCGCCGGTAGGATATTGACCTACAATTGCTGCATCGGCCAGTGTCATGGTGTAGGAGAAAAATTCGCACATGCTGTAGCAGGCAGGGCCAATTAACACGGCCACTTGTCCTCGATAGCGGTCTGCTTCTGCCGCTGGCAGAATGGTCGTGTCGTAAAGCGGGTCAAACTCAAAACGGTCAATGTCCTCATAGTAGAAGGCGGAAGTGCCAGCGTATGTTTCTTCGTCAAAGAAATAACCCAGCATGACATTCCCAATATCCGGTGATCCGCCGCCGTTCTGGCGCATATCAATAATCAGGCCGGGAACGCCGTTTGCATTAAAAGCTCGGATTGCACGTTCCCACAGTGCCAGTGTCAGGAAGTTATCATCACTGAAGCTGTAAATTTTGATGTAGCCGTAACCGCTGTCCAGGACTTCAAATTCGAGAGGTAGTTCATAACCGCTTAGGCCCACATTGAAGGACGAAAAACTGAAACTCTCGCGTTCTTCGATGGTGGTCAGGGTGACTGTTGTGGGTTCTTCCGCATCCGGATTCCGGTAGGTAATTTCCACGTCGGTTCCAACAGGGAAGCGGATGACATACCGAAGCTGCTGCAAGCGCAAATTTTCCGGGTTACTGAACGGGCTTGACCAGGGGACATTTTCGCTAACCACTTCTGCTGTCGGGCGCCCATTAATTTGCACGATTTCTGCACCCAGTTGGATGCCTGCTTCTGCCGCCGGACCTTCTTCCAGAATGAAATTTGTGATAATCCGCCTATCATCCAATTCACGAATTGCCATACCCAGACCGCCGCCCGTTTCCTCAAGGAATTTGTTGAACACAAAATCACTGCTAAAGGCACTTGTACCGATATGACCATCCGGGATTTCCCATGAAAGTTCTTGCATGGCCCAGAAATAAGCGTCGGCGTCTTCGTTGGCTTCGGCTTCCTCAAAGCGCGGGCGGTATTCCGCGATCAGAGCATCCCAATCGACCCCTTTTAATTCCGTGAAAGCATATTCTTTCCGCATCATTTCCATCATGGCATCAAAGGCGTCGGTGTAGCTCATTTCCGAAAAATCGGTAAATTCCGCGCCTTCCGACTCTACAATATTGACCTCGGCCTCATGAGAGCCAATGAAGGTGAAGGGGTCGGTGTCCAAGTCAACCACCGTGTATCCAGCGGGCAGACTCACAATCGGGTCGTCTTCAGTGAAAATTTTGCCGTCCTCGCCAAAACCGGAGGGAAATCCCTGGTCGGCTTCCGGTGCGTAGACAATCAACCGCCCGCCTGTGACTTGATATTGAGTTTCAAAGTCCTGGCTGAGGGTGAGTGAACTGAAGTAGATAAATTCACGTTCGTCAATGAATGGATCACCAATGCCATTAAAGGTGAAGGCCAGGGCGTAGACCGAAATTCCGGCATCTTCTTCACTATCATTGTCTACGTCATGCAGTTTGCCATCCGGATCAATCGGCAGCAGCAGTTCGTATTCCAGCGGCCCTTCGCGGATGTCCGAAAGATTCTGGGCCAGTACCTGTGTGGAATTAACATCCAGGTACTCAGTGCTGAAGTCAAAACCGCCCTCAACGAAAATGTTTGAAATGTCGCCCATAAAAACCACCGGCTGGATGCCATAATCCGGTAAGCTGGGGTCGCTGTAGGCATATTGCCCCCGGATAACAGCAACACCCCCTTCATCATCTTGAATTTCAGCGGGGGTGTCATCCTGTGCCCAGGCAGTGGGCAGTAGAGTAAAGAGAAGAAAAAATACCAGTAGTCGTTTCATGAAGTTAGCTCCTGCAAATAACATGAATTCAGGAATAATACTACCCCCTTGAATTCTTCATTCAAAATTCACAGGTAAGGATTTTCCCAGCGCATGTGGATGAGGGTTCGTTCAGCTTCAAAGTGGTGGTAGCGAAACACCTTTTCTGCTTGCAGATCGTCAGCAGGATGTTCGGTCAGTGCGCCGCGATATTGTTGTGCAGCATAGCGCAGAATATAGTTTACGAGGGCATCTTCCAGGTAGCCCTGCCTGTGAGGGTGTACCAGCATGTCAAACCGGAGGTAGGCCGATCCAAACGCAGCCTGCGTGAGAATAGCCGCGTCGAGGTTATTCCCACCGCGTACAATCCAGTGTTCAGTTCTGCCCGGTTTGAACAGATTGGTGAACCAGGGACGAAAATGGGAGGGACTATTAGGGCGCAGCCAGCCTAATCCGCCCATGTGCTGTGGGCGCACCAGTTCCGCCAGTTCATATTCGTCGTGCCATTCATGAGGAGCACGGTAGGTAATACGAGGCATATTTTCCAATGGGCGGGGCGTATGGTCAGAGAATCGCCAGCGCCAGCGCGTGAATGTGCGCTCATCATAAAATCCCAGTTTCTGATAAATATGATGTGCCCCAGGATTTTGCGCTTCCACCTGCAATACTGCCGCGCTGCCGCGCCAGGAGGAAATGCGTTCCAGTGCCTTTTGACACAGCGCAGTCGCTATCCCATGCCCGCGATAGTCAGGGTGGACGGCAACATTGGCGATAATCCAGGTATTCTCAAAACCTGCCCGTGAGATGGACACATTGCCAACAATGTGTTCATCTTCAACCCAGACGAATCCCTGCATCAGCGCTTTGATCATCCGATCCATCCCCTGAAGCAGCCAGAGCAGTGGCCCGGAATGCGCCAGAGTCCGCATTTCGCGCACCGCCATCCGTCCACTGTAGTCCATATCGGTAAAACTGACTTCCAGCAAATCGGCGATTTGCAGCAAGTCCTGACGGATGCTGACCGGACGCGGGCCATTGTACTTCTTCGCTTTTGTACCGGGGAGGGATAAAGACGCCATTCTTTTGACCTTTAAGGCAGCAGATATTCCATTAAGCGGCGCAGTACGGGTTGGCGGCGGGGCAGGGCAACGGAGTCGTGCTGGGCATGTTCGTAAATTTCGCTCACAATATCCCAGACGGCGTTTGGACGGGCGAGTTTTTGCGCGTTGGCAGCACGGCGCTGAAGTTCTTCGGGATGTTCATTCAACCAGCTTTCAACCGTATTAGCGACGGCTTTAGGGCCGCGTGCCAGCACCCCTGCCTCATTTTTGACTACATATTCCACGTTTCCAATTTCCTGCCCAGGGATCGCGCCGCTGATAATGATCGGCAGCCCTGCCGTACATGACTCCATAATAGTCGCTGGCCCTGCTTTTGTAACGATCATATCCGAAGCTGCCATCAAAAGCGGCATAAAGTCCACAAATCCGAAAATTGTGGTTGGCTGGTTCCAGTCGGTGGCTTCCAATCGTTCCCGGAGCTTGTGGTTGCGCCCCGCAATAATCAGAAGCTGAAGATTTTTCAGTTTTTTCCGGTTGATTTCGCTGGCAATTCGATACAGCGGTCCCATGCCTTCGCCGCCGGATACCACCAGCACGGTTGCAAGGTTTTCATCAATGCCGAGCTGCTGCCGGGCTTCCGTTTTGCTGGTCAGCCGCTTGATGAAATTCGGATGCACGGGCAGTCCGGTTAGCCGAAGCTGCTCCGGCTTAAGGCCATATGCCAGCCCGCGCTCATAGGCAGGTTCAGTCGGAACCAGGCAGCGATCTATCAGCTTTTCATACCAGAAGGCATGAGGCCACACCAGGTCAGTGACTACCGTGATAAACGGCGGGCGGCGCATTTTTTCTTGCAGCACCCGCAGTACCGGACGCGGAAACAGGGAATGCACACACAGAATCAAATCGGACGGGTGTTCCTCGAACAGGCGGCGAATGCCGCGCCGCCAGTAAAAATACGAGGAGCCGATGACAAACCGGCTGCGGAACGGGGCATCACTCATGATATACGTCCAACCCCATAACCGCGCTCCGTAATTCACCCAGAGTGGATAGATTTCCGGCGAATACTTGAACGGAAAAGGACTGTAATGGCGGAACACATCTACCATTGTGAATTCAAGCTGACCGGGGTAACGTTCATGCGCGGCGGCGATTATCGCCTCGGCAGCGGCGCGGTGTCCTCCCCCTGTGTCAGACATCAGCACCAGAACGCGCTTAGGGTTATTGATCATTCGTTTTCTCGATTTTTTTAACGGCTTTTTCAAATTTGCTGCGCGGCATCATCTGGCGGCGGTCACATCCCAGGCAGCGTATTCCAATATCCGCTCCAACGCGGTAAATAACCCATCGACTGCTGCCGCAGGGATGCTGCTTTCGCAGGATAACAATGTCGCCAATTTGTACTTCGATCACGATACGGCCTTTAGACTGCGTTTTAATCCGATTAGAATTAGTTATAACGGATATTCTGGAATTTTAGCAGGTGCGAATGTCTTCTACCTACCTCCGCTATCGTGAACACGTCGGGCGTTATGTGCCCTTTCCGCCACCAATGCATTCCCCAAAAGATACCAGTCCTCTGACGCTGAAACAGCAGATTCATCTGCTGGGCTGGCGGCTGGCGCTGCGCGTCTGGCCCGCGACAGTGGGACGGGTTTACGTTTCTCGCCGCCCAATTTTTCCAATTGGCTGCCACAACAGCGGTACCACGATTCTTGCATTCCTCATCGGTCAGCATCCCGATATTATCAATTGGTCGGAAGCACCGGAAGTCTGGGCACCGGATGATGCCTTTCTCAACTGGGAGGTCTTACCTGATCCGCCGCTGCCACAGCCCTTTTTATTTGATATGGAGTCCTACAGGCGGACGGTAGAACAACACGGCGAATACCTCCCTTTGATTCGTAATGTTTTCACGATTTTTGCTGTATCGCGCCTGAAGAGGCGTTTTCTCAACAAGAATCCCCATATGACCCTGAGCCTTCCTTACATCGAGGCCGCTTTTCCCGATGCCTGTTATGTACATATTCGCCGCAACGGGTATGCGGTGGTGCAGTCGCTGGTTTCCAACTGGCGTCCTGTTCTGAACAACCCGCAGGCGGGATGGGCGAAGCTGCGCGGCGTGATCGACCCCTGCTACTTTGAAGACCCCTTGGCGCTGGTGCGCTTGTGTGCGCGATACTGGCGGGATATGGATGCGCTGGCACTGGAATTTCTGGATTCTTTGCCAGACTCATCGCGGGTTTACCGCACCACCTACGAGGAATTGTGCGAGAAGCCAGAGCCGATTCTCCGCGAGATTTTTGCCCAGATGGATTTAGCTCCGGCTCGCTATGATTGGGCACAGATGCAGCATCCGACAAAATATCCCTGGAATGAACATCTGCCCATGGAAAACCGGAACTTTAAGTATCGTGAGCGCCTCACCAAAGAAGAAATCCAGGCCATTACGGATGAGGTTGGGGACGTGTTGGATAAATACGGCTATCTGGATTCGACCTTGAGACCTGGCGGAGGATATTGATAAATTTGTGCCGATGCGCCAGCGCGAATCAAGAATCGCGCTGCTCACCTAACCGCTTCCGGGTAGTTTCATCGGATCAGAAGAAAATAACTGAGCTACCAGATACGAATCATCCATCGCCAGCAGTTGATAGGTGAGGTCATGATGGTGATGGTCGCCGTCATCATGGGGATGATCTTCTACCTCTAAAAAGCTGCATGTCATGTTGTGCTGTGCCAGCAGTTTTTGGAGCTTTTCCGCGAAGGGCTGCGGGGACGTGCAGAGCAAACCATTTCCATTTTTTAACAGGTTGTAAAGGGGCATGGTTCGGTTGATTTCGTCTGCCATGCGGCCTGATGGGTCAAATACGCCGTAGGTCTGCCCATAAAGCTGGTTCAGGTCGATCATAAAGCTGTCGATATGGTCCGGCACGCCGCGAAAATAAACCTGCACCTTCCGAGAATTGTGCCGGTAAAGCAGGGGATTTTCGGAACTCAGCACAATGGTGTGAAACAATCCTAATGAGACCCGGTGTTCGATGACGCCAATTGCCCGGATGATGTGCTGTCCGGTCACTTTGAGGGCATCCTGCCCGGCGTCATATTCAGTGGTTTGTAAGATAATCTGAACTTCGCGGGGGGTGCCGCCCATCTGTGCCGCCAGCAAGACGCCCAAATTATTTTCCGGTACCAGGGCATCTATGATTGTTTTCAGGTTGGGATCGGGTTGAGGTGTCATATGAAATCTTCTTTTCTGGAATTATAAGGTTGAAAAAAGAAAACTTCTACGTCGGCCTTTATTTTTGCCTAGAACAACGCTGTGCTATACTGACAGCCATGAAGACTTGGCGAGAGCGTTTACAGCAGGCGGGTTTGCTGGATTTCGCGGGGCTTGTGCTGGATGTGGTTGAGCCGTTGGCACCCATTGGCGCTCAGATGCTCTGGGTCGCACAGCCAACACTTGGGCTGCTGGTCGCACCGGAAAAGATTGCGTCCTGGGCCGAATTATTAGAGAACCCGCAGCAGATCGCCAGACTTCGTGAGCAGATAGAGCGAGAAGATTCGTCGCATGATCAGTGAAGCCGGTCTAACACTAATTATTCTGGGGGGAGCATTTGCGATTCTGCTGTTCAGCTCGCTGGTGGTACGCCGCCGCCGCACCCCTTTAGAATTCCGTCCCATTGAAGGTTATCAGGTGCTGCCGCTGGCGATTGATGAGGCGGTAGAAAGTGATCGTCCGGTGCATTTTGCTTTTGGCTCATCGGCGGTGGGCCAGGCTACCACACTGCACGCGCTGGCGGCCAATGAACTGACGTATCACCTGGTGATGCGCCTCTCTTTTGAGCGTCGATTGCCCCTGGTTACCCTGTCCGACCCGATTACCCTGGCGATTGCATCGGACATGTTGCGGCAGGCCTATGCTGCAAGAGATAATTTACCGGCGTTCCGTCCCACTGCGGCGGTCTGGTTTCCTCAAGGAGAGCGTTCGCTGGCCTATGCAGCGGGCGCGGCCAGTCTGGCGATTGATGGCAATGCCGCCAGTCAGGTTGCGCTGGGGCAGTTTGGCGCGGAAATCGCGTTTCTGGGTGAAGCGAGTATGCGTCGTAACGTGCGCTTTATCGCTAACGCGACGACTGTAGAAGGCCAGGCGGTCGCATTTGCGATGTCTGAAACCCCCATCATCGGGGAAGAGTTGTTTGTGGGCAGTGCCTACCTGCATCGTGAGCGTGTCCTGAATACCGGCAGTGTGTTGGTGATGGATGCCTTACGCTGGGGAATAATTATTTTTGGTATTTTGCTAGGTATTTTACTGAATGCTGTGGATTAATAAGCCATGCGCTTCCGACTCTTGAATGTTTTTGCTGCTGCTACCGCCGCTTCTGTCGCGCTAATTACGCTGGCAGGCCTGCTGATTGAGGAAGGGTTACCCGAAACCCTCGCCAGCTTTACCTTACAGATGTTTATCATGGTGGCGGCTTTGGCGCTTCTGCTGGGTCTGATGAACTTGCTGGGGGTTCATCTTGGGAAAATCACCCGCCGTGAAAACGGCATGTTTTACAGCCTTGTTACGATCTTAAGTGCGGTGGGTGTCATTGCTGTTTACGCCTTGAATCCCGAAGGGGATAATGGAATCGAAATTCGGGACGTTGTATTTGAGTCGGTGCAGGTCTCGTTAGAAGCGGCACTGGGGGGTCTGGTCTTTTTCTTTCTGGTGTACGCGGCTTATCGTATGATGCGCCAGCGCATTTCCGCCAGTGGATGTTATTTTACAGTAGCCCTGGTGCTGGTGCTGCTGGGAGCAATTCCCTTAAGCAGCACAACGGTATTTGAAGATTTGCGGCGCTGGTTGATGGAAGTGCCAGTGACCGCTGGGGCACGCGGCATTTTAATTGGAATTGGCCTGGGTACGGTGACCGTGAGTCTGCGTGTGCTGGTTGGTCAGGAACGGGCGTACCGGGAGGAATGAGCCGATGAAAGACTTCACAGGACAGCGGCTTGGCGACTATCAACTGGGTGGCAAGTTAGGGACTGGCACGACGGGGGCAGTCTATCCGTCCTATCAGCCCCAGACTCGGCGAGCAGTTGCAGTCAAAGTTATTGCCGAAGAATTAGGGCAGACCCGTGGCTTTGTCGAGCGTTTTGGCAAGGACTATGAACGCATTGCCAATCTGAATCACCCTCACGTGATGGCGATTCTGGATTTTGGCTCGATTGGGCCGAATTGTTTTTATGTGATGCGGCTGGCAACCGATGGCACATTGGAAGGCAAACATCCTTCTGCTGAGACCAGTCTGAATTATCTGACCCAGATTGCCTCTGCTCTGGATTTCATTCATCAACAGGGCCTGGTTCATGGCGGGTTAAAACCGAGCAATGTTGTATTAGAAGGTGAAACGGTTGCTCTGGTAGATCTTGCCCTGGCGAATATCATAACCGGGTGTGGGCTCCAGCTTGCCCCGTCCCCGAATCTTGCGCCGGAACAATGGAAACATGAAAAAAGTACCCCCCGCACCGATGTATATGGTCTGGGGGTGTTGGCATTCCAGCTTTTAACCGGAAAACCACTGTTTGAAGGCTCATCAAATGCGTTGATGAGAAAACATTTAAATGATGCGCCGCCGCTGGCGACCAGTCTTCAACCGATGCTGCCGGCTGGTGTTAATGTGGTGTTGCAAAGAGCGCTGGAAAAAGAACCCGAAGCACGCTATGCCTCGGCTGGACAGTTTGTTGAAGCGCTGATGAGCGCGATGCAGGAAAAAAGCAGCGCTGCTTCGCGCTCTGATGTGCCAGACTGGTTAACGAGTCCTGCAACCTCCACCTGGGAGGAAGGCAGTTGGGAAGGATGGGAAAAAGGGGCAGATGCTCAGAGGCATGAAGAATCTGCGTCTCCAGAGCATGATAGCTACAGCCAGGATGAATCCTCAGACTGGGATGAGTCTGCTCCCTGGGGACAGCCCGCTGATCAGGATTTGAATTATTACGAGTGGGAGCGTCAGCAGCAGGAAATGGAAGCGGCACAGGCCAAAGCCCTGGAGCCGGATATTCCCATGCCGGATTTGCCGGATCTGTTTGATGATGCTCTCAGTGCTAAACCCTCTACCGGTTCATTGGCTGGCGAGGATTATGTGCCTGAATGGTTCATGGGTGTTGAGGAACTCAGCGACGAGGATGTGCCAGATTTTTTGAAAGGCGCAAGCCTGGATGATTCCCTGCTGAATCCACTTGGGCAGGCCGCACCCCCGCGCCCTCCCACCACGCCGCTTCCCCCCGCTATAGAGATGCCGGATTTTGACGCATTGGATTTCCCTGAAGACGAACCGCAAATCAAGCGGCTAGAGGTTCAGGATGCCGGTACAGAGGCAGTTTCGCTGGATGATTTGCTCATAGAAGACGACGAGGACTTGGAAGCGGAACCTGCGATTCGTTCTTTGGAGACTTCCGGCGTCAGCGATGCGGTATCCCTGGATGATTTGTTTGATGAGGAAGAAGAAGCGGCCTTCCCTCAACAGGATTTACGCTCTACCAGCGAATTAACTTCCGTTGATGGTGAGGAGGATTGGCTGGCATCGTCGCCCGATCAATTGGCATTGGGTATCAGTGCCATGTTAGGGGATGAACTGCCGAGCACGGGGCAACTGGACCAGCCTGATCTGGATTGGCTGCCCTCCGAGGATGAACTGGTTTCGGCAGCAGATGAATCGGAATGGCCGGAACAAGAGGAAATTGCACTGGATTTTCGGGCAGAAGATGAGTTCGCACCTGCCGAAAGTGAGTTGGATTGGCTGCCCTCCGAGGGTGAACTGGTTTCGGCAGCAGATGAACCGAAATGGTCAGAACAAGAGGAAATTGCACTGGATTTTCGGGCAGAAGATGAGTTCGCACCTGCCGAAAGTGAGTTGGATTGGCTGCCCTCCGAAGAAACACCGCCACCCGGTGATGTTTCTAGCGAGTTGGACAGCCTATTCGGGGTCACTGCTGACCTTCCAACCACTGCTGAATTTGGCGAATCTGAGGAGCTGTGGGATCAAGATGAGGTTTCCGGCCAAGAAGCCGCCGATGAACCCGATTGGCTGAAAGGATATGACGAACCACAGCAGCCAATTGAGCAAGAAGATGCATCCACGATTTTTGGCTTAGAGGAACCGAAGGCACCTGACGAGACGCCGGAATGGTTTGGGGACATTGATTTTTCCAATGTCCCTGATGAACCAGCACTGCCTTCCGAAATTGTGGAAGAGTTTGCTGAATCCGGTGATATGTCGGATGACTTTCTCGAATTTGATGCGATGAATGTGGATGATCTTTTCGGTGGCGATACATCGCTCACCACCGAGGAAGATCTATCTCTATCCAATTTGTTGGAAGAGGACGACTTCCTGAAGGACTTCCCGACCGCCCCGCCGTCCGAGGAAGAAGTCGAACCTGCTTCCGAACTTCCATTTGACCTGCCGACTGAGGAAGAAGAGATCTTTCTCGTTCAGACAGAAGCACTGCCGGAATGGATGAAGCAGGCTGCAAAATCCACACCGGCGGAGGAAATTATACTGAAAGTTGGTGGCGCAGAAGTCCGACTCGACCAGATACCTTATCTGCTTTTGCCGGATGAACTGCGTCAACTGCGTGATGAAATGATCGCGCAGTTAAAGCAGGGAAATGGGGCTGATGAACTCCCCAGGAGCGGCCCTCTGGCCGGAGTCGAGGGGACTCTCCCTGTCGATAAAATGATCAGCACCCCCGGCGAAATCACGCTGGGTCGTATGGCGCAGCTCACTGAGACCCAAAAAATGCGAATGGAGTCGCTGAAACGGGTTCTCCAGGGAATGCAGCAGGAAGTGGTTTCGCAAAAGGCGGGCATCCGTTACGACCTGGAAAAAGATGATATTGAAGAACCTGTTGTCGCCAAAGCGCCCAAACGCCGTATTAGACCCAAACGGGATCGCCTGGTCATCACACTGCTCTTACTGCTGCTGGTCTTAGCACCATTTGCGACTGAAGCTCTGCATCTTGCGGAAGATCCGCCGACAGAATTAGATGAAAACGCGGCACCGCTGGCTGCTGCTATTGATGAGTTAAATCGGGCGCGTGAGCCGCTGCCTGTGCTGGTCGCGTTTGAATATGGCCCGACCGCAGCAGGAGAACTGGATCCGCTGGCGAACGCCGTTCTGCGCGATATTGTGGCAAACGGTGGACGCCCGATTGTCATCAGCACCAATCCGATAGGCCTGCTGCACGCTGAACAGATTTTCCGAGAGCTGGCTGCCGACGAGACATTCCAGAAGGCGATAGGGCGCGACCTCGAAGCGCGGGAAGATTACTTGATTTTACGGCTGCTCACTGGAGGACCCGTGGGCGTGCGTCAACTGGCCCGTTCAGAGAGCTTCGCAGCGACGCTGTTCGCGCAGGACATCAACGGCGAAGATACCGAATTAGAGATTGAACGTCCTGACGCCAGCAGTTTTGCCTTCCTCGTTGTCATTGGCGAGCGGGACGAAGATGTTCGTCACTGGGCGGAACAATTTAACGGTCTGGAGCTTCCAAAATTTGCCCTGGTGACCTCTGCCGCTGAGCCTATGACCCGGCCCTATGTGTCCGCCGGAAATTATGATGGTCTGGTGGCGGGTATTGGTGGGACATTGATGTATGACGCTGCCCGAAATGCTGACAAAAAAGCGCTCTTTGACACCGATACGTCGCTGCCGGACCCCGGCCTTTCGCGCTGGCACAGCGCTGCTCTGGGGGCATTTCTGGCGGCGGCGATCATTAGCGCTGGTGCGTTTTTTAACTTGATTCGAACGATTCGGAGGAGGCGCCGTTCGTGAGCGCGGATACGCTGGATGTCATTGGAGGCATTGTTTCGCTGACCCTGACTTTGATGGTGTTCAGCTACTTACTGGGAGACAACCCGCTTTACCGGCTGGCTGTTCATGTGCTTGTAGGAACGACGGCGGGGTATATCGCAGTGGTGGCTGTTGAAAGTGTCATTATCCCCTGGCTGGATGTGACGCTGCTTGATGATGATAATGATTATGCCTTCCGGGTGCTGGGAGTGCTGCCATTCCTGTTTTTGCTGGCCCTGCTGGTTAAAAACTCACCCCGTTACAATCTGCTTCGGCGCTTCGGCAATATTGGTATCGCATTTCTGATTGGGATCGGGACCGCCGTTGCCCTGATGGGAGCGATTTCTGGTACAGTGATACCGCTCACCCGTGATGCAGGCCGTGCCTTTGACGATGAGAAAGCGTTGAACGCTGTTCTGATGACAGTTGGCACAATTGGCACACTGGTGTATTTTCAATACTTATCCAGCCGCCGCGTGGATGGTAAGGTAACACGCAGCCTGCCCATGCGGATTCTGGCGGGGTTTGGACAGTTGATTCTGGCGATTACCTTTGGTGCCATTTACGCCAGTGCTATGCTGACCAGCTTAAATGTTTTTGATGATGTGATTAGTAAACAACTCACTTTCTTGCTGGAACAAATCGGGTAAGCCTGTATGGAATCCTATCTTTACGCCGATTTCGGAATTGCACACACACGCACTCTTCTGATTGATGTCGTGGAAGGGCAGTATCGTTTTGTTTCCGGCACTCTGACCCGCACGACGATTGCACCGCCGGTTGAAGATGTGACTCAGGGTTTGGAACGCAACATCAATCGCCTCCAGACCATTACCGGACGAGCTTTCCTGGGGCAGGGCGATGAGGCCGGATTTCTGGATGAGTTAATACTCACGGCAAGCAGCGCGGGACGGCCATTACGTGCCGTGCTGGTTGGTCTGATGAATGACATCAGTCTGGTGAGTGCTCATCGCGCCCTGACCGGAACGTATATCGACGTGGTAGAAACCATTAGTCTGATTGACAGCTCTACCGAAGAGCAGCGCATCAACCGGATTTTGCGCCAGAATCCCGACCTGATTTTTATTGCAGGGGGGACAGATTTTGGTAATGAGGAAGCTGTACGAAGTCTGGTACGGTTGGTTGAACTGGCGGTGAAACTCTTACCTCAGGGTAACCGCCCAATTGTGCTGTACGGGGGGAATACTGCCCTGCGGGGCTGGGTCAAAAAGCGCTTGAATGAAGAATGTGCGCTGTTTATTGCGGAAAATATCCGGCCTGAACTCAGTGAAGAAGCACTCGATTCAGCGAAATTGATGCTGGCACAGGTTTTTGACGACTTTATCAAAAAGCAGGCGGGCGGCTTCCGGCAGCTTTCGCCTTTCAGTAAATATGGCATTGTGCCTACCGCGCAAAGCGCCGCCAACTTGGTGCGTTATTTTGACAGCCTGGAAGAAGGGCGCGGCGTGTTGTATCTCGATGTTGGCAGCGGCACCAGCGCCCTGCTGGCGAATCGGGGTGGCGTGGCGACAGCAGATATTCGCAGCACGCTTGGTCTGGGGCACAGCATCCTTTCTACCCTTGATCTGATTGATTGGCGGGATGTAGAGCGCTGGCTCCCCTTTAGTTTTTCGCCGGAAGCATATGAAGAATGGGTGTATAACAAATCGCTCTCACCGCTGACGATTCCACAGACCTTCCGCGACCTGCTTATTGAACAGGGAATTACCCGCGAAATTGTGCGATTGATGGTCGGAGAGGCGCGGGAAGAGTGGAAAGCGCTGGGCAGCGATATTGTGGACTTTTCGCCTGTGATTGTCGGTGGCGCGGTTTTTACCGCGAACCTTGCTCCGGGGCTGTCAGCGCTGCTGATCCTGGATTCACTGCAAAATGCCGGGGCTTTTGACATTCTGCTTGATCCTTATGGATTGGCACCCGCGCTCGGTGTGATTGGTTACACCAATCCGCTGGCGGTAGTGCAGGTAGTGGAAAACGGTGGTTTTGTCAGCCTGGGGCGGGCATACTGCCCGGTGGGGCGGGCAGGCCCACGGGGTAAGGCTCGCGTCAAACTCACGGTAGAGGGTCAGACGACTAAAAAACAAATCGCCCCAGGGGAAATCTGGTTACCCAGCATTATGCCGGGGAAGTGGGTGGATGTAGATATTCGTCTGCCACGCGGCATGTCCATGAATGGCAAGCGGCGCATTAAAGAACGGGTTCGTGCAGGGACGGCGGGTCTGATTTTTGACATGCGTGGAAGACCTGTTCGTTTGCCTTCGGGGCGGCGGCGTAAACAGACAATCGCCGACTGGTTCACAACGGTTACCGGGTTGGCACTGGATCTTGAAATGCTGGAAGCTGCTGAAGTTGAAGGAGCCCCCGATGTTGCGGCGATGATTGGCGCAGTGATCAGCGGTATTTCAGATGAACATTTCCCGGATTACAAACGCCTGCCTGATGCCCCGCCTGCGCCCGATCTTCAGGCGCTCTTCGAAGCCGGGGCGGATGAAGAAACCGAGGGCGCGGTCGATGATCTTGCCAGGGAATTGGGGCTGAAATGAACTTTTATCCTTCGCATCGCATTTTGCTGGAAGACACACGCATCGTTCGTAAACATGCGCTGCCCCCTGGTATGGTCGGCGATGTGCTGATTGAGGAAGGTGAAATTGCTCCGGCAAATCATCTTCTGGTTGCAGGCACACGCCCGTCTGATTATCGGATTATCGACGTGGCAGGCCCGATGAAAATAGATCCGGAGGATGACAATGCCCTGAAGAAAATCCTGGCAGTTGAAGTTGGGCAGCCAGTTGATGCTGGAACATCGCTTGTAGACAGCCGACGCCACCGCCGCAAGATCCCCAAAGTGCCTGCCGATTCGGTTGTGCTGCTGGTGGAACACGGGTATGTGATTTTGCAGGTGAATCCCGAAGTGGTCGAAGTGCACGCGACTTTTCGTGGGATGGTTACGGCTGTCGAACCCAGGCGAGGTGTCACGCTGGAAGCGCAGGGCACGCAGCTTCAATGCGCGTGGGGTAATGGGCGGCTGGCAACCTCCAGTTTTGAATTTGAACCCGGCGTGGATTTCGGCGGCGGTAAATCGACCAGACAGGGATTATCGGATTTGCTGGGCGATGACATGACCCTTTCTCCGTACCGGGGCAAGGTCGTCATTTTGCTCCGGCCGTTGAACGAAATTGATCTGGTGGTGGTGGAGCAGCAGGAACTCGCCGGAATTGTTGCCCCCAGCGCTCCCGTAAACTTGCGCGAAAAAGCAATGCAGCTTAAAGTGCCTGTTATACTTACTGAGGGTTTCGGTAAAGTGAACCCGACCATGCGATTGTATGAACTTTTGTTAGCAAAACGTGGCAATCAGGCAGTTTTTGATGCGATTATTCCCGATCTGCGTCATAATACACGCCCGGAGATTATTATTCCGGTGGGGTTGGCGCGTCCCGAAAAACAACGGCCTCAGGTCACCAAACCTCTGGAAGTCGGAATGCTGGTGCATGTGCGCCGGGCGCCGTATGCGGGCCGTCTTGGGGAAATCACCCAGCTCCCGGAATTGCCCATTAAAATTGAAAACGGCTTACGAACAGCCTGCGCCCATCTCAGACTTCAGTCCGGGGAACGGGTGATTGTGCCCTTAGCGAACCTGGACAGCGTAGGACAGTAGCAAGTGCAGTCACAGGGGTGACCGCCGAGGTTAGGGGAGGATTTTGTGTCCAATAACGATTTTGAGAACTTCTTTGGCGATGAAGAAGATGATCTGTTTGGTGGCTCTGATTTAGATAATTTAGAGGATTTACAGCCGAGCTTCCCGGAAGATGATGTTGATGAATTCGGGGAAGTTGAGGAAGAGGGTGGTATTAGCACCACCTTCAAAGTTGCGGCGGCGCTGTTGGGGGCAGTGTTTCTGGGCTTGATGGGGGTCATCGCGTTTTTGATTCTTGGAGGCGATGACAGTATTTCGTCAAGTGCCCTGACCGCGACTGCGATTACCCTGAAAAACCAGGAAGTGGAAACCTCGGTCGCTGCCTCTGAAACGGCCATTTCCGTCACAGAAACAGCGGTGGCTCTGCTGGAGACCTCGGTCGCCCAGACCAAAACGGCTGAAGCGATTATCACGGCAACCGCAGAAGAAGGTGTGCGGCGGACACAGGTGTCTTTTGAGGAGACCAGGGCGGCTCTGGATGCGACGGCGACTCAGATCGTCCTCGGCGCAACCCAAACAGCCTCTGTAGCCACACCCACACCGGGCACGATCACCATTGTCATCCGTGACCCGCTGGCGAACAACGCACCTGCTGCTAATGTGCCAGTTTGTGTCTTCATCGATGATGGAGATGGTGTTTTTAATCCGGCGCCGGGGAGTCTTTCGGCTTGTTTGCCGGCCGCTGGAGGCGTGTCCCCGGCAGCGGCTTCTCCGTCCCCGACGCTTGCAACCGGCGGCGGTGAACTGAATCCGATTTTCCAGACCTCAACCGCGCAGGCGGGGGGTGCGGGCGGCGTGACCTCAACCAGCCCGACACCGGGCCTGAATCCGATTTTCCAGACCTCGACCGCGCAGGCAGGGGGGCAAATCGCTCCACCTGCGGGAGGGGCGACACAGACGCCTGCTCAGATACCTGCTACCGCAACCAGCCAGGCACCCGCGCAGCCGCCTACGCCGACGCTTGAGGCCGGAGGTGCAGGATTTGGCGAGAGCTTCAGCGCCGCGCCGTATCTGCTGCCTGTGGGGCGGTCGATTTCAGGGCCGGATAGCAGCGGCGAAGCTGCCCAGCAGGAGGGCGGCGATGAACAGTACAATCCCGGTCAGGTGTTTTATACTAACGACCAGGGACAGCTTGTGATCACTGGCCTGCCTCCCGGCAGATACTGGATCAAAATTGCTGACCAGATTGTGAATTTTGAGGTCACGACCGAAGCGCAGCTTCTTCCGGTTGATGTGGGTACCGGGGAACCGATTGAACTTCTCATTGAAGGAGCGGCGCAGGTACCCGAAGGTACAGGGGGGCCAACTTCGATTATCCCATCTCCAACCACCGAGATCGTTAATCCTATTGTGGCAACCCAGACTGCCGCCGCCCTCCAGACTGCCGCCGCTCAGGGTACCGTGCCGCCGCCCTCACCCCAGGGTACACTGACAGGTACGGGCTTGTTCAGCGGTGACAGCAATGAAGTGACCAGCACCGACCTGCTGATCCTGGCTCTGGCGGGTATGGTTCTGGTGGGGGTTGTGATGGCTGCCCGTCGTCTGCGCTCGATCTCGTAAAAGATTTCGCACAACGTATTAACAAGGGGCTTAAGCCCCTTGTTTGATTCCAGGGGATGTTTTATGATGTTTCGGCGCGTGGTAATCAACAGGAGTTTTTAACAGGGATGTCCAAATTACAGGCGAGAACCCCCAGGGGAATGCGTGATTTTTTGCCCGCTGAAATGCACAAGCGCGAATTTGTGATGCACACGGTGCGTGATGTGTTTGAATCGTTCGGCTTTGAACCCATTTATACCCCGGTGATGGAACTGCACAGTACCCTGATGGGTAAATATGGTGAAGATGCGGAACAGTTGATTTACCACGCCCGTCACAGTGAAGGCAAGGAAGAACTCGCCCTGCGTTATGATTTAACGGTGCCGTTAAGCCGCTTTTTTGCCGAACACGAAAGCGATCTCCCTCTTCCCTTCCGGCGCTATCATATCGCACCGGTGTGGCGCGGCGAACGTCCAGGGCGTGGGCGCTACCGGGAATTTTTCCAGTGCGATGCGGATATTGTCGGTATTCGCACCATGAACGCTGATGCGGAGTGTGTCAGCCTGGTCTACGCGGTGCTTTCGCGGTTGGGGTTTGAGGATTTTACAATCAAGATCAATTCGCGCAAGCTGCTGACAGGGATAGGCATTTATGCAGGCGTGGCGGATTCACAGCTTGGAAATCTTTACCGCATCATTGATAAAGCGGACAAAATCGGCCTGGGCGGGGTGGGCGAGGATTTACGGAAGCATGGAATCGAGGATGCCGCTGTAAAGCGCATGGTGGATTTGCTGGGCACCCAGGCAGATCACAAAGACGCGCTGCTGCTGCGCCTGCGCGAACAACTGGCGGGCATTGATGTCGCACTGGAAGGTTTGCGCGAACTGGATGAACTTGCTGATTATCTGAGCGCTTTTGCTGTGCCGGATGAACGCACAATGATCGATATGACGATGGTGCGCGGGTTGGGTTATTATACGGGCCCGATTTTTGAAACCATTATCACGAAGCCGGAAAACCTGGGCAGTGTGCAGGGCGGTGGGCGTTACGATGACCTGATCGGCATGTTCCGCAGCCAGAGTTTGCCCACCACTGGGATCAGCCTGGGGATTGAACGAATCATTGATTTGATGGAGCAGTTGGATCTGTATCCCCCTTCGTTATCCAGAACGGCGGTGCAGGTGTTGGTGGCTGTTTTTAATCAGGAAACCGAGGCAGAAACCCTGCGGCTGGCATCCGAACTCCGGCAGGCAGGCATCCGTACCGAAGCATATCTGGACAGTCGTAAAAATCTGGGCAAGCAGATCGGCTACGCGGATGCAAAAGGAGTCCCGCTGGTCGTTATCCTGGGGCCAGAGGAGATACAGCAGGAGACCGTAAAACTCAAGTTGCTGGCAGCGGGAACGGAAATCACCCTGCCGCGTGCTGAGCTGGCGGGAAAAGTCCGCGAACTGCTGGAAAATCTGTCTTGACATGGTATCCGGCGTCTGGTATCTTTTTGGCGCACATTCCGCAATAGCTCAATCGGCAGAGCAATCGGCTGTTAACCGATGGGTTCCTGGTTCGAGTCCAGGTTGCGGAGCTGAACAAGGGGTTTTTAAGCCCCTTGTTTTTTATCTGGAAAAAACATTCTCCGAAGCAGGCTGGCTAAGCCCACCATCCCCATCCCAAGCATCAATAAGCCGAGCAAAATCCATAAGCCAGACACTCGATCCTCGGTTTCAAGTCGATCTGAAAAACGCTGTGGTGATTGTGCCCATCCACTGTAATCCGTATAAAGAGTCCATTGAGGACTGGCGATGCGCTCTCCGTTGGCGGTCAGCCGGGTTACCTGCCAGCGCAGATCTTTCTGAATATTCGTATTAAGCGGATAGCGCGACTCGTTGACAAGAACAGCGGGTTGTCCATTGAAACTGACTTCGTAAGCCGCCGATTCGCAGACTGTGTCTGTGGGCTGCCAGCGCAGCTCTGAAACCTTGTTGTCAGCATACAGGACTTCGGGATGGTAGGGGGCGATAGGAGTCAGGGGGAGTTCACCTGCCGTCATGTCAAATGCGACGGCTTTCCCGCCGATGATTGCCCACAACTTGTTATTGACAAATGCAACATCGCTCACATATCCCACCTGCGCCGTCCCGATTTCATGCAAATCAGGATAGGAAAACAGGCGGATGCCACATAGACCGTTAGCCACAGCAAGCTGATCCTGGCTGTGAGCTGCTGCTAAGGTTTTATCTGGGAGGGGTATCTGGCGGATTTGGTTTAAAAGGCTGTCGAAAATCCACAGATCGTCGGCAGCAGCAGCGATGTGTCCGTTACTCAGCGGGGTCAGGCGGTGAACTGTCCCTAGATTGTTCTGCTGTGCGGCCATGCGCCCATTTTGCCAGGCAATGACCTGCCCATCGTGCGTGCCAAGATAAAGGATGCCGGCCTGCCAAGCCAGCGCCGTGACATGGCCTTTAAATTCGATTTTTAATTCCGGCTGGCTTGTCGCCACGAAAAATGTGTTTCCGCCTACATCACTAAACCAGAATCCATCATCGCTGGCGGTCAGGGAGGTCACATTTTCAGCCTCGTAGACGGGAGCATCGCCTTCGTAAATGGTCAATCTGCCGTTGTCATCTACCACCCCGTACCCATTCCTTGTGTGTGCCATGATCTGTGCTGACAAATCCAAAGGCACGACCGTATTAGCGATGACCTGCTGCGACGGGTTGCCCAACAGATACACTGTCTGATCCAAAACGTGCAGTCCTGTAAAATGGGCTGGCGGCAGGTATTCTCCCGCAAATTCCGCTTGGAATGGGTTGATTTTCCAGTGTGTGAGGCGATTTTCGGAATTAATGGTGATTAAATCGGCGTTTTGCAGCGCAAACTTTTTAATACCCTGGGGCAGCGCATAGATAGCCGTTTCGTGGGGGTGTTCTGGGTTGCTGAAATCAAGGCGCACTACTGCGGCTTCCGGCGTAAGACTGCTGAGCACCAGTTCGCCGTTTTGCGCCTGCATGGAAGTAATATCGAGTGGGGCAGCATAGGTTGTCAGGGGGGTGAGATTGCCACCGAACGCGCTGAAATTAGCAATCCGATTTTCTCCCGCTGTAACCACCAACTGCCCGGTCACTGCCAGCGATCTTCCGACTGCTGGATAGACAGCCAATTCCGTGAAATTTTGTGGGCTGATTACCCGGAGCTGTTTTCCATCCAACAGCAATAGACTGTCCTGGAAAAGCTGCCATGCATCATAGGCAAACTCATTGGCTGGAATCAAGGCCAACCGCTGCGGCTGAGCAGGATTAGTCACATCAAAGACATAGAATCCGGCTGCGCCAGATGCAATAACCGCCAGCGATCCATTGATATGCACTCGTTGAGGGATACCGCTGATTTCGGTAATGCTGGCGACCTGAGCCGCATTAAAATTGGTCATATCCAGTATCAAAAAACGCCCATCATCCAAAAGGAGGTACGCAAGGTCATGCTGGATTTTCAGGTCTGAAATTGTTCCCCGCACGCTCAAAGCCGCCAGAGTCTTAAATCCGTTCAGGGTGACAATGACCAATCCCTGGCTGCCCAGCGCGGCAACAATATGGTTTTCGCTGGCTGCTAGTGCAGTCGGCTGTGCCCACAGAGGAATAACCGCAGTTTCGACCAGGACGGGCAGTCGGCTGGCGTCGTAAATTTTCAGCCCGTCTGTATAAGCCCCTACAATCCAATGGTTCGCCTGCTGAACATCAAGGGCTGGGTGGTCAATTTCTCCTGCAACGTAGCGTAAGGTCTGGGCATCGTAAATTTTTAGCCCATCAACGGCGTCCGCCATGATGATCCATGAATCGACTAAAATCGCCTTCTGCACGGCTCTGATCGGCGCGTAGCGGCCTTCTACAATCGGGGCAGTTGGCGTTGATACATCTACCTGATGGAGGTGATGCTGACCATCTGCCACAAAGACTTTAGAGCCAGAGGCAGCAAGTTGGATGGCAGGTGAGATTTGCAGCAGGGTGCTGATGCTCGAAAGCGAATCCGGCTCAGAAAACGCATAAAATCGCACCCCTGCGCCGCTGTCAGCAACTGCCAGCAGTTGATTATCGGTCATTACAGCCTGCCAATCTGCACCAGGGGTATCGATTTGCCATGTGCCTGTCAAACTACCATCCGTTTGAATTTGGCGCAGCCGCACACCAGCCTCCCGCGCCGAAATCGTCAGCCAGTTATTATGAATGGTCATGCTCTGCCCTCCCCCCGGAGTGAAACTGAGGATTGTGTCTCCAGCATGGTTCAGCGCAAAAACCCCTTGTTCTGTCAGGGCGTACAGACCGGATGGATGGCGTTGTAATTCAAGGATGTCCTGCCCTAGATTCAGCCGTTCAACTGGCGCGTAGGGTGAGGTAAGCGGCACACGCAGAATCGACGACCCTTCTGCCAACAGGGCTGCGCCATCTTCGACAACTATCCCCCGCAGATCTCCCCCAATAGAAACAGGCATCTGGGCAGAGCTGGGGAGTGCCGCTGTGATGGTAAAAACAATAAATACTCGTATTAAAAAAGTTTGCATCCGCCCCCCATCAGAGGGAAACTTATATAGATAACCTGAATTATACCGCAGGTGCCTTATGGTAAAACGTTTTGTGGATGGCCTGCCTTTAGGCCTTGCAATTATCGCGATTGTTATTGCGCTTTACACTGCCATCATGAATGACAACGAGGCGAGAACGCCCCGGTTTGAGCCGAGTCAAAAACTGATGGATCGTTTGGATGGCCTGCCAGATGATGACCCCTTGCGGGCGGCCATCGAAGCCCAGGTTACTGCTGATCGGACTTTACAGGAAGTGCAGGCGATTTCGGAGCGAGCCGACAGCGCGGCGAATTCTGCTGACAGTATTCTGAGTTTTATTGAGGGAGGCTCGATTCTGATTGCGGCGCTGCTGGCGATCACTGCCATCGCGTTTGGTTCGAGCCTGGCGGATGTGCGCTCCCGGTTGGATAAATCGATTGAGGAAGCGTCCACACGTCTTCAAGCCAGTGAACGGCGTATGGAAGAATTGACCAAAAACATGCAGAAGCAGCTTCAGGAAGGTGTGGAGGCGGATCACCGTCGGCAGGAAGACAGCGAAAAGCGGTTTGCTGAACTGACTCATAAAATCGAGGATTCTCTGGTTCGCACTGAAAGCGCGACGGGTAACCTGCTGCAAATTGTGAATGAAGCGATTGGCGCCGCCAAAAAAGATGCAGAAAGCTCCTTCCGAGTGCTGTCCCTGCTGTTGTTAGCGGAACAGCAGGTCAGGGCGAACAATCGTGAAACCGCCATTGCCACCCTGCAAGAAGCCATCAAACTGGATCCCAATAACCAGACAACCAACTATCTCCTTGGCTATCTCTACGTGGGGCGCAAGCGGTTTGAGCAGGCGATAGAGCATCTTGAACGTGCGCTCAAAATCGACCCGAATTTTGCGCCTGCACTTGCCGCGATGGGGCTGGCGCAAAGCCGCATGGCAAACCTGGAACAGGATGATCTGATTCGTAATCAGCTTCGTGCCCAGGCGGAAATTAATCTGACCAAAGCGCTCTCTTCTGATCCTGGTTTGATTGATGCCGACAATGAGTCCTATTTTGGAACGTTGGGTGGAATTTATCGTCGTCAGGGGCGCCTGGATGAAGCGCTTAAGGTCTACGAGTCCGCCGTTAAAGTGACCCCCAACAATTCGTATCCAGTGGGCAACCTGGCGATGTTATACAAAAAGCTCAATCATGAGGAGCAGGCGCAGTCCATGTATGACCGCGTTATTGAAATTGCCGAGTCGATACTGGATGATCGCCCAGGAGATATTTGGGCACGGCTGGATTATGCCCAGGGCCTGCTGGTCAAGCGACAGAAGAAAAAAGCGCTCGATCAGTACCTCAACGTGATCGAGCGTGTGAGCGAACCCAGTCCGCTGGAAACTGCTCTGGGCGGGCTGCGCTTTCTGGAAGATGTGGCGGTGCCGATTGACGGACTTCATGACGCCATGAACGCGCTGCAAAATGCCATTGAGGGAATGCACAGGGAATAATGATGCTGCTGGCTGTTGATATTGGCAATACAAATATTCACTTTGGCCTGTGGGATGGTACCATGTGGCGGGTCACATGGCGAGCACGCACCGTTGCCAACAAAATGGGTGATGAATATGCAGTGCTGCTGCGGAATTTCTTACACTCCGCCGAACTGGATTTTCAGGATGTGCAGCATGTGGTCATAGCTAGTGTCGTGCCCGTTTTGACTGATGCTTTCCGTGAACTTGTGCCCCGATATTTTCAGGCGGATTTGCTGAATATAAACCACACCATTAACACAGGGGTTAAAATTGACATTGATTTGCCTGAGCAGGTCGGGGCGGATCGTATCGTCAATGCGGCAGCAGTCAAAATGTTGTACGGTGGTGGCCCTGCGATTGTGATTGATTTTGGTACCGCGACCACCTTTGATGTGATTTCGCGGGAAGGGGCTTATATAGGCGGGGCGATCTCACCGGGGATTAATGTAGCGCTGGATGCACTGGTCAGCCGTACAGCGCGTCTGTATAAAGTGGATTTATTCCCGCCTCCCTCCGCAATTGGACGCAACACCTCCCACGCGCTCCAGAGTGGGGTTTTTCTGGGCTATGTATCACTGGTGGAAGGGCTGGCTCGCCGCTTGAAAGCTGCGCTCCAGGAAGACCCCGATGGTGTCAGGGTGATTGCAACCGGGGGGTTGGCGCCGTTGTTTAACCAGCACACGGACGTAATTGATGAGATTGTGGATTCCCTGACTCTGGATGGGATGCGGGTTATCTGGGAGTTAAACCATGACGGAGCAGGGTAATTTTCAGTATCACAGGTTAGGTTTGTCAGGGCGGTATCCTGGAATGAGCAGGTGTTCAAGGACATCATAGCGCCACAGCAGCATGAGAACGATACTCCATCCTGTCATGCTGGCTGCAATAATTGCCAGATCTGCCCAGGAAAGAGGTTTCATTTCAAAGAAATCACGCAGGCCGGGCACAGCCATGACTACGCCGAACAGCGCCAGCAGCGCCAGCGCCAACACGATTCGACGTGGATCATAAGCCGGGGCATCCCCATTCCGCCAGTGTTCACGTTCACGTTCTGCCAGAATAATGATCCACAGCCCACCAATCAACGCTGCCGTGGTTAATACGCTGCGGGCCGTTTCGACCTCAGCCGACGTGCCGGAAGTCAGATACAGAATCCAGATAAACACTGAGACGACCGCCAGCGAAAACCCTGCTGGAAACACAAACTGCGTGACCGATACCAGCAGGGATTTTTTGGGCTGTCCGGTTTTCGCCCAGTATGCCAGAAACAACGCCGGAATCCCTACTGGAAGCGAGGTCAGCAGGGCATTGTGGCGGGGCGTGAAGGGAAAATCGGTATTGATGAACCCTGCAATAATAATCAGCAGCACGGTAAAAAAGGTGCGGGTTAAAAACAGACGCATCGAGTCATTCATGCCGTTTAGGATGCGCTGCCCTTCCAGGAAAGCATCAGGCAGGACTTCAAACTGATTACCCAGCAGGACAATATCGGCTACGGCCCGGGTCGCCTGGCTGCCATCCTGCATGGCGATGCCAACCTGCGCTTTTTTCAGAGATAACACATCATTGACCCCATCGCCCATCATGGCGACATAGTCCCCATGCTCGCGCAGCACTTCGACAATCCGCTGTTTTTGCTCAGGGGTAATGCGCCCAAAGATCGTATGTGTCTGGACGGCTCCTTCAAAGGCGGTGTCGTCTAACTGAGCAAGCTCAATACCGGATATAGCCCGGTCTTCTCCCGGACGGAAACCTGCCTGATAGGCCAGCGCCGAGACCGTATCGGGGTTATCGCCGGAAATCAGCAGCAGTTTGATATTGGCTGCCCGGAAACTGTCCAGCACATCGCGGACATGGGGGCGCAGTTCATCCGAAAAACTCACAAAACCCAATGCGACAGGATTCGGCGGCAGGGAGGCCTCGCCATGTTCGGGGAGTTCATCTGGATTGACCACATGCGCTGAATGTGCGAACAAAAGCACCCGTAAACCCTGATTTGCGAGAGTTTCCAGCTTCTGGGCAAAAACCGCTTCATCATGGATTTTCACCTGAGTACGCAGCACTTCTGGTGCACCCAGGATACAAGTCCCTGGTTTGCTGCCGTTGCTAAAACTGGCGGCTGCCCACTTCCGCGTTGAAGAAAAAGGAACTTCAGCTACGGGCGGAATCGCTGTGCCTTGAATCGCGGCGGCGATAGCCTCGGCGGTACGGTTTTTTGAACCTGTACTGGCAATGTAATCGCCAAGGAGTTGTTGAAAGCCATCTGTTCCCAGCCCATCAAAAGGATGCAGCCCATGAAATAAGATTCGGTTGGTGGTCAGGGTGCCTGTTTTATCCATGCAAAGCACATTCACATTACTCAGGCTTTCGACCGCATTGCTTTGTTGAACCAGCGCCCCTTTACGGGCAATTCGCACTGCCCCCAACGCATAAGCGACCGTAATCATCAACAGAAGCCCCTGCGGAACCAGCGAAATCACGACAGCCATATCTTCAACGCTGTCTGAGAGCGGTTTTTCCTGGTAAAGGTAAGACAGGCCAAGCAGAAGACTCATACCGATGGCTAACATCACCAGCATTCGCACAATGATGCTGATTTGACGCTGTAAAGGCGTGATACTGAGGGTAAATTCACGTGCGCCGGCTGTGATTTTTTGCGCGAAGCTGTCCTTCCCGACTTTTTCCGCCACGTAGACAGCCTCGCCAACCACCGCAAAACTCCCGGATAAAATCTCATCGCCAGTGCGCTTTGGAATCAGATCGGATTCACCAGTCAGCAGTGACTCGTCCATGTCAATCAGCTTGCCTGCGCTCTGTGAGATAATTTTTCCATCTACGACCGCCTGATCACCTGCACGCAGCAGAATGGCGTCCCCTAAAACCACCTCTGTCTGGCTGACTTCCTGCGGTCTGCCATCCCGGATAACAGTTACTTTAGGGCGGGTGAGGAGGCAATCTGATCAAGTTTGCGTTTGGACTGAAATTCCTGGAACGTCCCCACGATAATGTTGATGCCGACTGCGCCGCCTGTAACCAGGGCATCGGCGGGTTTGCCGACCAGCACCAGTAC